>JBEKWC010000037.1:0-80812 GCA_049513475.1 Candidatus Sulfotelmatobacter sp. | reverse complement strand
ACAACGTCAGCCTGGTGATCGAGCTGATCACGCCGGTCGCGATGGAGAAGGGTTTGCGCTTCGCCATCCGCGAAGGCGGGCACACGGTGGGCGCGGGCACGATTGCGGAGATTGTGCAGTAAGAGCCGGCTGTCAGCTTTTGGCTGTCAGCAAAACCAGGGTTGCAACCGAGTTCCGCGGTAACATCGAATGCGTGCCTCGGCAACAGATGCATAGGTCCTTTGGCGACGAAACCCGTCGCCTCAGGATGACCAAGCTAGGAGTCGTTTTATGCCCCGAGAGATTGTTACGTTGCAGTGCGGCGATTGCAAAGAGCGGAATTATTCGACCACCAAGAACCGGAAGACGATGACGGAGCGGCTGGAGCTGAAGAAGTTCTGCCGCCGCTGCCGGAAGCATACGCCGCATAAGGAAGTGAAATAGATTTGGTGATTGGGTAATTTTTGTAATTTGGTCATTTAAAATCTTGCGGCCTCTTGACGGACTGAGGGTTTTCAAATCACCAAATTACTCAATTGCAAAATTACTAAGTGTCTTCAGGGGCGTAAGCTCAACGGTTAAACTGCCGGTCTCCAAAACCGGACTTGGGGGTTCGAATCCCTCCGCCCCTGCCAGATTCTTGGACGGACGCCGAGGACGGGCCGGGTCGTGGCCAGGAGACTTATGGGAGTGGAGACAAAGAAGATGGCAAACTCAATGGCATCGGCCGGCGGAAATTTCGCCGAGCAGATCAAATCCTGGCCGGAGCGGGTGAAGACGTTTTATAACGACGTTCGCACCGAGACGCGCAAGGTCACGGCGCCTTCGTGGAAAGAAGTGCAGGCTACGACCGCAGTGGTGGTGGTCACCGTGTTTATTTTTGGGGTGTATTTTTTCATTATCGATAACCTGATTCAGAAGGGCGTTGGATTTTTGTACAGCTATTTTGGGAAGTGAGTCAGAGCGCGGGAAGCGGAGTCTAACTTGATCATGCAGGACGAAGAAAAAAACGAAGCGGCCGGCGCGGGCGGGGAACAACCTTCGCAGCCGCCAAGCGCGGAGGCTGCTTCCGCGGAGGGAGCCGGGGCTGCGAGCGAGCCGCCGCGCAATCCCAATATGAAGTGGTACATCATCCACTCGTATTCCGGCTTTGAGCGCAAGGTAAAGGAGTCGCTCGAGTCACGGGTGGCCGCCTTCGGGCTGCAGGAGAAGATCGGCAAGGTGCTGATCCCGACCGAGTCGGTGACCGAGGTGCGCGGCGGCAAGAAATATACCTCCGAGCGCATGTTCTATCCCGGCTACGTGCTGGTCGAGATGGACATGGACGATCATGTCTGGCACGTGGTGAAGTCGACGCCGCGGGTCACGGGATTCGTGGGTACGGGGCAACAGCCTACTCCGCTCTCGGATGAAGAAGTGCAGCACATCGTCTACAAAGTTGCCGACAGCCGCGAGAAGCCCAAGCTTAAGGTTAAGTTCGAGAAAAATGAGACCGTGCGGATTTCCGAAGGGCCGTTTGCCACCTTCCAGGGGATTGTGGACGAGGTGAATGAGGATCGCGAGACCTTGAAGGTCATGGTGACGATCTTCGGGCGGTCGACGCCGGTGGAGTTGGAGTTTAACCAGGTGGAGAAGGTGGCGTAGAGAGTTTAGTCATTGGGTCATTGGGTCATTGAGCAATGAACCCGTAGGCGGAGGCTTTGGTCGATACCGGCGCGGCGTGGCCTGAATGCGAAGCGCGGAATGTCGTTTCAGACGATGGGCGGGCGGGTGATGGAACGCGATAGGACCGCGATCGATATCGCCAGTGGCGCGTATTCCGCGCCGGACATGGTGGTGAGGGCGTCACCGGGAGAGATGGGAGAGATGGAAGGGCTGGGCGCTCACGGCATCGAGGGTCTCGGGCTGGCTGCCGGTCCGATGCAGAAGAGGTTGACGCCAGCTATCTTGCCGGCGCCTTTTGCTGGGTTGAATTCATTCTGGAGATCATAAGCGGGAGCATTCGCTTGAAGAGAGATTATGGCGAAGAAAGTGACAGGTTTTGTGAAGTTGCAGATTGCGGCGGGCAAGGCTACGCCGGCGCCTCCGGTAGGACCGGCGCTGGGCCAGGCGCAGATCAACATCATGGAGTTCTGCAAGCAGTTCAACGCGCGCACCAACCAGAAAGAGATGGAAGGGCTGATCATCCCGGTCGTGGTATCGGTTTACAGCGACCGCTCGTTTACCTTCATTACCAAGACTCCTCCGGCTTCGATTCTGCTGAAGCGGGCCGCCGGGATCGCCAAGGGGTCGGGCACTCCGAATAAAGACAAGGTCGGCAAGGTGACTTTGAAGCAGGTAGAAGATATTGCGAAGCAGAAGATGCCGGATTTGAATGCGGCTTCGGTGGAGACGGCGATCAAGAGCGTGCGCGGGACGGCGCGGTCGATGGGAATTGAAGTCATTGGGTGAGTAGGTTTGTAATTGGGTAATTTAGTAATTTGGTAATTGAAAACCTGGCATGCGACGGCTCTTCCAATTGCCAAATTGCTCAATTTCCCAGTTACCAAATTGTCAGATGCACCACGGCTTGTCGGAACAACGATCGGCGGTGGGAGACGAGGAAAAGAGAATGAAAAAAGAAGGAAAGAATATCGCGAAGGCGCATGCGGCCGTCGAAAAGCGGCCTTATACGCTGCAGGATGCGGTGCCGCTGTTGCAGAAAGTGAAGTTCGCAAAATTTGACGAGACCGTCGAGATCACTTTGCGGTTGGGAGTCGACCCCAAGCACGCCGACCAGATGGTGCGCGGGACGGTGGTTCTGCCGCATGGGTTGGGGAAGTCGAAGAAAGTTCTGGTGATCGCTTCGGGCGATAAAATTCGCGAGGCGGAAGCGGCGGGCGCCGATTTTTTCGGCGGCGAAGAGATGGTCGAGAAGATCACCAAGGAAAACTGGACTGACTTCGACGCGCTGATCGCGACTCCGGACGTGATGAAATCGGTGGGGCGGCTAGGTAAGATTCTGGGCCCTAAGGGCTTGATGCCGAATCCGAAAACCGGGACCGTGACCACCGATGTGGCGAAGGCGGTTCAGGAAGTGAAGGCCGGCAAGGTGGAATTCCGCACCGATAAGACCGCCTTGGTGCACGTGCCGGTGGGAAAGATTTCGTTCTCGCCCGATAAGTTGATCGACAACGCAACTGTCCTGATCACCAGCGTGATCAGGGCCAAGCCGTCGGTGGCGAAGGGCAAGTACATCAAGGGCTGCACTTTGAGTTCTACGATGGGGCCGGGGATTTTGCTGGATACGGCTCCGATTGAGACTGCCGCGAAAGCGTAAAGAGCGCGTTCGGACTTTGCCCGAAGGACAGCCGAGGGCGGCCGTCCCCACATCTAAGATCAAGAGATCACAAGAGGAATCGCAATGCCAGTTACTCGAGCACGGAAGAAAGAACAAGTTGAGAAGCTCAGCGCGGATTTGAGGGATGTTTCGAGCGCCGTGGTCGCGACTTACAGCAAGCTGACCGTTGCCCAGGATTATGAGTTGCGCAAGGCCTTGCGCGGAGTCGGCGCGAAGTATCAGGTGGTGAAAAATACCCTGGCCGAGCTGGCTGTGAAGGGCACCAAGATCGAAGAGGGGTTGAAGAACCTCTCCGGAGTGACCTCGATCGCTTACACAACCGGCGACCCTGTGGCGATGGCCAAGGCGCTGACCAAGTACGCCAAGGATACGCCGGAGTTCACCTTTAAGGTGGGGGTGGTCGAGGGGCGCGTGATTTCGATCAAGGAGATCGAGTCGCTGGCCTCGATGCCGTCGAAGGAAGAGCTGGTTTCGAAGCTGCTGTTCCTGATCAACGCTCCGGCGCAGCGCTTGGTTACGGTGATGAGCGCCGTGGGCCGCGATGTGGCTGTGGTGCTGGGCCAGGGCGTTGAAAAAGGAAAGTTCAAAGAAGCGTAAAGGAAGAAATTGAGTGATTTCGTAATTTAGTGATTTGCTGATTTGGTGATTGAAAAACCAGGAACATGAAAAAACCGGGAACACCGAACGGTTTTTTAAATGACCTGATCACCCGATTGCTCAATTACTCAATGGCAAGGGATTCGGTTATCGCGAGTCAGGGGTTGCGCGGTTTCGATTTCGGCGTTGTCTGGCGCCGGGAGATGAGCCTGCCGCACTGGAAACCCGGCGGACGGATAGCGAAAGCAACAAATTCATAACTCTAAGAGTGGAGAAACGAACATGGCAGACCTGCAACAGTTGGAAGATTCAATCGTGGCCCTGTCGCTGCTCGATGCGGCGGAGCTGGTGAAGAAGCTGGAAGCGCGTCTCGGAGTCTCGGCTGCGGCTGCGGCTCCCGTGATGGTGGCGGGCGGCGGCGCGGCGGCGGGAGCGGGTGCGGCTCCGGCGGAGGAGAAGACCGAGTTCACCGTGCTTCTCAAAGAGGTGGGCGCCAACAAGATCAACGTTATCAAGGCCGTCCGCGAGGTCACCAGCCTGGGCTTGAAGGAAGCCAAAGAGTTGGTCGATGGAGCGCCGAAGAATATCAAAGAGGGCGTTTCCAAGGACGAGGCCGAGACGATCAAGAAGAAATTTACCGAGGCTGGCGCGGTGGTCGAAGTGAAGTAGCTGGACTCGTGGGGAGCGGGCAGTTTGCCCGCTCACGCGGGACAGTTTTCTGAGGGCTTCGTGGGCAGGGAGTGCCCGGGCCGCGCGTGCAAGACTCGGAAAAATATACGTTCTAGTTGTGAAGCCGGGGCGGTGGTGGTAGCATCTAACTTATCATCGCTTCCCCTGGCCTCACTCATAGCGGGCGAGACCCGCAAAGGGAAGCTTGGCACTGTTCCGCGGGCAGGCGGAACGGAAACGGCCGAAGAGAACTGGCGCGAAAGATTACAAATCAAGATTGGCGAAACGCCTTGCATGGCGTCTGCGGGAACATCCGTCCCTGCGGGCGCCCCGTCGTCTTTTGGGTGTAAACAGGTTCGCAACAACGGCTTAACTGGCGCGATTCGGCGCCCCACATACCGCAGGTGATCTGCAGCGCACGGCTGCGCCTGACAGGGGAGTTTCTTGACGATGAAGAATAATGCCTTCCGTAAACGTTTCGATTTTTCCAAAATTCCAGCCACCATCCAGATTCCGAATCTGATCGAGGTGCAGAAGCGCTCCTACGACCGCTTTCTGCAGATGGACAAACTGCCGAGCGAACGCGAAGACGGCGGCTTGCAGGCGGTGTTCCAGTCCGTCTTCCCCATCACCGACTTCCGCAACGTATCACAACTGGAGTTCGTGGATTATGCCATTGGTAACTGGGAGTGCAAGTGCGGTCACCTCAAGGGGCTGCATCACCTGCGCACCACTTGCAAGAACTGCGGCAACACCGTGATCACCGATCCGTTTCACCCGGGCGACGTTCTCTGCCAGAAGTGTGGCACCTACAACGCCAACACGCCGGATTTCTGCAACAAGTGCGGCGACCCGGTGGGACTGCAGTTGAAATATGACGTGGCTGAGTGCGAGGAGCGCGGGATGACTTACTCCGCGCCGCTCAAGGTCACGATGCGCTTGACGATTTTCGATAAAGACGCTGAGACCGGCAACCGCTCGATTCGCGATATCAAAGAGCAGGAAGTATTTTTCGGCGATGTGCCGCTGATGACGCAGAACGGCACCTTCATTATTAACGGCACCGAGCGCGTGATCGTCAGCCAGTTGCACCGCTCGCCGGGGGTGTTCTTCGAGACCGCGAACAATCGCACCTACTTCCTGGGCAAGATTATTCCCTACCGCGGGTCGTGGGTTGAGTTTGAGTACGACCAGAAGAATGTGCTCTATGTGCGCATCGACCGCAAGCGCAAATTTCTGGGAACGATTTTCCTGCGGGCGCTCGGGTTGCGTTCGGGCGAGGACATTCTGCGCTCGTTCTACACCGTGGATCGCATTGCGATCAAAGACAAGAAGCTTTACTGGACGCTCGATCCCGCCGGCGAGAAGGCCACGAACCTGCTGGGCATGAAACTGGCGCACAGCATCAAGAACAAGTCCGGGGACGAGATTGCGCACTCCGGCCGCAAGCTGAACGCGCAGATTCTGAAAGACATCCAGAAGGCAAAGATCTCCGAGATCGAAGTCGATGTGACCGACCTTGAAGGCGCATGGGCGGCGGCTGACGTGGTTGACACCACCACGGGCGAAGTGCTGCTCGAAGCCAACACCGAATTAAATGCCGACAAAGTCTCGAAGATTCTGGATTCGGGTGTGGTCGAGATGAGCCTTTTCTTCCCGGAGCGCGACGACGTGGGCACGGTGATCAGCCAGACCCTGAAGCGCGATTCGGTGAAAACTCCGCAGGAAGCGCTGATCGAGATTTACCGCAAGCTGCGTCCCGGCGACCCGCCGACTTTGGATACGGCCACGGCGCTGTTCCACGGCATGTTCTTCGACCCGCGCAAGTACGACTTCTCGAAGGTGGGCCGGCTGAAGTTCAACATCAAGCTGTTCGAGAACCAGGATGCGACCAGCCTCGACAAGCGCACGCTCGATCCCGACGATTTCTACGCGACCATCGGCTACCTGCTGAAGTTGCGCAAGAGCATCGGCTCGGTGGACGACATCGATCACCTGGGCAACCGCCGCGTGCGCGCGGTCGGCGAGTTGATGGAGAACCAGTTCCGCATCGGCCTGGTCCGCATGGAACGGGCGATTAAAGAGAAGATGTCGGTGTACCAGGAAATGTCGACGGCGATGCCGCACGACCTGGTCAATGCGAAACCGGTGATGGCTGCGATCCGCGAATTTTTCGGATCGTCGCAGCTTTCGCAGTTCATGGATCAAACCAACCCGCTCTCCGAGATCACGCACAAGCGGCGGCTCTCGGCGCTGGGGCCGGGGGGGTTGTCGCGTGAACGCGCCGGCTTCGAAGTGCGTGACGTGCATCCCACGCACTACGGCCGCATCTGCCCGATTGAGACGCCGGAAGGCCCGAACATTGGGCTGATTTCGTCGCTGAGCTGCTACGCGCGCATCAACGACTACGGTTTCATCGAGTCGCCGTACCGCAAGATCAAGGGCGGCCGCGTGATCGACTACGTCAGCGTCGTGAACACGGGCGACAGCGACTACAAGGTCGGCGATCACATGGAGAAGCATGAGATCGAGAAGATCAACGCCGAGTTGAAAGAGAAGCGCAAGAAGCCGGCGCAGGTCGATCCGTTCTCGTTCTATCTGTCCGCGTGGGAAGAGGATCGGCACACCATTGCGCAGGCCAACGTGGAGCTTGACGACAAAGGCCGCATCGTGGCCGAGCTGGTCAACGCCCGCAAGGCCGGCAACTTCGTGCTGGTGAGCCGCGACGAGGTGGATTACGTCGACGTCAGCCCCAAGCAACTGGTTTCGGTTGCGGCTTCGCTGGTGCCCTTCCTTGAGCACGACGACGCCAACCGCGCGCTGATGGGCGCGAACATGCAGCGGCAGTCTGTGCCGTTGCTGCGCGCGCAGGCGCCGATTGTGGGCACTGGGATGGAAGGGGTTACGGCGCGCGACTCGGGCGCGGTGGTTCTAGCGCGGCGCAACGGCATCATCGATTCGGTCGATTCCGACCGCATCATCGTGCGCGTCGAGGGGGAACACCATCCCACGCAGCTTTCGCGTGAGGTGGGCTCCGACATTTATCAGCTCACCAAGTTCAAGCGCTCGAACCAGAACACCTGCATCAACCAGAAGCCAATCGTCAAGAAAGGGCAGCGGGTGGTGAAGGGCGAGGTCATCGCCGACGGTCCTTGCACGGATCACGGCGAACTGGCGCTGGGGCGCAATGTGCTGGTAGCCTTCATGCCCTGGCGCGGCTACAACTTTGAGGATGCGATTCTGGTCTCGGAGAAGATGGTGAAGGACGACTACTACACTTCGCTGCACATCGAGGAGTACGAGATCGAGGCGCGGGACACGAAGCTAGGGCCAGAGGAAGTTACGCGCGATATTCCCAACGTCAGCGAGTCGATGCTGCGCAATCTGGACGAGGCGGGCGTGATCCGCATCGGGGCCAGCATCAAGCAGGGCGACATTCTGGTGGGCAAAGTTACGCCGAAGGGCGAGACTCAGCTCACGCCGGAAGAAAAGCTGCTGCGCGCCATCTTCGGCGAAAAAGCCGGCGACGTGCGCGACGCATCGCTCTACTGCCCTCCGGGGATCGAGGGCGTGATCGTCGACGTCAAGATTTTCTCGCGTAAGGGCCAGGAAAAAGACGAGCGCGCGAAGTCGATTGAAGCGGCGCAGATCGGAAAGCTGGAGAAAAATCTTTCCGACGAAATCCGCATTCTCACCGACGAGCGGCTGAAGCGGCTGGAAAATATCCTTGGCGGCAAGGAAGTGCAGGCCGACCTGCACGACGAGCGCACCAACAAGCGCCTGCTGAACAAGGGCAACGTGCTTGACCGCGACGCGATTGAGCGCATCTCCACCCGCAACCTGAAGCGGATTAAGTACAACGATAAAGATCCGCGGGTGAACGAGCAGATCGACGAGATCGAGGAGATGACCTCGCGGCAGATCGACGTGCTCAAGAAGATCGTCAACGAGAAGAAAGAAAAACTCACCAAGGGCGACGAGTTGCCGCCGGGGGTGATCAAGCTGGTCAAGGTCTACATCGCCATGAAGCGCAAGCTGAGCGTGGGCGATAAGATGGCCGGCCGGCACGGGAACAAGGGCGTGATCGCGCGCATTCTGCCGGAAGAGGATATGCCGTACCTCGAAGACGGCACGCCGGTGGAGATCGTTTTGAATCCGCTCGGCGTACCCAGCCGTATGAATGTGGGGCAGATTCTCGAAACCCATCTGGGCTGGGCAGGGTATGCGCTGGGCGAGAAGATTTCCAACTTGCTCAAGGAGAACACCCGCACCGAAGCGATTCGGCGCGAGTTGAAAGCCTTGTTCAAAGACTCGAAGCTGGCCGACACGATCGGCGAGATGGGCGATGAGGAACTGGAGGCGCTGGCTCCGACGCTGGCTCGCGGCGTCTACATGGGTTCCCCCGTGTTTGACGGCGCGAAAGAAGGCGAGATCAAGGCTCTGCTCGAGCATGCGGGGCTGCCTACATCGGGCAAGACCACGTTGCACGACGGCATGACCGGCGATCAGTTCGAACAGCCGGTGTGCGTGGGCTACATCTACATGCTGAAGCTGTCGCATCTGGTGGACGACAAGATTCACGCGCGCTCCATCGGGCCCTATTCGCTCATCACCCAGCAGCCGCTGGGCGGCAAGGCGCAGTTCGGCGGGCAGCGCTTCGGAGAAATGGAAGTGTGGGCGCTCGAAGCTTACGGCGCGGCCTTCATTCTGCAGGAACTGCTGACGGCGAAGTCCGACGACGTCTACGGCCGCACCAAGATTTACGAGGCCATCGTCAAAGGCGAAGCCGCCATGGAGCCGGGCGTGCCGGAATCGTTCAACGTGCTGATCCGAGAGTTGCAGTCGCTCTGCCTGGATGTGGAGTTGATCAAGACCGGGGAGAAACGGCCTGCGGCGAGCGCGGCAGCGGACTGAAGAAACCAGTTCCCGGTTCTCAGTTGCGGCGGAGAAGGAATCGGGAGTTGGGAACAAAGGAAAAGTCTTTGCACTGCGGCATTCGCTCTCAATGCCGCATGAAGGGCAAGTTTCGATCCCGGTTTGCTGAGAACCGAGAACTGGGAACTGAGAACTAGTAGAGAGGGCCGTAAGCGGCAACGACACTGCCGAGGAAAAGCGGAGGATCCCTTGTTTCGTTCGAGCCCATTCGAAATGCAAAACACGATCGCCGATTTCGATGCGATCCGTATCAGCCTGGCGTCTCCGGAGAAGATCCGGAGCTGGTCGCACGGCGAAGTCACCAAGCCCGAGACCATCAACTACCGCACCTTCAAGCCGGAGCGCGATGGGTTGTTCTGCGCCCGCATCTTTGGCCCTGTCACCGATTGGGAGTGCTTGTGCGGCAAATACAAGCGCATGAAGCATCGCGGCGTGATCTGCGACAAGTGCGGCGTGGAAGTCACGCTCTCGAAAGTTCGCCGCGAACGCCTGGGACACATCGAGCTGGCTTCTCCGTGCTCGCACGTGTGGTTTTTCAAAGGACTGCCCAGCCGCATCGGGCACCTGCTCGATATTTCCCTGCGTGACCTCGAGTCCGTGCTGTACTTCGAGGCCTACGTGGTGGTCGAGCCGGGCGACGCACCGGTGAAAGAGCGCGAAGTCATCAAGGACGAAGCCAAGTTCCGCGAACTCGATCAACAATATCGTCCGGCGGGCTTCAAGGCGATGATGGGTGCGGAGGCGATCAAGGAACTGCTCAAGCGCATCGACACCGACGGCCTGTCGGTCGAACTGCGCGAGAAGATGAAGAACGAGAGCTCGCTGCAGAAGCGGCTCAAGTATACGAAGCGCCTGAAGGTGGTCGAGGCGTTCCGCCGCAGCGGCAACAAGCCGAGCTGGATGATTCTCGACGTGATTCCGGTGATTCCGCCGGAGCTGCGCCCGCTGGTCCCACTCGATGGCGGCCGCTTCGCGACCTCCGATTTGAACGATCTCTATCGCCGCGTCATCAACCGCAACAACCGGTTGAAGAAGCTCATGGACCTGCACGCGCCCGAAGTCATCGTGAGAAACGAAAAGCGCATGCTGCAGGAGGCCGTCGACGCATTGTTCGACAACGGCCGCCGTGGCCGCGTGCTGCGCGGCGCGAACAATCGTCCGCTGAAGTCGCTCTCCGATACGTTGAAGGGCAAGCAGGGCCGCTTCCGCCAGAACCTGCTGGGCAAGCGCGTGGATTACTCGGGACGTTCGGTGATTGTGGTCGGTCCCGAACTCAAGCTGCACCAGTGCGGACTGCCGAAAAAGATGGCGCTGGAATTGTTCAAGCCGTTTATTTACCACCGGCTGGAACAAACCGGCAACGTCACCACCATCAAGCAGGCGAAAGAAATGGTGGAGCAGCAGGACCCGATCGTTTGGGACATTCTCGAGGAAGTCATCAAGGACCACCCGGTGCTGCTGAACCGCGCCCCTACGCTGCATCGCCTCGGCATTCAAGCCTTTGAGCCGGTGCTGGTGGAAGGCAAGGCCATCCGCATCCACCCGCTGGTCTGCACCGCGTTCAACGCCGATTTCGATGGCGACCAGATGGCGGTACACATTCCGCTGTCTCCGGAGGCGCAGGTCGAGGCGAGCGTTCTGATGCTGGCGTCGCACAACATTCTGTCGCCGGCGTCCGGCCAACCGATCACCGTGCCCACGCAGGATATGGTGCTCGGACTTTACTATTTGACCAAAGGCAAGCCCGGCGCGAAGGGCGAGGGCCGCGTGTTCGCGAACATTGAGGAAGTATTGATGGCGCTGGAAGTGGGCGCGGTGGAAACGCTGACGCCCATCCGCCTGCGCTACACCGGTGAATTGATCGACCTGACCACGGCTTACGACGATCAGGACATTATTCACACCGATCCGATTCAGGTGGATCGCGCCTTCATCAACACCACGGTGGGCCGCGCGATTCTGAACGATCACCTGCCCGAGGGCATGCCTTACATCAATGGCCTGCTCAAGAAAAAGGGCATCGGCGCGCTGGTGAATTACGGCTACCTGCGCTTCGGGCTTGAGACCACGGTCAAGATGCTCGACGAAGTGAAGGAGTTCGGGTTTAAGTATGCGACCCGGGCCGGCCTTTCCATCGGCATCGACGACATGGTCATCCCGGACAGCAAGAAGACGCTGGTCAAGGACGCCGAGAAGCAGGTGGTGGCCGTGCAACAACAGTACCTCGACGGCGCCATCACCAACGGCGAACGCTATAACAAGGTCATCGAAATCTGGTCGGCGATTACGGAGAGAGTGGCCGACGAGATGTTCGGGCAGATGCAGCGCGCGGATAAAGAAGGGTTCATCAATCCGATTTACGTGATGGCCGATTCCGGCGCTCGGGGATCGAAGCAGCAGATTCGCCAGCTCTCGGGCATGCGCGGATTGATGGCCAAGCCTTCCGGCGAAATCATCGAGTCTCCCATCACGGCGAACTTCCGCGAAGGCTTGACGGTGCTGGAATACTTCGTCTCGACCCACGGCGCCCGCAAGGGATTGGCCGACACGGCGCTCAAGACCGCGGATTCCGGTTACCTGACTCGGCGGCTGGTCGACGTGGCGCAGGATGTGATCATCAGCGAATACGATTGCAGCACGGTGGATGGAATCTACGTGCAGGGCATCGTCGAAGCCGGCGAGATTATCGAGCCGTTGCGCGACCGCATCGTGGGCCGCGTGTCGCTCGAAAAAATCAAGGACTACGACGGCAACGTGATCGTCGACGTCAACAACGAGATCACCGAAGAGTTGGCCGGAGCCATTCAGGCGGCGGGAATCGAGCGGGTGAAAATCCGTTCGGTGCTCACCTGCGAATCGAAGCGCGGAGTTTGCGTGATGTGCTACGGCCGCAACCTGGCCTCTGGCCGTCTGGTCGAGCTCGGCGAAGCGACTGGAGTGATCGCGGCGCAGTCCATCGGCGAGCCGGGAACGCAGCTTACCATGCGGACTTTCCACATCGGCGGCACGGCGTCTCGAGTCTCCGAGCAGTCGCGCCTCGACGCCAAGAATAACGGCACGGTGCGCTTCATCGGATTGCAGACGGTGAAGTCGAAATCCGGCGACCTGGTGGTGATGAATCGCCAGGGTTCGATCGCGGTGGTCGACGAGAAAAACCGCGAGCGCGAGCGCTACTCGGTCATTTACGGCGCCAAGCTCAAAGTGAGTGACGGCGACCGGGTCGAACAGGGCAAGGTCATGGTCGAGTGGGATCCTTACACTTTCGCCATCCTGACCGAAATCGGCGGCGCAGCGCAGTTCAAGGACTTGCAGGAAGGCGTGACCCTGCACGAAGAAGTGGACGAGGTTACGGGATTGTCGCGGCACGTGGTGGGCGATTCGCCCGACGAGAAGCGGCAGCCGGCGATCGTGGTGAAGGGCAAGGGCAGCAAACGTTACCTGATGCCTTCGCGCGCTCACCTCATGGTGCAGGACGGCGACACGGTGTTCCCGGGAGACGTGCTGGCGAAGATTCCGCGCGAGACGACCAAGACCAAGGACATCACCGGTGGTCTGCCGCGCGTGGTCGAGCTGTTCGAGGCGCGCAAGCCGCATGAAACCGCGGTCATCAGCGAAATCGATGGCACGGTAAAGTTCGGCGAAGTCTCGAAAGGCCAGCGCAAACTGTATGTGCAGGCCGACAACGGCACGGAGAAAGAGTACTCGGTGCCGCGCGGCGTTCACATCAACGTGCAGGAGGGCGAGCGCGTAAAGGCGGGCGAACCGCTGATGGATGGGCCGCTCAACCCGCACGACATTCTGGCCGTGCTCGGCGAAAAAGAGCTGCAGTCTTACCTGGTCAACGAGATCCAGGAAGTCTACCGCCTGCAGGGCGTGAACATCTCCGATAAGCACATCGAGGTGATCGTGCGCCAAATGATGCGCTGGGTGAAGATCGAGGACGTGGGCGACACCACCTTCCTGCTGGAGCAGCAACTGGATAAGTTCCGCTTCCGCGAAGAGAACGAGCGCGTGATCAAGGAGGGCGGCAAGCCGGCCACGGGACGGCCGCTGCTCCTCGGCATCACGAAGGCTTCGCTCTCGACCGATTCGTTCATCTCGGCGGCGTCGTTCCAGGAGACCACGCGCGTGCTCACCGAAGCTTCGATTCAGGGAGCGGTCGATCACCTGCGCGGGCTCAAGGAAAACGTGATCGTCGGGCGGTTGATTCCCGCCGGCACCGGCATGGAATACTACCGCAACGTGCGCCTGTCGCCAGAGATGGAAGAGGCGGCGGCCAAGGTGCAGGCCGAAGTTTCGGCGGCGTACGAAGAGGCAGAGCGCGCGCTCGAGATGATGCGGCACGAGGGCGAAACCGAGGAACTGGCGGCGGAGTAAGGCAGGCCGAGCCACTACCGGGGGCGAAGCGATTCGCCCCCGTAATTATTTTGCCATCCTGCGGGGAGCGCGCCCAAGAACTTGAGAGCACGGGCGAGACCTCCTCGAGGAGCCTGCGACCGGTTACCGGCGCGAGGGATCTTTCGACTGCGTTGCCCTTCGCTTCGCGAACGGCAACTCCGCTCAAGATGACAACGACTTTTTGGCCATGCACGCAAACCTGAAGCGATTGCCGATTGAGGAACCGGGGCCGCTTCCATCGTTGCGCCCGGCGCCTTCCGGCCCTAAGCTAGGGCCAGCGATGCTGCGTTTTCTGCGCCTACTGCGGCTGGCTTTCTGGCGTGCTTTTCAGCACGACGCATTCTCTATTGCCAAAGCTTCGGCGTATTCCTCCATTCTTACCTTCTTCCCGGCTCTGCTTGTGGTGGGTTCGTTTCTGGCCTCTTCGCGCAAAGGCGCGCCTTACCTGCGGGAGATCTCCTACGCCCTGTCGCGCATTTTGCCCGCGGGTACGAATACGGCGATGAATTTTCTGCGGGGTGCCTCGGCGCGTCCCTTTGGGCTTCTGCTCACGGCCTCATTGCTGACGTTGTGGACCGCCTCCGGCGTGATGATTTCTTGGATGGAAGGCTTTCGCCGCTGCTACGAGCTGCCAAAAATCTGGGGACTGGTGAAGGAGCGGCTGATCTCGTTTGCGCTGGTCGTTCTCGCCGGCCTGCCCATGACGTTTTCTACGCTGCTCATCGCGTTCGGCAGCAAGATCGAAACTCGCGTCCTGTTTTATACCGCGCACGAATACAGCCCGTACATTCTGCTGATGTGGACCTCGATTCGATGGCTGATCGCCACGCTGACGAGCATCGCCGTGATTGCGCTGATCTATCACAATGCGGTGCCGCGCACGCAGCCCTGGCATAGCGTACTTCCGGGCGCGACGCTGGCGACCGCGATGTGGTTCTCGTCTACGCTGTTGTTTGGTTTTTATCTGCAGCATTATGCCGACTACAGCATTATCTATGGATCGCTCGGCGCCGCGATCGCCCTGCTCGTGTGGATGTACATGATCTCTCTGGTCATTCTCGTCGGCGCGGAATTTAACGCCATGCTCTTTCCGCGAGCGATGCTGGGGAAAGAGTTGACTGCGATCAGCCACGCGAAAGCTTGAGTCTTGCTGGAGTGGCTCACGCCACACGGATGCCCTCCCGAGCGAGGCGGGGGATCTTGGTTTTTGCCCGCAGCGAGGGCATCACGGGCGCTGGCGGAAACCAAGTTCCCAGGCTGCGCTCGGGATGACAATTTCATTCGCTTCGCACATTACAATGAACTGTTCGAAAGCAAAGATCTCGAATCGATGAAACTGTCCAAGCTGGAATCCGCTGCACATCCCTTTCTCGAACCGGAGATCACGGCTACCAAGCCAGCCCGGGGTGGACCGCCTGCCGGTCGGCGCGCCAAGATTATTTGCACCATTGGGCCGGCCTGCCACTCTGAGGCGGCGATGCGAGACCTGCTGCGGCTGGGCATGGACGTAGGCCGCCTGAATTTTTCTCATGGCACGCATGAGGATCACGCCCGGAACATCGAGCGCCTGCGCACCGCCGCGCAAAAGGAAGGCCGCACCATCTGCGTTCTGCAAGATTTGCAAGGCCCGAAGATCCGCACTGGGCGCCTGGAGGGGCGCGACCCGGTTTTGTTGAAGAGCGGATCGACGGTGATCATTACTCCGCGCGACATCGCTGGAACGGCCACCCGCCTTTCGACTACGTTTCCTGATCTTGCGCGCGAGGTTGCGCCCGGCACTCGCATTCTCTTGTGCGATGGGCTGATCGAATTGCGCGTGCGCACGGTGCGCGGCAAGGATGTGGTCTGCGATGTCTTGAACGGCGGGCCCGTGGGCGAGCATAAAGGAATCAATTTGCCGGGGACGGCATTGTCGATTCCCGCGCTCACAGAAAAAGATCGCAAGGATCTGGAGTTCGGATTGAAACACGGCGTGGACGCGGTTGCGCTTTCTTTCGTGCGCACCGCCGCCGATGTGAGTATGGTGCGGCAGATCGTGGCCGGCCATGGTAGCGATACGCCGTTGATCGCGAAGCTGGAAAAGCCGCAGGCCATCGATCATCTGGAAGAGATTCTGGAAGCCTGCGATGGCGTGATGGTGGCGCGCGGCGATCTGGGAGTGGAGATGGCGCCGGAAAAGGTTCCGGTGATTCAGAAGCATGTGATCCGGCGGGCGGCAGAGTGGCGCAAGCCGGTGATCACGGCCACGCAGATGCTGGAGTCGATGATCGAGAATCCGCGCCCAACGCGCGCCGAAGCCAGCGACGTGGCCAATGCGATTTTCGACGGCAGCGATTCGGTGATGCTCTCGGCGGAGACCGCGAGCGGGCGCTATCCGCGCGAGGCGGTGGCGATGATGGCGCGCATCGTGGTCGAGGCGGAGAGCAATATGGGCGACTTTATGCAGGGGCGGCGGCGCCGCGACCGGCACGGGCTTTCGGTCGCCGAGACGATTTGCGAATCCATCGCGCACGCCGCCGAAGACCTGCCTATGGGCGCAATCGCGATCTTTACCGAGACCGGAAATACGGCGCGCATGATCTCGAAGTATCGGCCGCAGGCTCCCATCTACGCTTTTACTCACAACGCGGCGGTGGCACAGCGGACCAATCTTTACTGGGGAGTGCATCCCATGAAGTGCGCACAGGCGCTCTCGGCTGAGCACATGGTCCTTGTGGCCGAGCAGGAGTTGTTGAGCCGTAGCCTGTTGAAGCCGGCCGATGTGCTGGGCGTGGTCGCGGGCACGCTGCAGGCCTCGGGTTCCACCAACTTCATGCGCTTGCACGTAGTGACCACCGAGGAAGCCAGGGCGGCAGCCGCTCCTGCCAAGGGCAAGCGCGCCAGGGCGCGGCGGAAGCTATAATCGCGGAGTATGTCGCAGGAATATCTTTCCATCGCCATCTGGGAACCTCTGCCTGAGATGGAGGCGGCTTCGCTGGCGACGATTCGCGAGCTGAATGCGATTGTTTCGTCGAAGGGATATGGCCGCGATCTTCTCTACCGCAGCGGCGATGCGCAATACATGCTGCTGCGCTACTGGAATTCGGAGCAGGCGCGGGCGGCGGCGCAGGAGGATCCTGAGGTGCTGCGGTGCTGGGCGCGGCTGGGGAATGAGATTCAGATTTTGAAGGTGTATGAGAAGTTGGAGGAGGTGGGCGTGTGAGGCGGCGGCAGGGTTCCCGGAGCGGCTCGCTTCGATCGCTCGACAGCCGAAGCGGCTGTCCCCACCTGTAGCAAGGCCCGGGCATCTGTCTTTACATCTTTACTCACCATGTCGACCGAATCCAGTCCGCAGGTTTTTACCGATGTTACCGCCGATCCGTTTGTGCGCGGACTGCTGCATCGGCCGGCTCACCCGAATGGCAGCGGGTTGGCCTTGAGTCACGGCGCGGGCACCAACTGCCAGGCTCCCCTATTGGTTGCGATGGCGAACACTTTTGCAGAGGCGGGCTATCTGGTGCTGCGATTCGATCTGCCTTATCGCCAGGATCGGCCTTACGGGCCGCCCGGACCCGGCGACGCCAAGCGAGACCGTGCGGGAATCAGGAATGCGGTGGGGGCCCTCAAGCCTAGGGCCGGCAAGGTTTTTCTTGGCGGGCACTCCTACGGCGGAAGGCAGTCGAGCATGCTCTGCGCGGAGATGGCGGAGGCCGATGCGGACAAGGCTCCGCGAGATGTAGCCGGGTTGCTGCTGCTTTCCTATCCGCTGCACCCGCCGCGTAAGCCGGAGCAGTTGCGCACCCAGCATTTTTTTCATCTGCATACGCCGACGTTTTTTGTGCAAGGGACGCGCGATCCGTTCGGCGCCATCGCCGAAGTGGAGCAATCGTTAAAACTGATTCCGGCCAAGACTAAATTGATGGTGGTCGACGGAGCCGGCCATGATTTGGGGTTCAAAGGAAAAGCCGGGCGGGAGTTGACGGCGAAGGTATTGGGCGAGTTTGAGAGGTTTTTTCTGTAGAGCGGTCGAATCCAGAGTTTGCGACGAGCGACAGAGAGAGGATTGCAAGCGCAGGTTCCTGCATGCGGAATGTCATTCCCCAGCAGGCGGGAAATCCAGCATCCCTCGCGAAGGCTAGCCTCAGGGGCTGAGGCGCGGATCATTTTTTAACTTTTAACGGTTTAGCGGCAGGGCTCAAAGAGGGTGCGGAAATGGCCGATTCACGCATCCGAGCGGCTAAAGCCGTCCTCGAAATCAAGATCTCTAACCCAGCGCTCGAAGCGCTGCTCCACCCAAAACCGGAGTTTTTCAGCGATCTCGGAAGTCGCGCCCTTCCCAAAACTGCCTGGAACAGATGGTTTCGCAGCCTGCTAGTTTACCCAGCCGGACTTAGAGCCGCCGTTGCCCTTGCGGGGGCCGTCATCGGGCGGGATGTAGTTGCCGTGTTCGTCGAACTCGACTTTGCGGTCGTGTTTGCTCATGTAGACTTCAAACTTCCTGGCGGCGCGGCGGCGCTTCCAACGGTAATAGTCGTTGCGGACCTCGTAGAAGCGCTCCGAGAGGCGGAGGGAAATGCCTTGCGAGTAAAAGACGGCGTGCCACAGATATCCCGCGCCCAGGCCGAGAAGCAGGACGCAGTAGAAAAGTGCGAAGTGGCTCAGGAGAAGATATGCCGTTTCGATCGCCGCCGACCCAATGACAATCCACTTGATGGGAATCTGAATCGGAATGGGGAACAGCATGAGGGGCGCGTTGCGATTGAATAAATAAAACACCATGAGAATGGCATTGGCCGCCGCTCCCGAGCCCAGCGCCGGACCCTGAGCGACGACGCCCGTTAAGGACAAGACAAATCCGGCTACGCCGGCAATCGCGATGCCGGCGAAAAAAAGGCCGTAAAAAGCCGCCGATCCCACCCTTTCCTGCACCGCCGAGCCCAGAAAATAAACGCCCAGCAGCGACAACACAAAGTCCAGGGGGTCGACGTACATGAAAGCGTAAGTCACAAACTGCCAAAGCTGGCCTTGCCGGATATGCGCGGGATCGAGAACTCCGAGCGCGAGCAGCGCCTGGCCAGTGGCGGGCGCAAACGACACGAGCAAAAGAATGACGACGTAGATCGCGGCGCTGCCGATTATGATTTGGCGCACCGCGCCGCGGAAAGGCGGCAGCATCATCTCGAAGGAGGTATTTCTCGGCATAACCGCTCACTGCCCTCAACTCTATGGTAGCAGCTTTCGATCATCGCTCCGGCACGGGAGGGATGGGCAGGCTGCGATGGCCCTGAGCGTCAACGGCCCTGACTGCGAAGACGACGTTGTCCTTGGACAGATTCAGAGTGGAGCGAGTGGCGTTGCCGACGTTCTGCGCGTGCTCCCACTCCGGGCTGCTGGTGGCCCGCCACAAAATTTCATATTCGGCGACGCGACCGCCCGGCGGCGGGTCCCAGGTGATGGTCGAATGGTTCTCCAGATCTTTGGTCAGCAGACGGACGTTGGCCGGCGGAGCCGGCGCCGCTGCCAACGAAGCCAGCGTGGCCGCATTCAGGCGGGCGACGCGAGCCACGTAGTCGAAGTCGACGAACTTAAGCGTGTCGCCATATTCGACGCCGCTTTCGGTGCGGACGTTTTGATGCTGATGGTGGAAGTCTTCGCGATACTCGGTGAAGCGGACGGCGGCAAAGCCCTGCTGGTTGAAAGAATCGTGGTCGCCGCCGCGGAGATAGCGGTCGAGGCGGAAGATCAGAAGCGGTTTTACGCCCGGGTGATAGGCGCGGTCTACCTCGGCAATATAGCGAGCCAACTGGCGCGAGGCGGAATCGTTTTCACCGCCGAGGCCGCGCATGAGTTTGATTTCCGGCTCGGTGGCAGCGGCGGGCACGCCCTCGGAAAATACGCGGACCACGGAGCGATCCTGCTGGGCGCTCTTGTCGCCGCCAACGATGTCGTTATTGAGGACGGCCTCGATATTCCAACCCTGTTCTTTCGCCATTTTGGCGAAGTGGCGGCTACCGTTCAGGCCTTGCTCTTCGCCGGCCACGGTCAGAAGAATTATGGTCGCGGGAAATTTCAGTTTCCTCAAGACTCGCGCGCACTCGAGGCTGATGGCGGTTCCGCTGGCGTCATCATTGGCCCCGGGAGCGTCGCCCTTGGCATCGAGGATATCGCTGTTGCGCGAATCGTAGTGCCCGGTCACGAGCACGATCCGCTTGGCACTCTCGAGGTCGGTGCCCTTCAAGACCGCATAAACATTGGTGATTACGGTAGGTTGGGGAATGCGGTCCCGGGCGGGCTCGGTGAAACTGTCGAGTTTTACTTCGAGGCATCCGCCGCAATCCTTGGCGTAGCGCTCGAATTCGGATTTGATCCACTCGCGCGCCGCGCCGATTCCGCGCCCCGCGGCGATGGAAGATGGGTCCTGCGCAGAGAGCGTCAGGCGCGTTCCAAAGCTGGCCAGCTTCTCGATGTTGGCGCGAATGCGTTCGGGCGAAACTTCCTCGAGCGCGGCCGCTATGCGAGAATCCGGAGCCATGGATTCCGGGGCGCTGGTTGAAGGCGAGATGGCTTGGGCCGACATCGAGCCGGGCTGGTTTTGCGCGAGCGTCGGCGCGCCGACGATAAGAGCTGATGCGACGAGCAAAAAGAAAGATCTTCGATCGCGAGCGGAAATCATTTAGCCTCGGGCGTGAGAAAAGTCAAGGCCGAACGGCGGCTTTCCCTCGGATTATAATCTTAGCCTCTACAGCGCCGGACCCCTTGACCTGCGCGGCGGATGAATCTAATGATTATCAGGGGCATCGAAGATTATCATTGGTGGAGGGGTAGAGGAATATGGTTCTTTGTCCGGAGTGCGAAACCGATTTGGATGTGGAAGAGGAAGAAGTGGATGAGGGCGAGATCGTCTCCTGTCCGGAGTGTGGCACGGATTTCGAGGTGGTCACCACCAGTCCTCTGGAGTTGAAGGCGATTGAGGCCGGGTACGTGGAAGAAGAAGAGGAAGTGGAAACGGAAGACGAAGATTCGTAGAATCCGTCGAGGGATCCTGCTCATGCGCCCGTCTTCTTACCTTCTGGTTATTCTTTCCTTCTTGCTAACCCTGTCTCTGGTTTTGCCGGCGGCCATGGCTGCGCCTGCGTCCAAACTAAAACCGAACGATCCTTACGCGCTTATCTTTGGCACGGTCTGGGGGCCGGACGATCGCGTGGTGTATGGCGTGAAAGTGAAAATTCGCCGCGCTTCGGATAAAAAAGCGAAGTGGGAGCTTTACTCCGATCATGCGGGAGAGTTCGCGCAGCGCGTTCCCGCGGGCCAGGCCGATTACGTGGTGTGGGCTGACGTGAAAGGAGTAAAAACGAGTGACGGGCAGACTCTGCATCTGGCGCAACCGGTCGAGGTGCACGTAGAGTATGACGAGCGGGTGGATATCGGTTTGCACTTGACCAACTGACGAGTTAAGAGCTGTGCCTATGGGAGAGGAAGCGGGATCCCTATGACGAGCAGACTGCGCTTACGGCACACCACAGTGATGTTCGGCGCGTTGCTGCTGGTGGTCGCGGTGGCCGCGCACGCCGCGCCGGAGAAGAAAGACAAGAGGCAGGGGCGATTGCTGTTTGGCAAAGTTCTGGACCAGCATGATGACCCGGTGCCTCGCGCGATTGTGTACCTCACCGACACCAGAACTCATGCCGTCAAAACTTACATCGCCGGGGCGGACGGTGGATACCGTTTTCCAGGACTCTCGGTTACCGCTGACTATGAAGTTTACGCGCAGCACGATAGCGACAAGAGCGATGCGAAATCGGTGAGCCAGTTCGATGACCGGCCTGAGGTTTATATCGATTTGAAGATCGCGAGCCATGAACGAGATTGACCGACAGATTTCGGCCGCTTACGGAGTGGCTCGAAGAGCGTGCGTGAGGATTCAGGGGTCGCTGCCGAGTCTGTGCCTTAGTTTTTCGTTCCGCCCTACTGGTGCTGGTTCGTCTCCCGCCGTGGACCCACGGCTTGCGCCGTGGGCTGCATTCTAGGGCCGCTTCGCGGCTGACCCAGCGCTCGCCAATCTACTTGGTTTTCAATCCCAGAATTGAAAGTTCCTTGTAGGAGGCGACGTAGACTCGGCCGTTGGCTACGACCGGCACGATGTTTGGGTTGGTGCCGCCTTTCACCCAGGTGCCGGCCTGGCCGGCAAAGAGTTGGGTCATGGTGGCCCCTCCGAGGTCGGGGGCGAAGGCATAGAGTTCGAGCGCGGGACTGGTCGGAGTTGGCCGCGCCAGCGCCCAGATGATGGGGCTGGCGGTGCCGTTCGACGATACGACGGTGAAGAAACCGTTGTTGTGCATGTTAATCGAGGGCGAACTGGTCACCTTGGTCAGAGCAGGAGAGGGCGAAGTCTGCAACTGCCAGACCATGACGCTGGTTCCTCCACTGCTCACGACGCGGGGGTTGCCGTCGACGGGATCGACGAAGTAGGATTCGCCGCACCAGCAGGGGCCGATGAGGTAGGTGCCGAGCACATTGTTCTTGGTGGTGGAAAAGCCGCCGAGGTCATCTTCGTTCATCAGAAACATCTGTCCGGTCTTGCCCGATGCCACCGCCAGGTGCGAGATGGAACCGGCCTGGTCGGGAAGAACCATCACTCCGCCGGAACCGAAATCCTGATCGTGTTCATCGAGGCTTTTGACGTTGTCTGGGGTGAAGAGATCCAACACTGTGCTGAGATCGGGGGATACTTTGATTACGCTCTCTTCGATGTCGGTAACGCCGTCGTAGGCGGTGCCGGTGGGGTCGGAGTTGCCGGTCACGAATAAGACGTTCCCGGAGTCGTCGGCCGCCGGTCCATAGCCCGACATCCAGACAGAAGACAGGTAAAAATTCTTGGCCGAGCTGGACTGCATGTCGGGGAGCAGGCTCTGTTCGAGGGGAGCGAGAGTTCCTGTTTGCCAGCCCAGAAGCCAGCCGCGGGAAAGATCGGCGTCAAGGTCGCAAAAGCTGCCAAAACCGGCGTAGATAGTGCTGTTGGCGAGCAGGAGCGCGGGACGCTGGCGCTGGTAAACGGCGTTGAATTCGTAGGTCGTGCCATTGCTGAGAGTATGGGAAGCGGCGACCAGCTGGGGAGAGACTTTATCGGTAAGACTGCCCAGATCGAGCGCGTGAATGTAGTAGGCGGGGCCGGTCGATTGCTGGGTGTAGATGATGGCGTACAGGGTGTTGCTGCTGAGATCGATGACCGGAGTGGAGTTGATGCCGACGTCGGGATTATTCTTGCCACAGCCTAACGGACGAACCACGGGCGGCCCGAAGTTGGGGTTCAAGAGCACTTTGCCAGTGGTGGCGTCGAGAGCGTAGATGGTGTTGTGATCGGTGGCCACGTAAACCACGGTGTGCAGGCCTGGATATTTTCCGGCGGTGATCGTCACGTTGGGCACGACCAGAGGCTGAGCATCGACCTGATCGTCGAGTGCGACCTTCCCCAGCACGGCGAAAGTCGAACTCTGCAGAGCGGAAACCGTTAGCGTGGTCTCCTGGGAATTCCAGCCGGTGCGGTCGTTGTCATAGTGATAGGTGGTGACTGCTACCTGGGCGGCGGCGGTGAGGCCGCAAGCGAGGGCGCAAAGAGTCAAGGCTGAGATCCAGAAGGCAAGGCGGTTTTTCGGCGGGTGCGACATGAGTCATCTCCACAAGACTTTACAATGAGGGGACCGGCAAGGGTGCTAGGGGGGAAAGACGAGGTCGAGTGTATGTTCTTAGGACCCGCTTGTAAAGCGGATTTTGAATGATTGATGCAGATTTTAGAGGATCGTGTGTGCATGGGTCTGCGCGCGGGCGGTGGTGTGCAAGAATCTATCCCATTTTTGTTGGGTCTGTACCAGGAGGGTGCAAGGGCGTGCAACTCTTCAGGGTTTTTCGGGTTCAATATGTAAGGATGTCTATGCGCGGGAGGAAAACTTGAAAGGATTTCACGTGGGATCGAACAGAAAATTTCGTGTTTTGGCGGCCGGGGCGGCATTTGCCGGCTTGATGTTGGCAACCGTATTTGCGTGCGCACAAGGCGGCGCTATGAGCCCTTATCAGGACGAAAAAGATGGCGTCAGCGCGGGCGGGAAGTGGATGGAGTTTCAATCGGAAGACAAGATGACGGCGGCGAAAAAGGTGCGCTTCGAGCTGCTGTCGAATAACTACTTCCGGGAGGATCCGGATTACAAACCACGGATCGAACTGGTTTGCACGAACGGCAAGTATGAATATGCCGACTTCAATCCCGGGGCCCGGTTGGGACATCCGGATTATCCTGGCTTCTGGGGCCAGCCAAAGATGGAGGTTATGGTGCGCATCGATGGCAGCCACGACCACAAAGGCTGGAACTGGGTGCGCGGGCGGTTTCTGGCCATGGACAAAGGCACGATCCGGGGCGCGATTGGAGCCGAGGTGTTCAACGTCGAAGTCAGAACCCGCACCGGTTACGCCATCGCGGAGTTCTCTCCAGCAGGGCTGAACTTGGATGAAGTGAAGCACGCCTGCGATCTGACCCCGCACAAGCCTTAACGGAACAAGTTGCGCGCCACGAGAGGCCGAGTCTGCGGGCTCGGCCCTTATTTGCTCACGCCGCCACCGAGTGAAACTACAGCACCCTGCGACCTATCCCTTCGTTCCAGCCTTTCAGCACCGCGGGGGGCGCTGCCCCGTCAGTCACTTGCCTAGTCTCTGTGGCGCTGTTTCACTGGAATTGTGCCGGCGGGCGAGTTGCAGCCGAGGTCAACTAAACCATGGGCAGCAGCGTGATGACTGGAGCCGTGTTCTTGTTTTTCGTGGTGGGAGTGCTGGTTTATACCGTCATTCTCTATAACGAACTGGTGCGGCTGCGCAACGACAACGACCGCGCCTGGGCGAATATCGACGTGCTGCTCAAGCAGCGGCACGATGAAATTCCAAACCTGGTGGAAACGGTGAAGGGGTACATGCAGCATGAGCAGCAGACGCTGCTGGCGGTGACGCAGGCGCGGGCAGCGTCCATGAATGCGGCCAGCATCGGGCAGAAAGCGCAGGCCGATCTGGCGATGACGGGCGCGCTGCGCGGGCTGTTTGCCGTCGCCGAGAACTATCCGCAACTTAAGGCCAACGAAAATTTCCTTGCACTACAAAACCGCATATCCGAACTGGAAGAGCGCATCGCGGACCGGCGGGAGTTTTTCAACGACGACGTGAACACCTACAACACCCGGATCAGGCAGATCCCTGAAGTGTTTGTGGCCAGCTTTATGGAGCTGAAGCCGCGCGCTATGTTTCAGGTCTCGGAGGAAGACCGCAAGCTGGTAGAGGTGCAGTTTCAGAGCGCGGGCGGCGGGGGTTGACACTTCTGCGAACGCCGTGAGTGATGGAGATCAAAATCCCCACCCTGCCGCCAAAACCGCGGTTCGGGTGGGGCACCCTCGTCCCCGTTCGTCTACGCCTGCCGATAATTTATTCAGTCGTTTGGCTCGGATTGAGCAACTAATAGGTGGATCTTTTGATTTTCACGACGAGGAGTCACTCTTATGTACAGCTTATTGAAATCGATCTTGAAGACCGCAGTTTACTTCCTGGATCAGACCGAAAATTTTGCCGGCGATGTTCGCGACCGCGTGAACGATGGGGTCGAGCGCGCGACCAGTAAAGTCTCGGACCTGCGCGACCAGGCTCAAGAGCTTTATGAGGGCGAGGATCATACCATGCGCAACGTGGTCACATTTGCGGCCGGGTTGGCGATTGGCGCGGGCGCAGCGATGTTGCTGGCGCCGGCCAGCGGCGAAGAAATCCGCGGCACGATCAGCGACAAGGTGCAGGACATCGGCGACCGTGTGCGCAGCCGGTTCTCCTCTGAGGCGAAGGCGGCGGCTACGGGTACGGAAGGTTACTAGCTCTTGGGAAGACCTGAAGGGAGCGCCCGGCGGCTGCCGGTCGCTTTTTCGGGTCTCAGCCGCGTTAGAGCAGAGC
Source organism: Candidatus Sulfotelmatobacter sp. (assembly GCA_049513475.1). Lineage (GTDB taxonomy): Bacteria > Acidobacteriota > Terriglobia > Terriglobales > Acidobacteriaceae > Sulfotelmatobacter. The sequence continues at coordinate 54,945 of JBEKWC010000037.1, read as the reverse complement.
TGAAAGTGCTAGCTTCACTGTGTTGCTGAGCGCAGCTAAGCGAGCTTCGCTCGCTTGACAGCCGGGGGCGGCTGTCCCCACATAAGCTAGTCTGGCGAAGCTGTCCACATACACATACGCATCCCCGAAAAAAACCGTTCGGGCCCAACACGTCTCTCAAAGAAGATTGACCTGACCTGCCATGCTGGTCGAACTCAGCGGGCGGGGCGATGATCGATCACAGGTTGTCGCATTATAGGTTCTGGAGCCGATGAGCGCCGGAAGCATGGGGTCGTCTACCTGGCGGGCGACGAGCAACTGGACTACTTCCTGATGGATCGCAGCAGCCGTTTTTTTTCCTGCTCCGTCCAGCCCCCACGTTCCTGCGCGACCGGGCGCAGTCGACAGATCCTGTCGTTGAGAGCGACTAGGTCCTGACTGAGTTTCTGGAAGCGGTGAAACTCGGCGACTTGTTGCTGTGCCTTGCGGAGCGCGGTCGGATTGGGAAAGGTCTCCGTCACCGTCTTGCCGGACACGCGGCGGGTGAGGCGAAATTGCGGATCGTGTCCCGGGTCGCTGTGTTTAGCGCAGTGGCAGGAAGGCTTGCCGCAGCGTCGGGTCACGGCCGTGATGGAGCCGGGTCGCAGATCCCCCAAGCGGAGGAACTCTTCCAGGAGCTCGGATCGTTGGGTTTCCAAAGTGGCGAGGTCATCAGACATAAGGGTTTCCTTTCTATAGCGCAACCAGTATGTACGTATAGAGACGCTCAGAATCATGCCATAAAAAAAGGAAATCCGCTGGGTGACTCTTACATGTCGCCCACCCGCAACGCGCCCAACGCGAAGGGTGGTTGACGCATCTCAATTGGGGCGCTTATCATTTTTGTTTGGCCCTAACTCCATGAGCGGCTCCGGGGAGCCGTCGCAGGATTTGAAGTGAGAATATGGATAAGAAGAAGTTAGAAGCGTTTAAGAAGCGCCTGGAGACGCGGCAGCAGGATTTGCGCCGGACGGTCTCGCGTACTCAGGCCGATGGCCGTTCCGCGGACGAAGACACGGCGCAGGATATCGCCGATCGCGCCGCGAGTTCCTACACCAAAGAATTTTTGTTTAGCCAGAGCAACAACGAGCGGCAGCTTCTGCAGATGGTGGAGCGGGCGCTGGCGCGGATTCGGGAAGGCAGCTTTGGCGAGTGCATCCATTGCGGCAAGGAAATTAACGCCAAACGGCTGGAAGCTGTGCCCTGGACGCGGCATTGCATTGAGTGCCAGGAGAAGCTTGAGCAGGGGTTGCTGGAAGAAGCTCCGCGGTAAGGCTCGGGGTGGAGTCCGCTAAATGCGGCCCGCGGATCGGACTTGTTTGGCGGTTTTTCGTCGTCCAGGCACTTCCGTCTCCGCCTTTCTTATTCGCCAGAGGGTCTCACGACCACATGAACATGGGATTCGTCCTCTTACTGGCGTTTGGGATCGGGTTCGTGACCGGCTTGCGTTCGATGACGGCACCCGCGGCTGTGGCCTGGGCCGCGCATCTGGGCTGGCTTCATCTCTCTGGTTCGCCTTTGGCTTTCATGGGCTCGCTTTGGATCCTGGTCATCTTCTCTCTTGGGGCTTTGGGAGAGTTTGTTGGCGACCTGCTGCCATCGGCACCGTCCCGGACTTCGGCCGGTCCGCTGATTTTCCGCGTTGTGATTGGGTCGCTTACGGGAGCCTGCATCGGCGTGGCCGGGGGGATTGCGCCGGCGCTAGGGGCGCTGACCGGAGCTGTGGGCGCGTTGGCAGGAGCCTTTGGTGGTCACCGGGCTCGTGTGGGGCTGGTGCGGTCGCTTCGAGTTCCGGATGCGGTGATCGCGGTTCCTGAGGACCTGGTTGCGATTGGGTTAGGATTGCTGGTTAGTTCGAGGTTCTAGCGGCGTCGGCATCCTTGCCGGCCGTCGTCGGCACTTGCGCAGCGGGCGCGACGCCCGCCGCTTCGGCTTGGCTCAGTGCAGGCTCCCGGCCACCGAGACGGCGGCGCTACACTCGCGAGTCCTGCCGATTCGAATTTTGACGGGCCTGTTTTATCCCTGTTAAACTATTGTTTCGTCGACATTCCAGCCTCCAAGTGTAGAAGGGAAGTTCGTGCGCGCAGAAACCCGCCATCAACTCAAAGAGGATCGATTCAGCCGGGTCACGCTCGGAGCCGCCGAGAAGACGGCTCACTGGAGCGTCGAACACCGACAGACGCTGATCATGGCCGCGGTCGCCGTGGCCGTGATTGTGGCCGCGGGGGTGGGTGGGTGGTCCTACTTGAACGCGCAGGATGAGAAGGCAAGCCTGGAATTAAATGGCGCGGTCCGGACTTTGCAGGCTCAGTTGCGGCCGGCGGGAACGCCCGCGCAGCCTGACATTCCAAGCTTTACCTCGGCCAAAGAACGCGCCGATACCGCGGGAAAACAATTTCAGGCGATTGTGGACAAGTATCCGCACACCCGCACCGCGGACATGGCTCGCTATTTTCTGGGAGTGACGGCGGTGAGCGCGGGCGACAATGCCGCGGCGGAGAGCCGGTTCAAGCAGGTCGCTTCTACGGGAAATAAAGAACTGGCTTCAGTCGCGAAGTTGGCCTTGGCCGCGCTTTACGGCAACATCAGCCGCACCCAAGACGCGGAAGCTCTCTACCGGGAATTGAGTAACAAACCCACCGCCTCGGTGAGCAAGGTCACGGCCCAGTTGCAACTGGCGGAGCTTTACCAGAACAGCAACCAGCCGCTCGACGCCAAGCGCATCTACGAGCAAATCAAAAAAGACAATCCCAGCACCGAAGCCGGACAGATGGCCACGCAGAAGCTGGCCGAGCTGAAGTAAAGCCTGTCCTTTGACTCTCGGCACAAATGACCGGCTCAAAGAAACCCGCGTCCCTTCGACAGTCATATAAGGTGACCATCTCTTCATTACTGCAGTTGAGTTCGACTCCCTCTCGATTCGTTTTTGTTTTGCTTACCTCCGTAACCTAATCCCGACATTTCCAGTGAAGTCGTGCTCCTCACTCAAGCAGAATTGAGGGGCGTGCATTCTTGTCTTTGAGCGAGTCATGAAAAGCTTCCGGCGATGTTGCGGATTCTTCGCGGTTTGTTTCCTGATCGGGCTGGGAAGTTTTTGCTTCGCGCAGGACGCCGCACCCGAGGAAAGCCTGGCGGACCGGGCGCGCAAGGTGCGCAAGGACACCACCAACGAAGTGAAGATGACCGATGCGGATACGAAGAAGCTCTTCGAATCCGTGGACAGGATTTTTGCCTTCGCGGCCGAGGATACGGGCATGCCGAAGCGCGCCGTGGTGAAGCGCCAACTGGTGAGCAAGGCCGATGTGGAAAAGTACGCCAAGGGGCGCCTGGCAAAAGAGGAATTCACCCTGCGTTTCGCGCAGGAAGAGTTGAGCATGAAGAAGCTGGGCTTCCTGCCGCGCGAATTCAACTTGAAAGAATTTCTGGTGAAATCCACAGGGCAGGAAGTTGCGGGCTACTACGACGACGAGACAAAAACGATATCGATGCTGAACTGGGTTCCTCCGGATCGGCAGGAGCCGATCTTGGCGCACGAGCTCACCCATGCCTTGCAAGATCAGAATTACAATCTGGCGAAATGGATGAAAGCCGCGCCCCAGGCGGCGGATGACGAAGCCAAAGGGGGTGCGGTCGACGACAGCGCCCTCGCGCGCAAGGCCGTGGTCGAGGGGCAGGCCATGGTGGTGTACATAGATTACCTGTTGAAGCCGCTCGGCCGCAGCCTGGAAGACACGCCCGGCTTGATTTATCAAATGGAAGACCCGATGGTGAAAGGCGCGACGGATTCGCAGCTGATGCACGACGCGCCCATGATCATGCGCGAGATGGGAACGTTTTCCTACACCGGCGGCTTGATCTTTGAAGGCGAGCTGCTGCACAAGGGCGGGAAGAAGATGGCGTTTGCGGGAGCGTTTGCGCGGCCTCCTCGAAGTTCGCACGAAGTGCTGCAGCCGGAGACTTACCTTCGCGGGGAAAAGCTGGCGCCGGTACGCATTCCGGACATGCGCGAAGTTCTGAACGACCAATATGAAGTGTACGACTCGGGTGGGATCGGCGAGATCGATGTGCGCGCGCTGATGCGGCAGTATGGCGAAAAACGGCGGGTTGCGGACGAGGTTTCCTCGGCGTGGCAGGGCGGCGCTTATGTGACCTTCCATCGAAAAGATAAGGTTGTAGCAGAGGCTACGGCCGGCACGGCCGATCTGGCGCTGCTTTACATCTCGCGATGGAAGACGCCACAGGCGGCGGAGCAGTTTGCGCAATTCTACGCGGATGCGGTTCCGGATCGTTACGGAAGCGCCAAGGCTGAGGCGTTGCCGGCTTGTGCGCAGACGAAGTGCCCGGTGTCGATGGCGAAGATCATGACCGAAGAGGGTCCGGTGATCGTAGAGCACTGGACGGATAACAGCGTGCTGGTCACGGAGAGCTTCGACCCGGCGACCGCTGCCAAGCTGGGCGCGGCGCTCCGCGATGCGGCAGGCGCCGTGCACGCGGACGATCTGCCCCAGGAAGAGATTGGGCTGCGGTTGTTCGAGATTCCGGCGTTTCAGGCATTTGTGCGGCAGATCGGCGATAGCATGGCGGAAGCCGTTGGTCGAGAGCTTGGGCCTCGGAATTAAGGCATTGGGCAATGATTCGTGACTGGGTGGCACCTCTTTTTCCTAGTTGGTGGACCAGTGTGAACGAATTCCCTCTCGCGGTCATCCCGACACGCGGCGCACTTCAGCCGCGGGAGGGATCTTCCACCGATACGCCCAGTGGGAAGATTCTTCGCTCCGCCTGGAAAGCGGCTACGCTCCGGATGACCCCGAGCCTTACGTCGAAACATTCAAATGGAGCCGCGATCCGTCATACTGTTCATCTTCCAGAGAATCCCTTCTGAATATCATTCCACTTTTCTTGCTGGTTCAGTAGGATGATGGTCTAAGGCGCAAGACCTCACCTCGGTAGAGCTTGCAATCGTTACGATTTTTGTATCGCAATTTGCTTCCGGAAACTTATGGCCGACTTCACGCTGCGGGTTAATGGCAACGAAAAAAAAGTGGATGTCTCACCCGAAACTCCGTTGCTCTGGGTGCTGCGCGATACGCTCGAACTCACGGGAACGAAGTTTGGATGCGGTGCCGGACTTTGCGGAGCGTGCACGGTGCATGCGGAGGGCGCGGCGATCCGGTCATGTTCCACGCCGGTGTCGCAGGTCGCTGGGAAAAATATCACGACGATTGAAGGGCTCGGTGCTAGCGGTTTGCATGTGTTGCAGCAGGCTTGGATTGCGGAAGAGGTCCCGCAATGCGGTTACTGCCAGACGGGGCAGATCATGAGCGCCGCGGCGCTGCTGGCGAAGACGCCGAATCCGAGCGATGAGCAGATCACGCAGGCGATGAACGGCAACCTGTGCCGCTGCGGAACCTACGAACGAATTCGCAAGGCGATTCTGCGGGCTGCTGCCGCCGGAGGTGCGCGATGAGTGCGCTGAACCGCCGGGAATTTGTGGCTGCGGGGGTGGCCGCCGGTGCCGGGCTGGTGGTAGGGTTTTATCTTCCGCATGCGGGAAGATCGAAGCGCGAAGTCTTTTCGCCGAACGCTTACCTGCGCATCACTCCCGACAACAAGATCACCATCGTCGTCGCGCGCTCGGAGATGGGGCAGGGCGTGCGCACGGCGCTGCCGATGATCCTCGCGGAAGAATTGGAAGCGGACTGGAAGCTGATTGAGATCGAGCAGGCCGGGGCCAGCACGCTCTACGGGGATCAAACCACCGGAGGCAGCGCCAGCGTGCGCACGACGTGGGATCCGATGCGCAAGGCGGGAGCTGCGGCTCGCGAGATGCTGGTCTCGTCGGCGGCGTTGACCTGGGGCGTGCCGCGATCGGCGTGCGCGGCGCAGGAAGGCGGCATCATTCATAGTGTGACGAAGCGGCGCTTCAGCTATGGCGAACTTGCGGCCAAGGCGGCTACGTTGCCGATTCCGACCGACGTGCCCTTGAAGCAGGCCAAGGATTACAAAATTGTTGGGCAACGGCTGGCGCGGGTGGATACCCCGGCGAAGGTGAAGGGTGAGGCCGTGTTTGGCATCGACTTCCGCATGCCGGGAATGAAGTATGCGGTGTTGTCGCGGTGTCCCACGATCGGCGGAAAGTTGGTGAGCTTCGACGATAAGGAGTCGAAGAAGATCTCCGGCGTGAGTTACGTGGGCAAGATCAGCGATGCGGCTGTGGCGGTGGTCGCCGACAGCGTTTGGAGCGCGATGGAGGGGCGGCGCTTGCTCAACGTGAGTTGGGACGAGGGACCGAATAAGGATTTGAATAGCGCCGCGGTCATGGAGTCGCTGAAGCAGGCTACGGCGAAGAAGGGCGCGAGTCTGTATGCCGTGGGCGATGTGTCGAAGGCGTCGGGGCGCCGGATTACGGCGACGTATTTGCTACCGTTCATGGCGCACGCTCCGATGGAGCCGGGGAATTGCACGGCGGACTTTCACGGGGCGAGTAGCGAATTGTGGGCTCCAACGCAGGTGCCGCAGGATTGCCGCGATTCGGTGGCGCAGGCCGTGGGTCTCGATCCCGATCAAGTGAAGGTCAACGTCACGCTGATGGGGGGAGGTTTTGGGCGGCGGCTGGAGCACGACTACGCGGTGGAGGCTGCGCTGGTTTCGAAGGCGGCGCAGGTGCCGGTGAAAGTGCTCTGGACTCGTGAAGACGATATGCGTTTTTCGACGTATCGTCCCGCGAGCTTGCATCAGTTAAGCGCGGTGCTCGATGGAGCCGGATGGCCGGTGGCATTCACGCACCGGATTATTGCGCCGTCGATTAGCGGGCAGAAGGGGCAGCCGGGGCCGAATGGCCTCGATCCTGATTTGCCGGATGAAGCTGCGTTCATTTATTCCGTGCCGAATGTTTCGCTCGAGTATGTACTCGCCGAAACCCCGGTGCCGCTGGGCTGGATGCGGTCGGTATATGCGCTGCAAGCGGGCTTTGCCGGCGAGAGTTTCATCGATGAACTGGCGGCAGCGGCGGGGAAAGATCCGCTGGAATACAGGCTGCACATGCTGGCGCAGAATCAAGATATCCAGTACTTCACGACCACCTGGCATACGGCGCGCATGCGCGGCGTGCTGCAACTGGCGGCTGAGAAGGCGGAGTGGGGCAAGCCCTTGCCGGCCGGGCGTTTCCGCGGCATCGCTTGCTTTGGATGTTTTTCTTCTTATATGGCTGAGGTGGTGGAGATCAGCATGGAGAACGACGCTCCGCGCGTGCATCGCGTGGTGGCTGCCCTGGATTGCGGGCTGTTGGTCAACCCCGGCATCGTGGAGCAACAGATTCCGGGGGGAATCGTTTATGCGCTGGGCAACGCTTTGCGCGCGAAGATTACGATTGAGAAAGGTCGCGTGGTGCAGGGGAACTTCGATGACTACGCTCCGCTGCGCTTAGGCGAGACTCCCGCGGTTGAAGTTTACGCGGTGCCGAGCGCGGAGTCTCCAACCGGAATTGGAGAGCCTTCCGTGCCGCCTTTGGCGCCGGCTTTGTGCAATGCGATTTTTGCCGCTACCCGGAGGCGGATTCGGGCTTTGCCGATTTTGAGTTGAAAGGCGAAGAGCTTTTACCGCGGAGTTCGCGGAGAATTTCCGGCTTTTGTCGTGAACATTCTTGGGATAATGCGGGTTGCGGCGCTGCTAGGCTTAAGTGGCGTGAGTTCTCGTGTTTTGCCGGCACAGAGTGCTTCCTCCGTCCAGAAACTTTCTGCCCTTCCGGCGTCGCGGATTTTTCATCTTCGGCATGGCATCAATGCCAGCGAATGGTTCGCGCAGGTTTACGACAAGCGTGGCTACACCAAAGAACATTTTCAGAGCTGGACCACGGCGGAAGATATCGCACTGATCAAGGACATGGGCTTCGATCATGTGCGCTTAAGTGTCGATCCGCAGCCGATGATGCCCGACCATCGTCCTGATGAAATCCCCGCAGAGTATCTGGGATACCTCGATGCCGCGGTGAAGATGATTCTGGATCGCCGGCTGGGGGTGGTGATCGACCTGCATCCGAGCAGCGACTTCAAGACGCGGCTGGCGAAAGACGATAGCTTCGTGCAGCAGTTTGCCGACTTCTGGCGCGCGCTGGCGCGGCATTATTCCTCTTGCGACGCGGAGAGTGTGTTCTTCGAGATTTTGAACGAACCCGAGTTTTCGGATCGTTACCGCTGGTATGGAGTGCAGGCGAAGCTGGCGGCGGCCATTCGCGAAGGAGCTCCGCAGCACACGATCATTGCGGCCGGCGCCCGCTGGTCGGATGACGATGAACTGGTTTTTCTCGAGCCGCTGCGCGATCCGAACGTGATTTACAACTTCCATTTTTACTCGCCCCCTATTTTCACCCACCAGGGCGCGAACTGGGGAGCTTATTCGTGGCACTGGGTGAAGGGTTTGGGTTATCCGTCGTCGCCGGAATCGGCGGCGAAAGTGGCGGCTAGCGTGCCCGATGCCGTCGACCGGCTGGCTGTGACTCGCTACGGGCAGGATCATTGGGATGCGGCGCGCATTGACGCCGAGATAGCGCAGGTCGCGGAGTGGGCTGCGCAGCGCGGCGTTCCGGTGGTGTGCAACGAATTTGGCGTCTACCGCGAATATGCCGATCCGCAGGATCGGGCGGCTTGGATTCGCGACGTGCGTACGACCCTTGAGCGACATGGCATGGGCTGGACGATGTGGGATTATTCGGGAAGTTTCGGAGTCCTGACCAAAAAGGATGGGCGAAGCGTGCCCGACGAAATTGCTCTGCGGGCGCTGGGGTTGAAGTAGGCAGGGCAAGCGGAAGCGAGCGAATTCAACCCCCTATTGATAACCAAACGCGCCCAACCACTTCACCGGGAATTTCGCCGCCAAGGCGTTGGCCAGGCGCTCGTCCGCTGTAATCATCTCCGCTTTGAACTGAATGGCCAGGGCGACATAGAGGCAGTCGTACACACTGCGGTCGTGGGCAAAGGCAATGGTAAGTGCGTCGGGCAAAAGCGTGAGAGATGAGATGGTGAGAAAATTCTGGCTTATCATCTGTGCCGCTGCTTCGGCGGCCAGACGATGTTTCCATCGGCGCCGACCGACGCCCTTCCACAATACGTGGGCGACCTCAGCCCAGAAGACATCGGGCACGATGAGGTTGATTTCGCCGCGCTTATGGCGCCTCAACAAGTGAAGGGACTCGGCAAGGAAGGGTTCCTTGGTGGAGGGAACGGCCCACTTTGCAGCCACACTTGCGTCGAGAACGAGAGTGCTCAACGCTCACGATCCTCGCGAATCATTTCCTCCACCGAGGGGAAGGAACTGGAGTTCTCCGGTTCGGAAGCGCGTAGTTCGGCCATGCGCGCATAGAATGCACGGCGCCGCTGGAGTTCTTTAGCCGTGGGTATGTTGTTCTCCAAGAGCGAGATCACTTCGGCGGCAATCGATTTACGATTCTCTTTGGCGCGCTTGCGAAGGGCCTTGTAAAGCTCATCCGGGATGTTCTCGACATAGAGCGCTGGCATATGGAATCCCTATACCGCATATATGGTATAGATAGGCTAACAATTACGCAATCGCGCTTGACACTGCTTTCTTCGAGCCTTTATGCTTGGTTCTTGCTCCCAGCGGTACTTGCGACTTCGTGCGCTTCCGCGGGCCTGGGAGGGCAGAACGGGGCGCGGAGGTTTCCGATGTTCTTCGAAATCAAAGACTTGGACCTTCATCCGATCGATTTTAAGGAGAAGTTCCAGCCCGGCGGCATCGACTTGGGAGAGGATTACCGCCAGGTGGCTCCGATTGAGACCAGCGGGCGCGCCGATCTGGTCGAGGAGCACCACGGCAAGCACAAGATCATCAAGGATATCCGCATCAAGGGCGAGTTGGCGACCCGCCTGGAGTCGAGTTGCGCCCGTTGTTTGGAGCCGATTACGCAGGACGTGCAGCGGGACTTTGATCTGTTGTATCGCCCCCAAGGCTCGGATGCGGGGCGCGACGAGATCTCGGTGACCGAGGCCGAGGCTGAGATCAGCTATTATGAGGGTGAGGGCATTGCGCTCGACGATGTGGTTCGGGAGCAGGTGCTGCTGGCCGTGCCCTTGAAGGTCACTTGCCGCGACGATTGCAAGGGCTTGTGTCCGCACTGCGGGAGCAATTTGAATCAGGAGCACTGCGCCTGCGACGTCGCGGTGGAAGAACCGCGATGGGCCGCGTTGAAAGAAATTCGCGGCAAGCTGGCGCATTAAGTACTAACGGGCAGTTGAGGAGAAGCGATGGAGGACTTCCAGGATTTTATGAAGTATCCCGCGAATCGAATCGCCCCAACCAGTCCGGCAACACCCGGAGTGTAGGGTATGTTTTCGCGGCGCGGACGGGGGCCAAATGGCCTTCTGGACGTGTCATAAGAGCGCAAACTGCAAAACCGATGGGCACGATTTCGACGAATCCATGATGGTTGTGCAAGGTTGTTATACGCGGATCATTGACGACGAGCGAATTCGAGTCCGGGCCGGAGAGGAATACTTTATCCAACAGGGCGGTGGCATGGGGCGAACCTGTCGCCGGCACGAGAACGATTCATGCTTTGAGCGGACGACGCGCCGAAAGTTGTCCCAAAAAGCCTTGCTATAAAGAGATTGATTTGTCCGAGGCCGAAATCCGCGGCGAGAGGAATTCATAAACTATGCCAAATCCAAAACGAAGACATTCGCAGAAGCGCACCTCAACCCGGCGGGCCCACGATGCCCTGAAAAGCCACTCGCTTTCCGAGTGCCCGAACTGCCATGAGAAGAAGATGCCGCATCGCGCTTGCGCCAAGTGCGGCTATTACAAAGGCCGCGAAGTGGTCGAAGTGAAGGAAGCCAGCTAACCCGCTGTTACCATGCCTAGCGTGATTGCGCTGGATGCGATGGGTTCGGACCGGGCTCCCAAGCCTGAGATCGAAGGCGCGATCCATGCTGCGCGCAATTACGGCGTGCGCGTGCTGCTGATTGGGCAGGAATCTGCGATCAAGGCTGAACTCGATCGTCATCCTGCGGCGTCGCAACTCCCCATCGAGATCGTCCACGCCAGCGAATTCATTACCATGGAAGATAAAGCGGTGCAGGCGGTGCGGGCCAAGCGCGATTCCTCCATGCGTGTAGGATTGCGGTTGGTTCGCGAGGGACAAGCCTCGGGCTTTGTCACGGCCGGCAACACTGGCGCGGCGATGGCTTCGGCGAAGATGGTGCTGGGTGCGCTGCACGGCGTGGATCGACCGGCGCTGGCCGCGGTTTTCCCGACGGCGCCCGGGACGGCGGCGATTCTGCTCGACGTGGGGGCCAACGTCGATTGCAAACCGCATAACCTCGAGCAGTTCGCGGTGATGGGAGAAATTTATTTTCGGTCCATGTTTGGCGAGAACAGGTTTGGCGAGAACAGGTCTGGCGATGGAAGGGGCGGCGAGAGTCGGTCGAGGGGTTCCGGTTCCGTCGGCAAGCGGCCCCGTGTAGGTTTGCTCTCGATTGGCGAAGAGGAGACCAAGGGCAACGAGTTGACCCGCGAGTCCTTCCAGCTCATGAAGCGGCTGCCCTTGAACTTTATCGGTAACGTCGAAGGACGAGATCTGTTCAACGGTCACGTGGATGTGATCGTCGCCGATGGATTCGTGGGCAATGTTGCGCTGAAGGTTTCTGAAGGCGTGGCCGGACTGGTGCGATCGGCTCTCAAAGAATCGCTGAAGGCTACGATTACGCGACAGGTTGGCTACCTGCTTTCGCGCAGCGCATTCATCGACTTCAAAAAGCGCATCGATCATACCGAGTACGGCGGCGCTCCGCTGTTGGGCGTGAAAGGCGTGTGCATCATCACTCACGGGTCGTCGAACGCCAATGCCATCAAGAATGCGATACGCGTGGCCGCGGAGTGTGCCAAACGACAGATCAATGGCTCGATTGAGCAGGGACTGGCTGCGCTGCGCCCCGCGCCGGTGGAGGCCGAAGTCGCGCCCGTTCACTAATTCTCGGTGACATTAAAACGATGACCGAATCTACTGCCTCACTCTCAACCCCTACAGCTTCGCCGTCACGAGCCGCAACTTCTGCCGGCATGCTCGCGTTCATCTTTCCCGGCCAGGGCTCGCAGGCCGTGGGCATGGGAAAAGATCTCACGGAAAAATATCCCATCGCTCGGCAGACCTTTGAAGAAGCCGACGAGGCCTTGGGCTACAAGCTTTCGCAATTGTGTTTTGAAGGGCCAGAAGAACAGTTGCGCCTCACCGAGATCACACAGCCGGCAATCTTGACCGCGTCGATCGCGGCGCTGCGCGTATTCGAGAGTCATGCTCCCAGGACGAGTTTTGTCGCGGGCCACAGCCTGGGAGAATATTCGGCTCACGTTGCCTCCGGGACCATGAGCTTTGCCGACGCGGTGCGCACGGTGCGCAGTCGCGGCAAGTATATGCAGGAGGCCGTTCCCGTGGGAGTGGGCGCGATGGCTGCAATCCTCGGCATGGAGTTGGAGAAGGTGATTGCGGTTTGCGCCGACGCGGCCCAGGGCGAGGTTTGCTCGCCAGCCAACATTAATTCTACGGAGCAGATTGTGATCTCCGGCAACACTGCCGCGGTGGAGCGCGGAGCGAAGCTGGCCGACGAGCGTGGCGCGAAGCGCGCTAAGATTTTGCCGGTGAGCGCACCCTTCCACTGCTCGTTGATGAAGCCCGCGCAAGACCGCCTGGAAGCCGACTTGAACAAATTGAAGATGCAGAAGCCGGTTTACCCCGTGGCCTGCAACGTCGACGCCGCGTTGGTCCGCGATGAATTGCGGACGCGCGAAACTTTGGTCGCCCAGGTGACCGGCGCGGTGAAGTGGGAGCAGTGCGTGCGTTTGCTGATTGCGAGCGGAGTGCATACATTTGTGGAAATTGGTCCGGGAAAAGTTTTATGCGGGTTGATGCGGCAGATCGATCGTGCGAAGACTTGTCTCAGCGTGGGGGATGTGGCTTCGCTCGCCAAAGCCCTGGCGCATTTCGAAAGCTTGGCCACGACCTAGAGCCTAACGAAATTCCAGATCGCAGGGCGGTGTGCTGACCGTCTTATCGGTCTTATCTACGTACAACTGAGCATGCTGGGAGCGGTCGTTCACGATGAGATCGACGACCACACCGCTGCCGCCGCCGGGGCAGTTGCTCGAACCATAAATCTTGAAGCTCTTGATCGCCCCCCACTGTCCGCCGGGGCCCCAGTCCTGCCAGAATTCATGGAAGGCGTATTGCGCGTGACTCTGCGCATGCTGCTTCCACGCGGGATCGTGGTAGTAGATTCCGTAGGCGGTTTCGAAATCCTGCTTCTGCAACGCGGAAAAGAATTGATCGGCGACGCGCTCTTCCGGCCAAAAGCGCTTCCACCAGCCCACGAAAGCCAGCACGAGAACCAGAAGGATAGCGGAAACAATGCGGGTTCGCCGCTTGCGCTCTTGCTCGGGGTGGTACTCCTTGGCGTCCAGCAGGGTCATGACGTTCCTAGAATAACGGACTCGGCCGGTAAGTTAAAAGTCGCCGAAGAATCGAGTGATCGGGTCATCGGGTGATGAAGGAATGTCTCGAATCAGTCAGGCGCATCCGACCCTGAGGATGATTACAGGGTGCGCTTGAACAGCGGAATGGCGATGCCGAGCGTGACGGCGGCAAAGAGCGAAAGAAACAGCATGTCGCCCCAGACGGCTGCGAGAGTCGTCTCTTTCAGCAGCAAGCACTTGAAGCCGTCGACCGCATAGGTGAAGGGGTCAGCCCGGGCAATGGCCCGCAACCACGGCGGAAAGGCCTGAATGGGATAGATGGCGCCGCTGGGGAAAAACAGCAGCGTATTCAGAATCCCGAACATGGCCCGCGGCACCAGCGGGTCTTCGATGCGCACCATCAGCAGAAACATCATCGTATTGAACGCCAGTGAGGTGAGCACGATCATGACCAGCAAGCCTAGCATTGTGACTGGATTGAAAATCGTGCTGACGCCGGAGATCAACGCGCCGATCACGCAAATGATCACGCCGGTCATTACGGCTTTGATCGCGCCGGCGGCGTTGAGGCCCAGCACCAATTCGAGTTTGGTGATCGGCGTAACCAGGTAGCCCTCGTGCACGCCGCGGGCCTTGTCGTCGATATACAGCATGCCGCCGCCGATCATTACGGAAACGAACATCGCCAGCGTGAGCGATCCCGGCAGCAAATATTTCATATACTCGATGTAGGGGTAGAGTTCGACGATCGAGAGCGCGGTCTGCTGCAGGATGCGCGGCTCGACCGTGGGCTGGTTCAACGCGGTGGTGAGATCGGCCAACTCGGACTCCAGCGCGGAGCTCATGAAGTTGTCACTGTTATCGACGACCAGAGCGATCTGCGGATGATTGTCTTCGTACACTCGGCGTGAATATTGCGGCGGAATGATCACGGCGCCATCGAGCTTGCCGTTGCGCACGTCTTCGACCGCCTGCTTTTCGTTGTCGTAATAAACCGGAACGAAAGTGCGGATGTTGGCGCGGACGGAGTCGAAGGCCTCGCGAATTCGCAAGGCCTGCGTGCCTCCGTCTTGATCGACGATGGCAAGACGCGCGTCACGAATCTTTCCTCCGAAGGCGTTGCCGAGAATCACAAGCTGTACCAACGGGAAAATCATCGACGCCAGCATGAGCGCCGGGGAGCGGAAGAACTTGCGCATTTCGCGCTCGACGATGGCCATCATTCGATTCATAACTTCCATCCTTCGCGCCGCTTCATGGCCGCAGCCCCGGACTCTGCGGCATCACGAAGGCGTAGGCTTTCTGCAGTTCGTCGCGCAGTTGCCTTCCGGTGTAGTGCACGAATACATCGTCCAGAGTGGTGTTCTGCACCGAGAGCGACTTCACCGCAACGCCGGCTTCGACCGACATTTCAACCAGTTCGGTGGTGGTTCGCGAGCCGTTGCCGGTGAGCACCCGAAACATGCCCGCGCCTTCGTGCTGCACCGAAGTGACTTCGTCGAGGGTGTGCAGGCGCTGCTCCCAATCGGCCGGGGGATTTTCGAATTGCGCTTCGATTACGTTCGATCCCGGCACGCTCGCCTTCAACGCCATGGGCGAGTCGAGGGCAACGAGTTTGCCGTGGTCCACGATGGCGATGCGCTCGCAGAGCCGGTCAGCCTCGTCCATGTAATGCGTGGTGATCAGGATGGTGAGTTGGCGCTGTGCCTTGATGTTACCCAGCATCTCCCAAACCGCCACGCGCGAAACCGGATCGAGACCGGTGGTGGGCTCGTCGAGGAAAAATATTTTCGGATGATGCACCAGCCCGCGAGCAATTTCTAAACGCCGCCGCATGCCGCCGGAGAGAGTTTTGGTCTGCGCATTGCGCCACTTGACCAAATCCACGAGTCCCAACAACTCGTCGATCGAGCGCTTGCGTTCTTTCGCGGGCACGTCGTAGAGCTTGGCGTAGATGTTTAAGTTCTCTTCCACGGTAAGATCGAGATCGCTGGTCAGGGCTTGCGGGATCACGCCAATCCTGCGGCGCGCCGCGTTGGGGTCGCTGGCAACGTCGTAGCCCATGACCCAAGCCTTTCCCGAGGTGATCGGGATGAGCGTGGTCATCATGCGAATCAAGGTGGATTTGCCCGCACCATTCGGGCCAAGCAGTCCGAAGATCTCGCCTTCTTTCACGTTGAAGGAGACATCGTCGACGGCGGTGAAGTCACCGTACTTTTTCACGATGTGCTCGACTTCGATGGCGCACTCCTGTTTCCCGACCGGCGGAGTAGAATTGTCGCCCCCGATCTTGGAATTAACGTCGTCCGTCATTGCTGGCCTGCTGCCGCTGCGTTCTGCGGGTTGCCATCGCCTTTCATCTGCGCCGGGGAGACCAACACCTCGGCGGTCATCCCCGGTACAAATGCTCCTTTGGGATTGTCGAGGCGGATCTTTAGCACGATGGTTTTGATATCGCGCTTGCGCCGGCTGACGTCGCGCTGGGTGGCGAAGTCGCCCTCGACTCCCTTGAAAAAAACTTTGCCGCTGGTGATGGTTCCACCCGGCAGGCGGACGCGCATTGCGTCGCCGTAGCCGATGT
Source organism: Candidatus Sulfotelmatobacter sp. (assembly GCA_049513475.1). GTDB lineage: Bacteria > Acidobacteriota > Terriglobia > Terriglobales > Acidobacteriaceae > Sulfotelmatobacter. The sequence continues at coordinate 38,867 of JBEKWC010000037.1, read as the reverse complement.
GGTCGGCGTAGGTCTCGGGGATCGCGGCGCGCACCCAGGTGTCGGTGAGGTCGACGATGGTCACGATGGGAGCGCCGATGTTTACGACCTCGCCCTGGCGCGCCGCGCGCACCGAAACCGTGCCGGTCACGGGTGCGTAAACGTTGGTGTAGCCAAGACGAACCGCCGCCTGATTTTTCTGCGCGACGGCATTTTTAAGATCGGCTTCGGTGGATTGCACCGTGCTTTTAGCCGCATTGGCTTGCTGGGTGCGCGCGATGGCGGAACTCAAATCGGCCTCCGCCGCCTTCACCAATTCCTGCTGCGCCTGCACGCTGGCTTGGGCCGCCTGCAGGTTGGTTTCGGCTTGCACGCGATCCTGATCGGATTGCACCCCGGCCTTGGCCAGTTCGATCATGCGGCGGCTGTCGCTTTCGGTGCGATCGAGCGTGGCTTTCGCCTGCAGAAGCTGGGCTTTCGCGGAAGATAACTTTGCGCGGGCATTCGCCACATCGCTCGAAGTCGCTCCCGAGGTCGAGGCTTCGGTGTGCTGCATCTCGGCCACTTTGTTCTGCAGGCTGGAGATGTTGGCCGCGGCGGCAGCTTCCTGCGTCTGTAATTCGGAGGAATCGAGCACGGCAATCAAATCCCCGGCCTTCACCGGAGTGCCCTCATCGACCAGCAATTTCTGGATGCGGCCCTCGACTTGCGCGCTGACGATCACTTGATTCGAGTCGACGGTCCCGATCAGCACCAGATCGTTGGAATGGTCGGCGGAGAAGATGTAATAGATCAGCGAGATCACAAAGATGATGCCGAGAAGAATAAAGAAGCGGTTGCGAGCGCTCATTTGCGTGCTCCTGAATGCGATGTCGAGGTCCCATGTAAGCGGGGTGCGAACAGCGCGGCGGAGATAAAATCCAGAACCGCGGTGCGGCGCTCGGCGATGCGCCGCGGGGTAAGCGGATTGAAATGCACGATACGCTGCATCACCGGCGCGCTGCTGAAATAGAAAACGATCATGGAGATCATCGAAGGGACAAAATGCGCCGGGTCGACCTTACGGAATTCGCCTTCCGCGATTCCCTGGTGCAAGAGCTCTCCGACGCGCCGGTAAATCGGCTGAAAATATGTTTTGACGAGCCGATCGATGTGCACCGAGTTGCCTTCGCGCGCCCGCATCATTTCGCGCTGCAGGAGCTTGGGATAAATCTGATTCGAGGCGATGAAATCGAAGTAGGCCGCGACATAGGCCATGATCTTTTCCCGCGGCGGCAGGCCGCTGTCGAGGACCTGAAAGACGCTGGCTTTCATGCCGTAGAAGGCGTGGTCCAGTACGGCGCCGTAAAGCGCTTCCTTGTCGTGGAAATAGTAGTAGAGCAAAGCCTTGTTGACACGCGCCTGGCTGGCGATGGCGTCAGTGCGGGCGCCGGCGATGCCGTGCTCGGCGAATTCTTTTGCCGCCGCGCGCAGGATGGCGGCGCGGGATTCTTCGGGTTGGCCGCGCGATCCCATGCGGGGACGGCGCTCGTGAAACGCTTGAGCCATGTATTAATTAACCAGTTAGTTAGATTGTAAAAGTTTCCCGTATCGCCTGCAAGCAGCATCTTGACGAACTTTTACTTGGGAACCACAAATCTATGGATTCCCTAATAATTTCCGCGCTATACTGGATTGCTTGTTCTTCGCGCCACGTCGTGGAATCTGGCCCAGGCAAGAAGGCTCGGCTCGCATAGGCTCTGACCCCGAAGTGCCAGCCGGAGGAAGTTATGCGCTTGCCCGCTTCGTCTTCTGTCCAACATAAACTTGCCTGGCCAGTGGTCGCTGTGCTTTTAGCGAGCTTGATGGCCTCAGGCTGCGGCTCCGCCGGAATCGTGTCTCGGTCATCGACACCGCAACCGAACACATCAGTCACGGTGCTCTTAACCAGCACGGCCAACGATCAATTGTCCGAATTTGACGTTGGGTTTCTCGACATCACCCTCACCAGCCAGTCCGGTAAAACGGTGAGCTTGCTTTCTTTGACTGCGCCAGGATCCGCAGTTGGAGCGGAGTTCGTCCATATGAATGGCCGGGCCGAACCTTTGGTAACCGCCAGCCTTCCCCAGGATGTGTACACGATGGCAACCGCCACTCTTAACGGCGCTCAGTTTGTTTGCCTCGAGGCGGGGTCGTCGGATGGTCAAGCGTTTCTCGATACCAGCACATATAACGATCTCGGGATGAATGCCTCGGCGGTTACCGTTGACTTGCCATTGCCGATCACGGTTGCCGGCGCCAGCATGGCCCTTTCGCTTGACCTGCAGGTATCCCAATCCGCGAGCTACTCCTCCTGCTATACGCCGGGCGGCATTTCGAGCTTTTCGATTACACCCACCTTCAATCTGGTTCCGCTGACGCTGTCTTCCTCGCCGACAAATTCTGTCAATGGCAAGGTGAGCGGTCTGGACGGAGAGGTCAGCGTGGTCGGAACCGACGGCAGCTGGACTCTGTCACTTCCCGACGCTGAAGGGGCAAGGAGCGTTTCGGTGAACGCAGATGGCGACACTGCTTATCAGGGCATAGCGAACGCGTCGGCGGTTGCTGTGGGGACGTTCATCGACATGGACGGAGCGATCCAGGCGGACGGCTCTTTGCTGGCCACGCGAATCGCAGTGGAGGATGCCTCGGCGGCCGATACATTAAGCGGGCCTTTGATTGAGGTGTCGCCCTCGGTTTCGATTCTTAACATGCTGCCTCGGCGGCAGCAGGGCAAGGATTTCGTCTGCTGTTACCAGGGAGGCTCCATCGAAGTCGACTACAGCGGCGCTGCCTTTCAGGTTTCCGGACAACTGGCCAATCTCGGCAAGCTGCCTTTTGTGCCGAGCTTCAATGCCGCCAATATGGTGCCCGGTCAGAACGTTTATGTGAGTGATGCGGCATATTCCTGGAGTGTCCCGCGCCCGGCGGCCACAACGCTGACACTCATGCCGCAGACCCTGAATGGAGCGGTTGTCGGCTCTTCGAAGATTGGAAGCTTTACGGACTATACGATATCGCTCGCTTCTTACGACTTATTTCCCATGCTTGCGGGGCAACCGAACCAGACCACGGTCGAAAACAATCCAGGCCAGGTCGAAGTGTACGTGGACAGCAATACGCAATTGGTCAATCTACAGCCACTCGCTGCGGGTAGCACGTTGCGCTTTTATGGATTGGTGTTCAACGACAACGGCACGCTGCGTATGGATTGTGCGCAGGTAAACGACGGCGTGGACTTCACGGCGCAGCCTTCGGTCTCACAGCAAAAACAAATGGAGAAAGGCAGCGTGAAGACCAACCGCGATGGCTCGGACTCGGTGCAGCAAACCGTCAGCATGATCGCGCGGTAGTATTCGACGGCACGCCGAGAGCTACTTGGTACCGCCGGCGATCGACGGAACCAACAGCACTTCGTCGCCATCCTCGAAGGAGTAACCAGGTCCGCCGAGGAAACGGATGTCCTCCTCGTTCACGTAGATGTTGAGGAAGCGGCGGACTTGGCCGGCTTCGTCGCGAATGTGAAGCCTAAGGTCGGGGAACTTCTCATCGAGGACAGAGAAGAGTTCTCCAACGTTGGTCGCGGCACACGCGATCGAGCCTACGCCCCGGGTGTGCCGGCGCAGGGCGGTGGGAATCTGTACGGTGATCGACATGAGTGACCCCGGCGGCGGAAGCCGCGTCAATATTAGGCCGAAGTGCGGCGCGGCTCAAAGCCGCGCCCTTTAAAAGCAAGCGTTCTGTTTCACGCAATCCTTCGGGGAGAAACGCTACGCGCCTACTGCCGATGCGGCCTCGTGAGCCACTTCGACGCGATCCGACGTTTGCTGAAGATAGTTTTCGAATTCCACGAGCTTCGGTGCAATTGGACGTTCGGTCTCGTAAACTCCCGCGAGCACGTCGGTGGTTTTCAGGCCGTTTCCCGTGATACACAATACGGTCGTTTCCTCGGGCAGAATGCGGTCCTGGCGATAGAGTTTGCCCGCGGTGCCGACCGTGACGCCGCCGGCGGTTTCGGTGAAGATCCCTTCGGTCTCGGCCAGCAGGCGAATCGAATCGATGACCTCGGGATCGCTGACGTCTTCACTCCATCCGCCGCTGTGCTTGATGGTCTTGATGGCATAGTGACCGTCGGCGGGATTGCCGATGGCAAGCGAGCGGGCGATGGTCGCCGGTTTCTGGGGATCGATCTCGGAGCTGCCGGTTTTTACAGCGGTTGAAATTGGCGAGCATCCGGTGGCCTGTGCGCCAAAGAATTTGACTGGCTTCTCATCGACAAGTCCAAGCTTGATGAGTTCATCGAAGGCTTTCTTGATCTTGGTGATCAAAGATCCGCCGGCCATGGGCACGACGACATTATCGGGCAAGCGCCAGCCGAGTTGCTCGGCGATCTCGAAGCCTACCGTCTTCGATCCCTCAGCGTAGTAGGGGCGCAAGTTCACGTTGACGAAGCCCCAGCGGCGCTCTTCGGCGATCTGCGAGCACAGGCGATTCACCTGGTCGTAGTTACCGGCGATGCGCACCACGGTCGCTCCGAAAACCTGTGTGCCGAGAATTTTTGCCGGTTCGAGATCGGAAGGAATAAAAATCCAGGCTTTGAGGCCCAGGCGCGCGGCGTGCGCGGCTACGGCGTTGGCCAGGTTTCCGGTGGAAGAACACGCCACAGTATCGAAGCCAAAAGCCTGCGCATTGGCCAGCGCCACGGCGACTACGCGGTCTTTAAAGCTGAGCGTGGGGAGGCAAACGGCGTCGTTCTTAATGTAGAGATGCTCGGCGGCGATTTTGGCGGCGCTGTTCGAACGCGCCAATTTTGCCGCCAACTGCGGCGCCTGGAAGAGCGGCGTGAATCCTACCGGGAAGCGCGGCTCAAAACCAACGGGCAGCGGCAACAGTTCGGCATAGCGCCACATATTTGGAGAGCGCTGCGCGATGCGCTCGCGGGTGAAAGTCCCCAGCGCAATCAACGCCCGGATGGCGTCGTAGTCGTAAACGATTTCGAGGGGAGAGAAACACTCGTCGCAGATCGAGCGGGGCTGGTTGCCCCAGCTTCGGCCGCATTCCCGGCAACGCAGTTCGTACGAGACCTCTGTATTCGACATGGCTACTCGCTTTCTTAGGACCGCAAGTAGCGGGGGACGAGCCGGGAAGAGTGCCCCAAAAACGAAAGGCCTCTTTTCCGGGAAAATGGGAAAAGAGGTCGAATGCAATACAAATTAGGCGCTCGCATCCGAATCTCATGTTCCCCGTTTCCGGGCGGGAGTTGGCACCTGGCGGTCGGGATATATGATCCCGATCCGGTTGCCGTGGCGTCACAGGGCTCGTCCCTCAGCCACTCTGCATGAAATTCATGTCTACTCCGAAGAGCAGACTTGTCCTAACCATGCTACACATCCAGTATAGGTTCGTCAACCGGAAGTGCGAAAAGGGCGAAAAGGGTAGTGTCTTAAATGTGCGTTGAAGCCTCAGCCGGAGTTCCGGGATACAAGCGCCATGAGTTTTGCGGCTTGCGCGGGACTGGCGATTCTTCGAGTCACGATATTCGTTGGCAAGTTTACTCCGTATTCATCGGCACCGCGTTTGAACTTGTCCCAAGCAAGACGTTTGGGGCGAATCCGACATTCGAGGAACAGGTACGCGACAGCCCTCCCCGGCGCGATTTCGTGCGGCGAACTTCGATCAGTTTTGCCAGTTCTTCGACATAGTGCGAGTCGGAGGTCCGCATGATCTGGATCACTTTATCGCCTTCGCGGACAGCGGGGCTTCCGGTCAGCCGGATCGTATCAACCTTAAATTGCTTTGGATCGGACAGCTTGCGCTGGGCTTGCGACTCGCCGCTTTCCACTACGGCGGTTTCATCTTCGGGATAGTCGAGCGGTTTCAGACTGAGCAGCCAAAGCGATTCTTCATCTGGGCGTGCGGCTTTGGTTCCGTTTCGTCCAAAGCCGCCTCTGGGCGGTCGGTAGGCGCTGGCACAGATGCCAAGCCACTCAGGGGTGACGGATTCGACCATCCGTTGGTCGGAACCATACTCGAATGTGCTTTACGACACTGGCATCGAGCTCTGGGAAAGATTCGCGGAGCCTACGACGGCTTTATTGCCGCATAGCATGACTTTGGCGTGAAGGCGTGAATGGAGAAACACTTGTACGCCGTCAGCCTGTAGACGTTGAATTTCAGCGGGACACGTGTTTATGCGGGGTTGTGAGTGGCAGGAAATAATTTCTGCCATGGTAGAAGCTGCCATGGGAGAAAGACCAATCTCTGCCATGGCAGATTTAACTCTTTGGTTGCGGGCGTTTCTTACTCTTTAGAAATTCTTCGAACTTATCAGTCGTTCTTGAGTGTTTTGACAGTTCGCCTCTTAACCACTCATGGAACTCTGCCTTATGTATCGGGCAATTCTCCGCTGTGTAAATTTTCCTGTTTGAAAGAACGCCAGTGGCAGCTTTGTAATCAGATAAGAGTCTGGCACGGCGCTCCACTTCGGCATCCGTGCGCTTGGTCGCTGGTGGTCGCGACTGTTTAGCAGTAGTGGAATATTCGATTTCTTTTTCCAGTAATTTGCCATGCCACTCGGCAATCTCGGCAGCGAGGATTAAGGGCCAACGCTGTTTAAACAGCGTCTATCTCTCTTGGCTTCCAAAATGGCCGGGAAAAATCTCTATCCGCTCGGCATCGTATGCGGTGTAAAACGCAGTCCACTTGCCAGCGGCGGCAGCTTCTACCATAAACAACTGCAAACCGTTTTCTAGTAGCTTCAAGGTCAAGAGACCCGCATCGTAGAGAATGGCCGCAATTCCCGACATGGCTTGCTGCATCGCGGGGATTGCCCGTTCGTCATAGTCTTGCCAATTGCCACGGTGAAAGGTCGCGTGCGCTTTCAGTAATACTGATTTGATCTTCATTCGATCTAACGCGGAGAGGGGCAGCGACCATTCATCTACCCATTTTGTAGGGTCACCGTCTGGGAGCATTGCGGCCTTGATTCAGGCGCGATGAAGGGATACGATTGAAGTGTCCAAGTTCAATCGAAAATGCCCCGGCCATCGCGCCGGGCTTTTCGTTTTTAGAAATTCCATTGTACCTCTGGGAACCCGATGAAGAGCCGAGGGGAGAATTGGGAATGAAGTGCAACAGCGGATGGGAGCCCATACTCGAAAGCGCCGAGTGCTGTGAAGTGTTGGAGCGGGTAACTGCCGAACGAAAGAAACGCAACGTCTACCCGAGCGAGACGGATGTATTCCTTGCTTTCGAGGACTGCCCCTTCAAGAAAGTTCGCGTGGTCATTCTCGGCCAAGACCCGTACGCCAGTAAGGGTCAGGCTATAGGCCGAGCTTTTGCCGTGCCGGAATCGACTAAATTGCCACGTTCACTCCAGAACATTTTCAAAGAGGTGAGTCGCGAATATCCTTGCAGGGAGATGCCAAAAGAGACCTTGGAGTCGTGGGCTATTCAGGGAGTGTTCTTGTTGAATACCACCCTAACGGTGGAGGATGGCCACTTCAACAGCCACGCCAAGATTGGGTGGAAAAAAGCAGTGACCATTCCGACCTTGAAAAAGTTGTCTGCCGAGTGCGACCATCTCGTGTTCATGCTGTGGGGCAATCACGCAAAGTCGTTCAAGGGACATATCCTAGATCAGCCACGGCATTTGGTCCTTGAAGCGTCGCATCCGTCGCCACGGAGGAAGGCAAACTTTCAGGAATGTGGTCATTTCCGCGAAGCCAACGACTACCTGAGCACGCACGGCATTGAGCAAATCATCTGGACGCGATGGCCCGCTTGAATGATGATTTCCATGTAGCAGTTTACGGGTTAGTCAGATTCCTTGCGCGGCCTTCCCCCGCCGTGCGTCTTGCGCCGTGCGGCAAGCTGGCGGAAGTAATCGCTACCACGTTTCGCAATGACCGATCCGCCCTTACGTCCTAGGGCTTTCGCGGCTGGCAGCTTGGCTTGTTTGATTAGATCGTCAGTCAGAGCAAGGGCGGACTTGAGCAATTCGCGGCATCGGGCAGTACGGTTTTCGGGCAGGGCTGGCAGGGTTTCAAGAATCAGATCGGCTTCTGCGATCATGTTTTTCAGGGCGGCGAGTTCCGTGCGGTTCGATGCCATGCCTAACGATACGATGGGGCTTGGGGATAGGCAAGTGTCCCGAGTTTTCCACCAACGCACATTTCAGACACTACCGCGAAAAGAGCGAAAAGAAACGAAAAGGCAGCGACGCAGTTTGACCCACGAGCCGTGTAGCGAAGGAGATCCGCCGTCCCGCTGGTGAAGACGCGGGCCTTCGGGATGACCCAGCCCGGGAAAGAAGTAGTCGACTTCCGTCGGTCTGCGCCGCCCTACGTATTAAAATCCGGTACGGCTTATTCTCTGCGGTCGCGCAGCGACATTTCGCGCGCCAATTCGCGCGAGGTATCGCGCAGGCGTTGCGCGAGAATCAGGGCCAAAGACTGATAGAAGCGAGAGGCCAAACCGGAATAGGCATCGAAGATTTCCTGGAGATCGCGGGTATCGACCTGGTCGACTTCGACCGACTCATCTTTAGCCACTACCGCGGCGGTGGCTCGGCTTTTTTCGAGGAAGGCAATTTCGCCACAGATGTCGCCGGGGCCGAGCGAGGCCAGAATGGCGCGGGAGCCTGCTCCGGCCAGTTCGACCGAAGCTTCTCCCTGACGAATGATAAAGACGCTGTCGGGAGGGGCACCTTGCCGGATGATTTCCTCCCCGAGCCGGTAGACGCGGCGCACCGATTTGGCGCCGATCAATATCCAGTCGTTCGAGGTTAGATAGGGGAGGCGGTTTTCAGCCATGGCAGTGATATCGCCGTAAGTAATTTCAAGTTCTAATGTATTCAGCCGTCGCTTAGCGGCTGTATTGATTTTTCTTTTTATCGGAGTGCCGAGCGAGGCCCAACTGAATCAGCCGGTCGATCAGCGCGCTATACTCCAGGCCCGACGCCGCCCACAACTTAGGATACATGCTGATTGCGGTGAAGCCCGGCATGGTGTTGATCTCGTTCAAATAAATTTTGCGCGGCCTGTTCGCGGGCCCCGGCTCCATGAGGAAATCGACGCGCGCCAGCCCCGAACAATCTACGGCTTTGAAAGAGCGCACGGCCAACTCCTGAACCTGCTTAGTTTGGGCCTTGGTGAGCTTCGCCGGAATAATCAACTGGGAACCTTCGTCGAGATATTTGGCGTTGTAATCGTAGAACTCTTGGTAGGGGACAATTTCGCCGGGAAGCGAAGCCACTGGCTCGTCGTTGCCCAGCACCGAGCACTCAATCTCGCGCGCTTTATGTTTCTTTCCTCCCACGCCTTGCTCGATCACGATCTTGCGATCAAATTTTGCCGCTTCCTGGATGGCGGGACCGAGTTCTTTACGATTGTGCGCCTTGCTGATGCCGACCGACGAACCGAGATTCGCGGGCTTCACAAAGACGGGATACTTCAACTTGCTCTCCACTAGCTTGTGAACCTTCTTCGCGTCTTTCTCCCAGGCGCTGCGCAGAATGGTGACATGCTTCACGATGGGGATTCCAGCGGCGATGAACAACGACTTCATGATGTCTTTATCCATGCCCGCGGCTGAGCCGAGCACGCCCGCGCCGACGTAGGGAATGTCAGCCAGTTCGAGCAGGCCTTGAATGGTTCCATCTTCGCCGAAGGTGCCGTGCAACACGGGAAAGATGATGTCGACATTGATAGCGCGATCGCTTGCGCGGCGCATCAGCGCAGCGTCGCTTTGAAAGGGCACGAGCCCGGTCTGGCGATGCGCGGGCTCGGGCGGGACCACGACTGCTTCTCCGCGAGCCAGCACCGCCGCCGGTTCGGTGGTCTCGGGATCGCCGGCGCGAAGGTGGCGCGCATCGACGACGAGCTTGCCTTGTAGCAAATTTTCGGCATCTCCCGCGGTTAGCCAGCGGCCATCTTTGGTGATGCCGATGGGGACGACCTCGTATTTGTCTTTGTCGATGGCACGGAGCAGCGAGGCGGCGGAGAGCAGGGAAACCTCGTGCTCACCGCTGCGCCCGCCGAACAGGATTCCTACTCGAAGCTTGTTCATAACTTTTACAAAATCTTCTTCCCAAACGCCGACAACGCCAACTCGACTGCCAAATCCGCGGTCTGGTTGTGTTCGTCGATTACGGGGTTCACTTCGACGATCTCGAAGCTGAGCAAGCGTCCGTGATCGGCGATGATTTCCATGGCGAGGTGCGCCTCGCGATAGGTGGCGCCGCCGCGCACGGGAGTGCCAACTCCGGGAGCGTCCTCGGGATCGATCCAGTCCATGTCGAGCGAGATGTGGTAGCCGGCGGTGCCGCGTCCGGCCATGCGCAGAGCTTCCTCCATCACGGTGCGCATGCCGCGCTCGTCGATATCGCGCATGGTGAAGACCCCGATGCCGGCACGGCGCACATTCTCTTTCTCAATCGAGTCGATGTCGCGCACGCCAACAAGAACGCAGTTTTCCGGCTTCACCTTGGGCGAAAAATCGAAGATGTTTGCCAACTCCGGCGGTCCCAGCCCCATGAGCGCAGCCAGCGGCATGCCGTGCACATTGCCGCTCGGCGAGCTTTCGGGCGTGTTGATGTCGGTGTGAGCGTCGATCCAGATGAGGCCGATGCGCTGGTTCTGGCGGCGATAGAATTCCGCGACTCCGGCGACCGTGCCCGCGGCCACTGAGTGATCTCCGCCGAGCGTGAGCGGAATTTTTCCCGCTTCCAGCGTTTTGATTACGAGTTCGGCGTGCTTGGTGCAAGTGGCCGTAATTTCTTTGAGATACTTGGCGTGAGTGTCGCCCTCGGATTTCTGTTCGGGGATGGCGACGGCGACGTTGCCGCCATCTTCGACTTCGTGGCCGAGAGCTTCCAGCCGGGCTTCGAGCCCCGCGACGCGCACCGCCGAAGGGCCCATATCGACGCCGCGGCGCGACTGGCCGAGATCGAGCGGCACGCCGATCACGCGGATTTTCTTGGGAGAAATGTTGGTGGGGGTCAATGTCGTCATAGAGAGCTCGAGAATGGAGTAATTGGGGATTTAGTAATTGAGTACTGGAACACGCTCCGCGCTTTGGTTTTCAATTACCCGATTACCAAATCTCCCGATTACTCAATTGCTTAATTCCTAGGGGTAAAGCCGGTGCAGCATGCGGGGGAACGGAATGGTTTCGCGCACATGTTCGAGGCCGCAGATCCAGGCCACGACCCGCTCGATGCCCATGCCAAAGCCGCCATGGGGCACGCTGCCGTATTTGCGCAAATCTAGATACCACTTGAAGGCTTCTTCCGGCAAGCCGTGCTCGTGAATGCGCTGCACCAGCAATTCGTGCGAGGCCATGCGCTGCGAGCCGCCGACGATTTCGCCGTAGCCTTCGGGCGCAAGCACATCGACGCACAAAGCCAACTCGGGCCGCTGCGGGTCAGGCTCCATGTAGAAAGCTTTGACCTGCGCGGGATAGCGATGCACCATCACCGGCTTGTCGAACTGCGCGGAAAGATAAGTTTCGTCGGGAGAACCGAAATCGCCGCCCCACTCGAATTTGGTTTCCAGCGTGCCTTTCGCGTAGCCTTCCTGCAAATTTTTTACCGCGTCGTCGTAGCTGATGCGGGGGAAGGGCGCTTCCACTTTTTCTAACTTGGCGACATCGCGGCCGATTGCCTGCAGGTCTGCGCGCCGCCTGTCGAGGCAGCGCTTCACCACGAAGCTGATCAAGCCTTCGGCCAAATCCATCAGATCGTCGAGTTCGGCATAGGCGACTTCGGGCTCGACCATCCAAAATTCGGTGAGGTGACGGCGCGTCTTCGATTTTTCGGCGCGAAAAGTCGGGCCGAACGAATACACTTTGCCCAGCGCCATCGCCGTGGCTTCGATGTAAAGCTGACCCGATTGCGTGAGGTAGGCCTGCTCGTCGAAATAATCGACGGGAAACAGTGTGCTGGTACCTTCGCACGCTGCCGGAGTGAGGATGGGTGGGTCGGTGAGGGTAAAGCCGCGGTCGTCAAAAAAATCGCGCACGGCTTTAATAATTTCCGCGCGCACCCGCAGGATCGAAGCCTGCCGCTGAGAGCGAACCCACAGATGCCGGTGCTCCATCAGAAATTCGGTGCCGTGCTCTTTGGGAGTGATGGGATAAGGATCGGATTCCGGCACACGCTGCACCACTTGCACGTTGGAAACGTCGAGTTCGTAACCGCCGGGAGCGCGTTTATCGGCCCGGACCTTGCCATCTACGATGACGCTGGATTCCTGCGTCAGGGTTTTGATGGCCTCGAAGACCTCGGGCGTGACGGCATTTTTTGGCACCACACCTTGAATTACTCCTGAGCCGTCGCGAAATTGCGGGAACAACAGCTTCCCGCTTTCGCGCAGGTTATAGAGCCAGCCGCGAAGCGTGACCGACTGGCCTTCGTGCTTTCCGATTTCTGCGATGGTAGTTACGGGAGACATAAGATTGGGTAATTGTGCAATTTAGTCATTGGGAAATTATCCTCATGCCTTTTCAAATTACTCGATGACTCAGTTACCAAATGTTCTAGGCAGTTTCCAGCATGTCAAACGTGCCTTCAAGTTTCTCGAGAGGATTCACTTTCTCGTCGCTATCCAGTTCCAAGAGCAAAGGCGGCTTTTGCGGCGCGGAGCGCAGCAGTTCCATCGCTTCCTTCCAGTGAATGCTGCCCGCGCCCGGCCACAGGTGCGAATCCTGAACTTTATTGTTGTCATGAACGTGCGTGGAACAGATCAGTTTGCGCAGGACTTCGAAGGCCTCGTTTACCGAACTCATGATGTGGGCGTGGCCGACGTCGAAGCAGATTCCCACATCGTCGAAGTGAGCGGTCTGAATCATCTCGAGCAATCTCTCTGGCGTGGAGAGTTCGTTCGGAATGTTTTCCAGCAGGATGCGCACGCCCAGCGGCTTGGCGAAAGCACGCAGGTGCTCGATGGAGGTCATCGCGGCTTCGAATTTTTTGTCGCTGAAGGTTTCGTTGGGCAGGCCGAGATGCTGAATGAGAAAGCGAAAGGGAATCTGCTCGGCGATTTCGAGGGCGCGCTTCACTTCGTCCATCGCCTCAACCAAGCCGGAGCGGTCGGTGGACGCCAGGTTCACGGGCGGAGCGCCGGCGCGTCCCCATTCGTAATCGGCATAGAGCGGCGAGTGCACGGAGCTGAGCGGCACGCCGCTGCCGCGAAACCACTCGGCAATTTCTTTGACATGGGCCTTGCGGTTGGCGTAGTCCAGGTGCTGCCGCGCCGCGAAAATTTCGATGGCCTGCACTCCACTGCGCGTGAGGCCGTCGAGAATTCCGGGATGCAGCCGTTCTTTAACATACAGATAGGTTGAGACTGCTCTCAGCATCAGTAGCCCACTGCCTTTCCGTTATGCCTGTAATCGCTCGCTCCGAGCCGCTCTCCGCTAGCCGGATCGATGGCGATGCACTCCGCGTCGCTCCAGTAAGGGTTAACGCTGCCAAATTCATGCAGGCCGATTTGCACGTCGTATCCCATCTTTTGCAGGCCTTGCACCGTGTCAGGCGAGAACCATTGTTCCACGTTCAGCACGTCGGGCAGCCACTGATGGTGAAAGCGGGGTGCGTCCACCGACTCCTGGATATTCATTCCATAATCGACCACTCCCATTAGAACATTAGCCACGGTGGTGATGATCTTGGAACTGCCGGGAGAACCAAGCACCAGCACGGTATTACCATCGTGCACAACGATGGTTGGGGCCATCGACGACAGCGGGCGTTTGCCCGGCCCGATGGCATTCGCCGAGCCTTGAATTAATCCGTCGGCATTAGGTACTCCGGGTTTGGCGGAGAAGTCATCCATCTCATCGTTCAACAAAAATCCCAAGCCTTCTGCGGTGACTCGCGATCCGAACCAGTCGTTGATGGTTGTGGTGACGGCGACGGCGTTGCCCTCCGCATCCACCACAGAATAATGAGTGGTGTGCGGCGCTTCCTGAACGGCCTGGGGCGGAGGATGGCTGGCCGCATACTGTTCGAGTTCGTTAAAGATGGCAGGCCGCTTCAGTTCTTTGCTGGGACTGGCGTGAGCCGCGTCGATTGACTCGCGCCACGCCGCCGCGTATTTCTTATCGACGAGCTGCGCCACCGGGATTTTCGAAAAGTCCGGATCGCCTAAAAATTCCGCGCGATCAAAAAAAGCGCGCCGGAAGGCTTCGGTAACGAAATGGATCGACTGTGCCGAACGCTCTCCTAGCTTGGCAAGTTCGTAGCCTTCGGCGATGTTCAGCGCTTCCACCAAAACGGTCCCACCGGAAGAGGGCGGCGGTGCGCTGATAATCTCGTAACCGCGATAGTTGCCGCGAATCGGCTCGCGTTCTTTCACTTCATAATGCGCCAGATCTTCGAAGGTAATGATCCCTCCGCCTTTCTGCAGCGCCGCCGCCAGTTCGCGCGCGATGGCTCCGTGGTAGAAATCATCGGGCTTGGCGGCGATGCGTTCCAAGGTCCGTGCTAAATCGGGCTGGCGGAAGGTCTCACCGGGCTGGTAGAAGTTGCCGTCGCGCTGGAATATGCGACGCGACTCGGAGAACTTAGCGAGGAGCGCATCCCGCTGAAAATCGTGAGCTTCTGCCCAGGTCAGCGCATAGCCCTCACGGGCCAGCCGTATCGCCGGAGCGACCACTCGTTTCAGCGTCAGCCTGCCGTATTTGTGCTCGGCGTAAACCATGCCCGCCACCGACCCGGGCACGGCAATCGCTTTGTAACCATATTCGATGGCGTCCTCGATCACGTTGCCCTGCGGGTCGAGATACATGTCGGGCTTTGCCGCCGCTGGAGCCTTCTCGCGGTAATCGAGAAAACGCACTTTGCCATCCGCCATGCGGATCAGCATAAATCCGCCGCCGCCCAGGTTTCCTGCCGCGGGGTGGACCACCGCCAGGGCAAATCCGGTAGCCACCGCGGCGTCCACCGCGTTCCCGCCAGCCTGCATGACTTCGACTCCGGCGCGCGAAGCCAACTCGTGCACGCTGACTACCATGCCGTGTTGCGCGTGCACGGGCTGGGGGGAGGCGGCGGCATAGGGAAAAACTAATCCGGTTATCGCCGCCAGCAGCAGCCAAAGCAATGATTTGTGGCGGAGTCGCATCAGGATCGACGGTGCCCAGAATGAGGGGACTCTTGAGGCTAGCCGACGGCGGCAAGCGGAGTCAAATTACTCATAGCCTAGGGGGGTGGAGTAGGGCATGCACTCTTGCCCGCCGAATCTAGCCAGGATAAAGAATGTCAATCGCTCTTCGTCTTCTTCGCAGTCCCGCGTTTAGGAATCTTTCTCTTCTTCGCCGCCTGCTTTTTCTGGGCTTCGTTCTTCGGTGCCTTCGCGGCCACCATCGTATAGGACTGCCCGATCAACTCGCGTAGTTCGTTCCAGCCCAAAGCATTTATCCGGTCCAGCATCACCCACTTATACCGCCCGACGTACGGCGCGGGGTGAATGTCCGTGCGCTCGATCAACTCGGCGAAGTTTTCGGGCGTGCATTTGAAGCAAAGCCGAGGATGGTCCAGGCCGAGCATGAGGAAAATCTTGCCGCCGATCTTGAAGCAAAGCTCGTCGCCCCATTGCAGCTTTTCGGTGGCATCAGGAAAAGCCAGGCAAAACTCACGGATTGCATCGGCATTCATTTGAGTTCTCGATTCTGAATCCCGTCAAAGTCCCGGCTAATCAAACTTGACATGGAGATTTAACATGCAAACCCGCAATCTTGGCAATTCCGATCTACAAATTGCTCCCGTGGGCTACGGGGCCTGGGCCGTGGGCGGCTCCGGTTGGCAATTCGCGTGGGGAGCGCAGGATGATGCAGATTCCGTCGCCGCCATTCATCGCGCGCTCGAACTCGGCGTCAATTGGATCGACACCGCTGCCATTTATGGCCTGGGTCATTCTGAAGAGGTTGTCAGCCGCGCGCTCAAAAGTTGGTCTGGTTCGCGTCCATATATCTTTACCAAGTGCGGCCTGCGGTGGGATGCGCAGGGTAACGTGCAAAAAGTTCTGAGCGCGGAGTCGATTCGCCGCGAAGTGGAAGACAGCCTGCGGCGACTGGGCGTCGATGCGATCGATCTCTACCAGATTCACTGGCCGCCCGATCCGGATTCTCCCGCGCTCGAAGAAGGATGGTCTACGCTGGCCGATTTGAAGCGAGAAGGCAAGGTGCGCTGGATTGGAGTTTCGAATTTCAACGTCAAGCAACTGCGCCGCGCCCAGGCGATCGCCCCCGTCACTTCATTGCAGCCTCCCTATTCGCTGCTGCACCGCGATATTGAAGATGAGATTCTGCCTTTTTGCCTGCGCGAAGGGATCGGAGTGATCGTTTATTCTCCGATGGCTTCGGGGCTGCTGACCGGCGCGATGACGCGGGAACGTGCCGCCCGCTTGCCTCAGGACGACTGGCGCAAGGCGCATGCCGACTTTAACGAGCCGAATCTTTCGCGCAACCTCGAGTTGGTGGAGCGCCTGCGCGAGATCGCCAAACGTCACAACCGTTCGGTCGGTGAGATTGCGATTGCCTGGACTTTGCGCAATCCCGCGGTGACGGGAGCCATTGTCGGCGCGCGCAACGCACGCCAGGCGCAAGGCGTGATGAAAGCGGGCGACCTGCGGCTGAACGATAAAGAGGTGAACGAGATTGAAGATTTCTTCGCCGAAAGCGCCGCCTGAGAACTGGACTCTTAATTCTTCGCCACTTCCTTAATCGCCGTCAGCTTGCTGTAGGCGACGTGGAATCCGAGCCTCTCGCAGTTGCGCTGCGACGTGGTGCCGCCCTGCGTAACCACGACCGCGTACTCGCATCCGGCTTCCGCCGCGGCGCGCATACGGGCGCGAAGCAAGGCGGTCTGCAGCCCGCGGCCGCGAAGTTGGAGCAGGGTTCCGGCTCCGCCCAGAGCGAAGATTCGGTGCTGGGGAATGCAGAGCCCGGTAGCGCAGGCGGCCATCGTGCCGTCGATTGAGGCTACAAAGGCGAGCGCTCCCTCCATTTGATACAGCGGCTCGATCAGGCCTTGAAAGGATTTTGGCGCTCCCCCGGGAAAGAAGGCGCGTTCCACAATGGCGGAGCACTCTTGCGCTTCGGCCCGGCGCCCGCGGCGAATTTCGCAGCCCGCCGGAGCTGCAGGAAATTCTTCGTTCGGATCCAAGGGCCGGTATAACACGTTGTTCAGTTCCACGAAGTTGTAACCGCGCTCCTTGAACATGACCAACGCTTCCGGGTCGTGAAGCGGACACAAATCCACCTGCGCCGGCGCTTGGTGCGAGCGGTAGAATTCTTCGACGCGATCAAGGTCGGCGGCCGTAAAGGGCCGGTCGAGCCCCACGCCGGTTGCTCTGCCGATCGGCGATCCCAGGCCGGCAAACACCATGTGCCCGCCGCAGATTTCTTTCTCGGCGGCTCCGATCTGGGGCCGCATCTTTTGGAACGCCCGCGCGTACAGCACCTGCGTCATTTCTTCGCACGCCTCAAATCTGCGCGCCAAAGCCTTATCCACGAATCGCATGGCAAGAATCCTTTCTGTTGGAAACAAGAACACGGCGCGACAAACTGCAAGAGTATTCTCGTTCGGGCAAGCAGGTTCGAGGGCTAGAGGACGGCGGTCATAGGCAGGGCTAAGGTTACATGGGCCGGAGGTGAATTTCAACGGCAACGGGGGGTTTCACGGGTTTCACCTACAGTCCGTTAGGCGGGAGATCCCTCGCCCCGCTGGAAGAAACGCGGGGACTTCGGGATGACGCCGCGTGAAAGTCTAACGTGTGAAATTCCATGTTTCACACCGGAAGCTGGGAGCTCACGGCTGAGAGCTTGGGTTACACCTGCTCTCGAGCCTCCCCCAGGGCCACGTTGACATCCATCTTTTTCTTGTTTCGGTAGATGGTGACCTTCACCGTGTCTCCGGCGCGGTGGTTGTTCATCATTTGGGCGAGGTCCTGCTCGTCTTCTACTTTTTCGCCGTCGATGGCGATGATCAAGTCTCCTCCGAGCATGATGGGGATGTTGCCCAGGTAGGCGCGCTCGGTGCCGCCGCGCAGACCGGCCTGATCGGCTGCGCCGCCGGGAGTGACTTGCACGATCAACACGCCGTAATCGACGGGCAGGCCCATTTCATCGGCTAACTCGGGGCTGATGGGAATGGTGCGCACGCCCAGCGCGGGGCGGCGCACGCGGCCCAGCGTCATCAAGTCATTCAACACAGCCTTCGCGGTGTTGATGGGAATGGCAAAGCCGATGCCGGCGTTCTGTCCCGAGTTCGAAAGAATCATGGTGTTGATGCCGATCACTTCTCCGTGCCAGTTCATCAGTGGACCGCCGGAGTTGCCGGGGTTGATGGCGGCGTCGGTTTGAATGGCATCGTCGATGGTCGCGCCATTCGGCTCCCGCACCGGGCGGATCGAACTCACAATGCCGCGCGTCATGGTTCCCGCCAGCCCGAACGGGTTACCGATGGCGTAGACCTTCTGCCCGACCTGCAGATTGCGGGAATCGCCGAGCACCGCGGGAACCAGGCTGGGCGCCTGGATCTGAATCACCGCCAGATCGTGCGCCGGGTCGGTGCCCACAATCGTCGCCTTGTACTTTTTGCGGTTGTGCATCGTAACCTCGACGTCGCGCGCATCTTTCACCACGTGATAATTGGTGAGGATGTGGCCGTCTTTATCGATCACGAAGCCCGAGCCCTGGCCTTCCTGCGGGACCAGGCCGTAGAAGAAATCCATGGTCATGGTGCGCGAGGTGACATTTACCACCGACGGAATGTTCTTGCGATAGACGCCGATGTTGTTCTGCTCTTCGCTGTCGAGGCCTTCGCCGGGGGCGGCTTCGGTGATCTCCACATGTGCCGGTTCACTCAACCAGCCCGCGGGTGTGGGCGCGAACTTCGCATTCGAACGCCAGGTGGTGAAGTAAAAGAACGCGCCGGCGATTACCAGCGCCAGGATTGCAGGTCGTACGAGTCTCATAAATTCAACCTTCGGGCCGCAGAGGAAGCCTTGGAAGCAAATCGTTGGGATAACTTTCCAGATTGATGCTACGTTCGATTCTAAACAATGTTCCGCTGCGAGGCACGCGGCGTGATTTGCGCTATTTCCTCTCGCAATTCTAGGTACTGTTACAGTCTGAAATCTAGGTTGTGGAAACAACTGCATCCTGCCACGGGACACAGAATCTCGCCTCCCTTCGAAAAATCATTCGTATCGTAGGCGACCACTACTTGGGGATTAAACAGGTGTCCGCATGGCTTACAATTTCCATCGGCATATCTAAGCTGGGTTTTTCTTGTTCGTCTCATGCTTGTACCTCAGATGCCTTTCTGTCCAATAATCCCACCCATTCCTGCAAACTCACACGTGATCAGTTAGCCCCGCTTCCTGTAACAGTACCCATTTTATGATGCGATCTTTGACCGGATTCTGCATGGCGATAGGCTACAAAACGGCCCGAGCCTATGTGAATTTGGAGTTGACGCCATCTGCGCGAGCAGCTGAAAGCTCCACGTGCTCGTCTGCACCCACGATCCTCAGCACCATCCGCACCGGAATGGGGAATCGTCGCCGAGTGGGATTGTGCACGACCTTCGGCGCGGAAAGGGTGATACTTCTTCCCAACGAGTTTTGAGTTCGCACACGCCTGCCGCAAGGACGTTCTTCACCCACTCGGATTGGCTGCTTTATGTGAGGGCGACGACGACGAATCCGCTGGACGTTCGAAAGATGTTCACTGGAGTTCGGTAGACCTTTCCTGATTTTCGTCCGACGTGCGCGAGAATGCCGAAGTCGGGAAGCCAGCCAGCGAACAACCCAGTGATCCGGTTAGTGAAGGCAATGTTGATCTTCGCCAGCCATCGCTTACGGAACCGCATCATGAGCACGCCCGTGGCGGCGATGGCGATGATTACGATGGCTATGACCACGCCCATGCTCCCAGGTGGTTAGTCCTCGCTGCTCGCTATGCCACAACAGCGGAGGTTCGCTCCACTGACTTCTTTGCCGGAGCCAGTGCAACGAGCACAACACCGACGATTGCGAACACAACCACTCCCGCGAGTTCTCGGCGCTCGATCACATTCCGGTATTCCTGCGCAGCCATGACCCCAGCATGCGCCAGATTTGCCCATCCGCCGAAGGCGATCAGGCTGCGGTTCGCCGCTGGGTCACGCACCGCCAGCAGCAAGAAAATTCCCAGCGTGACATAGATGCTCATTAGCATTGGCACCGAAGGCTGTCGCGAGAAAAACATTGTCAGCGGAACAACTCCCGCCGTAAACAACAATCCCACCACCACCAACACGATCTTCAGTGCCCGTTCTCGATTCATGGTGTCCTCCTTCGCGATTTGCAACTACTCGGTAGTGAGCGAAGCGGCTATTGCAGGGTTGCGTACACCGCTTTCGCCTGCGTCGGGATACATTTGACGGCACCAGTTGTACGTTCCTATCAACGTGAAATCCGTCTCGCCTTCCTCTTGTGCGTATTGTGCGTAGATTTGGCGCGAACCTTGCCTGCCTTCAACGCCAGCACGTCCGACAGTTCGTAGGCTTCGCGAAGCCAGTCAATAATCGGTGCCTCGACTTCATCGCGGTGCTTGATGTGAAGGATGTGATATACCTTGGACTTCGACGCGGGGTCGCTTCGTCGCACTTGGGGAGCCTTTAGCGTGCGACCGAGGAAAACGCAGAGTTCGAGAAAATTCCGCTTGGGACGCACGAAGAAGTAGCAGGACTCTCGCGAGAACATAATCGACTTGTGCGAGGCGTAAATCCGTTGATCGCCGAAGGAAACGGCGGTTTCGCGCAGCCGTTCCCAAGCGTCCCGCAGATCCTCGGAGAGTTCCTGCGTGAGAGCCGCTTCGGTGGTCGTCCAACAGTCGTGCTTTTCTCCCTCCTCGATCCACCGCTTGCAGTGGTAGCACTCTCGACCGGGCATACTTCGGGATTGTACTGTAAGAACTGAAATGCTCTCCAGCATCCCGGATTCGCATCTACATATTTCGCCGACCCGCTTGCCGCCTGCTTCCTTACTGCGGTGAGTACATAATGGCGCGAGCCGCTATCGCCGATGGCGTACTCGGCTTTGGCTTGCTTCAGGGACGGGGATGTCGGGGTCGGCGTGCCTTCACGGCGATAAATCCATCCACGCTGACGGCGACAACTAGTGCAGTCCCATCGAGGCAGAATCCCGCTCTCCTTTGCGCTCATCAACTCTGCCCAGAACACGCCAGTGAGGTGCTGTCTTAAGACTTTTAAGACAGTGACCGCCAGTGATCTCAGATTGACTGCTCTTGCGGCTGGTAACTATTCTGAGCAATATTTGCCTCATCGGAGACGAAAATGTCGGAGCAAATCTTCCCGGCAAACCAACGCGGCGAGATCATTCGACTCGGGTTGCAGGTGTTTCAGGTGCTTTTTCTCTGGCTTCACGATTGGATTCCGCTCGGCCAATTGAACGATGTCGCAGCGGTACGCAGCCAGGCTATGGCGGTTATTGCACAACTGCCGCTAAGATGTAGTCGGTCAGCAGCTTTTCTGTCTGCTCGTGCATGCCGTGCGTATTGTAGTTCGTGCTGGTGAGCACGACCGCCATGTCCAGACCCGGAAACACGGCGACTTTATTCCCGCCATTGCCGCTCATGAAATAGGCGGGATAGCTCTTCCCGCCGGACTTGAACGATTTCAGCCACCACAGGTAGCCGTTCGTTTACGATCCGCTTGCCCTGCCACTGGCCGCCGCTGCGGTACAACTCCGCAATCTTGAGAAGGTCCCGGCTGGCCAGCCGCAAACCGCCGCCCGTCTGCGGAATATTGAGCGGCGAGTATACCCACTCGGCATCGGCAATCCCCAGCGGCCCGAAAAGCTTTTCCTGAGCGTAGCGATCCGCACGTGTTCCCGTCACCTTCTGCAAAACCTCGCTTAGGATGAACACTCCGCCAGTGCAGTAGCTGAAATAGCGTCCGTAGGGTGGAGAATCGACCTTTTCTCCCAGATGCATTCTCCCGCGAACCGGCAGGTCAAAAATGAATTGTGCCCAGTCCTCGATCACGTACATGCGCTCCTCGTTTCCACGGGAGGCGTCATTCCAGTCATCGCATTCGAGAGGCGACGACATGGTGAGAAAATCTTCCACCGTGATCTTGTCCTTACGCGGATCGGGATTCTGTAGCTTGCGTGCGTATTCAGGTAAAAGGGCCAGAACACGCGCATCCACTCCGCTCAACTTCTTCTCGCCAATGGCAATCCCAACCAGCGAATCGGTGATGCTTTTTGTTGCCGACCGCGTATCGCGCAGAGTGCTTGCATCGCCATCGAAGTAGCTTTCATACACCAGCTTCCCGTGGCGTGCGATAAGCACGCTCCCAATGTTTTTGAATTCCCCCGCACGGATTGCGCCCTCCATCTCCGCGAGCGGCTTGTTCGATAGCCCTACTGACTCCAAGGTCGCACTGGACCATCCGTCATTCTTCGGCGCTGGAACCCCTGCACTACCTGCCTGTGCGATCGCCAGCGGCGCAATCCCCGAAAAGGCGAGCAGCACGGAATATAAAATCTGTTTTCGCCGCGATAGTCCGTAGCGTCCGCACATTGGGAGACATTATCGCAGATCGGAAGGATCAGTTCAGAGCCGATGAGTTAAGCTACACTCTGTATCCTAGTCAATGACGAACTTTGAAAAAACGTCGAGGTGGATAATTTTTCGGCGTTGGGTTCAGATCACCCTACTGGGAATGGTTTCAGTTTGGCGTGCACTGTGGTATTTGAAGGGAGAGTCGATTGTTTCAGGGCTGGCGCTTCATCTACGTTGGATCGACGCCGCCTTGCTAAGGGTCGCCCCTTTTCTGGGTCATACCAATCGGAATGGTTGTCGTTATCCAGTCGATTTGCTACAGCCTCGATAGAATTTTCATGGAACGGCGATGGACAGGAAATGACCTACTTCTCAACAGCGCTCAACTCGATTTTGTGATCGGGCACGAACTAGGGCACGTCAGGGCACGTAAAGGAGAAGCATGGTCTCAAGAAGCTCCTGATCTTAGGGACCGCGTACGCGATCCTTGCGGTAACGTGCTTCTTCCTGCCTCCAGCTTTAAGTCCATTCCGTCCTCTTCTCGACATCTGCATCATATTCGCACCGACTCTTGCGTTTTACTTTCTCTCGCGTCGTTTTGAATACGCTGCCGACAGAGCGAGCGTGGAGTTACGCAAGACCCGAAAGCGGCGATTCACGCCCTCGCTAATCTGTATCGCTTCACTCAAGCGCCAACGTACTGCGACCGAGTGACAGAGCTATTCATGACGCATCCCGCTTTTGTGCGCCGCGTCGGGGCAATCGTTGAAGTCGGTCGAATGCCTGTTGACCAACTGTCTGAGATCATTGACGAGTCCCAAGTGCGCGATGTTGTTCAAACATAGCTGTGGAGATCGCGATTGCTCTCATTCCTGACGCGTATCATACGTGTTTTCGTGTTTGATGGACGACGCAACTCGAAACTCAGTTGCCGAAAGCATCTGCCCAAAGTGCGGCACTCGCGCTGATGCTGTCATCTCTGCTGCAAATCGAAGACACGACGAGACGTTAGCCCATGCCCCGTGGCTTCCGATTTGGCAACGATATGGGGTTTGCTGCCGAACCGAGTCGCCAGTACTTCGACCGGGGCAAGCGGAGAGCTAACAGTCGTCAGCTAATGACCTTCCCGGTTGAGAGCATTGCCTTCATCTTCTCTACTCGCCGAGCGCGTGTATCCTCCTTCTTGGCTTCTGAAAACCAGACGACAAATTCTTTCTTGTGGCTGAAAGATAGACGGTTCAGCTTTTCACTGAGCTTCGCGCCCAGCGCCTTCCGCAGTTGGATGGGAATCTCGATCTCCCGCTTTTCGGCATCTGGCGCAAGGACAATCGTCACGGTATCTCCAGCCTTTACGCCCGCATGGAGTCCGGCCTCAGCATTCACGACGATATACTGAATCCCGCCCCCGTTCCCGACTGTGCTGCGCCAAGTGTAGCCATTTATCGTCGCCTTGACTGGAACTTTAGCTTTGCCCCAGACCTCTCGTGTATCGAATGGCAGAGTAAACGATGCAGTCGCGTTCTCGCGGGACGCATTCCCGTTTAGCTTCGACCTGAATTCTCTCTTCATCGTGATCCTCTCGGTGCCTCATTCATTAGGTTAGCACCGCACTGCCAGTGCTCAGTCCAACGAAACGCAACTCGAACCTGAACAATGAGTGCAGACGCTTGAGTACCCTTGAGTAGGCATGGATGCCTTTGTTGTTGGCTTTCGGTTACAATCCTGGTCACTCCATGAGCCCTGCTCGACCTGATTACGGCATTGACGCTCCCGGTGTCATTCGCAACCTGCTGCTAATAGGCTTGGGACTTTTGTTGGTGGCGATATTCCTGCCCACATTCACCATCGGTTCTGTAACGTTTGCTCTGCGCCGAATGGAAATCTGGGTCGGCATGATCTGCCTTCTTGAAGGTTTGGCCATGATTCTCTACGCCAAAGTTGGAAAGTTTCGCCATCGCGATCGCATGCTCGGTTACGTGAACTGGGGAGGCAGTGAAAATGTTCTCGATGTAGGCACGGGGCGCGGACTGTTGATGATTGGGGCCGCCAAGAAGGTAACCAGAGGAAAAGCTGTGGGCATCGACATTTGGAACAAGGATGATCTTTCGGGCAACTCGCGGGAGAGAACTCTTCGCAATGTGGAACTCGAAGGTGTTAGCGACCGAGTCGAAGTCAGAAATGACGACGCTACGGCCCTTCAGTTTCCAGATGATAGCTTTGATGTTGTTTTGTCGAACTTATGCATTCACAACATCCCAAGCCGAGAAGGGCGAGAACGAGCCTGCCGGGAGATTCTTCGCGTCCTGAAACCTGGCGGGAAGGCCGTCATTGCCGACTTCAAGAACACAGCAGACTACTTGAGGACATTCCAATCCGCTGGTGTCACGGCCTCGCGCACCGGGCTCGACTTTCTGCACACATTTCCGCCTCTGCGCATCGTTCAAGTAATTAAGAGGTCCGCTTCTTGACGAGCATGTGAAGTTCAGCTCCGCACCGTTGACCATTCATTGTGTTTACCACAGCTAGAAGAGTACGTCAGCATCACCTGCTGGGTCTAATCCCGCAAGCGGCGCAATTTTCGTCGCAACCAGCACCTCCAACACAGTTGCCGTGATACGAACGTTTCCTGCAATCGTGATGAGCGCTTCTGAAACGAGAGGATGTTGCTCTGCCAGCGTGTCAAGACGGTCACTGACGTTGTGGAGCTGCTGAGCTTCGCGCAGGATCGCATTCGAATGCATGGGGTACGCGGCCTTCCTGAAAATCTGAGGGAAGAACAACGCTTCAGGTGCGCTGACTTAGTTCAGTAAACCTGAAGGGGAGTTCGCCGGTCTATTTCCGGAGTCGAATATCCCCCATAAATGCTGCAAAATAGAATCAAGCAGCATGGTCAGGCGTTCTGTGTGATCGCGTTAGCCGCGCCAACGCGAATATCCCCAGCCCCCGCCACCCAGCAAAAACAGCACCACAAGAACAATCAATACGGTTCCCATCGTTGTACCTCACTTGATAAGTGAGGAAGCTGGACTGACCTATGTAACGGCCATCTCATTTCTTCACTACTCCTCCATGCTATAAGTGGCAAAGCCGGGTGTCTGAGCACATTGGATCACTTTAATTTCACCGCTCGATTCGTACGGTCTGCCTTAGCCAAATTATTATAGTCGTCAGAACTGTGCAGTTTGGATCAGCGGAGCATCCTCTCCGAGCGCATGCTTCACGAACAGAGAAAGATAAACAGGCGAAGGCGAGTCTCTGGGGTAATGCAATATGAGCCGCATCAATAAACTGACGCCCAAACTGCGCAAAGCTCCGCAACCTCCTTTGTCACACGTCGGAGCAACTCCGGACGCAGACCGAGCCAAGAAGCCACCGCTCGTCCAGCCCCCCGCTCTCGATTCGGAACTGAATCCGGGTGATCGTGTTATGGGATTGGCTGATTTTGGAAAACCGACTGGAGAATTCGGGACAGTTGAGAAAACGAACGAAGACGACGCACTTGTGAAGTGGGATGACGACGGTCGCACACGCCAACACCAACCATCTCTCAAGAAGGTATAGCGACCAGTTAATCACGAAAACTCGAAGGATATGATGATATGAATTACTTAGGGGTTCTCAGGGACAAGATTGGGCGTCTCCGGGTGGAGATCGCTAGCATTCAGGAATTGAACGCCCAGTTTCGGCATGCGGTCCGGAATGATACAGTGGCCCAAGTCGCTCATGGACGCAGGCAGGAAGGCGAATCATGGACGCAGTATTGTCATCGTTCTTGTTCGGAAGTCATGAACGGGTTCCAGCGCGTAGTCTCAGCGCGTAGTCTCTGCGACGGACTTCATGAAAGAGGCATCATCGAACTGGCCATCGGTTCAAATCAACCCGACAAAAAGCCTTGTGTTCGTTGCGTATTTTGTCACCGAGTCTGATCCAGCTAGTCGTGCTCGATGAATGTTGCAAACAGATAGCGCTCAATGGTGGGATAGAACTCGGACGCGTTTACTTAACGCTATCGAGGTCGGCTTCCCGCGTAGCCCCGTCAAAACGCCGTCTCGATTGCTACGGGGTGGAGCGAACCAGTTCCCGGGCGGGAGTTGAACCCGCTGGAGTCCAGCGCCTTTCACGGCGCACTGTTACGCCAATGAGGCGAGAACGAAAGAGTCTACGCTCCATAGTCATCTGGAAAACCGGCTAACTTCAGCGTACAACTGTGGCGAATGACTGTAGATATCCGTAGGCTTATAGCCTTTCTCTCGGCGTGCGGTTTTGCCGCCAGCATTTTCGTTTACATCGCCAGCTTTTCAGGGGGGCTGGTAGATTCGATTTTCCCTTACTTGATCCCCCTCACTCTTGGATGCATAGCACTACTTATAACGCTGTATGTTCTGGAATATCCCGCGTGGAAAACGCCGACATTCTTTTGGAGCGGATTCCCACGAGGCATACCGAGTTGGGTTACACCGTTTAGCAGGGTATTGTTGTTGGTCTTCTTAGTGCACCTTGTATGGGCTATGCTGCATGGTGGGCGGGGTGTCCCAGGAATCGAAGATGGGAAATACGTCCTTGAAAGCAACGGGCGGATTTTCAAGGTGCTTACGCGGGCAGAGTACCTTACGCTCAGGGCCGAGGGACTAAGAGCCGGTGCGACCGTTATGACCTACTTGTATTTCGTGCCCGTGGTGTATTGGTGGTTTCCGCCAACCTGATACTGCACGCCGCGAGTTTCAATCTTGTAGCCGCCAGCCGCAAGGACGTTCTTCACCCACTCGGATTGGCTGGTGTACGTAAGGGCGATGACGAATCCGCTGGACGCTCGAAAGATGTTCACCGGAGTTCGGTAGACCTTTCCTGACTTTCGTCCGACGTGCGCGAGAATGCCGAAGCCGGGAAGCCAGCCAGCGAACAGCCCGGTGATTCGATTCGTGAAGGCAAGGTTGATCTTCGCCAGCCATCGCTTACGAAACCGCATCATGAGCACGCCCATGGCGGCGATGGCGACGATTATGATGGCTGCAGTATTCACGGCTTGATGAAATCATATGCGTGTGCGTTTATTCTGCGATGGCAGACGGCGTGCCACATCGGCCGTCACGAACTTGTGAGCCATGCCGAGCAAGTCGCGCAGGACATCGGGCGTGAGGCGGGACATGCGAACCAGCACAGCGCTGTAATTGAGATAGTGGTCGGTCACGTAGTAAACGTCCGGGTCTGCCGCGAGCAGTTCGGCGCGGTCGTCGAAGTCAATGCGAACCACGAGTGAACCCGGTTCAGCCGAACGATGAGAAGGCACACATGCCAAGAGTTTTCCGCGAACCTTGAGTGCGGGCGACCCATAGGCTGTGCTTTCCTCCACGCCGGGCAACGCCAAGCCGATCCTTCGCACCGTCTCGAAGTTGATCGTGCTCCCGTGTTTCTTCGAGGTTCTGATTTGCTTCGCCGCCCTTCCAGCCGCTTTTGATCCGGACTTCGACGTACGTGCGCCCGGAACTTTGCCGATCCGAGCATCTCCAGCCAGCACAAGCTCGCATGCGCCCAGCGCCGCTGATTCAAAGTCAGGGGCATCGACGGGTAAGACCTGCCAACCCGTTATGCGTCTGCCCAATACTTGAATGGATCGCATGTTCGGGAAATCGTGCCGCAAGCTCTGGTGGTGTTCTTGGGTAGTGGCGAGCCATACTCCGTTATCCGCAGTGCTTGTAGGCTTGTCCCGTAGGATCAACACGATTTTGTCTTTCACATAGATTGCAAGGCAGCCAAACATCGGACGCGTGTATGGCGATAGTGTGGAAATCGCATCGAGCACGAATGCGTGCGGAATAAGCTTGCGCTGCTTGGGTACCAAGCTCGCATCCAGAGCTTCTGGAGAGATGCGTTTTCTCTTAGCCATAGCCATACACCTCCAGCCTCGCCCGCACAACTGGTGGAAGTTTACACGCAAGAACTCGACCCAAAACAAGAGGGCGCTATTGCAACTTCGCGTACTCGGTTTTCGCTTGCTGCAGGACGGGGATGTCGGGATCGGCGTCTTTCCAGAGCGTGAGGAAATCCTGATATGCCGCCGTTGCTTTGGTCGCGTCGCCCTGCATGGCATAAGCTCGTCCCAGTTGGAGATGAGCCAGTACACCGATGGGATCGCCAATCATTATCCCGGCGTGATCCAGAATTTTCCGAAATTCGCTCGCGGCCTCAGCGCCTTGGCTCGCAGCCAGATAAGCCTGTCCACGAGCATAGATCGGATAAAGAGCCCCGAAGAAGCCCGTTTGAGTGCTGCGCGGTTGGCCCAATTCGTAGGGAACGGCAGCTTGGAGAAGTTTGATCGCCTTTGCGGGATCGCCATGGTTAAGGGCAAGAAACCCACGCACTGTCGGCAGGTAATTGAACTTAACTGACGTATCTTCGGGAAAGCTGGTTTCAAGATCGTTGGTCAGGGTTTGAGCATGAGAAGAATCCCCCGCCAAAGCTAGTGCGAGGGCCGCGCCATACTGCACCTCCCGGTTCTTGGCAAGTGCAAGGGCTGCCATTGCTGTGGACTTTGCGGTGAGCTTGTCTCCGTAGAAGGCTTCCCACAGCGCCGCTCGGGTTTCAAACCCAGCCGCCTTCTCACGATGATCCGCCTGCTGCGCCAAATCGCTTGCCCGCCGTAACATCTTTTTGGCTTCCTGCAGGTGACCGATATATGCGAGGGCAAAGGCTTGGTGGTCGGAAATCAATTCTTCCGCTCCTGATCTTCCCCGAGCCGCAGCCACTTCCCGTTGCATGCCGCCGCTGTCGCCTTTCAAAAAGGCGATGTCATATCTCAAGAGAGCTAACAGAGGAATTTCAATCTTTCGCTCGGAGGCTCTGCGAACCGCGTCTTCGGCTGTACCTAGACGGTCGAGGTTAAGAGAGCTGTAACCAAGATGAACATAGCCAATGCCAAAGTCGGGAGCGAGTTCAATGTTCTTTTGCGCCTCTTCGGCTGCCTTTTCATATTCGCCGAGCACGGGATCGATAAAACCCGACAAGAATGCGTGTGGCGTGAACTCACGAGGATAAGCTTGCGCCCACGCGTCGCAGGTCTGCTGTGCCTTTTCCTGGTTTCCTGTCGCCCGTCCATCATAATAAGCGGAGATGAAGAACTTCTCGTTGTCGCTGGCACGGTCCCGCAATTCGTAGGCTTTTCTAATGTTTTCCGTACCCGCTTCGGTTTCGCCCATGGAACCGAAGAAGAGCCCCAGCGAGGCGTAAGCCATGGCAAATTTAGGGTCGATCTCGACGGCGTGTTTGAAAAAAGGAATAGCGGCGGCGGGATCATGGGAGGCGGACACTTTCCACGCCATGCTATAGGCTTTCAAGGCTTCCAGTGACGGGGTGGTGGCATCGGCAAGGGGAGTGTCGTGTTTTTCGACGGTGACCAGGGATTCTCCGACTCGCATCCTGAATTTACTTGCAATTTGAGTCAGAGCATTCAGTACGTCTTCTTTCTTTGCGACTTCTACCTGCTCTTCATCGAGGATGTCCCCTGTGCGACAGTTCTTTGCGCGTAGCCCCAACACGTACTCGCTTCCGAGATTTGCAATCGAGCCGTCCAGGACGGCGGCGCTCGCGGTGCGCTCGCAAACTTCATGGGCGAGCTCTGGAGTGAGCCGCGCATCGGATGACTGGCCCATCAGGGAAAGAGTGTTCAGGATACGCTGCTCTGAGATGAGGCTCAGGAAAGGCGACTGTTCTAACTGCACGGTGAGACCTTGCCGCAGTGTCCCGTCAAACACGGGCTCGCCCGTCGTGTTCGTGAAATCGGCCAGGACGATGGTGTCCTTGTCTGTGAGCCTCGCTGCGCGGTGAAAATGGAAGTAAACAGAGAATGACAACACCAACGCTGCCGCAACAGCGGAAGCGATCAGTTTCCAGACTTTTCCGATATCTCTCTCAACTCCTGGCCTCGAACTTGCTGTCACTCGCCCCGAATCCGTATCCCGCTTGAGCCGTTGCAGGTCAGTTCGGATTTCTGACGCGTGCTGATACCGCAGGTTGCGGTCCTTTTCCAGACACTTCGCGATTATCCTTTCCAGCTCAGGGACCACGTCGGGGCTCAGACGCACGGGAGGAAGGGGTGCCCGGTTTAGAATAGCCTCGAAAATCACTCCTGTGCTTTCACCTTGGAACGGCAAGCGCCCCGTCACCATCTCGTAGATCACCACGCCGAAGGAAAACAGGTCGGCTCGGGTGTCCAGCTCCTTGGCGCGGACTTGCTCCGGCGACATGTATGTGATCGTGCCCACGGCAGCGCCGGTACTTGTGAGAGGTACCTCCAGGGTCGAGCCGTTTGTATCGAGGCTTTCGAGCTTGGGTAATATCTTAGCCAATCCAAAATCCAGAATCTTGGCATGTCCGCGCTCTGTCAAGAAGAGGTTTGCAGGCTTGATGTCACGATGCACGATCCCTTTTGTTCAGCGTCATGCCGTCGAGATACTCCATGGCGATGAACGCCTCGCCGTGCTGGTCGTCAATTTCGTAGATGGTGCAGATGTTCGGATGGTTCAGCGCAGAGGCGGCCTTGGCTTCGCGCTGGAAACGGCTGAGAGCCTGCGGGTCTTTGGCTACATCGTCGGGCAGGAACTTGAGCGCCACAAAGCGACCGAGCTTCACATCCTCAGCCTTGTAGACCACACCCATACCGCCACCGCCGAGCTTCTCGATGACGCGGTAATGCGAGATGGTTTGTCCGATCATTGTGGCGAAGGACTCAGGCTGCAATACTAAGGATGTGAAGATGGCGAGTCAACGAAGGACACTCCACGGAGATCGGAAAGTCGGAGCGCTGTCGCCCAACGAGTCAACGAACCTTCACCCCGTATTTCTGCGTCATGGGTTTGACGATGCCGTCCAAGAGCAGATACTCGACAACCTGTCCGTAATGGTCGGTGTTTCGACGTCACGGCCTTCCACACGGTCGAGCGCATTGTTTGCAGTGAGCGTGGCGAGGACACGATTGGAGTAGTCGAAGGATTCCTTGAGATACTTAATCAATTCGGCCTGGTTTTTGCCGGATCGTGGCCGCTACGCCAGACCAAACATAAGCTCGCGTTATCGCGCGGAAGCGAGTGGGGGTCGAAAACTCCCTTCAACGTATTCTCAACAAGTTGCAGAGCGCCGGGACGCTCTCTTTACCCCGCTAGACATCGTAAGGCACTCTTAATGGACTGTAAACGGACTGTGGAAAGGCATGGGTTCGCAGTCCGAATCCATGTCGCTATTTGACGCACCGCCCAGTGCTTGCGCTCTCCGTGTCCTAATCATGACCTCTCTCCCCACCACCTATCCACCGACCACCGATTCCGCTCGATATACGTCAGCAGGATAAAGAACAAAAGCACGTACATCAGTTGATCCCCCGCGAGAGGCCAATTCTGCGCCAAGCAAGTTCCAATTTGTAACATGAGCATGAGCAGGCTGGCTGCAATCAGCGCGACCGCTGTCCAAAGCCCAAGAATCATCAACAAACCGACAGTTCCCTCGCACCACGGCAAAATAACCGCCACGAAATGCACGAGGAATCCGGGCAAGGGAGTATTGTGCATCTCGCTTTCAATATGGGTGGCAAAGGCAGCATGGTTTCCAATTAGCCGAGAGAGCCCATGGAGGAAAATGTTCGCGCCCAGAGTGAGGCGCAGAAGCAGGTAGGCGACCTCATCTTTTTTCATTTCAAGGGCTCCCTTTATCCACATTTAAGCGCTCAGTTCACCGTCGCCCCGTCACCACCATTTCGTATAACCGCTGTCCTGAACAAAGGGAGTCGGGTTTACTCGCTGTCACCCGTCAGACCCACCAAAGTTACGACGAAAAAGGTTCCCCGAAAGGCCAGCCTAGCGGATACTTCCTTTGGATATTCTTGGCACCGACCCGGCGAACGCCTTCCATGTATTTGCGAAAATCTTCTGCGCTCGTGACGCCGTTGATGCGGTCGGGGAGTTGCGCCTGCTCTAGAGGCGGTCGTCCGACGTTCTCCACCAAGTCTCTGTCAGCAGTCCAGTCCTCCTGCGAATGCAAACGCCAATCCATCCGAAATGATCGATGACGCCGCGAATCTCGGCCAAAGCTTTTGGTACGTGTCTCCAAGCACGACCGCAACCCCAAGCGTTTCTGGAATACCCGCCCACCACCATGACTTCACAGGATGCTGTCCCCCTCCGGACACTGTCGCCCCCATCCACTTATAACCGTGCAAGATGCGTACATCGCCGTAAAGAGGTCGAAGGAGACTGGCCGTGTCTCTCCAGAATCGCTTCAATGCCCCAGCCCAGCCCGGTTGAAGGAGGGCATTCTTCTCTATGTCGATATTCAAATGATTTGTGCCCTGGTCGGTGCGGATACCAGACAATCATGTCGTGCAGGTTTTCCTCCCAGAACTGGAGAAAGTGCCCTCTCCCCGTATCTGCATACACATTCTGCGGCGGCTCGTACAAGCCGTACCGCTTCGGCAAACACTCCGGAAGGCTACGTTCAAGAAATGCCGCGAACTGCTCACGCCCGGCGCGGCTTTCGATTGGGCTATCCATAAACCACCACGACAGCGATAGGACATCGAACGTCTCTTTGGCTCTAGGTGAGAGGAATCGCTTGACGCCGGGAGGAAGCCGAATTGACCCGTCCTGCTGGTCTAGTACGGCACCGTGGCTGTGACGGGCTATATCGTCGGCGGCAGATTGGACAAGCTTGAACGCCTCTCCGGAGGTTTTGCCTTCCAAGTTCAGGTTTGTCAGCCACTCGATTCCGGGCAGGAGCATGCTGACTTCTCCGGTTATGTCCTCCGGCTGGACTCTGTCGGAAGCGGAGATGACGATTTGCCAGTTTTTCCGTGCATGTACCCAAGCGGCAGATTTTCTCTGCCAGAGTTCCGGTCTGCGGAGAGCCTCCGGCTCGAACGGACTAACAGACCAAACTTGGATGTCGTAGCTCATCGAACTGCAACGAGATTCTAACAGTGCCCGAACGGATCAGTTCACCGTCGCCCCGCCGCAGCACTTTTTGTATTTCTCTCCCGAACCGTGTTAACGCCAGCGAAAAAGTGATCCGTTTCAGCCGGTTTAGGCCGGAGCCAGGGATCCAGGGAGAGCCCCGGTCGACGGGGACGCGGTAGGAACTCTACAACAGTTTCTAAATTGCCTTGCACGCACAAGCAACGCTTCATGGTATAACCCGTGCGAGAAAACCGGTTGAATTCTTCTCCGCACATTCCCTTTCGAAAGCGCCAAAGTCTACCTCGCTCAGGTCAGAGGGAAATGCCGAACGGGTATCGCGTTCGTCGGGTAAATCGTTTTGAGAGAGTTGGGTCACCGGCTGCGAGAACTTTACAACCACTCCAACGCTCAGGCCAAGGGCTCTGCATGCGTTCGGGCGCGGCGGTTCGCAGCGCGGAGGAATTGCTACCTGCCTCTCAATCGGTCGAGACGAATATCGATGCCACGGGAATTCCGCAGTACGGGCAGAAGTGGACGGCGCGGGAGAAGCATTCATGAACTAACCATTGCTGGCTGGGAACAAACTCGCACTCGCGACTCCTGTCTTCGACGGCGGGCCGATGTATTTGTGTGTTCTGCGGCCATCGCCAAGCTCTCTGGCTACTATCCAAACCGGCTAAACTGGCTTCCTTTTAAATCGGCGCTAACAGAACCGCACGGACACGGGGTCGTTCCGCCCAATCTTAGGGGGGTTCAGGATAAAAACGCGTTGACGAGACTTAGACATCAGGGTGCAGCCAGAAGCTTACAGCATGTAACACGCGCAAAGTGGCCTTGAAACGTGAAGAGATGGATGTCACTCGGCATACCGATCCGAATGCGGCGACCAGCGCTACACTTGAGGCATCGCGTCGAAGCCCATTGGTGGAGGCAGGCTGGGCAAACACCCCCGGTGTCGAAGGTGTTCCACTTGTAGCGGCAGGAGCAGAACCATCTGTCATCCTTGCGCGGCGACCAGCCGCAGAACGAGCATCGGATGCGCGGTGGTTCCCGTTCGCGTTCAGTCTCACGGTCAGGCGCAATGGTGGGAGCATCATTTGTGGGACTCGTATTTCTTACTGGATTTTCTCTTCTTCACCGAGAGTGCTGCGGTTCTTCCCGATCACGCGCACTTCTTTCCCACGGAGACCCGCATACTTGATCGCCATGCCGAGGAGCGTGAATTCGTCCTCTTGGTAGTCGGCGGCAAAGGCGTCTTGGTGAAGCAACACAAGTTCCGTGTCATCCGCGCACGCCTTCGCGAATTCAGGAAGTTTCTTTCGGATAGTAGCGATCAGGTTGGATTCTCGCTGCATGCGCTCGTCGTTGGTCATTGTGCTATGAGAATCGCCGAATCTGAGTCTGGCAGGTTTGCACCACATTGACGCAATGCAATTCGACATACGATTGCGAGCCGAAGAGAGCGCCCGAGCAGCAGGAGCGGCTTCCGCCATAAAACAGTCGCGATGGAAAGCGGCTGTCAGCAGGATGAAACGTTGACTTTCGACACCAAAAATGAAATCATTATTTTGTCGAGTGCGGAGCAGCGTTGCCCGCAAAGTTGACGTTGTTCCCGCCTTCTAACGCATTTATTCATACTTCATAGGAAGTTGCCTTCTGCGCATTCGAAATTCTTGAGAGGAGGTCAATCATGCCGCTAGTAGCAGCGTCCAAGAAACTCATCAAATTCGATACAAAGACATTCCTTTCGACCATCGACGGCGGCGGTAGGAAGATCGCAGCTTTTCCCAAAAAGCAGACGATCTTTGTTCA
Source organism: Candidatus Sulfotelmatobacter sp. (assembly GCA_049513475.1). Lineage (GTDB taxonomy): Bacteria > Acidobacteriota > Terriglobia > Terriglobales > Acidobacteriaceae > Sulfotelmatobacter. Next base: position 3,546 of record JBEKWC010000037.1, on the reverse strand, counting down.
GGGCGACTCGTCCGATGCTGTTTTTTATATACAGAAGGGAAAAGTAAGACTCACCGTTGTGTCGAAGACCGGGAAGGAAGCGACAATCGGCATTTTGAACGAGGGCAGTTTCTTCGGCGAAGGCTGCCTTACAGGGCAGCCTCTGCGACTCTGCTCCGCAACCGCGATGACCGATTGCGTTGTGATGAAAATCGACAAGAAGTCCATGGTGGAAGTGCTTCACCGTGAACCTGCGTTCTCCGAATTGTTCGTGGCGTATTTGCTGGCGCGGAACGTCCGGTACGAAGAGGATTTGGTTGACCAGCTTTTCAATTCCAGCGAGAAACGGCTGGCTCGTGTTCTTCTCCTGCTGGCTCACTTCGGGAAGGACGGAAAACCCGAAGTTGCAATTCCCAAAATCAGTCAAGAGACTCTGGCAGAGATGATTGGTACAACCCGGTCGCGGGTCAGCTTTTTCATGAACAGGTTCAGGAAGTTGGGCTTCATTCGCTACAACGGTGAGCTTGAAGTCCACAGTTCGCTTCTCAGCATCGTGCTCCACGACTAGAAATTCGTTCCGAAAAAACGGAACTCTACTCTCTTGCAGACATAGCCACTCTCGGCTTCGCCATTTCCTTGACGACTTCGGTGAGTGCCGCTTTGGCCGATTGCTTTTTTGTTTTTCTCTTACCCATAACCCATGATTTCACAAGTCCGGGGCGTCTACAGATCAATTTGGATCATGTGTTCTGAGTCGAAGCGGGAATATCGCCATTCGGTCGCGCTGAGGCCCCTCACGGAGTTTGGACACCGATATTCTGAAACCTGAGCAATTTTGAGCAGTCACCAAATAGGCCACCGTTGTAATTTCTTAGCAGATGTGAAGGAACTTAGGCGGCCCACGGTCGTTTTGTTCCTCTGGTGGCGCAGCCGTACATTTGTATACAGGAAAAGTAGCTCATCCCCTCGCTGCGCCACATCTTACTTTTTGAACGCTGTTCACACAGCAAGTCAAGCTCCGGTCAGGCTCATGGGGCGTTCGTCGAACAACCCTCGCCCAAACTAAAGCGGAAGCGGTTCCAGCCGCAATTTGACAAAGGTTGGGCAGAAGCCTAGCCTTCAATTGAGCGAGCTACCTCTCCTTACTCTTTCAGGTCCTCTGAACTAAGTCAGCCCATCTGAAGTTTTTTCCCCTTAGATGCACCTTCAAGGAGGAACTACGTTATGACCCTATTGACTCGTTGGGAGCCTTTCCGTGAGTTTTCCACCATGCAAGACCGCATGAACCGCATGAACCGTCTTTTCCGTGAGTCCTATAGCCCCGAAGGACCGGACGAGGCGTTAACAACCACCAGCTACGCACCGCCGGTGGACATCTATGAAGACGAGCACAACATTACTCTGAAGCTTGAAGTTCCGGGCATCGACGAAAAAGACATTGATGTCCGTGTCGAGAACAACACCCTCACCGTCCATGGCGAGCGCAAGATCGAGAAGGAAGAGAAAGAGGAGAACTTCCGTCGCGTCGAACGTCAGTACGGAAGCTTTACCCGCTCGTTCACTCTGCCCAGTTCCGTCGATTCCGGGCAAGTGAGCGCCCACTACGACAAGGGTGTGTTGAAGATCAAACTCGCCAAGACGGCGGAAGCCAAGCCCAAGCAGATCAAGGTGAATGTTGGCAGCGAGAAGACGGTCGAAGCCAAGGTTCAGGGCAAGGCCGCGTAAAGAACAAGTCACCATAGAAACGGGAGGCGCTCATGTGCCTCCCGTTTGTTTCTTCCCCGTCTAAGCCTAGCAGGCTGCTGAAAAAGTACTGCTAATCCACAGCCAAGTGTGTTACGAGAAAGCATGCGCGGAACAGATCAGCAGCAGAATCATATGTTCCGTTACTTATCACCCGAAACCCGTGTCCGCAAGGATCATCCGCTGCGCGCCATCCGGGCCATGGTTGACCAAGTGCTCGCCCAATTGTCGCGACGGTTTGACAGCATGTATGCCACCGTGGGGCGGCCGTCGATTCCACCCGAGAAGCTGTTGCGGGCGCAGTTGCTGCAGATGCTCTACACCATTCGCAGTGAGCGTTTGCTGATGGAAGAGATGGACTACAACTTGCTGTTTCGCTGGTTTGTAGGTCTGAACGCGGATGACGAGGTATGGGATGCAACCACCTTCACGAAGAATCGCGATCGGTTGCTGCAAGCTGACGTAGCCAAAGAACTGTTGGCGAAGGTGGTGGCGCAAGCGAGCGCCCAGGGCCTGACCTCGGATGAGCATTTCACGGTAGACGGGACGCTGCTGGAAGCCTGGGCGGGAGCAAAGACTTTTCAGGTCAGAGAGAGTAAGTCGGACACTCCGCCGGATGATCCCGGCAACCCGACGGTAGACTTTCACGGCGAGCGGCGGTCGAACGAGACGCATGAGTCGAAAACTGATCCCGAGGCGCAATTGGCGCGCAAAGGGCCGGGCAAGGAGGCGAAGTTGAGTTACTGCGGGAATTTGTTGGTGGAGAACCGCAATGGTCTGATCGTAGGGGCAGAAGTTTTCCAAGCCAATGGCACGGCAGAACGCGATGCGGCGCTGGTGATGTTGGAGAAGCTAGCGGGCACGCGGCCGGTGACGGTAGGCGGAGATAAAGGATTCGACACGCATGGATTCGTGGCCGAGTGCCGCAATATCAATGTGACGCCGCATGTGGCGCAGAACCACAAGCGGCCTGGCGGCAGCGCGATCGATGGGCGCACGACGCGGCACCCCGGCTATGCCATCAGCCAAAGAAAGAGGAAGAGAATCGAAGAATGCTTCGGCTGGCTGAAGACAATTGCGCTGATGCGCAAGCTGCGGCATCGTGGAGTTTGCAAGGTGGACTGGATCTTCACCTTCGCCTGCGCGGCCTACAATCTGGTGCGCATGCGAAACCTTGCGGCCGCAGTTCCTGCGGTGTAAGTCGAGGCCGAAGTGTGTCCCGCAGCGCCAAAAGATGGCGCTGGCGAGCGATGCAGTTTTCAACGGTAGCACAAATCTAGCACAAATCTAAGATGCATAATGTAAGTTATTGATAATACAAAATTAACAATGGCGGAAGCGAGTGGGAGTCGAAAACTCCCTCCAACGTATTCTCAACGAGTTGCAGAGCGCCGGGACGCTCTTTTTACTCCGCAGGACATCGTAAGGCACTCTTAATGGACTGTAAACGGACTGTGGAAAGACAGGTACGCTCGCAGTCCGAATCCATGTCGCCAATTGACGCACAGCCTGTGCTTGCGCTCCTCATGTCTTAATCATGACCTATCTCCCAACCACCGACCATCGATTCCTCCCGATATAAGTCACCGGCAAGTGAGAATTGTGCATTTCGCTTTCGATGTGGGTAGTGAAAATCGCATGGTCACCAATCAGTAGGGAGAAGCCGTGGGAAAGATTTTCCCGCCCGGTGTCAGGCGCAGAAGCACGTAGGCGACCTCATCTTTTTTCATTCAAGGGCTCCTCCTTTATCGACTGTTCGTTCGGGCTTCATGCCGCCAAAGTCTAGTGCCGAGCCTGCAATAGCACCGATTCTCGGTGGTAATC
>JBEKWC010000036.1:0-49620 GCA_049513475.1 Candidatus Sulfotelmatobacter sp. | reverse complement strand
TTCATCAGGTGGCGCATGATGGGATAATCATCAGCCACGCCATTCGCGCCGAGAATGTCGCGGGAGAGGCGGGCGCACTCCAGAGCCATCCAGACATTATTTCTTTTCGCCATCGAGATGTGCTGGTGCTCGACTTTGCCGGCGTCTTTCAGGCGGCCCACTTGCAGGGCGAGCAGTTGCGCCTTGGTAATTTCGCTGATCATCCAGGTGAGCTTATCTTGCACCAGTTGATGTGAGGCGATGGGTTGGTCGCGCCACTGCTTGCGCAGAATGGCATACTGCAGGGCGCAGTCGTAGCATGACATGGCCGCGCCAATCGCTCCCCAGGCAATGCCGTAGCGGGCCTGGTTCAGGCACATCAGCGGAGACTTCAGCCCATCGCTCTTCGGCAGCAGGTTCGACTCCGGGATGTGAACATCCTGCAGCGACAGCCCCGAAGTCACCGAGGCGCGCAGCGACCATTTGCCGTGAATGTCATCGGCTTTGAAGCCGGCGCGATCAGTTTCCACCAAAAAGCCGCGCACTTTGTCGTTTTCGTTTTCAACCTTAGCCCAGATCACAGCCACGTCGGCAATGGTGCCGGAGGTGATCCACATCTTTTCGCCGTTGAGAATATATTCGTTGCCGACTTTGCGGGCGCGTGTGCGCATGCCGCCGGGGTTCGACCCGAAATCCGGCTCGGTTAGCCCGAAGCAGCCCAGCTTCTCGCCCTTCTGCATGGGCGGCAGCCAGGTTTGCTTTTGCTCTTCGCTGCCGAATTCGTAAATCGGATACATGCACAGTCCCGACTGCACGCTCACGAAGCTGCGGACGCCGGAGTCGCCGCGCTCCAGTTCCTGCGTCATCAAGCCATATTCCACGTTGCCCATGCCGGCGCAGCCGTAGCCCTTCAGCGACGCGCCGAAGAAGCCCAGATCGGCCATGGGCTTCACCAGTTCGCGCGGAAAGCGACCGGCGCGATTGCATTCTTCAATGATCGGGACGAGATTGTCTTCGATAAACTGCCGCGTGGTGTCGCGCACCAGGCGCTCTTCTTCGGTGAGCAGGGAATCGTATTGGATGAAGTCGACACCGCGGAATTTGATGGCTGGCATGATGAGTCTCCCGGATTACAAGCAAAACAGATGACGGTAACAGGCGCGGGGGAGCGCGGTCAAATGCTCGTCGGTAGAGACGTTCGGTGCACCGCGCTAAACCAAAGACCACGGCTTGACAAGCGATTGAGCTCGGATACAATCCGGGGACTCATTCGTTCGTCGCATTCTGTAGAAGTCGATCTCAACATTCATTTAGAAAGGCATCTGGCCATGGTTTTTCCGCTCCCGAGCAATTGCCCGCCTGTTCCGGCTTTCGATTTGACGAACCCGCTGAAGCTAAGACGAGCAGTTTTTACTGTCTTGGCCGTGCTTCTTTTCGCGATATTTTCAGCCTCCACCAGCCAGGCGCAGGTGGTGCGAACGGGCTACACGGCGATCGTCGCAGCCAACAGCGCCAAGTGCATCGACATTAGCGGAGGCTCCACGGCGGCGGGCGCGGCCGCCATTCAATGGCATTGCAACTTCGGCTCGAATGAGGAATGGACGGTGCAGCCCTATAACGGCTCCTCCCGCGTCGTCGTGCAGAAGAGCGGCGATTGCCTAGTGGTGTCGGGCGCGAGTACCGCTGCCGGCGCTGCACTCGTTCAAGAGCCTTGCACTGGAGTGAACAGCGAACTGTGGTCGTTCGTGGCCAACGGCGGCAACTTTCAAATCGTCAACAAGAATAGCGGGCAGTGCGCCAGCGTCAACGGCGGCAGCGTGGTGGATGGCGCGGCGCTGCAACAAAACCCCTGCTCAACCGGTTCCAACTTCCTGTTTACATTCCTTTCCGGCCTCATCGCCTCGTCCTCTTTGAGCGTGATGCAGGCGGCGCACAGCGGGCAGTGCATGAACGTTTCCGGATCCAGCACCGTCGCCGGAGGCAGCATCATTCAATGGCCCTGCGCCGGGTCCACGAATGAACAATGGACGCTGGTGCCGGTGGGCAGCTATTTCGAAGTGGTGGCGCACAACAGCGGCCTGTGCCTCTCCGACAACGGCAGCACCGCGCTCAGCACCAACATGGTGCAGGAAACCTGCAGCAGCACCAATACCAGCGATTTGTTCACCCTAAAACCAGTGGGCGGATCGTATGAGATCGTGGTAGCAAACAGCGGCTTGTGCATGAGCGTTTCGGCCGCCAGCCAGACCGCCGGGGCGGCCGTGCAAGAATGGACTTGCTCGGGTGCGCTCTATCAACTCTGGAGCCTCTCCGCCGCAACGCTTCCTTCGAGTTGGACCGGAGTGATTCCGCTGGCCGTCGACCCTATAGGCGCCGCGAATTTGCCCAACGGGAACCTGGTCATGTGGTCGGCCAACGATCAGTATTCGTTCGAGGGCGATATCGGCGACGGCAACGGGCAAACCTACACCACAGTCTTCAATCCCGTTACCGAAACCTCCAGCGTAATTCTGGTCACCAATACCGGCGACGACATGTTCTGCCCCGGAACCGCCAACCTTTTCAACGGCGAAATTCTGGTGAATGGCGGCGACAGCAGCCCCAAGACCAGCCTTTACAATCCCACAACCGGCCTCTGGACGTCGGACGCGCTCATGAACATTCCGCGCGGTTATGAAGGCGACACCGTCCTTACCGATGGTTCGGTCATGACGCTCGGCGGCTCCTGGAGCGGCGGCGAAGGCGGGAAGACCGCGGAAGTGTGGACCGCCGGCGCAGGATGGACGGTTCTTTCTGGCGTTCCGGAGACTCCCATCGTCGGCCCTGATCCACAGGGCATCTATCGCGGCGACAACCATCTTTGGCTATTCTCCGCGCCGAACGGCCAAGTGTTCCACGCCGGCCCCAGCGCGCAGATGCACTGGATCACCACCAGCGGCAACGGCACGATTACCTCCGCAGGCAATCGCGGCAACGATCCTTACGCGATCAACGGGAAAGCCGTCCTCTACGACGTTGGCATGATCATGAAAACCGGCGGAGCTCCGGCCTACCAGGATGCCGATGCCCAAGCCAACACGTATCTCATCAATATCAACAATGGAACCGCAGGGGTCACTGTCACCGAGATAGCTCCCATGGCCTACCCGCGTGCCTTTGCCAACGGCATCGTGTTGCCGAACGGCCAGGTGGTGATCGTTGGCGGGCAGACTTATCCGGTGCCGTTCTCGGATGCGACCGCCATTCTGATTCCTGAGATATGGGATCCGCTGACGCAGGTGTTCCGGCAACTGAATCCCATGCAAACCCCGCGCGTCTACCACAGCAGCGGCATTTTGCTAAACGATGGCCGCGTGTATGTGGGCGGAGGCGGGCAATGCGGTGAGGGTTGCTCCGCCAATCACTTCAATACCGAGATCCTCACGCCGCCCTACCTGCTGAATGCCAACGGCACCGCTGCTACCCAGCCGGTGATCTCTTCCGCGCCGGCGACCGCTGTTTTGGGCACGAACATTTCCGTAACAACGGCGGCGCCGGTGGTGTCGTTCGTGCTCATGCGCTTATCTTCGGTCACGCACACAGTAAACAACGATCAGCGTCGCATTCCGTTGCAGATTCAATCCACCAGCGGCAGCTCTTATGCGTTGGCGATTCCGTCGAATCCGGGAACCGTGCTCCCCGGCTATTATTGGTTGTTCGCCTTGAACGCGCAGGGGGTGCCGAGTGTGGCCGCGGTTATGCTTATCAGTTAGTGTGGGGGCCGCGCTGTGGTTGGCGGCCATGGGTTCGACACTGCGCGGCGCGGCCCTGTTCAACGGCAAAGAGGCTTTGAGTGGCAGAATTCGCAGTCACGAGGAAACTCTGCCGCCCGAGGTGGTGCGCTGCATCAATTGTCACGGAGCGAAGACCAGCAACGATCTCTCTCGCGTCGCAGCGCCGCACCTCGACAAGGCATGGCTACTCGACTTTCACCAGCGCCGCGGAGGCCCTCCTTCGCGCTACGATCAGCCCGCCTTCTGCAAGCTGCTGCGTACGGGCGTCGATCCCGCTCACATCTTGATCGCCCGCGAAATGCCGACCTACAATATGGATGACGCCGACTGCGCCAGCCTGTGGAGTTTCATCCTCGGAAACGACGATGCCGCACAACATAACGGCGGAAAGGAGGCAAGCAAGCCGGATGAGAAACCCTGATCCGAACTCTGATCCAAACTCTGCACCGTTTTCGCCGCTCTTGCCCGAGGGCTCTGCGGTGTCGCGGCGATCATTTCTCCAGACCTTGCTCTGCGCCGCACCCGCTGTGGCCGTCCCTTTGTTTGCCGGTCGAGGCTTCGCCGTTCCGCCCCAGGGTACCCCTGTGCTCCACGGCCACGGGCAAGTCAAGCCGCCCCAAGCGGTTCCGAACGTCAAGCTGATTCGCTACGACGGAGCCGCCACGACGCTGCCAATTTTGGCAGAAAATCACGCCACCGCCGTGCAATTGATGTTCACCGCCTGCACCAGCATCTGTCCGATTCAGGCGGCTATCTTCGAGCACGTGCAGAGCAAGCTCCCCGACATGGCCGCGCGACGCATGCAATTGCTGTCGCTGAGCATCGAGCCAAAATACGATACGCCGGAGGCGCTCTCCACCTGGCTGCGGCGTTTTCACGCGGGCCCCTCATGGATTGCCGCTGCGACCGCGACCGCCGACGCTCGCTTGCTCCGGGATTTCTTCGGAAAGGGCAGCAACGCCGCCGATCACTCCAGCCAGGTGAGCATCGTGGACCGCCAGGGACGCCTAGTCTGGCGCACCTATGAGCTGCCCGCCGCCGAGGAGATCATAGAAGTTCTAGAAAAAATCTAGTGCGGCGCACAGCGACATGACTTAAGCGACCCCAGAAAAGTCGCGCCGCGGCACCTTGAAATATCCTGATAAAATAGGGCGATACCAATCGATGAGGAGAACTGAATCATGGCAGTAGGCCCCAAAATCGCGAAAACCGCCGACCGTAAGAAGGTCATGGACACCAGCAAGAGCACGGATTGCCCCAAATGCGGCAAGTCCACCCGCATCGTCAAGCGCATGAAGGATCGTGAGCGCGGCGTTCCCGGCGGAATCTATATTTCCTGCTCGGCCTGCGAGTTCTTCGAGAAACTGTAGGCGCAGTTTAGCTGATATCAGCCGAGTCCCAGCGCGATAGTTAGTGCCTCATCCAGTTCCTCGAGTTTCATTCTCGAGAGAGTTCCCACAAACGTCAGTTCTGTCTTGCGAAGGCTCCTGAGGTTGTCGCACATGATCCAGCTCTCACGCTTCAGCCCTTCATGTTGGCCGACTGCAACTTGAGTCAGGAGGCCGTCCCCCTGGGAAAACACGGGAGCGCAGATCACGGTGGAATATCTGGAATCGATCAGGGGTTGTCGGCTTACCACCACATAGCTGCGGTGTCGTTTGGGGTCACCCTCCGGGCGGCGAACTCGGTAGATTTCCCCTCGTCTCATGATCGTGTGCCGCCTAATCTTCAGGCGCCTGATGCTCCAACCCGTCCTCAGCATCGCGGTTCAGACTTTCCGCGTTCTGGTTGAGAATTTCGAGATCGCGGCGGTCTCTTTGCGTCCTGGCGTGCTGTGTTAAATAACGGCGCAGAACCGTCTCGATGAATGCGGAACGGGATTGCTTCGACCCTGCCATCCGGTCCACGCCTTTCAATACCTCGCGCGAGAGTGTGATAGAAGCCTTCTCTTTCATACTACTATCATACTACCGAAAGAAAGATAGCCAATTGCCATGGTGAGCAGAGGAACGTTTGCCAAACATCCGGGCTTAATTACCTTCACACCGCGACCGTAACCGAGGTCTCGGTCCGAGTAACCGGGCGGTACAGAGTGTCGCGCTCGATTGGCTCCCGCCCCGCGGCGCGAATCAGCCGCTCCAGCTCTTCGCGCCGCATGCCCTGCGGCGTGGTCGCGCCGGCGTCGTGATAAATTTTCTCCTCGATCACGGTTCCGTCCATGTCGTCGGCGCCAAAGCGCAGCGAAATTTGCGCGATCTTCGCCGTCATCATTTGCCAGTACGATTTGATGTGCGGGAAGTTATCCAGCACCAGTCGGCTCACCGCGATCTGCTTGATGTCGAGCATCCCGGTGGTCTTCGGCAGATGCTGTAACGGTGTGTTGTCGGGATGAAACGCCAGAGGAATAAATGTCTGAAATCCACCCGTCTCATCCTGCAGCGCGCGCAGTTTGAGCAGATGATCGACACGATCCTCATCGTTCTCGACATGCCCGTAAAGCATGGTCGCGTTCGATTTCAATCCAATCTGATGCGCCATGCGGGCGGTATCGAGCCATTGATCGCCATCGATCTTGTGATCGCAAATGATGTGCCGCACCCGGTCGGCAAATATTTCCGCGCCGCCGCCGGGTAGGGAATCCACACCCGAAGCTTTGAGCTGTTCGAGAGTCTCGCGTATCGAAAGCTTGGCCCGTTTCGAAAGGTAAGCCACCTCAACCATGGTGAAAGCTTTCAGGTGCACCTGCGGAAAGCGCTGCTTGAGCCCAGAGCACAGATCGAGGAAATATTGGAAGGGCAGATCGGGATGCAGCCCGCCGACTATATGAAACTCGGTGACCGCCTCGCTGTACCCGGAAGCCGCGGTCTCGAAAGCCTCCTCCAGTGCCATGGTGTAAGCGCTAGCCGAATCCTTCTTTCTCCCGAAAGCGCACAACCGGCACGCCGCCACGCATACGTTAGTCGGATTGATATGGCGATTCACGTTGAAATAAGTCTTATCGCCGTGCATGCGCTCGCGTACATGGTTCGCCATCCAGCCCAGGGCCAGAATGTCTCCGGTGCGATAGAGCGCTAGGGCGTCGGCGGCGGCCAGCCGCTCTCTGGCTAGGACTTTGTCGCGAATGGACGCAAGCCGCGGATCGTCGGTCTGAAAGGAATGCTTATCGAGAGAAGAATGCATCCCTTTGATGATAGCGCAGGAGCGCATAGGAAGTCATAGAAGCTTGAATTGTGGGTGAGCCCAAACGGAGGATGAAAATGTGGGGACAGCCGCCGCCCGCTCTCCGTCGAGCGAAGCTCGACTTTTTCTCTTGAAAATAAAGCGAGCCTAGCGCTCCGCCACCACGCGGTCGCTGATCTTCTCGTACTCGCCCTGCGAGATCACGTGCCGCTTCACCAGGTCGCGAGCGCTATCGTACGGCCGTTCCGCGATGATTCGATCCGCTTCGTGCTCGGTCAGCCCCGGCAGGCTTAATAAGTCTTCGCGCGATGCCCGGTTGATGTTCACAGTCTTGTCCGAACGCCCCATGCCTTCTCTTACGCCCTCCACCACGGCCTTGGTGTCCTGCCGCATGGTCTGCGTAGCCTCGGCCGTGCGCCGGCGGATTTCGTCAGGATTGTCGCGGGTTGTGCACGCCGTGATGGCAAACAGTGACGCCAGCAATAAGAGGGCAGAGCCGCGTGGACGCATAGATCGCGTGGAAAGTTGCATGAGACTCGGATGCGATGCCGCATCCTGCGGTTGGCGAGATTCGTAGGTCTCATGGCGCGCTAGGTAAGGGCATGTTGGGACAGCCCTCGGCTGTCCAGCCGAGCAGAGCGAGGCGGGGCACAGTAGCGCCGCCGTCCCGGCGGTTGTCCAGCAGGCGTCCCCGCCCGCGGTTGTGCCGGCATGCACCTACCGGTCCTGTACAATTTTGCTCGAATGAAGTCGCACCCAAAATGGTGGCTGAGCGCTTTCGCAATCCTGCTCCTGCTCGCAGCCGCGCAAGCCGAGCCAATCTCCCAACTCAAAGCCACCGACTACGTCAACGACTTCGCTCACGTTCTCGACCAGAACACAATCGCGCAGATCGACGACGTCTGCCGCCAGATCGACGAGAAAGCTCACGCCCAGATCGCTGTCGTCACCGTTCATTCGCTCGACGGCTCCGATATCGAAAGTTACGCGGTGGGTCTTTTTCATCAATGGGGAGTCGGGGCAAAATCCACCAATCGTGGCGTGCTCATTCTCTACGCCATCGACGACCATCGCGCCCGCATAGAAGTTGGTTATGGACTGGAGGCGATCCTGCCCGACGGCAAAGTCGGCGGCTTCCAGCGCGAAGCCACGCCCCTCATGCGCGCTGGCAACTACAGCCAGGCGCTGTTGCTGGTTACCACGCGTGTCGCGAACGTGATCGCGCAGGATGCGGGAGTGCAAATCAACGCGCCACAACTGGCCGCGCCTCTGCCGGAGCCGGAAGAACAGCGAGGCAAGGGGATTTCGGCGGGCGGAATTCTTTTGTTGGTCATCGTTATACTCATCATCCTCTTCACGCCCCTGCGCAGCATACTTTTTTGGATGCTGTTCTCCGGGATGTTCGGCGGGGGCGGCCGCGGCGGCTTCGGGGGTGGTGGCGGGGGCTTTGGCGGTGGAGGTGGTTTCGGGGGCTTCGGCGGCGGCAGTTCGGGTGGCGGCGGAGCCAGCAGCAGTTGGTAGCGAGCGAGGCAGCAATGAATGACGAGATGCTTTCAGACAAACGAATCGTAGAAGTCGTAAAGAAGGTGCGCGAGGCGGCCGGGGCGAACCTCGAGAGCGTGATCCTTTTCGGCTCCGCCGTAGCGGGCGATTTTCATCCCGAGTACTCCAACCTGAATTTGTTTTGCGTGCTGCGCGACGCCTCATTCGCCGCACTGCAGGCTCTATCCCCGGCGGTGAAATGGTGGGACGCGCAAAAGCAGCCGCCGCCGCTGTTCATGACGCGCGAGGAGATCGGCCGCTCCACCGACGTCTTCACCATCGAGCTATTGGATATCAAAGAACACCGTCGCGTGCTCTTTGGCGAAGACGTTTTCGAAAACTTGATCGTCCCGCCCAACCTGCACCGCGTCCAGGTGGAATACGAACTGCGGGAGAAGCTCGCGTTGCTGCGCCAGCACGTGCCTCTCGCCGCGGGCAACGACAAACGTTTATGGGAGTTGCTGGTGCGATCGGTCTCGTCGTTCGCTACACTTTTTCGCCACGCCCTCATCGTGTTGGGGCAGACCGCGCCGCCGGGCAAGCGTGAGGCCGTGAAATTACTGGCCGCGAAGATTGGTTTCGACGCCTCCGGCTTTCTGCAAGTGCTGGATATTCGCGAGCGCCGCATCAAGCCCGCCCAACGCAACGCCGCAGAGGTTTTCGCGAGCTACCTGGCAGCCGTGGAGCAGGTAACCGCCGCAGTTGATAAAATGCTGGACTCGGGCGGCCGAGGTACTTCTTGAGTTATGTTTGAAAGAAGCTATGCTTTCAAAAGGCGTGACCTCAGCCGTGCCGTCCAGGCCGAAAAAAACGATGTCGGCTTCAGCTGCAACGGGAAACCCCGCACCAGCGGCACATCGATTCCATCGATGCTACAGTTCCTAGGAGACTCTTATGAGCAAGGCCCTAATCGCGGTCATCGTCGTAATCGCAATCCTACTGCTAATCGTGCTCTTCACCTTCGGCCAATACGTGAGCGTGAAAAACACTCTTGTACAAAAGAACGAAGCGGTAAAAGCCGCATGGTCGCAGGTCGATATCGTTCTGCAACGCCGCGCCGACCTCATTCCGAATCTGGTTGAAACTGTAAAAGGCTACGCGCAGCAGGAAGTCACCGTGTTTGGCGACATCGCGAAAGCCCGCTCCGCCCTGCTCTCCGCAGGCTCGCCGCAGGAAAAAATCGCCGCCAACGGACAACTCGATGGCGCCCTCGGACGCCTGCTGGTGGTCGTCGAGAATTATCCGCAGTTGAAGTCCAACGAGAACTTTCTGCGCCTGCAAGACGAACTGGCTGGCACCGAAAATCGCATCGCCGTCGAGCGCAAGCGCTACAACGACACGCTGCAGGACTACAACACCTACGTGCAGCAATTCCCCAACAGCTTCTTCGCCGGTATCGCCGGATTCAAACCCAACGAGGCCTATTTCGAAGCGACTCCGGCCTCGCGCGAAGTGCCAAAGGTAAACTTCTCCAGTCCACCGGCAACCGCGCCGCAAGCGGCTCCGCAGCCTGCGCCGGTGCATTAAGGTGTCCCATAAATTGTGGGTTACGTCCCGGCGGCCGCAAAGCCGCGACGATAATTCGAAAAGGGTTGTGTAAAATAGTTTGTTCTTGTAAAAACGGGATTCCGACATCGCCCAGGGTCTTATCCCGGGATCGAGCACAAGGTATGTCAAGATTGGCCATCACCCGTAGAATCGCTGTCGCGGCCATGCTGCTGAGCGTCAGCGCAGGAAGGGCATTGGCGGCAGGGCCGTATTCTATTGAACAAGTAAAGATTTCCTCGTCGCTTCCAAAAAGCATCACGAGCGACGTGGACCCGAGTGGCGTGCTTTTGTTTACCTCCGGCAAGGGCGTTAAGGAAGAGATCTGTTCGATCTTCCTGGCGAAATCGGCGGTCGCCGCCGTCCCCCCGCCGGCGAATTCCGGCTACTCCAGCATTCGCGAAGGGGCGCTGATCGGGATCGTCCACTTGTTCCGCGAAGCCACGGACGACTATTACGTGGATTACAACAATCAGAAACTCGCGCCCGGGTATTACACCATGCGCTATGCTCTGCAAACTTCTGGCGTCGGGGAGCACGGGCCCATACAAGGGGATTTTGTGGTGCTCAGCCCGATCGCCATGGATTCGGAGCCGGAGCGAGTGCTTAGTTTGGAAGAGGTCGTGCGCCTGGGAAAAGCGGCTTCCCATGGCGAAGAGGCGGCTCGCATGCAGTTGATGCGCGTGGAAGATACGAAGAGCCCGCTGCCCGCCGTAACCGCCGATAGTTCCGGGGCCGCGGTCGTGCAGTTGAATCTGCATCTGGCCGGAAGCAAGACTACCCCTGCGAAAGAACTCCAGATCGATCTTACTGTCGTCACTCCGAAACCCGATCTTGGCCAGAATGCCAGCTGAGCCCTTCTTTGCAAAAAAATCAGCCACTCTTCGCCAGCTTGGTTTGAGTCAGCGGCAATTCGCGAATTCTCTTTCCGGTAGCGGCATAGATTGCGTTGCACAGCGCCGGAATGAACGGCGGCACGCCGGGCTCTCCCACCCCCGCCGGCGGAGCATCGCTGTCGACAAGATAGACATTCGTCTGGTACGGAGCTTCATCGATGCGGGCCACCGGATAATCGTTAAAATTCGATTGTTGTATCGCGCCGCGCTTCGCCGTGATCTCACCGCTGCGCGCTATGCTGGCTGCGAAAACCGCCGCGCCTTCAAACTGCGCCCGCACTACCTCTGGATTCACCACCAGACCCGCGTCCACCACCACGTCTGCCCGGGGAATCGTGACCTCGCCGCCGTCGCTGACCTCGACTTCAACCACGGTGGCAACATAGGTCAAGAAGCTGCGATGCGCGGCGATGCCGATTCCCCAACCGTGGCCCGGCTTTTTCCTGCCCCATCCTGACTTTTCGATGGCCATCTCGGTCACTCGGCTGAGGCGTCCCGTCTCCCAAGGATAAGTAGCGAACGAGGCCCCGTAATTTGGATAACCCAGCTTCGACAAATCGAGAGTCCGCGGCGCGCCAATCAAATCGAGCAGATACTCGGCCGGATCGCGGCCCGCGCGGTGCGCCAGTTCATCCGTAAAAGTTTGCACCGCGAAGGCGTGATAGATGTTCGCTACCGAGCGCAGCCAGCCAATGCGAACGTGCGCCCGAGCCGGTCCATTTTCCACGCGAAGGTGGGGAATTTCGTAGGGAATATCGGTCCAGCCCTGCTGCAAGTGGCTGGGATCGCCATAAACCGCATCCACATCGAAGATGGAAGGGATCGGCGGAAACACCGATCGCTGCAACCAGGCCGTGGGACGGCCCTTCACGTCCACCGCGGCCTTCAGGTACATGGCTGCGGCGGCGTTGTAGTAGTCGAACTTAATATCGTCTTCGCGAGTCCAGACCACCTTCACCGGCCGGCCCACTTTTTTCGAGAGCACGGCGGCCTCGGCGACATAATCGGGCTTGGATTTTCTTCCGAAGCCGCCGCCCAGCAGGGTTACGTGGCAGGCCACGTTTTCCTTTGGGATTCCCAATTCCTGCGCAATGATCGCCTGCACCGCCTGTGGGTTCTGCGTGGGAGCCCACACCGTGACTGCGCCATCTTTATACTCGGCCAGAGCCACCAGCGGTTCCATGGCAGCATGCGCCAGCAGGGGAACGTAGTATTCGCGTTCGATCATGTCGCCGCCCTTGGCGAACACCGATTCTGCGTCCCCTTGGCTGCGCACGACTTTTCCCGGTTGGCGCGCGGTCTCGCGCAACTCCCTGCGGTATGCCTCGGAATCGTAAGACTGGTTGGGGCCGAGGTCCCAGATTACGTTGAGTTTTTTGCGGCCTTGAAACGCCGCCCAGGTATTGTCGGCGATGACGGCTACGCCCCCCAACGGCTGAAAAGCGCAGGGCGGCCGAAAAGGATCGATAGGAATGGTTTGACGAACTCCGCGTACCTGCAGCGGCAATTTCTCGTCGTAGGATTTCACCTTCCCTCCGAAGACCGGCGGATGCTCCACCGACGCGTAAACCATGCCGTCCAAGCGCGCATCCATGCCGAAGATAGCCTTGCCTGTGCACAAGTCCGCGAGGTCATTGCTCTCCATGCCCTCGCCCAAATAACGCCATGCCGACCGCGGCTTTAGTTGCAAATCCTCTTTTTTCGGCACCGGCAATTTCGATGCGGCGGCGGCCACTTCGCCATACCCAATGCGGCGACCCGTAGCCGGATGAACTACCGCATGCAGATCGGTGCGGCAGTCGCTCGGCGAAACTCCCCATTGCTGGGCGGCGGCCTGAATGAGCATGTAGCGGGCGCTGGCCCCGGCCTGGCGCATAGTTTCATAGAAGTTGCGAACCGAATGGGAGCCATCGGTATTCTGGTCGCCGTAGCGCGGATCACCGATGGCTTGCTCGATCTTGACTCGCTGCCAGTCGGCGTCGAGCTCTTCGGCAACGATGAGAGGAAGCGTGGTTCGGATATTCGTGCCCATCTCCGAGCGGGCGGCGACGATGTGCACCGTCCCATCCACGTCAATGCCAACAAATACACTGGGGTGAAACGCGGCCGAATCGGCCCGCGCCCTGCCTGCGCCGCTTTCGTCGCCCCACAGCAGTCCGGGCGCATACTGCGCTCCGAGCAAAAGCGCTCCCGAGCCCACGATTCCCTGAAGGAATCCGCGGCGGCTGAGATTGGCAATGGCGGTTATCGGGATCCTCCAGCCGCAGCGTTTTTCGCGGCAGCGCTGTTGAGTTGGATGGGGGCCCCGGGCGGAGTCGAACCGCCGACCAACGGTTTAGGAAACCGCTGCTCTATCCAACTGAGCTACGGGGCCGCTGCGAATAGGCCCATTATCTCACGTGATTTTGGCAAATCGTCCCTCGAAACGGCTCGGGCTAGCGGGCTGATTTCGCGTTGCCGACTGACCTCGCGCCAGTTAAGATCCAAGCGGCGGAGGGTTGCTCGCTGCGGCGCCGATTCGCCGCAGCTTGGTCAGTCTTCGCTTCGCTATGTCTTGTCCCTGTTCTTGACCATCCACAGCGTGAGGTCCCACGCGCCGTAGATGCCGGCGAAGAGTAAGAGCGAGATCGCGCTTGCGATGGCATAAGGTGCCCAGGATTTCTCGGCAATCAATCCGGCCGCGCCGGCGATCAAGCTCACACTAGCGAGCGCCGGAATGCCAAAGTACGGAAGCCAGTCGTACCTATCGGGCAAGACTAAGCCCGCTTTGTGCCGCCGGACGACTGCGTTGATCTGATAGACCAACTGTGTGAAGCCGCCGAGTCCGAGAACGATTCCGATGGGCCATGCGCCCGGCCATGGCGCCAGCACTACCAGGGTCTGGAATAGTACGCCGCCGAGATGAACGAGGGTAGGCGTCAAAAAGCCACGGGTGCCGTGCACTATGAACGTCGTCGAGAAGCCCGTAGCTACTGTAATGGACACGAACAGCAACCCGATCAACGTTGCGGCCGCAGTCCCGGCCATCATAAGGAAGTTGTCCCAGCCGTGGAGCATCGGCCAGTAGTGTAGCCCTTGACGGCCATGCTGTGGTAGGAAGACGTGATCAGAAGCGGAAAAGTACGTCTTACTCCGCTTTGCCGGCTTCCGCGCTCACCTGGGCATTCGACGAGGGGAACTGGAGAAATACAGCGTCCGCGCCAAGAAAGCTCACGGTCACGCTGGTCTCGCGTTCGATCGGATCGCTTCCTGGGGAGGAGCTGTAATGCCACAGCCGCACGGCTTGCGCTGCCGCTTCGGCTAGAGCTTGTTGGCCGCTGAGCGCATGAATCTGTTTGACCAGGCCGTTGGCCGCGATGAGGATCTGCAGGCGAACTTTGCCGCGGAGGCCGTTATCTGGGGCCACAGGATAGACGATGTGTCCGGTTGGGACTTCGGCCACCTGCAAATGCGGCGCGGAACTGTCCCAGGTTTTCGTGAGCGAAGTCGGCATGAGCCGCGGTTTGGGGGTTAGCCGAGCGAGTTCCTGCGCGGTGGGCACGTTCGGAACTGGCGGTCGCAGCGCCACTCCGCTGGAGCCGTAAAACATCAGGCCATAAAGAGACATCCCGACGGCCAAGCCCAGCGCCAAGGCAAATTCCCAGCGCCGGCGCGGATGGCCTGCAACCGTAAGCGATTTGGGGGCCGCGCACTCAGGGCTCCTTGGCGCGGGCTTCTTCGCCACAAAAGGCGCTGCCGGCAGGTCTACCGCCCAAATGTCTTTTCCGTAATCGAGCGCTTCAATTCCAGCCTGGTTTTCATTCGCCGCCAGTTGCCTGCTCCAGACGACGCGGAACGCAGCTTTTTGCTGGCCCCGTTGCAAGGTGATGGTCTGGCCGGGAGAAAGTTCGCTGCGCAAACCGCCCAGCCGGCAGCCCAGGGGACTGATTTCGACGGTATGAGCCAGTTGCGTCGGCAGAGCTTCGCCCTCGCCCTCGTGCGTCAAGACGCGTAGAGGCAAGACCATCTTAGTTCGAGGACAGCGCTGCGATCCTTCCGGCATCGAAGAATAGATTACGGCAAGGGCATGTCGCTAAACCAGTTACCGAAGTGATCGCCATTAAAGACGAAGCCTCGGGCGGCGCATCGGCTGCCGAAAGCACCCGGTTTGCTCCCCGCGCGGCAAATGATTTACCCTCGCCGCAGCCGATCATGCCTTCTAACGACGCCAACGCCGCGGGCTTTGCCCATGCCATGCGCCGCGAAATCTACGAGCAGCCGCAGGCCATTGCGAAAACCATCGAGCAGCATCGCAAGGGAGACATTCTCTTTCCCGGCGAACTGTTAGCGGTCGAAAATGCCCTGCTCACCTTCGAAAAGCTGATCATCGCCGCCAGTGGATCGAGCCGCCACGCCGGCCTCGCCGGCGAGATCATGATCGAGGATCTTTCCGGAGTCGCCGTCGACGTCGAATACGCCAGCGAGTATTGTTACCGCTCCACGCACGCTGCGGTCGACCCCATCGTGATGGTGATCACGCAATCGGGCGAGACTGCCGACACCATCGCCGCGCAGCGCGAAGCGCTCACTCGCGGCGTAAAAACCATCGCGGTCTCCAACGTGGCCGAGGCCACGATTCCGCGCGAAGCCAGCGCGGCCCTGATCACCGGCGCCGGTCCCGAACTCGCCGTCCCGGCAACCAAAAGCTTCACCACGCAGGTCACGGTCCTTTATCTAATGGCGTTGTTTCTGGCGCGCAAGCGCGGCCGCATGACATCCGAAGTCACGCGCTCGTATTTGCAGCGCCTTCTGCAGCTTCCCGAAGCCATCGACAAACATCTTCGCGTCTGGGACGATCTGGCCGAGCAGTTCGCCGGCAAGCATCTGCATGCCGAAAAATTCCTGTACCTCGGACGCGGCGTGCATTACGCCATCGCGCGCGAAGGGGCGCTCAAGCTCAAAGAAATCTCCTACGCCCACGCCGAAGGCTATCCCGCGGGAGAACTCAAGCACGGCCCCAACGCCCTTGTGGATGAGAAACTGCCGGTGGTGGTGCTCGCCGCTTGCGATCACAACGATCCCGATTCGCTCCTGCGCTACCGCCGCACGCTCGAAGTGATGAAAGAGGTTCGATCCCGTCGCGGACAACTCGTAACCGTGGCCACCGAAGGAGACCGCGGGATCGCGAGCATAGCCGACGAAGTCTTCTACGTCCCGGCCGCACCCGAACTGCTGCTGCCGATTGTCGAAGTAATCCCGCTGCAACTCTTCGCCTATCACGTAGCCACGAAAAAAGGGTACGACGTCGACCGCCCGCGGAACCTGGTGAAGGCTGTGGTTACCGAGTAAGCGCACCAAGGCTATTCACCACGGAGGCCCGGAGACTCGGAGAAAGGCTAAGACGAAAAAAGAATTTAAAGACCTGAAAGGATTTGCTCCGTGTCTCGGTGACTCCGTGGTGAGAGGTTTCTGATTATCTCTTGCTATAACCTATGCCCACGTCGACTCAACCCGATCTGCAAGCCGCGGCGCTCGAAGTCATGCGTCAGCATGGCTTCAATCCCGACTTCCTGCCCGCGGTGCAGCAACAATTGCAAGCCCTGCGCGCGAATCCACCGGCAATCGCCGTAACCAAAGACATTCGGGATCTGCGCGATCTACTGTGGTCGTCCATCGACAACGACGCCTCGCGCGACCTGGACCAGATTGAAGTCGCTCAGCCGATGCCCGACGGCGATGTAAAGATTCTCGTTGGCATCGCCGACGTGGACGCCTTCGTCCCCAAGAACAGCGCCATCGATCAGCACGCCGCACGCGAAACGACCACCGTTTACGCCGGAGTGCGCAACTTCCCCATGCTGCCGGAAGAACTTTCCACGGGCAAGTCTTCGCTGCTCGAAAATCAGGACCGCTTGAGCGTGGTCATCGAATTTGTGGTCGACCCCTCCGGCCATGTGAGCGGCGGCGAGGTGTATCGCGCGCTCGTCCGCAACCACGCGCAACTGCAATACAACTCCGCGGGAGCGTGGCTCGAAGGCACGGCAGCCGCACCGCCGAAAATCGCAGCTTCCGCCGACCTGCAAGCCCAACTGCGCCTGCAGAGCGACGCAGCACAAAAGCTGAAGAGTGAGCGCTACGAGAACGGCGCGCTCAGCCTGCAGAGCGACGAAGTTTATCCCGTGTTTTCGAATGCGCAAATCGTCAGCATAGCGCCGCAGCAGAAAAATCGCGCCACCGAACTGATCGAAGACTTCATGATCGCCGCCAACGGCGTGGTAGCGCGCATGCTCGAAAAAGTATCTTCGTTGCGCCGTATCGTGAAAACTCCCGAGCGCTGGGACCGCATCGTTCAGCTCGCATCGGAGCACGGCGAAAAACTTCCCGCGGATCCCGACTCCAAAGCGCTCAACGAGTTCCTGCTGAGACGCAAAGCCGCCGATCCCGATCACTTCGCCGACCTATCGCTCGCCGTAATCAAGCTGATCGGCCCCGGCGAATACGTGCTGGAGCGCCCTGGCGATCCTTCGCCCGGCCACTTTGGTCTAGCCGTGCAGGATTATACTCATTCGACCGCTCCTAACCGCCGCTTTCCCGACATCGTGACTCAGCGCCTCATCAAGGCCATGCTGGCGGACCAGCCGAATCCTTACTCGGACGACGAACTCTCTGCCCTCGCCGCCAATTGCACCGCGAAAGAAAACGCCGCGCGCAAAGTCGAACGCGAAATGTCGAAGCGCCTGGCTGCCGTCGCCATGCAGCACCGCATCGGCGCAGTCTTCGACGCGATTGTAACCGGCGTCACCCCTCGTGGTACCTTCGTCCGCGCCCTGCAACCTCACGTCGAAGGATTGCTGGCGCAAGGGGCGCAAGGAGTAGATGTAGGTGACAGGCTCCGCGTAAAGCTAATTCGCACCGACATGCAGCACGGCTTCATCGACTTCGCGCGCGTATAGCGGGAGCCAGTTATCAACGGTCAGTTCCAGGTCGCCATCAAACAGCAGGTGGGATAGCTGCGCTCGGTTTGGAAGTGTCGGCTAGGGCGTGATCTCGATCACTGCTCCGTGGCCGTACGCGCCGCCGCCCCAGGTGGAGACGTAAAGATTGCCGGAGGCGTCGAGGATGACGCCGGCCTCGGGGAAATAACCGCCAGCCTTATTCAGGTTATACAGCACCGTCTCGGTCCAGCTACCCCCCTCTGCAAGTGACAGCTTGAAGACGGTTCCACAGGGTGCAGGGGCGCCTGTGGTGCCACAGTTATTGGCCCCGCCCCCCATAGTCGCGCCGTAGAGATTGCCGGCAGTGTCGCGGACGAATGAGCTTACACCGAAGCCATCGTCGCCGTTGCCCCAGACATGGAGCACCGTCCCTTGCCAGCCTCCGTTGGCTTGCGGGGATAATTCGAACGAGGAGCCTAATCTGTAGGTGCTGCCGGTCTCCGTGGAGCCGTAAAGATTTCCCGATGTATCAAAGACCAGTCCGGTGTTCAGCTCCTTACCGACCTCGCCCTTTCGCTGGAAGCTGATTAGAATCTCTTCGCCCCAACCGCCGCCCTGTTCGGGCGACAACCCGAAGACTGTGCCACAGCCGAAAACGAAGTTGCAGGTGCCACCCCCCTCAGTGGTGCCATAGAGATTGCCGGAGGAATCGAAGATCAGTCCTGCGACAGGGGTGTATCCGTCCTCGCCGTTACCGCTAAAGCTATGGATCACCTTCTCGGCCCAGCCTCCGCCTGCCTTGGGCGACAACTCGAACACCGTGCCGCAACTGTTAGATGGAACGTCGAACAATTTGTACTGGAGCCGCCGAACTCAGTTGTGCCGTAAAGCTTGCCGGAGGCATCGACGGCCAGGCCAGCCTCGGGGTAGAACCCGTCTTCACCATCGTTGCTAAAGCGGTGCAGAACCTTCTCGCTCCAGCCGCCGCCCGCTTTAGGCGATAACTCGAATACAGTGCCGCAGCCCTTGGGAGCCGTGGAACTGCAGGTGTCGGCGCCACCGTTAATGGTGGTGCCATAAAGATTTCCGGCGGCGTCGCGAACCAGGCCACCGCTTGGGTTTTGGCCGTCGCTGGGATTCAGGCCGAAGCTATGCAATAAGGTGGCCTTCCAACTTCCGCCGGATTGGGGGGATAACTCGAACGCCGTGCCGAAGCCGTCGCCTCCGTACTGCGTGGTGCCGTAAAGATTGCCCGAACCATCGAAGATCAAAGGAGAATTGGGATTGCTTCCGTTCACGTCGAAGCTGTGCAGGACGGTTTCTGTTTGGGCGGCCGCGCGAGTGGGCGGCATCATTGTGGTTGCGGCAGACATCGCCAATATCAGTTTCAATCGGCGGGACAGGTTTTGGCTTCGCTTGAGTGATCCCCTTCGGAGTTCTGGCGTTTGCAGTGGCTGACTGGATCCGGGCCCGTTTTGTCTGGAGGAGCGAAATACGGCGCTGTGTGGGCCGGGGCGCTCGGGAGGAGCGAAATGACTATAGTGCGGTTGCAAGTAGGGAGTCAAGCGTGTTTTTGCCGTTTTGGAACGGTTCTTATTTCGGCTCAAACGCTAATCTATCTTTATTGCGGCGATGCTCCTGATGATCCGGAAACCATTGTTCGATACGGTACATACTGATCCCCCGATTCTGCATAGAATCTCTTTTCGCTCGGCTCCAGTATCCAAAACCGATTACGCCCTTTGCTTGAAAGTCGGCAAAACATGGACAGCAAGACCGTCAACTGCGTGATCTGCAATAAGCCCGTAGCACTCGAATCGGCCAAAGTGGATGAGGCTGGCCGGCCCGTCCACGATGCTTGCTATTTGCGCAAGATCGAACGCCAGCCCCCCTCCCGTCCGCCAGATGAGTCAAAAAGTTGAGCGCAAGCCTGATCCCCTCGCTTGCCACTTTTCAAAATGCGCCGCCTTCGGGGGGACGCGCCCGCCCGCATTTCTACCCCTTGATCCTCGCCAGCCTCAGGGTGATTGCCGCAGAAATTACGGGAATCCCTGACGCAAATAGAAAAACCCTCCGCATCCAAAGCACTCGTTATGGTCAGCTTCCCGGAGGCAGCCTTGGTTAAGAAACCCGCGCGGCTTCCGAAACCTGCTCCGCTGCACCCGGGCGCGCGCTCCGACGCGGCGGGCAAGGCGGTGAGTAATGTGATCCTGTTGTCGCTTCCGGATGAGGAGTACAACCTGATCCGGCCGCACCTGGAGCCGACCGCGATGCCGCAATACGAGATCCTCCACGAACCGGCGGAGAAGATTGACTTCACTTATTTCTTGAACGACGGCATGTGCTCGCTGGTTGCGCTGAGCCGCGACGGCCGCAGCGTGGAAGTCGGCATCGTGGGCAAAGAGGGCATGGTGGGAATGCCGCTCACCGTGGGCATGCTGCGCGGAACCTTTCGCGCGATCATGCAGATGTCGGGCAGCGGACTGCGTGTGCGCTCTCAGGTTTTTCAGGACTTGCTGCCGCGCGCTCCCGAGCTGCGCGCCGAACTCAACCGTTTCGCGCTGATGCACGGCATGCAGGTGGCGCAGTTGGCCGCCTGCAATCGTCTGCACGAGATTAGCGAGCGCCTGGGGCGCTGGCTGCTGATGTGCCAGGACCGCATGGATTCGCAACTGCTTCCCATCACCCACGAATTTCTCGCCCAGATGCTTGGGACCGGCCGGCCCAGCGTAAGCCTGGCCGCGGCCGCTCTGGAAAACGCCGGCTTGATCAAGAATCTGCGCGGCAGCGTGAGAATCCTGAACCGTAAGAACCTCGAAGAGGCCGCCTGCGAGTGCTACGGAGTGATCCAACACTTCAACGGCCAGCTGGGATTAAAGTAATAAATATGGGGACAGCCGCCCCCGGCGCTCCGGCGAGCGCAGCTCGCCGTGTTTCGGGGGCAACGCACAAACCCAGCTGCCTTACTTCCGTTTCTTGAGTGAAGGGGCGGCGTTGTGTAAAGTCAGAACATCCTCTCCACCAAGAAAATTTCGCGGGCGCTCGCGCGCGCTCATTCCCAGCCAGCGCTCTTCGTTCTTCTAGTGGCGCTGGTTAGCGGGGCGATCCCCGCCTGGCCGGCGGCGAAGCATCCCGCAGCCACGCTTCACCTGCCAACGGTCGATGCCATCATCGAGCAGGCCATTCGCGAGCGCACCATCCCCGGCGCGGTTCTCGTGATCGGTCACGATGGCCGCGTGGTCTACCGCAAAGCCTACGGCAATCGCGCCGTGGAACCGCGCCGTGAGCCCATGACGATCGATACTATTTTCGATTTAGCCTCGTTGACCAAGGTGATTGCAACCACTCCTGCCGTGATGCAGTTGGTGGAGCAAGGCAAGCTGCGGCTGAATGATCCGGTGGCGAAGTATCTGCCCGACTTCGCTCAAAATGATAAAGAAGACATTACCGTGCGGCAGTTGCTCACTCACTACTCCGGCCTCGAAGAAGACGTCGATCTGAAAACGCCGTGGGAAGGGAAGTCTACGGCCTATGGCATGGCGTTCAGCGAAGCGCCGGAGTACCCGCCGGGGTCTCGATTTTCTTATAGCGACGTGAATTTCATTGTGCTGGGCGCCTTGGTTGAAAAGATCTCCGGAGAGACCCTGGAAGAATATTCGGCGCGCCACATTTTCGCTCCGCTAAAGATGACGCACACCCGCTTCGCGCCACCGCGGGCCCGGCGGGCCGGTTGGATTGAAAACATCGCCCCCACGCAATATGACGAGCGCGAGCACATGCTGCGCGGCGAGGTCCACGATCCCACCGCGCGGCGCATGGGCGGCGTGGCCGGCCACGCCGGATTATTTTCCACCGCGGACGATCTAGCCAATTTTGCCCAAGCGCTGCTGAATGGCGGCGGAGGAATTTTATCGCCGCTCTCAGTCGAGAAAATGACGCGCCCCGAGCAGCCGCCGTCAGCGCCCGTGCTGCGCGGCTTTGGCTGGGATATCGACTCGCCGTTCTCCTCGAATCGCGGCGATCTCTTGCCCGTGGGCAGTTATGGCCATACCGGCTTCACCGGGACCTCCCTCTGGATCGACCCCACCACCCAGTCTTACATCATCCTGCTGACAAACGCGGTACATCCCCGCGGCGGCAATGCCATTGCCTTGCGCTCGAAAGTCTCGACCGCAGTTGCCGCCGAGCTACCTCTGAGGCCGAGTGAAAAAGAAGCGCTGCGCTGGCAGGGCATCACCGGCTACAACGAAGCCCAGAGCGCGGCGCGGCGGATGAACACGCGCAACGGCAGTGTGAAGACCGGAATCGACGTGCTCGAAGAACACGGCTTCGACATCTTGCAGATTCCAGGCCGCAAAAAGAAAATCGGCGTTCTTACCAACCAGACCGGCGTAGACGCCGATGGCCGCCGAACCATCGACGTGTTGGCCCATGCACCCGGAGTTTCGCTCGACGCCATCTTCAGCCCTGAACACGGGCCTGCCGGAACCATGGACACGACCACCGTGAGCAATTCGACCGATGCCGCAACCGGCATTCCTGTCTACGTCGTATATGGAGCCAAAGACGCGCAACGCCGTCCCCCAGCCGAGCTGATGAGCAAACTGGACGCGGTAGTCGTCGACTTGCAGGATGCGGGCGCCCCGTTCTGGACCTACGAAACCACGCTGGGATATTTTCTCGAGGCAGCGGCCAAAGCCGAAGTCGAACTGGTTGTGCTCGACCGTCCCAATCCCATCACTGGTTCGTTCGCGCAAGGTCCGGTATCGGATGCAGGCCGCGAAAGCTTCACCAATTACTGGATGCTCCCGACTCGCCACGGCATGACCATCGGCGAACTGGCCAAGATTTTCAACACCGAAAAAAACATCAATGCCAAGCTCACGGTCGTGCCGATGGAAGGCTGGCAGCGCGGAGACTGGTTCGATTCCACTGGACTGGCGTGGGTGAATCCCTCCCCGAACCTGCGCAGCGTGACCGAAAATGCGCTTTATCCCGGGGTGGGGCTGATCGAAGGCACCAACGTTTCCGTAGGCCGCGGCACCGACACTCCATTCGAATTGGTAGGCGCGCCCTGGATCAAGAGCCGCGAACTGGCGGCGTATTTAAACGCGCGCGGCATCGCCGGGGTCAGGTTCGTCCCCGTAACCTTCACCCCCACAGCGAGCGTATACGAGGGAAAAGAATGCCAGGGAGTGAATCTGGTTCTTACCGACCGCAACGCGCTCGACTCGCCCGAACTTGGGATCGAATTGGCGGCGGCCTTAAGAAAACTGTACGCCCCCGACTTCAAGATCGAGCGCATCGCCGGATTACTGGTCAATCAAGCCGCGTACGACGCGCTGCTCGCCGGCACCGACCCCCGCCGCGTCGCGCAGGATTGGGAGGACGGGCTGGAGAAATTTCAGAAGTTGCGAGAAAAGTATTTGATCTACAAGTGATCCAACCAATTCTCATAGAAGCTCCGTTCCCAAAAAATCTAAGGCTTAATTTCGAAGACAATCCCTTCTCCACAGTTACAGGCGCCACCAGCGGCTCCTCCCGAACCAGTCGTGCCGTAGACATTCCCCGACGTGTCCATCGCCAGAGCTCCAGTTGGATAGATGCCATCGTTCGGTCCTGACTGGAAGCTAATGAGCACACTCTCAGTCCAAGTGCCGCCGGAATACACCAGCTTGAACACGGTGCCAAAATTATTAGCTCCCCCATCTCCGGTGTTGCCGTAGAGATTTCCCAGGGTATCCCGCAGCAGCGGCCCGGAGGGATTCGAGCCGTCCTTCGCGCCACCGAGAAAATCGTGCAAGATGCTCTCGTTCCATCCGCCGGTTCCAGGCGACAACTCGAAGACCGTGCCGCAGCCGATGGGTACTACACACATTGGCTTCCCGGTTCCGCCATTGAAGGTCGTTCCATAGAGATTTCCCGAGCCATCCAGGATCAAGCTTCCAGCGGGTGTCTGCCCATCATGGCTGCGATAGCCCAGGAAGGAATGCAGTACAGTTTCTGTCCATCCCGTGCCTGCGGCATAAGACAGTTCAAACGCCGTTCCACAACCAACCACGGTGCCGGAGCTGTCCCTGCAATCTCCGCTTCCACCTCTGGAGGTCGTTCCATAAAGGTTGCCAGCGGAATCGATGCTCAGTCCAGAGAGTGGTAGAGCGCCGTCAGTGGGGTAGCCCGCGAAGCTGTAGATCACCTTCAGCGTCCACTGCCCGCCGCCGCTCTGGGTCATTTCGAAAACCGTTCCCGACTTGCCCGTGCCCCCTTGGGCGGATACTCCGTAGATATGACCGGCCTTATCGAAAACCACGCTTCCCACCGGCTGCCCAAGTCCGCTCGCCGGAGTGAAGGTGAACAGATTTTTTTCCTGCCAGCCTGCACTGGGAGCTGGACTCAGCTCGTAAACGGTTCCCGCATGCGCGGCTCCGCCGTATCCCGTGGTGCCATACAAATTTCCCTTCGCATCGAAGGCCAATCCCCCCGCTTGGACGTTAAAGTACAGAGCGTCGTAGGGCGGACCGAAGCTGTAGATTAGGTTTTCCTTCCAGCCCTGCCCACTCGGGCTGAGTTCGAATACCGACCCCAGGTCGTTTCGCCCACCATACCAAGTAGTTCCGTAGAGGTTGCCCGCAGCGTCAGAAATCAGGCCGGCGAGAGGTTCGTCGCCATCGCTGAAAGGAAAAGTGTAAAGCTGAGTAATGGCCGAGGCGCCCATGGCGCCAGCTTTTTGCGAAACTGCAAAAACCGCGCCAGGTTGTATGAGCGAGTTCTGCAGCCCGAAACCCTCCTCGGTACCGTAAACCTCTCCCGCCGGACCCAACGTCAATGCAGTGGGATAATCGCCGTCGCCTTGCCCGGTGAAGTCCGACAGATCAGTCTCGGTCCATGACTTGCCATTGGGAGTGAGTTCGAATACCGAGCCGACCGTTTCGGTCCCACCCTCCAAGGTGAAACCATAGAGGTTTCCTTGACTGTCAAAACCTCCGAGACCGGGATAAGCCGAGGCCTCGAAAGCGTTGGGGAAAACATACAGGACATTCTCGCTCCAGTGCCCACCTGCTCCCGGCGCGAGTTGGAAGACCACGCCGCAGCAGGATCCGCCGCTTACGGTTGCACCATAAAGATTCGAGTTGTGCAGAAACAGGTTGCCGGTAGGAACGCCGCCAGTGCTGCCGCCGCTGAAGGTGTACAAGACTTTTTCCGTCCAGCTTCCAGAAGACGGCTGCAGTTCGAAAGCCAGGCCTTGGGGCGCCGAAGCGGTATTCGAGACTGTGCCGTAGAGATTGCCCGCATCATCCATGACCAGGGAATTGACTTGTGCGGTGTAGTTCCCGCCGGAAAACGTGTACAACGTGGTGAGAGTCCAGCTTGCGCCCGAAGAGGGCGTCAGTTTGAAAACGGAGCAACCGCCGGAACCGTCGCCGCTCGCGCCATAAAGGTTGCCCTCGCCATCCGGGAGCAAAGCTCCGGTAGCGTACCCCACGCTGGGCGGGACAGTATAAAGAACGCTCTCCACCCAGCCACTGCCTTTGGGCGAAACCTCAAAAATCGTGCTGCACCCTCCATTGCATCCACCCGGAGCGCCATATTGTGCGACGCCGTAGATATTGCCCGCGCTGTCCAGCACGGGATCAATCGGCTGAACCGCGTCCGCGCCGCCCAGAAAGCTGTGGAGCACGGTCTGAGTCCATCCCCCACCAGCTTTGGGGGCGAGTTTGAAAACCGTGCCGTAATCCAGGGTTCCTCCGTACTGGGTTGTGCCGTAGAGGTTGCCGAAAGAATCTGCCACAAGGCCATTGGGCAAAGCGCCGTGTTTCTGCGAGGAGAAAGTGTGCAGAATCTCCTCCGTCGCCGCGGCTGCCTGAATCACGAATAGGAATTGGAATAATGTGGCGAACACCAACACTGCGCGGGGGCAGGATGAACGTCTGCGGGTCATGGAAAACTCCTGGGCGCTGGTGCGGATGCCAGCGAAAGTCGGGGGCGGTACGCTGGAAGTGGATTATACAACGACACGGTCGAGTGGCAAGCGCCTTTACCTCAATCCGTCCAGCCTCACCTGGTATTTTGTGGAGTCTAAAGTTAGCAAGGCTGATCGCAGCGGACACCCTGAAGACAGCCCAAGCGCATCTCATCGCCTGATACCATGTGGGGACGAATGCAGATATTTTCAACCAGCTTTTCGGAGATTGTGATGCGCATATTCTCGATCGTGTTGCTGGCTTCGTCGATCTCGTTCGGACAGAGCGCGGACACACCGCAGCTGGAAGGCGCCGCGGCGAGTGCAGATCAACGGACTGCAACTGCGTCCACGCCTGCACCTTCCGACGCCAATTCGCTAATGATTCCCGCAGGCACAAAGATTCCGCTGGCGCTCAAGCAGGCCATTTCCACCAAGAATGCGCGCGAAGGAGATGCGGTTTATGCCGAGACGGCTTTTCCCTATGTCGTCGGCGATCGCGTCATTGTCCCCGCCGGCTCCTACATTCAGGGCACAATCACACACGTCGAGCGCGGAGGACGGGTGAAGGGGCGCGCAGAAATCCTGATGCACTTTACTTCGATGATTTATCCCAGCGGCTATACCGTGATGCTGCCCGGCTCGGTCGAGAACACGCCCGGAGCCGACGACAAATCGGTGAAAGACGAAGAAGGGACCATCCAGCAGGATAAAGACACGGGCAAGAAAATCGAGGAAGCGGCCAAGGGCGGAGTGTACGGCGCATCGGGAGGTGCGTTAGCCGGCGGTCTCAGCTCCGGCTTAAACGGAGCCCGCGTCGGAGCCGCGGCGGGCGCGGCAGCGGCGGTAGGCTGGGTTCTGCTGAAGCGCGGCAACGACGTAAAGCTCGATGTAGGAACCTCGATCGAAATGGAGATTCAGCGGTCAGTCGTAGTCGATGCCAACCGCATCTCGGCAGCTAAAGCGACCCCCTAACGTTGGATGTGGAGTCAGCCGCCTCGGCTGTCCGCCGAGCAAAGCGAGGCGCGCTTAGCAAAGACCTCGGCCTCTGAGACCCTCATTTTAATTCAAAAAGCGCATTCACGTGCGCCGTCACGCTCACATTCTGCGGACTGAATTCCTCCGTAGGCGCCGGCGCTGCCGCCATCGGGGTCATGGCGCGAGCCATTCGCGGCACCGGAGCGCGCTGGTTCTCAAAAGTATCCACCGAGGCATAAGAAAGCTCTCCTAGCCCACGGCCGCTGGCCCGCGCAATGGTCTCGGCCGAGTTGTGGGCGCGCCGGTAGGCATCTTCGACCGCTTTGTTCTTGGCCTCGTCGATATTTTCCAGAGTATAGTTTAGGGTCTGGCTCTCGCTCACATTCGCATCGGCAAGCTGCTGGGTGATGGGGCCAATCTTGGTAAAATCCTTGAGCTTGAGCGTGACGTTGGCACTGACCCGATAGCCCACGAGTTTCTGCTTCGAAGTCTTGTATTCATACATGGGCTGCACCGAAAGAAATCCGATATTTGCTGCCTTAGGCTCGATCCCGTTGCCGCGGAGTACCTCGCGCACCTGCTCCGCGTCTTTTGAGGCATGCTGATAGGCAGCCTGCGCAGTATTCTCCTGCACCGAAATGTTGAATTGAAGGACAGCTGTGTCGGGCGCGGATTCGAACTTGCCGTCGGCGCTCACGTATACCGAATTCGGCTGCGCCGTCACGGCAGGATGTTCTTGGGAGGACAGCGGCGGATTTATTAACAGGATCAGCGGGAAGACCAGGACGAGCGCGGACTTCATAAAATCCCTCGCAAGTAAAGAATCAAGTTACCTCCAATTGTAGGGGTCCGTAGCAGCCGCTACTAGTGAGAACGCTTGAAGAAAGCGAATATTGCGGGGTTAAGGCGAGTCCTTAGAAAGCTTAAGAAGCGCCCTTGGCGCTAGCAGGGGGCGGAGCTGGGTAAGTCTGGGCATTGATCTCGCGGCGCAGCTCTTCGAATATCTCGTCCGGCATCTTCATGAACACTTCCACCACCTCCGGATCGAACTGTCGCCCGGCCCAGGCCTGAATCTCTTTGCGCGCCTCGGGCAGCGACCGGGCGGGGCGATAGGGGCGATCGGAAATAATCGCGTCCAGCGTGTCGGCCACCGAGAAGATGCGCGCCCCCAGCGGTATTTCGGTGCCTCGCAGGCCGCGCGGATATCCCGAGCCGTTGAAATGCTCCTGATGCGAATAAACGATGTCGCAGGCCTCGACCAGGAAAGGAATCTTCCTGAGCATCTGGTAACCGTGATAGCAGTGCTCGCGCATGATGGCAACTTCATTGGGATCGAGCTTGCCCGGCTTGTTCAGAATCTTATCTGGGATCGCCATCTTCCCAATATCGTGCAGAAACGCGCCGCGCGCGATCACATCCACCTGCTCCGTTGGCAGACCCATGGCGCGCGCGATCGCCATGGTGAAAGCGGTCACGCGCCGCGAGTGGCCCTCGGTCTCGCGATCTTTCAGGTCCAGCGCATCGCCCAACGCCTGCAGCGTAATATCGTAAGAACGCTCCAGGTCGCGAAAGGCCGCCTGCAACTGGTCGGTGCGGGCCCTTACCAAAGCTTCCAGATTGGTTTGATAATTGCGGTTCTCGATTTTCAGCCGCCGATTCTCCAGCGCGCGCGCCACGGCTTTCAGCAACTGCTCGCGCTCGAAAGGCTTCAACAGATAGTCATAAGCCCCGTTGCTGATGGCATTGAGCGCGACCGAAATGTCGTGCACTGCGGTCACCATCACAATCGGCATGTCGGGAAATTTTTCTTTGGAGCGTTCTAATAATCCAATGCCGTCGAGGTCCGCCATCATCAAGTCGGAAAGCATGAGCTCGAATTGTTCGCCGGAGTTCAGCAGAGCCAGCGCTTCCATCCCCGAACAAGCTTGCTTGCAGCTATAGCCGGCGGTCGAGAGTATGGCGCAGACAATCTCGCGGATTGCCTCTTCGTCGTCTACTACGAGGATGCGGTCGGGCATTGTGGGTTAGGGATACTATCGGCGATTCTACGCCAGCTGGAATGTGCCGGAAGTAACCACCCAGGTCCTGAAATCGCACCCCATCCCCCCAAAAGCGTGGTATTCAGAGGTCTGGCCGCGTCGCGTCTGCAAGGCTGGGCCGATCTGCCAACCCACAACCCACGATGCTCGCTTCCATCTGGACGATTTGGAGCACAGTCGCGCAACCCGCACTCGCCGCATTCCTACCCGCCGAGTGGGCGCTGCTGATCGTCTACGCCTCCTCTTTGCTGCTCTGGTTGTCCGTGCGCGAGCGCTATCTTCTCCCCTGGAGCGCAGGCTGGGCGCTGTTGATCGTTTCGCGCGTCAGCGCGACTCATGGCGCCCTATTGCAGCTCTCGCAGCGCGCTGCTGTTGCCGTCGAGCAAGCTGCCTTCGTGCTCGCGATGAGTCTCTTTACCAGCGCCATCTTCCGTTTCACGGGAAAGAAGAGTGCTCAAGGCCCGCTCGCCGCGGTGGGGTTAAGCCTGGCTGGCTTCGCAGCCGCTCGAGCCCTGTTCTGGTCCGATGTGCCCGCCCTGCGCGGCCTGCTCGAATTTTCTTATCAAATTATTCTCCTGGCAGCGTCTTTTACTCTGGTGCGCGCCCGCCGAGGACGCCGCGAGCTGGGGCCATGGATGCTGGTCTCGTTTCTGATGTGGCAGCATCTGAGTTATCCTCCCCTCGATCATTTGCTGCCGTCAGTCGTATCTTCTATCGCGGATGTTGCCCTTGGCCTCAGCATGTTCTGGATTGTGCTCACCGAGGCTCGCGCCCGGGCCCGCCGGCTGCACACGTTGCAAGCCCTCATCGATAGCATCGTGCAAGCGCAACAGCAAGGCGCCATGCTGCCCGAACTCCTGGAAAATCTGCGCCAGCTTACTCGCAGCAAAGCGGCGTGGTTCCGCCTCATGGAAGGCGAGCACCTGGTTGCAACCCATGCGGCCGGCGTCTCCCAGGAATTTCTGCGCCAAGCCGGCACCGTGGAACTCTCCGAGAACACGTCGCTGTTGCTGCAGCAAGGTGTATTGCAACTGGCAGCCAAAGGGGTCACGAATCCGGAAGATAAAGCGCTGCTCAAAGCGGAACGGCTTCGTCACCTAATTCTGTTGCCAGTGCTGGGCAAGAAAGATCCCGTCGGCCTCTTGCTGCTTGGCCGTCCCACCAAACGCACGCTAGTTCCCGAGGAAGTTGAATTCCTGCAGACCTGCGGACGCCAACTGGGAATCGCCATCGAAAACTTCCGCCTGCTGGAACAGGCTTTGCGATCGCAACGCCAATGGAGAAACACCTTCGATTCGGTGCACGACATCATCTTCGCCCACGACGCCGAGTTTCGCATCCTCAAGGCGAATCAGGTACTGCTCGAAAACGTGGGCCAATCCTCGTCCGACGTAATCGGCAGCACCTGCGAAACCGTCTTGCCGCACGGCCTGGGCGAATGGACGGGCTGCCCCTACTGCGCCCGCGGCGGCGCAGAAATCAGCGAAGGCCCCGACCCCTGCTTCGGCGGCTTCTCCGCGGTTTCCACGTCTTCCTATAGCGAGCAAGGCAGCGCGCGCAAGGGAACCATCCACATCGTTCGCGACATCACCGAGCGCCGCTCGGCGGAAGAAAAATATCGTTTGCTCTTCGAACAAGTGCAGGAAGGCGTCTACGTCGCCACGCCCAAAGGCCGCCTGCTCGATTGCAACGACGCCTTCGTGCGCCTGCTGGGCTACGAGCGCCGCCAAGAATTGCTCACTCTGAATCTGAACGAAGATATCCGCGTAGATGCGAACCAGCGGGAAGCTTTTCGCACGCACATCGAAGAACAAAATTACGTGCGCAACTTCGAGGTGACCATGCGGCGCAAGAATGGATCGTTGCTGCTGGTAGCCGAAAGCAGCTTCGTC
This sequence comes from Candidatus Sulfotelmatobacter sp., assembly GCA_049513475.1. GTDB lineage: Bacteria > Acidobacteriota > Terriglobia > Terriglobales > Acidobacteriaceae > Sulfotelmatobacter. The sequence continues at coordinate 18,922 of JBEKWC010000036.1, read as the reverse complement.
ACGCGCGATGCCGCCGGCAATATCGAGCGCTATCAGGGTTTTGTCCTCGACGTCACCGAGAAGCGCCGCGCCGAAGACGAAATGCGCCGCCGCAACCGCGAACTCAACGCGCTCAACGCCATGGCGGTGGTCGCGACACAGTCGTTCGATCTGGATGAAATTCTGAACCTGACTCTCCGGCAGGTGGTTTCTCTGTTCGCGGCCGAGAGCGGCGCCGTGTACGTCTCGGACTCCGACTCTCCCACGTATCGCCGCCGCGCCTCCTGGGGGCCGGGCAGCCGCAGCCATCGCCGCCCGGCCGAAATCACCTTTGCCGAAGGCTTCGGAGATCTGGTGACGCGCTCTCGCGCCGAAGTTCTCACCGCCGAATATCTTCCGCACCTCACCGGTTCTGTAGCCGAGTTCATCCGCTCCAGCAACGATGGCTCTTGGGTGTGGGTGCTCTTCTGGGGCAAAGAAACTCCCATCGGACTCATGGGCCTGCGCAGCCTCGGCGAGCACGAATACTCCAGCGGCGAAGAAAATCTGCTGGTGGCGATCAGCCGCCAGTTAGCCACAACCATCGAAAAAGTTCGCCTTTACGAAGAGACCTGCAAGGCCTACGAGGATTTGCGCCGCACTCAGGAACAGTTGCTGCAGAGCGAAAAAATGTCCGCCGTGGGCCAGTTGATCGCCGGAGTGGCGCACGAATTAAATAATCCTCTCACCGCGATTCTTGGCTACGCGCAGTTGCTCGAAAGCGAAGGCTTGAACGACCGCGCTCAGGACTACGTCAGCAAAATGTTCAAGCAGGCGCAGCGCACCCATCGCGTAGTGCAGAATCTGCTTTCCTTCGCCCGCCAGCGCAAGCCCGAGCGCCACGAAGTCGACATCCGCAAAGTAATGGATGAGACGCTCGCGCTCCGCGACTACGACCTCAAGGTCAATCACATCGTCGTCGAGAAGGACCTTTGGCCGGAGCCCGCGTTGGTCATCGCCGATCCCCATCAGATCGAACAAGTATTTCTGAACATCATCAACAATGCGGTCGACGCCATTCTCGAGACCGGGCACTCGGGAAAACTCAAAATTCGCGTGTACCGCGAGCATGGCGACGTCTGCGCCCAATTCGCCGACGACGGCCCCGGAATCAAAGACCCGAAGAGAATTTTCGATCCCTTCTACACCACCAAGAATGTGGGCAAAGGCACCGGCCTCGGACTCAGCATCTGCTATGGCATTGTGAAAGAACATGGCGGCGATATCACTGCGCACAACGCGATGGAAGCCGGCGCCGCGGCCGGCGCTGTGGTGGAAGTTCGCTTGCCGATGGCCGTCTCGGCCGAAGCCTCGCCCGGCGTGGCGCAGCCCGCGCCCCGGCGCGAGGGCGCAATCCAGGGCCGCGTGTTATTGGTCGAGGAAGAGGAAGCCGTGTTGGAGTTTGAGCGCGACGTGCTCGCCGGCGCCGGCGCGGAAGTGGTGACCGCGACCAAGAGCGAAGACGTGAGAATCCGTCTGCTCTCCGAACCCTTCGACGCCCTCATCATCAACGCCAAGCTGCCCGGCGACTGGAATGCCAAAGAAGCCCATGAGTGGCTACTGCAAAACTGTCCTCACATGGAACAGCACATTTTGTTTACGTTCTCGAATGGCGTAGAGCAAGACGATGAACGAGCGTTCCTGCAGGAGAAAAACATACCTTACTTGGTAAAACCCTTCGAGGTCGGCGATCTGATCGCGCAAGCCCGCCGCCTACTGCAAGAGACACACGCAGCCGCCGCCTCCGCCAGCTAAATCCGCCTACAACTCGGCGCGCAAACTCTTCACCAGCTGCCGCAATGCTTTTTCGTTGCGCCGATACCAGCGCCATTGCCCCTGCTTCACCGCTGTCACCAGCCCCGCTTTTGTCAGGATTGCCATGTGATGAGATACGGTGGATTGCGACAGATGCACGCGTTCTTCGATACCCCCGGCGCACCATCCGTTCTTTCCCGCGCCGTAGGCGCTCGGGGAAGCTTTGCCGCGCTGCTTAAGCGTACTCAAAATGAGCCGACGCGTCGGATCGGCGATCGCAGGCAGGGTGCGGTTGAGAGAAGTCACTGGAGTCGTCATACGTGGATTACGAATAATTCATAAATCGACACCTGTCAATCTACGGGATGGTCATCCGACTGGGATCCGTATCAGGTCATGCTTTCAGGCATGACGCTGGGGGCGTGAGGCGTCGAAATCGGCTTCAAGCCGCTGGGACCGGGCAACCCGCAGTGGCTAGAGCCTTTCCAACCTGGCCGTGGTTTGGCGTCGCTGAAGCGATGCCCTAATACGAATCCTTTTTCGGCAGCGCTCCGGCGATGATTGGATCAAATGGAAAAGCTTGGCTGCGGATCATCCGCGCTTGCGCGTAGCCCGCACCCATTCCACCCGCGAGAACTCCAGGTAGCGCACGTCGCTTTCCGGAAGAGAACAGTTCGCCTGCTTGAGATGTCCGGCCAGCGTCCCGCCGCGAATCCAATACCCGCCTTCATCCTGCTTGAGCACGGTCGAGTCGAGCGGGTCCATGCCGCGCAGCTTAAACATCACACGGCGGTTCAACAGCGAAGTCGCCTTCATAGAAGTTATAGAAAATCGCGAAGACGTGATTATTTCTTGAGGATCGGATTGTAGCCGTCGTTGATCAGCCGGGTGCGCATGCTTTCGGCTTCTTTAATGTCGCCAAAGGGCCCGAGTTGCACGCGAAAATATTTGTCGAGAGCGGAATTGCCCGCGACGAATGCGGGATATTGTTTTTTCTTCAGCGCGTCCACCAGCGCGTCGGCGTCGTCTTGCTTGGTGACCGCAGCCACTTGCACAAAATAACCGGTCCCTGGAATCGGCGCCATGGGATCGGGCAGCTTGGCCGCCTGGGTTTCCGATTCTCCCGCAGGCGCGCTCGCCGAATTGCCGGCGGATGCACCCGACGCCGCATCGCTGGCCGCAGGCGTTAATTGCGAATCGGCGGACTTCTGCTCCACCGCTTTGTAAAATGTCATCGGCGCTGCCGATCCGGTACCCATGGACCCAGCCGGCTTCACGGGGTTGGAGCCTGCGGGCGCAGCCGCTCCCGCCACGGCGGGAAAGCCGCTATCGCTTTTTCGCCCGAGCGTATAGCCCAAAGCAAAGAACACTGCGCACACAATCACCAGACCGAAGAATAACGAAAGCAACTTCGCTGTGCCCAGCGTGATTTCCGTGTCTTTTGTAGCTGCCATAGATGTTGAAACACTCCCTGCCGCAGAAGGCTCACGGAGCTTTGAAAGAGCCCGGCCTCAAGCCGCTCGGCTTCAGCCGCTGCGCGATGTCCACTGCAAGACCCCCAGCACCGTGCTTAAGCCGCCTTCGCCGGAGGCGGTGTCGCATCCCCGCCGCCCGAACCCAACAGCTTCTGCAGACCGGAGAAAAAATCCACCGGCACGGGAAAGATAACGGTGGTATTTTTCTCGACCCCGATCTCCGTCAAAGTCTGCAGATAGCGAAGCTGCACGCTCACCGGCTCCGTAGCCAGCAAATGTGCCGCATCCACCAACCGCTGCGCCGCCGAGAACTCGCCCTCGGCGTGAATAATCTTGGAGCGCTTTTCGCGCTCCGCCTCGGCCTGCTTGGCCATGGCGCGCAGCATCGATTCCGGCATGTCGACTTGCTTCACCTCGACGTTGGTTACCTTCACTCCCCAGGGCGAAGTGTGCTGGTCGAGAATGCTTTGCAGGCGAAGATTAATCTTCTCGCGGTGCGCGAGCAGTTCGTCGAGCTCCTGTTCGCCTAACACCGAACGCAGCGTGGTCTGCGCAAACTGCGAAGTCTGATAAACGTAGTTGGAAACTTCGACCACCGCTTTGCTGGGATCGGTCACTCGCAGAAAAATAACTGCGTTCACTTTGAGGGTAACGTTGTCGCGAGTAATGATGTCCTGCGGTGGAACTTCGAGCGCTTCCTGGCGCAGCGAAACTCGAACCATGCGGTCCATGGGAGCAAGCACCAAGATTATTCCCGGCCCCTTGGCGCGATGGTAAAGACGCCCAAAGCGAAAAATCACCCCGCGCTCATATTCCGCCAAAATCTTGATGGAACTGAGCGCGTACAGAGCAACCACGATAATGACAATGGTGACGAATCCAACGCTTACGCCTAGAAACTCCATCGACACCTCCACGCGTGAGGCCCACACTGCGTCTAACGCGGATTGTAACGCAGGGAATTGAGAAGGGCAGGGAATTCGGATGCCGGAGGTTGATTGCGCTGGTGCGCGCTCCCATTAAAGAACGGCGGTGGCGGGCGCAGGGTGAGCGACTGCCCACGGGTCAACGTACAACACTAAGCCGTCGACCCGGCGCACCACCACGGACTCTCCGGCAGCTAAGTTGGAGGAGGATACTGCATCCCACAGCTCGCCATGCACAAAAACTTTGCCTCGCGGCAACAGCGCGGTCTGCGCCACGGCGGCTTCTCCCACCATCCCTTCCACGCCGGTTACCACTTTGTTGCGCCGGGCTCTAACCGCGAGCGTCATGAGGAAAGCCGTGATACCCCCCAGCGGAATGCTCACTCCGAGCGCCGTGAGCAAATGCACTCGCATCTCCGGCAGCGGCGAATCCACCAGCAGCAACCCGCCTAACGTGATCAGAGCGATGCCGCCGACTGTGAGCACGCCATGGCTGGCAAACTTGGCTTCAGCAGCGAAGAGCGCAAATGCGCCCAGAATCAGCACCAGCGCGGCAAAGCGCGTGGGCAGCAAATTCAAAGCGAACACCGCGACCAGAATAAAAACAATCCCCACCGTCCCCGGAACCACCGCCCCGGGATGATTGAACTCGGCATAAAGCGCCAGAGCCCCGATGGCCAGAACGATGAAGGCGATGTTGGGGTCCATCAAGTGATCGAGAATTTGTTCCTTCAGCGTCATGCCGAAGGGCAGCACGGGCTGGCCGGCGAGCTTCAACGTGACCTCTTGCCCGTTGAAGCGCTTGAAACTCTTGCTCTCGATCTGCCGGAAGAGATCGTCTTCGTTCGATGCCACGTAGTCGATCAAATGCTGGGTTAGCGCTTCTTGCTCGGTAAAGGACTTCGATTGCCGCACCGTGCTTTCGGCAACCTCTACATTTCGTCCGCGGCGGGCGGCCACCGAGCGCATGAGCGCGGCGGCATCGTTCTCCATCTTCTGCTTCATCACTTCATCGACGTTGCCGCCGCCGAGCGTCACCGGATGCGCCGCGCCCGTATTCGTACCCGGCGCCATGGCGGCGATATCCGCCGATTCCAGGATAAAAAATCCCGCCGAAGCCGCGCGGCTGCCTCCCGGCGTCACATAAAGGATCACCGGAACGGGCGACGCCGTGATTTTTTCGATAATCTCCCGCGTCGACTCCACCAGCCCGCCGGGCGTGTTGATCTCGATCAATAAAGCCTGATCGTTGCGGCGATGCGCCTCGTCAATGGCGCGCGCAATATATTCCGCGGTGACGGGCTGGATCGTGTCGTTGAGCATAATCTTGAGAACTTCAGCGCAGGCAGAAGGAAGGGCGAAAACGAAGAGAACTGGTGCGATCAAGACCGCAATTCGACAGATCAGATGGCTCTTCATAACCCAATTCCGGCTAAGACCATTCTCGCTCAAACCGCGAATCACGCCGTGATTTTTTCTACCTTATTTTCGCTCGCGGAAGCCGGAGAAGAATTCTCGAGCCGCGCCTCCGACCACCCCGGCAAGTCGGTGCTGCCGGTAATCAGCCGCGCCCCGCGCTCATAGGTGAAATAAGACCAGGCCCACTGGATAAAAACCAGCACGCGGTTCTGAAAGCCAATCAGGAAGAAAATATGCACAAACAGCCAAGTCAGCCAGGCGATGAATCCAGAGATGTGGATCTTGCCAAACTGAGCCACAGCCGCGGCCCGTCCAATCGTTGCGAGACTGCCCTTGTCAAAATAGTGGAAGACCTCGCGGGTCGCCGACGGGCTTTGCCCACGCTCAAGCCTGCGGCGAATTAATTTGCCCACGAATCGCCCTTCCAGAATCGCCACCGGCGCAACGCCGGGAAGCAACTTGCCGGACTTGTCCTTGAGCGCGGCCAGATCTCCAATGACAAAAACCTCCGGATACCCGGGAATGCTCAGGTCGCTCTCCACCTGCACCCGCCCCGCTTTATCCACCGGCACGCCCAGCTTTTTGCCCAGCGGCGAAGCCGCCACGCCCGCCGCCCACAGAATCACGTCTGCCTTGAGCTTGGTGTCACCCATCGAAATCATTCCGGGCTCGATGTTGGACACCATCTTCGACGTGATCACTTCCACGCCGAGTCGCTGCAACTGCGAGCGAGCGCTGCGCGAGAGATCCTCGGCATAAGCCGGCAGAACCACCGGCCCGCCTTCAATCAGCCGAATACGCGTCCGGCTCGGTTCAATCGAGCGAAAATCGTTGGCCAGGGCGTGGGCGCAGATTTCCGCCAGCGTTCCCGCCAACTCCACGCCGGTAGGCCCGCCTCCGACCACCACAAAGTTCAAGGGATCGACTCCGCCGCCCGCATTGGCGCGGCGCTCTGCCAGCTCAAAAGCCAGCAGCACGCGGCGGCGAATCTCCGTTGCGTCTTCGACGGTCTTCAGACCCGGCGCCAGCTTTTCCCACTCTTCGTGGCCGAAATAGGCGTGGCTCGCCCCGGCCGCGACGATCAGAAAATCGTAGCTCACTTCCTGATCCGCGGTCCGCACCATGCGGCGCTCGAGGTCGAAGCCGTTCACCTCATCCATCAGCACTTCGACATTTTTGTGCCCGCTAAGAATCGACCGGATCGGCGCCGCAATCTCTCCAGGAGATAAACCCGCCGTCGCCACCTGATACAGCAGCGGCTGGAAGGTGTGATGGTTGGAACGGTCGATGACGGTGATCTGTGCTGGGGCGCTAGCCAGCTTTTGCGTGGCGTTCAGACCGCCGAAGCCCGCTCCTACGATTACCACCCGTGGTCTACCGCCGGTACTCGTCATGTGATTGCGGTTCGCTCCGCTACTCTATAAGATTCGCGCCATGGCCGTTGGTTCCACAACTTCCGCAGGTTTATCGCTGCCCGCCTCGAAACATCTCAGCTCCGGCTGGATGCGTTGGCTGCTCCCCTCCGCCTCCGACCTGGTTTTCCTGACTCTTCTGGGCGTGCTCGTGTTCACGAACTTGTCCGTGCGCCTGCTCGGAGACGCCGGCATCGGCTGGCACATCCGCGCCGGCCAACTGATCCTGGCCAATCACGCCGTTCCCCGCAGCGATCCATTCTCGGCCACCATGTCGGGCAAGCCGTGGTTCGCCTGGGAGTGGTCTTACGATGTGATCGTCGGCCGGCTCGATCGCAAGGCGGGATTAAACGGAGTCGTACTGTTCACCGCGTTGATCATCGCGACCACCTTCGCCTGGACGTTCGGCCTGCTTGTGCGCCGCGGCACAAATGTTGCGGCGGCGGTGGTTTTGATTCTGCTGTCGGCGTCGGCCTCGATGATTCATTTTCTGGCGCGCCCGCATGTCCTCAGCTGGCTGTTTACGCTGATATGGTTTGTGTATCTGGAGTCCGCGGCCGGCGCTTTTCCGTTCCCTCGTTCCTACTCCGAATCCCGCCGCCTTGACCTCCTCAACATCCTGCCATTTTCGATGCTCTCGTGGGTGAACCTGCACGGGGGATTTCTCGTCGGCTTCGTGCTGCTGGCGATTTACTGGCTCGACGCGGTGTGGGAGTGGTTCAGGCTGAAAGAAGATCGCTTCGACGAAGCTCTGCAGAAATTGCAAGCAGGGCGCCTCGTCCGCGCTCTCACGATCATGGGCAGCCTGTCAGTGGCCGCGACCTTCGTCAATCCTTATGGCTATCACTTGCACGTTCATATCTACCGCTATCTGACCAACCGCTTTCTCATGGATCACATTGATGAATTTCAGTCGCCGAATTTTCATGGCGTCGCTCAAAAATGCTTTGCAGTTTTGTTACTGCTGGCTCTTGTGGGCTTGGCGGCGGAGAGCCGGAGCGCAACCCGCCGGCGCATCCGACCGAGTCAGCTCCTGCTCGTCTTGTTCGCCGTGTACTCCGGCCTTTACGCGTCACGCAATATCCCCGTCGCATCCTTGTTACTGACTCTGGTGACCGGGCCGTGGCTATCGGACGCGATTCTGCACCTAACTCGCCGGCTTTCCCTCGCAAATTTCCTGCAGCGCATGCAAGCCGTGGAATTGAGCCTCACCGGCCATCTGTGGCCGCTGGCGGGCGTTGCGCTCTGTTGCGCGACTACGGCTCATGGAGGCTCGCTCGCGAAATCGCGCCTGATGAACGCCCACTTCAGCGCCCAGCGCTTTCCCGTAGCGGCCGTAGATTATCTGCGGGCACATCCGGGGCAGAGCGCGATCCTGGCCCCCGATTACTGGGGCGGATACTTGATCTACCGCCTCTATCCGCAAGTGAAAGTGGTCATCGACGACCGCCACGATTTCTACGGCGAGCAATACTTAAAGTCTTACTTGAAGATGACTCACGTCCAACCGGGCTGGAGCGACTTCCTCACTCAGCAGGACGTTCGCTGCATACTCGTCCCCAAAGACTCGGCTCTGGCCAACATCGTCCTTGAAACCCCAGCCTGGCAGCCGATCTACCGCGACGAGGTTGCCATCACATTCGTGCGTGACCCCGCTCCGTAACTCTGGATCCACACGCCGATCCGCAGACGCGGAGTAGCGCCGCCGTACCGGCTGGCGTCACGCCTGCCGCGCGGGAGCAGGCAAGGCCTTCGCCACTATCGGCAAAAGCCGACGCCGCTGAGGCGAAAAACATCGCAAAATTGCGACACCATCGCAGAATCCTTCACATTGACATGCCGCAACGACCCGCGCTATCTTGCCTAACGGCGAAGGCAACGATGATCGCCGGCGATCGCGACTACCCCCCTGCCATTCGAAAACAACTTTACACCAGCTATCTTCCGGATACTTACCGGACCAAAGGACAATCCTGATGGACCGCGTTTTCTACCGCTCCCGCAACCTGAACTCTGTCCGCGTAGCTTTCGCACTCTTCATTGGGACGACCGCGGCCACCATCGCAATCGCGCAAAATCCTCCCGTCAGGCTGACCCAGATCAGCTCCGATCCCTTCACCGTGGGTCCCGGCCAGCATGCTACTGAAGTCGAGCCGCATGCGCTCTCGAACGGCAACACCCAGGTCGCCGCTTTTCAAACCGGACGCATCGTCCCCGGCGGCGCGACCGCTACCGGCTGGGCCACTTCGACTGACGGCGGCGGCACTTGGTCCCACGGATTTCTCCCTGGCCTGACCACCGGTAACGGCGGCGGCCCGTACGACGCAGCCAGCGATCCCGCCGTGGCCTACGACGCCAAGCACGGCGTGTGGATGATCGCCACTTTGCCCATCTTGAACTCGGGCTTTACTCCAGCAGTCGTGGTCAGCCGCTCGACCGACGGCGGCTTCACCTGGGATAATCCTGTGAATGTCGGCCCCAAGGTTTCGAGCTCCGACAAAAATTGGATTGTCTGCGACAGCACCTCAACCAGCCCCTTCTACGGCAACTGCTACGTCGAGTGGGACAACCCTAACGATGGCGACGAAATCTTCGTGAACACCTCCACCGACGGCGGCCTGACCTGGGGCGCAGCCACCGCGACGGCCAAGAATGCTCAGGGCATCGGCGGGCAGCCGCTCGTCCAGCCGAACGGCACGGTAGTCGTGCCTGTGGAGACTTCCGGCATCTCTTGCTTTAGCTCGAGCAATGGGGGCGTAAGCTGGTCGGCGCCGGTTACCGTCTCGAATATTCAGGCCCACATCGATGCCGGAGGCATTCGCAGCGGACCTCTGCCCAGCGCGGCGATCGACGGCGCAGGCAACGTCTTCGTAGTGTGGGAAGATTGCCGCTTCCGCTCCAACTGTTCTACCAATGATCTGGTCTTCAGCTCTTCGGCGGACGGCATTCACTGGTCGAAGGTCGCGCGCATTCCCATTGACGCCACCACCAGCACCGTCGACCACTTCATCCCCGGTATCGGCATCGATCCGGCTACCTCAGGCGCCAGCGCGCACATTGCGATTCACTATTATTTTTATTCGCAAAGCAATTGCTCAACTGCGACCTGCCAGCTCTACGTCGGCTACATCTCCTCGCACAACGGCGGCACCACCTGGAACCCAGCCGTGCAGCTAGCCGGCCCCATGCACCTGAAGTGGCTGCCCAATTCGCAAAATGGATTGATGGTCGGCGATTACATCGCCACGGCCTTCAGCAGCGGCACACCCCACGGCATCTTTGCCGTAGCCGCGGCGAAATCCGGCTCAACGTATAACGAAGCCATGAACACAGCGCAGGGATTGACCGTGCCAGAAGCCGGCCCGCAACTGTCATCGGCAGATGACAGGCCGCTGCACCATCTCTCCGACCCAATCGAGCAGGAGCGTCCTGAAAAAGGGATAGTCCCACCGACCAAGCGGTCGAAGCGCAGCTCGAAGTAGCGCAAGCAAGGTAGCGCCGCCGATTCAAGAACGCCGGGAAGAAATTCGACGACGTGGTAGACCGCGCGCTGTTGCCTCTCGCTCACGGAAGCGTGAAACTGCGTAAGCCTCTCCTTCAGCTCCGCCTTCGTTGTATCCGGCCTCACTTCTTCACCGCCTCTACAAAGTCGGCCTCCACTTTGTGCCCAACTTTACGAATTCCAGGATTCGAGCTCTGGCCTCGCGCTTAACGCGAACCTTATCCTCATCGATGAAGTGGGATGAAGTCGGCCTTGCGGAATCTTCTTCCGACGTTCTTCATCTTGGCCTGGTTAAAACTCTTGCCGCACTATAGCCCCGAACTTCAGAACTGCTAAACTCTCACCGTGCCGCGCCTAACGCACCTCGAATGCACCCGCTGCGGCGAGCATTATCCCGCCGATCGCCCGCAAACTGTTTGCCTCAAAGACGGCGGGATCCTCTACGCCCGCTACGATCTCGACACGATCAAGAGAACTTTTTCTCCGGCCTCGCTACTGCCGCTCGCTCCGACCATGTGGCGCTATGCCGCTGTGCTGCCTGAGGCCACGCCGGTCACTCTCGGCGAAGGCTTCACACCCATGCTGCCCAGCCGCGAATCTCCGAACGTTTACATCAAAGACGAAGCCCTGAATCCCACCGGCTCCTTCAAGGCTCGTGGACTCTCCGCCGCAGTTACCATGGCCCGCCACTTCGGCCTCAAAAAGCTTGCGATCCCCTCCGCCGGCAACGCCGCCGGAGCCCTCGCCGCCTACGCCGCCGCCGCTCAACTCGAAGCCCGCATCTTCATGCCGCAAGATGTTCCGCTGGCCAACCGCGTCGAGTGCGACTATTACGGAGCGCAGGTCACGCTAGTTGACGGTTCCATTTCCGACTGCGCGCGCAAAGTCGCTGAACTAAAAGAGACCGACGCCTGGAAAAAAGAAGGCTGGTTCGACGTCTCCACCACCAAAGAGCCCTACCGCGTCGAAGGCAAGAAGACGATGGGCTACGAAGTAGCCGAACAACTGGAATGGAAACTCCCCGACGGAATCATCTACCCCACCGGCGGCGGAGTGGGCTTGCTGGGCCTGTGGAAGGCCTTCGAAGAACTGCAGCAGCTGGGATTGATCGGCCCGGAGCGTCCGCGCATGATCGGCCTGCAATCCGCAGGATGCGCTCCAATAGTTAAAGCATGGGATGAAGGTAGGAGCGGGGCCGAAATGTGGCCCCACCCAACCACGTTAGCTTCTGGCTTAAGAGTGCCGAAGCCGTACGCCGACTATTTGATCCTGGATATCCTGAAAAAAAGCCGAGGCCAGGCTCTAGCCGTAACCGATGCTGAGATCCTAACAGCGACTCGCCACTGGGCCACCGTCGAAGGAATCTTCGCCGCCCCCGAGGGGGCCGCGTCGCTGGTTGCCTATCAAAAGCTGAGAGCCACAGGCTTCTTCACAGCGGAAGACCGAGTCGTTCTATTCAACACCGGCACTGGCCTGAAATATCTGGAAGTCTTGAGCGATGCCAGTGTGGCGCGGGCGCCCACGCCCTCGTCTCGCCACGTAGCCGGGATCATAGGCCCGTATTAGCTGCGGCAGCGCCGTGTGGGGACGGGCCGCCTCGGCTGTCCAACGAGCGAAGCGAGCGTCTACGGCGGGCACCCCATCGGGGGGGGCACCGCTTACGGCTGCTCTCTTTGTTTCCGTAACGAAGGTTAAGGGGGGGCTTGCTTGCCGCAGGCGACCGGGGGCGGGACGCCCTCAGGACAGCCGGCAGGATGCCGGCGCTAGTACACAGCTCGAGCCTTAAGCGACCCGATTCCGCCCGCTTCCTTTTTCCCACCACACCGCGGGATCTTCCGGGCGATTGAGCATCTTCGACAATTCTTTCTTGATCTCGGCCAGCCGGTTGGCGCGCATCTCCACGGCCGATTGGTCAATCTGGCTATCCTCGCTGCGTTTCACGAAGCGAGCGTTCATGTTGCGCAAGTCCGTGATTTCCTGACGAAGGCTCGAGAGGTGTTCCAAGATATAAGGCATGTCCCGATCATACCCCAGAATCGGGGATTCTTCGTTGAATAAGTGTTGAATAATTCTGGAAGGCTGGCGTTGAGCGGGCAAGATACAGGTCCAGGCCTCCCGCGAGAGCTCCGTTGAGTTCTGTTTGCGTCAATCCCGAGCGTAGCCGTGTTTCAGGCGTAGAGAGTGATCTCTCACGGCGAATGCCTTTGCTCGCACGACAGATCCCTCGCCCCGCTGAAGTGGACCGGGTTTCGGGGATGACGCTGTCGAAAAGGGGGGCGGAACCGAAGGACGAACTGAGGCACTAGCAAAACCGACGCGGTGCTTCCTGCAGGAAAGGTTAGCCGGCCACCGGCTCGCCCGACCGCTGCCGTCGCAATTCCGCCAGGAAGTCTTCTTCCTGCATTTCGACGCCTTGGCGCAGCAGTTCCAGCAGCGGATCCTCCAGCAGATCGGCCTGGTTGGAGCCGGGCGCGCCCTCAAATTGGCTCATATCCGCAGTCAGGCTGCGCGGAGAAACGCCCATCTCGACCTTGCTCGCAGGGGTGCTGCGCAGAAAATTGATCAAGTGCTCGACCTGCACCCGCTGCTCCGGCGTGCGGGAAGGGAATTCCACTCCCATGCCATAGCCCGGATGCGTCACTCTCACCATGCCCTCCGTGTGGATCGCCAACTCTTCCGTTCGCAGGCAAAGATCGACCAACGAATGTTCGGGAAAGGGCGAGTCGGTCTCGACATAGCAGCCACCCAGGCTCAGGTCGGTCAGCTTGCAATGCGGGACCGTCTCTTCCACCCCGGCGCCCTTGCTCGCGGCCGCCGCATGCAGCCAAGCTTTGAGTTGTGCCTTCGTCTCCTCGGTCAAGTCCAGAAAATGAACCCCGGTTTGTCCATTGGGATTCGCCCATGCCACCTGTCCGCCAGCTTTGATCTCCAGGCCTCCGTCGGCCAACCGGAAGCGAAAATTCAGCAATGCTCCCGGAGTCTGCGGCTGCGCGGTAAGCACGTCCATGCCGGTCTCGCTAAGATCCAGAAGAATGCCCTCGACTTTACGGTCATCGGGCAAACTGAGTTCCACCGCAGCCTGCACTGGAACTCGGTAAGCGCGCCGCCGTTCCCGCTTCAACAAGGAGGTCACAGCTCGCAGTCCGGCCTTGGCTTTTTCTTCGAAGATGGGCTTATAGAGGACGAAGTGAGCGCCCAGGCTCAGGATGCCGCGCACCGTCGCCATCCCGGAGACCAGAGCCACCGTAACCGGCGGGTTTGCCGGATTCAGACGGTGCGCTTCTTCCAGCACTTCCACCGCTTGCTTGGGCTCGGCGAAGTCGACGACCAGAGCGTCGAATCGTTGCTGTTGCAGGCGGTAGATCGCGGTGGAGACGTCACTAACGCGCTCCGCTATGATCCCGCACGCCGGCAAAACCCGGCTCAGGGTCTCAGATGCGGAATCGTCTGCGGAAACCAATAACGCCAGAAGGGTCATGACGAAATTCCCCGCCTCAGTGGAGGCGAGATTATGGCCAACGCGGCGCGGTCGGCCGCACTCCTTTAGGCCCCGAGCCGGTTGCACTCGGCGCTCCGGCCTTGGCGGCCATGGCATCGGAATGCCCCGCTGGCAGGTCGACTTCCATCAGGACGGCGTTATCCTCGTCGTCATTTTCCGCCAACAGAGGTGCGACTTCCCGCAGCTTCTCCGCCGCCTGCTGGAGCATCTCAATCTGCTTTCCGAGTTGGGCGTACTTCGTCTGCTTCTGCCGCAGCACTTCATGAATATCTTTCATACCACCCCCTCTGTCGAATGTAAGGACCCTCTCCCGGACCGTCAACGGTAATCCCCAAAGCAGGGTTACTGCGGTAATTTTGAGGTTAGCAAGGGCAACGTCGGAAGCGGCCTGAGAATGCAGCGGGGAGTGGGCAGTGGTGGGTTTAACAGGATCGGGATAGGGGGAGCACTCTGGACTGCACCCCAAAAGTGAGACACGAAATTAATGCGAACCGTGAGTTTTACCACCGGCGCCCTGACCGCGGGTTCGAGTTTGCAGATGGGCGGCACTTTTGCCGCAGGCGGAGTCTTTACGATTACTGCGTTCGAGCGACAATTTTTTGATCGTCGCCTACGTTCCCGCCAGCCCAAAGTGGACAAAGGCTGGGCCCCTCAGCGATGCAATAGTATTAGCCGCCGCGCCCCACCTTGTCTTTAAGCAACTCGGGCCGCGGCATGGCACCGAAGTACAGTTCACAAAGAATTCGGCTGTCGATATCGTCGCAGGTGAGCAGTTCGGGGAGGGCCGTTAAGGTGGGTCTCGCGACGAGCGCCCGATTCGGTTTAATCCCGATTCAACCTTGATCCGGCCCAATCAACTCGCGCAACCGTCGCGACAAATTCATCGCCAGCGAACGATAGAAGCGCGACGCCAGGTGAGGGAAGATCTCGAACAGACTCTCCAAAGTCGGCCGGTCCAGGTGATAAGCTTCCACGTCTTGCTTGGCCACCACGTTCACGCTGGCCGGAGCGTCTTCGAGAAACGACATCTCCCCGCAAATCTCACCCGGTCCAATCTCCGGTCGCACGACGCGCGAGGCAATCTGCACTCGCGCCGTTCCTTTCAGCAACAGATAGACCCCATTTGCTTTCCGGCCTTTGTGAACGATGGTGTCGCCGCGACCGAAATAAACTCGGCTGGCCTTGTCGGCCACCAGACTCCAGTCATTGGCGGTGAGGTAGTACAATCCGTGTTTGCAAGAGGAGAGTACAGAAACTTCCTGATCGACCACTTTGGACATGGCGCACCCAACGGAGTTCCGTCGGCTCTGGAACACAAGCAGAAAAAAACCCGATGCCCCCTAGCCTAGCAGAAAATGTGCTGAACGCAATATCTTCGGCAACATTTTCAACATTTAGCAACATTTAGCGCACCGACGCGCCGCACCTGCAAACCATCGACAGGGGGAGTCCCACGCTGCGCATCGTGCGCTGCCATTTCCCCGGATTCAACCTGAGTGTGCACCCGCCGCGCCCCATCGTAGCGCAGCCGTACATGGTCTGCTGGTGCGGCCACGAGTACCGCGGTTATGTTGTCGCCCCTGCAAAAGCAGACGTAAGCTCCCTTTAATCAGGCGGCCACACTCTCGCTTGGAGGCGACAGTTGATGCAGCAGACGAGGAGAATTTTCTGGCGGCGCGGGCTTTTCTTCGCCTTGACGTCAGCGTTGGTACTGCTGTGGACCGTTCCCACCTGCCTCGCTCAAGGCGACGATGTGGAGGACGATGCCGGCTCCGCCAAGCGCACCGCCTCCCTGAACCTCACCTTTAACAACCGCGGCGATGCCAAAGTCTCTCTGATTCTCGACCAGACACCCAGCGACTGGCAACTGATTCAAGCGGCTCTGGCACAGAGCCTAGGTTGCCCGTCGCAGGCTTTCGGACACCACTCCGACTTCCGCTCATTCCGCAGCTTCGCCTCCATGAAGCCGGAGCAACGGGAGAAATACCAGAAGTTTATCGAGGAGGCTGAGCAGAAGCAGCTGCAGGCAAATTGCAGCCATGCGCTCTCCGCCAACGGTTGGATAGTCGACGGCACTTTGCCGCTACAGACGCTCACCGAGTCTTTGTGCGCGGCGGGAGAGCACATGTTATACGTCAGCGTGCATGTGCCCAAATCGGCTTTTGAGGAACAAAGTTCCGAGGGCCTCGAGGCAAATCACGAAGGCGGTGATGCGCGCAACACCGATCGTTTCCTCATTTACCGCTACGCGCTCTCGGCAACGACCGTAGTTTCGCCGCTCCACCTCGCCTACGGCTACCGCAATTCAGATTTGCTGCGGCAGTGCGCCATGTCAGCGGGATTTCTGCTGCTGCCGATTCTTTTGATGCTGTGGATGCGCCGCGCCGCTCTGAAAGATGCTCTTCAAGACCCAACCGCTGCCTGGTTCAGCTATTTCAAAACCCTGCAGTGGTGCTTGAACGGCACCATGCTGCTCTGGATGGTGGCGCGCACCAGCTTCCGCGAAGGTTTGCAGAATCTGATCGCATTCCGTCTGCCTGCCGGCGGATGGCAATCTGCCATCGCCGGCACCATGGTCATCATGGTCCCGCCCTGGTTTGTTTATCTGACTTGCCTCTTTCTTTCTTACGAAGTGTTCTTGCAATTTCGCGGCAATCAGCCCCCTGGAAATCAATGGACGCGTCGCCAGTTCATGCTGGAGCGCTTGCTGGACGTGGGGGTGCAATTCCTTCCCCTGATGTTCTTCTGCTGCGCGCTGAATTTCATAAGTTCGTCCGGCAAGTGGGTGGCAGCCCTGATGCTGGCCGCCTATGTTTCGCGCGTGCTTTGCGTGCGCGCCAAGATCAAGATTTCTGGCGTTGCCCCCGAAGCTCTCACCACCGGCGAATTGCGCGACCGGGTTTTCGAGATGGCAAAGCGAGCCACGGTCCAAATCAAGCAGGTATTCGTTTTGAGGGCAGGCCGAATGCAAATCGCCAATGCCTACGCCACCAGTGCCCAGACCGTGATGTTCACCGACTACCTCCTGCAGAGGTTGACCAAGCGCGAAGTCGACGCCATCGCCGGGCATGAACTCGCTCATCTTCGACACGGCCATCCCAAGAAGCTTACCTTTACGCTGATCGGAGTGATCCTGTTTCCCTCGATCTTTCGCGGAGCCTGGGAGGTGATGACGGGATGGATTGGCGGACTGCTTCTCACCGCCAGCGGCGGCAATCGCGATCTGCTGATGACATGGCATCGCTGGAGCCCGAAACTTGCGGCCTGGTCACAACTGGATCTGGTGCTGATCGTTCTCGGCTTGGGCATGTTCTATCTTCTGGCCCGGCGCTTCGAGCGCGTTGCCGACGAAGGCGCGGTCGCCCTAGCCGGGGACAGTGAAGCCATGATCACGGCTCTGCTCAAAGTGAGCCGGCTCAACCTCACTCCCATTCAGTGGGGCAAAGTCACGGGATCGATGTTCACTCATCCCACAACGCTGAAGCGGGTTGAGCACCTCGCGCAGGTCGGGAACGTGCGGCCAGAGCGGCTACAGCAACTCTTGCAGCAACATGCGCAAGAGGAGCAGGGGCTGCGCGATAGCGTTTCTGTTGGTCAAGCATGCGGTCAGACTCCCGCGCTTGGCGACGAGCACTATGCGGTGCCCTCCAGTGCCAGGAGCGTGGAGTCAACCATGGCTGCGGTCACTCGGGCCACGAATAATCAATGGCTCCTGATCGGAGCCAACGTGCTGCCGCCAGCCTTGGTGGCGTGGGCCGTACAGCGGCTTAACCTGCACGGCCCGGCATCGCTCCTCGCCTACAGTATGGGTGCGTTGTTAATCCTGGCCGCCTATGTGCTGCTGGGATTGCACTTGAGTCTGCGGGGCCGCGCGGAGATCCGCCAGCGCTTCGCCCACAAATTCGCCGCCGAAGGTATCCAGATTCGTGGCCGCAACGCCACTCTGGCCAGCTTTGCTCCCGGCCCGGTCCTGCGCATTTACCTCTCCGGCTACGACTGGGACAAAGGCTTCGTCTGGCTCCTGCAAGATCGCATGGTCTACCTGGGGGACAAAATTCGCTTCGCGCTTAGGCCCGAGCAGGTGCTGCAGATCCGCATCGGCCAAAGCGCCCCCGGCTGGTGGAACAGTGAACGTGTCTATCTCGATTGGCGTGATGCCGAGCAGGGGCGTGAGGGCACCTTTAGCCTCTATCCCAGTGAACCGAGTTCGGCAAGGAAAATAAAGGCCGAGGGCAAGGCGCTGTGCGCTGCCTTGGAGCGCTGGCAGAGCCACGCAGGGAAATATCCGGTGGCCCCGCAAGCGCTGCAATTTCTGGCAGCGCCGGTTTTGGGAGAAGTCACCAGCCACGCTGTGAAAGACCGCCTCAGCTGGCAAAAAAGGCTGAAGACGCTGGCGATTCTCTTGCTGCTGAGCTGCGGCGCCTGCCTACTCGTAGGCGTAGCCGACTGGTGGTACGGCTTTGGCATCGTAATGATGCTGCGCATCTACGAGCGCATTCCATACTGGCGCTACCGAATACCGCCCCAGACGCCCCCATGGCCGCAGCCTCAAGCAGCCGCCCGTGCCCAAGCGACGACCGGGGCGCAGTAGCGGGTCTGATGACTGGCATCCAACCTTCGTACGACGATCCCGCGTAGCGCCCGTAGGGCACCATGGGGATTACGTCCCGTTCAACCTCGCGGGCTTCTACCGTCTAAGGGAGCCTCTCGGCGGCGGTTCAAAAAGAAGCCTCGTCGGAGAAATCTGTGGGTCACCGCTGCTCGGCGGGTCCGACTCGGTCGCGCTCTGTTCCCGGGGTCGCGTTGTGTGTGAGAGGGTCACGGGAATGACAGGCGAAACCCGCCTGACCCACAACGCAAGCCGGTGTGCAATTGTGGGACGGTTTCGTCTGTCGCTTGCGACACAGGGTCTTTTT
>JBEKWC010000035.1:0-54616 GCA_049513475.1 Candidatus Sulfotelmatobacter sp. | reverse complement strand
GCATTCGGCAATCCTCGCCCGTTCGATATCGCCAATCAGTGGGCGGCTTCGGTGGGAGGGCCCATCCAGAAGAATAGGCTTTTTTTCTTTTTTGATACCGAAGGGTTGCGAGTCTTGCTGCCTTCTCCTGTTCAGGTGGTTCTCCCGAGCCCACAGTTCGAGGCAGCAACCATCGCCAATATCGATTCTATCTTTGGGTCTGCGTCCGCTTCCGATGCTTTCTACAAGCAAATCTTCAGTCTGTATAACCAAACCCCAGGAATAGCAGCGGCTACCCCCGGGAGCTTCGCCGATCCTCTCGGCTGTCTCGACGCAAGCCCGACTGGTGTGTTCATCGGTCCGCAGACCGCGCAAGGGCAACTCGGCGTGAACCTTCCGTGCGCAATCCATTTTCAGACAACACTTGGGCAGCCGACGAGTGAATCCTTTGTGTCCGGCCGTATGGATTGGAACATCCGTACCAACGATCGTGCTTTCTTCCTCCTCCAATACGACAATGGCCGTCAACCCATTGTCGTCGACCCCATAAGCTCAGTTTTCAACGTCTATTACAGCGGGCCATGGTGGCAAGCCCAGTTGAGCGAAACTCACACATTTGGAACAACCGCCGCGAACCAGTTCCTATTGGCGGGTATTTACCAGGATGGGGTGACGAGCGTTGTCAACCCGGCGCAAACCCTGGCTGCTTTTCCGACCACCCTGGATTGGTCTAATGCCGGTGGGCCATTCACGCAGCTGGGAGGATTTGACTACATCTATGGCTATCCCATCGGCCGAGGGCTCACGCAGTACGAGATCGCCGATGATTTCCTGAAGATTCGGGGCAAGCACAAGTTCGGATTCGGTCTAGATTTCCTGCGAGCATATTTGAGCAACTCAGCTTATGCGCAGAACGCCGTCGGAGATGTCATTCCACAAACCATCGATGCATTTTATTCCGGAGGCGTGGACCCAGCATCTCCACAGAGTGACTCCACACGCTTGCGTCAATCGTTTGCCACGCAGCTGGCACAGCGCTTCGCTTCCTACACTCTTGCGGGCTATGGGCAGGATGAGTGGAAGGTAAAATCCAACCTGACCCTTACTCTCGCCCTGCGGGTGGAACATGAATCGAATCCGGTCTGTGCTCACGATTGCTTTGCTGAATTATCTGGACCATTTGAATCGATCAGCCACGACCCCGCACAGCCTTACAATCAGGCGATCTCGAAACGTGAACAAGCTTTCTTTCACAAGGATGCTGTTGATTGGGGGCCACGATTCAGTTTCGCTTGGCAACCGCTGGGAGTTTCGCATAATGCCGTGGTACGTGGCGGTTTCGGTTTGTTTTACGAGCTAATCGGCGGGTTCGGAACCCCTTTCTCTGACAATCCACCACTCGTTAACCGCGTGACCGTATTTGGCGCCTACAATCTCGCTCCGGAAGAAACCAACAGCCTTTTTAAAGTAGCCGCCGCCTCAAATGCTGCCTTTGTCGAGGGGTTTGCAGCCGGCGAAAACCTTGCTCAGATCAAAGCGTCAGATCCTTACTTCTTCCCTCCCAGCATTATCGTTGCGATTAATAATCCCCGTTCACCCCAGTATCAGAAGTGGAGCCTGGAAGTGCAGCAGACGTTTGGTACCCACACTTCCGTGACTCTCGGATACTACGGCAATCACGGAATTCATGAGTTCGTGCAAAATCCCTCAGCCAATGCTTCCGGATTCGGCCCATTTCCAGCCACAGTCTGTGCGAGCCCGCCCGTTCCGCCCTGCGCCGACCCTCGTTTCAGTGGCGTCACTGAATACGCGACACCGGGAATCTCGAACTACAATGGCGTGGTTGTTTCCTTCCGACGACGATTTGCTGGCTTCGGCGGTGGTTTGTTCCAGGCAAACTACACCTACGGCCACGCTCTGGATGAAGTTTCCAACGGCGGCCTAGCCCAATTCACTGCAGGCAGTTCCGAATTCCCCCAAGACCCCTTTAATCTGCGGGGCAGCTACGGAGCGGCAGATTACGATGTTCGTCACTCCTTCAATGCGAACTATGTGTGGCAACTCCCGGTAAAGACCATGCTCCACGGCCGCGGCCCCGATTACCTGGTGAGGGGATGGCAGGTTTCGGGAACGATTTTCGCCCGAACCGGATTTCCCTATACGGTGATCGATCTCGCAGAATCCGGCAACCTGGCTCGGAACAATTTCGATGGAACAATCTACTCTGTGCCAGTTGCCCCGCTCAGCGGGTCCCACTCCTGCGGAGCGGGAGCCGTAATCCCACCCTTCCCGCATCCTTGTTGGCCGCCGCAATTGGTGACGCGGCCGGACGGCACAACGACACCCAATACAAATGCAGATTTCGTGCAAACGGGTTGCGAAACAGGATTCAATACCGGGAACTTGCCAACTTCACAGGGACCCTGTTCAGGCGGTGCCGTTTCCTTCGCTCAAGGACGCAACCGTTTCCGCTATCCGAGCTATTTCAATACCGACTTCACGGTCATGAAGAACACGAGCCTTGTCGGTCGAGACAAAGTGGTATTGGGTATTGGTGTCCAATTCTTTAATTTTTTCAATCACCCAAACTTCGGCCCGCCCAACAACGACAGCTCGGACCCAGGGTTCGGAGAGATAAGCACGATGGAGATGCCACCGACTAGCATCCTGGGATCTGGCCTTGGAGGCGATGTTTCCCCCCGCATGATCCAACTGAAAGCGCAGATCCGCTTTTAGGCGCTTCTGGCCTCGTTAGGGTGCGGAAACCCGACTGCATTGGCGAAGCCTAGTCCGGGCGAGACGGTGCTGGACCTTCGGCCGGGCGGTTCCGGCGGCTCGCGTCATATCCAGATCGGGGCGAACACTACTTGGTAGTTTCGGAGGGAGAGCACATACAAGGAAGCATGTGTCTCCGAATTCCTCTTCGCTGGCGTAGTCTCTTTGGAAGCCCGCGCCGGCTTGGGGCTTGATGTCGACCATTGGACCGCCTGAGTAATGAGAGGTCAGCTTGTGAAAATCGAGCCAGCGACCCCGCGAATCACGGGCTAACCGGCAGTAATCCGCCTTGGACGAAGGCACGAATACTTGCTGCCTGAGAATTTGCCGATCAAGTGGCGCTGCGGATTCAATGTGTCAAGTATGTGTTTGCTCTTACACTTACCGTTCAGCACTATCCATCCAAAGAAGGATCCATTGAGGTCAATGGGAGGTAATTTCAAATGCATATCACGGAGGGTATCGGTGAGCGAACCGGGTGCATAAGAGCCTGCTCTATCCGAATGGATAGCCCTCTATCCCACGCGATAGTTAGCACATCAGTTCGCTAACTCTTTATTCGCTGAAAAAATCGTGAACAGCGTGTAAAGGAATCGGTTATCGAGATTTCCGATGCGGATGAAGATGGCAAGGAACCTGCTCCCATTACGGTTGCACGCGGGAGAACTTCCCGGTCGGCTACCTCGGCAACAATTCAATAGGTGCGCCTCGCAGCACAGGCAGCGTTGACGAACATAGCAGTTTTAGGCTTTCGTAGAACCTTTACTCAGCAATTGAACCGTTCACTAAGAAGGAGAATTACAAATGAGCGACACGAACCCCAGAGCATCCATCAAGCTGCCCAGTGACTTCGTGTTTGGGCAACTTCGCCCGGATCATACTAAGCCCGTCCCACCCACACCTCCACCGCCGCTCGGTCCACTCTCCGCATTTGTTGGAGATTGGGTCGGGAACGGCTTCAACACCATCTTTCGACCCGATAGCACCGCTACGCCAACACCCCTCCCGAATCCAGTTCCCCCACCCCCGCCTCCTCGCGACAACATTTTGGAATTGAACCTTACCTCCGAGAGCCTCTCGTTCTCGCCAAGCCTAGGCTCGGTTCCGAACCGCGGAACAGCGGCGCAGCCCGACGCTTTCCTCAACGGAGTACCTTATCTGCAGACCATCAACGACATTACGATCCATGGCGAAAGTGTGGGGATTCACGTCGAACCCGGAATCTGGATTCACGTACCGTCAACTACCGTTCCCCAACTAGGGGAAACCATCACGCGTATGGCATCTATTCCTCACGGGACCACGATCGAGGCTCAGGGACTGGTCGCGCCCGCGCAGCCTGGACCACCAACGATCGCCACATTGGACATTACGCCGTTCTTAACGGCAAACCCTGCCACTAAAATCAAGTTCGCCAGCCAGACTGCCAGCAATCCGAACACACCGAGAATCCCCCAGGATCTGGGCCCGTTCATCACACGCGGCACGATCACGCAGGCGATGCTGGACGACCCCAACAGTCTGCTGCGGGCTCACATTAGCAAGCAGAACATTATCAACACCACCACCATCTTCGTTTCCACCGCTCCGCCGCCTCCGGTGGGGCTCTTCGGCGGCGGAACCGACAACATTGCCTTCCTGCTGGGCCAGGCCGCGGCCACCGCGCCCAACGCTCAGGCCACGCAGATGACTGCCGTTTTCTGGATTGAAACCGTCCAAGAGGTTATTAAGGTGGGCCCCTATCGGGTGGGTGACCCGCCGCTTTTGATTAAAGCCAAACGGAGCGTTCCTGGTCAGCACGTGCCGAGGTTCTCCGTCACACCGCCGTTTGATTTGGACAAGGAGCGCGAGATCACGGTTACGTTCACGCAAATTCAATACTCCCAGACAGTCCTGCTGAATTTTGCGACGCTGACTTGGCCGCATGTCTCGGTGAATACGCTTGTGCCCGCCGACGACATTATTGTTCCTCCCTCCGTGTGGAAGTGAGCTGATCTGCTGTTACGCGCGGCGGCTATCGTCAGACGGTGGCCGCCGCCACATTGAAGCTGCGAAGGTCGGTCGACGGGAGGCTTCGTGGCGGGTTCCGTGCGAACGAACTGCAACGGTCCGACAGGTCCAAGTCGTTGGTCGCACAGACTGAAGGGTGTTTCCGCTCAATCGTTTGTGCGATTCGGCGTTGTGACTTCCTGATGGGAGGATTTATGAAACTCTGTCAATTATGCCTGCTCATTTGTACTTTCCTTTTCGCAGTTATTGAGAACGGCGCGTCCCAATCGCCGATGGTGCCGTGGCTGACCCGCTCTGCGGATAACTCAAGAAGCGGTTGGAATCAGCACGAGACGACACTCACGCAAGCTTCGGTCGAATCCAAGGGGATTATCCGAGCGACTATTATTCCAGTTGTCGGGGATGCGCGGGGTATGGAAGCGCAACCTCTCATCTTGCCGAATGTAAAGACCGCGCGCGGAACCCGCGATGTCATGGTGCTTCCGTCGATGGCGGATGTGGTGCGTGGAGTTGACGCACATGATGGCTCTGCCATCTGGCAGGTCACGCTGGGAACGCCAATCACGGGATCACAAAATATCGACAGCCATCAGATCAATCAATTCTGGGGCTGCATCTCCACCGGCGTGATCGACTCCGACACGCAGCGCCTCTACCAAGTTTGCTGGGTTTCGCCTGACAAAACCGGCAACCCGCAAACGGGACGTTACTTCATGTTCGTGCTGAACGTGGCGGATGGAAAACAAGTGGTTCCACCGGTACTGATCCAAGGACCGAACGGAAAACCAGACTTTAACGCGACGATGCGCAAACAGCGATCCTCTCTGGTGGAGACGAATGTCGCGGGTGTGAAAACGGTATTTGGGTGCTCGGGGACGATCTTCGAAACTCAAGCCGGGGTTGCTTCTGGCTACTGCTTTGCCTTCGATGTGGCAAGCAACACGGTAAGCGCGATGCTGGCAATGACAGCGGGCGAGGGTGCCGGCGTCTGGATGGCTGGCCAAGGCGCCGCTGCGGACACGCAGGGCTTTCTCTACGTGCTCACGGGTAATGGGGATTTCGACGGCGCGAGTCAGTGGGGTGAATCGTTCCTCAAACTGAAATACACGCCTGCTTCGGGAGGAGTTGCTGCCAAGCTGGAGGTGGTAGACCACTGGACGCCGTGGACTGACCTCGTCAGAAGCGGGCAGGCGGCGGCGCCAGCCGAAAAGCTGGCCGGAGTGAGTGCTCCCTCAGAAGCTCTCAGGCCAGTTGGGGGCGGGATGAACATGGCGCTGAACAATGCAAAACGGTTGGAGATGATCGGCGACCGAGGTACCCCAATTGTCCTCGTGTTTCCGGAGATGGCCTCCGGGAATTGGTCAGATGAGGATTGGGGATCGGCGGGTCCGGCCTGCATCTTCTCGATTGGCGTTTGCATTGCTACGGGAAAGGATGGAATCGCCTATCCGATAAAAACGGCGGGCCTTGGCGGGACGACTCCTGCCGATCTCGCAAACCCTAAAACGAACTGTGCAAAACTGGTAGCGCCGCCTGTTTGGCTGACTATGAGTCCGGGGCCGGTTGATCCCTGTCCAACCGATCCCCGCGCATTGAACTTCTTTCCATGGGGCGACACGGCACATCTCCACATGACGCCGGTGCAGTTCTTTGACCCGGTACTGCAGTCGTGGACGATTTTCGCCTGGGGCGAAAATTCCCAATTGCATAAATGGGCCGTCAGCTCAACGGGAAATCTAACCTATATTGCGCAAAGCAACGAATTCGCGAGCGCGGACGTGCGGGCGAATCCTCCGGGAGGAATGCCAGGTGGGTTTTGTTCCGGATCAAGCAATGGAGCAGATCCCAATTCAGCGATCCTTGTCTGCACAATCCCGTACGGTGATGCCAACGCTCACGTGGTGAACGGACGTTTGCTCATCTACGATGCTGTCCACCTGGCTGCCGATGGATCGCTGAAGGTTCTATGGGACTCCGAACGCTTTGCCATCACGTTTCTGTTTAATAAGTTTGACCCTCCGGTGATTGACGGAGGCCAAATCTATCTGCCCAATTACAACGGAGGTGTGGATCTTTACCGTCTGGTGCAATAGGTGCGCTCAATCGAGCCGCAATTTGGAGGTCGATTACAGCCCGAATCGGTCACATTTTTCGCCGCTATCGCGCTACGGCTCGCGGATCAAATCGCACCCAAGTTCCTACTCGGAACGCTGGAATCCTTCCGGCTGCCAGTGTTGGCAAGTAACCGTGTTCGCCTTTCGTAACAGGCGCAAGAAACAGCTTGCGTTGTTACCGGTCTACTGCTACTTTCCAGCCATCCACGGGCTAGCACGAATCAGAGACTACAGCGGGCTGGACTGCTTTCCTTGGTGGAGTTTCGCGAAAGATCTGCTGTGGTGACGCTGTCCTGCTCTCTTCGACACTCGACTCGGCCCGACGGAAAGGAGATCTATGTCTACTCCGAAGAAGCAACTGCCACTTGCCGGTAGTGAGCGTGTTCCGCTAGAAGGAGCACGAGAGATAGGCCCAGCCAAGCCCAACGAAACGGTTGACGTGACCATCCGTTTGCGTTCTCGGGCCGGGAAGAAGCCGATTGTCAACGCTGCTGAATTCACGGAACCGATCGGAAAACGTACCATCTTGAGCCGCAAAGAATTCGAACAACGCCATGGTGCGGACGCTAACAGCATTGCTCGCGTCGAATCATTTGCCCGTCAACACAAACTCACGGTAAAGGAAAGAAGCCCGGCGCGTCGGACCGTCATTCTCTCCGGGTCTGTTGCTGCCATGAACGAAGCGTTTGGCGTCGAATTGAAGGAATACGAAAGCCCAAGCGGCCGATACCGCGGACGCACAGGCCCCGTCCACCTTCCGGCAGAACTGCAGGACGTGGTCGAGGGTGTCTTTGGTCTGGATAATCGACCCCAAGCCAAGCCGCATTTTCGTAAGCGGCAGGGGCGCGGTGGCGCCCGTGCCGCTGCCGTGACCTTGTCCTACACGCCGATTCAAGTCGCCACTCTATACAACTTCCCCACAAATGCAGATGGGTCTGGTGAATGTATCGCGCTGATCGAGTTGGGGGGAGGTTATAACGCGACCGATCTAAGCAATTACTGGAGCCAGCTCAAGCTGACCGAGAAGCCCACCGTGTCAGCGGTTTCGGTCGGCAACGGCAGCAACAATCCTACCGGAGACCCGAACGGCCCGGATGGCGAAGTCATGTTGGATATTGAAGTATCAGGGTCGATCGCTCCTGCGGCAAAGATCGTCGTCTATTTTGCTGAGAATACGGACGCTGGCTTTCTGAATGCGATTACCACTGCGGTGCACGACAGCACGAATAACCCGTCTGTGGTCTCTATCAGTTGGGGTGGTCCCGAATCCTCATGGACACCGCAGGCCATGACATCCATGGATGAGGCATTCCAGTCCGCGGCCGCAATGGGTGTCACGGTTTGCGTAGCCGCCGGAGATGACGGCTCGACTGACGGGGTAAAAGATGGCCTGAACCATGTGGATTTCCCGGCATCGAGTCCTAATGTGCTGGCATGTGGAGGCACTGAGTTGGTCGCCTCAGGTAATACCATTAGCAGCGAAACGGTGTGGAACGAACTCGCGAAGAATGAAGGCGCAACTGGAGGCGGCATCAGCGACTTTTTCCCGCTTCCCAGTTGGCAGAATGAGGCCGGCGTACCCGCTTCTGCCAATCCCAATCACAATCTAGGTCGAGGTGTTCCGGACGTGGCCGGCGATGCCGACCCGACCACCGGCTACGTAACGCTTGTCGATGGGAGTCCCGATGTGATTGGGGGGACGAGCGCTGTCGCTCCCCTATGGGCTGGATTGATCGCGCTCATCAACGAGAGCATCGGAAAGCCGGTTGGCTTCGTGAACCCATTGCTTTACCCGAGCGCGAGCACGGCGGCGGATTTCAATGACATCACCTCTGGCAACAACGGCGCCTATTCAGCCGGTCCAGGCTGGGATCCGTGCACTGGGCTCGGGTCCCCGATCGGGACTCAAGTTGCGGCGGTATTGGGCGTTCCTCCACGCGCCCAAGCGAAGAGGACGGGATCTTAGGAGCTAAGCCGAGCAGCTCGACCGCGACGTAGTGGCGACGGACCAGATTTGTACCATCATTCCGACGTTCCGCGACCGCCTGTTTACAGCGATCTTCCCCGGGCGCGCCCCGGGCGCGCCCGGGTTCCGAATACATTGATCTTCGCCAGGTAGGACAGCCATGCCGACGATATCGCTCAGATTGTGAGAGAAGAGTTCAGTGCTTCGCTTATGAAGAGCTGCTTCAAGCACGACAAACTGAGGCTGGACATCCTTTGGCTGAGAGACGAAATCCTGGAGACTCAGCCAATCTGCCCGAACCTGACGTGATCGCCGCCGAGATCGCGGAGGATTTGCAGGCGGCGCTGGATCAGTTCACGCTAATCGCCACCGACTTAAAACAATGATTGCCGGCTGATGCTCGCTTTGGCGGCGGGGCCGTCTGTCATTATCCAGCCCTCGCCTGCCTCGCCCAATCAATTAGGAATCGCTTTTTGGTTGGTCGAACAGATTTTCTTGGTATCGGATATTCTGCGCCAGTAAATACGCGACGAATACATCAGGAATGGGTGCAGGGCGGCCATCATCGTTTTATCAAGCAGGTGGATCTATCTCCCTATCTTTCTCAGACGATACGGCGCCGCTCACCGGAAAGATGGTCAATAGTGAACAGTTCACAAGTCCATTTTCGTTGAATACTGACGACAGGCTCATTGCAATCATTCTCAGTGCTGCTTGCGGACTCCCGGAAGACTTCGTTGCGGCAATTGTTGTCGCCAGGAGCAGGAAAAATGGCGCTACCCAATACCGTGGTTCCCAACCGCACCCTCGAGATTGTCAACCCTCACCCACTGGTGAGGGAGCAACTTTCGACGCTCCCCGCGCGAGCTCATGTGAAACCATCGCTGCCCAGCCGAATCGCAGTGATCGGGAATTACCTTCCCCGGCAATGTGGACTTGCCACCTTCACCACAGACCTTTGCACCGCCATATCCGGGGAATACGGGAGCGCTCGATTGATGGCGCTGCCGGTTAACGACACGCAGGAAGGCTACGACTATCCCGCGCGCGTGCGCTGGTCACTGGACCAGGAAAGCGTAACTTCGTATGAGCAGGCCGCAGAATTCCTGAACTTCAACAATATCGACATGGTGTGCCTGCAGCACGAGTATGGGATTTTTGGGGGCCCCGCGGGAAGCCATATTCTGCATCTGCTGCGCGCCTTAAAAATGCCCCTCGTCACAACCTTGCACACGGTCTTGCGCGAACCGGACGCTGACCAACTGGCAGTGATGGAAGAGATTGGGGAATTGTCCGATCGGCTCATCGTAATGAGCCAACTCTCATCCCAGTTCTTGCAGGAAATTTTCAAGGTTCCAGGCCGCAAAATCGACATGATTCCGCATGGCGTTCCGGATCTCCCGTTCCTCGATCCTAATTTTCACAAAGACCGCTTCGGAGTGGAAGGAAAGGCGGTATTGCTCACTTTTGGCCTGCTTTCGCCGAACAAGGGGATTGAGAATGTGATTCAGGCTCTGCCGCAGATTTTGTCCAGGCATAAGAACGTCGTTTACCTCGTCGCAGGCGCCACCCATCCTCACGTCCTGCGCCGCGAGGGCGAAGCCTACCGAGCCAGCTTGCAAGCTCTGGCCAAGGAAGTGGGGGTGGAAGCGCAGGTGATGTTCCACAACCGCTTTGCCAGTCCTGAGGAGATGGCCGAGCTCATCGGCGTCGCCGACATTTACATCACCCCTTACCGGCATGAAGCGCAAGTGGTTTCCGGCACGCTCGCCTACGCCTTGGGAGCGGGCAAAGCGGTCATCTCAACTCCCTATTGGCACGCAATCGAGTTGTTGGACGATCAAAGAGGTGCGCTGGTTCCCTTCGAAAACCCCGGCGCGATCGCGCAAAAAACGATCGAACTGCTGGATACTCCCGCCACCCGCCACGCCATGCGGAAGCGCGCCTATCTGTTCGCGCGGGATACGATCTGGAAAAGAGTCGCGCAAGACTATATGGAGAGTTTTTCGCGGGTGCGCAGCGACCGCATGGAAAATCCTCGGGTTCAGTTTTCGGCGCGCGCCATACCCAAAGAGCTCAATCGGATGCCGGACTTGAAGCTGGATCATCTCAACGCTCTGACCGACGACACGGGAGTGCTGCAGCATGCAATCTTCACCGTCCCCAATCGAGGCGAGGGTCATACCACCGACGACAACGCTCGCGCCCTCATTTTCACGGTGATGCTGGAACGCGTAGGCAAGGAACAACCGGAGAAAAAGGATCAACCGGAGAAAGCTGGGCCGGAGAAAGCTGGGCCCGAGGAAGATGGGCGAGGGCAAGCAAACTTACTGATGGCAAACTTCTCCGCCCGTTACCTGTCATTCCTCGAGCATGCCTTCAATCCGGCGAAGGGGCGGTTCAGAAACTTTCTCGATTATGATCGCCGATGGAACCAAGCCGCGGGTTCCGAAGATTGTCACGGACGCGCCGTATGGGCGCTGGGCACGGTTCTGGGGCGATCCAGCGATCGGGGATTGCGCTGTGCCGCCGGCCGGCTCTTCGAGTTATCCCTGCCTGCGGTCGTGGAGTTTTGCAGTCCTCGCGCCTGCGCCTACACTCTTCTCGGAATTCAGGAGTATCTCGATTCCTACCCCGGCGATCGCGATGCGCAGAAGATTCGATCCGCGCTGGCCGGGCGTTTGCTTGCCATGTATGAGTCGATCCGCCGCCCCGACTGGAAATGGTTTGAGAATGTTCTGGCTTACGGCAACGCGAGACTGCCGCAGGCCCTGCTGATCGCCGGGTCGGCCAGTTCCGATGATCACATGGTCTCCGCGGGCCTCGAAGCGTTGGACTGGCTCAACGAAACCCAACGCTCGGAAGCCGACGGCCACTTTATGCCCATCGGGTCGCAGGGTTTTTATCGCCAGGACGGCGAAAAGGCCCGCTTTGATCAACAGCCGCTGGAGGCTGCCGGCGCAATATCGGCATGCCTGCAGGCCTATCGAATCACCGGCAAGAGCCGATGGCGAGACCAAGCCTGGTCCGCCTTCAACTGGTTTCTGGGCGGCAACGACCTCCAGCTTTCTCTTTATGATTCCGTCACCGGCGGCTGCCGCGACGGCCTTCATCCCGAGCGCGCCAATGAGAACCAGGGTGCGGAATCGACGCTGTCGTTTCTGATCTCACTTCTCGAAATGCGCTCCCTGCAGAACCCTGAACCAACGAAAAGTCCCTTATGAATATCGCTACACGAGAGCCTGAGAGTTCCGCGAAAACACGCTACGAGCCCTTGCTGCTGAGGCATCCCTCCAACCCGATCCTGACCAGCAAGGATTGGCCGTACTCCATCAATAGCGTGTTCAACGCGGGGGCGACCCGGCTGGCGGATGGCACTACCTTGCTCCTTTGCCGGGTCGAAGATCGCCGGGGCTTATCGCATCTCTGTGCCGCGCGCTCGGCCAACGGCGTCGATGGTTGGCAGATTGACAGCGAGCCGACACTCATGCCCAGCCCGAAGGGATTTCCCGAGGAAATCTGGGGCATCGAAGATCCTCGCATCACATTCGTGCCCGAACTGCAGCAATACGTCGTCACGTATACCTCCTATTCGCGCGGTGGTCCCGGGGTGTCTCTGGCCCTGACCAAGGATTTTCGAAGCTTCGAGCGCTACGGCGTGATTATGCCGCCCGATGACAAAGACTCGGCGCTTTTGCCGCGAAGGATCAATGGATACTGGGCGTTGATCCACCGTCCGGCAACCAATCTCGGGGCCCACATCTGGATCTCATATTCTCCCGATCTCCATTATTGGGGCAGACACCGGCTCATGCTGGAGGCGCGGCGGGGAGCCTGGTGGGATGCCAACAAGATCGGGCTGTCGCCGCCGCCGATTGAGACTTCGAGAGGATGGCTGGTGATTTATCACGGCGTTCGGCACACGCCATCGGGCTGCCTCTATCGTCTAGGCCTGGCTTTGTTCGATCTTGAAAATCCGGCGAAATGCCTGCTGCGCGGCGATTCCTGGATCTTTGGGCCCGAGGCGGATTACGAGTGCCACGGCGACGTCGACGATGTTGTCTTCCCCTGCGGATACACGATGGATGCCGACGGCGACACGCTCAACATTTATTACGGGGCCGCGGACTGCGCCATTGCCCTGGCTCGGGCCAGCGTGCGTTCTCTGCTCGCCTGGCTGGATGCCAATGCCAGCAGCGATCGCCGGCAGCGCGCCGACGATCTTTAGCGCCGCTGGCATGAGTTTTCGCCGAATTCCTAAAGTGAGCCGTATTGCACAGACTGGGCGGAGCATCCGTGGAATTCTGGGACCTTAGTTCATCGCCCTCACTCCACGCAGCCCGCAGCCGCAACGTTGCACCGGGCAAGCGAAGGATGATCCGGCAAGGTGATTCAAAATGCGCACCTCCCGCTTTTTGTTGTTAGCAGTTCTCATGCTGGCCCTGCCGGCCAGTTTATTGGCGCAGTTCGGCGTCTCGATCACGATCGCTCCACCCGCGCTGCCTGTGTACACCCAACCCATGGTCCCGGCCGACGGTTATTTGTGGACGCCCGGCTACTGGGCGAATGGCGATGAAGGTTACTTCTGGGTTCCGGGCACCTGGGTCATGCCTCCCGAAGCTGGCTTGCTCTGGACCCCCGGCTACTGGGGTTGGGGCGGTAATGCCTTTGCCTGGAATGGGGGATACTGGGGCGCGCAGGTCGGCTTCTACGGCGGCGTCAACTACGGCTTCGGTTATGGCGGCGTCGGCTATGGTGGCGGATATTGGGATAAGGGATCCTTCAACTACAACACCACGGTGAATAACGTGAACGTCACCGACATTCACAATGTGTACAGCAAGACCGTAATCAACGAAACCACGGTCAACCACGTCAGCTACAACGGCGGCACCGGCGGAATTGCCGCGCGGCCGACTGCGGCGGAAGAGACCGCGACAAACCAGCCCCACACCCCTCCAACCCCGATGCAGAACCAGCACGTGCAAGCCGCGAGCACCAATCACGCACTCCTGGCATCCGTGAATCAGGGGCGTCCGGCGGTCGCCGCAACGGCGAAGCCCGGCGAGTTTAGCGGCCAGGGAGTGGTAGCGGCCAAGGCCGCGGGTGCGCCTTACAAAGCTCCAGCCGCCCAGACTAAGGCTGCTGCCAGCAAGGCCGCCCAAAGTAAGGCAACCGAGAACAACCCAGCCGAGAACAAGGCTGCCGAAAACAAAGCAGCTGAAAGCCGCACGACGGAGAACAAGGCCGCTGCGAGCAAGGCTGAGGAGAACAAAGCCACCGAGAACAAAGCATCTAAAGATAAGGCGGATTCAGCCCGCACCACCGAGAGTAAGCCACCGGCGAGCAAAGCAGCCGCACCCCGCGCGGCAGAGAACACGGCCGCCGCTAACAAAGCGCCCGCAACTCGACCGAACGAGAATAAAGTAGCGAAGCCCAAGGTGGCCAGCCCACCCGCCGAGTCCAGCAAGCCGACTGCTGACCGTGCCCAGCCCCCTTCCCATCCTGTCACTACGGCTCATGCGCAGCCCGCTCCTCGTCCAAAAGCTGCGCCACGGCCGGAAGCCGCGCCTCGCGAGCAGACTCCGCCCCATGCGGCCACAACGGCTCGCGCCCAGCCCGCTCCGCGTCCCGCGAAAGAGGCCCCCAAGCCGGAAGAAAAGCCTCGTCAGTAGAATCTGACGACGTTCAGTTGCACACGCAGGAAGTCCTAGCAGTGATGAGAAGTCGATGAAGACATTGGCGCGAGTCCGCGGTTTGGACTCGCGCCCACTTTTATCTTGCCGCAATGCCTATGTGAAGACGACCGCCTACGGCTGTCCGGTCGAGCGCAGCTTAACTTCTTTTCTTATCCTCTGTCGGCAAACTGGGGCGCCCAATTCATTCCTCCTTGGGCGCATTTCTTTGGTCACTGTGCTGTTTTGACCAGTAAGAAAACGCGGCAACGCCTATAAACAAAGCTGAATCGCACGAGAAAAGGAGCAACACAATGCTCGGAACCATTTTGATCGTGATCCTGGTGTTAGCGCTAGTGGGCGCTCTGCCACGCTGGTCGCACAGCCGGGAGTGGGGTTACGCCCCGACCGGCGGCTTGGGACTTGTACTTTTTATCGTGGTCATCCTCCTGATTATCGGTCGGATCTAATCGGATCTAAATCGACCCGCTAACGCCTTGGATAGGGACTTCGACAATAGGGCGCCGGCCAAATCAAATTCTGTAACAGGAAGTGAGTCAGAACATGAAACCAAGTACGCAAGATCGAACCGCGGGCAAGCTTCATGAGGTAAAAGGCAAGGTCCAAGAGGAGATCGGAAAAGCCACAAACGATCCGGAGCTGGAAGTCGAAGGCAACGCAGAAAAGAATGCCGGAACGGTTCAAAAGTGGATCGGTCGAGCCGAGAAAGTCGTCGGCCAATAGGGAACACGCTCAGCATCGGCCTGCAGAAAGGCTCGGGAGGGACAATGTCGCAAAGCGTAGTGGAAACAACGGTCGACCAGATTGCCGAAGCAGCGCAGCAGGCTTCGCGCGCAAGCGATGCGATTGCCGATGCGATCGATGACGGCGTGAGAGTGGCGAAGCGTGCCGCCAAACAGGGTGGCGATGCCGCTGAAGAACTCTTGAACGACACCGCCGAGCGCCTGCAGCGACATCCGCTGTTGACCATGGTTTCCGTATTCGCAGTCGGCGTCGGCGCCGGCGCCTTGCTCGGTTGGATGATACGACGAAGATGAGGAATCCGCAGCGGAGGAAGGATTCGAGCAGTCGAGCAGCGAGAAGGCCATCCGCTAAAAAGACATTGGAAAACGAGAGCCTGAAAAAAGGAGAACCATCATGACCACGAATTTGCCTATTAAGTGCGCGCACGTACCGTGCCTTTGCCTGGTACAAGGCGGAGAACAATACTGCGGACAAGCCTGCAAAGAAGCGGGCTCCAGCGAAGTCGAGATCGCCTGCCAGTGCGACCACGGAACCTGCCCGCTTACGGTGTGAAGAATGCAAACCGTTCCTCGGAAATGCCGCATACCAGGCCACCTCCATTGACCTGAGGAGACCGGCTTGACCAAGGAGAATCGAATATGAAGCTGCTTCGCAGTACGCTCCTGGCCGTCGCAGTTTCGGCCATCCTGT
The DNA here is from genome assembly GCA_049513475.1 of Candidatus Sulfotelmatobacter sp. Lineage (GTDB taxonomy): Bacteria > Acidobacteriota > Terriglobia > Terriglobales > Acidobacteriaceae > Sulfotelmatobacter. The sequence continues at coordinate 38,642 of JBEKWC010000035.1, read as the reverse complement.
CGGCGTTTGCGAGCGCGCGATCCCTGGTCGACGCGCCCGATGCCTCACCGGGCACGATTGCGGCGACAGGCCCCGCGCAACCAGACCTGACCTACGTTCGTCCGACGCAGAAAATCAAGCTGCGCAACTACGTCTTCGATGCGTTCGGTCCCTATCCGCTCGCCGGGGCCGCCTTTGCGGCCGGTATCGGCCAGGCGTATAACACTCCTCCCGAATGGAAGCAGGGGGCCAGGGGGTATGGCCTGCGAATCGGTTCCGCCTTCGGCATTGCGGCCGCCAGTACCAGCGCGCGCTACGGACTGGCCCAGGCTTTTCGAGAAGACACGCTGTTCTACCGCTGCGAGTGCAAAGGAGTATTTCCGCGTCTCCGCCATGCCTTCATTTCAACTTTGACCGCGCGCCGAGGCGCAGACGGCCACCGCGTCTTTTCTTTCCCGTCGCTCATCGCTCCGTACGCCGGTACCATGACCGCCGTTTACGCCTGGTATCCCGGGCGCTACAACGGCAAAGACGCGCTTCGCATGGGCAACTACACCATGCTCGGCTATGTGGGCGGCAACGTCGCCCTGGAATTCCTCTACGGCGGGCCGCACTCCTTGCTTACGCGCATGCACTTGAACAATACGCATGCCGCGCCCACTTCGAGTTCAAAACCATGATCGGCCCCGGAAGCATTGCGACGGCAGGCATGGGCGCTCCGCTTTCGGAGCCTTCAACGCTGCCCGCATCTTCCGCGGTTTCCACCGGAGGCCCGATCCGCCACTTTCTCGAATGGTTCGGCGACCTCGGAATATTTTTCTGGCAAGTGCTGCGGGCCGCAGTCACGCCGCCCTTTGAGTTCCGCGAACTGTTTCATCAACTGGACGAGATCGGCTCAAAGTCTTTGCCGCTGGTCGCCCTGGCCGGCGCCGCCACCGGCATCGTTCTTTCCCTGGAGGCCCGTTTCAGCTTGACGCGATTTGGCGCCAAGTCACTGCTTCCCGCCGCCATCGTGTTCTCCATCCTCCACGAAACCGGCCCGATCATCACCGGCCTGGTTGTGAGTGGCCGGGTGGGCGCGGGGATCGGCGCCGAGTTGGCGTCGATGAAAGTGACCGAGCAGATCGATGCCATCGAGGCCTCCGCGGTAAATCCTTACCGGCTGCTGGCCGCGACTCGCATTCTAGCTTGCATCCTGATGCTGCCCCTGCTTACGCTTGCTGCCGACTTTTCTGGCTTGATCATGGGGTGGGTTACCCAAGCCGTGGCCGAGCCGTTGTCGTTCCATCAGTTCATCGATAGCGGCTTCAAGGGAGCGGATTTCAGCGACTTTCTGCCTCCCACCTTTAAGACCATGGTGTTCGGACTGATCATCGGTTTGATCGCCTGTTTTCAAGGAATGCGAACTCAGGGAGGCGCAGCGGGAGTCGGGCGCGCCGCCACCAGTTCTGTGGTTTTGTCGTCGCTGTTCGTGATCCTCGCCGACGTGGTACTGGTAAAACTGATCATTATCTTTTTTCCCTGAGGATTTTTCTCGCAGCATCGATTTGCTATGAACACCCTCGATCAGATTTCGCCGACGCAAGCCGAAGCCCAGGTAGATGGCGCGGCAGTTATCGCTGTCGATGGCGTGCGCAAGTCTTTCGGAAATCAGAGAGTCTTGAACGGGATAAGCCTGAGCGTGAAGCGTGGTGAAACTTTGGCCGTATTGGGGCGCAGCGGAACCGGTAAAAGCGTCCTGCTAAGACTCATCATCGGCCTGCAGAAACCGGACTCGGGTTCGATTCGCATTCAAGGTCAAGACATCGCCGGCCTCGCTCTCGACCAGATGGGCGAAATCAGAAAGAAGATGGGCTTTCTGTTTCAGCACGCCGCGCTCTACGATTCCCTTACCGTAGAACAAAATGTGGCATTTCCGCTCCAGCACCATGATAAGGGGATGTCGAAGTCGGAGCGGGCCGACCGGGTCAGAGCGCTGCTCGCAGAAGTAGGCATGGAGGGAGCTCTGGCCAAGATGCCTTCCGATATCTCCGGCGGCATGCAAAAACGAGTGGGGCTGGCGCGCGCGCTGGCATTGGATCCGGAGATCTTGCTGCTCGACGAGCCCACCGCGGGTCTCGACCCCATCAGCTCCGGCGAGATCGACGACCTGGTTCTCAAGCTGCAACAGGAACATCACATGGCGTCAATCGTCGTGACCCACGATCTGCATAGCGCGAAAACCATTGCCGGCCGTCTGGCTCTGCTCGATAAGGGAGACGTCGTCATTCAAGGCAGCTTCGAAGAATTGCAGAGCAGCGACATCGCATTCGTTCAGGAATTTCTAAAGCATTCGTAGGAGGTCATCATGTCGACGGCGGCGCGGTTGGGATTTTTCATCATTGCGACCCTGGCCATCCTGGCGGGCGGAATCTTTATCATCGGCGGCAAGCAGTATCTTTTCAGTTCGACCTACCAATTGAAAGCGCAGTTCGACAACGTTGAGGGCCTCGACGCCGGCGCCGACATTCGACTGGGCGGCGTCCACAGCGGAACCGTGCGCCACATTGTGCTCCCCCACAAGCCCGGCGACAAAGTGATCGTGGTCATGGATCTCGCCAAGTCCTCCCACGAGATCGTCAAACAAGACTCCGTAGTCACGATCGAAACCGAAGGTCTATTGGGCAATCAATATCTCGCGATCTCGTTTGGATCCGCCAAATCGGCAAACGTGCGCGACGGCGATACGCTCCTCACCCAGGCGCCTTTGGAAATGGCGGACCTGCTGGCCAAGACCAGCGACATTTTGGATAGCACCCAAGATGCAATTCAGAACGCCACCCGCGCGACCGCGAATCTGGACTCAATCAGCGCCAAGATCAACAACGGCCAGGGGACGGTAGGAGCGCTGGTCAACGATAAAAAGCTCTACGCCAACCTCGAAGAAACCACGGCCGCCATGCATGACACCATGATCCAGGCGCAAGCCGGAGCCACCGACTTCCAGGAAAACATGGAAGCCCTGAAGCACAGCTTCTTCGTGCGCGGATATTTCAAAAACCGCGGCTACGAAGATTCCGCCGAACTCGCCAAGTATGAGATTGAAAAACTGCCAGCGGGCCCTTCGTCAAAGCAGTTCACCTATTCGGCAAAGCAACTCTTCGACAAGCAGGATTCGGCCAAGCTGAAGAATCAGAAAAGTCTCAACGGCGGAGGGGAATTTCTGGCCAATAACCAGTTCGGATTTGCCGTGATCGTAGTGTCCGCCGGCATGGAAGGCGATACCCAGAAGGACTTGGTGTTAACCGAAGCCCGCGCCATGGTGGTGCGCGAGTACCTGGTGGAGAACTTCGGATTCGACGACAGTCAGCTCAAGACCTTGGGAATGGGCAAGCAAGCGGACGCCAACTCCGACACCGGCTGGGGTACGGTACAAATTCTCATTTACTCGCCCGGGAGCGAACTCCCGCCGAGCAAGGAAGCGCACCCAGAAGCTTCTTTAAAATCCGCCGCCGAGCAACCGGCTCAAGCCCCGATCCAGGGTAGCCCGAAATCGCAATGAGTACCGGTGTTTTTCATCGTCACGGGTAACACACTATTGAGCAGCCGGCTCCACTTCCCAGCATGTGAAAATCCTGCCTGAAGACTCATGGCCGCGCCGCGATTTTCGCGGCATCAAAGTGCACGGCTTTGATGCCATGCCGACGCGGGAAGTCTGCGAGGCGGCGAGAAGGTTTGGCTTGCCCATACTCGTCGATGTGGTCAGCCGGCCCGAGGTGGTGGACATGCTGGCGCCGCAGTATCCCGATGTGAACTTCATCATTCCCCATTTGGGCAGCTTTACCGACGATTGGCGCGGCCCACCAGCAGGTGATCTATCAGATTGCACGCTACCCCAACGTCTATGTCGACCCCTCGGCTGTGCGGCAGTTTGATTACCTGGTGCAGGCGGTGCGCCGGGCTGGACCTCGAACGTTATTGTTCGGCTCCGACGGACCGTGGATCCATCCCGGCTTGGAACTTCACAAGATAAGACTGTTAGGCTTACCTCCAGAGAAGGAAGGGCTGGTGCTCGGGGGAAACATGCTGCGCTTTCTGCGCCGGGCCCGCTCGGGGAAAGCTGCGGCCCCGGTCGTACGCTTTGTAGAAATCAAGGCAAACGAATCCGTCGGCGAATCCGACCGAGCCAGCCAACTGACGGCGGCCGATCTGAGCCAGTACCGTTTGTAAGCAAATGCGAAGCGGCTCAGCTTTCAATCCACAGCCCTGCAGAGAAGCGCATCGTTCGCGATTCCGGCCGCCGATGGCAGAAAGAAAACCACACGCCATCGCGGAGTCAGCAATTTCCATCCCCGCATTCCAGCGATGTCCTCGCCGTGCGCAGCACGCTCCTTCTTGTACCCGGGAACAGAATCAGGGCTATGGAATTTTCCTCTTTCGGATGTGTTGACGCCTGAAGTCGAACTCAGATGAAACCCCACTTTGGGGGCATGCTCAATCGTGCTCAAGCGAACCCGAGGATTGGACCAACAACTGCAAAACGAAAACGGAAAAGGACGGCAGCGTTTCCGGATGTTTTCAGACGGGTACGGGATGAACAGAACGAGAGGAACAGAACTATGATCGATAAGAAAATGATGCGGTCGCTGGTAGAAAAAATGGAAGCCGAAGCCCGAGAAATCTTGCGCTGCGACGCCGACTTCTCCAATGCTCTTCTGGCGCTCAAGTCAGAGATCGACAGCGACCCTCTGGTTCAATCCTGGGTGAGCAAGCTGAGCGCTGACGGTCGCAGTGTTTCTCGCTCTTTCGTGCCGCACATCAGAATCCGAGTCAGAACTGAACAAGGCACTTTTGCCTTGCCCAGGCCGGCCTGCATCCCCCATTCCCCGGCAGTTGCGGAAGTCGCCCGTTTGACTCACGCGCTGGGAAATGCGGCTAGCGCCGTAATCAAGAGGAGTCGCTGTTACCGTGAACTGGAAGCCATCGTAAGTCAGGCGGTAGGGTCAAGCGATCGTTTTGAAGGAATTGCTTCCGAGGTCGAGAGTGCAGGATATGCAGTTCTGATTTGCCTGGATCTTTCCGCTTATACCCGCGTCCAGGGCTTGGCTCCGCCGCACTCTCGGCTTAGACAGGCGAACGCAGACATCCCTGGCCGCGACTCCGCCCTCATGCGGCTATCGGTGAGCGACCGTAAGTTTCTCAAAGCGATGAGCATCAGAACTGACGAAGTTTAAAAACCACGCTTCGACTCGATATGGACTCCGCTCCGGCAGTCAGCGTTCTCATTTCTGCTATGCAGTTCCTTTCTTTCCGCTCTTCCGCTGTTTCCATGCGGGAACTCAATCGAGTCATCCATCTTAGCCCGCGGTAGCTGTGGGAGCGGAAGCCGACGCGGGCGGGAAGAGTTCATTGGACCTCGGTTCCGCCCGGAGTCTGGCTCCTCCATACCTTCCACCTTGCGCCGATTCTGCCCGCGCGCTCGCGCATGCCCGGGAGTCCCAATGGCCGGCGCACCCGGAGCGCAAGACCTGTTCGTCGACACCTCAGCCGTTGTCACGCACGCGCACGCACCGCAACTGAATGTCGGCGTATTCCACTTCGACTTCGATGAGGCTGGCGCGCATGGCGTACGGCATTGGCCAGGGCCTCCTGAGCTATGCGATAAACTTCGTCGCGAATCACGGGATGAAGCTGCCGCGGCTGGCCTTCCACAACCACGCGAAAGTCCGGCCGATGTTGAACCGCCAGATCTTGCGGAATCCGGGACAAGGCCTGCTCAAGAAAGTTCGAGTCCATGCCGGAGCAGCGCAGGCCGGGAACGGCGTTCCGGTTTTCGTTGATCACTTGCCCCATCAGGGCCAGTACCCGGCCGACGGCGGCTTGGCGGGCGACTCCTCGTACAAATTATCGTCGGCGAGATAGAGTTGCTTGGAGCCGCTGAGAATTCCCTGCAAAAGAGTGTCGTAACAATCCTGAGCGATGCGGGTTCGTTGGCCTAGTCTTTCTTCAGAGCGAACGTGGAGCAGCCGGGTTAACTCGCTACCAGTGTCTTCACAATCTGCTCCGCTCTTTCTGAGTGCCATTCGTTTCAGGCAGTATTTCCTGAAGTCGTCGCCGTTTCCGAGATGCCTCGGCGAAACACCGTGCATTCCGGGTTCTACCCGGAGTCGCGCGGTACGAAAAGGACGAAGCTCGCGCTGGGAGGGATGTTTGGGAACTTCCCGGGGCGACCCTCTCCGCGGAAGAATCCACGCGACTCCGCCAAAGGTCTGGCACATGACGGGAGACACACCTCTGGTCGAAGCCAGCGATCCAGTTCTCAGAGAAGAAGAGGTTTGCGTAGCCGCTGCGCTTCCGGCGGGAAAAAATTAATTTGCAAAACCCTGCTCCATTTCCCCTCGCCATTGCACGCTACCCGAGTCCAGTGCCGCGATTCGAAATGTTCGATCGTAAACAAGTGTCATCGCGGCCTTCCTCAATAGTGGTATCTCCCTGTCACTTCATGATGTAAGCGAAAAACCCCCCATTGTAAGGTTGTGCGCGAAGGCGCCCGGGTCCATGATCGAAGCGTCGAAGCGAGGAGTCCGTCATGAGCGCAACCCAGATCAGCCTGATATCGGAGACACCTTTTGCGCGCAAACTTGCACCGCTTTCGTTCGAACCGCCTCTGGCCGAGTCGGAAGCCTTGGCCGCGCGCTACGAACGGGTGTCCCGTCTTTCCCGGTCGATCGCGTGCATGACGCCCAAAGCTCTCTCGCGCAACCTTGTTTCGCTCTTCATGCCATCGTTCCCGTGCGATCAGGTGAACATCATTATTTTCGAGGGCAGCGATGAAGTTCATTGGACTTCGTTGGGCGCGGGTCAGATGGCGATGCCGGAGGCTCCGATTGAGGAGACCACGCTGTGGTCGGTCTATCAGGAGCAAAAGCCACTCTGGGTTCCAGACTGGCCGCGCGACGAACGATCAAGGGTCCGGAAAGAGGCTGCGAGTGCGATCGGATGCCGATCTCTTTGCCGGCTACCACTGCGCGCCGGCCATGGGTGTTTCGGTGTGCTCAGCATCGCCAACTCGCGTCCGCAAATCTACTCTGAGCAGGAGATTCGTTTGTTGTTGTTGGCCGCCGACCAAGTGGCTCTGGGATTAGCGAACAGCCTTAGCACTGAGGCGCGGCGACGACTGCAGTCGGAATTGGATGGCGCGGCGGCCCGCTTGAAATTGCTGGCTGATCTCAGCGGAAAGTTCGTGGACGACGCCAGGCTAGAATCGTTTCTGGGCCAGGTGGCCTTTCAGATTCGGGGGTTGATGGCGTCAGATTTTATCGTGCTGGGATTGACGGGACTCAATCATGAGGCCCTCCAGGTAAGGGCTTTCGACAGCGCGGAGGAAATTCCTTTCAGTCGGGAGTTGGTCGGAACTTTGGGGAAGGCGTTGTGGGAACGCGTACTCTCGACACCAGCGAACTGGACGGGCAAGCTCGAAGACCTCACCAAAGACTACGCGCCTGCTGAAGGGATCGATTATGACGCGATGCACAGTTGCGTAGCGCCGCTCATGGCGCGAGATCGCGCTCTGGGCCTGTTGGCCCTTGGCAGGCGAAGCGGCTCCGGTTACTCCCGCGACGAGATCGAGTTTTTGGGCCAGGTCGCGAGCCAGGTGACGATCGTGGTGGAGAACTCCCTGCTTCACGCGGAGTTGCGCAAAATGAAGGTCGAGTGCGACGAAGAGAAAGCACACCGCGAAGACGAGTCAGCCGGCCAACCTGTTTTCAAGGATATCGTGGGGCGGAGCGCGCCCTTGCAACGGGTGTTGCGCGACGTGGAAGTGGTAGCCCCAACGGACTCCGGCGTGTTGATTCAAGGCGAAACTGGCACCGGGAAGGAACTGATCGCGCAGGCGATTCACGATCGAAGCCCCCGGCGCGATCGTCCCTTCGTGAAAGTGAACTGCGCGGCGATTCCTTCCGGGCTGCTCGAGAGCGAATTGTTCGGGCACGAGAAGGGCGCGTTCACCGGGGCCATTATGCGCAAGCCCGGCCGCTTCGAAGTCGCGGATAAGGGGACGTTGTTCCTCGACGAAGTGGGCGACATTCCTCTCGAGTTGCAGTCGAAGCTCTTGCGAGTTTTGCAGGAGCGCGAATTCGAACGGCTGGGCAGTTCGCGCACTCAGCGAGTCGATGTCCGCGTGATTGCCGCGACTCACCGCGACTTGAAGCAGATGGTCGAGGAGGGAACGTTTAGGAGCGATTTGTACTACCGCTTGCACGTCTTTCCCTTGACCGTTCCGCCGCTGCGCGAGCGCCGCGAAGACATTCCTCTCGTGGTGCGCCACTTTGTGGAGAAGTACGCGCGCCGATTGAACCGGCGCATCGAAACCATTCCGGCCCGTGCCCTGGAAGTTCTGACCGATTATCCTTGGCCGGGTAACGTCAGGGAGTTGCAACACTTCTTGGAGCGAGCGGTGATCCTTTCCTCTGGACCATCGCTGCGCGCGCCACTGGATGAACTGAAACACGAGACGGCATCGGCCTGCGCGACGAGCTTAAGCACTCTCGACGAGGTGGAGCGCGAGCACGTGCTGCGGGCTCTGAAGGAATCGAACTGGGTGACGGGAGGGCCGAAGGGCGCTGCAGTCCGGCTGGGCATGAAGCGTACGACGCTGGCTTATCGCATTCGCAAGTTGGGGATTCCGGTTCGGCCGCTGTGATGCTGGAGTCTCCATCCCGCGGGAGCGAAAATCACCGTTGAATCCGGCCGCGACGCAGAGCGAGCCGGCAAACGAAGATGGGGCGCTCGCGGCTTAAACCTGCGAAGGCGCCGGCTAGTTCAGACCCGCGTACTGCAGTTTAGAAGCTTGGCTGATGGCCCCGGAACCAAGGCGTTTCGAGGATTCCGTTAGCTCCTGCAACCAGCGAAGAAGCTGGGGCGTCAGCATGGCTTCCGAGTAGCGCCAACGCCAATTTCCGCCGGCGCGGCCGGGTATGTTCATGCGAGCCTCTGTACCGAGGTTGAGCAAGTCCTGCAGCGGGGCGATCGCAAGTGCGGCCATCGATGACCAAGCCAAACGCATCAGGTCCGGAGCCGCTTCGCCGAGATCGCCGGGCGCGCGCTTGAGATAGCTCCAAAAATTATGGCGCTGGTCGTCCGGTAATTCTTCGTACCACTCTCGCGTAGGAGCGTTATCGTGAGTACCGGTATAAACCACTGTGTTGTGCACAAAATTGTTGGGCAGATACGGGTTGTCGGAGTGGCCATCGAACGCAAACTGCAAAACCCGCGTGCCCGCCAATTGAAATTGGTCGCGCAGCGCCGATACGTCGGGCGTAATGATGCCGAGATCTTCGGCGATGAATGGGAGACCGCCTAGCTCGTGCTCGACTGCCCGAAAAAAATCGGCGCCGGGCCCGGGCACCCATGCTCCGGACTGGGCCGTGGGCGTGCCCGCCGGGACATGCCAGGCGGCCGCGAAGCCGCGAAAGTGGTCCAGGCGAACGGCATCGACGTGATTGAGCAGAGCGCGCAGCCGGTGAATCGGCCAGCGATAGCTGGTGGCGCGCAACGCTTCCCAGTTGTAAACCGGATTTCCCCACAACTGCCCTTGCGCGCTGAAATAATCGGGAGGCACACCGGCGACAAAAAGCGGACGGCGATGTTCGTCGAGCAGAAAAAATTCCGGGTTGGCCCAGACATCGCTCGAATCCGGCGAAACAAAGAAGGGCAGATCGCCGATCAACCGCACGCCTCGCGAGTGCGCATGCTGTTTGAGTTGATCGCCCTGGCGGAACAATAGATATTGCGCAAAACGGGCCTGGTCGATTGGAGCGGCCAATTCCCGGCGCGCGGCGGCGAGGGCCGGTTCCCTGCGCTGGACCAGTTCATCCGGCCATTCGAGATAGTAAGTTCCGTGATACTTTTCTTTCAGCGCCCGAAAAAGCGCATAGTCTTCCAGCCAATGTTGTTGTTGGGCGCAGAACTCTTCGTATGCGGGCCGCAAATCTTTGCGTTCGCCTGCCTTGAAGTTTGTCCACGCCGTGAGAAGCAGCCGTTCCTTGAAGGGAATCACCGCCTCGTAGTTGACCGCGTCGGAGGCAAAATTAGAATCAATATCGGCCTTAAGCAGCCCGTCAGCGATTAAGGCGGCCGGGCTGATCAGCGTCGCATTTCCTGCGAACGAAGACATCGCCTGATAGGGAGAATTTCCGTAGCCGGTTGGGCCCAGAGGCAGAGCCTGCCACCAACTCTGGCCGGCATCGCGCAACCGATCCACCCACGAGAACGCGGAAGATCCAAAATCGCCGATGCCGTAAGGCGAAGGCAACGAAGTGACATGCAGCAGTAAACCAGAGGCGCGGTAGTCGGGCGGGAATGGAGGGACAGTCGTAGGCCCGCCCGCACCGCTCATTGCCGCGCTCCGGAATCGAGCGCCCGGTTCACCATCTCGTGCGCTTCGCTCACGATCTCTCGTAGATGCGACTCGCTCTTGAAACTCTCGGCGTAGATCTTGTAAATGTTCTCGGTGCCGGAGGGGCGCGCGGCGAACCATCCATTTTCGGCGACGACTTTCAGACCGCCGATCGGAGCTTGATTGCCGGGAGCCCGGGTCAGCTTCGCGGTGATGGTTTCTCCGGCGAGGTGCGAGTCCTTGACGGCCTCGGGCGAAAGCGCCGAGAGCTTGGCTTTTTGCTCGGGGGTGGCAGGCGCGTCAATGCGGGTGTAATAAGGTGCGCCGAATTCTGTGGTCAGCTCGCGATAATGCTCGCCGGGATCTTTGCCGGTGCGGGCAGTAATTTCGGCAGCCAGCAGATCCATGATTGGTCCATCCTTATCGGTGGTCCAAACGCTGCCATCGAGGCGCAGAAAACTCGCTCCCGCGCTCTCCTCGCCTCCGAAACAGCAGGAGCCATCAATGAGACCGGGGACAAACCACTTGAAGCCCACCGGCACCTCGAGCAACTTGCGGCCCAGCTTCTTGACGACCCGGTCAATCATGCTGCTGCTCACCAGCGTCTTACCCACCGATATTTCATGGCGCCAGTGCGGGCGATGCGTGAGCAAGTACTGGATCGCAACGGCGAGATAGTGGTTCGGATTCATCAGTCCGGCGGAGGGAGTTACGATGCCGTGGCGATCGGAGTCAGGATCGTTGGCGAACGCTACCTGATACTGATCTTTCAATTTCACCAGCCCGGCCATGGCGTAGGGGCTGGAGCAATCCATGCGAATTTTTCCGTCGTGATCGACCGTCATGAACGAAAAAGTTGGATCGATGAGCGGATTCACGACGACGATATCGAGGCCGTAGATGGAGTTAATGGGCTCCCAGTAAGGCCGCGCGGCCCCGCCGAGAGGATCGACGCCTAGCTTGAGTTTTGCGCCGCGAATGGCGTCGATGTCGACGACGTTCTTGAGATCGCGAACGTAGGGCAGAACGAAATCTTCCTGGTGCGTGCTCTCGGCTCGCATCGCCTTTTCGAACGGAATGCGTTTGACGCCAGCATTTTCCGCGCGCAACAAATCGTTGGCTCGATCCTGCACCCAGCGCGTCACGTCGGTATCGGCGGGCCCACCGTTCGGAGGGTTGTACTTGAAGCCTCCATCCTCCGGAGGGTTGTGCGAAGGGGTGACGACGATGCCATCGGCGAAGCGCTCTTTTCGGCCCTGGTTGTAAACCAGAATGGCTCGCGAGATGACCGGGGTCGGAGTTACACCATCATTCTTTTGAATAATCGTCTCGACGCCGTTCGCGGCCAGCACTTCGAGCGCCGTGCGCTGCGCCGGCGCGGAGACGGCGTGAGTGTCTTTGCCCACGTAGAGCGGACCATCGATTCGTTGCGCCCGGCGGTAATCGCAGATGGCTTGCGTAATCGCCAGGATGTGCGCTTCCGTAAACGAGCCGTGCAGCGGGGAGCCACGATGTCCGCTGGTGCCGAAGGCAACGAGTTGGGCGCGGTCACTGAGGTCGGGCCGGCGCTCGAAATAATCCTTATCGAGGCGAGCCACATCGATCAGCATCTCTTTCGGCGCGGGCTTTCCGGCCAGCGGCGATAGGGTTGGTTCGCCGGCTGAGGCTGCTCTCGGTGCCGTCTCTAAGGTATTGGACATGATTCCACCTTCCAGATCTCGGTCGTATATTCGGCGATCGTCCGGTCGCTCGAAAACTTTCCCGAGCTGGCCACGTTAAGGATAGCTTTCCGCGCCCACTCATGGGAATTCGCGTAAAGCTCGCCCAGACGATCCTGCGCCTGAACATACGAAGTCAGGTCGGCCAGATGCATGTAATGGTCTGCAACCAGCAGCGTATCGCGCAACGGAGCGAATATGCCAGGCTCATCGAGGCTGAAATGATCGGAAAAAATCAGGTCAAGTGCGGCGCGGGTTTCGGGTTCGTGCTCGTAATGCCACTGCGGGTTGTACCAGGCGCGGCTGTTTTCGACTTGTTCCACGGTGAGTCCAAAGAGGAAGAAATTCTCCTCGCCGGCTTCCTCCGCCATTTCGATGGTGGCACCATCGCGCGTACCGACCGTTAACGCTCCGTTCATCATAAACTTCATGTTGCTGGTGCCGCTGGCTTCATAGCCGGCGGTCGAGATCTGGTTCGAAACATCGCTGGCTGGAATCAGGCGCTCGGCTAGCGTCACGTTATACTCCGGCAGAAAAATCACTTTGATGCGCCCGCCGACGGCGGGGTCTCCATCAATCGTGGCCGCGAGGTTGTTAATAAATTTGATGATGAGCTTGGCCAGGCGGTAGGCCGGCGCCGCTTTGCCGGCGAAGAAAAATGTCCGCGGCGGCACCTTTAGGCCGGGATTTTCCCGCAGCCGGTTATAAACGACGATGATCCGCAGCGCGTTCAGCAGTTGCCGTTTGTATTCGTGAATGCGCTTGATGTGGCAGTCGAAGACCGTATGCGGGTCGACGATTTGCCCCGACGTGGATTTGACCCAGTTGGCGAACTGCGCTTTGGCATCGCGCTTGGCGGCCAGGAATACCTCTCGAAAACCGGCATCTTCGGCCAGCGGTTTGAGGTTCCTGAGCTGGCTCAGATCTGTGATCCACTTCTCACCGATCGCCTGCGTAATCGCATTCGCCAGCTGGGGATTGGCTTCGAGCATCCATCTCCGCGGCGTTACCCCATTGGTTTTGTTGTTGAAACGATCGGGGAACATTTCGGCCAAATCTTTGACGGTTGTCGTCCGCAACAACTTCGAGTGAATTGCGGCCACACCATTCGTGCTGTGCGAGCCCACGATGGCCAGATTCGCCATGCGGATCTTCCGCGTGCTTCCTTCTTCCACCAGGCTAATGCGTTCGACGCGACCTTCATCGCCCGGAAAGCGCAGGCGGACTTCGTCGAGAAGCCTGCGATTCACCTCGTAAATGATTTCTAACTGCCGCGGCAAAAGCGCTTCGAACCAGGCGACCGGCCACTTCTCGAGCGCTTCCGGCAATAGAGTGTGGTTGGTGTAACCCAACGTCCTTTTGGTAAGGTCCCATGCGTGGTCCCACGTGAGGTGGGCATCATCGAGCAGAATGCGCATCAGTTCCGCCACAGCCATCGAAGGATGCGTGTCATTGAGCTGAATTGCGGCCTTCTCCGGCAGCATGTTCCAATCGCTGTTGTGGCGCAGGAAGCGGCGCACCAGGTCGGCCAGCGAACACGCAACCAGGAAATACTCCTGCAGGAATCGCAGTTCCTGGCCGGCGGTGGTTGAGTCGTCGGGGTAGAGCACGCGGGTGAGCGACTCCGCCTGCAGAGTCTCGCCCAGCGCGCCCACAAAATCCCCGGCGCCGAATTGCTCGAAATCGAAGTAGTCGGGAGCGGCGGCAGCCCAGAGGCGTAGCGTGTTGATGGTTTTGCCTCCATAGCCAACCACGGGGCGATCGAACGGTATGCCGAACAGGGTTGACGGCCGATTCGGAGTCACCTCATAGTGTCCGTCGCGCAGTTTGAAAGTGGCGTTGAGCTTGATTTCTACTTTCTCGTGTTGGCGGGCAATCTCCCAGGGATCGCCGTCGCGCAGCCAGTTGTCAGGATCTTCCCGCTGCCAGCCGTTTGCGAACGATTGCCGGAACATGCCGTACTCGTAGCGCAGGCCGTAACCGGTCGCGGGCAGTTGCATCGTCGCCATGGAATCGAGGAAGCACGCCGCGAGCCGTCCCAAGCCGCCATTGCCGAGGCCCGCATCGGGCTCCTGCTCGAGCAATTCCAGCCAATCGATTCCCTTTTCCTTCACCGCCTGCTTGACCAGAGGATCGAGTAAAAGGTTGGTGACATTATTGGCCAGCGCGCGGCCGATCAGAAACTCCATGGAAAGGTAGTAAATACGTTTGGCATTCTGTTGCTCGTAGGTGTTCTTCGTCGCCACCCAGCGTGACGCGAGAACATCGCGCACCGAACGGGAGAAGGCCTCAAAGCGCTCGCGGGCGCTCGCCGCCTTCGGGTCGATCGCTCGGTCAAAGACCAAATGCCTCTCATACAACGCATCGTCGCTCCCGACCAAAGCAGTGGGGCCGGGAAGGTATTTGCTGAGAAGTTCGGGAGGGTTGGGGGCTTTCGGGGCCATGGGAACCACTTTCGCGGGGTCGGGGCGCACTGCACTGCGTGTACTCATTGAGGCATCCTCGTGTTCAAACCGTCGGAATCTGAGTTAAACATTGAAATGTTAAGAGCCGGTGAAAGAAATCCCACAAATCGCGAGTGGGATCATGTTCCAACATGGTGGTCGTCATTCCAGAGCCGAATCACCGGCCGGAAAAGATTGTGTTCGTAACTGAGGGCGCTGAGGCTGGCCGGGCTCAGCAGAAAATATCTGCCACCGTTGAGATCAAGCCCCAGCCAGCGGGCTGTCAATACGCGGATAAAATGCCCGCTCGAAAACAGCAGGACGTCCGCGTTGAGGGCGCGAAGACGATTGACCACGCGGTCCGCCCGGGCGCTGACTTGCGCCGCCGATTCACCCCCCGGGCCGCCGTCGCGGAAAAGATCCCAGTTGGGATTTTGACGAAGAATATCCGCAGAAGTCAGTCCTTCATACTCGCCGTAATCCCATTCCACCAAGTCAGGGTCCGTGACCGCGACGGCGCCAAATCCGGCGAGTTCGCAGGTTCGAGCCGCACGCTGCAAAGGACTGGTAAGCACTTTGGCAAATTTCATTCCTTGCAAGCGCTCGCCCAGCCGCTTGGCGTTGCGCTCGCCATCCGGAGTGAGGGGCAGGTCGGTGAGGCCGGTATGCTGGCCGGAGACGGTCCAGGCGGTGTTTCCGTGCCGCGCCATGTAGACCTGCGGAAGTGCTGCGCTCATGCTAGCGGTTTCCTCCGAGCTTAACGTGCCATGCGACCCCTGACGTCAGAGATGACGGCCAATTGGCAGATGACAGGCGATTCGCAGACTGCCGCTGTCCGCTTCCCTTTCACCTAGGTCGCTTGGCCTCCGGCGCTGGCTTTTGGCCAACGATCGGCACCTCGGTTGACTGGCCTAGCATGTCGTTATAAGTAATTGTCTTTTTTCCTACCAGCACCAGCAGTTCACGCCCGGCGGCATATTTCACCGTGTTCATCCCCAGCGGAGGCGTGTAAAGCACAAGATAAATCGTATCGCCGACTTTGAGCGAAACGTCATAGCTGACGGCAGCGGAGTCACTGCTGCCGGCCGCCTGATGGGTCTTGACGTCCATTATGGTTGCGACTTGATATTTCGACGCGGTCTGGCAAAAGGCTGAAGATACCAGCAAACAGATTACGAATGCAGACACTTTGAACATGACCATCTCCTCGCCTCGCCTCGGCTCGGCTCGAGAATTCTCTCGGCTGCGGCCGCGTATACGTTTGCGCCCGGCCAGCATTGGATGCAACCTTACTACCAAAGTTGCGCGTGCCACAAATTTCGCCCCGTGAGGCGGGGTTTGCGCCTTGGCATCGCGATTGCAATATCCTCGCCGACGCGGTGGACGGTACCGTGCGAGTCAGGAGCTTAACTATGAGGATCGTCGAGTTAATGCCGGGAGAGGCGAACGCGGGGATGATTTCATCGATCATCAACTTGATCTGCCCACAGTGCGGCGGGGCGATGGCCGAATTCCAATGCGGCGGCAAGTGCCGCAGAAACTGGCTGGCCGAGTGGGAGTGGGCCAACCAACGAACCGCGAACTCCGCGGAGTCGAGCGTGCGAGTGCGGGGCGGGGCGAGAGGATTAAGATAAATTGGTGCTCGCGTTTGAGCGGGAGATCTTGATTTATGGCTGCCACGACCACAGCAGTAGACCTTGACCGCCGCTTCCGGGTTCCCGGTGTTGCCACCGTGGGCGAAGGCAACGGCGGGCTGGCGCGAGTGCGGATCACCAGCCCTTTGGCCGAGGGCGAAATGTATTTGCATGGCGCCCAAGTCACATCCTGGAAGCCCAAGGGCTGCGAGGAAGTTCTTTTCCTGAGCACGAAGTCGCGCTGGCAGGATGGACAGGCCATCCGCGGAGGAATTCCGATCTGCTTTCCCTGGTTTCGCGGCAAGGCCGACGACGCCCACGCTCCGGCGCATGGGTTCGTGCGCACAAAGCAGTGGCAAATGGAATCGATTTCGGAAAACGACGCCGGAGTCGCCGTAAGCATGTACACCGAGAGCGACGAACAAACGCGGCGCTGGTGGCCGGCGGAGTTTCGCCTGGCGTATCGCGTCGTGTTTGGCTCGGAGTTGACTCTCGAACTGACTTGCGCCAACACCGGGACAACGCCTCTGCGCTTTGAGGAAGCCCTGCACACTTACAATCGAGTCGCTGATGTGGGCGGCGTGCGCGTGCATGGTTTGGACTCCGTGCACTTTCTCGACCATACGAACCGCGACATAGAAAAGACGCAACACGGCGACGTGGTGGTCGCCGCCCCGACCGACAGCGCTTACCTGAACACGAAGGGTGATGTTGACGTGTTGGACGCGCCCATGGGCCGTCGCATTCGGCTGTGCAAGGCCAATTCGCTCGGCACCGTAGTTTGGAATCCGTGGCGGGAGGGAGCCGCGGCGATGCACGACCTGGGGGAGGGCGAATGGCAGCAGTTTATCTGCGCCGAGGCCAGCAACATCATGGCAGCCGCCGTCGAACTGGCGCCGAAGCAGGAGCACAAGATGACCGCCGTTCTGAGCGTGGCGAAGCTTTAGGCCGCATCACGGGTTCCGCCCGACATGCAAAAGCCATGCGCCAGCCCCGCGGAGCCCGTAAATTTTTTTCTCCTTGAGCCAATCACATGTTGCAGCCGCCGCCGGATTTCGGCGCGGCCGCGAGAGAGTTGTGCCTTCACGGTTCCTTGCGGCACGCCCAGTGCCGCCGCCACCTTTCTTACGCTCAGATCGTCCCGCACCCGCAGCTGAAGAGCCGCTTGCTGTCGGGGCGGGAGGCTGTGGGTCGTCTTGCGGACCAGTTCGCGCAACTCGTGCCGCGCCAAACTCTGCTCCGGCGTGGGCTGAGGATCCACCAGCAACTCTCCAGCGGTGGGCAGACCGACTGCGGAACGTTCGTCGAGCGAAAGTACTCTGCGTCGCATGCGGCGCCGTATCTGCATGCGAACCGAGTTGACCACGATCGCCATGACCCAGGTCGATAGCTGCGCCCGCCCGTCGAACTGCGCCATGTGCCGGAAGGCCGAGAGCATGGCGTCCTGCACCGCATCCTCGGCGTCTTCGCGATTTCGGAGCTGGCGCATTGCGATACGCTGAAACTTTGGCAAGGCGCGCGACACGATGGCGTTGAACTCGCGGTGACGCTCGCGGTTATGGTCTGCGGCCGCTTGGGGTTTGAGCGCGGCAGTGCTCATGACAAAAGATCGGTTCCCCGCGGCGAGCGATGTAGTCATGTTCCCTGGTCTCCGTCCTGTGCACCGGGTTTGAGCGTTCAACAAGAACCTCGATCTAGCATTTTTCGGGCCAACGAATCAACAGCGAGAAGGATGCTTGCTGATCGCTTCAAAAAAAGATCGGTTCCATGGGGATATGGAGCGAACGGGATTATCTGTTTCACGAAGTCCCTTCCGCGCCGAGGCGTCGGACCTCTTCCGCCCGAAGCCGCACCTCCGTCATGTGACAACTGCTTGACACTGTTCAAGCATTGGCGTGACGTCTCCGAATTCCTCTGAACCCAGCCTTCTCGCTAAATGGTTGGATTTAATAGAAATGGGCCACCGGTCTACCTCGCTTTTCGGTGGAGGACCGGATGCAAGGATGAAGTCGTCGTAGTTGAAGGCGGAGGATGCGGTTGATGCGCGAGTCAGGTACGACGAGTGATCTCACGATTAGCGCTCAAGCCAGCGGTGATAACACTGTGGTGTCACTCATTGGGCGCGTCAACGTCGAAACCTCGCCGCTTCTGCGCGACCGCCTGCGCTCCATATTGCAAGCCGATTCGACGAAGGCGATCATTGTCGATTTGACTCAAGTGCCATACGTCGATGCCTCCGGGATTGCGACCTTGATCGAAGCGCTCAAGATCGCGCGTTCCCGCGGTGCAACGCTGTGCTTGAAAGGTTTGCAGGGCCGCCTTCTTCATCTCTTCGAGGTCGCCGGAATTTCGGCTCTGTTCGAAACCGTGGGCTGCGGCAGCCCCTCTGCGGAATGGAAGGTGTCCTGATGGCAACCGTCTTCGAAAGCGTGGGAAAGGAAACGATCGACCACCTCGACTACGTGGGCAACCTGAATATTCAGTGGTGGGCCACGTTGCGCGCCATGAAAAGCTCGTTGCCTTTTATCGGCAAGCGCTACCGTTGGCGAACGGCCGTGCAACAGATGCTGCAGATCGGAGTCGACGCGCTGCCCATGGTTTCTTTGATGGCGATTTGCACGGGATTCATTCTCGCCATGCAAGGCGCCACGGAACTGCGCCGCTTCGGGGCTTTGCATTACGTCATCGATCTGGTTGCGGTTGGCTTCACCCGCGAACTCGGTCCCTTGCTCACGGCCATCGCGGTCAGCGGACGCTCGGGCTCGGCTTTTGCCGCCGAGATTGGGACCATGAAGGTGACCGAAGAGATCGATTCCCTGCGAGTGATGGCCCTGGACCCAATCGAGTTCATCCTTGCCCCCAAGTATCTGGCGGCCCTGGTCAGCGTTCCCTGTCTCAGCATCATGTGCAACGTGTGCGGGATTATGGCGGGCGGATTGTTCATGTTCTTCAGTACGCACCTCTCGCCACCGCTTTACTTTCGCGACGTCTTGGCGTCGATCAAGCTGCGCGACGTGGTCGCTGGGCTCATCAAAAGCGTGGCCTTCGCCACCATCATCGCGCACGTGAGTTGCCTGGAAGGCTTTCGTGTCGCCGCCGGCGCCGATGCAGTAGGCCGGTCGACGACCAGCGCCGTGGTGAAGTCGACTTTTCTTGTGATCGTTGCCGACGCAGTGTTCACCGCCATCTTCTACTTTACGGGGCAGGCCTAATGGCAATCGTGTCGGTTCGCGACCTGGTGGTCGAATACGATGGGCGCCGCGTGCTCGATGGCCTCAATCTTGACATCGAGCACGGCGAGACCATGGTGCTGTTGGGCGGCAGCGGCTCGGGAAAGAGCACGCTCTTGCGCCACATCATCGGCCTCGAGCGGCCGAAGTCCGGCAGCGTTTCGATCAAGGGAATCGACATCACAAATTGTTCACCGGCTGACTTGAAAAAAGTGCGCCACTCCATTGGTGTGGCATTTCAAAGCGCGGCTTTGTTCAATTCGCTTTCGGTCAACGACAACATCGCCCTGCCCATGCGGGAGCATACCAAGCTGGCGCCCGCGATCGTCGATTTGGTGGTGTGGATGAATCTGGCCGTGGTTGGCCTCGCCGATTTCGGCAAGTTGCATCCGCAAGAGCTGTCTGGCGGCATGAAAAAGCGAGCCGCGGTAGCGCGAGCGCTCGCACTAGGTCCCGAAATCCTTGTGCTCGATGAACCCTCGGCCGGCCTCGACCCCATTGTAGCCGCCGAATTAGATGAACTCATTCTTCTTCTCAAACAGACCTTTGAGATGACCGTGATCGTCGTGACCCACGAGATGGCGAGCGCGTTCCGCATTGCCGACCGCATCGCAATGCTCTACAAAGGCGAGTTTCGTTCGATCGGGACCAAAGAAGAAATCAAAGCGAGCCAGGATCCTCGCGTTCGCCAGTTCTTGGATCGCTGTCCGGATGCGAGGGGAAAAGAACCTGCCATCGCCGCTTACTTTCAGAAATATCTCCAGAGTCCGGAGGCAAACTTGTGACCACGGAAGCAAAAGTCGGAGCCTTTGTCTTAGGATGCTTCGCCATCCTGGCGTTCACGCTCATTTACCTGATCAACGCACAGTTCGCCGGGGACAGTGTTCCCTACCGAACCTACCTGCGTTACGCCGGCGGGCTGGAACCGGGCGCGACCGTACTCTTCGGCGGGATCACGGAGGGCAAGGTCACGGCGGTGCGGCCCTGGAAGGAAGACCCGACGCGGATCGAGATTCTTCTGGAAGTAAAACAAGGCACGCCGCTGAATGAGAAGTCGATTGCCAAGCTCGGCCTGACCAGCATCATGAACAGTGCTTCGCTCTCGATTACGACCGGGAGCAACGATGCGAAGCGACTTCCCGCTGGTTCGCTGATCCCGTCGCAAGAAGCGGCCAGCCTGGATGAGATTGCAGGCAAAATAACCACCGTTGCCGACAACGCCAACGACCTGATCGTGCAGGTGCAGGGAGAGCTCAAAGGGATCAGCGGCGACGCGCGCAATCTGCTGGCCAACCTGAATACCGTAACCGGGCCGCCGAATCAACGAAAAATTCAAGCCGTGCTCGACCGCGTCAACGGCCTGCTGGCGAGCGATGGCCCAAAGATCGATCGTCTGTCCGATAAATTGCTCGCACTCAGCCAGCACGCCGACGACACGATTCAGAATGTGAACGGCACCGTCACCGACATGCGCGATCCGATACGAAGAGACCTGGCCGACTTGCAGAATACGCTGCAGCAGGCCAAGGCTCTGATGTCCGACATGCAAGTGATGGTGCGAGCCAACGACGGCAAGATTGACGACACGGTGGAGAACTTGCGAGTGGCCACGGACAATCTGGATCAGCTGACCGACTCGTTGAAACAGCGTCCGTGGAGCTTGATTCGGATCAAGCAGCCCGAGGACCGCAAGGTCCCGAAATGAGACCGCAAGGCGCCGAAACCAAGGAGAATCAGCGTGAAAAAAAATCGAATGAACGTTGTCGTTGTCCTGGCAGCCGTGATCACTTTGGCCGGCTGCGCGGGCAAAGTGAAATACCCGAACTATTACACTCTCAACGTGCCGCCGCCGCCGGACCCGCCCCTCGAGGAGGGTGTGCACGCGTCGCTTGCGATAAGGCAATTCCGCTCGCCCGCTTATCTGCGGCAAGGCGCCATCGTTTACAAAACCTCGCCGGAGCAGATCGGTTTTTATCAGTACCACCGCTGGGCGGTCGATCCCCGCGAGTTCGTGACCAACGCCGTGGCCGAGCGGCTTCGGGTCAGCGGCAAATTCAACCAGGTAAAGTTCTACGACGGCCGGCCCGACGTCGATTACATTCTGAGCGGCCGCCTCGAAAAGCTTGAAGAAATCGACTATGACGGCGGCGTCAAAGTGGAAGTCGCAATCTCCGCGCAGATGACGAGTCTTGCCAACGGCGCGACGGTGTGGAGCAACGCGGTCACTGAGGTGGGAACCGTCAGCCAGCGCGACGTACCCGCGGTCGTAGCGGGGCTGAACCGCACCATGGATCGGGCGATCGAGAGACTGCTGACGCCGACGCCCGCATCCGAGCCGGCAAAGGGAAACTAATCGAACCCAAAATACGGAGATGAGGGTCATCCGGCCTGAAAAATATTAAGCGATACACCACCGGCCGAAACTCCGACATCGATGGAGTGTCGGTCGCTTACCTTCGCGGTCGAAGCAGAATCACAACCGATCTGGGGGCGACGACGTAGCTTGTTGCCCCGAGTGGAATCCCGTGATCCGAGAAATCCTCGGGGCTTGGTAATGCCGTGTCCACGATCCTCTTCCACTCCTCGGCTGTGCCTTCCTGAATTTGAAATTCCAGCTTTTCCCAGTAGGCGTTGATCATCACGTAAAGGTCATCGTCGTCTTGGGAAGCGCCGCGCAGGCAAAACGCCAAACTGTGGGAGTCATGCGACAGGTCAGCTTCCCCGCTGCTTCCGTACCAGGCTACATCTTCCCTCCAGAACCTGCTGCGGCTCAGAGTGGGATGATTTTTCCGAAAGGCAATCATGCTCTGAAAAAAACGAAATATGTCTTGATTGGCGGGAAGCTGGCTCCAGTCCAGCCATCCCGTGGGATTGTCCTGGTTATAGGGGTTGTTGTTACCGAACTGCGTATTGAGAAATTCGTCGCCCGCGCGGAACATCGGAGTTCCGTTCGAGAGCATCAGCAGGCAACAGAAGTTTTTCACCTGCTGGCGGCGCAGAGCCATTACTTCGGCGGTTACGCCGTCGTCGCCTTCGTGTCCGCAGTTCCAACTGTAGTTGTCGTTGGTCCCATCCTGATTGTTGTTACCGTTCGCCCAGTTGCGTTTCTGGTTGTAAGCGACCAGATCGTAGAGCGTGAAGCCGTCGTGCGAATTCACGTAGTTCACGCTCTGGTAGGCGTGATAGGCGTCGGCCCGGCTGTCGGGGAAAAAATCGTCGCTGCCATAGATTCGGCGCATCAGGTCGGGGACCATGCCGGCGTCGCCTTTCACAAAGCGGCGAATGTCGTCGCGAAAGCGGCCGTTCCACTGCAGCCACGTGATGCCCGGGAAGCCGCGGCCGAGCTGATAAGCGCCCGTATCCCAGGGCTCCGCGATCAACCGTAACCGGCCCAACTCCGGATCGGCCGCGATTTCACTGAAGATGGGAGCGTGGCCCCAGTTGAGAGATCCATCGGTATTGCGGCTGAAGACCGAGGCCAGATCGAAGCGGAAGCCATCAATGTGCATCTCCCGTTTCCAGTACCGCAGACTATCCATCACCATCTTGCGCACGTGCGCCTGGCCAAAATTCAAAGTGTTGCCCGTACCGGAATAATTTGCGTAGGGGCTCGCCGGGTCGCCCGTCAGCATGTAGTATCCCGAGACGTCGAAACCCTTGTAGCTGTAAATCGGTCCCTTATGGTCTCCTTCTGATGTGTGGTTGTACACCACGTCAAGCACAACGCCGATGTCGGCCGCATGAAATGCCTTCACCATATTTCTGAATTCCAGATGCTGTTCATCGTCATCTCGGTTGCTGGCGTATTGCGCGTGAGGCGCGAAGAAGTTCAAGGGCATGTAACCCCAAAAGTCGTTTTCCTGCGGATCGCGCTGAAAAACCGGCATCAGCTCGACCACCGTTATCCCGAGCTCTTTCAAGTACGGAATCTTTTCGACCAGGCCCGCATAGGTTCCCGCGCGCGACGGATCCACGCCGGAGTTTGAGTTCTTGCTGAAGCCTCTTACGTGCAGTTCGTAAATCACCGCGTCCGCTTCGTGGTGCGGTGAACGATCTCCCGCCCAGTCAAACGAGGGGCGCTGAGCGGTCAGCACCCCCAGCGGAGCGTGGCCTGCGTTCGATCCTTCGCGCATGGCCAATTGACGATCGAAAGCGGGAGGGAAAAAGACGGCTCGCGCATAAGGATCGAACAGAACTTTTTGCGGGTCAAAGCTATGAAGGTAGGGCACAGCTTGTCCCGAGACCGAATATCCGTAGTAACTGCAGTCGGCGAGCTGGCTGGCTGGTATGCGGCAATGCCAAACTCGTCCTGACTTGTGGTGGAGAAAATCGAAGCGATACTCCAGCAGCGGGTTCACGAGATCGCCGGAAGCGTAGAACAGGAGCGTAACGCTCTCGGCCGGCTCGGCATGGACTGCGAAGTTAAACGCCTGTTCCTGCTCAATCCAGGTGACGCCAAGCGGCAAAGGTGCGCCCTCGCCCTGCTCCCATGCCAGACGTTTTCTGGGTACCCGAGCAGCGGGCTTGGTCCTGCGTTCAGCGTCGTTGGGGGCCGTGACCGTCTCTCGAAGAGGATTGTTCACCTTCGGCTCTTTCATCCGAGCTCTTTCATCCGAGCTCTTTGATCGGGGCTTCCATCGGAAATTCGAACCTCTGAGCCTCCATCATAAAACCCCGCGGGGGCGCGACGCGCAAAAGTCCGCAAGGCTGTTCAGCCTCAAAAAAACCGTGCATTTGACCTTCCACGACTCGACCAGGATAACGCCCGCTAAGGTGAGGCATCATTCGCCGGTGTCATCGCACCGTGACGGGGGGTTGTCACGTGCCAACTCTGTTGCCGAGAAGTCACCCAACGCAAGGCGATTATCTAGCGTCATTAGAGCCAGATAGGGAGTGTTTCAAAACGGCTGTGGAAATGCTTTGTTTCATCAGGGCCTCGGCCGGAATTGCAGTCGATCGAACCGGCGGCCTTGCGGCGCGAAAAAAAGGCGACGGGCAGGAGAACTCGACCATGGCTACCTCACCGATAGCGGCGGCTCCGCCGCCAAAAGCAATTGCAAGCGCTCCTCCGCCCGCCAAACCGGCGTGGCAGAAATTCGTCGTGCCGGCAGTGGTGATCCTCCTGGCGGTGGCTGTGGTCGGGACGATCACCTACGACTGGAACGGCTGGGAGGGCAGCCACGCCGAGCAGGCGACCAACGATGCTTATGTGCGCGGCGATCTCACTCCGCTCAGCACAAAAGTTCCCGGCCTGGTCCGCGAAGTCAGAGTCAACGATTACCAAACGGTGCACAAGGGAGACGTCTTGGTTCAGCTCGACGACGACGACTACAAGGCCCAGTTGGCGCAAGCTGCAGCCGGGGTCGAGGCGGCGCGGGCCGGGATCGAAAATAACAAGCGCCAGCGGGAGTTGCAGGATTCGCGCATCGAGCGCGCCCGGGCCGGAATCGATCAAGCTAATGCGCAGATCGTCGCGGCCCAGGCAGGCAAAGACGCGGTGGCAGCGGATGTGACCCGCACCCGCGCCGAACGCAACCGGCAAGAGGCGCTGCTCAAGGCGAATTCCGCCACGCAACAGAAGGTGGAGGCCGCCGTAGCCGACGAACAACGCTTCGCCGCGCAGGCTGCCAGTCGCGATGCCGACCTGACCCAGGCGCGTACTTTGCTGCGCAGTAACGAATTGGCCGTCGAAGCTGAGCGCCGAAGCAAAACCGTGCTCGAATCCCAGGAGAACCAACTGATCGCCGATCTTCACGCCAAAGAAGCTGCCCTTGCGGCGGCGCAAGTGAATCTCGGTTACACCCAAATTGTGGCGCCGGGCGACGGCACCGTCGGCGAGCGGCAGGTGCGGCCGGGGCAACTGGTAGCGCCGGGCACGCAAGTGCTCGCGTTCGTGGAAAACCTGCGCTGGGTGCAGGCAAACTTCCGCGAGACCCAGCTCACCAACATCAAGCCTGGCGACGCGGCGGAAATCCGCATTGATGTTTACCCCGGTAAGGTCATCCAGGGAAGAGTGCTCGAGATCGCGCCCGCGAGCGGCTCACAGTTTGCCTTACTGCCGCCGGACAATGCCACGGGCAATTTCACCAAGGTCGTGCAGCGTGTGCCAGTCAAGATCGCACTGGATGACTCCGCTTTGACTTCACAATTGCGTCCCGGATTGTCAGCGGTCGTAACCGTGAAGACCCGGAATTAACCAGATAAGAGAACCAGATAAGAGAACCAGACAAGAATGAGCGCAACCTCCATCACCGTCGCGACAAGCCCGCCGCCCACGAGCGCGCCCGCGTCGGGTCTGGCGGCGCTACCCATCGATCTGTCCCACAGTCCGCTGCTTGGAATCCTGGGTGTATTGCTCGGTGCGGGCTTCGTAACTCTCGCGGGTCGATTGCTCACGCTGGGGGCAGCCGATCTCAAAGGGAACGTCGGCATCGGATTCGACGACGGCACCTGGATTTCAAGTTCGTTCAATATCGCTTTAATGTTCATCGGACCCTTCTCCGTTTACTTGGGAGGGTTGCTCGGGCCGCGTCGAGTCTTGCTCGCAGGGGCGGCGGCGTTCACCGTGATCGCGGCGTTTCTCCCGCTCGTCCACAGCTACAGTTTGTTGATCGTCCTGCTAACGCTCGCGGGATTAACCTCGGGCACGTTTTATCCGCTGACGTTGACCTTCGCCTTGCGCAATATTCCGCTGCGTTATCTCGCACTCGTCATCGCGCTTTATTCGACCTGCATCGAAGGCGCGGTCAACTTTGCGCCCTCTCTTTATGGTTTTTTTCGCAACCATCTTTCCTGGGAGTGGATGTTCTGGATTCCGGCGGCGATTACCCCCGCCATGATGGCCTGCATTTACTTCGGCATCCCCGCTTCGCCGAAGCCGCAAAGCAAGAAAGAGCCGCCCAGTTTCGCAGGGTTTTTCTACCTCAGCGCCGGCTTCGCGTTGCTGTTTGCCGCGCTCGACCAGGGGCAGCGCCTCGACTGGTGGCGATCGGGCGTGTTCAACGCCTTGTTCGCGGGCGGCGTGTTCTTTTTACTAGCGGCCTTGGTGCGCCGGTTGCGCCGTCCCAACTTCCTTGTCGATCTGCCTTACCTCAAGCAGTGGAACACGATTCTGCTCGCCGGGGCGCTCTTCGCCTTCCGGTTCGTGCTGCTTGCGACCATCATCATTATCCCGCAATCGCTGGCGGTGCGCGGACTGGATGCCGAGCAATTGGGGCCTGCGGTGATGTGGACCGCGGGGTTCGAACTCACCCTGGCATTCATCGGCGCTCTTCTACTGACCCAAGGACTTGATTCGCGATTGCTCATGGCCATCGGTTTCACAGCCATCGCCTTCGCCTGTTTGATCAACGCAGAGTTCACCAGCACATGGTCGCCGCAAAACTACTTCCGCTCCGAACTGTTGATGGCGGTCGGACAATCTTTCGCCATGATGGGATTAGTCTCCTCGCTCATTCTTCAGGCAGCGTTATCCGGAGGCCTGGAGGCGCCGCAGCGCGCTCTAACTTTTTCCGCGTTCTTTCACACCATTCGCTTGCTGGGTGGAGAAGCGGGTGCCGCTCTGATGGGGCATTTCATCGCGCAGCGCGAAAAGTTGCACTCGTTTCTGCTGGGCCTGCAAGTTCAATCCGGCCGCTCGATCACGGAAGGCACATTAAAAAATCTGGCCGCAGGACTGACGGGGAAATCGGCCGGCCCCGTGGCCGCAGGCGGCCGCGCCCTCGCCATCCTGGACGGCAAGCTTCGCCTGCAAGCCTACAGCCTGACCTTCATTGATGCGTTCCACCTCGTCGCCTGGGCCTGCGCGGTAATGCTTGTGGTGACCGCATTCCTGCAACGGTCGCCGCTCAGTTTCGCTCAACTGCCCTCGCTCCAGCAGAAATTCATGTCGAAGGAGAACCAGCCATGACTATGAAGCTGCTGATGGCAGCTGCCGTATTGCTTGCACAAACGCACGCGCTAGGGCAGCAAGCGGACGCAGCCTCGCCGTCACGCTCGATCAATCTCCATGAAGCCGTTGAGCTGGCGCTCCGGCACAATCACGTGGTCCGCATCGCCTCGCTGCACGTGGAAGAAGAGCAGCAAGCCAAAGAAGTTGCCAGAAGCGCGTACCTGCCGATCATCAGGAATGAAAGTATCTTTGCTCACCTCACGGATACTCAATTGATCGGCATACCCGCTGGAGCGTTTGGCGTGGTGGGAAGCAATGAAATTCCCTCGCGGTCGCTGCTGCTGAATCAAGGAGGCCAGACCTTCGAAACCAGCGGAACCGGACTGGTGCAGCCTCTCACGCAACTTTTCAAAGTCAAAGCCGGCAATGACGCTGCCCGCGCGGATGTGGTGGCCAGCCGCGACAAAGCCCACGCGGCGGAGAACGAAGTTGCGCTGAAAGTTCACCAGTTATATTACAAGATTCTAATTGTGCAATCCCAGCACAGCGCCGTCGAGGCCAAGATTCGGGCCATCGACTCCCAGCAGGGCGAGCGCCTGCAGCAGGTCCAATACGGCAGCACGCTCGAAGTGGATCTCATCGAAAGCCGCGCCCAGTCCCTGCAAGCGAAACAAGAGCTGCTGACCACAGAATTGCAGCTCTCGGACTTGCAGATGCAGTTCAACGATGTCGTGGGGCTTCCCATTCGGGCCGAGGTCAAACTCGATCTGGAGGTCCCCGCGCAACCCGAGGGTTGCCCTCGCGACCAATGCATCAAGCTTGCGCTGGATTCGCACCCGGAAATTGCCGAAGCGCGCGCGGTGGTGGAAAAAGCCGCCGCCGGCGTGCGCGAGGCCAAGCGGGAGTACATCCCCGATGTCGAGGCCTTCGCGCGCTACAGCTATCAGAATAATGTTCCTTTCTTTGCCCGAAACTTCGGCACTTTTGGCGTTCATTTCAGCTACGACTTGTTCGACGGCGGAAAGAAGCGGGCCACGCTCCGCGAGCGCGACGCCCAACTGGCGCAGGCCAAGGAAAATCTGGCCCGCATCAGCGACGAAGTCGAAGTGCGGGTGCAGACCGCTTACAACCGGGTGGAGCGGACGCAAAAGATGATCGTCGTCTCCAGGGAATTGCTCGCCACACGCGAGGAAGCGCGAAGGGTCTCCGCCCAGCAGTTGCAGCAGGGAGCTTATCTGCCCTCGCAGGCCGAGGCGGCCGCTGCGCAGGAATTCGAGGCCCAGACCCTTGTGCTGCAAGCGCAACTCGACTATGCCCAGGCGCAGGATGAGCTTTGGCAGGCCACCGGACAAAGCCCCCGGTGACTGCCGCGGCGTATTCAGGCGCCTCGGGCGCCGCGCCAACCGTGCTGATCGCCCGCGACATTAGCGAAACAAAATCTGACCCTGGGAATCTAACCCGTAAGGTACATTCCTAACTAGACCGGGCAAACTTCGCGGCGATCGCAAATATGGAAAAAGGAGTATCACCATGGCGTCCCCAGTTCAATTGGCAAAAAAGCGAGTCCAAGCCTCAGCGTGGAAGGCCCTCGCCTCCCACTACAAAACCGTTTCCAAGATGCATTTGCGCGAACTCTTTGCCGGCGATCCCAAACGCGGCCCGCGCCTGGCTGTAGAAGCCCTGGGCTTATACCTGGATTATTCGAAGAACCGCGTCACCGATGAGACTCTCCAGCTGCTGGTTCAACTCGCGCAAGAGTCTGGCCTGCGCGAGCGCATCGCTGCCATGTTCAGCGGCGAAAAGATCAACATCACCGAAAACCGCGCCGTCTTGCATGTGGCCCTGCGTGCTCCGAAGGGCGCATCTATTTTGGTCGACGGAAAGAATGTGGTGCCCGAGGTCCACGCTGTGCTCGACAAGATGGCGGCGTTCTCCGACCGGGTGCGCAGCGGCGCGTGGCAAGGCCACACTGGCAAGCGCATTCGAAATGTTGTGAACGTCGGCATCGGCGGCTCTGATCTCGGCCCGGTTATGGCTTATGAAGCGCTTCGGCACTACAGCGAGCGCTCCATGACATTCCGCTTTGTCTCGAACATCGACGGCACCGACTTTGCGGAAGCGGTCAGGGATCTCGATGCGGCGGAAACGCTGTTCATCGTTGCTTCGAAAACCTTCACGACGCTCGAGACCATGACCAACGCCCACACGGCTCGTGCTTGGTTACTGGCAGGCCTGGGAGGCGATGAGAGTTCTGTGGCCAAGCATTTTGTCGCCGTATCCACCAATGCCGCCGAGGTCTCGAAGTTCGGCATCGACACCGCCAACATGTTCGAATTTTGGGACTGGGTCGGCGGCCGCTACTCGATGGATTCGGCGATCGGACTCTCGACCATGATCGCCATTGGTCCGGATAATTTCCACGCCATGCTCGATGGCTTTCACCAGATGGACGAGCACTTCCGAACGACTCCCTTCGAGGCCAATCTGCCGGTGCTGATGGGCTTGCTCGGCGTCTGGTACACCGATTTCTTCGGCGCGCAAACCGTCGCCGTACTGCCCTACGAGCAATACCTCAAGCGCTTTCCAGCATACCTGCAGCAGTTGACGATGGAAAGCAACGGTAAGCATGTCACGCTCGAGGGCAAGCCAGTCGCGCACGACACCGGCCCCATCTACTGGGGCGAGCCGGGGACCAATGGACAACACTCTTTTTATCAGCTGATCCATCAGGGCACGCGCCTCATTCCCTGCGACTTCATCGCATTCGCCAAGCCGCTGAATGAACTGGGCCGCCATCATGACATGCTGCTGGCCAATGTTCTCGCTCAGGCCGAAGCCCTTGCTTTTGGCAAGACGCCCGAGCAGGTGAAGGCCGAAGGCACGCCGGATTGGCTGGTGCCGCATCGCGTGTTTGAAGGCAACCGGCCCTCGAATACGATTCTGGCCGAGCGTCTCACGCCCGCAGTGCTGGGCAAGCTGGTGGCACTCTACGAGCACTCGGTATTCACGCAGGGCGTCGTCTGGAACATCGATTCCTTCGACCAGTGGGGCGTCGAGCTGGGCAAAGTTCTGGCGCAGCGCATCGTTCCTGAACTTGAAAACAATCCCGAGCCCGCGCTCCATCACGACAGCTCGACCAACACGTTGATTCACCGCTATCGCCAGCTCAAAGAATCGCGCTCGTAGAAACCGCTCGGCGCAAAGGAGACGTCATGCAACTCGGAATGATAGGACTGGGACGAATGGGCGCCAACATGGTGCGACGATTGATCCTCAAAGGACACAACTGCGTTGTGTTCGACCGGTCGCCGCTGGTGGTGAGCGAATTGGTCAAAGAGAACGCCGTTGGCTCGGCCTCTCTCCAGGAATTCGTGGAGAAGCTGGAGAAACCGCGAGCCATCTGGCTGATGGTCCCCGCGGCGGTGGTGGACCAGACGATCGCCGAGCTGCTTCCCCACCTCGAGGCTGGCGATATCCTCATCGACGGCGGAAATTCTTACTATGTCGATGACATTCGCCGCGCCAAGGAGTTGTGGCCCAAACGCCTTCACTACGTAGATGTGGGCACCAGCGGCGGCGTGTGGGGCCTTGAACGCGGTTACTGCATGATGATCGGCGGGGAAAAAGATGTGGTCGAGAGGCTCGATCCCATCTTCTCGACCCTCGCGCCCGGCATTGGCGACATCTCGCGCACACTCGGGCGGGAGAGCGACGAGGGGACAGCCGAGCAAGGCTACCTGCATTGCGGTCCCAACGGCGCCGGCCACTTCGTCAAGATGGTGCATAATGGCATCGAATACGGAATGATGGCGGCCTACGCGGAAGGATTGTCGGTGCTGCGCTCCGCCAATGTCGGCAAGCGCGAGGGAACGATCGACGCCGAGACCACTCCCCTCCGCGACCCCGAACATTACCAGTACGACCTCGACCTCAAAAACGTCGCCGAGGTGTGGCGGCGCGGCAGCGTGATCGCTTCATGGCTGCTGGATCTCACCGCGGCAGCGCTGTGGCAAGACCCTGCGCTTTCCAGGTTTGCCGGCCGCGTCTCGGACTCCGGCGAAGGGCGCTGGACCATCAGAGCCGCCATCGATGAAGCCGTGCCCACGCCGGTTCTCACCGCCTCGCTCTACGAGCGCTTCAGTTCGCGCGGCGAAGCGGACTACGCCAACAAACTTCTCTCCGCCATGCGTTATGAATTCGGCGGCCATTTGGAAAAGCCGGCGGAAAAATCTGAGGCGGCGTAAGGAGAGACATCCATGACAAGTTCCCACTCGGACGCGCTCGTCTTCTTCGGAGCCACCGGCGATCTGGCCTACAAAAAGATTTTTCCGGCGTTGCAAGCGATGGTGAAGCGAGGGAACCTCGACGTCCCCGTCATCGGCGTAGCCAAAGCGGGATGGAACCTCGAGCAACTGCGCGCCCGAGCTCACGACAGCCTGGAAAAACATGGCGGCATCGACGCCGCAGCTTTCGAAAAGTTGATGGGATTGCTGCGCTACGTCGACGGCGATTACCAGGCCCCTGCCACCTTTGCAGCCCTGCGCAAAGAACTGAAAGATGCGCAGCATCCCGCGCATTATCTGGCGATTCCTCCCGTGCTGTTCGAGACCGTTGTCGAGCAACTGGATCAATCGAATGCCGCCCGGGGTGGGCGGGTGATTGTCGAAAAGCCATTCGGCCACGATCTCGCGTCGGCGCAGGAGTTGAACCGGGTGCTGCTGAGCGTGTTCGACGAGGCCAACATTTTTCGCATCGATCACTATCTCGGCAAGTGGGCGGTGAATAATCTGCTCGCCTTCCGCTTCGCCAATACTTTCGTCGAAGCTTTTTGGAATCGCAACTACATCGAGAGCGTCGAGATCACCATGGCCGAGGATTTCGGAATCCAGGGCCGCGGAGGCTTTTACGATCAGACCGGAACCATCCGCGATGTGGTGCAGAACCATTTATTTCAAGTGCTGTCGAATCTGGCGATGGAGTCTCCCGCCGGCTTTGACAGCGAGTCCATTCGCGATGAAAAAGTAAAAGTGCTGAAGGCGATACTGCCGATCGAGGAGAAGAACTTGGTGCGCGGCCAGTTCCGCGGTTACCGCGACGAAAACGGCGTGGCCAAAGACTCGCAGACCGAAACCTTCGCCGCCTTGAAATTGGAAGTCAACTCCTGGCGCTGGAAGGGAGTTCCTTTCTACATTCGCGCGGGCAAGAATTTGCCGGCAACCTGCACCGAAGTTGTGGGCAAATTTCATAAGCCCCCTTCGATTCTGCCCGACAGCATCCTGGTGGAAAATCATCTGCGTCTGCGCTTGAGCCCGGAAGTGACGATCGCGATGGGAATGATGGCGTTGGCGGCGGGCGCCGAAGGTCTCGCGCTGCAAACCGGCGAAATGATGGCAACTCACTCTCCGCGCGGGGACGAGATGGATGCCTACGAACGCGTGCTGGGAGCGGCGATGGCCGTAGACAGCACCCTGTTCGCTCGCGAAGACTACGTGGAAGAAGCGTGGCGTATTGTGGAACCGATCTTGAAAAAGAAGACGGCGATTTATCAATACGCGCCCGGCACCTGGGGTCCGGGCGAAGTCGAGCGCGTGAGCCCTCCGGGAGGCTGGCACAATCCGGACCACAAGGAAGCGTTTGCGGTAGGCGATGAAGCCGCCTAAGGGGATCTTTCAATGAAACTTGAAGTCTTTGCCGATGCCGAGTCCGTCGCCCGCCAAGCGGCCACGCTGATTGCCGCCGATGCCCGAGCGGCGGTCGCAACCCGCGGCTCATTTGTGATGGCCGTCAGTGGCGGCCACACCCCCTGGATCATGCTCCGCGATCTCGCGCAGGAGGACGTGCCCTGGAACGCCATGCATGTCGTGCAGGTCGATGAGAGAATCGCCCCCGCCGGCGATCCCGACAGGAATCTCACTCATCTGCGCGAGAGCCTGCTGCAGCATGCTCCGTTGCGCCCGGAGCAAATTCACGCCATGCCCGTCGAGTCTTCGGATCTGGAAGAGGCTTGCAAACAATACGAACAGACGCTGCAGTCCATCGCGGGTTCGCCTCCGGTTCTGGATCTCGCGCACCTGGGACTCGGTCCCGATGGGCACACGGCTTCGCTGGTACCGGGAGACCCGGTCCTCGAAGTGACAACCGCCGACGTCGCGCTCACCGCGCCCTATCAGGGACGGCGGCGGATGACTCTGACCTATCCGATTCTGAACCGCTCTCGCCGCGTGCTGTGGCTAGTGACCGGCGGCGAAAAAGCGGGAATGCTGGCGCGACTGCGAGCGGGCGATGTCACGATTCCGGCGGGCCGCATCCTCGCAGATCGAGCCGTGGTGTTGGCGGATGGTCCGGCGGCCGCGCAACTGCGGAACCATTCGAATACTGAAGTGGCTTGAGCCTCGGTGCAGCGGTGCAGCAGCTTCCGGTACTCGAACTTCATCCCCCCAAAAGCTGGACGTTTCCCTTCTAATAAGCGGTTTTGGAGCGCTAAAGCGCGGCGAAGAGAGTCAAGTTGGCTCTATTTCCGCCGATATACACAAAGGATCGTGAAGAAACATGTCTGATTCCTTAACCTGTGGCTCGAATCTCCAAAGGTCAGGATAATAACAGCCCATCGTTTCGAAGCCGGCTGCGGGGGTTGATCCCTGCCTCGCGCGCTGTCATCTCCGCCGCGAGTTCGCTGGTTGTCTTTCTCTCTGTGTTGAATCTGCCGGCCAGCGGCCAGATGCAACTCTTGCCCGGCATCTCGACCGTAGCGGGCAACGGAACCGCGGGCTCTACGGGCGACGGCGGCGCGGCTACCAGCGCCGAACTAAATGGGCCTACCGGAGTAGTCCTCGACAGCTCCGGCAATTACTACATCGCGGAGTTTAGCGGCAACCGGGTGCGCAAGGTAACGATCGCGACCGGCATCATCACCACGGTCGCAGGCACGGGAACCGCCGGCTTCACCGGCGATAGCGGCCAAGCCATCAGCGCGGAGCTGGATAATCCAAACTCGGTGGCCGTGGACAGCGCCGGCAACCTCTACATCGCGGACTTCTCGAACAATCGCATCCGCAAGGTGACCGCCTCCAGCGGAGTAATCACGACGGTGGCCGGCAATGGGACCGCGGGCTACTCGGGCGACAGCGGGCAAGCCACCAGCGCCGAGTTGAACCAGCCCAGCCGCATCGACCTGGACGGTTCCGGCAATATCTACATCGCCGATTCCGGGAACAATCGCATCCGCAAGGTGACGGTAGGAACGGGCGTGATTACGACGGTGGCGGGGAATGGAACCTACGGTTATTCCGGAGACAGTGGGCAAGCCACCAGCGCCGAGCTTGCTTATCCCACCGCTGTGATCGTGGATGGCTCCGGCAATCTTTACATCGCGGACTATGACAACGAACGCATCCGGGAAGTGACTCTCTCCTCGGGAGTGATCGCAACCGTCGCCGGCAACGGAACGAAAGGTTTCTCCGGCGATAGCGGCGCTGCCACCAGCGCCGAGATCAACCTGGCTTACACGCTCGCCATTGGAACGACGGGCTACATAGCGGATAGCGGGAACTTCCGCATCCGCATGGTGAACCTGCAGACCGGCGTCATCAGCACTGTAGCCGGTGACGGAACCGGCGGCTACAGTGGCGATGGCGGCCTGGCCACCAGCGCCGCATTGAACTATCCCAACGGGATAGACATCGACCACTGGGGGAACCTTTACTTTGCCGACAGTGTGAATAGCGTGATTCGCAAAGTGACCCTTAGCGCGAACCTGCCCACCACCGCGGTCAGCAGCAGCAGCACGGCGCAGAATTTTTTCCTGCAGACCACGGCTGCGGAAACTCTGACCAGCATTACCGCTGCGCAATCGCAGAACAGCAAGCAAGAATACGGCGTGGGATCGATTACCGGCTGCACGGTGAATGGATCGACCTCGAACGCCAGCGGCACGATATGCACCGTTCCCATCACCTTCAGCCCGGCATACCCCGGGGTGCGGAATGTGCCCCTGACCGCGGTCACCGGTACGGGAACGGTGAAGTTCGGATTAAGCGGAACGGGCACGGGACCTTTGGCCGCGATGACTCCGGGAATCATCTCGACCGTGGCGGGCAACGGCACGGCCGGCGAAACCGGCAATGGCGGAGCCGCCACCAGCGCCGAGCTGAATGCCCCGAACCGCATGGCGGTGGACAGCGCGGGCAATCTCTATATTGCGGACCTAACCGGCAACGTGATTCGCAAGGTGACCGCCTCCACCGGATTGATCAGCATCGTGGCTGGCAATGGCACCGCCGGGTTTACGGGGGACGGGGCCGCCGCCACCAGCGCGGAAATTTCTAGTCCGAACGGCGTCGCCGTGGACGGCGCGGGAAACATCTACATCGCCGACTTCGGCAACAATCGCGTCCGCAAAGTGACCGTGGCGACTGGCATTATCAACACGGTGGCCGGCACTACGTCCAACGGGTTCTCGGGCGATGGGGGGCTGGCAACCAGCGCAAAACTCTTCAATCCGTCGTATGTAGCGCTGGACAGCGCGGGAAACATTTACATCGCCGACTTCAACAACAATCGCATCCGCGAAGTCACCGTGGCGACCGGCATTATTACGACCATCGCGGGCAACGGCACCCGCGCCGACACGGGCGACGGCGGAGCGGCCAGCAGCGCTGAATTGAATGGCCCTGTGGCTGTTGTGGTTGACGCCTCAGGCAATTTTTACATCGCGGAGTATAACGGCGCTCGTATCCGCAAGGTGACTCTGGGCACCGGCATCATCGCGACCGTGGCGGGTAATGGAACGGCGGCCTACACAGGCGATGGAGGTTTGGCAACCAGTGCCGAACTGAATGTTCCGCAGGGTGTGGCCCTCGATGTAGCGGGCAACTTATATATCGCGGACAGCGGCAACAACCGCGTGCGCAGGGTCGACAACTCAACCCAGATCATCACAACTGTAGCGGGCAACGGAACCGCCGGCTATACCGGCGACAGCGGCGGGGCGACCAGCGCTGAAATTTCGCAGGACAACGACGTCGCCTTGGACAGCACCGGAAACCTGTACATTGTCGACCGCAGCAACAGCCGCATCCGCAAAGTTCAGACGACCCAGTCGGCGCTGACTTTTCCTACGTCGACCACGGTGGGCACGCTCGACGCAACCGACGATCCGCAAACCGTCGAGATTTACGACATCGGCAACGGCGACCTGACCATTTCGACCCCTGGCGCCGGTAGTAATCCCAGTGTGGCCGCCTACTTCCAGTTGGATGGATCGACCACTTGCCCCCAACTCTCCACGGCCAGTTCTCCGCAGACGCTGCCGGCGGGAAGCGGATGCAGCTACGCGGTGGACTTTGCTCCCACGGTGGCGGGCAGCATTTCCGGTTCGCTGGTGCTGACCGACAATTCGTTGAGTGTAGCCGGAACGACCCAGACGACAAGTCTGACGGGAACCGCCGGGTCTGTGAGCACCACGACGGCGGTGAGTTCGTCGGCGAATCCTTCCGCTTACTACGCATCGGTGACCTTCACCGCAACTGTGGCGGTGACCAGTGGGTCGGACGTGCCCACCGGGACCGTGCAATTCAGCATCGACGGCAGCAACGTAGGGAGCGCCGTCACGCTCAGCAGCGGCATTGGCACGTATTCGACCAACACTCCCACCGTCGGAACGCATAGCGTCAAGGCGGTCTACACCACGGGTTCGTCGAGCTTCACCAGCAGTACCTCGAGTACGCTGAGCCAAGTCGTGAACAAGACCACGCCCACGATCACCTGGGCCACGCCCTCGCCAATCACCTACGGCACGGCACTGAGTGCAACGCAACTCAATGCCTCTTCTGGCGGAGTGGCCGGCAGCTTCGCCTACTCGCCGGCTTCGGGCGCAGTACTGGGCTCTGGCTCGCAGACTTTGAACGTGACCTTCACTCCAACTGACACCATCGACTACAACTCCAGCACCAGCAGCGTAACGTTAACGGTGAACAAAGCTACGCCCTCGATCACGTGGGCTACCCCCTCGGCAATAACCTACGGCACCGCGTTGTCCTCAACCCAGCTGAATGCCTCGACCACACCGGCAGGAAGCTTCGTCTACTCGCCGGTCTCGGGCACGGTGCTGGGCGCAGGTTCGCAGACTCTAAACGCCACCTTCACGCCGACCGACGCCACCGACTACAACACCAACACCGGCAGCGTGACTTTGACCGTGAACAAAGCCACGCCCACCATCACCTGGACCACGCCTTCAGCGATCACCTACGGCACGGCATTGAGTGCAACCCAACTCGATGCCTCTTCCGGCGGCCTAGCGGGCAGCTTCGTTTATTCACCGGCCTCGGGCACAGTACTGGGCGCAGGCTCGCAGACCCTCAACGCCACTTTCACCCCGACCGACGCCATCGACTACAACACCAACACCGGCAGCGTTACCTTAACCGTGAGCAAAGCCACGCCTACGATCACTTGGACGACGCCCTCCGCCATCACCTACGGCACCGCTTTATCGTCGACCCAACTCAATGCTTCTTCCGGCGGCGTGGCCGGAAGCTTCGTCTACTCCCCGGTCTCGGGCACCGTGCTGGGCACAGGTTCGCAGACTCTTAACGCCACATTCACGCCGACCGACGCCACCGACTACAACACCAACACCGGCAGCGTGACGCTGACCGTGAACAAGGCCACGCCGACCATCACCTGGACCACGCCCTCGGGGATCACCTACGGCACCGCGTTGTCCTCAACCCAGCTGAATGCCTCGACCACGCCGGCGGGTAGCTTCGTCTACTCCCCGGTCACCGGCACCGTGCTGGGTGCAGGTTCGCAGACTTTGAACGTGACCTTCACTCCAACGGACTCGACCGACTACAACTCCAACACCGGCAGCGTGACTTTGACCGTGAACAAGGCCACGCCCACGATAAGTTGGGCCACGCCCTCCGCCATCACCTACGGCACGGCCTTATCGTCGACTCAGCTCAATGCCTCTTCCGGCGGAGTAGCCGGCAGCTTCGCCTACTCCCCGGTCACAGGCACCGTGCTGGGAGCAGGTTCGCAGACACTCAATACCACCTTCACCCCGACCGACACGACCGACTACAACTCCAACACCGGCAGCGTGACTTTGACCGTGAACAAAGCCACGCCCACCATCACCTGGACGACTCCGTCGCCAATCAGCTACGGCACGCCACTCTCTTCCACGCAACTCAACGCCAGTTCGGGTGGAGTAGCTGGCAGTTTCGTATACTCACCGGTCTCAGGCACCGTGCTGGGCGTTGGTTCGCACACCCTCAACGCCACTTTCACTCCGACCGACGCCACCGACTACAACTCCAACACCGGCAGCGTAACGTTGACCGTGAACAAGGCCACGCCCACC
>JBEKWC010000034.1:0-57045 GCA_049513475.1 Candidatus Sulfotelmatobacter sp. | reverse complement strand
CCGACAATGCCCGGTATCACCACTCCCGCCTGCACCGACCGTGGCGGGACCAACACGCCCATGACTTTGCTTTGGACTTCCTTCCCCCGTACAGTCCCGAACTCAATCCGATCGAGCGAGTGTGGAAGCTCACGCGCCGTCGTTGCCTGCACAATCGCTACTTCGAGAATCTCCAAGACGTCATCAGTGCGGTTGAATCTGAGTTCGCAACCTGGACCACTCGCAACGAT
The DNA here is from genome assembly GCA_049513475.1 of Candidatus Sulfotelmatobacter sp. Lineage (GTDB taxonomy): Bacteria > Acidobacteriota > Terriglobia > Terriglobales > Acidobacteriaceae > Sulfotelmatobacter. Next base: position 56,815 of record JBEKWC010000034.1, on the reverse strand, counting down.
GTCCTCCGGAGACTATGCGTAATTACTTAAGACGCTATGTTTAGAATACTTAGATACCGCAACAGCGATAGCGTCGAGACCCAGACAGGCTTCGGATTGCTGAACGCATGCGGAGTTCACGCTGTCGAAGCTGGTCGAACCGCATTCGCGTGCGGAAAGTGTCAAGATCGCATCCAGACTGCGTTGCACGTCGGAGTTCGTTGTGGCCCACGAGCAGACACCGATTCGCATCGCTTAACGATCCTTCCAAACCATTCCGCCAGCCGTTCAGTCGGTCTGAGGTTGGCCTGTACAAATCTGTCGTCCTCGCCAATCGGTTGAATCTGTCTTGGAGCTCTGGACTGGGTCGGGATTCGCACGCCACATGGCCTGGGGCCAGGCGGGGCAGTCTTATATGGAGTCTTCGTACGAGCTTGCGCCAATCGCATGCAAACTGTCGGTGTGGTGTCCCCCATCCAGGCTGCTGAGAAGAACGCTACAAGCGATTCATGAATGCCGTAGCCCTTTTCCCGACCCGGGGGAGACCACGCGTAAAGCGGGTTGCGGAAGAGAGAAGAGAATTGGTACGAAGACACGACCCGCCGACGAATGAAACCCAAGAGTCGCGATGCGCTTTTGCGGGGAGTCATCCAGTTTGAACAGGCGAGTGTCCTTTTGCTCGTGGATTTAGGCGAAAAGCGAAATCTAGGTCCTCTGTGAGCCAGCGATTGCAAATGCTCGTCTGGTGTTTTCCGAAAGACCATACGCTGAACGCGTGTTTCATCGGTTGGTAAGGAACTTTGGCAGATTTTCTGCTGCGCGGCCCATGGAGCGAGCGAGGCTTAGTTTGGCGACGTTGTGGGAAAACACGCTGTTGATATAGTCAAGCTCGGCGCCCGCCAGCGCTTCCTGCGACTGAACCAGTTCAACACTGTCGGCGACGCCTGCCTCCACCCGCTGCCGCGTGAGATCGAGAGTCTCCTTGGCGACCTGCGCATTCTTCTGCGCCACTTCCACCTCACTGGTTGCCGCCTCTAGATGGTGGCGGTATTCGCGTTGGTGGCGTTCAACAGGAACTGCACCGTGGTGGAATGTCCGCGGTGCAAATCCCGCGCATAGTCGTAGGGGATGACCACTCCGGCGTCTACCTTGGCCTGACTGATTGACTCCCCGAGTTCGTCTACCGAAAAATAGTAGCCTCCAAGGAGAAAGCTTTCGCTCTCGGTAAGGGTCGCGACCAATTCTCGACTCTCTGGAGTCTTGCTGTCATCGACGACACCGAGGCGAACGTTCGACACCGCCGCGCTCAGCGCGAAGCCAAACAGCGTCAGTTGCAAAATAGGAGGAAGAATCAAAGAAATCATGAGACGGCGATCGCGCCGGATCTGGTTGAACTCTTTGCCGACAAGCGCGCGGAACCGCTGGTTGAAGGCGTTTTGAAAGGAATTCGTCATTCGCTCACGCTTTGAGCTGCATTCGGCGCATGCTGAACCATCCAACCCCGTAGAAAACCGAGCCGATGATGCCGATGATCGTGACCTTCCACCAGTCGGCAAGCCAGCCACCACCCTGGAGCAGCGCATCCCGCACGACTTCGATGTAGTACCGACCCCACATGAAATTGGAGATCCATCGCAATCCCACAGGGATGTTCTCGATTGGAAAAATCAGGCCGGAGAGCAGAAACACCAGGAGAAAGCCGCCGAGGGCCACCACTTGCATCGCGGCGACCTGGCTCGGAATCGTCGCTCCCACCATGGTTCCAAAGGCCGCCACACCGTACAACTCCGCGAGGCGCTGCAATCCATCACACCGCGCCAGCGGGCCACTGGTTAATAAATGGGCTGTAACGAATGAGGGAAGGGTGTGGCGTCTGGTTCTGGATGAGCTAACGTTGCATAATCTCGCAGCAGTTCCTTCCTCTCTTCGGCTCTATACTGCCCTGCATATTGCCATTGCCGATGCGGAGTTGGCGGCGCGGAATCGACAACGCTCCTACCGCAGACCTCACCCGGGCGAGCTTGACTCCGGCATTCATGCTCTGGTTCCTGCGACGCTCAGGCAACAGGGCACCTATCTGCGCTCGCAGGCTGACGCCACGGCCGCGCAAGAATTCGAAGCCCAGACCCTCTTGCTGCAATCCCAACTCGAATACGCTCAAGCACAGGATGAGCTGACGGACGCGATCGGAGAAACGCCAAAATGATTGACTCGAGAAGGAATCGAGGAGGTGATATCAGAAGGAAATGCGCTGGCAGCTGGGCAATCCGGAGCGCGCCTGCGCCTTAACTGACCAAACGCGCACCCGGGCGGAGGGCAAGCCAACTGGCAAGAGCAATCAGAGCCAGCATCGTAAAGCAGATATATTCCTGGGGGGCGATCCCGAGCGGAAACACCTCCATGACCTCCCGATGACTATTGAACGAGGTGTTAGTTAGGGTATAGGGAGGCCGTGAAGAAACAGAGACAATAAACCCCCTCGAAGCCACTGGCCGCGATGACTGCGGATACTCGCTCACCGTGTAGATGATGCGGCTGGAAATAGGCATGCGCATGTAGATTCCCTCCTCTTACGACGGCGGGATAAACTTCTCGCGAAGTCGGTTGAGCAAGGCGGTCAGGGTAGTGAGTTCTTCCCGTGAAAAAGACGTGAATATTTTGCCAAACCTCGCCGTGGCGACGCCGAACGCCTCTTCGACGATGATCTCGCCTTTGGCAGTCAATCGCCAAGTCTCCATGGTTACCTCGTCTAGGACTGCGATGGAAGGTGACCGATGCGTGGACCCGCGGTTAGCTCTGCGGGCCCTCGTTGATTTGAGACTTCATCCTTTCGATCTTCTCGCCGGAGGCACGGGCGACGTGACCTTAGTCATTTTACCGGGGCCGCCAGTATGCTCTTGAGCGAATCCATTGCCTTTTGAGCTTCCGCAAGTTGGGCCCTGGCTTGATCCAGCGCTGCCTTTGGCAGGAGCGCTAGCGTCCCGAACTTCTGCCCTGGTTGCGACGACAATCCCTGGGACGTTCCAGACTGGTTTGTTCCAAACAAGGAGACCAGCGCTTCGTCGAGGGAGGGTTCCATCACGACTTTGTCGCCGGTTGCCACGATAACCCGTTTCAGTTGCGGGAAATTGGTTCCTTCAGCCTTGAGATACAGTGGCACCACATAAAGAAAAGAATTCTCAATTGGAATGACAACCAGCTTTCCCCGAATCACTCCGGAGCCCTTTTGATCCCACAGGGTGAGCTGTTGGGAGATTAGGGTGCTCTGATCGATCATGGCGCTGATCTGGTTCGGTCCGTAGATCAGCTTTTCTTTTGGGAGTTCATAGAACAGCATTCTTCCGTAGTCGGGGAAATCGCAGCGGGCGGCCAGCCAAGCGATCATGTTATCCCGGTTCTGAGGGGTGAAGGGAGTTAGGATGAGGTACTCAAGTTGCTCGCTGCCAGGAAGCTTCATGAGGATGTAATAAGGCTCCATGGAGTTGACTGCGCCATCGTATTTCTCTTTCGGCGCAACCCAGAGGTCTTCGCGATTGTAGAAGACCTGTGGATCAGTCATGTGGAAGGTCTCGTATTGATTCGCTTGAATGGCGAACAGATCCTCTGGGTACCGTAGATGGCTCTTAAGATCCGCCGACAGATCAGCCAGATCCTTGAACACGCCCGGGAAGGCGCGCCGATAGGCCGCAAGCACGGGATCGTTCGGATCCATCACGTAAAAGGAAACGGTTCCGTCATACATGTCGACGACGGCCTTGACCGAGTTGCGAATGTAATTGATGCCGGGGGCTGCGCCAGTGGCCTGCGGCTGCGAGTACGGGAAATGGTCCGAGGTGGTGTAGGCGTCCTGAATCCAGTATTGCTTGCCTTCGCTCACCACGGCATAGGGATCCCGGTCCAGAAGCAAGAAGGGCGCCACTTGTGAAATACGCTCCTGCACGCTTCTCCATATCTGGATTTTGCTCTGCGGCCTCAGATACGAAGTGAGCAAAATATTGATGTCGGCTTGAGTCCAGGAAAACAAAAGCCGTTTCCACACGCTGTCGAGAGGAATTCCGCCCTTACCCTGATAGCTGGTATAAACATTTTCGTTGCCCTTGGGATAATCGAATTCCTTAATCCCCGTAGAAACGATCTTGTAACCCGGCGTCACCTCACCATAGTAGATGGCGGGCTGAGAGATACTCAGGCGGGCATACTGAGATTCGGGCGGAATATTCTTGATGAGATATTGCGGAAAGCCTCCGCCCTCGGTCTTCGATACAGAGTTCATGACGAGGCCATAGCCGTGGGTGAACTGCAATTCCTCGTTCACCCAGGTTTGCGCCTGCGCGGGGAGTTCGGAGGCAAGTTCCCGCGAGGCCAGCATCACCTGATGATATCCATCCGACAAATGGTAGCGATCGACGTCCACGTTATAGAACTGGTAGTAGAGACGAATCGCCTGGGTTTGCTGATAAGTTTGAAGCAAAGGCCGCGAATCCCAGAGGCGGACATTCTGGATCGTATCTTGATTGCGAGAGAGAACCTGGGGAGTTAGATCGGTCAGAGCCGGATACGCGGTTTCCTGAATCCCGCCAAGGTTATAGGCTTTGCGAGTGAAGTCGATGTAATGGTTAAGATATGGGGTTTCCCGTGTCAGCTCGCTGGGGCGAACCACGAGGGCTTGAACTAATGGAGGCAACGCCAGGATTCCTCCTAAGTAAAGCACGGCATAGATCCCAATGCCGATTGCCAGCACTTTCATGCGTGGTCGAGAATAGGCAAGAACCAAGAGAGCGCATGCCAGGACGGAGGCGCCCAGCATCATCCAGAAGACGATCCGGGTTACGTGAGCCGCCGCGTAGCCGGCTCCGTAAACCACGCCGAGCGTCGAATAAACGAGTTCGTAGTGATCCAGATAAAAACCCCACGCGAAACTGCCAGCCAAAATGAAAAGGAGAACGATCAGATGGCGGGCCGTATTGTCCGCCATCGTAAACTTCTGACCTGGCTTAAACCGCCGCAGGCCAAGGACGCCGAATAAACCCAGAATCGCGAGAGCGCCGACGGTTAGAAAAGTCAGGTTTCCCTGCAACAATTCATAGAACGGAAGGCGGAATAGGTAAAAGCCAAGGTCCACTCCGTAGAGAGGATCGGTGAGGCCGAACGATCCTCCATACCGAAATCTGAGATAAGTGTCCCACTGGGAAGATACTGCAGCCGCAAACATAAGAGAAACGAACATCACGGCCACACCGCTCACCCACATCAACAGCTTGGGACTCAAATCGGTGCTGATCCCTCGGAGCGTATCCGCGGCAGCGAGGACCTTTCCGGCAGGAGACACGGTCGTGACCCTCAAGGGAGAGACTCTCGAGGGTGAAAGGTCGACGCGCTTGGCCGCAAGTCGAGTGTTGATCCACAAATAAAGAAATGCGGATACCAAGGCCACAACGAACATTCCCCACTTGACCGACAGCAATGTCCAGAAGATACCCACATAGTCGAGTTCCCGCATCCAGAGCAACTTTTGGATCAGTCCGAGAAGGACTGCCAGAACAATGAGGAAGGCGGCGGCTGACCATAAGCCCCTTCTCAAAAAGTGGCGTTTCTGGGGTGGCTCGTTCCGGCGGCCGTTGTCGTGCCGTTCATTTGTGTCGGGTGTGACTTTCTCAACTATTTTCTCAGCTAGGGTCGCGCTCATTATGCATTCACCGTGGGATCGGAACTCCTACCCACTATCGGGCAACGACGATGTCAAATCTGTTCAATTGTGCACACACACTTACGGATTGCGCACGACTGCTTGATGAAAGCAATGTGCATCTCACCCTTGTCTGGCCTCCACCCGTCAGACCACGGGATTGCTGCGTCGAAAAGATTGGATTGTGATCCTTATTGCACAGAAACGCGTTCGCTTGCTGCTTACGATGCGACTTGAGATTCTTTAAGGAGAAATGACAACATGTTGAAACGTGCTCTGATCGTCACAGCCCTGACTTTGTTGGTAACGCTAACCGCAGTCGCATCGGACCGCGAGGACGATGTTTATCGCACTCAGAAAGCTGCTCAAGTCTTCAAGGAGATCATGGACACGCCAGACCAAGGCATCCCTCGGGGTCTGCTGGAATCGGCCAAGTGCATCGCCATCATTCCAGGAGACAAGAAGTTCGCCTTCATATTTGGTGGCAGCTACGGCAGAGGAGTGGCTACCTGTCGCACCGCAACCGGCTGGAGCGCTCCCATGTTTGTGGCGATTGATGGTGGAAGCGTGGGTTACCAGATTGGTGGCTCGTCCACGGACCTGGTGATGCTCTTCATGAACGATCACGCCCTGCAAAGCCTGATGAGTGACAAATTCAAGATGGGGGCGGACGCCTCCGTCGCGGCGGGACCGGTGGGCCGCAACGCCGCTGCCGGCACCGATCTTAAACTCAACGCGGAGATTCTGTCGTATTCGCGTTCCAAGGGCATTTTTGCCGGAGTGAGCCTGGATGGCGCGGTGATGCAAGCCGACAAGAGCGGGGACGAAGCAATGTACGGCCACGATGTGAACCGTCGCGAGATTCTAAGGGGCAAAGTTGCCGTTCCCGCCTCAGCGCAACCGCTGCTGGATGAAATTGGTGGATACGCTCGGATGGCGAAAGCCGAATAGCAAGAGTAAGCGTGGCGCGCCGCGAAGGACTAAAAGGCTTTGAGGCTAACCGGTCAACTACATCTGATTCCAGTCACGTGACTTGCGATCATAGAGGTTGGGTGTACTCCTGCGAGAAAGAGCCCGACCTCTATTCCATCTTAAGACCCTTGGAAAATGTCAGGCTTCTCGCCGGCGCAGCGGTAGTTGGCGAGGGAAGTCAGCGCACTGATGTTTGTCGAAAGCTTGCTGTACCTCCGCCGGCGCCTTTAAGGGAATTGGGTCACCACCCGGTACGATCCAACTACAGCCTCGGCATCCCCAAGCCGCAAACGTGTCATTCTCCAGCCAAATAAGCCCCCTCACCATAGCGTAACTTACCACAGCATTTTACGTTCTAGTCGAATAAGGAAGAGGTCTATTTTTGGATTTATCGTCACGAGAAAATAAATACGTTCAAGTTATCGTCTTGAGAAATAAACTCCTGGCAAACGATCTTGGATAGGATGAAAGGGCTTGACCATAGCTGCCACAGCGCTGGCCCCTCGGACGCACATAATATCCGCGGTGTGGTCACGCTTCAAAGCCATCACCGACCCTCCGACAACACAAAGGTATGGGTCGCATGAATGCTCTCGCCTTCAACTTCAAACGGTGTCCCCCAATTCCATGACCCTGTTGCTCTCCGGGCGACAGAAGCGCTCTGCCTGCAGGCTGGAGGCACTGAGGACCTATCTATGCCCCCTGCAAACCTTCCACGGATGCGATGACAAGTCTATGCACTATAAAACACTTTTCTCGCGTGACAACACGAAAAACTGCATCGTTGTCTTCGAGTGACCCGACTCGTGCCGGAGAGAAGCGTCGCACCGTCTCGATAGTCGGGGTGCGGTGAGTGACTGTTGTTCCAAATCTACCAGGCGAAATGTCGAGCCTGCCCTTTGATCCTCGTAAGACACGCCGCGGTCAATATTGATCAGTAAGATAAGCGCCGATGCCCGACACTTGCTATGCAATTACCTCGATCATCTGACGCAGGCTACCGGACTTTGTTTCCTGTAAGGCGACTTCAAAGAGTATCCAGGATTTGACGGCGCAACAGTTGCAGATGGTCTTCAGGACCGATTCTGAAATCGTTCAATCTGGAATCTTGAAGCGAGTGGAAAACTCAATTTGGAAGGGACCGCGGATAAGCGTGTTGACAAGAGCGCAATGTTGGCGGCCGCTCGCGACAGTTCCTTTCTTGGTTTTGTTTTTTCCCGGGACCGCCTAAGACTGCCTGACCCGCAACCCGAGGATCTTCCTGCCTTGGCCGAGGCAATGCGCGAAGCTGCGAGCCACGGACCGGAGATCAAGCAGGCCAAGTTGGAACTGCGCAATCAGGAAATTGTCATCGAGGCGATCCATAACTCATTGTTGCCCTCGTTTGACGTCTATGCCTCGTACTCCTTTTCGGGGTTGAGTGGGTCGCTGGGTCCGACTTTCACGGACATTCTCCGCAATAATTTTCCGAACTTCTCTTATGGGTTGACGCTCAACCTCCCCATTCGCAACCGCACTGCGCAGGCCGACGCCGCACGGGCCTTGTTGGAACAGCGGCAATTGCAGATGAAGTTTCAGGATGCCAAGAACCAGGCCACTTGGCGCGTCAGCGATGCGCTGAGCGCGGCGCAGCAGGCTCGGGACGAACTCGACTCCGCGCAGAAACTGGTGAAGCTCGCGCGCCAGGTGCTAGAAATGAGGCATCAAAAGCCCACCCTGGTTTCGGCCGACGTGGAAGACGTCATCACGTCGCAACGAAATCTGACGGCAGCCGGAGCCCACGTCGTGAAGGCCCGCGCCATCTATGCGAAGGCTTTGGTGCACTATGAACAAGCGTCCGGAACTCTTCTGGAGCGGAACAATATTGCATTGTCCGAGGCCGGAGACGGCGATGTTCGCCGTGTTCCTGTTCGTGGCGCACCTGGAGTTCTCCACCAGTTCGAGGCGAAACCATGATGCGCATGGGAATTGCATCGGACCATGCAGGATTTGCTCTGAAAGAACAATTGACGAAGTTGCTGCGCGGCTCTGGGTACGAAGTCACAGACTTCGGCGCTCACCAGTTCAACCCTCTGGATGACTATCCTGATTTTGTTATTCCGCTGGCCGGGGCAGTGGCCGCTGGAGAGGTTAACCGCGGAGTTGCACTTTGTGGCAGCGGTGTGGGTGCGTCCATCGCCGCGAACAAAGTTCCCGGTGCGCGTGCAGGTCTCATTCATGATGTGTTCTCGGCTCGCCAAGGCGTCGAAGATGACGACATGAATGTCTTTTGTCTCGGGGGCAAAGTCATCGGTCCTGCGCTCGCGTGGGAACTGATCCGGACCTTTCTAAGCGCTCAGTTCAGCGGAGCTCTGCGGCACCGCCGTCGCCTCGCCAAAGTGGCGGCCCTCGAGCCAGTGAATTTAACTCTCAAGGTTTCCTTCGATGCTGCCTGGTCCATTCAGCAGGAAGGGGGACGCCTGCGGGCTGGGAAACTGCTTTCGTGCGAGCATCCTGCGCTTCCGGCTAACGGACCCGTGAATGGCAAGATCCCTGAGCCAAGCCCACAAAACTGCCTGGGCCCTGAAGATCACGATCAAGGAGATTCCTAATGCAACCCACGACTGCTTCCCATTTCATTCCCACGAGAATTCTGGTGCCATTGGACTTCAGCTCATCCAGCGACGCCGTACTCGAGACCGCATCTGACCTCGCGCAGCACTTTCACGCTGAAATCTATCTCGTGCATGTTGTTGCCATGCTTCCCATGGGCACAAACACCGTCTCTTTCCGGGAGACAGAATATCTTCACAAGGCGGAGCACAATGCGGACGGACGGTTGGCCGCCTGCGAGGCAGTTCTCGCTTCCCAAGGGATTAAGGCGAGTTCCAGTATCGAGGTTGGCAATGACGGCGGAGTGGAGACTTATGGGCCGGGAGCGCCCTACGTCGTTCCCGAGTGGAAGGCGGAAATCGTCGGCTACGCCACCCGGGAGATCGCCAAACTTCAGCAAGATCTGGGCACCAAAGCCGAGGTCATCATTGATAGTGGCAATGTCTGCAATCGGCTGAACCGCGTCGTGGACCAGACTCAAGGGGATGTTCTGGTTATCGGGCACATGCCTTCCGGCGGTCATTTGGGGGAGAACGGCGGCGGCGATGCGATCATTCGCGAGTCGCACATCCCAGTGCTGAGCGTATAAGACTCAAGCAACGTGTCAGGTTATGAGAGGCACACCTTGCACTCTGGCTCACTTCTCAGTGGCGATGGCCTGAATCGGCGCAGTTTTGTGATAGCCGGAATAGGTTTCATCCGCTTGTGACTTTCGAGTGAACAAGAAGAATATTTTGGCCCGCGATTTCATCGCGAAGTGCTTTGGAAGCCAGAGGTTGTCTTGCAGCGACATCTTCTCCAGTTCGAAGTGTGTCCCCGGCTCAACCTCGGCCAGAAAACTTGCGATTGAAACCGGGTGGATGACTGTGGCTTCGACCTTGACCCACTGGAATGTCTTTTTGTCGATCCAAAGTTCGCCCTCCATGCCCGTCAACACCTTGGCCTCGGTATTGGGCGGCTCGTACCCGGGGCGGGGCGTCGCCTTGAGCACATAAACCTCGTGCTCCCCTAGCTTTCGCTCGCCCACCAACTTGAAGTCGAGCGCCTTTGTTAATTGTTCCATCAGCAACTGATCGCTCCGGCGATCCTTTTCGTACCTCGCGATCCGCTTCCCCCGTTCCGGTTGCGGTTCATTCTTGCGTTTATTGGCGGTCGCGTCCAGCTTTTGCTGTTCGCCTGCTTCCTGTTCTGGCGAGAGCGGTTTGCCGTTCACGGCTACCAGTCGTTCATAGGGAGAACCCAAGATCATGAGCTCTTCGTAGGTCTTGGTTCCTCCACGTGGTTGCCGGTCACGCTCGACAAAATCATAGTCAGGAGCGACTTTCCAGTCCGCCGCGTTAGCCTCGACAGAACGCTCGATGATGGTGTCGGCATCGCTTTGGGCAAACGAAGCGACCGCCATTGCCGCAACAAGAATGACCAGCTTGATCGTGCTCTTCATCTGATTCCTGACCGCTAGACCTTAACAACGGCGCCGCCATTCTTCTGAGCAACAGTGCTCACTCTCTGCCGCTCAGGTGTTTGTACGGTCCTAGCCGTTCTTTCTTGAAGGGAGAGACCGACACACCTGGGGCCAGACCCCGAAACTGATCCAACGCGAGCATCGATTAAGGGACAATCACGGCTGATCCCTGTTCCGTTTCTTTCTTGACCGCTTCAAGCGCTTTATTCGCATCGTCGAGGGCGAATACCGTAACGTTCGGACGGATGTGGAGGTCGTGCGCGATCTGGAGAAAATCGCGGGCATCCTGGCGGGTCATGTTAGCCACGCTGCGGATCTGCCGTTCACCCCAGAGTAGCTTGTCGTAGTCGAAGGCCGGCATCTGATCGAGATGAATGGCGTTGATTGCCACTACACCGCCCTTGCGCAAACTCGCGAGCGCGCTCACTACTACTTTTCCGCTGGGCGCGAAAGTGATGGCGCGGTCGAGCGCCAAAGGTGGCTTTTCATCTTCTTTACCCACCCAGGTCGCGCCCAGTGACGCCGCCATTTTTCGGTGAGATTCGCCCCTGGTTACGACGTAAACCTCGCAGTTCCACGATTGCAGAATCACGATCGCTAAACTTGCGGAGCTGCCAAAACCAAAGAGTCCGACTCGCTCCTCTTTCTCAACCCCAGCCACTCGTAAGCTACGAAAGCCGATGATGCCGGCGCACAACAACGGAGCGACGTGTACATCGTCCAAGCCAGAAGGCAGCGGGAAAGCGAAGTCTGAGCGCGCCAGGACATACTCGGCGTAGCCGCCATCCACGGTGTATCCGGTGAAAACCGGCTTGTCGCAGAGATTCTCCATGCTGTGATGGCAGTACCAGCAATCGCCATCGACGCCACCCATCCACGAAACGCCGACACGCGATCCCAGTGGCAATTCCGGGGTCGCACCTTCGATTACTTCTCCGACGATTTGATGGCCGGGAATCAGGTGCGGTCGAATTGGCGGAAGATCTCCTTCAACGATGTGAAGGTCAGTGCGGCAGACTCCGCAGGCGACCACCCGCAGTAAGATATATCCCAGATCGAGTTCTGGGCGGGGAACATCTTCGACATGAAGAAAGGATTGGGGCGCGGTGGGAGTTGGAGAGAAGACAGCAGCTTTCATTACGTTTCGTTCTCCGAAGGCTCTAACGGCGACGCTTCCACCGAACTGGGTGGGGACTCGCCGCAATTGTCAATCTACTTCGAGATGGGATGCCCAGGATGAGCAAAACGGAACAGAATGTGGCTGCCGTCAATGCAATGCTGAGCTAGCTTCCGGAGAATCTGGTTCGACATTGTCCTGAAGCCTTGCGAAGAAAAGTGCTGCAGAATAAGACTCTTCCCCACGAAATTCATAAGACGAAGGAGAACTTCAATGACACCGACCACGAAATGCGCACACCCCGCTTGCAACTGTGCACCGGCGGAAGGCAGCAAACACTGCAGCACCGCATGTGCCGACGCGGGTGTGGGCACAAAGCTCACCTGCCAATGCCAACATTCGGGTTGCCAGAGTAAAGGCTTGAAGGCGTAGTGAACCAGCCCGTCTATGGCGCGGCAGCATTGGCTTTCGCGCGGCAACAGTTATGGAAGTGGAAGTGGAGCATCGACGGGCCTTCACTTCCGGCATCCACTCGGTTTCAAGTCAGTTAGAGGACGAAGGTCGCAGGGACAAAAAGATTATGGGTGTTGTCGAACTTCCTTTTGAGGTTGATCCAGCACTCTCCGCGGCAACACTCCAGAGCGGACAGTTGCAGGTTCTGTCTCCCCTTTCACGCTAAGCAAACCTTTTCAGACACCGGGTCACCACAGCATCTGACGAGGCTATCTTGAAGGTAATTGCAGAGAAATCATGACCGACCAGAACCGCCCTAACTCGGAACTTGCGGGGTTCGATTCTCTGGCAGAGCTTGCGCTGGATCTGCGCTGGTCGTGGAACCGTGCTGCCGATCGGGTGTGGATGACGCTTGATCCCACGCTGTGGGAACTCACGCAAAACCCCTGGGTTGTGCTGCAGACGGTCTCGCGCAATCAGATTGAGCGCGTGCTCGCCAATCCAGCTTTTCGTAAGAGCATCGACGAACTGCTCCAGGCCAAGCATCAGGCGGTGGAGACCCCTGCGGATCAAGACTGGCTGGAGGCGGAGCGCGAGATTCGGACCGATGATGCCAAGGCTGCGGCGAAGACCGAGGCCTGAAGTGAAGTCCATCCATTTACTGCCGCGAACCCAGCGGACACAGTCGAAAGGAAGAAGATGAGAATTCATTCCAAGGATTTCCGCGTGCGATCCGGGACAACGTTCGACCTCAAGAAATGGCCGACGATCGTTAAACCTTATTGCAAGACGGAGAAGCAATATCAGGAACTCCTGGAAAAACATGTTGCAAAGCTGAGCGCCCTGCAACAGCTTCACTATGCGTCAAACCGCTACGCCTTGCTGCTAATCTTCCAGGGAATGGACTCCGCCGGCAAGGACGGCGCTATCGGCCACGTGATGTCGGGAGTCAACCCCGAGGGCTGTGACGTTTTCAGTTTCAAACAACCAAGCGCTGAGGAGTTGGAACATGATTTTCTCTGGCGCACGACGTGCCGCCTTCCTGAACGCGGACGGATCGGCATCTTCAATCGTTCCTATTACGAAGAAGTGCTGATCGTCCGCGTGCATCCTGAGATTCTTCGCAGCCAGCGGCTTCCCGAAGAGTTGCTCGATGAGAAAAACATCTGGAAGGAACGGTATCGCTCCATTGTCGACTTGGAGCGTCACCTTTACTACAACGGAACTCGCATCGTCAAAATATTCTTGAACCTTTCGTACGAAGAGCAGCGAAAACGGTTTCTAGCACGCATCGACGAGCCTGACAAGAACTGGAAAGTCAGCCCCTCGGATAATCACGAAAGGAAATACTGGAAAGATTACATGGCAGCTTATGAGCAGTGCCTGCAAGCGACCAGCACGCATCACGCGCCCTGGTACTCCGTTCCCGCCGACGATAAGGAGAACGCCCGCTTGATTGTTTCCCGCATTGTCCTCGATGCACTCGAGGATCTCAAAATGGCCTACCCGAAGACCAGCGAGAAGCGTCGGCAGGAATTGCAAGAGATTCGCAAGGAACTGGCCCAAGAGAAGTAACGTGAACTTATGGTTTCTCATTTGGCGGGGTGCTACCAAGTGCGTGTCCGGAAGCGCTACCCGGGAACAGTAGTGCCCAGAAGGTGGGACATGAAATCGACCAGGCCTGACCGGCCGGACGCAGCGCTGCAGCCTGTGATTCAAAGGCAATCGGCACCCGATTTCTTCGATACATCCCTTGAGTGGCGACGCGTGTTCGCGGAGGCTTGGGGCACGTTCCTGCTGGTGCTGGTCGCCGCAGGAGGCGGTGTCGTTGCGGCGATGAGCGCGGGCAGAGTCACCCTGGGCATGATGGTAGTTGCGCCGGGACTCATGGTAATGGCGATCATCTATTTTATGGGTGCGGTCAGCGGAGCGCATTTGAATCCGGCGGTCACCCTGGCCTTCGCGGTGCGGCGCGATTTCCCTTGGCAGCGAGTTCCAGGCTACATCGTCGGACAATTGATCGGAGGCATTGGTGCGGCTGGTTTCCTCCGGGCCATGTTCGGCACGATTGGCGCGCTCGGCGCGACGCTGCCGAGTCGTGGTGTGACCAGCGGGAAAGCTCTGGCGATGGAAGTTGTGCTCACAGCAGGGCTCGTGAACACGATTCTGGGCACGGCTTCCGGTGCGAGGAACATCGGCACGAACGGCGCTATCGCCGTAGGCGGGGACATTGCTCTTGCAGGACTTTGGGCGGCGGCGATCACCGGCTCGTCGATGAACCCGGCACGCTCTCTGGCGCCGGATGTGGTGCGCGGCGACCTTCACACGACTTGGATCTACCTCATAGGGCCAATGCTTGGGGCCTTGATCGCAGTGGGCTTCGAGTGGATCCTCAAGGGTCCTCCCACAGCGGCGGGCAGGATCGTCGCACAGGGTCCGCTCCGCGTCGATGATTCGGCCGGGTCCGCGAGTCGCACATCCCGGAGCTGACGTGTGAGGACCCATGATAAAGACGTGGGACAGAGAGTACAAACAGAGAGAATTGGTGATAAAGCTAACCCAGGGCCAAGCTCTGGGCATGGTTTCGTGGCTGGCGCGCGACCCGAAGACCGGTGTTACGGGGCTCATTCAGCGCGGCGAGAAAGCCGATCAGGTCATAGCGGTTGACAAGGAAGGCCGCTTCCTGCGCTCGTTTGGTAAAGCAATGTACAGGGTTCCGCACGCGATCCGACTCGACCATCTGAGGCGCTGATGGAGAGACAGATTCGATCGATTTGGCCCCTGCATGATGTGGTCGGCAAATGGGTTTGCTGCATGAGGAACTGCTTCGGGAGTTCGCAGGCCATGCTTGGCGGGAGCTGACTTGAAGACTTGCCCAGGTCGCTGTTCGAGTACGTCGGCATGGAAGAAAGGCGAGGTCGGTTGAAGGTACATTTTGTCGGACTCCGTTCGCGGCCTGATCTAAACGGAAAATCTGCTTTCGAGACCAGAGCGAATCAGAGAGATTGCTCAAGACCAAGGGTCAATGATGTCCTGTGCTTTTCGCCCCGATCATGCTCAGGTCTGCGCCGAAAGGAAAAGCCCCATTCAACTCCCATCGGTCGAGCGTTTACCGACCTCATATACGATAACGACGTTGGACGAACCTGCTTCGCATTCCTTCCGAAATCACTGTCTCTACGAGTCAACTAGACAACTGCTCGATGTTCTACGAGATCGAAAACATGCGTTGATTGTCGAGCTACATTTTTCGGAGCGGCCTTGTAGCTATTTTCCCTCTCACCCTGGTGCTGCTGGCAAATCCTGGCTGCTGTCCGCGCGTGTGCTCAAGACAACTACGAAATTCAGGTGTACGGATACGATCTGGTCGATCCCGCTCACACCAGGGTTGCACTCCACAGCAACTTCACGATTGATGGCTCGAAGATGGTCGGGGATGGGGTTTATCCTACCAATCATGCCGGGGACGTGGGAAATCCGCCCACTCGTGGACCAAGAATTAGGCCGCTGGGATTGGGCTTTGAATCTCACGCTCGATCGCTCTTTCCATGGTGAGGGCGTGAAGAAGGGCGATGTCTTTTCGCCAAACTTCAAATTCAGCCACGATTTCACTCCGAAAATCGCGGGAGGTCTGGAATACTAAGATTCGGTGCGTCCGGTGACGGGACTTGACACGGTCTCGCAACAGCAGCAATGGAAGATCAATTTCGGACTCGGCGTGAGCCTCACTGGTGCGACCGACCACCTGATTGCCAAGATGATTCTGGGCTATCGGTTCAATTGTTAACAAGAGGGTTGCTGCAATCTTTGGATTCGCTGCAGCCACACTATGGATCGTAGAAACTTTCTGGCAATGCTAGGAACTCCGGTGTGCCTCGAGTTCGCCCGACGGATTGGTTTGCAAGCTCCGCTGGACGATTCCAAGGCCGACGCAACGATTCACATCTCGCCCGTCGAGATCGAAGTTGCCCCGCGGAAAATGGTCAAAACTACGGGATACAACGGTTCGGCTCCGGGTCCTGTCTTGCGCATCCGCGAAGGCCAGCCTGTCACTGTCGATGTATTCAACGAAACCAAAGTCCCCGAGTTGGTTCACTGGCACGGCCTGTTCCTCCCGTCGGCGGTGGACGGTTCCGAGGAAGAAGGAACGCCGATGGTGCCGGCGGGCGGAGTCCGCCGCTATTCTTTCACGCCGCGGCCTTCCGGGACCCGCTGGTATCACAGCCACACTCATGCCGGCCGGGACATGAAACGAGCCATGTACACGGGCCAATTCGGATTCCTCTACATTGAGCCGAGAGTAGAGCCGGGCCGATACGACGCAGAGGTCTTTCTCGCGTTGCACGGCTGGGATCCTTATCTGAGCAGCCAAGGCGACGAAGGCAATCTTGAAGTCACGTATCCCATTTTTTCCATCAACCGTCACATGCTCCGCTCTGGCGAGCCGATACGCGTGAAAGAAGGTCAGAGCGTGCTTTTTCGCATCTTGAACGCGAGTGCTACCGATCAGCACCGTATCGCCTTGCCCGGTCATAAGTTCAAAGTCGTCGGCCTGGATGGAAACCCTGTGCCCCTGCCGCGGGAGGTGGATGTGATCGAGATGGGTCCGGCGGAGCGCGTCGATGCTGTCGTCCTTATGAAGCAGCCTGGCGTGTGGATCCTCGGCGAGACCAACGATCCAGTACGAAATGCCGGGTTGGGGGTCGTGGTGGAATATGCGAATCGCAAGCAAATACCACAGTGGACCGCACCCACGAATACTACTTGGGAGTACACGCTCTTTGGGCGCGAAGCGGAGACTCCGGAACCGACCGGCGGCCTGGTGCCGCTCGTTTTCCGCAAGAAATTCGCCGGCAACCGCTGGGTAGATAACTGGACGATAAATGGTAAATCCTACCCAAAAACCGATCTTATTCAAGTCCGAGCCAATTATCGGTACCGTCTTCGACTCGATAACCAAAGCGATGAACCACACCCGGTCCACCTCCATCGGCACACCTTCGAGGTGACCAAGTTCGCCGGGAAAGCAACGGCGGGCGTCATGAAGGACGTAATCGTTGTGCCCGCCAAGACGCCGGTCGAGGTAGACTTTACGGCGGACAATCCCGGTCCGACGCTCCTCCACTGCCACCAGCAATTGCACATGGACTTCGGCTTCATGACCATGCTGCAATACCGGGGTTGAACAGCTTGGCTTCCCGCGCTGGCTTATCGCAGGTCGGGATAGTCGACGGCTGAGGTGATGGCCGGAATCTCCAGTCGGAAAACGGATCCGCTTCCGATCTCGCTCTGTACGGTGATGGACGCCCTGTGGAGTTTGACGATCCACTGCGCAATAGCGAGGCCCAATCCAGCTCCGCCGAGTTCCCGCCCGCGCGCCTTGTCCGCCCGGTAAAAGCGTTCGAAAATTCTGGCTTGATCCTCGGCAGCAATGCCCATGCCCGTGTCTTCGACGATCACCACAACGTGCCCGTGCTTTTTCTCGGCAGAAAGCGTTACGTTGCCGGGCGACGAGGTGTACTTCAGAGCATTGTCGAGCAGAATGTCGATCACGCGGCGCAAAGCATTTTCGTCTCCCGTCACCGGCAGCCCTTGAACTTCAAGGTGCTCCTCGAATTTCAAATTTCGCAGGGACGCGGCTCGCTTCCACTTCGATGCGGCCTCCCGCAAGGTCGGGAGCAGGTCGGTGGGATGAATGTCGAGCGCTTGGCTGCCCGAGTCAGCCCGAGCCAGAGCCAGAAGTTCTTCGATGAGCTTGGTGGTGCGCTTAGCCTCCAGAAGAATATGCCGAAGGGCCTCCTGGTATTCGGCCTCGTCGCGGGATCGGCGCAATGCCAGCTCGGCTTCGGTGTGAATGAGCGCAATGGGAGTGCGCAGTTCGTGCGACGCGTCGGCGGTAAAATCCGTGATCCGCAGGAAGGCGGACTCGATCCGGCCTAGCATTTCATTCAAGGTATCGGACAGAAGTTGCAACTCGTCTCCCGTATGCAATGGCTCAAGCCGACTGCTGAGATTGTGTGCGGAAATCGTAGCGGCGGTTCGCGTCAACGCACGGACTGGCGCTAACGCCTTGTGGCTCAGCCAATAGCCAACGCCCGAAGCAGCCAACAGCAGGATCGGTACAAACCGAACCAGATAACGTTCGAAGGCGTCTAGCGTCTCGATTTCTTCCTCGATGGGATGTCCGATCCGAACCAAGTACACGCCTCCGCTGGCCTCCATTCGTTGGCTGATAAAACGAAAACGCCCGTGCCCCAGCTTGCGATTGTCGTAAAGAGGTTTGCCTAGTTCATCGAGCGAGCGCGGGAGGAGTGGATGCTCTTCAAGAAACTTCGAACGATAGATTAAGTTGCCGCTGGAATCACTGATTTCCAAATAGTCGGCCGAGCTTTCAATCTTAAAGTCATGGCTGATCTCTGTCTGC
This sequence comes from Candidatus Sulfotelmatobacter sp., assembly GCA_049513475.1. Lineage (GTDB taxonomy): Bacteria > Acidobacteriota > Terriglobia > Terriglobales > Acidobacteriaceae > Sulfotelmatobacter. The sequence goes on along the minus strand of JBEKWC010000034.1, from coordinate 38,130 downwards.
AACTGCAGCAGGCTCATGTTTTTTCGTGCTTCCAAGTAATGCTGCAAATCGGCAGCCTGCCCCTCCAGCGCGGCGTCAGCGATGTCGAACAAGTTCTTCCTTAGGATCAGCCACATGCCCGCGCCAAAAGCGAATTCGGCAAGGAGAAAAACGGCAAAATACCATAGCGTCAAACGCATGCCGATGGAGAGTTTCTTCATTCCGCCGAGTCCTCGCGGATCATGTAGCCAGTGCCGCGAACCGTAAGGATCAGCTTCGGCATGCCTTCGCGATCAACCTTCTGGCGCAACAGCCGGACGAAGGCATCGAGCGTGTTGTCTTCGATTTCCCGATCGAAGCCCCAGACGGATTCGATGAGCGCGCTGCGGAGAACCACCTTGCCGGCGCGGTACATCAAGCGCTCGAGCAGACTGTACTCGGTGCGGGTCAAGGAAATGGGAGTTCCAGCGCGCGAGACTGCACGCGATTCGGGATTGAGGACGAGATCGCCGACTTGCAGCCGGTTCTCCGGGCGCGATGTGGCGCGGCGCTGGATCGCACGCAAACGCGCCAGCAGTTCGTTGAAGCTGAACGGCTTGGTCAGATAGTCATCGGCGCCCGCGTCCAGGCCACGCACAACATCTGGAACGGAATCCTTGGCGGTGAGCATCAGCACCGGTGTGAGGATTCGCTGCTGACGGAGCTTTTTGGCCAGTTCGAAGCCATTCATCTTGGGGAGCATGACGTCCAGCACGACCGCGTCAAATTCATAAGAGCGTGCCAGTTCCCATCCTTCGCTCCCATCCGAAGCGCAGGTTACGTTATGGCCTTCTTCGGTGAGGCCGCGGCGCAGCAGTTCCAGCATTCGAGGTTCATCTTCAACTACGAGCAGTTTCACAAGGTCTCGTTTTATCACACCCCGGTTGCGCCCCGTAAGGTGATTGCACACCACCTAATCTAATCTATTCCGCCCAACCTGAAGATTGGCTGAAGCAGACGGGCAAGCGTAGAACTGACGGACGTGGGAGTAGATCATTGCTCAAGCCGCAGATCGACTGCCAACGCCAGAGTGCTCCAAAAAGACCGCAACCTCAAGCTATTGCAATGACGGCGCACACGTGCGGAATCGAAGGCACACAGACTCATCAGTGAGAAATCGCATTGCCATGGCGGCCCGCTACGAGATCTGCCTTTGCGAATCGAACCACTTCCTTTACATTTGGGTCTGTCAAAATGATGCCAACGCCTAAGATTGACCTTGTCGGTGTGGGACTGAATGCTACGGACACCGTAATACCTCTTCACCGCTATCCTGTGGCAGGATCGAAGGTCGAGTTTCGTTCTGCGAACGTGTTGCCGGGCGGACAAGTCGCGACGGCTCTGGTTGCGTGCCAACACTGGGGCATGCGTACGCGCTACGTCGGTAAGCTGGGCGACGATGCTGCGGCGATCCTTCACCGCGCGGAATTTGCCCGGACGAGCGTCGAGACCAGGATCATCACCGCCGAGGGATGCGCGAGCCAGCAGGCGTTCATTCTCGTCGAGGATTCCGGCGAGCGCACAGTTCTTTGGAAGCGCGACGACCGCCTGACGCTGCAGCCGGAGGAGATCGATCGCTCGTGGATTGAGGACGCGCGCGCTCTTCATGTCGATGGGCACGATACTGCCGCAGCGACCGCGGCGGCGGGCTGGGCTCAGGCGGCTGGGATCCCGGTGATTGCCGATTTGGATGACCTCTACTCCGGCGTGGAAGCGCTGTTGGAGAAGCTTGACTATGTCATTACGAGCCGAGACATCCCGGGGCGACTCTCGGCTGAGCCGGACCTCACAAAATCGTTGCCCGCGCTCCAGCGAGGATATGGGTGTCGGCTGGCTGCGGCGACGCTGGGTCAAGATGGGGTGCTGGCATGGGACGGCACGACGTTTCACTACGCGTCGGCCTTCCGCGTTACGGCGGTGGACACCACGGGCGCCGGTGATATCTTCCACGCGGGGTTTATCTACGGACTGCTGCAGGGCTGGCCGCTGCAACGGCAGCTCGATTTCGCCTGCGCTGCTGCCGCCCTGAACTGTACGGCTGTTGGAGCGCGAGGTGGCATTCAGTCTGTAGACAACATTGAAAAGCTCATTCTGGCCGGGGATCGATATGCGCCAGCCATCGACGTATTAAGGACCACTTGATAAGGCAGTGCCTGTCGCCGGCTTTTTGAATTGCAGGTCGGCCTCGGGCGGATCATGGTTCGGCCTGTTTCGGAAGACTCTGTCGACTTCGGCCTGGAGGGTGTGACAGTTTCTGCATCTCCGTTCTTTAGGGAAGTTGGAGGATTGCTATCGCGCTTGTTTCTTGAGTTCGAGATGGCCACTTCGCGGTTTGAATTTCGGCGGTTTGAATGTCGAATGTTGCGCGCGAAACCGCAAGATTCTCGGACGCGCAATTGCTGCGCTAGTTTCTGAATTAGAACATTGCCCTTCTTGCCGGAAATACGGTTCAGGAGCATCTCCGTGCTGCGCGCCCCCAACTCGTACTTGCATAGCTCGATCGAGGTTAAGCGCGGACGGAAACAGCGCAGCCAGGGATAATTATCGAAGCTGGCCAAGGCATAATCCTCCGGACAGGACATCCCCATTTCGTCAGCGGCCTGCATAAGACCCACCGTCATCAGATAGTTCGCCACAAAAACCGCATCGGGGCGCCGGTGCAGCAGCAAAAGACCGGCCCGATAGCCAGATTCAGTGCGGTAGTCTCCTTCAACCGTCAGTTCGGAGACGTACCGCAAACCATGCACCTGGAGCGCCTTACGATATCCCTTCCAACGTGCTGCGTGGTTGCTCACTCGAGCGGACCGCTGACGAAGGCAATACGCCGGTGGCCGACTCACCCGGGTGTATTATTCCGCCTGTCTAAGCACGCTTAGATACGGCCTTCGGGTCGTTATTTCAGTGAGCTCCGAATGGAATTCCGATGAGAAAGGAAATGCGAGCACGAAGGCGAAGCTGGATCGGGCCGATGCTTCGCGACGTTCAGTTTTGGATTCCTTTGGCCGTCCTGCTCGGAGGATCGCTAATTCTGTGCCTAGTCCGCTAACTACGTGAAAGGCGACGACGCTTTGAGTTCAATCATCACCGAAAGTCTGACGGAACGTTCTCGACAGCGGAAACTGCAAGCGCTGGGTGTGTTTTGTGGCTTAGCGGCGGCCCTATGGCTGGCCGGGGCGGAAGCGCCGACGAAGTTAGTGACTGTCTCGGTATCCCCGTTCGTGATTTCGTTCATGATGGTGCTGGGAGCTTTTGTCTCTCGCTGGAGCTTGCCAGCCCTGATCCGCGGCACCGGCGACACCTTTACCGATTCGCGGCGTGTGCCTCACTTGATCGTGTGGGGCGTGATGGCGGGTTGTCTATGGGCGGTTGGGAACACCTTGACCGTTTTCGCCATTCGCGACATTGGCCTGAGTATCGCTTTTCCCCTGTGGAACTCGAACAGCTTGATTGGAATTCTTTGGGGCACCCTTCTTTTCAAAGAATTACACCGGACGGTCTGGGTCCAGTGGGTGAAAGTGGTGGGCGGCGCGGTGGTAATCTTTGGCGGAGCGGTGTTGTTGTCCTTGGCCTCTTCTTCTCAAGCTCCCTCGGGACACCCAATCCGCGGAATCGCCGCCGCATTGGGCGCGGGCCTGCTTTTCGGCTCCCAGTACATTCCTTTCCGCAAGGCTTACATCACGGGCATGAATCCGCTGACGTTTCTGACCTTCTTCACGTTTGGCGAGATGACAACGATGACGCTGTTGGCAGTCAGCTTTACGGGAGGTGTGCTGCCGTTCTGGCATGAACTGGCTGTTAGCAGGCGCATATTGTTCTGGCCGCTCCTGGGTGGCTTCATGTGGGTTGTGGGCGACCTGTTTCAAAATTATGCCGCCAAGTACGTGGGGATCAGCCGCGGAATCCCATTGTCGAACACGAACCAGCTCTGGGGTCTAGTTTGGGGCACGATGGTTTTCGGCGAACTCCGCGGCCTGCCCTGGAGCGTCCAGGCGCGAGTGCTAGGCGGATCGTTATTGATGGTGGTAGGTGCGCTGGCGATTGCTTCTTCATCGACCACCGATGGCGAGTACTCGAGTTGGAAGGAGGCGGCCAAACGGGAAAGCGATTTGTACGATATTGAGCCTGCTTATGTGGCCGCGCGCATGGAGGGTCGCCAGGAGAAAACCAGCGGCTCGTCCCGAAGTTGGGTGGATTGGCTGCTGATTGGCGGAGCTACCTGTATTTTTGCGGGCTTTGGTGTCATTGCCCGTTTTCCCCAGATAGAGCTTCGATGGGGTTGGCTAGCTGGGCTTAGCTTAACGATGGCCGTTGTCCTGGGGGCGGGAGTAGTCGCGCTGTGGCGAATAACCCGGTTCAACTGATACTGAACTGACTTCCAAACCCAATTTGGCAAGAGATTATGGCGATCCAAATCGGAAACAGCTCCCGTCCGTTGGGGGATCATGGAAGTGAAGACAAGATGGGGATGTCCCAGACGTTCGGCTCCGTGCTGGACGAGATGGTTTCGGCAGAATATAGCGGCACGGAGTTGGGTCCGTGGGGTTTCTTGCCTACGGATTCGAAGCAGCTCATGGCCGAACTATCGCGGGACAATTGTGTTTGTTAGGGGCATTCGTTCCAACCGCTTTGGCGGAGCCTGAACTTCATCAGGCGGGAATCGAATCGGCCCTCGCGACCGCGCGTCTTCTCGCGGAATGTGGCGCTCCGGTAGTGGTCTTGGCGGTTGCCATGTAGGAGCGCCGCATGGCAATCGCTGGCCGCCTGGTCGAAGAACGGGATGGGCTGAGCGAGCCCCAGTGGCGGAGGCCGCCTTTCCCGAGCCTGCTCTGAGGCAGACCTTTTCCGCAGCCTGCTAAGGAAGTCCGTCGGCGTTGCTAAATATTTGTGGCGCTTTCAGCGTAACTTCAGGTTCGCTGTTTAGCATCGCTCTATCGGTATTGCTCTGGTAGGACAAGGAGCTGTTTACACATGATGAAGAGGATGAACTCGCACGGTCAGCAGTCTTCCAGAAAGCCTGCAGTTTTCATTGCGGTGTTCGCTCTGGGATTGGCTTTCGCCGGAATCAAAGCAGCTTCCGCGCAGGGATTTGCCATAACCAAGAAGATTCCGATTCCCGGCCACGGCAAGTGGGACTATCTCACCGTGGATGCAGGCGCACGGCGGCTGTACGTCTCTCATGGAGCGCAAGTAGAAGTGATCGACTTGGATTCGCTTAGCGTCGTTGGCAGTATTCCCAATACTCCCGGAATCCACGGAATTGCGGTCGCCCCAGACCTTGGCCGCGGATTCACCAGCAACGGACAAAACTCGACGTCCACGGTTTTCGACTTGAAGACTTTGAAAACTATTACCGTGGTGAAGACCGGCGAAGAGCCGGATGGCATTATTTTCGATCCCGCGACCGCTCGCGTATTTGCCTTCGATGGCGGCGACCATAAGGCGACCGTGATCGACGCCGCCACCGCCACGGTCGTCGGTAGCATAGATCTGGGGGGCGAGCCCGAATTCGCTGCCGCGGACGGCAACGGAACCGTTTACAACAATCAGGAAGAGAAGAGCACGGTTCTCAAGATTGATTCGCGGAAGCTGGCCGTCGACCAGCGCTGGCCTACGGCTCCGTGCGAGTCCCCTTCCAGTATGGCGATGGACCGCGCCAACCGGCGTCTATTCCTCGGTTGCCGCAGCCAAGTGATGGCGGTTATGAATGCCGACACCGGCCAGGTCGTCACCACGCTGCCGATTGGCGACCATGTCGATGCCACCGCCTTCGACCCGGAGACCAAGCTGATCTTTAACTCCAACGGCGAAGGCACTATTAGTATCATTCATGAGGACAGTCCGGACAAATACTCCGCGGTCGAAACCGTGAAGACTCTGCCGCACGCCAAGACCTTGGCCTTGGACCCGAAGACCCACCGGCTGTTCTTGTCCACGGAAGAGTCGGGTCAGTTCGAGGTGCTGGTGGTGGGAAAGTAGCGACCGGGATCGAGGTTGAGATTTCAGGTGAGCGGTGAGGTGGAGTATGCGCTCTGTTCTCGCAAAACTGTTTTACGCGAGCCTTCTTTGTCCGATCGCCGTCAGCTTTGCGTACTCGCAGACGAGCCAGTATCGAGACCGCGAATCGGGAGCGTCGCTCTCATTGCCTTCGGGCTGGAAGTGGCTTGGTCCGGAGCGCTGGGGCAATGAGGAAAGCACTCTAATTTTGCGGGAGCGGGAAACCGGGCAGGAAATCAAGCTGTACGTGAAAACTCTGCAACCTCCGGAAGAAATAATGCCTGCGAACAAGATGAACAAGCGGCTCTTGAAGCAGGCTCAGCGCAAGGTCGAACAGAGGATTAAGGAAGGATATGAAAATTATCGTAATCGCGAGGAAAGTTACGAATTGAAGTCCATCAACGGCCGGTCCGGTCTGAACTGGGTCGCGGATTACACGCAGAATGGTCGCAAAATGGTCGAATATTTCACGCGGGTTCGCAGCGAGACCACGAACGCATTGTTCTTCGCGAAGCTTCCCGGCGAGCGACTTGATGATTTCAAAAGGCACATTGACCCGATCATCGCGACGCTGCAAATTCCATGACCGCATTTCGAGGATAAACTTAATTATGGCTCGAAGCACATCCTTCCCACGCAAAGTGTCTTTATTCTTTGTGACCATCGCTCTCTTTGGATTCACCGGTTGCACCCAGAAGTCGACAGCACAGACGACCGTCGATTTGCAGGCCAAAGTGAGCGTCCCGTTTCGCTTTGTGGCTTACGGCGACACTCGTTTTCATGATCCCAAAGATACGGAAGCTGCTAATCCTGCGGTGCGCGTAGCTCTCGTGCAAGCCATTGCCGGGGCTAACCCCGCGTTTATCTGCTTTACCGGCGATATCGTCTATAACGGCTATGACAAGAATGACTGGAAGGTATGGGACACCGAAACTAGCGTGTGGCGCGACAAGAACATCCCGGTTTATCCGGCGATCGGGAACCACGACCTGCACGGTGACGAGAAGATTGCGTTGGGCAATTATTTCCAGCGCTTCCCCGATCTGAAGGACAGCCGCTACTACTCCGTGCGAGCCGCTAACACGCTCACGCTGGTGCTCGACAGCTCTCTGGATGAAACCTCAGGCCCACAAGGCCAGTGGCTGGCAAACAAGTTGGACAACGTCCCAGCGGATGTGGAGTTCGTTTTCCTGATGTTCCATCATCCGCCGTACACCAGTTCCTCCGATGCCAAAACCTTCGGCGGCGGCCACTCGGCACGAGCTCACGAGCAGGCGCTGGCAAAGTTGCTGGAGGATCGCCAGGCCCATACCCGGGCGCGTTTCGTGGTTTTCTCCGGCCATGTGCACAACTACGAGCGCCACGAGCACGGCGGCGTTACCTACTTCGTTTCCGGCGGTGGCGCGGCGCATGCGTATCCCATCGACCGTGCCCCTGACGACCCTTACCAAAGCAAGGAAATCAACTACCACTACCTGCTGGTCGAAGTCGATCAGCAGCAGCTGAAGATTACGATGAACCGAGTGGAGTTGAATAGCGGGAAGGCCGTATGGACGCAACCGGACTCGGTGAAGATCGCCCTTCCGTCCGCAGCCTCCGTCAAGGCGGCTGCATACTGAGCGCCACGGAGAGACTCCACGGCGATCTTGGCGGAGTTTGTGTCCTCTGTTCAACGCAACCGCGAGACTACCTTACCTCGCGTCCGCATTGGTTGGATCGCGGAGAGTTCAGTGAAGGCCGTCACATCGACAGGCTTGTTTCTGGAGAGGAGTTGTGGCATCGACTCGGGGAGAACTTCTAGCTGTCGCGTGTTTGTGCGCAGTAACCTTGCCATCCTTGACGACGGCACAGGCCGCCCGAGGCGCTCAACCGGGTGGGCACGCCGAAGACAGACTGAAGATGGTCGTTGTGTTGAGTCGCCACGGCGTGCGTTCGCCCACGTGGAAGCAGGACCGCCTCAATGGTTATTCCTCGCTGCCTTGGCCGCAATGGAGCGTGACGCCCGGTAATCTAACGACCCGCGGCTCTGAATTGCTGAAGCCCTTCGGTAGCTTTGATCGCGCTTTCTTCGCCCGAGCCGGACTATTCGACGCTCAAGGATGCGCTGATGGTGCGAGTGTCTACATTTGGGCTGACACTGATCAGCGCACTCAGGAGAGTGGCCGAGCGCTGGCCACCGGATTGTTTCCAAATTGTACTCCTGCGGTGCGTGGGCTGAAAGAAGGTGAAAATGATTCCATCTTTCATTCGGCGTCAGACGCAAGTGCAGCGGATGGGAGGAAAGCTTTCGCAGAGTTTGAAAAGCGAGTGGCGAAGCCGCCAGCCGGAGACACAACCGAGTTACTGAAGCAGATGCAGCGGGTTTTGTTGGGATGCTTGCCTCAGGCAGATTGCACGCCACAGCGAACTCCTGAAATCAAATTGCCGGATGCGCCAACCGCTGCACGCCGCGGGAAAGGCGATCACCTGGTCGATCTGCAGGGACCGCTGCCCTTGGCGTCGACTTTCTCGGAGGATCTGCTGCTGGAGTACGCGGAAGGCATGCCACCGGAGTCGGTCGGATGGGGAAAGGTAGATGAGGCGCAGATCAGCCGATTCCTGGGACTGCATACCGCCTACTTCGACCTCATGCATCGTACCCCAGCGCTGGCGAAGATCGAAGCTTCGAACCTGCTGCTTCACATCGAGCGGACTCTTCAGCAGGCGGTCCAGCAAAAGGCGGTTGCTGGCGCTGTTGGAAATCCTGGAGACAAGCTCGTCGTGCGAGTGGGCCATGACACAAATCTTGCGGGAGTTTCGGAGTTGCTCGGTTTGCATTGGACACTCGACGGACGCAACGACGACACGCCCCCTGGCGCAGAATTTGCGTTCGAGCTTTGGCAGGCCTCGAAAGGGGCCTATTCAGTGCAAGTGACTATCACCATGCAAACTCTACTTCAGATGCGCAACCTGTCGGAACTAACCTTTGTAGCACCTCCCGCGCGCGAAGTGCTCCCACTCCCCGGTTGCCTTTCCAATTCCCATCGGTGTGCATGGGAAGACTTTGCGCGGATCGCAGCGATGGAAGGCAAAAAGACTGAAGGGCCGTGAGAAAGGACTTTCTGTGCGCATACAGAAAAAGTCGAGCCAGTTCGAATGACTGAAGCCAGAAGTGGGCATTGATTATTCCCATCTGCTGGCATCAATTCGTACTCGCACCATTGGGTGAAGGAGATTAAGGATGAGGAAAAGGCCTCTTGCACTGTTGAGCTTCCTGTTCGGAATGATCGCTTTTCCGGCGGTCTTATATGTCTATTTCGCCGTTGGACGGCTGCCCGTAGCGGTCACCGACAATCCATTCCCTTTCGAGGCCGCAATCGTCCGAGTTCCGTTGCACGCGCGCATCGACCGCGAGATGCCAAAGCAGGCGCCGATGCCTGTTACCAATGACAACTTGGTGGCAGGGATGCAAATCTATCGTGAACAATGCGCCTCCTGTCACGGTCTGAAGGCCCCGTCGAAGTTTGGGCCGACCATGTTTCCTCGCGCTCCGCAGTTGTGGGAACGACACAAGAACAAGCCGGAGGTAGTGGGAGTCAGTGACGACCCTGTGGGCGAAACCTACTGGAAGATAAAGAACGGAATTCGACTGAGTGGCATGCCCTCGTATAAGACTCTGTTGACTGAGGACCAAATGTGGCAGGTCGCGATGGTTCTTTCCGTGGCCGACAAGCCGCTTCCACCCGACGCCGCCAAAACCCTTGTTGCGCCGTTGCCTTAATTCGCGACAGCTTGGCAGCAATCGTGACCGCCTGCCGCGGACGGAGGCATATTCGCGTTGTGTCTCCGGCAATCCATCGCACAATTATCCAATCCCGCGTCATTTTACGGGAACCCAAATAGTTCAAAAGGGAAGAGCCGAGGCGCCGGCAACTCCGACGGGGAAACGCGCGAAGCAAGGTGAATTGCAGCTGAAAGTTGCCGAACTCTGCCCAAGCGCGCTGGCTGCGCTTCGTTCGAGATTATAGAAATCTGGCGACGCTCCTGAGTTTTTTGTGCGGGTTCAAGGGAACTTCAGGTTTGGCGAATAGGATGGCTCGAACACACTGCAATCTTGCCCTAAAAAGATGTAGGTTTCAGGAGATGAGTCGTGATGGAAGGCATTTCAAAATCTGCCAATAAGGTAGGCTTATGCTGAGCGCCGCGCTTGCTATAAAAAGAGAGTTTTTCCGCGTGCGCCTTCGAATCGTGATGCCGTTTGCTACTGCGCTTCTGGCCTGCGCCTGCTTGCCCGCATTTGCCCAAGGCGGCCCACCCTACTACACCAATGATCCGGGAACCCCCGGCAATCTCGATTGGGAAATCAATGTCGGCTACATTCCGTATTTCTATAGCGGACAGTCCGTCGCCCACACGCCCGACCTCGACATCAACTTCGGCGTAGGGGATCGTGTTCAGCTCACCTACGAAAATGCCTGGCTGCGCGTTCACAACCCCGGCGTTCCCGCTGCCTTCGGCCTGGGGCAATCGAACCCCGGCGTGAAATGGCGCTTCTATGACCACGGCGAAGACGGCCTCAACATCTCGGTCTTTCCTCAGGCCTTCCTCGACAATCCCAACGACGCCGTCCGCCGCGGCATCACGCCGGCCAGCAGTTCGTTTCTGCTGCCCTTTGAGTTCTCGAGAAAAGTTGGCTCTGTGGAGGTGGACTACGAACTCGGCTATCAGTTCGTCCACAAAGGGCCGGATGGATGGCTGACCGGCCTTGTCCTCGGCCACGATTTCACACCGAAGCTTGAAGGCGACGTGGAACTTTATGCCCAGGGCACGTTTCATCCTTCCCAGAACCAGCCCACCATAGACTTTGGCGGCCGCTACAAGATTCGCCCGTCTCTGATCCTGCTCCTGATGGCCGGACGCAGCCTCGAGCCCGCGCGTCCCAACCAGCCCTACTTCATCGGCTATTTCGGAATGCAATTCTTGCTTTCTACCCATCACCACAAATCCGAGTGACCCCCGTCCCCATCCTGCATTCCTGCGAGCCTGAGCACAGGGCGGAAACTGCGCTGGTGGACGAAAAGCAGTGTGTCTGAGCCTGCGGGATCCGCCGCAACAAGAAAAAGATTCGGACCCCATGCGCGAACGCGCGAAGTCGATGATAGCGATGTGGTGCCGAGGCTGACTTCTCGCACGGAATCCGTAGCTGCGCATGAACCCCAGCGAAGCTTTGGGCATTGTTTCGTAAGCTTGTTGAAGACAAGCTTCCTCATCAAAAGCGAGAAACTTGCGAGCCGAAGGCCAGCTTCTTATCACCTTATGTGCATCAGGATTTCACCTCTTGTCTGCCGCACAGCTCCGCTCTGGACGAGGCAGTGGTCTGCTCCAGCCAGCGAACCTGGGTAATCTTTGGCAGGATGAACACCCAACCGAAGATGCCGAGAACGTTGACCACCCCGGCCAACCAGAACGCCGTCTCGAATCGTCCGGTTGCGTTGACCAGAAAGCCAGTGATTGCGGGCGCGAAAATGCCCGCCAGATTGCCGCACATGTTTTGTACTCCGACCCAGCGCGCAGAGGCCGAGGGACCAGCGATGGTTTGGGCAATCGCGAAGGTCCCGGGGGCGGCCAAGCCCATAAGCCTCGTCTATTCCGTCAATTGTCTTGAGCGATTGTGCGATCAAGTGTGCCGCCCCGATCGTCTTGGCAACGATCTTGCGCACTTCATCAAAAGGTGGATACTTCCGGTTCAGTTGAAAATATTGTTGGCGGCCGATCATCTCCGAGCGACATATACCGTCGCGCTCCAGGCGTCCTAAATCTTTCGACAGGTTCGACGGATCGATGCTCAGCCGCCTCGCCAAGTCCCGCAAGTGATGCCGGGCCGCCGGGTTTGTGAAGTAATAGGCTAGCCGTTGCTGGCGCGCCTTAGATCTAAGATCAAGCATGGTGGTAGAAAAATACTATCAATGTGGTGCTAGAGGACAAGGTTATCTATGCCTTGGTCAGGTTCGCGGCTGGCCAAGTCTTAGCAAATTCTGCCAGCCGGTCGAGGCCCTCGGGAAATTTGTGGGTCATGGCCGCGAAGCCGAGGCGAAAATGGGCGGGCGCATCCCAACAATCGCCGGGGGCCAACAGGATGCCCTGTTCGGCTGCCGCCAGGCAGAAGGGGCGGGAGTTTTCGCCGCTGACCAGCCAGGGGAAGGCGGTCACTCCGCCACTGGGAGGAATCCAGTCCAGGGTTTCGCGATGCTCCGACATGAAGCGGACAAGCTGGCGGAGATTTCTGGTTGCGGTTTCCTGGGTTTTGCCGAGGACCAGATTGCGGTGGCGCATGGCGATCTCGGCCAGCATTTCTCCGGCGGTGTTGTTAGAGATCGAAAAAGTCGCGCGCGCATTCCAGTAGAGTTCGCGGCGCTTCGGATCGTGCTCGATCATCCAACCGACGCGCACGCCGGATAAAGGGAAAGCCTTCGAGAAATCGTGGATGACGGTGGCGTGCGGCAGGCGGGCCGCTGACCTTGTCGGCTGGCCATGATAGACGGGGTGGTAGACCTCATCACTCACCAGTTGAATTTCTCGAGAGGAAGCGAACTCGTGCAGGTCGTCCAGCGCGGCATCGCTCAGAGTCGCACCGGTGGGATTGTGGGGGCTGTTGATCAGAATCAGTCGGGTATTTCGATCGGCAAGGCGCTTGATCTCCTCGAGATCGAAGCGAAAGGCGTTCTCCTTTCGAAGCGCGTAGTAGCGAGTCTCGATGCCGAGGGATTCGGGCAGAGCGGAAAAAGGCGGATAGCCGGGTTGCGGCAGGATGACGTTGGCTCCCGCTTCGGCGGCCAGCCACATAAGAATAAGGAGAGCCTCGGAGGCTCCGGTAACGACCTGGACCGTGTCGACATCGACTTGGTGCATCTCGGCGATGGCAGCGCGAAGGCCATCGGCGCCGGCTGGGCGGCTGTAGGCCAGAGCGTGATTCATGAAGCGCTGGCGCTCCTCCTCGGTGGCGAGGCTCAGGATTTCGTTGAGGGTCCAGCGCGGTCCTTCGCTGGAGGCCAGATTGAACTCGACCTCGTGCTCGTAGCCGGCCAGCCATATGTCCAGCAGGAAGGGTTTCAATTGCATGTTGGACCTCGAACCTTTAGATCAGGCGATCGCCAGGATGGCCTCAGAAAACTTTCACGCGCTGGCGGATCAAACCAACTCAGATCAGGCGCTCTGGGATCAGCCGCAACGGATGTTGTTGGTGCCGATTACTTCGAGAACTGACAGGAGATGAGTAAGGCCGAGAAGTTGACGGATGGGCTTGCCGATGTTGTAGAGTTGCAGCGCGCAACCCGCCGATTTTGCCGAGACGTAGAGCCGCACCAGGGTTCCGAGGCCGGTGCTATCCATGTGAGTCAGATCGGTGAAGTCGAGCACGACTCGCTTGCAGTTGGGAATCAGTTGGCTGACTTCGAGGTAGAGTCGATTGTTCACGCCTGAAACCAGGCGGCCGCTGCAGCAAACCACGGCTTCGTCGCCGGTTCGGTTCATGGTGAGGGTCAGGTGGCTGGCGATGGCTTGGTCTGGCATGTGGAGTTCCTTCGGCAAAACGTGTCGAAGGAGTGAAAGCGCTACCGAGGGATTGTACACAAAAAGGGACTTTAGGCCGGTTCCAGACATCGTCGATGAATCGTGAACCACGAAGGACCCTAAGGTACACGAAGGTGGGCGAAGCAAGGCTTCATGAACTTTGACGTCTTTGAATGGAATTAAGCGGTCCGCCCACTCCTGCCCGATGCGGGCGGAAGCAGGATTTTGCCATCCCAATTCGATCTGCGACATCTAATTGATTCGATGCATTTGATTCGATCCATCTGACAACGGGAGACATTTTCAAATGGCAAGCGATAAGAAGATTGCGCTGGTCACGGGCGCCAACCGCGGGATTGGTTTGGAAACCGCGCGGCAATTGGGGAAGAAGGGAATTACCGTGGTGGTTGCGGCCCGCTCTTTCGATCAGGCGAAGGAGACTGCGGAGAAACTCAAGGCCGACGGGCTCGATGTGTTCCCTGTGAAGCTTGACGTAACGAACGCGGCGGAGCGCACGGCTGCCGCTAAGACGATCGCAGAGAAATACGGCAAGCTGGACATACTCATCAACAATGCGGGAGTCGGGGCGGACGATGGGATCTTTGCAGGCAAGACGGCCGAGACCAGCGAAGCGGAGTTGCAAAAAGTGTTTGGCACGAATTTGTTTTCCGTGGTGGCGGTGACGAGAGAATTTCTTCCGCTGCTCAAGAAGAGTCCGGCGGGGCGGATTGTGAATCTTTCGAGCATTTTGGGATCGCTGACGCTGCAGGCCGACCCCAACAGCCCGATTGCGGCCATCAAGACCTTCGCCTACGACGCCTCGAAGTCGGCGCTGAATGCGTTCACCATTCACCTGGCCGCCGAACTCAAGGGCACCAATATCAAGGTGAATTCGGCGCATCCGGGCTGGGTGAAGACCGACATGGGCACGGACAAGGCTCCCATGGAGGTGATGGATGGAGCGAAGACCAGCGTCGAATTGGCGTTGATTGGAGCGGATGGGCCGAATGGGCGCTTTATCCATATGGGCAAGGAACTGCCTTGGTGATGGAGCGGAGGCGGTGCGGCGGCAAAGCTTCTGCAGGCGCGTCGCAGACGGTAAGAAAATCTCCCTCCAAAAACCGGAGGGACAAGGACGGGGCACCCGGTTCGTTTATCCGGCTTTGAGGAAGAGCGCACCCAGCGGGGGCAGCGTGAGTTCGAGCGAGTAGGGGCGGCCGTGGGCTTTTTGCGCTTCGGCGTTTACTCCGCCGCCGTTGCCCATGTTCGTGCCGCCGTAGTGGGCGCCGTCGCTATTCAGAAGTTCGCGCCAGTAGCCTGGCGTGGGAACGCCCACGCGATAGCCTTGGCGCGGGATGGGGGTGAAGTTGCACACGATCAGAATTGAGTCATGAGGCGCTTCGCTTTTGCGCAGCAGAGAAATCGTGCTGGTCTGACTATCGTTGCAATCGACCCATTCGAAGCCGTCCGGGCTGTTGTCGAGCATATGCAAGGCCGGTTGCTCGCGGTAAGTTCGATTTAACTGGCCTACCCAGTTTTGCATGCCGCTGTGCACCGGGTATTGCAGCACGTCCCACTCGAGGCTGGTGTCATGGCCCCATTCGCGGACCTGGCCGAACTCGTCTCCCATGAAGAGCAGCTTTTTGCCGGGCTGGGCGTACATATAGGCGAAGAGCAGGCGCAGGTTGGCGAAGCGCTGCCACTCGTCGCCCGGCATCTTGCCGATCAGCGATCCTTTGCCGTGGACAACTTCATCATGCGAGAGCGGAAGAACGAAATTTTCCTGAAAAGAATACAGCATGCGGAAGGTCAGCTTGCTGTGATGGTATTTGCGGTGAATGGGATCCTGTTTGAAATATTCGAGGGTGTCGTGCATCCACCCCATATCCCACTTCAAGCCGAAGCCGAGGCCGCCGAGATACACCGGCCGCGAAACCATGGGCCAGGAAGTAGACTCTTCCGCAGTGGTCTGAATGTCGGGATGCTCGCCGTAGGCTTCCTGATTGAAGCGGCGGAGGAAGTCGATGGCTTCGAGATTTTCGCGGCCGCCGAATTTGTTGGGAATCCATTCGCCGGCTTTGCGGGAGTAGTCGAGGTAGAGCATGGAGGCAACCGCATCCACGCGCAGGCCGTCGATGTGATACTTGTCGAACCAGAACATGGCGCTCGACATCAGGAAACTGCGAACTTCGGTGCGGCCATAATTAAAGATGTGCGTTTTCCAGTCGGGATGAAAGCCCTGGCGAGAATCGGCGTGTTCGTAAAGATGCGTGCCGTCGAAGTAGGCCAGGCCGTGGGCGTCGGAAGGGAAGTGCGAAGGCACCCAATCGAGAATCACCGCGATGCCGTGCTGGTGCAGGTGGTCGACCAGGTACATGAAGTCCTGGGGCGTGCCGTAGCGCGAGGTGGGAGCAAAATAGCCAGTGGTCTGGTATCCCCAGGAGCCGTAGAAGGGGTGCTCCATCACGGGCAGAAATTCGACGTGGGTGAAACCCATGCGGGTGACGTATTCGGCAAGGCGGGGTGCAGTCTCGCGGTAGGTTAGCGGTCGATTGTGCTCTTCGGGGACGCGCATCCAGGAGCCGAGGTGGACTTCGTAAACCGATTGCGGGGCGCGCAGAGAATTGTGGCCGGCGCGGTTTTGCATCCAGTGGTGGTCGTTCCATTGGTAGTCGAGATCCCAGACCACGCTGGCCGTGCGCGGAGGTTTTTCGTGCAGAAGCCCGAGGGGATCGGCCTTGTCGATGTGGTAGCTGTGGCGGCGCGATTCGATGTGAAATTTGTAGAGAGCGCCTTTGGTTACGCCGGGGACGAAGCCTTCCCAGATACCGGAACCGCCGCGCGGGGCGAGGAGGTGGGTGTGGGCGCTCCAGTCGTTGAAGCTGCCGATCACGGAGACTAATTGCGCATTCGGAGCCCAGACGCTGAACACGGCGCCGTCGGGCGAGGTCAGGTGCGCGCCTACGGTCTCGTAGAGGCGATAGTTGCTGCCCTCGTTGAAGAGGTAGAGATCCTGGTCGGAGAGGAGGGTTGGGCGGTCGGAGGGGGATGTGGTGGCGTCGGGCATCGTGTGAATGATTAGTGTACGCTAATCGCGAATTGGCTTTGCCATTCGAGTGATGAGCAGGACGAAATCGCGACGCGATCCGGGACGCACACCTGCGATCCAGACGAAGCCGAAGGCTTCGCCGCGATGTTCGCCGGGTGGAATTGGTGGAGTTAATTTAGAAGCCGAGCCAGAATACGTGCAGTTGATCAATGAGCTGAATCCGGGCATGGGTGCCGAAGAGCGAAAAAGGCTGATTAGGCAGTTTCGCGACGCGGTTTGCGCGCGACCGCCCGATCTAGCGCAGCGTGAATGTTCTTGCGGACCTCTTCGGTCGTCCTGGTTTCGAAGCAGAGACTGCAAGCTCATCCATGCTTTCGAGAAGCTTTGCCATAGCGGTTTTGCGTTTGGCGATGCCGTAATCTTAGATGTATCCGTCTGATGTCGACGCGAAACTATACCCTACTCTAGCGCGGAAGCGCTCCCTGCAATAGTCACCGAGGTAGCTAGAGCACCTCTCATGATGAACCGGGAGGCGTAGACTGCCGATTCCCTTAGGGGCTAAAGCCGGCGTATTTGCTGGGCGTAGGCGACACGGCTGGAAGCCGTGCCCTACCCAATCCGATTTGTGAGATCGCTTCTAGTTCGACGGTCCCGTCTGATGAGATGAGAGGGAAGGAATGGGATGAGTAATTCTTTGCTTCCAAAAGTGTTAACTTCCTTGCGCACTTGCTGTCGCGGCTTTCCGTGCCGCGAACGTCGCCAATCTCCGTGCTAGACTGACGTTTTCGCTCATGCCTGCCCTGCGTCTCATCCTTCTCTGGCATCAGCACCAGCCTTATTACAAGGATCTGGTTACGGGGGATTATCGTTTACCCTGGGTGCGCCTGCATGCCTTAAAAGATTATTACGGCATGGTAAAGCTGCTGGATGAGTTTCCCAACGTTCACCAGAATTTCAATCTGGTGCCGTCGCTGATGATCCAGATTCAGGATTATGTGGCGGGAACGGCGCAGGATCCTTTTCTGAAAGTGGCGGCTAAGCCCGCTAAAGATCTCACGCAGGAGGAGCGGCGTTTTGCCCTGCAGTATCTTTTTCAAGCGAATCCGGGGAACTTGATTGGGCGCTATCCGCGCTACCGCGAGCTTTTCGAGCGTTACGGCGAGCACGGGCATTCGGCGGAGCGCGCGGAGAAATATTTTCAGGCCGGCGACTTCACCGATTTGCAAGTGCTGTCGCAGATCGCGTGGTTCGACGAATTCTTTCTGGAAGATAAAGATGTGGCCGCGCTGATCAAGAAAGAGCGCAACTACTCGCTCGAAGATCAGAGCTTTGTGATTCAGCGCGAGAGGGAATTGCTGGGCAAAGTGTTGCCGGCCTATGCCGCGGCGGCGAAGAAGGGGTCGATCGAGATTTCGGCGACGCCTTTCTATCATCCCATTTTGCCGTTGGTGTGCGATACGAATGCCGGAGGGATTTCGTCGCCGGGGCTGCCTTTGCCGCAGAATCGGTTTCATCATCCCGAGGACGCACGCGAGCAGATCGTTCGCGCCCTCGATCTTCACGAGAAAGTGTTTGGGGTACGGCCGCAGGGTATGTGGCCCTCGGAGGGCAGCGTCTCGGAAGAGACTTTGAGCATTGCGCACAGTCTCGGCATCAAGTGGATGGCGACCGACGAAGGCGTGCTCGGTCGCAGCACCGGCGTGGATTTTCATCGCGATGGCCACGGGCGGCTGCCCGGCCATCTCGCCGACCGGCTCTATAACGTTTACCGCTACGAGAACGGGCCGACCTCGATCTACATGGTGTTTCGCGACCACACCATCTCGGACCTGATCGGCTTTGTCTATTCGGGGATGAATCCCTCGGATGCGGCAGGGCATTTGCTCGGCAATATTAAAGATGCGGCGCAGTCGGTGCTGGCGCAGGGGCGCGATGCCGTAGTCTCGGTGATACTCGATGGGGAGAATGCGTGGGAGTACTACCCCAAATCCGGGCGCGAATTTTTGCGGCGCTTCTACGATGCGCTGCAGCGCGAGGGAGGTCTCGAAGCGGTTACCGTATCGGAGGCGATTACCCGCCGGCGCAACGTTTCGCCTTTGCCTTCGCTGGTGCCCGGCTCGTGGATCAACGCGAATTTCAATGTCTGGATTGGCGCTCCCGAAGATAACCGCGCCTGGGATTATCTGCACCACGCGCGCGAATTTTACGCGCAGCGTTCCGCTCAAGCCACGGAAGCGCAACGCAAGTTGGCCTACGAAGAAATTCTGATTGCCGAGGGCAGCGATTGGAATTGGTGGTATGGCCCGGAGCACCACTCGGCGAACGATCGCGATTTCGACGAACTCTACCGCAAGCATCTTTCGAATGTGTATCAGGCGCTGGGGGCTCTGCCGCCCGACTATCTCTCGCAGCCCATCACCGGCGGCGAAGTGCGGCCCGCGTTTACGCCGCAGACCGCTTACATTCATCCTCATATCACGGGCGACATGATTCGTTACTTCGAGTGGCTGGGCGCGGCTATTTTCACCGCCGATCAGCGCGCTGGGGCGATGCATGGCAAGCAATTCCTGCTGGATTCCGTGTATGCGGGAATTGACGGCACCTTCGTCTACGGGCGTTTGGATTTTGCCGGGGCGCCGCCGGAGATGGAAAGCGATCTGGTGGTGAATCTGGAGTCCTGGGCGAGCGGAGAGGCGCGCCCGCGGCGGAGTCTGCGGCTGAATGCCCATGTGCTCGAGGGCAAGCTGAAGGAGTGGACAGTCGAGGGCGCGGAAAAAGCGCACGGAGCTGCAGCTGCGAGCAATAGTGTGGAGGCTTCTGCCGGGAGCGGCGAGAGCGCGAAGCTGGTGCTGCAGCGTAATTTCGAATTTCGCCTGCCATTGAGTTGGCTGCTGGCCAAGCCGGGCACGAGCCCAGAGACTGGCCCCGCGCGCGCGAAGCCCAAAGCGGGGGTGGCGGAGGTCCCGCCGACGAGCCGGCTGCGGTTGCGCTTCAGCCTGTGGCAAAACCGGTTGCCCGCCGATGCCCTGCCGGTCGAGGGATGGATTGAGCTGCACCTGGTCGGCGAAGCGGAGTTGAGCGCGGGGATGTGAGCTAAGACGCGCTAAAGCCGCAAAATCACAAGGTCATCCAGCTTTCCCTCAAGGGAAAGGAATGATTTCGAAGATTTTGTCATTGGCTACATACAGCGTTCTGGGCCGTTTCGAAGGAGCGCTTGGGAGCGATACGCGACTATGGGCGCGTCGCTTCAATTCCTGCTCGACTGCTGCGCAGGATCAACCGTTCAACTGTTCAAACTTCGCTGGCCGCCTGGCTCTTGAGTTCGCGGCATAACGGGTCGGGAATGTCGACGGCCGTTCGCACATTCCCATCGTGTCATAGTTACGGCTGACGGTAAAGAGATGCGAGACATTGTGAGACATTGTGGAGTCAAGTTCGGCCTTGAGCGCCCGCGTACTTAGGAGGATCCCTCGTCCCGCTGGTGAAAACGCGGGACTTCGGGATGACGACAAATGGTGATCGTTAAGCTTTCAAATTGCAGCTTACGGAAACTTCCTAGAGCTTCTTCCTGCTTACTGACCCGAACTAGCCACAGCCGGGGTCATGACCAACGGCCGGTTGATCTCAAGAGTCAGTTGCGTGCCTGCGGGCAGCGTGGCGGAGCGGTGCTTGCTCAACCAGTGCGCGGCCGTGGAGCTAGCGCCCACGGCGCCGCCGATCAGGATTCCCGGGGGTCCGCCGATTAGGCCGCCGATCAGCATGCCGCCGGCGGTGCCTCCGCCGGTTTCGATTTCGTCGCGGCGGTCGTGGCCCGAGCCTTTGAACTCGCCTTCCTGATTTACATCCGTATCGGGGATGTTGGTATCGACCAAGGTGGCGTCCAGAAAGAAACGCTCGCCGGTCGGGAGGATGAGGGCTTCCGGCAGAATCGCGATGGTGGGCTTGCCCGCGATGCGGCGGGGCTCGCTGACACGCGTGACGCGGCCTTCGACGGTGGCTCCGGCAGGTAGGACGGTGTTGCCGTTGATCACGACCGCCTGCGTCAGGCTGCCGCGGAAGGAGTCACCCGGTTTGTTGCTGAAGGTGGCGAGAGTGGTTTCTAGCCGTACCATCAGAGCCGTGCCAGCCGGGACGGGAGCGGTGGTCTGCGCCGCGGCCAGCGCGGCCAGCGTTAAAACGCAGCATAGAATTGCGATCTTTTTCATGACGCCCTCCTCAAATCTTTAAACCCACGGGTCTTGAGATTGTTGCTTTGACTTTAGATCAGGCGGAGTAGTGGGACAAGGCGGGAAGCGGCCGGGGAACCAGCCAAGGTAAGAGTGGCCTTGAGGCGCAGCGCCGGAAGGCGAGTTGGATGTGCTGTTGTTGCGGGATGCCAGAAAGCATCCCCTGATACGAATCAGAATTCCCTTCTTGCGGGATGCCTGTCGTATTCCTTGAGATGAATCAGAATCCCGTGTGTGCAAAGGTGGTCGATGAGTAGAAAAGGAAAGAGCCGGAGCGCCCGCTCCGGCTCTTTAGGCCGCCCTCCGGAATAGCCCCGGCGGTTCAGTTGAGGGCGATCAATACGTTTTCGGTGGAGTTCGGCTGCCCGCTGGCGATGCGGAGTTCCTTCTCGAGGTCTTTCTCTTCTCTCGAGGGCGGGATGACCATGCCGCTGCTGCCACCGCTCCAAATCTCCGACAGGAAGTACTGGCCAGCCAGCCGGTGGAATACCAGCTTGGAGGCTTCGTTCGGCGAGGACGTCGCCAAGACTACCGACATCGCGCTCTCATTGGTCTGGCTGTTCTGAATCTTCGCTCCCAGGCTGTTGCTTATCGCACTGACTTTGTAGGTGCCGGCCGGCAGTTGCTTCGTACCCATCTTGAAGGCGAAGGGCACTTCGGCTTTGGAAGTGACTTGAGCGTTGGCCGCGAGGTTCAACATTCCCGACATTACCACCAGCGAAAGGATCCCGATCAGATTGCGTTTCATGACATCCTCCTTGGGGCTCCTCGCAGTGGAACCCAAACTGAATTTTTGTCCCTCAAGCTGGTTTGCGTTATCGCTGAAAGCTTGCGGTGACGCATGGGATATTGCATGCGCCGTGCCAAAGGGCGAAGGCGGGCGGAGCGGTTGCGTGCTCGTGAGTTTGCAACGAGATAGAGTTTGCTTCGGTCGGTTTGCCGGAGCGTCGGGTAGTTGAACGGTTCCGCGGGAGTAGCCTTTCGGCTACCTTGAGGCGGGGACGGGCACCGGATCAGTCGTCTGAGTGGCCGTTACGAAACTTGTGCCGTTCGCTAAAGCGGACTCGATTCATTCCGCTTGCTTTCCCGGCACTGCCGTGCCGGGCTTTCCCCAAGCCACCCCTTCGGGGCTGGGGTCGATTTTGTCCAGCGTGGATGTGCGGCGCTGAGTTTCGTCACTGGCTGAAGTGCGCCGATATCGGGCGCTGTCCCCCAAGAAGGAGACAGAGTCGAAACTGAGGCAGCGCCCTGGGGAGAGTTGAACGTTGCCTCGGCAACTGTTTCGATTACACTGAACCATCGGGAGGGCGGCTTGAATCATCCGCGGCTGCTGGCGATTTCCGGCTTTCTCAACGGTGTGGTCGCGCCGGTGAAGGATCGTCCGGTGATATTAGGACGCGATCCCGCGAACGAAGTCGAGGTGAGCGATCCGGCGGCTTCACGAAGGCATTGCGCGGTGCGGGAGGTTTCCCCCGGCGTTTTTGAAATCGAGGATCTTGACAGCCACAACGGGACATTCGTCAACCAGACAAAAATAACCCGGCAGACGCTGCGGCATGGCGATCGCATTTCCATCGGGCACGGGGAGTTCGTGTTCCTGATCGGAGATCAGGATGAGGTGACGCAGATGATGCCGTTTCTGCAAGGCCTCGGAGCGGCGGCGACGGTAACGACTTTGCCGCTGAATCGCCAGGGCATGCCGACGGACGACTCCTGGATCGGGCGGATGGCCGGGGATCTGGCCGCGCTGTTTAAGATCGCGAACGTGATCAACTCGACGCGCGACGGGCACGCCCTGCAGCGGGATTTGCTGGCGCTGATTTGCGAAGTGGTGCCCGCATCTCAAGGAGCGATCATTCTGCGTGTGGAGGCGAATGAGGAAGCCGATACCTCGTGCAACTGGAATCGAAAGGGCGAGGCCGCGCCGATCGCGATTCGAGAAGAGGTGGTGCGGCAGGCGATGTGGGAGCGCTGCGCGGTTTCCGCCTCCGCCGCAGGCGCGGCGGGCGAGCATGTGCTGTGCGCGCCCCTGGTGGCGGTGGAGAAAACTCTGGGAGTGATTTACTTGGCGGCGCCGGCTTCAGCCAGGGGGTTTGGCGAGGAGCACGTTTATTTCGTCAGCTCGGTCTCGCGCATCGCCGCGGTCACGCTGGAAAATTTGATGAAGCTCGATTCTCTGCGCGCCGAGAACCAGCGGCTGCGGGCGGCCGCGGTGGGCGATGAAAGCTCGTTGATCGGCGAAAGCAAGGCGATGCAGCGCGTGAGCGAGTTCATTGCGCGCGTGGCGAATGGCGATTCCACGGTGCTGATTCGCGGCGAGAGCGGAACTGGCAAGGAGTTGGTTGCTCGCGCCATTCACGCCAGCAGCGCACGGGCACCTGAGCCGTTCGTAGCCATTAATTGCGCCGCGATTCCGGAAGCTTTGCTGGAGAGCGAACTCTTCGGCCACGAGAAGGGAGCTTTTACCGGCGCTGCCGGCATGCGCAAAGGCAAGCTCGAGGCGGCTGAAGAGGGAACGGTATTTCTCGACGAAATTGGGGAGATGGCTCCCCTGTTGCAGGCGAAATTATTGCGGGTGCTGCAGCAGAGGGAGTTCGAGCGACTGGGGGGCAATCGCCTGCTTCCCTTCAATGCGCGAGTACTGGCGGCCACGAATAAAAATCTGGAGCAGGCAATCAAGAACGGCGAGTTCCGCGCAGATTTATATTACCGCCTCAATGTGGTTTCGGTGGCCTTGCCCGCGCTGCGCGAACGGCGCGAGGATATTCCTGCCCTGGCCCTGTACTTTGCCAATCAGTACGCTGCCAAGTGCAAGCGCGCCTGCAAAGGCATCGCGGCGGAGGCGCGGACTTTGCTGGTGCAGTACAGTTGGCCGGGCAACGTTCGCGAATTGGAGAACGCCATCGAACACGCGATCGTGCTCGGGCTTACGGATGAAATTCTTCCCGAAGACCTGCCCAGCGCACTGTTGGAGGAGCGGTCGGCGGAGTTGCCAGCGGCGCGCTACCACAACACTTTGAACGATACCAAGAAACAGCTCGTGCTCGCGGCTCTCGACGAAGCCAAGGGCAGCCCGGTCGAGGCGGCGCGTATTCTGGGAATACATCCCAAGTATCTGCACCGGTTGGTTCGCAATCTTAATTTGAAGTCGGAAGGGAAGAGGATGGGTTGAGTAGTGGTGGGTTTCCGCGAAGTTGTGCGGTCCCTGCGACTCGGAAATTCTTCCGTTCCGGGCTTTCCCATGCCGCCCTTGCTGGGCTTGATGCTGAGGGGTGAGCGCGGTCACATTTTCGGGATTGAGGGTCCGCTATAATCGGAAGTTTCGTAATCATTGCATGGCCAAAGACTACAGGCGGTCGGCGATTTGCCGGGCCGCTGAGTTTCAATTCGTCCGCACCTCGGCATGCGGTTCGGGTGGGCGACGATTCTCGCGTCACGTACGCAGAAATCTCAGTGAAGGATGGTCAACGCGGTATGACAAATATCGGAGCAATCATCGGGCGCGAGGTCTTGGATTCGCGCGGTAATCCTACGGTCGAAGCCGAGGTGCAACTGGCGAGCGGCGTGGTTGGGCGCGCGATCGTCCCTAGCGGGGCCTCAACTGGAGAGCATGAGGCGGTGGAACTTCGCGATGGAGATGATTCGCGTTTTCTTGGCAAGGGCGTGCTAAAGGCCGTAGAGAACGTGAACGGCGAGATCGCGGATGCGCTGGCGAATTGGGACGCCTTTGACCAGCGCGGCCTCGACCAGACGATGATCGACCTCGACGGCACGGAGAATAAAGGACGGCTGGGCGCGAATGCGATTCTTGCGGTCTCGATGGCGGCGGCGCGCGCTGCGGCGCAGGAGTATGGCTTACCGCTCTATCGTTATCTTGGCGGCGCGGGCGCGAACACTTTGCCGACGCCGATGATGAACATCCTCAACGGCGGAGCGCACGCCGATAACAACGTCGACTTCCAGGAATTCATGGTGATGCCGGTGGGCGCGCCATCGTTCTCCGAGGCGCTGCGCTGGGGTGTGGAAGTTTTTCATACGCTTAAGGGAGTGCTGAAGAAGCGCGGCTACAACACGGCGGTCGGCGATGAAGGCGGCTTTGCGCCTTCGGTCAAATCGAATGTCGAGGCCATCGAGGTTGTGCTGGAAGCCATTCAGCAGGCCGGTTACAAGCCCGGGGAAGAGATTGCGATTGCACTCGATCCTGCGGCCAGCGAGTTTTATCAGGATGGCAAGTACGTTTTCAAGAAGTCGGATAAGTCGGCCAAGAGTTCCGATGACATGGTGACGTTTTACGCCAAGTGGGTAAACGATTATCCCATCGTGTCGCTCGAAGACGGTCTTGCGGAGGGAGACTGGGAGGGCTGGCAGAATCTTACGAAAGAGCTTGGTGGCAAGATTCAACTGGTGGGCGACGACATCTTCGTCACTAACATTCAATTTTTGCAGGAGGGAATCGATAAGGGTGTAGCGAATTCGATTCTGGTTAAAGTGAATCAGATCGGCACGGTCAGCGAGACGCTTGATGCGATTGACCTGGCGCGGCGCAACGGATATACCTCTGTGATCTCGCATCGCTCGGGCGAAACCGAAGATACGTTCATCGCCGATCTTGCCGTGGCTACAGGGGCGGGGCAGATCAAGACCGGTTCGGCTTCGCGTACTGACCGCATCGCAAAATACAACCAGTTGCTGAGGATTGAATCGGAGTTGGGGGATTCGGCGCGGTATTTGGGGTTGGGGGCGCTGAATTACAAGGGCTCGAAGCGCCATTGACCCAGTCCATGACTTAGCTATACTTGGAGCATGGAAGTCAATGTTCACGAGGCTAGAACGCACTCCTCGCGCTTGCTGGAGCGGGTTGCGCTAGGCGAAGAGATCATTATCGCCAAGGCGGGCAAGCCAGCGGCGAAACTAGTGCCGTCAGTTTCAGATCGCCCACGATTCAAGCTGGGATCGGCCAGGGGGCGAATTCGTCGTTCCGGATGACTTCAACGATCCGCGACCCGAAGAAATTGAAGATCTGTTCTGGCCATGAAGGTTTTTTTGACACGCATGTTTTTCTTTGGGGCAGACAGGCTTGGCGTTGCATCACCGCGACCCGTTTGATCGCATGCTGATTGCGCAAAGTCTAGAGAGACTTCCGCTCGTCACTTCGGACCCATTATTCGCCCGCTAGCACCTGGAACGCTCGAAGCTGGAACAGGAACTCTTCGACAAATGACTCGTCCGAAACCTTTGGTGCTCATCATCCTCGACGGCTGGGGTTATCGCGCCGAAACCAAGGCCAACGCAATCGCGCTGGCGCGGAAGCCTACTTATGACCGGCTGCTGCGCGCGTATCCCAATACGCTCATTCATACCAGCGGGCCTTTCGTCGGCCTGCCCGAAGGTCAGATGGGCAACAGCGAGGTGGGACACCTGAACATTGGCGCCGGGCGCATCGTGCACATGGACATCACGCGCCTCGACCTGATGATTCAGAATGGCGAGTTCTTCTCGCATCCTGTGCTGCTGGCGGCGATGAAGCACGCTCGCTTGGGCGAACGCAGGCTGCATCTGCTCGGGCTGGTCTCGGATGGTGGTGTGCACTCGCAGCAGGCTCATCTTTACGCGCTGCTGAAAATGGCGAAGCAAAATGGTGTGGATCGAGTGTTCGTTCACGCCTTCATGGATGGGCGCGATACGTTGCCCACCAACGGCGCCGGCTATCTGGAGCAACTGCAGCAGAAGATGCGCGAGTACAACTCCGGCCAGATTGCCACGGTGAACGGGCGTTACTATGCGATGGATCGCGACCGGCGCTGGGAGCGCATTGCCAAGGCTTATAACGCCATGGTCTCGGGCGACGCCGAAGGCGGGAAGTGCGCCGATCCGGTGCAGGGCATGAAAGATTCCTACAACAAAGGTGTGACTGATGAGTTCGTGGTCCCTTTTGTGTGCATCGACAAAAGTGGGCAGGCTCTCGCGACGATTCGCGATAACGACGCCTGCATCTGCTTTAATTTTCGCGCCGACCGCGTGCGGCAGATTACACGGACTCTAGCGCGCAACAGTGGGTTGAACGGGCAAGGCGGCAGCGATCTTCCCGGGGCGGCCGATCTCGACGCAACCATCCCTCGTGATCGCGTACCGACGAATCTGCATTACGTCTGCATGACGCAGTACGACAAGAATTTCAGCCTGCCAGTGGTGATTCCGCCGGAGTCGATGGCGAATATTCTGGCGAATGTGATGGGCGGCCTCAACATGCGAAATCTGCGCGTGGCCGAGACCGAAAAATATGCGCACGTCACTTATTTTTTTAATGGCGGCGTGGAGCAGCCGTTCCCTGGCGAAGAGCGCGTGATGGTGCAATCGCCGAAGGTTGCGACTTATGACTTGAAGCCGGAGATGAGCGCTGCCGGCATTGCCGACGCGGTGATCAAAGCCACGGAAGAAGGAAGCTTCGACGTGATGATCGTCAACTTCGCCAATGCCGATATGGTCGGCCACTCGGGCAAGATCGAGCCCACGGTGAAAGCGGTGGAGACCGTGGATGCTTGCCTGGGCCGCATCGAAGCGGCGGTGCGGGCCAAAGGCGGAGCTATCTTGATCACTGCCGATCACGGGAATGCCGAGATGATGATCGATCCTGTCTCCGGCGGTCCGCACACGGCGCACACTACGAACCCCGTGCCATTGATCGTGGTCGCCGAAGATGCGGCGAAGTACACTCTGAAACCGAATGGTTCACTGCGCGATATTTCTCCGACCATGCTGGGCATCCTCGGCGTCGACGAGCCGAAAGAGATGACCGGTACGGACCTTCGCATTTTTCTAACGAAGTAACGAGTGGTAGGGGCAGACCTTCCGCAGCGAAATCTCAGTCAAGGGCGTCAGCGTCCTTGACCAGGAACATTTCAATCAGAGCCTGACGGGCAGTCTGGGGTGGCTGCGAGGGCGCTGGGGCCTGAGCTTGCGCGGAAACGGCAGTGGCAAAGCCAACGAATCGGAAGAAAGACTTGGCGCATAGTTTCCTCCGCCAGATCGATACCCCGAACAGCTCCTACCTCGGTAAGACTCCACGGAGCCGTCTCAGGTTCCGCGCTCGGCTTCGTGCTACAGTTTTTACTACGGCTTGAAAGCCGCTGGAATTCCATGGAGCCGCAACTGATTCTGATCCACCTCGTGCTGAAGCTGGGCGTGGCTGCGGCCGTTTCCAGCAGCTTGGTGCGTTCCAAGGAATTCAAGTCGCTGCTGTTTCGCGAAGAGCGCACATTTCGGCAAAAGATATATCTGGTTTTGTGCATTGCCCTGCCGATCACCATCGGAGTATGGATTCGGTTTTCCGTCCCCAGTTTTCTCGCCGGCGATTTGAGTTTCGAGACGGCGCTTTTGCTGGGCGTGATTGGGGGTCGCTGGGCGGGCGTTTTGGGTGGGATGCTCATGGCTTTCCCGGCGCTGCTGCACGGAGAGTGGGCGGCGTTGCCGTTTGGCGCGCTGTGCGGTTTTGTCGCCGGCCAACTGCGCACCATGGCGGTCGATAAGGACGACATCTGGTCGTTTTCTCCCTTCATCGATCTGAGCATCTATCGCCTGATTCGACGCAACCTGCCTACGCCGCGGCTCTTCGACTGGCAGATCATGTTCTTTACTACCATCGTGCTGCTGCGTTTTGTGCAGACCGAGCTGGCACGATATTTTCCGCATTCTATCTTCAGCATCGAGAGTCCCGATAATTTTTGGGTTTGGGGAGCGATTTATGCCGCCTCGGTGATCGCTATTGGCATCGAGCTAAAGATTTTCAACAGCGTGCGCATTCAGATCAAGCTGGAGGAGCAGGAGCGACTGCTTCTGCACGCGCGCATGGAGGCCCTGCAGAACCAGATCAATCCTCATTTTCTCTTTAATACGCTGAATTCGATCTCGTCTTTGGTGCGCTTCGATCCGGAGAAGGCTCGTGAGGTGATTTCGAAGTTGGCGACGATTTTGCGGCGTCTACTGAACAGCGCCGACTCCTTCGTGCCGCTGCGCGAGGAAGTGGAATTCATCGACAACTATCTCGATATTGAGGTGGTGCGCTTCGGACACGACAAGCTGCGCGTGGTGAAGGAACTTGCGCCCGCATCGCTCGATGTGATGGTTCCCAGCATGCTGTTGCAGCCGCTGGTGGAGAACTCGATCAAGCACGGGCTTTCTTCGAAAGTGGAAGGCGGCAGCATTTATTTGCGGAGCCGGTTGTCCGACACGGGACTGGTCATTGAAGTGGAAGACGATGGCGTCGGCATGGGCGCGGCGCAGATGGTGGAATTCGGCAGCGCTCGCGGCTCCGGCATTGGCATGGCCAACGTTTCGGAGCGACTGGAAGTTTTATACGGCGACAGCGCGCGCATGACGATTGACAGCCATGAAGGGAAGGGAACGCTGGTTCGGATTCGTTTGCCACTGCTGCAGGCTATGGGCGCGGTTCCGGAGAACTTTTACGAAGAGCGCTCCAGCACGCGGCGATAAAAATCTTCGTATTGCGGCACGATCATGCTGGAGCAGAAGCGCGCCTTGGCGACGGCGCGCGCGGCTTTGGCCATCGTCTGCAGACAGCTTTCGTCGCTCAAGAGTTCGATGGCGTAGCGCGCCATGGTTTCCACATCGCCTACGTCAGCCAGATAACCGCTGACGCCGTGCTCGATCACTTCCGGCACGCCCCCGGTGCGGGTGGCGATGGGAACTACTTCGCAAGCCATGGCTTCGAGGGCCGCCAGTCCGAAGGATTCCAGTTCACTCGGCATCAGCAGGATGTCGGCGACCCCCAACTTCTCTTGCACCTGGTCCTGCTTTCCGAGGAAGAGAACGTCCTGATGAATTCCTTTTTGAACAGCCAACCATTCTGCGATAGAACGATCGGGGCCATCGCCGATCAATAACAACTTCGACGGAATCTTCTGGCGCACGCGGTCGAAGATTTCGATCACGTCGGTGAGGCGTTTTACCGGTCGAAAATTGGAAAGATGCACCAGCAGTTTTTCTCCGCTGGAGACATACTCGGCGCGAAGTTCGCCGGCGTTTTTCGGCCGGCAATAGACGTCGCAATTTACCGAGTTGTAAATGACATGGATCTCTTTCTTCACGTCGAAGACGCGCATGGTGCGATCCCGCAGGTAGTTGGAGATGGCGGTGACGCCGTCGCTCTGATCGATGGAGTAGCGGGTGATGGGCAGATAGGAACGGTCGAGGCCAACCAGGGTGATGTCGGTGCCGTGCAGCGTGGTGACGAAAGGCAGGCGGCGGCCGCGCGGGCCTTCGGCCATCATCTGGCGGGCAAGCAGCGCGCTAACGGAGTGCGGAATGGCGTAGTGCACGTGGAGCAGATCGAGGTCATAGAGTTGCGAAACTTCGGCCATGCGCGTCGCTAACGCCAAATCGTAGGGAGGGTAGTCGAAGAGCGGATAGCGCGAGACTTCAACTTCGTGATAATGAATGTTGGGCTCGGCTCCGCGCAGGCGGATGGGTTGGGCGTAGGAGATGAAATGAACTTCGTGGCCGCGCTGGGCAAGTTCGAGGCCAA
Source organism: Candidatus Sulfotelmatobacter sp. (assembly GCA_049513475.1). Lineage (GTDB taxonomy): Bacteria > Acidobacteriota > Terriglobia > Terriglobales > Acidobacteriaceae > Sulfotelmatobacter. The sequence goes on along the minus strand of JBEKWC010000034.1, from coordinate 7,754 downwards.
GTTCGGTGGCCACAACGCCGCTACCGCCGTAAGTGGGATAGCAGGTGATGCCAATCTTCATGTGCGCAGTCGGTCCTTCCCTGGTCTTGGAGTCCTGTCATTCGATGGCAGGAAACGAAAGAGGATGCAGATTGTAGGACGGGGACGCTGGGTGGTATGACTGAAGGCGTGTCTTCCCAGAAACCTGTGAGATGGGTTCTAAGCGCTAATTTACGATTCGGAGGCGGCGTGCCCTTGAGCGCTAAGGCCGGGGTCGAGTTTGTCCAAGTGAGCCTGGAAGCGCTTCTTGGAATCATCGGTCATCCCGGTGAACTCAATGCCCATGCCGACTCCGGGATCGCGAGTGCGAACCACGGCGGAACTCGACATGGGTTCCTGATCGATCCAAAAATCTACCCGCAGAGAGGTGGTTACGGGCAAGGGCATGGCGGTCTCGACATAGCAGCCATTGCCGCTGATATCGGTTGCGTTCGCCCGCATGGGAGTATTGACGCGTTCATCCCGGATTTCGAGCGGGAATAAGATCTTGTGCCGCTGAAATCTTCTGCGATTGTCGGGACGTTGAGCGGGAAGGTTCGCTCGGGCTTCGGGGGGCAACTGGGCAAGCCAGGGAGCCTCCTGATCGGCGACCAGCTTAACGCCCACCTGGATTTTCTTGATGCCGCCGGCGTCGATGATCCAGATTACCTTGCAGCGGGCTTTTTTGTTTTCGTATTGAACGCCGATGACGTCGCCTATTTTCAACTCTTGTTCGAGGCCGCAAATGCAGGCTCCGGAGAGGCTGACATTCTGCGCGACGGCGTTTTGATGGAACGGCTGGTCGTTGGCGCCCATGCCCCACACACGGATACGCAGGTCCAGAGTCGCGCGTGGTGCTCCCGCCGGGGCAGACATAGAGGCCTCCGAGCTTCAGAGTAATGGGCTCAACCTAAGGCAATCATAACCTGCGCAGAGGATTTCGAACGGTTACCGAAGTAATTTGAGTTATTTCAGACAAGCTCAAAAGCCGCGCCTGATGCCGCGTAAGCGTCGGTAGTAGAGCCTGTCTGAGCGGCATCATTCCGAAATCTGGAACAGTTCAGTTGGGTGAGGGCTCCCCCTTTTGGACAACGGCACTGGCTTGGAGATCCTTTGCCCCGCCTGAAAAGCGGCTGCGCTCAGGATGACGCCGTCTTAGAAACAGAGGACAGCTCGCGGTAGGAAATCAGTTCGATGCCGGAGTATAACAGCAGATTCCGAACCTCGGGCAGGGTGAGCAGGCGCAATTCGGTTTCGCGCGATTCGCGCAGGCGAGTGTTGGCGGATTTTAAGTCGGCGTCGTTGTAGCCGGGATGGCAGACGAATTCCCAGGTGCCTTCTGGAATGACGGCGGCGATGCTGCGGAAGAGTCGTTCGTCGAGAGCGCCGGTCACGACCACGCCGAGGGTTCCGTCGGGAGTGGCAAAGCCTGCTTGCATGGCCGCGCGACGAAACTTTCCGGCAAGGGCGCGCAGAACTTTTACTTCGGCGTAGCGCGTCCAGAGGCTGGGGCGCGCCAGTAAATCTGACGACCTGAGCGGGCGGCGCGGGCCGAAGGGATTACGAATGGCCTGTACGCCGCAGGCGCGCGCCGCGCGGAGCAGAGGCCGCAACACGGCCGGAAACAGGTGCGTGTGCTTGTGGGTGTCGACATGAGTGACGGTAATTCCGGCGGCCTGGATTCTTCGAATTTGCGCCTCGGCCTCGGCTTCGAGGGCGCGCGCGTTGAGGCGACCGGTTAAGGCGCGCGCGGCAAAGGCTTTCAAGCCGTCTCGAAATTCGCGAGAAGAAAGGCGAGTTGAAACGAGAGTGGGCAAGTTCTCGCGGTCGAGAACTGGTTCGCCATCGATCAGAACCACGTGGCAGCCGATTCCGAGAGCGGGCACGGTTTTGGCCAGTTTGACTGCGTCCTCGAAGGCGCGGCCGTTCGCCATCAGGGTTGAAGACGTGACGATGCCGCGAGTGTGGGCCTCGACAATGGCGCGGTTCACGCCCGCCGTGAAGCCAAAATCATCCGCGTTGACGACGAGACGCCGCACAGCGCCAGTCTAGCAGGGCTTTCGGATCGAATCGTCCGCGCCGAGCGTTCGAGTCATTGGCTGCCTTCGCTACCACTAACGAGGTATGTTCCGGTGGGCCTTGTGAGGTAGTGAAAAAACCCTGCATCTCGTGATGCGTTCTAGCCTGCGATCCCTCACATTGGTTGGTGCAGGAGCCTACAGAGCTGGAATCAGAAGCAGGGGTCGGCTCAGTTCGTCGACCGGCGGAATCATCTCGACATCGCTCGGCAACACAATCGTAAGACTTAAGACTAAGGAGAAAAGTTATGCCCACGATCACCACCAGAGATGGAATTTCGATTTTCTACAAGGACTGGGGAAAAGGCCAGCCCATCGTGTTCAGCCACGGCTGGCCGCTGAGCGCGGACGACTGGGATGGACAGATGCTGTACTTCGGGCAGCGCGGCTTTCGCGTGATCGCGCACGACCGGCGCGGGCACGGCCGCTCCAGCCAGACCTGGGACGGCAACGACATGGATACGTACGCTGACGATCTGGCGCAGTTGACGGAGAAGCTTGACCTGAAGAACGCAATTCATGTGGGTCATTCGACCGGTGGCGGTGAAGTGGCGCGTTACATCGGGCGGCATGGGTCGAAGCGGGTCGCCATGGCGGTGCTTATTAGTTCGGTGCCGCCGTTGATGGTGAAGACGGAGAAGAATCCCGCGGGCTCGCCCATCTCGGTTTTCGATGGGCTTCGGGCCGCGCTGGCTGCGAATCGTCCGCAGTTCTACAAAGACATTACGCTGCCGTTCTACGGCTACAACCGGCCGGGGGCGAAGATTTCCGAAGGCATTCGCGAGCACTGGTGGTTCCAGGGAATGATGGGAGGGATGAAGGCTCACTACGACTGCATCAAGGCGTTCTCGGAGACCGACTTCACCGAAGATCTCAAGAAGTTCGACGTGCCGACACTTGTTATGCACGGCGACGACGACCAGATCGTGCCGATTGCGGCGGCCGGTTTGATGTCCGCGAAGATCGTGAAGGGCGCGACGCTGAAGGTGTATCACGGATATCCGCATGGGATGCCCGCAACCAATGCCGACCAGATCAATGGCGACCTGCTGGCGTTCATCGAGCAGAAGAAGCAGGCGGCTGCTTAGACACTGGCCGCCCTAGTGTATGTTTCGGCGTGTGCGCCAGAGGTGGGAGAGTCCGCCAACGACCCGAAGGCACGCTGGAGGACATTGCGCAGGGACTGCCGATGGCGGATCGCGACGAAAAACTGACCACGGCGGCATGGAAGAGCAAGCCCTCATGGTTCATCGTGTCGGAGAAAGATCGCATGCTGCCGCCGGAGATGGAACGGTCCCGGCCAAGATGGGTGCGGTCACGACGACTCTGCCCACGTGTCACATGGTTGTCCTGGGGGAGCCCGCGAAGGTTGTTGCGGTCATCGACGAGGCGGCCAGAACGGTAGGAGCAACATCGTGGTCCGGATGGAGGGGGAGTCATGCTTAGCGCGAACAAAATCAAGGGCGCGGACCTTCGCGCGGACTATGCCAAGCAGGCCGATTTCTGCGAAGTGTTTGATCGGGAGATGAAGCCTCTGTGCCTACTGGCGTTCTTATTGACGGCGACTCGCGAAAAAGCCGAGCAGTGTTTCTTGATGACGCTGGATCAGGCATCGACAGAGCAATCGGTGTTTAAGGAGTGGACCCGTTCCTGGATTAAGCGCGCGCTGATCAGGAACGCGATTCGTGTTGTGTCTCCGGTCTCCGGCCGCGATGGCGGCGAGCGCGAGTTATGGAACGCGGGAGCGCCGGGGGTAGTCAGCGAGGATGAGATTAACGCTTTGACTTTGCTCCCGGCGCTGCAGCGCTTTGTTTTTGTCATGTCGATTCTGGAGAGATATTCGGCGTGGGAGTGCTCGGTGCTTCTGGGTTGCAGCGTGCAGAAGGTGGTGCGGTCTCGAAGCCAGGCGCTACGCGAGCTACCCGGGCCGCTGCAAATCCCTTCCCGAGCGGAGCAGCGGCTGCCCCATCTTGAGCAAGCCCTGACTTAGGATCTTTCCAAAAGGCGATGCTTTGATCGCTAAAGAGGACTGAATCATGGTTTTCGGAATGTCGCTGGCGACCTATACCTTGTTGCATGTTTTGATGAGCCTGGCGGGAATCGGTTCCGGGTTGGTGGTGTTGTACGGCTTCCTTACCGGAAAACGGCTCGACGGCTGGAGCATTGTGTTTCTGGTCACGACTGCGGCTACGAGCCTCAGCGGCTTCGGCTTTCCTTTTGAGCGGCTGCTGCCTTCGCACATTCTTGGGATTCTCTCTTTGCTGGCGCTGTCGGCGGCGATTCCGGCACGTTATGTATTTCATCTTGCTGGGCCGTGGCGCAGGACATACGTCGTAGCATCGTCGGTGGCGCTTTACTTCAACGTTTTCGTGTTGGTGGCACAATTGTTCTTGAAGGTGCCGGCGCTTAAGGCGCTGGCGCCCACTGGAAAAGAGCCGCCGTTCCTAGTAGCGCAGGTCGTTGTGATGGCAATCTTTGTCGCGCTGACGATTGCGGCGGCCGAGAGATTCCATGTGGAGGCGAGCGAGCCGCCTGATAGTGCGCGTCGGATTGCGCCGGGCTAGTGTGGAGTTCTAAAGTTCGCAGCGTAAGTCCGGGTGCGAAGGGTGTGCTTAAGAGAATTCGTGCGGTGCGACCCAATTCCATCGGTCCTTCGCGCAAAAGGCGCGCTCAGGGTGACAACGCGAGTCTGTCACCCGAATTTCTGGGACAGCACACCGGCGAGTGGCTTGGCGCTGTCTGGAGGTGGAATGAGATCGGTTCCTGGGAAAGTTCTGGCGCTCATCTACATGGTGTTGTCGGTTCCTTGCGCCTTGCAAAAGAATTCGGCGGAGGCGCAGGAATTTACCACTACGAAACCTCCAATCGCGATCGAAGTTAACATTCCCAACGCGGCTTTTAAGACCCGGGTTTTGCTGCAAAGCCCATCTGAGACGGAGACGGAGTTACAAATCATCTGCCAGTTTCAATCGCTTCCCGAAAATACCCTTCATGGATCGCTGATCGAGATCAATGAGAAGCTCGGTGGTTTCCTGGATAAAATTCGTCAGCCGTCATTGTTTCGTGGCGAATTAAGTGAAACGGTTTTGGTGACTGCCCCCCGGGGCACTCTGGGGGCAAAGAATTTGCTCATCATCGGTCTCGGAGATACGCAAGGATTCACGCCGCAGCGTTTGGAGCTGGTCGGATCGGTCGCTTACACGGAGTCGAATCGTCTGCGGGTTGCGCATCCTTACTTTGCGCCCACCATCCTCGATGGCGGCGTAACCAAGTACTCGACGGGCGAGGTGGCGGAAGAATTTATGATCGGGTTTCTGCGGGCCGCGCGAATAGAAAAAACCCTGGAAGCTGCGGGCTTGGCCAAAGCGCACGCGATTGAGGATCTTACCTTTCTCGCCGGCCCGACTCACGCCGACGACACGCAACGCGGAATTGAGCGCGCCCTCACTGGTGCTGCCCACTGATTTGCAATCAATCGAAAGAACGCGATTGGTGGTACGATAATTTTCTGTGTGGGCGGTTAGCTCAGCTGGTTAGAGCGCCTGCCTTACAAGCAGGAGGTCGCAGGTTCGAGTCCTGCACTGCCCACCATATTTATCAATCACTTACCAGATTTGCTGGTTAGTTACTGTGCCGTAAAATGTGCCGTGGGATTTGCGGCCCACCTACGTTGCGCTTGTTCCGTTCAATACACGTCTGACTTGTTCTAGTTCTGGATGTTGGTATTTCATCGCTGTCGCGGGGCTGCCATGTCCCATGGCCCGCATGACAACCGCCAGATTACCTGTTCCTTGCAGGACCCTCGTTCCGTAATCGTGACGGCCACAATAGAGCACCAACTTTTCCGGCAGCCCGGCCTTGCTTCTGGCTTGCCGAAACTTCTTGTCGATGGTTGTCAAGTGTCCCGAAGCCGAAAACGCCGTGAAGATCCAACCCTGCCGGCGGTCCCCACAGCGTTCCTTTAGCAACTCGAGAACGCGGTTACTGATTGGAACGAATCTTCTCCCGTTAGGCGTTTTGCTCAACTCGCCAGCGTCGCTGCGCTCCGATCCCTGATCGCGATCCGCAGGAATGCTGATCGCTTTCCCTCAGGAACATTGATCGTCTTCCCAAGAATCCGCAGTTATGCCGCCTGCGGTCTCGCTCACCCGAAAACCATCGCCGTCTTAGACGTGGATGAACGCGCCCTTCATGAATAGCCGGTTCTCGGAATCGTCGGTGTAGGAAATCCTCGACGACGAGGTCGTCTTCCCGTAGCTGTCGGTAGTCAGCCGGTCATTGGCGTCGTAGGTGTGTACGAGTTGCCGCCCGGTAGTCACGGGATGGTCGAGCTGAGCGTCTTGCGAGTGCCGACGGCATCGTAGATATGACAGCGACGGATTCAAAAGTTAACGCTGCCACCGTCATTTCTCATTACCCGGACCAAAACCGCCCGCCCGACTAAAATATGATCTGGCCGCTTTGTCTGCTGGATCAATCTCTAGACACCGACGGAACTCGCTTTCTGCTTCTAGCTTTCTTCCCTGTTTTAGCAAGAGTGCACCTAGTTGCACATGGGCCCTCAGGAACTGAGGATCGATCTGGACAGATTTCCGTAGTAGCCTTTCCGCCTCCTCCGGGTCGCCCGTCCTTTTGGCGAGAAAACCCAAGTTGAAGTAAGCCTCCTCACACTGGTCATCTACTTCTATTGCTGTCCGCCATGCCTCCTCCGCTTTTTCCGTTTCCTTGAGAAGCAAATAGACCATCCCAAGGAGACACAAAGTTGGAGCAGTTCTGGCAATTTCCACAGATCGCAAGAGCCACGTTCTAGCTGCCTCAAGATTGCTTGCGCGGTCACCGTCTGTGCGTTTTAGAAACAGGGCTCCGAGCATTCCTACCGCTATCGGGGAATTTGTGCCGCCCTCCAAAGTGCGCAAGAGCGCACTTTCGGCCATTTGCCATTTCCCTAATATAAATGCTATACGCGATAGCTGAAAATACGCCTCTGGGGTCTCGTTTTTCGATGAAATCTCCAGCCATAACCGATACGCGGTATCGAGGTCTCCCGATCTTTCGGCTTCCTCCGCTTTCCCAGTATTGGCGGAAATCAACTCCGACATGTTATCTCTTCGGTCCGTCATCCTAATGTATGTCAAATGCTCATAGCCCTTTCTTGGCGCAATTAAGCAGTGCTTGCAGGCTCTTTCCGGATGATCCGCCGTAGCCTTCGTCGTAATAGCTAAGCCTGAATTCCAAATCCTCTAGTTGCTCAAATGCATCTTCAATACAGGTGAACTTGTTCTTATAGACTTCTGTCTCTACCTCCTCTTCAACTTCGCCTAGAATCTCACCCTCTTCAAGGTCTCGACCCGTGGGATCGATCAGATTGATCGGATTACCGGCAGCGTAGAGGTACTTGTGTAGCGTACGGGGATCTGCGACGCTCCCAGCCAATGGGTCCATGGTCTGGAAACGACCGGTGAGCATATTGTAGTAGCGGGCCCGGAGATGGTAAAGATTCAGATTGCTGTCGAATCTCTCGCCGCTGTAGAGGTACGTATTCGCAATCGTTCCCGTGCTGGCGATGGGCGCGCCGAAGGCGTCAAACTGATAAGTATTGCCCACCGCGCCCGCCGTGTTGGTCAAGAACCGGACATTCCCATGCCCGTCGTAGCCGTA
>JBEKWC010000033.1:0-58163 GCA_049513475.1 Candidatus Sulfotelmatobacter sp. | reverse complement strand
TTCTGGGCCGCATCCGAAGGGCTCGATCAATTAATCGTCCGCATCGGCCGAATGATCTCCTATCAGGAATACAACACCAAGAGTCCGCTGAACGGATTGGCCGCGAAGTGGGCAGCCCAGAATGCTCACTTGTTGCCCATCGACCCGAGGCCGGTCGCGCCGCCGCTCCATGGCGCGCCGAAGGCGCCGGCCTCGGAAAATGGAGAGAAGCCTGTTGCAGTGCAAGCGGTGCCCGATGTGCCCACGCCATCGGAGGATCAGTGGTCAGAGACGATTGTGATCGCTCCGGAACTTCCAGCAGTTTCGAATCCTCCTCCGCCACAGCCTCCGCCACTATCGACAGTCACAGACCCCAAAGCAGAATTCGCCGCGGCCCCCAGGGAAGACAAGTTTCTCCGCTGGAGGTTGGCTCTGTTTTTTGTCCTGCTGGCGATTCTGAGCGGATGCCTGCTCTGGTACGGTTTTCAACGCCAGGCGCAGCTTCCGCTGCGTGTCCGTCCCAAGAAAGTGCCAGCCGGCGCAAGCCAGCCCGCAGCGGCGGATACACGGCGGTCTGCCGGACTTGATCGGTTACGCGAGATGGTGATGCAACTTCCGGACAGTTCGAATCCAGAGGCGCTTCGGGCGGAGGACAATGCTCGAAAGTCGATGCAAGCCAGAGACAGCGCGTCTGCGATCGCGGCGCTCAAGCAGGCAGTTTCTCTCGACTCGAATTTCTCCCGCGCCTGGATTGAATTGGGTTGGATGTATTCGGCGGCCGCAAACAGAACTTCCGCGCTCGAAGCTCTCAAAAAAGCGGTCGACGCCGATCCGACTCAGATCGTTCCCTACAAGACTCTCGCCTACTATTACACCTTTCTCGGAAACCGCCACGACGCCATCGCGACCTGGCAGAAGTTGAAAAGTCTCGCTCCCGACGATCCCGACATCGCGTCCAACCTCGGCGGGCTTTATATGTTGGAGAAGCGTTACCCTGAGGCCGCTTCACTATTCGAAGCTGCTGCGCAGAGGAATCCCTCCGACGCCTATGCGCAACTCCGGTTGGGCATGATCCGATTGCGTTCCCACAATCGCGATCAAGGGATGGAAGCGATGCACAAAGCCTTGCAAATCGACCCCGGGGCTGAGATGCTCAATGATGTCGCCTATGAGATGGCGGAGGCCAACACCAATCTTCCCGAAGCTCTCGTCTACTCACAGCGGTCGATTCGAGAGGTGGAAGAGCGTTCCCAAAAAACGGATTTCCAGAACGTGCAGAAAGCCGACCTGCAGCTTCCGCTCGCGCTCACCGCATACTGGGATACCCTCGGATGGATTTATTTCAGGATGGGCGATTTCGGGCGGGCAGAAAGTTACCTCACTCCAGCCTGGCAACTCCGCCAGGAAGGGCTGGTGGGAGATCATCTTGGCCAAGTTTACGAAGAGCAGAACAAGTTGTCCCAAGCGCTGCACCTGTACAATCTGGCGCTCGAAGCCAATCCCCGCATGGAAGAAACTTCGGCGCGCATCCGCAACCTGGCCAACATTGCTTTGCCCGAGAAGCGCGCGAACGCGCGCGAAGAATTGAACTCGATGCGCACCATCCAACTTCCTGCGATAACGACGACCAATGCGAGTGCGGACTTTAATGTCCTGCTCGGAGCCGGCGGAAAAATAGAAAAGTCAAATTTTTCCAGCGGTTCCGAAGCTCTTAGGAGCGCCGGAAAAGCGCTCGAAAACGTTCAGTCCGGCGCAGCGTTTCCTCCAGACTCGAGGGCGCGCCTGATCAGAAGAGGAATTCTCTCCTGCTCATCGTATACCGGCTGCAATTTCGTCTTTTATCCTCTCACACCGGTTCCGGGCACGAACTAATTCCGTAGTCCAAGGGCCACAGTTTAGCTGTGACCAATGAGCGGGTGCACACAAGGTGAATGCTGAGCGGAGTGACGGCCCCAGCAAGATGTGGTGCGGGCGGAGGGACTTGAACCCTCATGGGCCGTTTAAGCCCTGCGGATTTTCATGCCGTCTGCGGCTTTCGCCGCCCGGACGTGACGCGCGTGGAGCGCGAACGCCAGGTTTGCGGTCTGGACTATCCCTTCACCATCCCCGGAATATCTGGGGCTTTAGGTGCTGCCCGTCTAGTCTCTACACCTTCCCGGCTAGTGTCTCACCAGGCTTGGCTCGGGATTGCCAGTTGAGGTTTCCCCGAATTTGAGCAGTTCTGCATCGCCGGTTTCCCAGGCGAGCACTCAAGTTTTCCTTAAGTCCGCTGCGTATGCCATTCCGCCACGCCCGCGCGGTTGTTTCATTTTCAGTTGTCTATCATAGAGCACGCAGAGGAAATGTACACAGCAGCTTCGCGATCTGGAAGCTGGGGCGGAGCCTGAGTTGTTGGGTTGGCGGTCTTCCTGCTTTTTTTGGGGCGGCATGACCATGACGTTGATCGCTACAGCGTCGAGCCGCGTCCTTGATGTTGTGTGCGGCGTAATATTTCTCGATCATCTCGACGCCGGTTCGGCAGCTCTGGGCGATCTGGTAAATGGCATATTCCACGAGACGCAGGCGAATGTATGCCTGGCGCAGACCATTAGACGGTTCGCGGTCTTTCGCGGTCCAAGCGAGGGTTTTTCTCTTCGATGCTCTTCTTGAAAAGCTCGCTGCCATTTTGGGAGCCGGCTTCGAAGTCGCTCAAAAGGCCTCACTACAGCACAGAGTCGTGAAGCTGTTCCGATTCCCCTTCCTCGTGGCTTCGTGCAGCTTTTTGTATCCTTCGGGAGAGAATCTGCACGTGAGGCTGGCGTTGAGAATGGCGTGCCGGAAAGGATGCCCCATACGAATCCCTGGCTTTCGAGCTAGTCGCCGGCAGCGGCAGCGGTGACCCCGCGCTTCTTGCGCAACTCGGCCAGAAACGCATCGGGAGGCAGGGAACTTTGCTTGCGGAACATTTCGAGCAGTGGATCGTTGGCTTCACCGGACTCCCCCGCCGTCGTTGTAGCGGCAGCCGGCTCCGTCTCCAGGCCCTCGGGTTCGACCATCAGTTCAGGGAGCATTTCGCGATTTTCCGAAAGCATGCTGAGGAATTTTTCGAGCAAGGCGCGATGTTCCGCCGTAGTCTGGGTAAATTCCACGCCCATGCCCTTATCGGCGTGCATTACCCGAACCACGCCCTCGGCTTTCAACTCGATATCGGCGGCGCGCATCGAAAGCGTGACTCTGGTCGAAACTGGAAAGGGCGACGCGACCTCGAGATAACAACCGCCCAGGCTCAAATCGCTCAACTGGCAGCGCACCGGCGGGTCGTCTTTCTCCGCGTCCGGAGAGTTCCGGCTCAGCCACTCGCGCAACTGGCGCTCACTTTCGGGCGATAGCTCCACAAAGCGCATTCCCACCTGCGTGCCCGAGCCTTCCCAGGCAAACTCCGCCACCACTTTCAGCCCCGTCTTCGAACCCGGCAGCGTGAAGGACAGCTCCCAGCGCCCGGCGGGCTTGCTGCGCTTGGGCAGGCTCACCGCCAATCCGCCTTCGCCCAAGTCGGTAGTATTGACTTTGAAGCGCGCCCCGGACTCCTGACTCACCATTTCCAGCGGAATTTTGACCCCGACCCGCTCGTTGCGCCGGCGCTCTTTCTTCATGAGCGTGCGGGCCACGCGAAAGCTCGACTTGGCGCGCTCCCCGGAGACCGGCTTGTAGAGGACGAAGTGCGCTCCCAGCTCGAAAGCCGAACGAACCCCCGCCGACGGATCCAGAATGGCCACGGCCACGGCTCGCTTATTGCAAGGAGCCGCGCGCGCGTTGCGCAGAACGTCGGCAGCGCCCGGCCCGGCGCAATCCACAATAATGGCCTCGAAGCGCTCTCGCGACAACTGCCGAACCGCAACCTCGCCGCTGGGGCAATGTTCGATCGCGATGTCAAGATCGCCCAGAGTGCGGCGTACTACCCGAACGATCTTCTCATCCGAACAAAGCAGCAGGGCCCTTAACTTCATGGCGTGGTCCTAAGTCCTTCCCCTTGAGCGATGCTTGCGGCGAGTCTTTCGCCTTCAGCCTGAGCCGCGTTCGGAATGAAGCGCTACCCTCACTTACTTTAGGCCGCGACCGCCACGCCAATCAATACGACAGTGGGCGGGGAGGTTACGGCAGTAATCGGGCGGAATGGCGCGAAACCTCCTGACACCGCCACGTCCTGAGGCATAGACTTCACGTTGGAGGCGCAAATGCTTCGCCTGCAATCGTTTGACTAGCATTCATTCAAGTTTTGCCGCCACAAGTTCGGGGTTGACTTTTAGAGAATATTGCCCTAACCTACTAAGTCTCCGATTAGCTTATGGGATGGTTGGAATGCTTGGCACCATTACAGTGTCAAACGTTAAGCTGTTTCCATGCATCCCTCCAGCATTCGGCGAATCTTATAGATACAGAGAGCAGTGGCTGAGAGACTGCCGGCGGTTTGGACAGTCATCCCCCATTCGCTGGAAAGGCACTTTTCATGGCGAAGCGACGCGGCAATCCCAACTGGGGCAAGCCCGAACCGATCGGGCCCATCGTCCCCACCATTACGGAGTTTGAGCAGGTGGTGCGCGAGTATAAGCTCTCCCCAGATCAATATCTGCGCTCGACCCGGCTGCGGGAGTGGGCTCGGCGCAACAAGAATTCCAAGTACATTCCGGAGCCTCTGCTCGAGGCATGGGGATTCGAAATCGAATCCACTTTATAATCGAGTGCCAGCTTCGGTGCCAAGCGAAGCAGATGATCAAGGGCCGCTGCATGCGGCCTTTTGTTCTGTGCGCCGAGCATGTCCGACAGCTTGGGATTCGGCTTCACTGGTGAACGAGAACCGCGGCGGCGTATTGTCCCCAAGGCTATCGCTCGCTTTAAGTAGAGGATTCGGGAACAGACACGTCGAACCCGTGGCATCAGTCTGACGCAGATGGTCACACAGATCGCGGCCTATCTGCGGGGATGGCTCGGATACTTCGACGATTGTCAAACGCCCTCGGTGTTGCAAACCCTCGCATCGTGGCTACGCCGTCGACGGTCGGTGGTGTGGAAGCAATGGAAACGGGGACGAACGCGATTTCGCGAACTTCGCAAACGGAGTGTGGGCCAAGACCTGGCGGCGCAAACCGCCGGGAGTCCCCACGGCCCGTGGCGCATCGCCAACTCGCCCGCCCTGGCCACTGGTTTGTCGAATGCCCACTTTCCCAAGCTCGGGCTCCCACCCATGGTCGTGCGGTCTTAGCTTAATCCGCCGAACCGCCGTCTGCGGACCCGCATGTACGGTGGTGGCTGGGGAGGCGGGGCGACCCGTCCCCTGTGCCGATTGCTAACTTTGGCAGAGGCACGGGAGTGCCGGACGGAAAGTGCGCAGAATGCAACGTGCGCCGGATCAAGTGGCGCAACATGCAAGGGGGAGCCCCTACGAAGGGTGGAGCAGCGCTTCCGCGCTGCGCTGAGTCTCGTAGGATGAAATCTGGCTTCCGCCCCTGAGGTACGGTTTACCCTCGAACTCCCATGCTGAACTGGCTGCAAATCCCTTTGCCAGAGCTCTTCGCCCTCTTGGCCGCGATTGCCTTCGCTGCCGGATTAAATGTCTACGCCACCGTAGCCGCTCTCGGACTGCTGGCGCGCTTCGGCCACCTGCCGCTGCCGCCGTCGTTGCAAGTTCTGGAAGGCTGGCCGGTCATCGCCGCCAGCTCCGCCCTTTTCGTCGTTGAATTCTTCGCGGACAAAGTCCCGGCCTTCGACTTGATCTGGAGCGCGCTGCACACCTTCGTGCGCGTTCCCGTGGCGGCTCTATTAACCTACGGGGCGACCAGCCAGTTAACACCGGCGCACCAATTGCTGGCAACCCTGCTGGGCGCTGCCATAGCTCTGGCCGCGCATGGCGGCAAAACTGCGGTCCGCGCCGCGGTTACGCCATCCCCCGAGCCGATCTCGAACGTCACTCTCAGCCTCTCCGAAGACGTTCTCGCGATAGGCTTGACGTGGCTGGCCACACGCCATCCCTACGCAGCCGGTGCAATCGCGCTTGGCCTAGTCGCGGTGATCGTCCTGTTGGCTCGGATCGTAATCCGCGCCTTGAAGGCGCTCATCCGCGGCGCGCGAGAAGAGTTTGCGTAACCTCCCAAACAATTGCTGAAATTCTCTGCGGTGGGCTTTGAGAGGGCGCGGCTTCGAGGCGCGCCGTATTTACTCCAAAATCAACTTCGCTACGGCCGCTGCGTCCGTCAGGCGAAATGAATCTTGCGCGTTCTACGTCTCGCGCTTCCTGAACAAGGGCGCGAGGCAGTCGTACAATCCGCGCGTGGCGCGATAGAGTTCAGCCAGCCCCTCGGTTTCGAGGCTCAACTCCAGCGATTGCAAGTCCATGGTCAATTCCCGTGATAGCTGCGTGGCTCTCTGCACCCGCACCTGCGAGAGCACATCCAGAACGGTGTAAGGGTCGCGGTGCTGCTGCTGCAATTCGCTCCACCGCTGAACCGCCCAGGTGGTGCGGCGAATACTGTCCACGGCGGCGCGGAATTCGCTAAGCAGCCGCGGCGAACAATCGCCAGAGATCACCAGCTTTTCCAAGACCTGGAGCTCATCCGTAGCCGCAGCCAGCCGCCGCGCAACGGAAGCGTCGTTGCCCTGACTCGCGCCCGATGCTCCCATGGCAATGCCTCGCAGCCCAAGGCCCAAACCCGCGGCCTTCGCTCCGTTTTCATCGGCATTCTCTTTGAAAAGCTTGAACTCGCCCGAGCCGGATCACTCCGTCCTGTCTGTTTTGCCGCCAAAGTCGGAAACCTTCCGCTGCCCCGCTCCGTAAGCGTATATAGAAAGATAAGAAGGATGCTCGTGCTGGAAGACACATCGCCGGGGCAATCGTTACCAGCAAAGTTGCCACCGGAGCAATCCGATGTCTTGCCGCGGTTCGCGCGCGGCGACCTCGAGGCCTTCGAGACCTTGTTTCGCCGGCATCAGGCCGAGGTTTACCGCTGGATCGTAGTGATCGTGCGCGACCCCGCCCTCGCCGAAGATCTTACCGTGGAAACTTTCTGGCGCATTCACCGGGCTCATGCCCGCTTCGACGCCGGACGCAGCTTTGAAGCCTGGGCTCGCCGCATCGCTACCAACGCCGCGCTCGATCATTTCAAAAGCGCGTCGCACTCCTTCGCCAAGCACACAGAGTCCTGGGACGCGCCCGATCCGCCTAAGTATTTGCCGCACGTGACGCCCGGCGATCCCGGAATCACGCAAGAGGTCCGCACCAAAACCGCGCACGCCTTCAAGCTTCTTCCGCCGAAGCTGCGGGTCGTCGCGACCCTGGCGCTGATCGAAGAACAGCCGCACAAAGAAATTGCCCAGGCGCTGGGTATCTCTGTGGGAGCGGTGAAGCTGCGCGTCTTCCGTGCCCTGCGCCTGCTGCGGAAAGAACTTATACAACAAGGAATCAGGCCATGAATCAATCGGAAAAAGAACGGATCGCAAAGCTCTTAAAGCAGTCGTTGCCAAGAGTTGAAGAAAGGGTTGAAGAAGAAGACGCGCACCTCGGCCGCGACCTCTGGCCCGCGATGCTGCGGCGTTTGCAGCAGCCTGCCGAGCGCGACCCTTGGTTTGAGGGAGTCTGGCTGGATTGGGCTCTGGGCGCAGCGGTAGTCGCGTGGCTGGTATTTTTTCCGGCGGCGATTCCCCTGCTGCTTTATCACCTGTAACGAGAGGACATCATGAAAAAACATCCTTATCTTCGCGCCTATATGGCAGGCATCTTCGTCCCGACGCTGGGTTTGTTGGCGGCATTGGCCGTATTCATCTTGACTCGGCTGGTTTTTCGGGTACCCGTTCCTTTGGAGCGCTCCCTAATATTTCCCATGGCACTGGCGCCGAACCTGTTCGGACTGTGGAATGTCTTGTACGTGTGGTCCGGGCGACGCTGGCCCATCGGCCTTCACGGCGCCGTCCTGCCCCTGATCATGGCCCCGATCGGCGTGCTGGTGGCCGAGTTGGTCGGCATTCTTTCCTTTGGCGCGCACAGCGTCACTTTTTTCCAGCAGGTAACCGTTCCCTATGCCCAGATTATCCCCGAAGTAATCGGGCAGGACTGCGCCATCACGGTGGTCTACTACCTGATATGGAAATACATCATAGGCGCGCTCAATCGCACGCTGGAGATCTAAATCTCGGCCCCGGCAAGCGGTGACCGAAAATTGTTTAGCCAAAAGACTCTTGGCCCGGCCCGACCTCCCGTGATTAGCTCACCTGAGCGTAACGCCGTTAGTCGGCCCTGAGCGCGCCCCGTCCCCCGACGTCTGCAGCTACCCCGAGGAGCTTCTATGAGGAAAATCCTGTTCCTGGTTCTATCGTTTGCCAGTGCGGCCCTGATGGCGCAGTCCAATGCTGTGCCGCTCATCTACCAGCCCTTGTTTCCGGCCAGCGTCGCTCCAGGCCATGGCGCCTTCGCGCTCAAAGTCCGAGGGACCGGCTTTCAGTCCTCGTCGGTGGTCAATTGGAATGGAAAGCCGTTGAAGACGAAACTCATCTCCGCGACCTTGCTCGAGGCCGATGTGCCGGCCGCCGCTGTAGCTGCGCCAGCCACGGGATCGGTGACGGTCAAGAATCCGGGCACCATTGCCTCGAATGTGATTTATCTGCCGGTGCGAACGCCTTCGAAGACCGTAACGGTGGCGACAGACTCCGCAGTCATCGAGGGCGGCCAGATCACGATTGGAGACTTTAATAACGACAACCGGCCCGACCTTGGAATTTCGCCGGTGAACAGTAGCGGAGCGCTCTCGCTTGACACCTATCTGAGCCAAGGAAATAACACTTTCAAAAAGGTTCAGGGCGCGGTCAGCTCCGAGATCGGACCGATGTACCTCTCGGGAAATATCAGCGCGGACTTCAATAACGACGGGAATCTCGATTTAGCCAACTGCGCTTCCACGGGAGGTCCGAACGCGGGTTGCGTCGTATTTCTCGGAGACGGAAAAGGCGGGTTTGCCAAACCAGCCCCTATCAACGCTTTCGCCGGCACGGGCGTCGCAGCCGATATAGACCGCGACGGCACTCTGGACGCCCTAACCACATACTACGATGGATACGGTAGCTACATCTATTTCCAGCATGGCAATGGCGACGGCACTTTCGAGTTTGTAGGAAGTCACTTTATAACGCTGAACTATTACTTTGGCGGCAGCCCGGTAGTAGCAGACTTCAACGAAGATGGCAAGCTCGACTTCGCGGCGCCTGCTTACGAGAGCAACTACGTCGCCGTTTTGCTGGGCAATGGCGACGGAACCTTCCAAACGGAGGTCGATTATCCCATTTCATGCTCCGCTTTTTCGTCGGGGGTGGCGGATATAAACCGCGACGGCAATCTGGATATTGTGAGCGCGTGTACCAATGGAACCGTTGCCGTGCTCTTAGGTAAGGGCGATGGAACTTTCGTAAACGGGACATCGAGCGCCCTGCCCTATGACGCTGAAACAAAGCTCCAAATCGCAGACCTGAACGGCGACGGCAAGCTCGACCTGGCTACGGTAACCGCCGACAACTCTGGTAATCAGACATTGAATATCGCGCTGGGAAACGCCGATGGCACCTTCCAAACCCCGATCGCCATACCGGCAGGCCAGGTCCCGAATGCCTCGAGCCTGCTTGCAATCGCTGACTTTAATCACGATGGCCTTCTCGACTTCGCGATCAGCGGTTCGATAAATCACCCGTCGCAGAGTCAGATTTTGCTCCAGACCCCCAGCAAGTAAGGCTGGAAAGCTGAGTCAGGTGGGTTCCGGGGCGATGAGAGGCGGGACCCACTGCACTACCGGCGATCCGGTATACTAGGAAGGTATGCCGGTACTCAAAGACATAGCCGCCATCGCCAAAGGCATGAGCATCACCTTTATGGAGATGTTCCAGCCCACCACGGTCGAAAATTATCCCGATGGCAAGGGCCCGCTACGCGGCGCCCGCATTGAGGCGCGCTTCCGCGGCGCGCATGTGCTGCAGCGGGACGAAAACGGCCTGGAGAAGTGTGTTGCCTGCTTTCTCTGCGCCGCCAACTGCCCTTCGAACTGCATTTACATTGAGGCTGCCGACAACACCGCGGAAAATCGCGTGAGCGGAGCCGAGCGTTACGCCAAGGTTTATAACATCGACTACAATCGATGTATCTTTTGCGGATATTGCGTGGAGGCCTGCCCCACCGACGCCATCACTCACGGACACGGGTTTGAGTTGGCCACGTTCAATGCCAGCAATCTCGTCTACCGCAAAGAGCAGATGCTGGCTCCCCGGCCAGCTCATATGGGCGCGAACGTCGTATTCAATCAGGCCGATGTGGATGGCGGCGCTCCGGCAGAGATGGTCGCCGGGAGTTAGAGTTCCCGGCCTGCTCCGGGCGCGGACCCGTATTTTTTTCCAACCAACACATGCAGAATTCGCATCTGTTCTGCATGGTTCGCAAACTACCCTCCGGCGAGTATCGTCTTTATTCGCGTAAGAAAGACGCCAAGACTGGCAAGCGCAAGAACCTGGGCACGTTTTCTTCGCGCGCCGCGGCGCGGAAGCATGAGCGCGCGGTGCAGTATTTCAAGCGCGGCTAAGCGCGGTTCGCCTCGCTGCGCTCGGCGGGACAGCGGAGGCCGCTGTCCCCCACCTCTAGGAATACCCACTTAGAACTTTGCCGCCAGCCGCAGCGAATAGCTTCTGGGCGGGCCGATGGCGTTGCCCGAGAAGAGGCCGCCGAAGTCGATCACGTTCAGGCGGTTGTTGAGATTTTCTTCATCGGCCTGAAAGTTCAGCGCTAGCTTTTCGGTTTTGTAGAGTTGCGCGCCCAACGAGGCATCGACAGCCAGCGTGGGCTTGATGCGGTCGCTGTTGAGGTCGATGCGGTTCACGACATCAGGGCCGTATTCTGCCAAGGCTTGCTGTTCAGTTCCCTCGAAATCGAAGGGCAACCCGCTCCCATATTCCGAACTGGCGGCGAACCATAACCGCGAAGTCAGCTGGTAGCGAACGCGGAAGCGGGCGGTGTTGCGCTGATCTTGCGAATCGGGAAAGTGCCCGCTCAACTGCGTGGTAGCATTCACTGCCTGATCGCCCACGAAGAGTCCGCCAGTCACCGGAAACCAGGCGTTGCCGACGATATAGGAATAACTCAGAAAGCCCGAGAAGCGCTTCCAGTGCGGCAATTCGAGCTTGCCTTCGGCGCCATAGAGGACCGCTTTGCGAAAAGCGATCGGGAAGCTGACGCTGGTGTTGAGAATCTGATCGTCGTCGGCAAAGCTGTTGACGTAACGCCGGAAATAATTGGCGTCAAAGCGAAACTGGTTGAAGAAGCTCTGGCTCGCTCCCAATTCAAAATAGTTGCCGTGGGAAGGTTCCACTGGCAGGCGCAGCACGGTGGGTTCAAACGATTGCACCTGAGTGGAACTCGAGAGCAGGATGTTCTCAAACGACGGGGTTTGAAAAATGCGATCGTACGAGGCATGCACGATCAGGTTGGCCGAGGGAAAATAATGCGCCACCGACAATCGCGGGCTCACCGCATTCTGATTCACCAAGAGCTGATAGTGGTCCCAGCGCAGTCCCGCATTTACGGTCCAATTGCCCGCATGAATTAGATCTTGAACGAAGGCGGATTGCTCAAGATCGGGACGGCTGCCGGAAAAAGTAAACGTGGCTTCGGTGCCGGGATCGAACGGAAATCCAGGATAATTCGGATTCGCCGTAATCCGGTCGCCGAAATCTTCGTGGAGGAACAGGTTGTCGGATTCGATGCCGCCCTTCCATTCCTGGTGGCCGTGGTGAATGGAAAAGGAGCTGTTGAAATAGCCTTCGTTGAAATCGTTGTGTTGCGAGACAATGACCGGCCAAGACGATGGATTGGAGTAGAAGTCGTTGGAATTGTCCCGCACCATGCCGCGCAAATCGACCAGCACGTTCGAAGAGATGATGTGCCGGTAGGAAACGATACCCATCGTTTCGAAATTGTCGGCAGTCTGAAATTGCGGCGGCGTTCCCGGCACAGGCGCGGGTTGCCCTAATTGCGGCAAGAGTTGCAGATCCTGCTGCACCTGCTCGTTGGGAATTTCGTAGCGCGCCAGTTCGTGGCGAACGCTGAGCGCGAGATGGTCTTTCGCGGTAAAGTCCCGCTCGTAACTTAGAGAGAAATCGCCCGTGGTGCCCCGATTGCTGTAGTTCTCCGGCACCACCGGATTCAAGTAGTGCGCCGTCATGTCGCCAGAAGCGCTGGCGCCGACGGTATTTTTCCCAAACGTCTCCTGCACTCGAGCGAAGGCTCCCATGGTATCGAAGCTGCCTCCAGAGAGCACCAAGTCGCCGTGCGGAACGCCCGCGTGTTGCTGGGTGTCGCGCAGGGTGTTGACCTCGACCACTCCGCCCATTTTGCGGCCGTACTCGGCGGGAAATCCGGCGGTGTAGATGGTGAGCGAGTCCACGTCGTCGGCTTCGATTTCCGGTCCGAAACTAGGCGAGCGGTTGTCGGTGAGCGGAATGCCATCGACCACGAATTGCGTCTGATACTCCGAGCCGCGAGGATGGAGCACCGCATTTCCTTCGTAGAGCCAGCCCGGCTGCGAGTTGACCAGATCGGGCAGCGAACGGCCGGGCAACGACCCTGGCCGATCGGCAATGGCCTGCTGATCCAGATGATTGACCGCGCCGGAGCGCTCGGGATCGAGCAAAATATCGTCCGCCGATACCTGAACCGCCGTGCTCAGGGCCGCGATGCCGAGTTTGATCATGTATTCGGCGGGCAGCGCGGAGTGAATCTCGATGAGTCCGTCGTAACTGCTGAAGCCTTCCTGATGCACTTTGAGCCGGTACAGGCCATAAGGCAGATTGCGGGCGACCACCTGTCCGGCTTCGTCGGAAGAGAAAGAACGGTGGAACTGCAGCGCGTCACTGGAGAGTTCGGCGGCGGCCTTCACCGCGAGGCCGTCGGGGTCAAGAATTTTCAGGCGTAGTTCGCCGCTGCTGCTTTGGGCAAAAACACAAAGCGCGGCCAAGGGAAGAGCGACTAGGAGAATTCCGAAGTGGAGAAGTGAGCGCACGGGGAACATTTCATGCTACCAGTTCCACCATGAGGGATTGGAGTTACGAAGGGAACGCAGCCGGAAGTCAAAATTTGTTTTGAACACGCTGACAAGTAAAGCTGGCCGAATGGGCATGATGGAGGTGAAATCAGCGATGGCAACGTCGCCGATGAGATCTTCAGCCCCTCGGGCAATGAGGAGGGAATGAGGGAACCGGTGCGGCCACCGCAGGGGGTGGAGACGCCGGTTTTATCGGCGCGTGGTGCAGTTCGAGCACCTCGCCTCGGTCGGTAGACAGCCGAGGAGGCTGTCCCCACACGACTTCTTGCTCACACACCATCTTCTTATTACTACCATACGCGGCAGGCGTTCACCGGCATCATGGGCTGGCCAGGCTTGCAGCCGAAGGCTTCGCCGAACTCGGGCATGTTCTGCACCACGCCATCCACGCGAAATTGCCGCGGCGAGTGCGGGTCGGTCTGCACTTGCAGCCGGAGCTGCGCCGGCCGGGTCGCGCCGCACCAACTCTGGCCGTGTCCCAGAAAAAATTGCTGCAGCGGAGTGTATCCGTCTTCTTTTTTATTCAGGTCGATCGTCTTGCGTTTGGCGTCGGCAAGAAAAGCGATGTACGCCAGCCGCAGGCCCCCATTGTCGGCGGTGTTCTCGCCCAGCGTCAATTTGCCATTTACCTTGGCATCCTCGACCGCGACAAAGTTGTTGTATTCCTTTACTTCACAATCGGCCCGCTCTTCAAACTTCTTTGCGTCCTCCGGAGTCCACCAGTCGTCGAGGTTGCCGTTGGCGTCAAACTGGCGGCCCTGATCGTCGAAGCCGTGGGTTAGCTCATGGCCCACAATGCCGCCGATGTGGCCGTAGTTCTCGGCGTCAGTCGACTTCGGGTCATAGAACGGCGGCGATAGGATCGCGGCGGGAAAATTGATGTCGTTCATGCTGGGATCGTAATACGCGTTCACCGTCGCCGGGCTCATGTGCCACTCGCCGCGATCCACGGGCTGCCCGATCTTGGCCAGCTCGCGGTAATTTTCAAATTCCACCGCACGCTGCTGATTGCCAAATGCGTCGCCGCGTCTGATATTCAACTTCGAATAATCCCGCCAGTGATCGGGGTAACCGATTTTATCGGCAACGGCATGCAGTTTTTCTTTGGCTCGCGCTTTGGTGGCGGGGCTCATCCAGGGGAGCGTCTCGATATCCTGTTCCATGGCCGCTTCAATGTCATGCACCATCTGAACCGTGGCCTGTTTGCTGGAGGGCGGAAATTGCTGCTCGACATACACCTGGCCGAGAGCCTCGCCCATCGCCTGGTCCGTAGCCTGCACGCAGCGCTTCCAGCGCGCCCGCTGCTCCGGCTGCCCGCGCAACTTGTGGCTGCTGAAATCAAAAATCTCGTCATCGAAGGCCTGCGGCAATACCAATCCGCTGGTCGCGTGAATCAAATGCCAGCGTAAATAAGTCTTGATCGTGTCCAGGTCGGTCGAATCCAGCAATGCGTTCAGACCTTTGAAGAACTCCGGGTAGGTGACGTTGATCTCGGAGACCGGCGGCGCGCCAGTGGCTTTGAGAAAGCGATCCCAGGCAAAGTCCGGAGCCAGCGTAGAAAGTTGCGACACCGGCATCAGGTGATAAATCTTATTGGGATCGCGCTGCGAAGTGATGTCCAGGGAAACCTTGGCCAGAGCGGTTTCCAGTTGCACGATCTGCTGCGCATCGGCGGCGGCTTTGGCTTCAGGTTCGCCCATGAGCTTGAGAATGTTGGTCACGTGCTGCAAGTACTGGGCGCGGGTTTTTTCCGCGGCGTCTCCTGTGCGAAAATAAAAGTCGCGCTCGGGCAAGCCGAGGCCGCCCTGGCCAACCGCGGCGATCTGCTTGCGCGCATCTTTGAAATCCTGCTGATCGCCAAAGTTCAGAAAAGCCGAGTCGTTGATCAGTTGATAATGCGCCAACAATTCTGGGAGTTCGTCTTTGCTCTTCAACCCGGCGATGCGGTCCAGCTCCGGCTGTAGCGGCTTAAGCCCTTCCTCGTTAATCGCGTCGGTCGCCATGCAGGCGGCGTAAAAGTCGCCGGTCTTTTGCTGGTTCGGCGTGCGCTTCGAGCCGTCGGCTGCGGCGCCTTCGAGAATCGTGTGCAAGACGCTCTCGGTGTACTCGGCAATCAGGGCGCTCGGCCCATAGCCCGAGCGATCGGCGGGAATGGGATAGAGCTTGTTAAAGTTACCGCAGGCGTATTGAAAAAAATCAACGCAAGGGTCGGCCGTGGTGTCGACCAGACGCGGATCCAGGCCGGGGAGCCGCTGTGGCAGCGCACTCTGGGCGCGCAAATTCGGGGAGGCTACGTACAAAAATAAGACTGCACTCACAAAAAAGATCGCGGCTCGCTTCTTCATTATTTACCTTTATGTCGCTAGGATTCTTAGCAGCACCGGCAGCAGTTTACTCTTCCTTTTGCCGCGGGTAAAAGAGTGGGCAAATGCCCCAATCGCCCCCGGATAGTGCCTCAGCTCGAAAAAAGATTCGTATCAGAGCGTGCCTTCAGGCATGCGGTCTGATCGCAAAGCTTGAAATCGGCTTTAGCCGCTGAGTCTCTGGGCAAGCCTCAGCGACCAGCCCTTATTGGCACGCTGGAGCGATGCCCTGATACGAATCTTTTTTCAAACTGAGGCCGATCACGGCAGCGCTTGCCGCCAGTTGAGAATCAAGCTCAGCGGCGCAGCGTCTTGCTCTCCCACCGCGCGCTTCGCCAGAATGCGTTTGCCATCGGGTAGGATCGAGATTACTTCCACCCCGCTGGGCACGGTCATGAATTCCTTGGGCGCGGAAAAGGCCGGTTTGCCACTCTCGATCCGGACATCCACCGCGTAGATCTTATCCCCGCGAACGAAACGCAGGGTCTTACCATCGGGAGACCAGTCTGTGATGACCCGGTCGCCGCTGACTCCACCGGCAACCCCGGCACCACCGGCGACTCCGCCGCTGGAAACCTCCCATTTTGAACCGCCGCCGGGAAACGGCGTTACGTAGAGCTCGCGGCTTCCGTTCTCATCCGAGCTATAAGCCAGCCATTGGTCATCCGGAGAGAGCTTGCCTCCGAACTCCTGAAAAGGGGTGTTGACCACTGGAACCAGCTTGGGGGCGGTCGTCAGGTCAACAGCGTAAATGTCGAAGCCGGTCTTCGGGTCCTGCACGTTAAAGAATAGGTAGCGTCCATCCTGCGATATGCTGCTCAGGTAGAGTGAGCCTTCCGTGTCGATCAGCTTTTCATCCGCGCCGGAAGAGGTGAGAGACCGGCGCACCACCGAACTCTTGTACCCGCTGGTCTCGAGAGCAAACACGCTCTTTCCGTCCGCAGACACCACTCCGTTCTGGTCCAGATCTGAATCGGGCGTGAGTCGGGTAACGGTTTTGCGCTCTCCGTCCACCAGCCACAGGCTGCTCCCATGCCCGTCCGGGCTGGTGCGGACCAGCACTGCCAGCAGGCTCCCCGGTGATAAAATTCCTTCCATATAAGACGCGGGCTCGCCCCAATGGTCCAACTCCCTGCCCGTGAGGTCGAGCCAGACGAATTCGCGATTGCTCGTCCCCGCCCGGCGATACAGCAGCACGCTCTGCGAGACGGAAAAGTATGCCACGTCTCTTGCGTTGTAATACTCGACCGACTCGGCGACCGGCACGGGTTTGCTCTCGATCCGAAGTTTGCCGGGATCAAAGGCCTGCGCCGTCAAATTGCCGTCCTTCACATAGAAAAGGTAGCCGTTGCCGTAAGCCACGTTCGACCCGATCGGCAGAATCTGCCTGGTCTCGCCGCCCACCAGCGAGCCGGCATAGACGCTTCCCGCCGCTGCGTTACCCGAGCGCTGAATAAAGAGGAAGTGCTTGCCGTCCGGAAGGAAGTAGGGATGACGATTGGTGAACTGACTATCGTCTTTGCGATCCGGAGTGACTTGCTCGGGCGTACCGCCGCCATCGGAAACGCGATAAAGTGGACCGGCAATTCTCGGGGCGAAGAGAATAATTCCTTGCGCGTTCCAGGCGCCGCCGCGGCCGTCAGGAGCGTCACAGAGCGCCTGCACCGGCCCTCCCGAAGCTTCGATTTTTCTCAGTTTGGCTGCGGAGAAGAATCCCAGATACCTCGAATCTGGCGACCAGAAAGGAAAAATACCGCCCTCCGTTCCCGACAGCGGCGTCGCCTTGCCGGAACTTAGTTCCTGCACGAAGATGGTGGTCCTATCGTCCTTCGCGGCCACGAAGGCAACGCGTTGGCCATCGGGCGATATCGCGGGCGGGCCGCTGATTACGAAAGCCAACTCATAGCCCGGAGGCCGTGCAATCTGCGCTCTCACAATTTGCCGCGCGGAGCTGAGCCGGTTGGCATACATCGCGACCATCAGCACCCCAGCCAGAGCCACGAGCCAGCCCAACACCGCGGCGGCAGCCACCAACTTTTGCCGATTCTTGCGCTGCGAGACCACCACCGCCGGCGCTCCCATCTGGCTTCCGCCTGCGGTAATCCACCGCAGCTGCAGTTTCAGATCGTGAGCGTTTTGGAAACGCTGGTCGGGATCTTTCTCGAGGCAAGTCTTAACTAGGTGCGCGAGCGCCGGCGAGGTCAACGGCTGCGACGCCGAGATCGGCTCCGGCTCTTTCTCCAACACCGCGCTGGCCACGGAAAGCTGGCTCTTGCCTTCGAAGGCGCGCTTGCCGGTCAGCATCTCGTAGAGCATCGCGCCGAAGGCAAAAATGTCGCTGCGCGCATCCGCGTCTTTGCCCAGAACCTGCTCCGGACTCATGTACTGTACCGTTCCCAGCATGGTTCCGGCGACAGTAATCGGCGACGCGTCGATGGCTGTGGCCACGGCAGAGAACGCCGGCGCCGATTGTGAACCCGAAGCGAAAGCCTGCAGCTTGGCCAGGCCGAAATCCATCAGCTTGGCTCCGCCCTTGGTCAGCATGACGTTGCCGGGCTTGAGATCGCGATGCACGATGCCGCTGCGGTGAGCCTTGTCGAGCGCGTCGGCAATTTCGATTCCGATGCGCACGGTTTCGTCAGGAGTCAGCGGCTTGCGAGCCAGTCGCGCGGCCAGCGTCTCGCCCTCCAGATACTCCATGACCAGGAAGTCGACGCCATCCTGGCGGCCAACGTCATAGAGCACGCAAATATGGGGATGCTGGAGGCCGGAGATGGCTTTGGCCTCACGCTCGAAGCGCGCCCGCACCTCGGGATTCTGGCCTAAGTGCGCCGCCAGCACCTTAATCGCTACCTCGCGCTCCAGCCGCGAATCGCGCGCCCGATAAACCTCGCCCATGCCGCCCGCCCCCAGCGGAACGACGATCTCATAAGGGCCAAATTTTGTGCCGGTAGCGATAGCCATTCGCGCGCCATTATCTCATGGCGGTCCGCAAGCAGGTTTGAAAGGGTGCGGCTTCAGCAGCACCTAGCGAGTCGGGTAGATAAACCCGCCACTCAATCATCATCGGGATCTGTAGCCGGAGCGGTGTCACTCAAACAAGCTTCATTATCCGGCGGCGGCGCAATCGTCTTGAAGGTAATCGGACTCTGCGTGAAATCGAACGAATCCGAGAAATCGTTCGCCACCGCATCGGAGTATCCCAGAGACGGCAAATTGAAATTCTCCTCGATGAATTTCAGGATGCTGCCAAAGTCATGCGTAGCATGCGAAATCGTGGCTGCCTTCGCGTAGGGAGAAATCACGATCATGGGCACGCGAAATCCGTACTCATACGAATTCAAAATCTGCGGCGCGACGTGATCGTACCACCCTCCCCAATCGTCCCAGGTAAGAAAGATCGCGGTGTTCGACCAGTACTGGCTGTTGCCGATGGCGTTGACCAGCAGGCTGACCCAAGAAGGCCCGCAACCGTTATTGAGGAGCGCATGATCGGAATCCTTGCCATCGGGAATCACCCAGCTCACCTGCGCCAGTTGCCCCTCGGCAATGTCGGCGAGAATCTGCGCGTTGTTCTCGCTCTGCTTGAGCACAACCTTGGGCGAGGTCCCGGTCCAGTCGGCGCCGGTGCACGCGGTCGCATTCGGTGGTGTCGCATTCGGTCCGCACATGTGCTGAATGGCGTTGGGCGCGGTCCAGATCGAGCCCGCATTGGGCGCGTAGTAGCGCCAGGAAATTTTCGCGGTGTCGAGCGAATCGGTGAGCGTGGGATGCTCGAAGCAAGGATAAATCGAAGAGCTAACACTGTTGGGATCGATCACGCTCACGGTCTCAAGCGGCGGGGCGGTGCAGCCGGTATTATTACCCGCGTCGGTTACACCGCCGGGATTTTCCTCCACAAACAGATCGCTGCCCACCGCCGGCGCCGAGGTGCCCGAAATAATAAATTGATGCGCCGGAAAACTCGGCCCCTGGTTGGTCTGGAACATGCGATCGTTGAAGGTATACTGCTCAGCGATCTGAAAATAAGGCGCAACATCGGCGGGATTCACATACATGAATTGCGGATTCGGCGGAGCGCAATTGGTAACTCCAGTCGCGCAAGAATACGGAATCAGGTCGGCGCCGTCCATCTTTCCGTTGTCATACATCGAGAGAAATGCGCTGTGAGCGTGGCTGAGATCGTAGTTGCCGGGATTCGCGCCCACTGTGCCGAGATCGATCTGCCCGAGAGTGATTTTCTGCCCCACCGAGTTCATTCCATAGTTCTGAATGTCGGCGCCGCGCTGAATCAGCACCGGATCCTGAAAAAGATTGTCAGGCGTGCGATTCTCCTGAAAGATGATCACTACGTGCTGGATCTTCGAGGCAGCCGGCGGAGGCGTCGTGATGGCAACGGTATTGTTGCCGGCGCAGCCGTTCAGGCTCAACACCAAAGCTCCGGCGGCGAATAATAGGACGGCAAACGATAGCCATGCGGATCGGCTCATAGCGGCGTGACCTCGCCCAGACGGGGAAAACTTGACGGCTGCCTGCATGAACCCAGCGTCCATATTTTCCACTCGCAGGGCGGAGATGATTTCAGGATGTTATAAGAGCTCGAATGTGCCCACAAGCCACCGCTCAGGGTCGTTACGCAGCCGCGGGCGGGCGGCGCTTCGGCGCTGCGCTCAAGCTTCCTCGTGAAACTGATTCACTAAAAGACGGCGATCTCGCTTGAAGTAGTCTCGCAACGGCGTTAAGATCACGTGCTCAGCATTTCGCAAGGCAGCGAGGCCTATGCCGCAGAATTACGTCCCCATCTTCATCTTCATCGCAGTGATCGCAGTACTGCTGCCGGTCACGCTGCTGGCAGCCAAGTTGGTTCGACCGGATAATCCCGGCAAGACCAAGCTCATGCCCTACGAGTGCGGCATCGACCCCATCGACAATGCGCGCGGCCGCTACACCGTGCGCTACTACATCGTTGCTATTTTGTTCGTGGTGTTCGATGTGGAAACCATCTTTCTGTTTCCCTGGGCGGTCAAGTTCAAGGCGCTCGGCCTCTTTGGCTTGCTCGAGATGCTGATCTTCCTCGTAATCCTGATCGTCGGCTACGTGTGGGTGTGGCAAAAAGGCGCGCTGGAATGGGTGTAGGCCCGCCCACGCGGGCTCACGTTGCCGATCGGGGGTGAGTTTCAAAAAGATTCGCATCAGGGCATCGCTTCAGCGATGCCAACACAGCTGAGCGACGAAACCGGTTTTTAGACGTTGGGGCTTGCTCAACGCCCCCCCAGGGGCTAAAACCGATCCAGACTTTCTCAGGCTGTCGGCACGCCTGAAGGCGTGCCCTGATACGAATCTGTTTTCAAACTGAGCCGCTAGCACGTTGCTTATGCCTTGACAAACGTCGTCAAGCCGCGTCGTGTGCGTTCCCGAAGCTGACAGTCACGTAAAGTCTCTGCGAGCGCTTCGAGGTTGGGAACCCCGTAGACATAAAAATTCTCAAATTCCGCATCCGACGAGAACAAGTGCAACTCCGCATAGCCGAGCAGCCGCATTCCTAGCGGCTTGAGAAACTCGAAGTGGTCGATGCGGAACAGTTCCAGACTTTCCTGTTTGGTTGAGAGCAGACCTCGTTCCCGCTTGATGCGCTGTGTCGTGATTCTGTAATGGATACCGAGACTCTTCACGAAAAAATAGAGACAGATGATTCCGCACAACACCAAGGAGCCGAGGACCGTGTACAAAACGCCATCCTTAACATCCCTGGCATCGAC
The DNA here is from genome assembly GCA_049513475.1 of Candidatus Sulfotelmatobacter sp. GTDB lineage: Bacteria > Acidobacteriota > Terriglobia > Terriglobales > Acidobacteriaceae > Sulfotelmatobacter. The sequence goes on along the minus strand of JBEKWC010000033.1, from coordinate 36,965 downwards.
GGAGTAACCAAGCACGACGGCCAGTGCGATCACAACTAGAAAGGGCACGAATTGGCTGACACTGTAAATCATGGCTGGGTGGCCAGAAAACAGGTCCTTTTCGGTCCCGAGTTCTTTCGATGTCGCAAATGCAGCCAAGTCGGTATTGCAGAAGCGGCACTTAATGGCTACGGCCTTTATGGTTTCCCCGCAAACTGGACAAGCTTTTTCGTCTCCGTTCATGGTTGATCCTTCTGGGCCAGAATCATAACCCAAAACGGTGCAGATCGTTCGGTCACGGGCATCGCAAGAAAGGCGCGCAGCGCATCCGAGACTTGATCGAGTCCTATCGGTCGCAAGGTCGCGAATAGATCGCACGGGCTTTTCCGCGCAACCTCGTTGACACCGTATCCTCAAGCTGATAAAAGTTAACGTTCTCTTCGTGGCGCTCCGCGCAGGAGGGCAGCTTTCCTGTCTATGCCGGACGAAACCAAACCGCCCTCTTCACCGCCGGAAGGCGAGGCTAACCCGCCCGATCAATCGCCAGTTTCTGGAGGCGTAAAGGCCGGCACGGCCGGGTCGGTTCAATCCGACGCCCAGACCACAACCGTAAAGCCTTCCGCAGAAAACGCGAAGTCGGAAAAGCCGGCTGCAACGCCTACGCCGGCCGCCGCGGCACCGGCTGCGAAGCCCGCCGCGCCGGCAAAAGCTCCTGTGCCGTCGCCCCTCCCGTGGGATTCGCCAATGATTGCGAAGCTAAAGAGTGCTTATGGATCCGGCCTCGAGCCGCTGACTTATCTCGGCCAGAACTACATGGTGGTAGACCGTTCGCTGATTCCGGAAATACTCCAGATCCTGCGCAATGAAGAGCAGTTCGATTACTGCGTCGACATCACCGCGGTGCATTATCCCCAACGCGAAAAACAGTTCGAGGTGGTCTGGGTACTGTACTCGTTCCCGCACAACGAACGCATTCGCGTTAAAACGCAAATCTTGGATGGCGAGAGCCTGCCGAGTTCTGTTCCCATCTGGGCGGCCGCCAACTGGCTGGAGCGCGAAGTCTTCGACATGTTTGGAATTAAATTCGATGGGCACCCGGACATGAAGCGCATTCTGCTGCCCGAAGGCTGGAAGGGGCATCCGCTGCGCAAGGACTACAGCATTCTCCGGCAAGACAACGAGTGGGTGCAGATCAACCTAGGGATCGAGAGCGGGCAATAGAAGACCAAGGGCGAACGACTAACGACTAACGGCTGAGTTCATGACCGATCCCACCACACTCTCGAACCTCGATCTCGAAACTCACGAGAAGCCGTTTCTCGACGCCAATGAGCTGGTCATCAACATGGGGCCGCAGCATCCGGCCACGCACGGCGTGCTGCGAGTGATTCTGCGTCTCGATGGCGAAAAAGTTCTGGGCCTCGAGTGCGTGATCGGCTACCTGCACCGCGGCGTCGAGAAGATTGGCGAGCATCGCACCTACACGATGTTCAATCCCTACGTCGACCGCATGGATTACGTGGCCGCGGTTTCCAATGCCCTGGGGTACTGCGAGACCGTAGAGAAGCTTCTCAGCGTGGAAGCCCCGCCGCGAGCGCAGTACGTGCGCGTAATTTTGACTGAGTTGAATAGACTGGCCAGCCACCAGCTTTGGCTCGGCACTCACGCTCTCGATATCGGGGCCATCACGCCGCTCTTCTACACCTTCCGTGATCGCGAAGAGATTCTCAAAATCTTCGAGAAATATTGTGGCGCTCGGCTCACCACGCATTCGTTCCGTATTGGCGGCCTGCAGTACGAGACCTACAACGGCTTCGAGCGTGAGGTAAGAAACTTCCTCACTTTCTTTCGCCCCAAGATCGACGAGTATGAAGAGCTGCTCACCACCAACCGCATCTGGGTCGAGCGCACAAAGAATGTGGGCAGGATTTCCGCCGAGGATTGCGTCGCACTTGGAGTCACCGGCCCGGTGCTGCGCGCCAGCGGCGTGAAGTGGGACCTGCGCAAAGCTCAGCCCTACGCCAACTACAAGAAGTTCGACTTTGAAATCCCCATCGGAGAAAACGGCGACACCTACGATCGATACCTGGTTCGCATGGCCGAGATGCGGCAATCGGTGCGCATTATCGAGCAGGCGGTCGAAGGCATTCCCGAAGGCCCCATCATGGCAAAGGTGCCGAAGGTGATGAAGCCGCCGGTGGGTGAGGTCTACCACTCCATCGAAGCTCCCAAAGGCGAGCTGGGATATTTCATCGTGAGCGACGGCTCCACGCAACCTTATCGCGTGCGCGTGCGCCCGCCCTCGTTCGTGAACCTGCAGGCGCTGGACCTGATGTGCCGCGGCCAACTCGTAGCCGACGTGATCGCGGTGATCGGCACCCTCGACATCGTTCTCGGCGAGGTGGATCGCTGATGGGCGCGATCATCCAATACATCCGGTCTTATCTTTCCAGCAATCAAACTCCCGGAGCTGCCGGAAACATGTTCTGGGTATTCGTCTACATCATGCTGGTTTTCGCGGGGCTTTCGGTCGCGGTGATCGCGATGAACTGGCTCGAGCGAAAAATCCTGGCCCACATGCAGGTGCGCCTCGGGCCTATGCGAGTAGGTCCGCACGGCTTGATGCAGCCCATTGCCGACGCGCTCAAGCTCTTGCTCAAAGAAGACATCATGCCCGCCGAAGCCGACGCGCTCATTTTCTGGATCGCGCCCTTTGTGGTGGTGCTGGCGGCCTTCACGGTTTTTGTTGTCGTGCCCTTTGGTCCCACGCACGCCATTACCGACATGAATATCGGAATCCTCTTCATGCTCGGCGTTTCATCGCTAAGTGTGCTGGGAATCGTGCTGGCGGGCTGGGCCTCGAACTCGCACTATCCGTTGATCGGGGCGCTGCGGTCGAGTGCGCAAATGGTCTCCTACGAGGTCGCCATGGGACTGGCTGTGGTCTCAGCCGTCCTGATGACAAGTCTTAACGCGACCGGGACCGGAACCCTGAGCATGATCGGCATTGTGCAGGCGCAGCAAGCGCAGGGAGTTTGGTTTGTTTTCAAATTTTTCCCGCTGGGGTTGATCGCCTTCTTTATCTTTGCCGTCGCCATGGTCGCCGAGACCAACCGCGCGCCCTTCGATCTGGCCGAAGCCGAGTCCGAACTCACCGCCGGATTCCACACCGAATACAGCGGTTTTCGCTGGTCGTTGTTCTTTCTGGCGGAATACTCCGCCATGATCGCGGTTTCTTCGATCGCGGTCACGCTCTGGCTGGGCGGGTGGCTGCGGCCGTTCCCGAATCTTTTAAGCGGCACCAGCTGGGTTCAGGCGTTCTCTTTTTTCCCGGGAATATGTTTTCTTTTTCTCGCCGCCATGTGCTTCTACAATACGGCGCGCATGCCGAAGCATCCGCTGTTTCGCGTTCAAACCATCGGACTGGCGGGCTTCGGAGTCGCCTTGGCCTTGATAGGCCTGGTCCTCTTTGTCCCCTGGGTAAGGTTGCGCGTGCAGGATATTTTCTGGTTCTCGGCGAAGGTTGCCGGGTTTATGTACATGTATATCTGGTATCGTGGCACGTTCCCGCGATACCGCTTTGACCAGCTCATGCAGATGGGATGGAAAGTTCTTCTGCCGATGGGCTTGGGCGTTTTGATTCTAACGGCCACGGTGGGATTGTGGCCGCTGATACAAAATTCACTATGGCACCCGTAGCCACACCCTTTTTCTTTTACCTGCTCTCCGGGATCATGCTGATCGGCGGCATCCTGGTGATCACGCGCCGCAACCCCGTGCATTCGGCGGTGGCGCTGATTATCACGCTCCTGGCGCAGGCGTCGATCTATCTGATGCTCTATGCTCCGTTCGTCGCTGGCGTGCAGATCATTCTTTACGCCGGCGGAATCATGGTGCTTTTCCTGTTCGTCATTATGCTGGTGAGCATCGACCGCTCCATCAGAGAGCGCCAATTCAACAGCCAATGGATCGCCGGCATCATAGCGGCCACGGCGTTGGGCGGATTATTTATTGCGGTGTATTCGAAGGGGAAAGATATCTTCCCCGACCGCGCTTTGTCCGTGGCGGAAGGCGACAACACGCAAAAGATTGCCAGCATGTTGTACGGCCAATACATGTTCGCCTTCGAGATCGCATCGTTGTTGCTGCTGGTGGCGATCATCGGAGCGGTAGTCATGGCCAAGAAGAGGATTTAGTCGCGAGTCCCGAATCCCGAGTAACGCAACGGGACTCGCGACTCGGGACTGACAGCTACTTATGGAATCGATGCTCCACATCACAACGCTGCACTATCTGGTTCTGGGCGCAGCCCTGTTCCTGCTGGGCGTAATCGGAGTGCTGACCCGGCGTAATGTGGTCATCGTCCTGATGTCGATCGAACTAATCCTGAACGCGGTAAACCTGAACCTGGTAGCCTTCTCCCGGCTCTGGGGAGGGCTACACGGCCAGATCTTTGCCATCTTTGTTATAACCGATGCCGCCGCCGAAGCCGCGGTCGGCCTGGGAATTCTGATCGCCTTCTTCCGCAACAAAGAGACGGTCAATATTGACGAAGTAAATTTGCTGAAGTGGTGAGTCGCGGTACTTAGCAATCAGCACTTGGCATTTAGCCATCGAAGGTTCTTGCCGGGATTGGCAGAGTCCGGCACGGCCAAATGCTCATTGCCAAGTGCTAACTGCTCGGCCTTGACGGGCTGAGTGCTGAACGCCGAGTGCTGAATGCTATTTCTAAAGTACATCTGGCTGATCCCGCTTCTTCCCGCCGTCGGCGCGGCGATCATGTTTTTCTTTGGCCGGAAGCTGCAGAAGGTCTCGGTGAGCGTCGTCTGCGTGGGCACGATCGCGCTCGCGTTCGTGATGGCTTGCGGCGCGGCGCGGCAATACGCAACCTGGTCGTCGGCGCCTGAGCATGATCATCAGTCGTATCAGACCGTCCTCTACACATGGCTGGGCACCGATACCGGCCACCTGACTTACACCACGCACGACGGCTCGCCGGCCCCGTTCCAAGCCGATGCCGGTTTCCTGCTCGACCCGCTCTCGAGCATCTGGCTGCTCTTCGTCACCGGCGTCGGCCTGCTGATCCACATCTACTCCACCGGATACATGGCGCATGAAGGCGGCTACTACCGTTTTTTCGGATATCTCAACCTGTTCATGTTTTCCATGCTTACGCTGATCCTGGCCAACAATTACGTGCTGCTGTTCGTGGGCTGGGAGGGTGTGGGCCTGTGCTCGTATTTGCTGATTGGATTTTATTTCCATCGCAAGTCGGCTAGCGACGCGGCCGCAAAGGCGTTCATCGTCAATCGCATTGGCGACGCCGGATTTCTGTTGGGAATGTTTTTCATCGCGTGGTATTTCGGCTCGCTGCGCTTCACCGAGGTCACGCAAATCGCGCGCAGCGGACGCTTCGCCATCGGCGATCCCATTATTACCGCCGCCACGTTGCTGCTCTTCGTCGGAGCCTGCGGCAAGTCGGCCCAGCTTCCGCTTTACGTCTGGTTGCCCGACGCCATGGAGGGTCCCACGCCGGTTTCCGCGCTAATCCACGCCGCCACCATGGTCACGGCGGGCGTCTACATGGTCGCGCGCTCGAACGCGCTCTTCGTGCTGGCGCCCAGTTCGATGAAGACGGTCGCCATCGTCGGCGCGCTCACTGCCATCTTTGCCGCATCCATCGGCTTAGTGCAAAACGATATCAAGCGCGTGCTCGCCTATTCCACCGTATCGCAACTCGGCTACATGTTTCTCGCGCTCGGCCTGGGAGCCTTCGCCGCCGGCGTCTTCCACGTCTTCACCCATGCGTTCTTCAAAGCTCTGTTATTCCTTGGCGCAGGCTCGGTCATCCACGCCATGAGCGGCGAGCAGGACATGCGCAACATGGGCGACCTCGGCCATCGCATCCCCTGGACGCATAGGACCATGTTCATCGCCACTTTGGCAATCGCCGGCATCTTCCCCTTCGCCGGATTTTTTTCCAAAGACGCGATTCTCTGGGAAGCCTGGTCGCGCGAGGGCGGCGCGTACCGCATCCTCTGGGGTGTAGGCTACGCCACGGCCCTGATGACGGCCTTCTACATGTTCCGGCTGATGTACCTGACCTTTCATGGCCGTCCGCGCATGAGCCACGAGGTGGAGCATCATATTCACGAGTCGCCAGTCTCCATGACGGGGCCATTGGTTGCGCTTGCCATCTGCGCCATCGTCTCGGGGTGGCTGGGATGGCCGCACAGCCTGGGAGGTTCCGATCGCTTTACCGCGTTCGTTGAGCCGGTCTTTGCCCCCGAAGCTCGTGTTCTGCAAGAAGAAGGACGAACCACTCAGCTAGTGCAGGGAGTGGAAGAAGAGAAGAACACGAAATCGGAATGGTTGCTGATGGGCCTTTCGCTGGCTGCAGCCGGTATGGGTTGGGGCGCGGCTTGGAGAAGTTATCGGCACGCGGATAAAAATTACACTGAGCCGATCGCGGCGATTCCGCCGGTGTATAACACGCTGCTGAACAAGTATTACGTGGACGAAGCTTACGACTACGCATTCACCGGACGGAGGAAGCTGGGGGAAGTCCGCCTGGGCGTGCTGGGATTAGGTGCGGCCTCGGCGTGGTTCGACGCCAACATCGTCGATGGCGCAGTCAACGCCGCGGGGTGGATCACGCGACTCACGGCGACAATTTCCAGTTGGTGGGACAAGTGGATCATCGATGGCATCGGCGTAAACGGCCCGGCGATTCTGGCGCGCATGTTGTCGTATCCCGCGCGCCTTTTCGAGTGGGGTCTGGTCCAGTGGTACGCGCTGGTGATGACGGCAGGCTTGGTAGGTTTTGTGTTTTATTACCTGTACCACTAGTGGCGCCGCGACGGCTGTCGGGGCGGCGTCCTGGCCGCCACCTCCGAGGGCGGTACGCCCTCGCGACAGCCGGCGAGACGCCGGCGCTACGAATACGAGGCGCTACCGCCTAAGAACTGAGAAGTGCACTTATGCAATCTCACATTTTATCGATCATCCTGTTTACGCCGCTCGTCGGCGCCCTCGTTCTCCTCTTCGTTCCCAAGGGGAATAAAGACGCCATCCGCTGGATCGCGAACTTTTTCGCGCTTGCCGGCTTCCTGATCTCGCTGCCGCTCGTGCCCATGTTCTGGGCTCAGCGCCTCGAACCCGGCTTCAAGTTCGTGGAAGGCGCGCCCAGCAACTGGATTCCCTCCATCGGCGCCGGCTACGTGATTGGCATCGATGGCATTTCTTTCCTGCTCATCATGCTGACCACGCTGCTGGGCTGGATCTCGATCCTCTCGTCGTGGACCGCCATCGAAAATCGCGTCAAGGAATATTACGTCTGGTTCTTGATTCTGCAGACCGGCATGCTCGGCGTCTTCATGGCGCTCGATTTCTTCCTCTTCTTTGTTTTCTGGGAAGCCATGTTGGTTCCGATGTACCTGCTGATCGGCATCTGGGGCGGACCACGCAAACTCTACGCCGCGATTAAATTCTTTCTCTATACGCTGGCCGGCTCGGTGCTCATGCTGCTGGGAATTCTGTTTCTTTACTTCCATCATCAACATATCACCGGGGTTTACACCTTCAGCCTCACCGCGCTCTACGAGACAGCTCCGAAAATTTATTCCGACCCAGCCTACGGACCCACCATCGCCATGCTGCTCTTCTTTGCATTTTTCTTTGCTTTCGCCATCAAGGTCCCGATGTTTCCCTTTCACACGTGGCTGCCCGATGCGCACGTGGAAGCTCCGACCGCCGGCTCGGTCATCCTAGCGGGCGTCTTGTTGAAGATGGGAACCTACGGCTTCATCCGCTTCTCGTTGCCATTTTTCCCCGACGTGCTGACGCACACCAAAGTGCGCGGCTGGATGATCGCCCTCTCTCTCATCGCCATCATCTATGGCGCGTTGGTTTCGCTGATGCAGAAGGATATGAAGAAGCTAGTGGCTTACTCGTCGGTGAGCCATCTCGGTTTCTGCACGCTGGGAATTTTCGCGCTCACCCCGCTGGGATTAAGCGGATCGGTGTTGCAGCAGATCAATCACGGCATCTCCACCGGCGCGCTGTTCTTGATCGTCGGCATTCTCTACGAGCGCCGCCACACCCGTGAGATCGCCGAATATGGCGGCATCTCGAACGTGATGCCCGTCTACGCCACCATCACCATGATCATGTTCCTTTCGTCGATGGGGTTGCCCCTGCTCAACGGCTTCGTCGGCGAGTTCACCATCCTGCAAGGCACGTTCATGGAGAACTGGCGCTGGGGCGCGTGGGCTGTGCCCGGCGTGGTGCTGGCAGCAGCATATCTGCTTTGGCTCTACCAGCGCGTATTCTTCGGCACGGTCACCAATCCGAAAAACGAAAAGCTGCACGACCTCACGCCGCGTGAGGTCTTAACCTTCGTCCCGTTGCTCATCATGGCCTTCTGGATTGGGCTTTATCCCAAACCGTTTTTCCAGATTCTTGAGCAGCCCGTGAATCAGCTGGTGCGGAGCGTTCGCGGCCCGCAGTACAACGGTGCGCAGAACGCGGCTGCGAAACCTGAGATGACCATCGCTCCAGTAGCGACAGCATCGGTGTCCAACCCGGCATCGGCGGCGAAAGGGAAGAACTGAGTGGGCATTCTCTCCCAATTCACCTGGACCGATTACCTGCTCGCCCTGCCCATTACGTTGCTCACTCTATTTGCGCTCGGCATCCTGCTCATCGATTTGATGATCCCGCCCGAGACCAAATGGGTGAACGCCGTCACCGCGCTGATCGGCGTGCTCTTCGCTACTGCCGGCGTGGTCAAGATTCAGCTCTTTATTCAGGGAAGCCACTTGCGTCCGGGAGGCGGCTGGCCGGGACTGATGGGAGCAGTCTCCATGGATCGCTTCGCCATTTATTTCTTTTATCTCTTCCTCGCGGCCGCGGCCATTTCAATTCTCATGTCCGTGCGCTACATGAAGACCGAGCATGAGAACCACGGCGAGTACTACGCGCTCATGCTCCTCTCCGTAGTCGGCATGATGTGTATGGCCGCTGGCTTCGATATCATTCTCATCTTCATCGGCCTCGAATTGATGGCGATCTCCACCTACGTGTTAGTAGGCTTTCTGCGCCGCGACCGTCGTTCCAACGAGGCGGCGCTGAAATATTTATTGCTAGGAGCGTTCTCTTCGGGGATATTTGCTTACGGTCTGTCGCTCTTATATGGGCTGACCGGCAGCACGAATCTCGGCGAGATCAGCCATCAGCTCGCCATACGTTTATCCCGCGATCCCCATAATCCGGTCGCGATTATCGCCTTGCTCACCACGATGACCGGCCTTCTCTTCAAGATCGCCGCCATTCCGTTTCATCAGTGGGCGCCCGACGCCTACGAAGGCGCGCCCACCTGCATCACCGGATTCATGTCGGTTGCCGTCAAAGCTGCGGGCTGGGCGATGCTCCTGCGCATCCTGCTCTGGGGACTGCTCCCCATGCGCTCGACTTGGGTTCCCGTGCTGGTCTTCGTTTCGATCGCGACGATGACCGGCGCAAACTTCGCGGCCTTAACCCAGACCAACACCAAGCGCCTGCTCGCGTACTCATCCATCGCGCACGTCGGCTACATGCTGCTGGGCCTGATCGCCGGGACCGTTTACGAACTCAGCCGCGACGGCATCAAAGGCATTCTGATTTATCTGCTGGTCTACACCTTCATGAACCTCGGTGCCTTCGGCGTGATCACCTCCCTGCGCCAGCGCAACGTGATCGGCGACGAACTCGACGACCTCAACGGCCTCTACTGGCGCGCCCCGGTCGAAGCCGTGCTGATGCTGATCTTCCTGCTGTCGCTAGCCGGAATCCCGCCCCTGGCGGGCTTCTATGGCAAGTATTTTATCTTCCTGAGCCTGATCGAAACCGGACACTACGCGTTGGCATCGCTGGGCGTTCTGTATTCTGTCTTCGGCCTTTACTACTACCTGAAGATGGCGAACGCCATGTTCATGGGCCAGTCCGAAGAGGAAGGCCGCCTGCCCGTAAGTTGGACCATGCGCGCCGCGCTCGGCGTAACCGCCTTCGCGACGCTCTTCATCGGCATCCTGCCCGACCGCTTTATTCACATTGTGAATTGGTCGCTGGGCATAGCGCAGAATCCATCGATCGCGAAGCTGATTCGCTGATACGAAGTGTTCGAGAGCGGACGGGCTTCGCCCTGCCCGAACAGAGGAGGCGGCTGGCTCCACATGTTTTTCTCGCGCCGCTGGTAGAATCTGTTCGTGCCCGAAGATCCAAATCGCCCCAAGCCGAACGCGCTGGTCTCAGCAGCCCGCTATTCCGAAATCGGTTTCATCATTCCGGCAGCGGTTTTTCTGGGCTATGCCCTTGGCCGGTTGGCGGATTACTGGCTGCACACCCACTGGCTTTATCTGGCAGGAGTGATCTTCGGCGCGGTCGTAGGCTTCGTCCAAATGATACGTATGGCCGCAGCTTTATCCCGCGACAAACCAAATTCGTAGAAACCGGAGAAGGAAACAGTCCAAGTTGTTGTTGAAATTGATTTTGGGTGGCGTAGCGCTTTCGGCGCTGCGATCACCTCCGCTCGGGAGAGAAGGCTTTAGCCCCGAGGTAGTTCAAACACAAACTCGATGATCTCCGCACCCCAACTGCCTACGTCGCGCGAAAACGCCGCCGAGCGCTTCTTCTCCGCCGCCATCCCTCGAATGCTGCGATTCATATTAATTCTCGGCGCGATCTTTGCCCTCTCTGTAGCTTGGCGCTTCGGAGTCGACACCGCGCTCGGCTTCGCCGCGGGCACCGTCATCGCCTATCTCAGCTTCCGCTCTCTGAACAAAGCAGTCCAGTCCCTGGCCTCGCGTATCGTCGACGCCAAGCAGCCCGCCAGCGGATTCTCTTTAGTACATGGCTTTTTCCTGCGCTATCTTTTGGCCGGAATCGTGGCCTATGTTATATTCACAAGTTCGCCGCGGGCCTTTCGCGGCTTTCTATTTGGACTGTGTACGCCGGTCGCGGCCATGCTGATGGAGGCGGGCTTTGAAGCTTACGCCGCCCTGCGCCGCGGATATTGAAACGGAATCGAGATCTGCAGTCTATGGAGCAACTCTGGTTCACCGCGCTGCTCAACCGCCTGTTCGGCGGCGCAGTCTCATCTTTGCTGCTGGCCCTGCACATTCACCCGAAACATCCGGCCGCGCCCATGTCGAACAGTTTCGCCATGGAATTGATTGTGATGTTTCTATTGATCACATTCTTCATCGCGGTCCGCCTTCGCCTTTCGGTCGATCAGCCCGGCGCGCTGCAACACACCATGGAGGGCATCGAGGGCTTCATCGGCAACATGGGCGAGGAGATTATCGGCGACCACTACCACCCCTACCAGTCCTATCTCGTTGCCTTGGGACTTTTTATTCTGACCAGCAATTTGATCGGCATCATCCCCAGCTTCGAATCTCCGACCGCGGTTCCGGTAGTGCCCCTGGGATGTGCGTTGCTGACCTGGTTCTATTATCACTTCCAAGGTTTGCGCGCGAACGGCCTGGGTTACTTCAAACATTTCATGGGACCGGTGTGGTGGCTGGCCCCCCTGATGTTACCCATTGAAATCTTCAGCCACACCGCGCGCCTGTTATCGCTAACCGTTCGTCTATTCGCCAACATGTTCGCCGGGGAGATGGTCACGCTGGTGTTCTTTTCTCTGGTACCGATCGGTGTGCCAATTATTTTTGAAGGGCTTCATATCGGTGTTTCACTGATTCAAACTTATATCTTCGTGATTCTGGCCTGCGTCTATCTGAGCGAGGCTACGGCGCACGAACACTAATCGGGCTTCATGCAAGGCTTCGTCAGCGTGAGGGCGTCTGCTCAAGGATGACGTCAACCACCTCCTGGCGATACTTCTTAAGGAGATGCAAAATGCGCAGAGTTGTTTTCCTGATTTTAACTTTGGTGGTGTTATCGCTCTTTGCCATGCCGGCATTCGCGCAGGGCGGGGAAGCGACCGCTTCCGGCGGCACCAACTGGGTGGCGATCACCTCCGGCTTCGCCATGGCCTTCGCGGCCGCTCTGGCAGCTCTAGGCCAGGGCAAGGTAGCCTCGGCGGCGTGCGAGGGACTCGCGCGCAATCCCGCGGCGCGCCCCGGAATTCAGATCGCCCTCTTCGTAGGACTGGCTTTCATCGAGTCGCTGGTTCTCTTCACCTTCCTGATCATCTTCGTAAAGGTAGTGAAGTAAGAGATTTGGAAGATAGAAAAAGGCCTCGTTCAGCGACGAGGCCTTTTTTCAATTTGTGCTTGGGAAGGAACCGGGGCTGTGCTCGACAGCCGAGGCCGGCTTTCCCCACATAAATCCCTAGATCTTGCGCTCCCCGGCCCACTCCTGCCCGTCTTTCGTCTGCGGAGCGCGGTTCATCGCCTCCACCAGCAGGCGCCTCAACCGGTAGCGGCTCTCCAAATCAGCATTCACGATCTCGAAACCAACTTCGTTCACCCGCGCCCGGCGCAGCAGCACATGCGCTTTGATCTTGGCCCGCATGCCCAGGGAAATTTCCAGATCGGCTTCGCTGCCGATGCGGAGATTATCTTCCTTCGTGCCCATGCCTCCGCCCAGGCTCAACTCGCGCACTTGAATCTTGGACTTGCCCCATGAACTGCTAATCGAAGCGTTCAGCGCGCGGGATAGAACCATGCGCTCGTAGCGGCGCTGCCGCACCCAGGGGCACGCCGGAGCCATATCGAGCGGGGCGATCGCCAACTCCGCGGGCTCAATGCCGCTATCGGAAAGAATCTGCGCGCTGTAGCGGGGATCGGTCTTTGACAACGACTGCGCGGCCGCGATGCGCAGTTCGCGATGATGAATCCATCCAAAGGTCTTTTTTGCTTCGACGATCTCTCGCAGCAGCGCGAGCGACTCGTTATCGCGCAAGCGCCCCAGGGATTCAATCGCCTTGAGCTGCACGAAGGGCAGGCGCGCGGCCGACTCGCCGGGTTTGGCCATCACCTGCAACGGAGGCGCAGCGGAAAGATCGCCGCTCATGCCAATTTCGTCGATGGCTTCAGGCAGCACCACCGAATCGAGCACTTCGGCTAACTCCAGGAGGGTGCGACCGCGGTCGGCCGCGGCCCCGTATGCAATCTGCCGCACGACAATATCGTGGTAGAAACGGTTCCACTCGGGCAGGCGCGAGGGCAAAATCTCCAGCAGCGTGCCGACATCGAGCCGGCTCAGCAATCCAACCACTCCCGCGGCTTGGCGCGGCTGCCCGGTGCGCAGGATTTCGCGCAACTGGGTCAAAGCTGGAGAGCCCAGCTCCATCACCAATTCGACCATGCGATCGCACTCGTCGCGCCGCATGCAGCGGAAGAAGCGGTCGGCGAGGTGTTCGGCCCCGGCGATGCTGGTGCGCCGCAGCACGACCAGCAAGTCGTTAGGCACAGCCTGACTCTGCAGAGCTTCTTCAATGAACTCCGGAATCCGGTTCTCCACGCCCACGCGTGGGCGCAAATCGTTGACCAGCACGGGGCGCTGCGCCTGCAACATCTCAATCCCGGTGCAAATCGCATTTACCGCCTGGTAATTTTTGGCCTCGCTGGCCTCCTGGCTCAAGCGCACAAAGGCCGCGCTCAGCAGGCTCTGCAGCTCCGGTTCTTTCTCGGCACAAAGTTGCTCGGCCACGTTGCGGATGGCTCCGCCCATGGCTTCGCCGCCAACGCGGGCGTAAAGGTCGGCCAGTTGGCTCAAGCCAATCGCCGACTTTCGCCGCGATTCAACATCCTTGGTCGCCAGACAGCCGGCGTAGTTGTTCAAAATCTCGGCCGACGTTTGCTTGTCGTCGCGGTCCAGCAGCACTTCGACAAACTGCCGCAGATTGCGTGGCGGCACGCACGGCGCTTCATTCGAGAGCAGCACCGTTTTCTTGCCCGACTCCGGCACCTCCGCCCAGAACATCCGGTCGAGAATATCGGCGTGCGACTCCACCAGGATTCCCGCCGAACTCATGCGGTCTTCCTGCAGCTTCAGAATCTGACGCAACGAATCCATCTGCCGGCTCATGTGCTCCATCATCTGGTGCACCGCGTTCACTTTCACTTCGCCCTTGGAATAACGATCCAGGGCAAAGCGAATCGCCATGTGCTCGGCGGCTTTCATCAGCAGAGGAGTGCTCTCCTCCGCTCCCGTGGTAGCCTTGGCTGCCAGACTGCCCAGTAACTGCTGCAGGTTCAAACGCGTATTCGGGTCGGTCTCTCCCAGCTCTTTCTGGAGAGCTTCGGGACTGGCATTCGGATCTTCCTTCACCTGCCCGAAGCGGGTGAGCAAACGGATGGCCTGTATTACCTCCGCTTCCTGCAACGGCACCACTCCGCTCTCGCCGCTGGGAGCTACCGCCGGCGCAGTCGCCGCTCCCGTGGCGCTTCCCGCGCCAGTCGCCGGACCTGCGACCCAGTGCCCGGCCATGTTCGGAACGCTCCCAAAGGGAACTGTGGCCTCTCCGGCCTGGCCGCCACGCCCGCCTGCGCTGGCGCCTTCCGCCGCCGCAATCAACTGCAGCAGCTTCTGCGGATCGTTCAGCCATTGCTTGAATTCCGGTCCTAGAGTTTGGGCGGCGATCTGTGCCGCCACGCTGACATCGCCGGTCAGAGGATCGGCGGCGACAAACTTAACTTCATTGATCTTGATCGTGCTCTGCTTGCTATCGCCTAGAGCCTCTTTGATCTGCTTGGCCACATCCTGCGCCTTCGAGCCGGCCACGGTGAAGGCGCGCACCAGACGGGTGAAATCGTCGATGGTGACGTCTTTGGAAAAGTGCAGGCTGGCCAGCCCGGCCGTGGTTAACAGTTGCCCGAAGCTGCGTTCGGTTTGCCCGGTTTCCAGCGGAACTCCATCCAGCAATAGCTTTCCTTCGGAAACTCCCAGCAGGAATCCGCCCTCGCCGGCCGCAGGCAAACCCTCCTGCAGCTCCTTCCAGGCGATCTCAAACTGCCCTTCGGTCCGCTTGTGTTCGGGACCATACATGCGCGCATACTTGATCAGGATGTTAAGGCTGTGAACAAAGGCGCGTGCCGATGTCGCCCGGTTGGCGTGGAATGTATTTGCGTTCGTGATAAATCACTCCTCTAGCCAAGACTCTGCAGGTAAAAGGTTATCTCCATTCGTAAGACCCCGCACATTACGGAGGTAACGGTTTTTGAAAGGCAATGTTGTACCCGCGATCCTCGCTGATACCTGTGGTAAAGATTTTGATTTTGGTTCCGGCGCTGGCATTTGCCCCCGTCTCAAGTCACAATGGAGCTAGCGAATCTGACGGAATCCCAGTGCACTCCCTTACCCCTCCCAAAAAGCGGCCGCAAAAAACCACGGGCCTGCGCTACTGGATGTTGCAGGTTTTGGAAGAGTGTGAGCAGGTCTCCGCCGATTGCAGCGCCAACCCAGTTCACGATCTGCGGGTGGCCCTGCGCCGCTGCCGCTCCCTGGCCGACGGCTTGATGGCCATCGATCCCGACCCTAACTGGAAGGCCATGAAGAAGGCCGGCAAACACCTTTTTCAGCGCCTGGGCGAACTGCGCGACATTCAGATCATGATGGAATGGATCGAGAGGCTGGAGCGCACCCATTTAGATGTGGAGAGAGCGCCCACGCTCGTTTGGCCGGCGGGAGAGCAAAACTTTGCTTCCGCGGCAGAGTCTTTTGAGGAAAGAATCGACTTGGCAGCCGAATCTCTCGTGAACATTCTGCAGGCCCGCGAGAGCGAACAAAAGCACGAAGCCCGCGCCGCGCTGGAAGAATTCGATCGCAAGCAGTGGCGGCAGTGGAGCAAGTCGCTGCCAGCGCGAGCCGCCCGCTTCCGCCCGGACAGCGCGCTTTTCAAGCATCTTGCTCTAGAGCGCTGGACCGAGGCCCGCGCGCTCCACACCCGCGCTCTGCGCAATCGCTCCAAGACCGCTCTGCACAGCCTGCGCATCGGCATCAAGCGCTTCCGCTACATCGCCGAGAATTTTCTTCCTGAAGAACACAAGTTGTGGAGCAATGACCTCAAGGAGCTGCAAGATCTGCTGGGGGAAGTTCACGACCTCGACGTGCTCTGGAGCACGGCCATTGCCTGCAAGGTTTTCCCGGATGCCGATTCGCGCCGCCGCTGGCACGCCAACATTCTCGCCGAGCGCAGCAAGCGCATCGACCGCTACCGCAAAAAGATGGTCGGTCCTGACTCTCTCTGGCAGACCTGGCGCGCGGCGCTGCCCCAAGGCAAGCAAGTTCAGGCTTTGGCTACGCGTCGCATGAAACTCTGGGCCAACCGCCTCGACCCCGATTTTCCTCACTCGGAGCGCGTGGCCAGCCTCTCGCTTCAACTCTACGACGGCCTGCTAGCCTCCGGATGGCAGCCCTCCATCGACGCAATTTCCGCCCGCTCCAGCCTGCTGGCCGCAGCGCTGCTGCACGATGTAGGCAGATCCGAAGGCGAGAAAGGACACCACAAAACTTCCTTCAACCTGATTCGCGCCCACGGCAACCCGCTAGGCTGGAAAGCCGCCGACCTCCAGCGCGCCGCCGTGGTCGCCCGCTTCCATCGCGGAGTTCTCCCCACCCGCCGCCACAAGTCCCTGCGCGATCTTCTCCCCAACGAACAAAAAGCTGCCCTTCAGCTAGCTGCGATCCTGCGCCTGGCAAATGCGCTCGACGCCCGCCACGACGGCCACATTCAACGCATAAAAATTGAAAGCAACGGGCGGTCGATGACGAAAAACGAAGCCTTGGTAATCGAAGCCGAAGGCTATTCGCCCCTGGCGCCGTCGGCGCAGGCCATCGCCGCCGAACGCCACCTGTTGGAAATGGTTCTGCGTCGCGCAGTAGTCCTGAAAGCGATCAAGAGCAATCGGAAACCGCCGAATCAAGCGGTCGCGTTTGAATAGGGCAGGGCTTTACGGGATTAGGGAAGACTCTTATCCGGATCGGGAAGGGCATGACTTTCGGCCGTCGACGAACATCACGACTGATCGGTTCCGAAAGCTCTGGGCATCATCCCTTAGATTGCCTTGCCGTCGAATCCGCAGAACACGGCCGCCTCGCGCAACCTTTGATCGGCGGCCAGAAAGGCCTCGCCCCGCGGAAGGTCTTCGCACCACTCCAAGGCTGCGGCCAGCTGCATTGCATCCGCGGCCTTCAAATCGTAACGCTCAACGAGTTTTATCGCACGGCCGCGCAGCGCGTTGGACGGCTGGATCACAGACCAGTCGTCCGCCAATGCCGCGGCCACCTGCCGGGCCCTCCCTCCGTCGACGGAGCTGATTTCCCCGGTTCGCACCAACCGTGCGAGCGCGCTGGCAATCTCAACCGGCGTCGCCCACCAAACGACTGCTGCATAGATTTTGTACAAGCGGGCAACACTGGGTGTGATCCTTTGCGCGACGCAGAGAGGAACCAGTGCGCTAGCATCCCAGAAGGCGAAAGTCCGCGCTAACGGTCTCGCTCTTCGCGCCATATCCTTTCCATGACCTCATCGGAGACGTTTCCGGCAGGGGACGGTAACGGCGACCGCCGCTTTTTCTTCGGGGGTACGAGAATGCCGCGGGCGATGAGCCGCCGCTCCCGCTCGGGTTCGTCGTCGAGGGAGCAGGGAACAATCCTTGCCACGGGCTTGTTGCGGTCGCAGACGAGCACTTCCTCGCCGTTCTTCACCATTTCGAGATGAGCGCTGAGCCGCGCCTTCAGCTCGCTTATCTTGACCGTACGCATGATGTCCCGATTGTAGCAGACATGACCATGTTGGTCATGTCAGTGCGGACGCCATTTTTTGCGAAACATGCGCGGATCGAAATGGAGCGGCTCCGGGTGGCGGGCGACGATCTTCTTATATTCACCATGCGCAGGATTAATCAGACAATTATTCTCGCCGGGAGCGAGAACCGATGGCACCAGCAGCAAACAATGCGCTGCTCTTTGCGCGAACTGATCCCCGAACCGTGTTAGTGCGGGAGGCGCCTGGGAATTGCGCCAGTTCATTGGAAGCCTTGCCGCTTCCACCGCCTCACACTTTAGACCGTCCGGGATTTCAGGGACCGCCAGATCAAGATCGTCGGGAGGATCGTCTGGGTCAAGGTGAACGAACATATTCCAGCATGGCGAGTGATGGATGTTCCGACGCATAACTCAACCGGCCCCCGGGGCTGGACCAGTGTCCACCGTAGCGGTAAGCTCCCTCCCCATCGAACGGAGCCTGAGCATAACTCCGCCGTAGGCGATACCGCCTGGAATATTCTCCACCTGGCGCGCTCCCGGTTCGGTGTCGATGGCCGACACGGGCGCGATTCCTCCGAGGGCGCGCGACCAATGGCGCCGGCGGGCAAGGCATGTGAACCCTGCCCGCAGTAGCGTCCGAGTCACTTCCGTACAGAGCGCGGAACCGATACAAATGTTGCTGCGTCTCCGCAAGCCGGGAGCCGGGAGCCGACGAATGACTCACGCCCAACTAGTAGAAAAAGCCGTGTACTGGCTGCGCCGCTACCGCTGTGGCGTCGTGCTCTCCGAGCAAGCCTGCGTCAGCGGCGAGATGCCCGACGCTATCGGGTGGAAGCGTGCCTACCACTCCGTGCTGGTGGAGTGCAAAGTCACGCGCTCCGATTTTCTCGCCGACCGCGCCAAACCTTTCCGCCTCAAACCCGGGCAGGGAGTCGGATGCGAGCGTTTCTACCTGGTCCCCTCTGGACTCGTCCGCCGCGAAGAGCTTCTCCAAGGTTGGGGCCTGCTCGAACTTCGCCAAAACAAAATCGAAATTACCCAAGCCTCCGCTAGGAATCTGCGCACCGCCATCGGCTTCCGCTATGAAATGAATCTGCTCTTAGCCAGCCTGCGCCGCGTCGAAGTGCGCGTCGAACCGCAAAGCATCACCGACTTCCTCAAGTGGAAAAACCGCATGGCCGAATACAATCGCGGCACGCTCCCCGAAGGCATGGTCTCCGCGCAGGAGGAACTCAACCCATTCCTGGAACCAATCGAAGCGGAATCGGAAGTGCGTGAACCATTACCCTTTGATCCTCTGTGAGCTCAACGGTAAAGGTTTTGATCGCCCGGGGAGTGCAGGAATCTTCACCCACGGGATGACTTTTCAAAGAAACTTATTCTGACCTTCTCTAATCTGTCACTGCGATCTGTGATATATTCGCGCAGCGTTTGGCTCCCCCTTAATTTGCGTTTCGGAATCTGGATCCATCAACTGTGTCGGAGCAAGCCCCACGGGCCGAAGGTGGACCAAGGAGATAATTAATGGGAAGCCTCAAAACTTTCATCGCCCTGCGCGCGACATTTGCGCTCGGTACTCTGACGCTGTGCCTGGCAGGCACACCGGCCTCCGCCCAATTAAAAGTCCTGGGTAGCTTCAACAACACGAACGGTGCCAATCCCTATGCCGGCCTGGTTTCCGATACCGCCGGCAATCTCTACGGCACCACCTGCTGTGGCGGCGCCCACAATTACGGCACCGTCTTCGAGTTGTCGCCCAAGGCGGGCGGTGGCTGGAGTGAGAAGATACTGCACAGCTTCAACGACAACGGCAAAGACGGTTATGCACCCGGCGGCAACCTCATCTTCGACTCCGACGGCAATCTTTATGGCACCGCGTCGGGAGGCACCGGCTTGTGCAAGGAAAGCAACTATGTGATCGGTTGCGGCATGGTCTTCGAATTGATGCCTCAGACCGACGGCAGTTGGAAGGAGAAAGTTCTACATAACTTCTTCAACAAAGGCGAAGAGGGAATGGATCCCTCGGGCCTGGTCTTCGACTCCGCCGGCAATCTCTACGGGGTCACAAGTTACAGCGGTGTCCCAGACGGCGGGGGGACGGTCTACGAATTGTCGCCCACTGCGGGCGGCGACTGGAGCTTTGCGGTGATCTACTACTTTGCCACAGGGAATCCTCAGGGAAATCTCGTCATCGATTCCCGGGGCAATCTCTACGGCACAGCGGGCTATGCTGGCACTTACCTTTACGGAATGGCGTACGAGCTGTCGCCCTCAGTCGGGGGCACCTGGACCGAGGCCGTTCTTCACAGCTTCGATCAAAACCAGGACGGCACCGACGGCGCCTGTCCGTGTTCAAGCCTGATCTTCGATTCCGCTGGCAATCTCTACGGCACGACCGTACGCGGCGGCATCTACGATACCGGCGACGGAACGGTTTTCGAGCTATCGCCCGCCGCTGGCGGAAGCTGGACCGAGACCATCCTCCACAATTTCGACTGCCATACCGACGGTTGCGCACCCAACGCCAGCCTGGTCTTCGACGCCTCCGGAAACCTCCACGGTACCACCACCAACGGCGGTGCCGGATCCTGCCCATATGGCAACGGCTGTGGCACAGTTTTCGAGCTTTCGCCTCAAACCGGGGGGGCTTGGGCCGAGACGGCACTCCACAGCTTTGGCGCGGGCGCCTACGGAGCCATTCCATTCTCCAACTTGATTCTCGATTCCGCCGGTAATCTCTACGGCACAACTTCCAAAGGAGGCTCCAGCCAGGACGGGACCGTCTTTGAGATCACGCCCTAGCCAGCCACTGTATTAGACCTCAGCCGGTCGCGACCCAGAGCCAACACCGGGTCCACCTGTAGGAACGAGGCTAAGGATAGACGAAACTCTGGCTTTAGCTTATAGGTGGTGTTTGTAGGCGAAGCCTCTTGAACAGCTCTAGGAGTCTACGATGCGAAGCGAGAATATCTCGATTGCGCGAATCGCGACATTGATCGTGCTTACTGCGACCTCGTTCGTGGTCGTTCCTGGCGCCTTTGCCCAACAAGAAAGCGTTCTCGACAGCTTCAATCCCAAAGCCGCTGGGCCAGGGCAAGCCTTCGCCGGCCTGATCTCCGACGCCGCCGGCAATCTTTACGGCACTACGGAATTCGGCGGCGGTGGCCCCTGCAACAACTCTCTCGGCTGCGGCACGGTCTTCGAGCTTTCACCAACTTCCGGCGGCGCGTGGAATCAAAAGGTTCTCTACAATTTCTGCCCGAAAACCAACTGCCCGGACGGCGCCTATCCTCTCGCCGGTCTGGTCTTCGACGCTGCCGGCAACCTCTACGGCACTACTTATCGAGGCGGAGCTTATTTCTGGGGCACGGTATTCGAGCTCTCGCCGGCGACGGGCGGAAGCTGGAAAGAAAAAGTGTTGCATAGTTTCAATCAAAACGGCAGCGACGCGTATGGCCCCGAAGCCGGCCTGATCTTCGACGCTCAAGGCAGCCTGTACGGAACCACATCCTCCGGTGGCGCCTACGGCAGCGAGTTTAACGGGGGCACGGTATTCGAACTGAAGCCCGCAGGCGGAGGGCGCTGGACCGAAACCATTCTTCACAGCTTTGGCAACGGCGCCGATGGCTCCGAAGCCACTGCCGGCCTGATCTTCGACGCTGCCGGCAATCTTTACAGCACCACGGCGCAGGGCGGCCTGTATGGCGGTGGCACAGCCTTTGAGCTGTCCCCAACCACCGGTGCAAACTGGATAGAGGCGATTCTCTATAACTTCGGCAGCGGCACCGACCCGCAACATCCGCAGGGTTTGGTCTTCGACGGCGCGGGAAATCTCTACACCGTCGCTGGGAACGGCCTTTACGGCAGGGGAACAGTGATCGAGCTGAAGCCCACCTTAGGCGGAGGGTGGACCGATACCATCCTTTACAGCTTCAACAATACGGACGGATATGGACCGAACGGCGCTGCTCTGATCATGGACAAATCCGGCAATCTTTACGGCACCACATATTCGGGCGGCGCCTACAATAACGGCGTCGCCTTCGGGCTCACGCCTTCAACCGGCGGAGATTGGACCGAAACCGTTCTGCACAACTTCGGCCGCGGTCAAGATGGCAGAAATCCCAGCGCCCCGCTGCTCCTCAATTCCTCGGGAAAACTTTACGGCACCACCGTCGGAGGCGGCGCCCATAGCCAGGGCACGGTCTTCGAGATTAAACCTTAGCCAATCGCCTCAGACAGATGGCGTAAACTTTGAAAGAGGATTCTTTACGGACCATCTTAGAGTTTGCCTAAATACTCGATCACATCCGGCCCGGTCCAATCCACCGCGCCGATAAACTTTCTCCGCATGATGCCATTGCGGTCGATGACGTAGGTCTCGGGGAATTTGAAGGTCCCGTAGAGCGCGTTGCTCCTGCCCTCGCCATCCCGCACCGACAGCAGGTTCACGCCGTGATCGCGCAGGAAGCGGTGGTAGTTGCTGGCATCGACATCGAGGCTGACCGCAATCACGGTCACGCCCTTCGCCTTCATGCGCTGCTGCATCTCGACCAGCGACGGCATCTCCTCAATGCAGGGCGGACACCAGGTCGCCCAGAAGTTCAGCACGACCACTTGGCCCTTAAACTGACTGAGCGTTACGGTGCGATCCGAATCGCGCACGGTGAAATCCGGAGCGGCTGTGCCGATGCGCGGCGGTCGCGAGCCGCTGTAGCAACCGGTGAGAGCGAGTAGAACTAGAGCGACAACTGAGGCCGGTTTCACATCAAGTAGCGAGCGGAAAGCGCACAACCTCTGGGTTTGCGTCATGATCCTGGCCGAGGCGGGATTGGGGAGAGACACAACTTCCGTCGCGCCGACGACGAGCTTAGCAGCTTCGGACTTTGGGCGCCGGAGCGACCGCCAAGTTTTCCCGAGAGGTGAAAAGCAAATCATACTTTGCACCCGTTTATACTAAACGATTGCAACCAAGGGTGAGGAAGTACCCCTTCCCGTCGATGTATTTCAGGTTCATCACGTCTACTCCGCTGGACACTCTTCAAGGCAGCGGCACTGCCGTGGGCATCAACACCCTGGCCAAGTTCCTGAGGCTGGGCGGCGCATCCGTCGACGTCATGACCCCCACTCTTCGGTTTCCGGCTTATACCGTCGAACGTTTTATTTTCAATGAGCGGCTGCGCTGGTCCCCTCCCGCCGGGGCCGGTATCACGGTAGGTTTTGACATGGACGGCTATGCCTTGGCGGGTCGCGGCGGCGGTCTGCATATCGCCTCCATTAAAGGGGTGATCGCGGACGAGTTGCGTTTCGAAGGCGGCCTGACCCGAGCCACGATGTGCGTCCAGGCGCTCGCGGAAAAACGCCATGTGCGGCGCGCAGATCTGGTCATCGCAACCAGCCGTTACGCCTGCGAGCGCATCCAGCAGCTGTACGGGGCGTCCGTGCCGCCGCGCATCGTCCCCGAACTGATCGACCTTGCCTCGTGGAGCCGGCGGCTCCGGGGTAATCCGGCTCGGCCTCCCGAGGATAAATTTGTGGTGCTCTGCGTTTGCCGCTTCTATCCCCGAAAACGGGTGCAGGTGCTGCTGCGTGCGGTGGATCGCCTGCGTTCCTCGATTCCGCATCTGGAGCTTCGCATCGTCGGCGCCGGACCCGAGGCTCTTCGCCTCAAGTCTTTTTGTCGGAAGAAGCGCTTGCAGGGATTCGTCACTTGGCTGGGAAATCTTACATCGGATCAACTCGCCCGCGAATATAACCGTTGCCACGTTTTTTGTCTGCCCAGCGTCCAAGAAGGATTTGGCATCGTTTTCCTGGAAGCCATGGCCAGCGCCAAGCCTGTGGTGGCCGCTCGCGCCGGTGCCGCACCGGAGGTGGTAAAGCACGGAATCCTCGTGGAGCCGGACGATGACCAAGCGTTGTCCGAGGCGCTCCGCCGGCTCTATGCCGACCCGGCGTTGCGACGGGCTCTCGCGACCGAAGGATCGCTGTTTGTCCAGCAGTTCGACGCGTCGAGGGTGGCCCGCTTGTTCTTGCAGGAAGTGGAGATGGCTGTCGGCGCTCGATCGACTGCACAAACCGGCCTTGGGCTGCGCAGTGAAAATTAGAACTCACCAATGAATAGCGCGGATTCCGAATTCTGGCTGGCTTCGCCATGGGCGATGCCAACTCGACGAACTCAAAGCCCTCACAGTCCAGTAATATATTTAAAGGGGCTCTTTAACCAACCTCATGGTTTATCTAACCCGCAAAGCCGAATTTTCCGCCTCGCACTACTATCATAACCCGGCGTTCACTCCGGAGCAGAACCGCGCCCTCTTTGGCAAGTGCAACAACCCCAACGGCCACGGCCACAACTACACCCTCGAGGTCACGGTGAAGGGCGAAGTCGATCCCCGGTCGGGTTTCGTGGTCGACCTGAAACGACTCAAAGAAATCATGCAACGCGAAGTGCTCGACGCTATGGACCATCGCTTCCTCAACAAAGAAGTCCCTGAGTTCGCCGATAAAATTCCTACCACCGAGAATTTGGCCATCTCCATCTGGCAGCGTTTGGACACCAAGCTGGAACGCGCCCAGTTGCATCGAGTGCGAGTCTACGAGACCCCCGACCTCTTCGTAGACTTTTATGGAGAAGCATAATGCGATTTACGCCGTGTTCCCCCGGGCCCTCTGTGCTTGAAGATTTTAATCTTTGGCTTGGCAAGGATTGGAGCAGATTATGAAGGCCCACCTAAGCCGCCGCTATCTATTTTCCGCATCGCACCGGTTGCATAGCGAGGCCATGTCCGAAGCCGAGAATCAGCAAACCTACGGCAAGTGCAACAACCCTTATGGACACGGCCATAACTACATCGTACAGATCACAGTGAGCGGGCCGGTCGATGAAAACACCGGCATGGTTTGCAATTTAGTGGATCTCGACGGCTTCATCGAAAGGGAAGTGCTGGCCCGCTACGGCCACGAGAATTTGAATACCCTGCAAGAATTCAGCGGGGAAGTGCCCACCACGGAAAATCTCTGCATCCAGATCTACGAAATAGTGCAGCGCGGCTTCCCGCGGGCGCATCTGGAAAGGGTAAGGCTGGAAGAGACCATGATGAACGCCTTCGAATACGCCGGCTGATTTCGCTCTTACATTACCCAATTCCTAAATCGCCTATGAACCCCAAGCCCATGATCGAACCGACAACGCTAACCAGCGCGAGCTTCGAAGATCTCATCCAGGAGATGATCGTCCGCCTGGGCGAAGACCCGCAGCGCGAAGGCCTGCAGCAAACTCCGGAGCGCGTGCGCAAATCGCTCGAATTCCTGACCCGCGGTTATCGAGAGGACGCCGATGCTTTACTCAAAGGCGCGCTCTTCACCGTCGACTACGACGAGATGGTGATCGTCAAAGACATCGAGATGTTCAGCCTCTGCGAGCATCACCTGCTGCCGTTTTTTGGCAAAGTGCACGTCGCCTATATTCCCAACGGCAAAGTGATTGGTCTCAGCAAGCTCCCGCGCTTGATTGAGCTTTTTTCGCGCCGCCTGCAAATTCAAGAGCGGCTCACCACTCAGATCGCGGAAACCATCCAGCGCGTGATCGAACCGCAAGGCGTGGGTGTGGTGATCGAGGCTCGCCACTTGTGCATGATGATGCGCGGCGTAGAAAAGCAGCACTCGGCCGCGGTAACCTCATCGATGCTAGGCTGCTTCCGCAACGAGCAGGAGACCCGGTCAGAATTCCTCTCTTTAATTCGGCAGCGCCCCAACGGCATTTAAACGCGGGCCGTGTGGGATGGACACTCTTGTCTGTTGACTTCGACAGTTGAACTTCGGTTGGATTGTGAATTTGTCATCCGGAGAAAAGAGAAGACCTGCGCGCCCAGCGCAAGTCCTCCGACGACAGACCTCTGTACTTGGCGTTTGATTTGGCTTTGGATTGAAAAGCAAAACCCTGGCCTCCGAAGCGCCTTCACTCCGCGCGCGATTCGGTTTACTCAAAATAAAATCTGCATTAAGATTGCGTCCGACCGAAAGCGGATCTAAGGAGACTTCCCGCAATGCGCAACCCCCACTTTGCACTTGCAGTATTATTCGCCATCACAATCGCCGTCTTCCCCGGCCACGCCCAAGACTCCAGCAAAGAAGCGGCGGTCAAGCCCCCCGAAGGGCCCGCGAAGGTCGTGCTCGAGGCCTGGAACGACATTGGCCGCAAGCTCATAGCCATGGCGGAGGACTTCCCCGAGGACAAATACGACTTCAAGCCCACCCCCGCCCAACGCTCTTTCGCCGAGCAATTGCTGCACGCGGCCAACGCCAATTATTTTTTCAGCGATCCCGCCATGGGCAAGAAGATGCCCGCCGAAGAGGACCCCAAGCGCGCCGATTTCAAGACCAAGGCTGACGTTGTCGCCTTCGTGAAGAAAGCCTTTGCCGATGGAGCTGCCGCCATCAAGGCGAAAGGCGATCAAGGAATGTCCGATCTGCTGGTCGATCCCTTCGCCCACCAGCAGGTACGCGTGCTCGACATGGCCTATGGCTTCATCGAGCACTCCGGCGAACACTACGGACAACTGGTCGTCTATTACCGCGTGGCGGGGCTGGTTCCGCCGGAGTCGCGCCCCAAGAAATAAAACGTGTGGGACGGATGCTTTTGTCCGTTGCCTCGGGTGTGGCGGCGGGACCGATGTGCTTGCTGCCAGCAGCACACGTTGCCAGACCTGCGTAGCCGTGCTGTCATTACTGATAGGCGTACGGATAGCGACGGCCCCGTTCCGGAAAAACTTTAATCAAAACCATACCCGCGATGAACCCGCCGACGTGCGCCCAGAACGCCACTCCGCCGATATTCTGCCGCGCGGCATTCAAAGTGGTGGCCGTGCCGCTCAAGAAATTCAGGACAAACCAGTACCCCAAAATCACCCAGGCCGGCACCCACAGCACAAACACAAAAAACCAGGTCAACACCCGCGCCCGCGGATACACAATAAAATAAGCTCCCAGCACCCCGGCAATGGCTCCGCTCGCACCCAAGGTGGGCACACTGGTATGCGGATTCACGGCCACTTGCACGCACATCGCAAGCAGTCCCACCAGCAGATAAAAAACCAGATACATGAAATGTCCCAGATAGTCCTCGACGTTGTCGCCGAAAATATACAGGAACCACATGTTGCCGATGACGTGCATCCAGGAGCCGTGCAGAAACATGGAGGTGAAGAAGGGAAGCGCGACCGCCAGCAGCGAATAACGGGGCGATCCCGCCAGGAGTGCCGCGGCATGCGAAGGCACCACCCCGAATTGATGAATCAACACATCCAAGCTCCGCGGGTCCAGCACGGCCTCGCCCAGAAAAATCAGCAAATTCAGCCCAATCAAAAAGCTGTTTACCCAAGGAGTGCTATACCGAGGCTGGTCGTCGCGAAGAGGAAGCATAAGGAATCTGGTAGCTTAGAAGATTGAGAGCTTGAGTGATCGGGCGATCGAGTGATGGAAAACCCCAAAGCGACGGGCTTTTTAATCACTCGATGACTCAATCACCCAGTCGCCCATACTAAATCGTCTCATGAATGGCGTCATCATCATTGACAAACCCGCGGGATGGACCTCGCACGACGTGGTCAACCGCATGCGCCGCATTCTCAAGCAGCGCTCCGTGGGCCATCTCGGCACGCTCGATCCGTTGGCCACCGGCGTCCTTCCGCTGGTGGTCGGCAACCTGACCCGGCTGGCGCAGTTCTATACGTCTGCGGACAAGAGCTACGAGGGAGTCATCCGCTTCGGCTTCGCCACCAACACCTACGACGCCGATGGCGAACCGGCTGGCGACCCGCGCCCGGTAAGCCTGGCACTCGCTTCGCTCCAGCAGTTCGCCACTGCATTTCTCGGCATCATGGACCAGGTTCCGCCGCCATTCTCGGCCAAAAAAATCCAGGGAGTCCCCGCCTACAAGCTGGCCCGCAAGAAAGAAGAAGTGACCCTGAAGCCGGTGCAAATCGAAATCAAGGAATTCGAGATCACGAAAGTCGAAGGCGACCGCGCCCACTTCCGGGCCCGCGTAGCCTCCGGTACGTACATGCGCTCGGTGGCTCACGAGATAGGCCAGCGCCTGGGCTGCGGAGCGCATCTCGAATCCCTGCGCCGCACCGCCGCCGCCGAATTCGATATCAGCCAGGCTCACACGCTGGAATACATTGAAGATTATCGGACCGGTTGTGATTCCGGCCGAAGCTTCGATCTGCCCAAGCGAAAGGGAAGCGGCGTCGAGGAGTCCGCGGTGGTGTGGGGTGGGCTCTTCTGTCCGCCTCTCGCAACCCGAAGCACTTCGGCCTTAGCCACTCCGCTTGACTCAAGAGGGGTGGAAGACCTGTTTATTCATCCCCGCCAACTCCTGCCGCAATTTCCTTGCGTTACCGCCGACGAAGCCACTGCCGCTCGCATCCGTAGCGGACGCCCCGTTAACCTCCCGGAACTCTCCCGAGCCCGCCAGGTAAAAGTGTTTGTCGGGCAGAGAGAATTGATCGCCATCGCGACCCGAGTAGCGGGGACTCTGTTTCACCCCAAGATCGTATTCCCGCTGGAATGAAATGATTTGAAGGTTGGGAGTGCGACGGGTTCGGCCGTGGTCCCCGGCTTGGCTAGTAATGTCCGATAATTGGTATTATGTAAAGTGAGGCATCGGTGACTCGTTGGTTAGGGCGTCGCTCAAATCTATCGCATCGCCTCAAAAGTGATGGCCTGGGAGTTCGATAGTGGTGGCCAGAACCTCCAGCGCTTGGGACGGTGTCAGCGCCCGCGGCAAGAAGCTGGGATTGGACAAGAGTCTCAACAACGCCGCTTGGGTTATCGGACAGGACCCAGCCACGCTCGGGCATTTGGGCAAACCAACGGATGGCTCGGCCGTGGGCGAAATGGTCAGGCCACGCCAGTGCGATAAGAATATTGGCGTTTAGCAGATAGACTGCCACCCTAAATCTCATCCTCTAACAGTCGCGTGACATCCTCGCTGCCGACCTTCTTCCCGTCCCTGGGGAGCACAACCCTACAGAAACCGTTGATCATTTCCGGGTGCACTCGCCCCTTTCCGGACTAACTCCGAGCAGCTTTGCCGAGCGCCAACGAGCGGGTTTGAGAGTATTGGCGAAGAATCTCCAGGGCGTCATCATCGAGGTCGAGGGTGGTGCGCAGGATGACGTTACGATGTCATCAGAAACCAAGCGATGTCAATTGCTGCCTGGTCGCATCACGGAGACTGGCGGGGCATCTTCTTGTGGGTGTTTCTAAATTACCAAATGATTCAATCGCCTACATCTTGTACTTGCCCAGATCCTCGTCGTTCAGCCCTTCCAGCCACTTGCGCAACTCTTCGGCCGTAACGCGGTCTGACATGTTGGCCGCCTGCTTGGAGTTCTTCAGCACCACCTCATCCACGAAGATGGGACAATCCACCCGCAGGGCCAACGCCAGCGCATCGGACGGACGCGAGTCGATGCTGACCACTTCGCCGCTCCGCTCCAGCCAGATCACCGCATAAAACGTGTCCTCGCGTAGCTCCGTCACTACAACTTTATGCACCTGCGTCTCCAACCCCGTGAGCACGTTCTTGATCAGATCGTGGGTCATGGGCCGCGGCGTGTTCACTTTCTCCATCTCCAGCGCGATCGCATTGGCCTCGTAAACCCCCACCCAGATCGGCAATACGCTGTCTCCCGCCACATCCTTAAGGATCACAATCGGCATATTGCTAACTGGATCCATCAAAAGACCACGGATTGTCATCTCCACTTCCATAAAGAAACTCCTTCAAAGGCGGTGCCCGAGCCCTTGTTCTTCGACTCTTATACCACCAATTCGCCCAAGAGGCTGTTGGGAAAACTCGCGGTCGCCTTCACTTGGACGTAGCTACCTATCCTGGGAGTTTTCGCCTCGGGAGCGGTGAAGTTCAGGGTTTTGTTTTGCGAGGTGCGGCCGATCCATTGGCCGCGGGCCTCGTTCCTGCCTTCAACCATTACTTCTGTGATGGTCCCTATATATCTCTTGTAGCGTGCGCTTTGGATCTCTTTTTGCTTATTCATCAGCACTTCTAGGCGGCGCGATTTCTCCTCTTCGGGGATCGCGTCCTCCAGTGCTAGAGACGGTGTGTTCGGTCTAGGCGAATATTTGAAGGTGAAGACCGCGTCATAGCCGACTTCCTCGACTAGCGCCAGAGTTTCGGCGAAATCTTCTTCCGTCTCGCCGGGAAAGCCGACGATCAGATCGCTGGTGATGCTGATGTCGCGCCTCGCAGCCTTCATCCAGGCTATGCGTTCGAGGTATTGCTCGCGAGTGTAGAGACGCTGCATGATACTGAGCACGCGGTCGGAGCCGCTTTGCACCGGGAGGTGGATGTGATCGCAGAGTGTGGGAACGGCGTCGATGGCCTCGATAATGTCCCGGCCGAAATCTCGTGGATGCGACGTGGTAAAGCGCACTCTGCGAATACCCGGAACTTCTCCTACTGCAGCCAGAAGTTCCGCGAAGCTTCGCTTCCCTGCTGGATCTTTGTACGAATTCACGTTCTGCCCGAGCAATTGAATCTCGGTATAGCCGAGATCGGCCATCTGGCGGGCTTCTGCGAGGATCGATTCCGAAGTGCGACTGCGCTCTTTGCCTCGTGTGAACGGCACTACGCAATAGGCGCAGAACTTGTCGCAGCCTTCGATGATGGTGATGTAGCCGCGATGGGGATTAGTGCGGGCGGTGAACTCGGTCTCGAAGCACTTGTCGGTTTCGCGGTCGTCGAGGCCGGTGATGCGGATCAGGCTTTCGGCTTTCGACCTTCGGGCTTCCGGATGGGAAATTCGGCTTCCGGCCTCCGGCTTCGGGCTTCCGGCCTCCAATTGCTCGAGCATTTGCGGCAGGTTGCGATAGCTGGCTGATCCGCAGACCAGCGAAACGTGCGGGGCGCGCTCGAAAATCTTTTCGCCCTCCTGCTGCGCCACGCAGCCCAGCACTCCGAACTTTTTTCCTTGCGATAGCAGTTTCTTGTAGTCGGCGAGCCGATGGAATACTTTCTGCTCGGCTTTGTCGCGGATGGAGCAGGTGTTGTAGAGAATCAGGTCAGCTTGCTCGACCGCTTCCACCTGCCGGTAGCCCTCGTGCACCAGCGTGCCAATGACCTTTTCGGAGTCGTGCACGTTCATCTGGCAGCCGAAGGTTTCGAGGTAGAAGGTCTTGTGTGAATCCCCAGACATAGATGAGTTCAGTATAACGCGGGAGCTGCGTGGGATTGGCTAAAGCTTTTGTCCTCGCGCCCGCTCATGAGTAGAAGGAACGTCTTTGGATACCGGCCCTCGCCGCACAGTTTGAAACGACCGGAAATCTTTATCCCAAGGCCCTTCTGGGACGTCCGGCTTTGAATCCATGCAACGGCGCAGCAAGTTCAGGTCACGGAGGCTGATGTTGCGGTTGTGCATGCGCTCGACCAGATGGTCCCGAAGGGCTAAAGGCAGCCCCGACCATCTTTCGATCTGTGGCATCACTAACGGCTTACGCCATGGGCGGCATTCTGACGCCGCTTCGCGGCTTGTAAAGACGACTCGCAGTCCAACCGTTACAACTTCAGGTGTCGGAGCCGGAGGGCGTTGGTGATTACGGAGACGGAGCTGAAGCTCATGGCGGCGGCGGCGAAGATTGGGCTTAACAGAAGGCCGAAGAAGGGATAGAGGACGCCTGCAGCTATGGGGACGCCGATGGCGTTGTAGATGAAAGCGAAGAAAAGATTTTGACGGATGTTGCGCATGGTGGCGTGGCTTAGAGTGCGGGCGCGTAGGATCCCAGTGAGATCGCCCTTGACGAGAGTGATGCTGCCGCTTTCGATAGCCACATCTGTGCCCGTGCCCATGGCGATACCGACGTTGGCTTGGGCTAGAGCGGGGGCGTCGTTGATGCCGTCTCCGGCCATGGCGACGACTCTTCCCTGCGCTTGCAGTTTGCAGATGATTTCTAATTTTTTTTCTGGCAAGATTTCGGCTTCGAATTCGGCGATGCCGAGCGCGTTGGCTATGGACTCGGCAACGCTGCGGCTATCGCCGGTTAGCATCACGATGTGAATGCCTTGGGCTTTGAGGGCGCCCACCGCTGCGGGAGTGGAAGTCTTCAGGCGGTCGGCGACCGCAATGTTACCCACATACTTTCCGTCCACGGCCACGAATAGGACTGTGCTGCCAGTCGGGGCGCCGTATAAGAAGCCCTTCTTGCTGGCTTCGTCGAGCGCGTCGATCTCTCTCATGAGAGCGAGATTGCCGACAGCGACTGTTCTTCCGTCAACCACTCCGGTGACGCCTTTGCCGGTGACGGAGCGGACTTGCTGCGGTTGAGAAAGTTGCAGTCTGCGTTTGGCGACGCCGTCGACGACGGCTAAAGCCAGGGGATGCTCGCTGGCCCGTTCCAGGCTGGCGGCGAGGCGCAGAAGTTCCGGATCCTTTTCCAACGCTGCGGAAGCGCTTCTGAGGCTGGGCTTGCCTTCGGTTAGAGTGCCGGTCTTGTCGATGACTAGCGTGTCGACCTTTTCCAGAGTCTCCAGGGCTTCGGCGTTCTTGATGAGAACGCCGGCGCGGGCCCCGCGCCCTACTCCGACCATGATCGCCATGGGCGTCGCTAAGCCTAAGGCGCACGGACACGCGATGATCAGCACGGCGATTGCATTCACTAACGCATGCGCGAAACGCGGTTGCGGGCCCAAAGCGAGCCACACGACAAAAGTTATGGCTGCGATCGCCACCACAGCGGGGACGAACCAGGTGGCGACGCGATCGGCTAGGCGCTGGATGGGGGCGCGGCTGCGCTGCGCTTGTCCGACTAACTGCACGATGCGCGCTAGTAAAGTCTCGCCGCCGACGCGCTCGGCTTGCATCACGAAGGAGCCGGAGCCGTTAATAGTCGCTCCGATCACATTGCTCTGACGCAATTTTTCTACCGGGATGGATTCGCCTGTAACCATCGATTCGTCGATGGTGCTGTGGCCTTCGAGGAGGATGCCGTCTACTGGGATTTTTTCTCCAGGACGGACGCGGAGTCGGTCTCCGGGCTTCACTTGTTCGAGCGGGACATCTTTTTCGCTGCCATCTGAGTTTAGTATCCGCGCGGTCTTGGGGCTGAGGTCGAGGAGGGCGCGGATGGCGGCACTGGTGCGGCTGCGGGCGCGGAGTTCCATGACCTGGCCGAGCAGGACCAGTGTGGTGATGGCGGCGGCGGCTTCGAAATAAACGTCGGGATAGCCTCCCATGCCGCGTAGCGACTGGGGAAAAATCTGCGGCGCGGCGGTGGCTATTACGCTGTAGCCGTACGCGACGCCGGTTCCCATGCCGATCAGGGTGAACATGTTTGGGCTGCGGTTGACCAGGGAGATCCAGAAGCGCTGGAAGAATGGCAGTCCGCACCAGAGGACTACGGGAGTGGCTAGGATGAATTCGATCCAGGTGATCTTTGCGCCCTCGAGAAACCTCACGAACGCGCCCGGGCGCATCATGCTGACCATGGCAATGATGAGCAGTGGAGTCGTGAGGATGGCGGCGATCCAAAAACGGCGCGACATGTCGCGGAGTTCGGGATTTTCCTCCCCGGCGGTGGTGACGGTGCGCGGCTCGAGGGCCATGCCGCAAATGGGGCACGAACCCGGCTCTGAGCGGACGATTTCGGGATGCATGGGGCAGGTGTATTCAGTGCGCGCGACGGTGATCGGGACGTCCGGTTCAAGGGCCATGCCGCACGAGGGGCAAGCTCCGGGCTTGGTGGCGCGGACCTTGGGGCACATGGGGCAGACGTAAGCAGGGGTTTGGGCCGTGTTCGGAAGCGGCAAGATTTGATGAATGTCTTGCGGAGCGTTGGTGTGGGCTTGGGCAGATGTCGGTAAGGCCCCAAGCGCTACCAAGCCTGTGGAACTCGCTGGGGGTTGAGATCGCAGATATTTTTCCGGGTCGGCTTTGAATTTTTCCAGGCAGGGGGCGCAGCAGAAGTAGTAATTTTTCCCGCCGTGGTTGTGAGTATGTTTGGCGGAGGTCTTGTGGACGCTCATTCCGCATACCGGGTCGCGTTCGAGTTGTGGGCTTGAGAGCGTGGCCATTTTCGACGAATCGGTCTGGCGCTGCCGATTCTATCTCTTCGATGGACAATGCTTTATATTGGATTCAGGCGCCGGCTGCTGGCGGCGCAACCGATTTCCAATCGAGAAGTATTCAAGGGTCATTCTATGACTTATCTGGACGTGGTTTTTCGCTATGGCGCGAGCCCGGGCGAAGCTGAGTTAAGGGCTATCGACGGCATGCGGGAGGTCTACGGCGTGCGGAGAGTAGATTTTGACGAACTGGAGCGGACGGTGCGGGTGGAGTTCGACGCTTCGCGAATGAAGCCGGATGCGATCACAAAACTCTTGCGGCAGGCCGGGATCGATGTACGGGAGCGACTAACGACCGTGTAGGCGGCTGTGGATTTTCTACCAGGGGACCGTGGCTACGACACTTGCTGGTCGCCTACCCGCCGACGAGATACACCCGAGGTATCGACGAACCGGGGTCGTGTGGGGGAGGGCTTTTCGACCGTTTTAATGCAAGGGGCGCCCAAGAAAACCTCTGGCCGAAGTCGTCCTTGGAACGCCCCGTTGCGCGCCACTTCGTCTGTCCTGGTGTTAGCAAATCGGATGCCAATATTAACTTCTTCTAAATACAGGTCAGAGCTGTGGACGGCGTTGTAGTAAATGCTCTGCGGCGCGAAAGATTTACTTCTTGGATTGCGAGACGCACCAAGCCGCCTAATAGCGGCCTGAAAGAACATTTTTCTTTTCGTCGCGTCGGCAGATTGGAAGTATCGTTGGAGCAGTGGCCGGCCTTGGGTTCTTGCCCTCATCGTGGTCGTGTTTGCCTTGGTCGCGCTGTATTGCCTCGAACACCGGTTCTACCCCGCACATACTCGGTAAAGTTGGCTCGGAAAAATCTCTGTAAGACCTCAAGAAATCTCAAAGTCAAAGGCGACGGACAAAAGTATCAGCGGTTCTGAGCTCACGGCTTAACTGTTTTGCCATCAATCACTTCCACTTGAGCGTGGCGGGACGGAGGGTGCCCGGAACTTCGATCTCCCAATTTGGGAAAATCCTTGTAACCCGATTTTGGTCTCCGGCACCTTTCTAGCAATCAGGCGCAATGCCTGAGATTTAGAAAGGAGATAAAGAAAGTGTCTGTAACCGCCCCCGCCAAATTTCGCATCGACGTTGACATTCACAACCTACTCATGAACTCCGCATCTTCCGGACCCACTCCGGCGGTTCAGACTGGCGCTACATTGCCGGAGCCGGTTTTTCCGCAGTATCCGGAACTGCTGAACGACCCGGGGCCGGCTGAAATTCCGGAAGAGCGGGATTGGACTTATCCGCAGGTGTGGCGCAAGGTGCGGGGCTGGCTTTTACCCTACATCCGGTCGCGCGTGATGCCGGGGGAGTTTCATCCCATCACCGCTTATCTTTTCTGGATTACAAGTGCAATCTGGACTGCTGGTATTGCTGGGCCTTTAATAACAAAGTCAAGGGCATGACCGAGGATGTGGCCAAGCGCTCGATCGACTGGCTGCATGACCACGGCTGCCGGGTGCTTGCTTTGATGGGCGGCGAGCCTTTGCTGCGGCCGCAGGTGGCGCATAAAGTGGTTTACTACGCGGCCAAGAAGGGCTTCTGGATTTACGTTGGGACCAATGGGCGGCTGCTGAGACCGGAAGTTGCCGACCGGCTGGGCGATGCCGGGGTTTCGATTTTCAATTTTGCTCTGGATGCCTGGGATGAAAAACCCAGCCTGCCGAAGGCGTTCATGCCGGGGCAAAAGCATTTGGAATACCCGATCCGCAAGCAATACGTTTATGGCTATATGGTGTTCTTCAACATTAATATCTGCCGCAACAATCATGAGGACGTGAAGAAACTTACCGAGTATGCGCATGCGCATCGGCTGGCTACCGATTACCACATCAACGAAACTCCGATGCTCGAGCAGGACGAGCACTTTAAGCATTTCGATGAGAACCCGACTTACATCCGGCCGGAGGATTGGCGGTCGGTGGACTCGCTCATCGACTGGATCATCGAGAAGAATAAAGCCGGCTACCAGATGGTGAACTCGGTGCAGCGGCTGCAGGAGATGAAGGCGTTTGTGCGGATGTCGTCGGGCCTCGATCTGAAGAGTTACGGATGGAATGGCGACGGTACGGGGACGAACGGCAACATTTCCGCAATGCTGGCGAACACTCCCGGCATCGCCCAGGATGCCAATGGCGAGTTGCACTTTACCGACTGGAATTGCCGGGCCGGGCAGAATAACGTCATCATTCGCACCGATGGAACTGTGGCGCCGTGCTTCCCCATGTATCCGTCGACTTTTGATTGGGGCAATATCGACAATCCAAAGTTCGATCAGAAGCAGTTGCAGGATATGAAGCACACCTGCCAGCGGCACTGCTTCTCCACTTTGAATCACAACCTGGGTTATTGCTACAACGATGCCCGCGTGATCAAGTGGGTATGGACGCAGGCGGTGACCAACCGCATGAAAGGCGGGGCGAGAAGTTTCGAGGATTGAAGTCGGCTAAATGTCGTAGTTGACTTGGCGGAGGCCGTCTTTATTGGCTTCGCGAGCTTTATTGGCCTTGGTGTGCGCGTCTAATTCTCGGAAGTGGGCATCGTCCCATTTTTCCATGGCGATCATGGAATGGTCGGGTGGTCGCTAAGGCTTCTTCAGCGCGAATGGCGGCGATCCCTTCGCTTGTAGGCTATTTTAGGCTAGGCGCAGGTGGTCCAGGTTGAGAGCGGCCATAACGTTGGAGGTACCGCTGCGGTGTGTCACGGTCAATCGTGGGCTGGGAAATCCATGGGAAATTAATGTAGCGGAGAGGGTGCGGGGCAACAATGGGGCAACAATGTTGACCGAATCCGGCAACACCGGATTGGGAGTGTTATTTCCGGCGAACGCAATGCCAAGCCGGAAAGGGACTGTCAGGGTAGCCCGAAGAATGACACACGTCTTCATGAGTTACCGCCTGATGGGATGAATGTAAGGAAATCCTGTCAACTCGCTAATTCCATTTGAAGGTGGGGGAAGGATCACAGCGACCAACGCTGCTCATATTTTGATGGACGCTTCGCGTACTCTCTCGTACGGAAGAAGTTGTCGCATCGCCGGTGAAGACGTTACAATGATCTTCGGACTTAACGTGAACTTCACGAATCGTTCGCGCCCAGTTGGCCAAAGTGTCAGGGATGGGTGAACGCC
>JBEKWC010000032.1:0-61154 GCA_049513475.1 Candidatus Sulfotelmatobacter sp. | reverse complement strand
ACAGATGGCGTGTTCAAGTCCAAGGTGATGGATACGGACGAAAAGTTTTCCTACACCTTCACCAAGACTGGTACGTATTCGTACTACTGCTCGGTACATCCGAAAATGACGGGCAAAGTCGTAGTGCAGTGACCTCAGACTCCTAGAAGGCGCGGGCAG
Organism: Candidatus Sulfotelmatobacter sp.; assembly: GCA_049513475.1. GTDB lineage: Bacteria > Acidobacteriota > Terriglobia > Terriglobales > Acidobacteriaceae > Sulfotelmatobacter. The sequence continues at coordinate 60,995 of JBEKWC010000032.1, read as the reverse complement.
CGCGTTTGGGAACAACGCTTCGGCGCGCCAAGTGCACGGATATGACTATTATAGACTCGGCACAATTCGCAGTGAGGAAAGTGGCAGACGATGACTTGGATCTTGTCCGCGCCGCCAAGAATGGGGATGTTATGCAGTTCAGGAAGCATTTTTGAAGGCCTACCAAAACCTGTCCGCATTCCGCGAGGATTCCAAATTCTCAACCTGGCTCTTTCGCATCACCGTGAACCAGTCGCTGATGAAGCTGCGCAAACAGCGCAGCGCTAAAGAGATGTCCCTGGACGAGGATTTTCAGGCAGATGGCGATGTGCTTCCCAAAGAGGTCGCCGACTGGGCTCCTAATCCGGAACAGTGTTACTGGGCGTCTGAATTACGAGACATCCTGACAAACTGCTTGGAAGAGCTAAGCCCAATCTTGCGGACGGTCTTTGTGTTGCGGGATGTCGAAGGTCTCACCATAGATCAGACAGTAGAAGTGCTGGATCTGAGTCACACCGCAGTGAAGGCGCGGCTATGGCGAGCTCGGCTGCAGCTTCGAGAGGGTCTGACCAAGTACTTCAGAGAGCGACCACACCCTGCCCGAGCGCAGTTATTCCCTTCATCCAAGCAAACAGGCCGGCTTCTCGGCCTTTCTGCCGAGTGCTTGCGCAAGTCGACGTATCCGACACACTCGATCAACGTTACTGAGTACGGTGCATGCCGCGACTCCTGACGGCAGCCACCGATAACGTCGACCATTGACTCCACAATGTATACATCACAGTAATATCGCCAGATCGCCAGGCTGTGCGACGCCGTTTTTCTTCTCCCCGTACTCCCACTAGCGTTCCCGCCACGCGCGTTTACGAGATCTCGACGAAGAGTTGACAATCAAATGACATTCCGTCCGCATCTCGCCTCTAGTCGTCGCGTCTAACTCACATAAGTTGTTGAACACGGTTGATAAACGAGGATCAGGACGCACTTGTGGAATAGAGCCTCACGAGCGCAGTTATCACTAATGCACAAGCAACACCATTTCAATACGGAGAAATCATGAAGAAATCATATTTGACAGCTGTACTTACTCTGACTTGCCTGCTTGGGTTGGGCATAAGTGCCCGCGCTCAGGACACCAAGGGAGTTCGTGTGAACGTTCCGTTTGAGTTCGTCGCTGGAGGCGCGACCCTGCCTGCGGGCACATACACGATTGGCCGTCTCTCGGTTGACGCATCTTCAGGCATCGCAATTCGCGGCTACGGCAATGGCGCGCTTGTTCTTCCTATCGCCGTCGATGAAACTCCTTCTGGGCAACCAAAGCTTAGTTTCGAGCAGATAGGGGGCAAGCACTTTCTGAGCGAGGCTGAGACGCCGGGAGGCGTCTATTCCTTCGTGGTACCGCGGGCGATGGTCACGCTAGCCCAGAAAAAGGAGCACTCCATTGTGTCCTCCTCTGGCGGTAGCTAACCCGAGCAGAACAGCGGCTTTCATACGGTTGTGATGGGGAGTTCGGGAATAGGAAGTATATCAGTTTGCCCTGAACTCCCCCTCCATCCCGCAACCCCAGCTTCACGGTAGAAAAGAAAACAACGGTATTCAGCAACGTCGTACAAATCACAAAAGTTAAGGAGGACAACATGAAGAAAGCACTCTTGTTATTCGGTTTGCTCACGGCGTTGACGATTCCGTCAGGTTTGTGGGCGCAGCAGGCCGGCTATTCCCAGACCAACCTGGTCTCCAATGTTACCGGCGTAGCCACCACCACAGACACTCAACTCTCGAACCCCTGGGGAATCTCGGTTCTTCCCGGGCAAGATTTCTGGATCGCCGACAATAACAGCGGCGTCTCCACGCTTTATGACCAAAATGGCAATAAAGACGCCGGGTTGGTGGTCACGATACCCGGGGCTGCAAGCAATCCAAACGGCAATTGCAGTCCTGGTTGCCCGACGGGAACCGTGGCCAACGCCAGCGGCTCCTACTTCAGCGGCGGCTCGTTCATTTTCGATACTGAGGATGGCCTCATTGTTTATTGGAATGGCTCAAGCAACACTGGGATTGTCGGCAAAGATAATTCCGCCAGCGGCGCGGTTTACAAAGGTCTCGCATTGCTCGGCACCAATCTGTTGGCGGCCAACTTCAACAGCGGTAAGGTAGACGTCTACGATTCGAACTACACCCTCACTTCGTTGGGCGGCAGCTTCACCGATCCAACCCTTCCCGCCGGTTTTGCTCCGCACGGCATACACGTCATTGGCAACCAGATCTACGTCGCCTATGCGATGCAGGATACGCCGAAGCACGACGCTGTCCCCGGCGCTGGCGCTGGGCAGGTGGATATCTTCGACGCAAACGGCAACTTCATGAGCACTTTCGTCGCCGCCGGCGCCAGTAACAACCTCAACGCGCCCTGGGGCGTAGTGCAGGCTCCAGCTAGCTTCGGAAGCTTCGCCGGCGACATTCTCGTAGGAAATTTCGGCGATGGTACGATCAGCGCATTCGACACCACAGGAAAGTTTCAGGGTCAACTCTCCGACTCGTCCGGCAAGGTGCTGGTCAACCCCGGCATGTGGGATATGGTGTTTGGCGGAGGAGGTGGTGCCAACAATGCCCCAGGCGTTGCTGGCACTCTTTACATAACCGCTGGAGGCAGCGCCGGGCAACCGAATTTCCCTGCTGGAGGAAGCGCAACGGCAGTGTTCGCTAGCCTGGCACCTGCAGCTGCCGCTGGAAGCGGATTCTCGTTGAATCTTTCGTCTTCCAGCGCAACGGTCAGCCAGGGCGGCTCGGTTACGCTAATGGTCAGCGCCGCTGCAGCGGGAGGCTTTAATAGTCAGATCACGCTGACCTGCTCTGCGCCCGCCGGGTTGACTTGTTCTCTAAGCCCTTCAACCATCTCTCCCGGTTCGAGCGCTGCGTCCTCAACGTTGACTATATCTGCTGCCTCAACTCCGCCGAGCAACGGGTACTACGCGCCGCGCTTGGGGCTGCTACTCCCCGGCTTGGGTTTGTTCGGCACTCTGTTCACAACTCGCAAGCGAAAACTGCTCGGGAGCAAGAGCATCGTGGGTGCGAGCGTATTAGGGTTGCTGTTGGTCATCTCACTCTTCAGTCTAGGATGCGGCAGCAAGTCGAGCACTTCAAACAACCCCTCAACCTCAGCATCTCAAACCACTGTAATGGTTACCGGGACCTCCGGCTCGTTGAGCCATTCCAGTGCCGTAACCGTCACCATCAACTAAAACAGGCCAGCCTCTGCCAGGGCGCACTCCGGTGCGCCCGGGCACCGTGGGCCATTACAGGATTGAAATTATGAAAACATTGGCACTCATATTCTTCTCGCTGACTCTTTCTGCCGCCGCCCAGCTTCCCCTCGGGTCGGTCAACGACATTCAACCCACAGCCTGCACCGCGGGTTCTGCGTGCAGATGGAAGAAATCAGACCTGTAGAAAGTGAGATAGAAGAGTCGCATGTCGGTCTTCAACTTAACTCTCGCTCTTGAACATTGCCTTGGCATTTGTCACTGCGAGTTTGCAAAGAGTTGACAATCAAATGAAATGCCTCTCGTATCTCGTCGTTGTGCCGACGAGTCTAACCCATAGTTTGGAAAACTTTGTAGTCGAGGAAGGATGAGCATAAATATGAAGAAAAAGCAGCTTCTCCCATCTACCGGCAGTTCAGTCGACCGCCGTTCTTTTCTGAAAGGTGGTCTGCTGGCAGGAGGCGCAGTAGTGGGCGCCGCTTTGTTAGCAAACGGAACTTTGGCCCGCGCACAATCCAGTACTCTTGGAAGCGGTTCCCTCAATTCGGGCGATGTCGCCATCCTAAGGTTTCTAGCGGCAGCCGAACTGATCGAGTCTGACCTCTGGACGCAGTATGCGGAACTGGGTGGTATCGGTAATCTTCCACTCTCGGGAGCCTGCGGAAGATGTCCTGATGAGAAACTGAACAACCGCACCAGTATCCTCAGGACCGAGAATTAAATCCGTGCATCACCCGGCGGCCCTTTTACGTTGGCTGGTCGAATGGACTAGCTGAAAGTGAAGCGCTGGCAAATCCTCAAAGAGCGTTTGCGAAACAAAACCACCCAGTTCTTGGAATAAATCATCGTCGACCGAGTTCACACTAACAGAGCGCAATTGCCCCTAACGTCAAGGGACGCAAGAAGTGAGCATCGCGCTACTTAAAATCGTCTCAAACGAGGAATGGAAGGAATAACATGAAATACCGAGCTATAACATTTGCGTTCGCAGCTTGCTTTCTCACTTCTCTAGCTCTTGCCGGCGATACCTGGACTCTCGACTCCAGCCGGTCCAATGCCCAATTGTTTCAGGGCTCCAAAGCGAATCCAGATTCAGTAAATACTGGTGTCGCACGCGTGACTGGGAAGGTACGGCTGGACACGAACGACCCGGACAACTCGGTCTTCGATCTCAGTATTTATCCGGCGGATGAGGAGTGGGGGCACGCACTTAGTCCTGAGGGTATCTTGCCGGCCGGCTACGTTCCTGACGGGACCGAACAGACTCTGCTGACGTTCAAGTCCTCGCGCATTCTTAGGACAGGGAACGGCAAGCTGAGAGTCATCGGGGATCTTACATTGACTCGTGTGGAGCGGACCGTTACAGCGACGCCAAGCGAAGCCTATGCCGGGCCAGTGTACGGCGATCCTGTGCTTCACAATGAAACTCGTGAAATCACGTTTCTGTTTCCTACTTTTAGCGATGCACTTGTTTCGGGCCCCTTGACTCCAGTCGCGCTGCAGAAAAACAGAGCGGTGGAGGCCTCAGGATCAGCCCGCGTCGACGACGAGGATTTCCCTCAACTGGCAGATGCAATACAAGCTACGAATTGGCCGTCGGTCGTGCAAAATCAACACTGTGAGGCAGCATACGAGGGTGGAGGAGAAGGCTACAGCGGTCCTGCATGCACAGGAACGTTGATCGCAGCGACTCACGCTGGCAACTGTGAGAATGCATACGAGGGTGGAGGAGAAGGCTACAGCGGCCCCGTGTGCACGCCGCCCGCAGGCGACCAGACGACAATCGTTCTGGACCTGAAGTTCCTCCGCAAAGTCCAAGAACCGTCAGTAGAAGCAGATTCGGGCAAAGGGTCGAGCCGGAGTGCCGCTGCGGGTCGACGGAACGGCAACCCAAATTAACCAAAGCAGGGGGAGGCTTGAGCAAACCGGGTCAGCAGCGCAGAGGGGTCGAAGCCTATGTCGAATATTTCAGCGATTGTCGCCGGCGCTGCCTTTGTCACACTGGCTGCCGCCAACGTGGTGGTGATGCTGGAGGCTTCTCACCCCTCGTGCAGAGTAACGACGAGAACCCGCTTGGTCGCGGTTCACCGGGCGAGTGGCTACTTGTTTGTGATTCTACTCTGCCTCATGGCTTACGGCATGAGTCAGAGACTCTCTGGCTTGGGAATAACGAGTCACCTGCCTACGCACCTGGTTCTGCATATCGCGCTTGTGCTCGTCCTCGTGCCTCTGCTTTTGCTCAAAATATTGATCGTACGCCGCTACGAGCATAGCCATTCGTCGCTGAAGGCATTGGGAATAACTATTTCCGTGATTTCGTTCGTGATTGTGGCCATCCCCACGTTCTCAGAACTTCTTCGTTCGGCGAACCCAGGAAGCCTGGGGCTAAGGCTCGGGACCGGCGTGGTGGTTGCAGTCTGCTTGGTCCAATGCGCCTTGGTTATTAAGAAGAGGAAGCAGTCGGGGGCTTCCATGGAGTCGCGCATCCCGGAAATTCCTCCGCAGGCGACCTTGTTAACGAACCGCGAACACGCGACGGGCCCAATGAATCTTCTATTGGCACAGACCGAGCAGCAGACCCATGATACGAAGACGCTACGCTTCCAGATTCCAAAGGAAAGACAATTACGTGCTAAGCCAGGGCAGTTTCTGACCTTCCAGTGGACAATCGACGGCCGGCGGGTCACGCGTTCTTACACGATTTCCTCCTCCGTCCACGAAAACTACGTGGAAATCACGTCCAAGCGTATGGAAAATGGATGGGTATCTGTTTTTCTCAATGAGCGGGCCAAGCCGGGGCTTGCGGTGGAAGCAAGCGGACCGTATGGCCGCTTTTACTTTGACGAGACACTCCACAAGAGCATAGTTCTCGTTGCAGCCGGAAGTGGGATCACACCCATGATTTCGATGCTGCGTTATATCGATAACCTCGAACTCGCTACTCCTGTGAGGCTCCTATATTGTGTGCGCACAAGTGCAGACATCATATTCGAAAACGAACTGGTGAGGCTTAGCAGATCTGTTCCCAACTTCAAGTATGAAGTGTGCCTGTCGAGACCAGACCCAACTTGGAAGGGGCGCAGTGGGCGCCTGACTCAGGAATTTGTCACCAGGAACGTGACCGATCTGGATTCACCCACCTTCTTTCTTTGTGGTCCCAAAGGATTCACGGACAACGCGCGTCAAATTCTGTCGACTCTCGATGTCAACCAGGATCGGATCCTCCAGGAAAGTTTCGGGGAGAGCAACCCGACCGCGGACTCTCGTTCACCGGAGAACCGCCCCGCCGAAACCGTTGTCTTCATTCACTCGCAGAGGGTTTGTCAGGCTTCGGTCGGCGGCACCCTGCTGGATTTGGCGGAGAAAAATGGGGTGCAGATTCCGTATGGCTGCCGCCAGGGCCTGTGCGGTACCTGCGCAACGCGAGTTCTGAGCGGCGCCGTCCAAATGGACGTCGATGCCGGGCTGACGGCTGAGCAGAAAAAAGCTGGATTTGTACTGCCCTGTGTTAGCCGGGCTGAGGGAACGGTTGTCGTAGTGGCTTAATCTGGTTCTGAGCCGGGGAAATCTCAATTCCTTACACGACGTCAGCACCCAGGGCGATTATTTGGCCAGAGTTTACATGCGTCCTAAGAGTCATTTGAGAAAGTAACGCGGAGCAGCGAATAAGAGCTGCCTGGGTCAGTTATGAACTTGTGAATGCCTGGTGAATCGTGAAGCTTACGGAGGAGATGTGAGTCGCAGCGTCCAGAGCGCGTTGTCCAGCACGGACTGGCACTTTGATCTTGTCTACAAGTTGCCATCTCAGTGTCTACAGGGCGATTCAGGCATCGACGACCCGGTGAACGACACCGGACTCGGCCCCCGGTGCGGCGATTTGCAAGTTTCGGGCGAGATTGTTTCTTAGCGAAGCCTGATTTGAAATACCAATATTTTCATGACAAAAGAGGAAATTCGACTGGCTGAATCCAGTACGCGCAAGAAGCACTGGAAGCGTTGGGGACCCTACCTCAGCGAACGCGCATGGGGCACGGTGCGCGAAGACTACAGCCCGCATGGGAACGCCCTGGGAATATTTGCCACATGACGAGGTGCGTTCACGCCCCTATCGCTGGAATGAAGACGGCTTGGCCGGATATGTGATCGCCGGCAGATGATTTGCTTTGCCCTCGCGCTGTGGAACGAGCGTGGTGCTAATTCTGAAAGAACGGATTTTCGGTCTAACTGGAAACGAAGGCAATCACGGCGAGGACGTGAAGGAATACTATCTTAGGCCCCGACAATCGAAACTCGGTCTGACCAAGTATTCCCAAGCTTCGAATGTTTTCGCAAAAACGGTTCCTTGCTGGCCCATTAGAAGCTGCACGCCGGTGAGAACTCGCAACGGTCTGAGTTCTCACCAGCGTGTTGTTAGCGAAGCGCTCGCGTCCTGGTTACTGAGCGAGGTATGAAGCGGCAACGGAGTCGCCGACTTAACGCCGGCTAGTTGACAGTGAAGGTTTGTGTGCTGGTGGCCCTACCGCCGGCGTTCGTTACTGTGACCGGACCCGTGGTGGCGCCGGCAGGAAGCGTTGCGCTGACAAACTGGGTGTTGAGCACCTGGAACGAGGCGCTGACTCCGTTGAAGCTGACCGCGGTGGTCCCAATAAAGTTATTTCCGTTTATCAGCACGGTGGAGCCCACGCTGCCGCTAGTCGAGTTAAGCAGGGTAATGGCGGGTGCCGGCGCCGGTAAGCCTGCATCCAGAGTCCAGACCGTGCCATCGGCGAAGGTGTTGTTCCCCCCGGAGATAGTGCCGCCAAGTTCCGTCGTGCCCACGAAACTGCCATCCGCGGCCTGAATTACGCTAGCCAAAGGCGAATCACCGTTGGCGCCGTCGAATGCAAAGGTCTGGAGCACAGCTCCATTCTGCGGGTTGATCGAGAAGACGCTGCCCATCGTAGCTACCGAATCTGTGAAGTTCGTATCCCACAGGTTGCCGTCGGAAGCCAGGAAGAGCGAAGGAATAGTGGTCGTTCCTACCAGCGCGGTGAATGGCGCAAAAGCCACGAAGCCGGTGCCCCCGGTGCTGACTTCAAAAAAGTTGATGTCGCCCGCTGCACGCCCTGCGATGGATTCAAAGGCTCCATAGAGATTGCCGTTGGCGCCTTGTGTCAGTCCACTAATGCCAGTATGATTCAAGGCCGACTTGAACTGAACCGTGAATTGGCCCGCCAGCGTGAATTGGAAGATATCCTCATTGAAGCTTTCGATATCGAGTCCCTGCGAGACACCATAGAAGTTGCCGTTGGCGGCCTGAATCATTCCGAATGGTTCAAGACTCCCGATTGGTTGATGACCATCAGCAACGGCGGTCAGTCTATGGAGGACGGCAAAAGCGCCAGTCGTCGGCTCGAAGCGGAAGATGGTGCCGCAGCCGGAGCTTGGGCACAGGCCGACCGATGATCCGCCTTCCAGTGTGGTTCCGTAAAGGTTGCCGTCCTGTCCCAGCAAGAGTCCGTTGGGAATACTGCCGTCGGCGCAGTTTGTGGATGAGCAGAAGTTATGGAGAACCTTGAAATCGGCGCCCGTTTTGCTGATCCGGAAGAGCACGCCGTCATTTTGCTTGCCGCCGTTAAAGTTTGTGCCATAGAGGAATCCATCGTTGGCCTCCACAAAGCCACTTGCGGGATTGTTGCCGTCCAGGAATCCGCTGCTGCCCTGGGTGAAGGTAAAGAGCTTGGTGAACTCCCCCGAGGGGGTCAGTTTGAAAAGTGTGCCGCCCTGGGGGTCGGAGACGCCCTCATCGGTAACCTGCGCCGCGCCGTAAAAATTTCCGTCCGAGGCTTGAAGGATGATATCGGGACGCGCGCCTTGCGGACACGTGTCGCTATGGAAGCCGCTAGTACAGGTGAAAGCAAACAGTTGATTGATGTTTCCCGAGCGCTGTGCGTGGGCGGTTACGGCCAGCGACAAACCGAGAACGAGAGTTGCAACGGATGTGAGGCTGCGATTCTTATTGCGTACAAAATGTTGGCTGTTCATTCCATTTCTCCTCATTTCTTGACAAAACGAATACCCAGTCTTCGCAGACTGCATACGCCAAACTGTCCTATGGCGTCGCAACCTTCGAACGATGGTTTCTCAGTGGTGACGGAACATTGGACTGTACAAGGGAGTTGTGGGATACGGTCCGGTTGTCAATTAATTGTCAAATGAGGAGTTGCAGATTTGGAGGAATGATGCTCGAAGAATCATAAACCCAGAAACACCGCACTAGCCAAATTTCAAAAGGACCTCTTCCGGCGGCTGGCTCCGGCCATGGTATGTGCGGCTCAGATGAGCGCAGAACATCATGATCATTTCGTCGATAACTAAGCGTGGAAGCTGAAGCGGACGATCAGAGAACGGCAACATCATCCGGACCCAATGAAGCCAAGCCGATGAACGGGTAGTTCTCCGCCGATGTGAAAAACTCCGCTGGCCGGTGCCGGCTCGTTAGAAGATCCTTTTTGAACAGATGGGGTCGATTTCACACTGGCTGTCATACAAATTTCATTTCCTATTGCGTTGTACTGCGTGGGGAGATCTCTGGCGAGCCAGGTATCCCAGTTTCTATCGGGAATCCCACTCTCTCCGCCAACCTGCTCGGAACCTTGCTGGTGGCGAGCGGGACCGGCACGCTGAACCAAGATCTCGAACGAAAGTTCGATGCGCAAATGCGCCGAACCGCCCGGCGTCCAGCCGCCGCCGGCCGTCTAACGCCATCGGCAGTCTTGGCTTTCGGAACGGCGTTGGCTGCAGTTGGCAGCCTCTATCTCACGATTGCCGTCAACCTGCTCGCGAGTGCGCTCGCAACTTTGACATTGGTCACCTATCTGTTCGTGTACACCCCGCTAAAACGAAAAACACCGTTGTGCGTTCTCGTCGGCGCTTTTCCCGGTGTCATGCGGCCGCTCATCGGTTGGGCCGCCGCCTCCGGGCGATTGAGCGTCGAGGCGGTGATCCTCTACGTCGTGCTCTTTTTGTGGCAGTTTCCCCATTTCATGGCAATCGCATGGATGTACCGCGAGGACTACGACCGCGCGGGCTATTTGGTTCTACCGAAGGACAATGCGAGGGTTCCCTTCGTGATTTTGGAAACACTATTCCCGCTCTTTCTTCTGGTTGCGATCAGCATCATGCAATCTCCCGCGCGGCACACCGCCACTTTTTACGGTGCAGTGGCTCTTCTGGGAACTGGATTCGCATATTTTGCCGCGGCCTTCGTGTCCGAGCGTTCGAGAGTCGCTGCACGCCGGCTGCTGACGGCCTCAATTGTCTACCTTCCGCTCTTGTACGGACTAAGCGCGACCTCTTGCAGTCGGGCCAGATGATCGAATTCGCTAACTTCATGAAATGGCAGAGAGACCGATATTGGAGCTTGGAGCAGCCGGCTGACTTGATCTCGCCTGTTACTGTATTGCCGTGTCTTTGGCGGCAGACTTTTGCGTTACCTGCGAGGGAGTGGGGAGCTGCGAATCGTCCCAGCCGCCGCCTAAAGCTTCGATCAGAGCGACCGCATCCGTCATCTCTTCGACTTGGAGACTGTTTAGAATTTGCAGATCGGAGAGAACCGTGGTTTGCGCGATCAGCACGTCCACATAGGGATCGATGCCGGTTTCGTATCGTGCCTCTTCCAGCTTGAGATAGGTTTGCGCCGACTTGACTGCCTGCTGCTCCTGCTCGATTTCTTTGGATAGGATGCGCACCTCGGCGAGGCCATCCTCCACCTGCTGAAAGGCGTTGAGCACGGTTTGGCGGTAAGCGGCGAGATTGGCGTTGTAAGTCGCGACGTATTGCTGCACCGTGGCGCGCCGCAGGCCGGCGTCAAAGACGGTTTCGGAGAGCGACGCTCCCACCGAGAAGAAGCGGCTGGGCCAAGAGACCAAACTGCCGATCGCGGAACTTTCGAAGCCGGCTTCTCCGGTCAAGTTGAGGCTGGGATAATAAGCAGCGTACGCGATGCCTATCTGTGCATTGGCGGCAGCCATGGTGCGCTCGGCGGCAGCGACATCGGGTCGCCGCTGGAGCAACTGCGACGGTATGCCCACCGGGATGGGCGGCGGCGCGGTAACCATGGGTTTCACCGGGATGGAAAAGTTCGTCGCGGCCTTGCCCACCAGCGTGGCAATCGCGTGTTCGTACTGGGCGCGGGCAATGGCGACATTGGTCGCACCTGCCTGAGCGCTCTGCAACGCGGTTTCCGCTTGAACCACCGAGATCTCATTGGTGATGCCGGTGTCGTATTGTGCCTGGGTTAACTCGAGTTCTTTTTTATCGGCCTCGACGGTTTCGTTATACAGCCTTTGCAGTTCGTCCTGCCCGTGAATTTCGAAAAAGTATTCCGCCAACGCCGCCTGTTCGGTGAGGCGCTCGTTCTCCAGATCGGCGGCGCTTACCTGCGCGTTGTATTGCGCATTCCGAACTGTGTTGCGAACTTTACCCCAAAGGTCCGGAGTCCACGAGGCCTCCAGCGGGAGCGAGTACAGCGTGCTCTGCAATTGCGTGGTTGCGATGGTGGTGGTTGTGCCGGTAGCGCCGGTGCCAGTGGTCGTGCCCGTGCCGGTGGCGGTGCCAGTGGTTGCGCCGCGCAGATTCGCAGAAGTACGGGAATGAGTTACGGAAGGCACAGCCGACAGCGTGGGGAAATATTGCGAACGCGCCTCCCTTACTAGCGCCCGTGCTTCCATGAAGTCTTCGAAATACTGTTTGATGTTCTGATTATTGATGTTCAGATCTTCTTCGAGCGCGTTCAATTCCGGATCGCCAAAAATCTCCCACCACTTGCCGCGCAGTTTGGCATCGGCGGGTTGCGCTACGGTCCAGGGGCCGTTGTCTTTGAACTGCGAGGGCGATTCTTTATATTCGGGCGCGGCCGCTGGGGGCGCAGGGGCATGATACTTCGGCCCCACCACACATCCCGTGGACATCCACAAGAGGGCGATGGCGGCGATCGAAACCGATCGACATGCCGACTTTCGAGCAAGAATGTTCATAGCGTTTCTCTCATTACCATTACCATCGAAATTGCCATCCGTCCGTAACTATCCCGCTGCCGGAGCCGGGGCGGAAAAATCACCCGAAGGCTCTTTCTTGAAACGCAGCCGCAGCCGATCCAGGAACAAATACACCACCGGAGTGGTGTACAGCGTCAGCATCTGGCTTACGATCAATCCACCCACAATGGTAATTCCCAACGGTCGGCGCAACTCCGATCCCGTGCCCGTGCCGAAGGCCAGGGGCAGCGCGCCGAACAGAGCCGCCATGGTGGTCATCAGGATGGGGCGAAAGCGCAGCATGCAGGCTTCAAAAATCGAGTCCGCCGGACTCTTGCCCTCCTGCCGTTCCGCCACCAGCGCGAAATCGATCATCATGATCGCGTTTTTCTTAACAATGCCGATGAGCAGCACGATGCCGATGATTGAAATTACGTTCAGGTCGATCTTGAAGAGCATCAGCGCCAGCATCGCGCCCACACTGGCCGAAGGCAGGGTCGAGATGATCGTCAGGGGATGAACCAGACTTTCGTAGAGCACTCCCAGCACGATGTAGACGGCCAACAGAGCCGTGCCCACCAGCATTGGCTCCGTGCTCAGAGATTGTTGATAGGCTTCCGCAGTTCCCGCAAAAAAGCCGCGGACGGTCGAAGGCGTGCCCATGCGCTGCTGCATCTCGGCCACGCGCTGGGTGGCGTCGCTGAGAGAAACTCCCGGCGCAAGATTGAACGAAACCGTGACGGAAGGGAACAGGCCCGTGTGGTTCACGGCCAGGGGCGTGGTGCTGGCTTGGGCAACTGCGACCGTGCTCAGTGGCACGTTTCCACTGCCCGCAGCGGCCGATGTCGTTGCCGTACTCGCCGTCGCGCTGGAACGTAGGTAAATGTCGTTCAAGCCTTGCGGCGATTGCCAGTATTTCGGCGCAACCTCGAGAACCACGTAATATTGATTGAGCTGCGTATAGATGATCGAGACCTCAGACTGCCCGAAAGCGCTATAGAGTGAGCTGTCCAAAGACTGCGCTGTCTGCCCCAGACGAGCGGCCTTGATGCGGTCATAGGTCAACAACTCTTCCAATCCGCCATTCTGCTGGTCCGTGTTGACGTCCTGAAAGCCGGGCAACTTTTTCATCTCGGCCAAAAGGATCGGCCCCCATTTCGAAAGATCCTGCACGTTATCGGATTGAATGGTGTACTGGTAGAGCGCGTTGCTGGAGCGGCCTCCGATGCGCAAATCCTGCGCCGCCTGCAGGAACGCCGAAGCCACCGGCAAGCGGTTCAACTTGGGGCGCAGGCGGTTGATAATGTCGGGCGCGCCGATCTTGCGCTCATTGAGGGGCTTGAGCGCAATGTAGATAAATCCAGTGTTCGACGAGCCATTGCCGCCGGTGTAGGCATTCACGTTCGCCACCGCGGGATCGGCTTTGATCACGCCCACCAACTGCCGGATGGAATTGTCCATCGCCGGGAAGGATGAATCCTGCGGCCCCTGCACTCCGCCCACGATCGCACCGGTATCTTGCTGCGGGAAAAATCCTTTGGGAATTCTGTAAATCAGCACTCCATTCAAAACGACGGTCAGCAGCAGCACCACCAAGGTCAGCGCCGAATGGTCGAGCACCCAGACCAGGCTGCTGCGGTAGGTGTCGAGCATCCAAGCAAAAAACCTTTCGCTCCACTGATACATCCGGCCATGATTTTCTTTCTTCTCTTCCTTCAGCAGGTGGGCGCACATCATGGGCGTGGTGGTCAACGAGATCACCATGGAAACCGCGATCGCGGTGGAGAGAGTGATGGCGAACTCGCGGAAGAGGCGACCGACAATTCCTCCCATCATCAGGATGGGAATAAAAACCGCAATCAGCGAAACGCTGATGGAGAAAACCGTGAAGCCGATTTCTTTCGCACCCAGTAAGGAGGCGGCGAAAGGTGTCATTCCTTGCTCAAGATGGCGCGAGATGTTTTCCATCACCACGATGGCATCGTCGACCACGAAGCCAGTCGAGATGGTTAGCGCCATCAGGGAAAGATTGTCAAGGCTGTAGCCGAGCAGATACATCACCGCGAAGGTGCCGATCAGGGACACCGGCACGGCCACGCTGGGAATCAAAGTGGCGCGGCCATTGCGCAGAAAAATGAAGACCACAAGAATGACCAGTGCCACGGAGATCACTAGCGTGCGCTCTACGTCACTCACCGAAGCGCGAATCGTGGTGGTGCGATCGAGTACGATGGTCGTGTCGATTCCTTGAGGAATCGATGCCTGCAAAAAGGGCAATTGAGTGCGGATATTGTTGACGGTTTGAATAATGTTGGCGCCCGGTTGCCGGAAAATGATGACGGTGACGGACGGAATGCCGTTGAGATATCCGGCGGAACGAACGTTCTGCACCGAATCCGTGACTTCGGCAACATCGGAGAGCCGTACCGCGGTCCCGTTGTGATAGCCAACGACGATCGGCTTGTACTGTTCGGCATTTGAGATCTGATCGTTGGCCACGATATCGGCGCTAGCCTCGCCGAGAGCAATCTGTCCTTTGGCAATGTCCGCATTCTGCGTGCTGAGAATGGCTTGAACGCTCGAGAGTGTAAGCCCGTAACTATTGAGCTGCTTGGGATCCGCCTCCACGCGCACCGAAGGCAGGGAACTGCCTCCCACCACGACCTGGCCCACGCCCTGAATTTGCGAAAGCTTCTGCTCCATGATGGTGGAGGCTTCGTCGTAGAGTTTGCCGGTATCGTACTTGGTCGAGGTTAATCCCAAAATCATGATGGGAGCGTCGGCGGGATTGACTTTTCTGTAAGTGGGGTTGGCGGGCAGGTTGGCGGGCAGATAGCTGCGCGCCGCGCTGATGGCGGCTTCCACGTCACGCGCGGCGCCATCGATGTTGCGGCTCAGATCGAACTGAATGGTGATCGAGGTGCTGCCCAGCGAACTCGCGGAGGTCATTTCTGAGACACCGGCGATGTGGCCGAATTGCCGCTCCAGAGGCGTGGCCACCGAAGACGCCATGATCTGCGCGCTGGCTCCGGGCAACTGCCCCTGCACGGAGATCGTGGGGAAATCGATTTGTGGCAGCGGCGAAACCGGCAGTACGACAAAGGCGATCGCGCCGGCAATCGCAATCGCTATGGTCAGTAACGTGGTGGCTACGGGACGCCGAATGAAGGCCGCAGAGGGATTCACGACTGCTCCGCCGGTTGCGCGCTGCCGTTTGAAGTTTCGCCGGGGCGTTTTTCACGCGAACGCAAGTGAGAAAATCTGTGCCCCAGGTTGTCAAAGAAGATGTAAATCACGGGCGTGGTGTAGAGGGTGAGCACCTGGCTGAGCAACAATCCCCCGACCATCGCAATGCCCAGAGGACGCCGGATTTCCGAGCCGATGCCGGTTCCCAGAGCCAACGGCAATCCGCCCAGCAACGCCGCCATGGTGGTCATCATGATGGGACGGAAGCGCAAGAGGCTGGCGTCATAAATCGCATCGGTCGCGTTTTTGCCGTGCTGGCGCTCGCCTTCAAGGGCGAAGTCCACCATCATGATTCCGTTCTTCTTCACAATGCCTATCAGAAGGATGATTCCGATGATCGCGACTACGCTGAGGTCCTGACCGAACAACATTAACGACAGCAGCGCACCCACTCCAGCGGAGGGAAGCGTGGAGAGAATCGTGACCGGGTGAATAAAGCTTTCATACAACACGCCGAGCACGATGTAGACGGTAACCAACGCCGCCAGGATCAACAAAGCTTCGTTGGAGAGCGAATTCTTAAAAGAAGCCGCCGTGCCTTGAAAGTCCGCTTCCAGGCTGGGCGGCATGTGCAGATCGTCCACGACCTTGTCGATGGCTGTGATGGCGCTGCCTAACGCGGCATTCGGCGCCAAATTGAAAGACACCGTGACAGAAGGGAATTGGCCCTGATGATTGATGGATAAGTTCTCGGAGGTGCGCCGGAAGTGAGTAAATGCGCTGAGCGGTACCGCGCTGCTCATGCTCGACGAGGTGGTTGTGTTTGAAGAAGAACCAGAGCTTGATGTGCCGCCGGGCGCAAGCGCATTCACGGGCGGGGTGAGCACTCCCGGCGATCCGGTCGGAGTATAAAGCACGGAAGTGGTGGTGGCATTGGAACCGGCGGCAGCAGACCCCGAAGCGGAGAAAGAAGTCGAGGCAGCGGGGCCGGAGGTTCCCGAAGATGCGTTCGCCCGAATATATAAATTCTGCAGCGCGGTCACATCCTGCTGATATTGCGGTTCGGTTTCCAGAATCACGTGATACTGATTCAGCTGCGTGTACATGGTATTAATCTGGCGCTGGCCGAAGGCATCATAGAGCGTGTTGTCGATGGTGGCAGGTGCAATCCCCAGGCGGGAGGCCGTGGCCCGATCGATGATTAAAGAAACCGCCAGGCCTCCAGTTTGCTGATCGGTGGCCACATCTTCCAGCTGGGGCAAGCTTTGCAATTTGGCCACAAAGCGCTTGCTCCAGTCGTTCAACTCATTCACATCCGGGTCTTCGAGCGTGTATTGGTATTGCGTGCGGCTCACGCGGTCATCCACCGTGATGTTCTGCACCGGCTGCATGTAGAGCGAAATGCCCTGCACATTTTGCAGATTGGATTGCAAGCGGCGCACCAGGTTCTCTGCGCTGATGTGCCTCTGCTCGAGCGGCTTGAGGTTGATCGACATGCGCCCGCTATTGAGAGTGGTGTTAGTGCCGTCGGCTCCAATAAACGAAGAGAGGCTTTCCACCGCCGGATCGGCCAGAATGATTTTTGCGAGTTCCTGTTGCTTTTCGGCCATCGCCGGGAAAGAGATGGTTTCGGGCGCCTGCGAAATTCCCTGAATCACGCCGGTATCTTGGGTGGGGAAAAAACCCTTCGGGATGACGATGTAAAGAAAAATCGTCAGCCCCAGCGTGCCCAGCGCCACGAACAACGTGATGGTTTGATAGCCCAGCACAAATTTGAGCGTGCGCCCGTAGAAGGCGATCATGCTCTCGAACACGTGCTCCGAAGCCCGGTAGATTTTGCCCTGGCGCTCCGCCGATTCGCGGCGCAGAATTCGTGCCGACATCATGGGTGTTAGGGTGAGCGACACCACCGCGGATATTATGATGGTGACCGCTAGAGTGACCGCGAACTCGCGGAACAGCCTGCCGACAACATCTCCCATGAAGAGCAGTGGAATCAGCACCGCAATCAGCGATACGGTCAACGAAATAATCGTGAACCCGATTTGTTCCGCGCCCTTCAGCGCCGCGTCCATGGGTCTTTCGCCGGCTTCGATAAAGCGCGAAATATTTTCGATCATCACGATGGCGTCATCCACCACAAAACCGGTAGAGATGGTTAACGCCATCAGCGACAGATTGTCCAGGCTGTAGCCCAGCGCATACATGGCGGCGAACGTTCCCACCAGCGATAAAGGAACCGCCACGCTGGGAATGATGGTCGCGTAAAGGCTGCGCAGGAAAAGAAAAATCACCATCACCACCAAGCCGATGGTGAGCATCAGTTCGAACTCAACGTCCGATACCGACGCCTGGATCGCCGTGGTTAAATCGGTGAGCGTGGTTACTCGCACCGAGGCGGGCAGATTCACTTCCAGCTGCGGCAATAACCGCTTAATGCTCTTGACCACGCTGATGGTGTTGGCACCGGGCTGGCGCTGGATATTCAGGATGACGGCGGGGGTTTGATTCATCCACGCCGCCTGTTTATTGTTCTCGACTCCATCGATGACTTGCGCCACATCGGTGAGCATGACGGGTGCGCCATTGCGGTAGGCGACCACGACGCTCTGGTAGTCGGCGCTGCTGATGAGCTGGTCGTTCGAATCGATCTGATAATCCTGCCGCGGTCCGTCAAAGTTTCCCTTCGCGGCATTCACGCTGGCCTGCGTAAGCGCCGTGCGCAGGTCCTCCATATTGATGCCATAGGAGGAAAGCGCCACGGGATTGGCGCGAATCCGCACCGCCGGCTTTTGCCCGCCGCTGATACTCACCAGCCCCACGCCGTTCAGCTGCGAAACCTTCGGCGCCAGCCGCGTATCCACGAGGTCTTCCACTTGGGAGAGCGGAACCGAGTCCGAAGTGATGGCCAACGTCAGCACCGGCGCGTCCGCCGGATTGGTCTTGCTGTAAACCGGAGGCGTGGGCAAGTTCGAAGGCAAATAACTTTGCGATGCGTTAATCGCCGACTGCACTTCCTCTTCGGCGACATCGATATTCAGGCTGAGATTGAACTGCAACACAATGACCGAAGTTCCCCCCGAACTGGTCGAGGTCATCTGGCTTAGCCCTTGCAGTTCGCCGAATTGCCGCTCCAATGGCGCGGTTACGGTGGTGGCCATCACGTCCGGGCTCGCGCCCGGATAAAACGTCAGGATCTGAATGGTCGGATAATCCACCTCCGGCAGTGCTGAAACCGGCAGCTGCGTGTAGGAGACAATTCCCACCAGCAGAATTGCTGCCATCAGCAATGCGGTCGCAACCGGCCGCATGATAAATGGGCGCGACGGACTCAAGGGGCTTGACTCTCAGGGTTGGATGCAGCCGGGGCCGGCTGTTTGGAAACGAGGATCTTGGAATTATTTTGCAGCTTATCAAAGCTGCTGTTGGCCACGACATCGCCGGGACCAATGCCGGTGACGGCGGTGTTCTGGCCATCCGCCACACCGGTTTTGATATTACGGATGATCGCCGTGTCATTCTGAATGACGTAAACGAAGGCGGTCTGGCCGTTATGCTGAATGGCCGACGTGGGAATCAAAGTGATGCCTTCTTCGGTATTCACCAGCAGCCGGGCATTCACAAATTGATTGGGAAATAGCGCGTTGTCTTTATTGTCGAAGAGCGCGCGCATCTTCACCGTACCGGTGGTGGTATCAATCTGGTTGTCGTAGGTCAGTAGTTTGCCGCTGGCAATCTTTTTCTGCTGGGTGCGATCGAAGGCATCCACCGTCAACCGCTTGCCGTGCCGGGTCTGAGCCTGCACTTGCGCCAGGCTATCTTCGGCCACGGTGAAAATTACGGTGATGGGCTGCAGTTGCGTAATCACCGCCAGGGTCGTGGTTCCCGAAGATTGCACCACGTTCCCGGGGTCGACCAGACGCAATCCCACTCGCCCAGTGATGGGCGAAGTGATATGGCAGAAGCCGACTTGGACCTGATCGTATTGCACCGTCCCCTGATCATTCTTCACCGTGCCTTCATCCTGGAGCACGATCTTTTCCTGATCGTCCAGAGTCTGCTTGGGAATACTGTTCCTCGCCCAGGCCGCTTGATATCGTTCCAAGTCCATCTTGGCCTCGGCCAGAATGTTGGTGTCGCGCTCGAGCGCACCCTGCGCCTGCAACAGTTGCGCCCGATAAGGCCGGGGATCGATCTCGATCAGCGCGTCGCCCTGGCGCACCAGTTGACCTTCTTTGTAATGCACCTGCGTCACCATGCCCATCACTTCGCTGGTGATCGACGCGGTATATACCGGAGTGACGGTGCCGATCGCTTCCAAGTAGACTCCGATATTTCCTTTCTGCGCGGTCGCCTCCGTAATCGTGACGGGACCGCCCGCGCCGCGTTTCCCCGCGGGGGCAGTGGCGGCGGTCTTACTGTTGTTGCAAGAACGAAACGCCAGCACGATGACGATGGCAATCACCAGCAGCGCCAGCCAGACCCACCAACGGCCCCACCAAGGCCGGCGTTGGTCGTCGGGGGCCGGCGGAAGCTGATGTTGCGGGTCAATGGTGGAACTCGGAGCTTTTCTTTCCATGCGCTATTCTATCCGCCGCAATTCACGAAGCCGCGACATGAGCCCGTCCTCCCGGCGCCCTGGCAATCAGTGTATCCGCTACATTCTCTTGTAAGCCAAAAATCACTGACATTAAGAAGATTTGAAAATGCAAGGTCGAATCCGCACTTTTAAAGCAGCCGGTGAAGCAACGCGCGACATTAAAAGACCCTCATTCGTTGCCCTTTTATTCTGGATCGTTGCTCCATTACAGCGTCGCCAACGCGGTAAAATGTGCTCTCCTCCAAGTCATCTATTGGAGTCGGTGCCAAGTCGAAAACACGTAAAGAATTGGTAAGGGATGGTAAAGGTTCGTAAGCTTGATGGGCAACTCCGCTCGAACCCTGGGCAAAATGGCTCGATTTAGAATTCGAATCGCAGCCCGAACTGCAGTCTGCGCGGGGTGTAGCCCTGGGCGGTTGCGTTCACGATGCCAAAAGTGGGATCGCCGAGATCCCAGAAGGTGTTCGGCGGCGCGAAGCGGGGATGATTGAAGGCGTTGAACATGTCTGCCCGCAGTTGCAACTTCATCGATTCCCGCGGCTCGAATTCCTTGTACAAGCTGAAATCGAAATTGTGAATGCCGTTGGTGCGGAGGCCGGGGAAATAACGCGGGGCATCGCCAGGCATTTGGTCTCCGGGGTCGGCGAAACAGTTGATGTTCACCACAGGAGTTTGATGAATCGCCGCTTGGTTGTTGCTCGTGTGGGTGCCCCCGCCGCACAGAACATTGGGGCGCTGGTTGCCATCCGTGAGCCGGGGCGAGGCCATGGCGATAGAAAGGGGCTGGCCGCTCTGCTCAGTGACTAAAGTTGAGATGGACCAGCCGCCGATAGCAGCATCGACAAAACGGTTCATGTCGCCACCGATCCACTTTTCGCGGCCAACGGGCAACTCGACGATGATAGCGGCCGCCAAACGCTGCGGAGTATCGTTGGCGCTGATTCCGTGCTCGGCGTTCAGACGGTCCAGTTGCTGCGGATTCCCGTTGTTGAGCGTGCCAACGAACGCATTCGCACCCACCGAAGAAGTATCTGTAAGCTTCGACCAGGTATAGCTGCCTTCAAAGCTTATGTAATGCGAGGTGCGCTTTTGGAAGCGAACCTGCATCGAGTTGTACCAGGAGCTGGCTTCGAGCACCGGGAGGCCTTCGAAGTCTCCATCGAACTGAGGGAAGGGCCGCAGCAGGTTCGCCAGGGGAAGCGTGGTGCCGTTGTAGTTGGAATTCGGCTCGTTGAAAATCGCGGGGCCGGCGTTGTAGGCGCAACCGCTTCCGCCGAATAACGAGCAGAAAGGATTGGTCACGCCGTTCTGCAGATAATTGCTCACGCAACTGTCGGCGTCGCAGGCAGGGTCCAGCGCGTGCTGCTGTTGCGAAATCTTGGCCAGCAAACTGGACGAGATGAAATCTCGATTGCGCGTGCTGGCATATCCGCCCCAGGGCAGATGGATGCTGCGGTTGGCGGAGTAGTCGACGCCGAGAACGATGCGGCCCGGCAGCAGCCGCTGAATCCCGATATTCCACTGGTAGATATCCGCATTGCGGGCCGCGGTCGTCCCAAGATCGTTTGCGTTTCCATAGCCCCACTCCGCCAGCGCGCCGTATTGTTTTCCTTGCGGACCGGTTAAACCAGTGGGGAAAGGGTTGGCCAGAGTCGCATAGCGGGTGTCGAAGTTATCGAGGGTGGAAAATATGGTCGCACTTTTGCGGAAGGCGGTTCCAGGATATTGGAAGTTGGTCGCTACGCTCATGCCGTAGTAAATGCCACCGCCGCCGCGGATGACCGTGTCGGGATTCAACTGGTAGGCAAAACCCAGACGCGGCCCCAGATCGTTGCGATATGCCGGAACGCTTCTTCTGCCGGAAGTGGGGAACTCGGTGATTCCATTCAAAGCTACTGTGCCAAGACCCGGAGTAAGGCCATCGCTCACTTGTCCTCCGCTGCTCAAGTCGATGGACTTGCCGCTGCTGCCGGTAAAATCGCTGAACTCGATTCGGTTGTCGCGCTCGGTATAAGGCGTGCTCCATTCGTAGCGCAGGCCCAGATTCAGCGTGAGCTTCGCATTCACCTTCCAATCGTCCTGGAAGTAGAAGCCAGTCTCTTTCGACTTATTGGCCACCGCCGGATAGATATTGATGGTATTGATGCCGTTGTTGCCGCCATTAATATTGTCCGCGTATCCGAACAAAAGGCTGGCAAAGGGATTGCCCGTAGCATTGCCGTTGATATCGGTGTTGCTGTCCGGAAACGGCGAGGTGACATAGTCCGTGAAGTTCAACAGGCCGGTGGGGTAGGGCGGCTGAAAAAAGTTGTTGAAGAATATCCTCTGTTCGCCTCCGATCTTCATGAGGTGGGATCCTTTGGAGATCACTAACTGAGACGAATAGCTATACAGAGTGTGGGCGAAATCGGTGTTGATACAGCACTGATCGTAGAGGCTGCTCCACGGCGAGGCGCCTGTGATCTGAATGGTCGGCATGCGGTCGATGGCGCTTCCGTTGGCTTCGAGCACGGCGGGCAAGCCGGCGGTGGTCAGGCTGGGAATGCTCGTGGTCTGCGGCTGCTTGGCCCGGTCGATGGCGAAGTGGCTGGTCGAGATCGTCCGGGGATTCACCGTCCAGGTATATTCGAGCGAGCCATTCTGCACCGTGAGCGGAGCGCTCGCAATCCCGCCATTATCCCCGGTGCCATCGCTTCCGTCGCCGAGGCCGAGCGGGGTGGTGGGGTTGCTGTGCAATCGGCTGTAGCGCCCGTTGATCCGGTGTTTATCTGAAATCTGGTGGTCGAGCTTGAAATCAAACTGATACTGCGGACTGTGGGAGAGCGTGTTTTCTCGGAAGTTGTTGAACTCGCCGGGCAAAGTTGGTTTGGGATATTGATTAATGATGGCCTGGCCGATGGGGTCGATCTCGTTCTTAGGGATGATGTTGCCCGGAACCGGATTTCTGGTCGAGCAGTCGGGACTGCAGGTGATGGGGTCGTAAATCGGATTGATGGACGCGGAGAAATCGCCGGCGCGCTCATTCGAGGTGCCAAACGAACCGTCCGTAGGCACGCTGGCTACGATGTTGATGGCTTCGTTGTCGCGAACTTTCTCGAGATCGAAAAAGAAAAAAGTGCGGTTTTTCCGGATCGGCCCACCTAGAGAGAAGCCATACTGATCGCGCGCGTGCAGCGGCTTTAGGCCGGGCTCCGGGTTAAAGAAATCGCGGGCATCGGTGCCCGAGCGCTGGAAGAACCACCAGCCGCTGCCGTGGAATGAGTTGGTGCCGCTTCGCAACACCATATTTACGACGGTGCCGCCATTGTTACCGAACTCCGCGGAAAAGCTGTTGTTCTGGACCTTGAACTCTTGAATGATCTCGACCGAGGGTTCGTAATAAACGTTGCTGGTGGCGCCTTCGCCCTGCTCGGGGGCGCTGATTAACGCGCCGTCGATGCGGACATCGGCCGTGGCATTGCGCTGGCCGTTGGAAACGAAGTTGGTTCCCGCGGGATAATTATCTTGCGTGCCAGATCCGGCAACCTCGGTAACGCCGCCGGATAAAAACGTAAGGCCAAAAAAGCTGCGGTTCAGCAGCGGGATGTCTTTCACATACTCGTTGGTGATGTCAGTGCCCAGCGTCGCACTCTCGGTATCGAGCAGCGGCGCGGCCATCGTGACTACCACCTTCTCGCTCACGCCTGCGGGAGTCATGGTGAAGTTGAGCGAGGCTTCCTGATCGACGGCCAGCACCACGCCAGTCTTTTCCTCCGCCCGAAAACCCGACGCTTCCACCTTCACGGAATATGTGGAAGGCCGCAAACCGGTGAAGAAGTACTCGCCTTTCTCGTCGGTGTGAGCCGTGCTGGAAATATTGGTTCCGGTATCGGTGATGGTGACGGTCGCGCCGCGAACCAGCGCGCCGGAGGCGTCGGAGACCACGCCGCGAAGTTGCGCCCGGTAACTGCCCTGCGCGGCCGCGGAAAGGGCAAAGCCTGCGCAGAAGAACGCCAGCAAAACGCATAAGAAAGGACGGCTTGTCGGTCTCATGATGATCCTCCGTTCGCTGTTGGCAGGGCCTTTTGCGCTGGTGGTTCGTACCAGAACACTCCGCCCTTCCCGATCGTCGGCAGTTTGAAAGTGATGCCGCCGTCTACGACAGTTCCTGTCAGTGGCTGTGCTTCTCCGAGAAACGGCAGATAAAAACCCTGGCCCAGTTGTTTTTCAGAAGTTCCGTGAGCAGCCGTATCGGACACCCGAACCTCAACTCCGGCCTGCGGCGTTTGCACCGGATTCACTCCGCCCCGCAGCCCGGCGAAGTTAGAGAAAAACACGTGCGTCTTTCCGTCCACATTGGCTATCGATGTGGCGACCAGGTGCGAAGCCGTCACACGCACCGGTGTTTCCGCTTTCAAACTCTCCAGAAATTCGCGCTCGAGATCCGGAGTCGACTCGGCAACGCTCTTTTCCAGCGCCGCGTAATAGTCTTTTCCCGGGCATTTGGGAAAGCGGATTACGTTCGCCGCACCCGCCAACTCCGTGGCATCTTCTCCCGTGATTACCAGCGCATTGCCGCCATGCGCATAACTCCGAAGCCAAGCCTTTTCGTCTTCGCTCAGCGCGCGGATATCGGGAAGTATCAAAGTGTGTCCCTGAAAATCCGCCAACGTGCGGGGCGTCACCACCTGAAATTCCCAATGCTTCTGCATTAGCAGAATCAGAATTCCGCGGTAAGAAGGCATGAATTGGTCGGCGTAGTAATTTCTGGTCCGCGGAGAAAAATACACTCCGATGGGTGCGATCGGGCTTCGCGGACGGTAAAAAATATTTTCGTGAGCCTTGATCCAGGAAAACATCCGCTTCCGCGTCGGCTCATCGTTCGATCCCGCCATCGAATGTCCGGGCGCATCCCAGAAGTTCGAGCCCGTCGTGATTTCCGAGACGGCGAGATTCTGCATGGCCTCGCGCCGGTCCACTTTCTTGTCGCCATCCCACGAGTAGTTCAGAATCCAGGTGGCCTTGCCCTGCGCGAAGGCCCGAAAGGAGTGCATCCCCACCTGATAGTCGAACCAATCGAGCGGCGTTCGCGACGACGCCATGTGGTCGCCTGCGCCGAATTCGTATTCGTGCGCGATGGCATCCACCACTCCGTAAAGGCTGTAAACATCGGCGCCCACGCGAACCGACTCTTTTTCGATGCCGGGATAAATCTCCGGAATCGTCTTGATCGCCGGGTTCACGCTCTTGGCATTGCGGTCGATCTCTTGCATGAATTCGGTGAAGGTTTGAATTCTGAAGTCGACCCACTGGCGAAAATTGGCGTCTGAAAAATCTCCCAGCTTGAGATCTTTCTTTGCATCCAGCCCTGTTTCTTTTCGAAACGTGGCCACGGTGTAGTCGTCGAAGCTGGCCCAGGTGTCCTCCCAGCCGTCGAAGTGCGTCATCCAATAAGGGATGTCCACGTAAATTCCGTCGATGCCCGTGCCCGCAATCTGGCGCACGCGCTCCATATAAAGTTTGCGCCAATCGGGCGCGTAGGGACTGACCCAAACGTCCTCATCGCCTTTCTGTATCCAGAAAGCGCTGCCGCCGCCGAAGATGGCAGGCTCGCCCGTGAGCTTGCGCTGCAGCCAGTCAGGGTGCTCCTTGGCCAGCGTGTGCGGAGTCTTGTCCGCGTTCGAGGTGATGCACTCGGTGCCGGCGATGTAAACGAAGGCGTAATTGCCCGCCGCGTGTGCCTTCTCGGCCACGTCGCGGATCGCCTTCAGCTTGTCTTCCGGGTGGACAAAGCTTTCGTAGCGGCCCTCGATGTCATTATCGACCTCGATGCCGAATACTCCATCCTCTTGCGCGCTGCGGACGATGCGCGCGGCATTATCGCTACGGAGCCCATACGCCCCGATGCGCGTGTAGTTGGTCCAGTTCTGCTTTGCCGAGTCGGAGCTCGCCCGCAGCGGGAGCAGCAGCATGAGCGCAGCCACGGCGGAGGCGAGGTTTCGAATCATTGCGATTAATAACTTTTACTTTCGTTCCTCCGGCCTGTCAAGCGCAGAATTTCGCTGCCTGGCAGGAGATTCCCTTCTAGACAAGCGGCTTGCGAATGGGGTGATGCAGCCTTTCTGTCACGATTACTTCCGGCAGGTCGTTAACATCCGGTCAATCGCTATAATTAAGGAAGGCGCATGGTGCCCAATTTCCGCACGGTTAGGCCCGAATTGTAGGCCGCCTGGGGTCATCTAGAAGATATGGCAAAAGCTCATCAACATCCGCTGGAAAAGATCCTCGAGAGTCGAATCGCCATCATCGATGGAGCGATGGGGACGACCATCCGCACCTATGGCATGAAAGAAGCGGATATCCGAGGGGAGCGATTCAAGGACTCGAAGAAGAGCCTTTTGAATAATGGCGACCTCTTTTCGCTGACCAAGCCGGAGATCATTGGCGACATCCATCGCCGCTTTCTGGAGGCCGGAGCCGACATCATCGAGACCAACACCTTCGGCGCGACCAGCATTACGCAGAGCGAGTTTTTTGTCGACGACCCGCGGGAGCGCGGTGGCCGCAAGGATCCAGAGTTCTATCAGAAAGTTGTCGACGATCCATTTCTCGGCACGCTGGCTTGGGACATCAATGAGCAATCGGCGCGGCAGTGCCGCGAATGGGCCGATCGTGTAGGAAGCGCAACCTCGCGGCAGCGCTTCGTAGCGGGCGCGATAGGGCCGCTGACCGTGTCGCTCTCGAACTCGCCCGATGCCGACGATCCGGGCTTTCGCGTAGTCACTTTTGATCAGGTCAAGGCAGCTTACGCGCAGCAGGCGCGCGCTCTTATGGCTGGCGGCGTTGACTTGTTGCTGGTCGAGACCATTTTTGATTCTCTGAACGCCAAGGCCGCACTGGTCGCCCTCCGTGAGGTTTTCGATCAAGAGGGCAAGGAACTGCCCGTGATGATTTCGGCGGCGGTAGGACGCGGCGGCGAAACGATGATATCGGCGCAGACTACGGAGGCATTCTGGAACGCGGTGCGGCATGTGAAACCGTTGTCGGTGGGACTCAACTGCTCGCTCGGTCCAGATCTGATGTATCCGTTCCTCGAAGATCTTTCGGAGAAGGCGGACGTGGCGATCTCCTGTTACCCCAACGCTGGCCTGCCGAATCCGCTGTCGGAGACCGGCTTCGATCTCGGGCCGCAGGACATGGCCCGTTATCTGCGCGAGTTTGCCCAGGGAGGGCTGATCAACATCGCCGGCGGCTGCTGCGGCAACACGCCCGACCACATCGCGGCGATCGCGAAGGCGCTCGAAGGCCTGCCTCCGCGAAAGTGGGGAACGACTCTCGTTGAAGGGTCATACGCACTCCCGACCGGGAGCAGAGCGTGAGCGTGCTCGAAACCATAAGTGTGCCCGAGGCGGTGGAGAGCAAACCGCTCCGCCTCTCGGGATCGCAGCCTTTCACGCAGCAGCCCGGCGTCTACATCGTGATCGGAGAGCGAACCAATGTGGCCGGTTCGCCGAAGTTCGCAAAGCTGATCAAAGAAGGCAAGTATGAAGAAGCGGTGAGCGTGGCCCGGCAGCAGGTCGAGAACGGAGCGAACGTCCTCGACATCTGCATGGATGAGGGCATGATTGACGGCGTCACGGCGATGACGCGCTTCCTGCAATTGCTCGGGAGCGAACCGGAAGTGGCGAAGGTGCCTTTCATGGTGGACTCCTCGAAGTGGGAGGTCATCGAGGCCGGGCTGAAGTGCCTGCAGGGGAAGGGAATCGTTAATTCGATTTCGCTGAAGGAAGGCGAAGAAAGGTTTCGCCAGAACGCCGCCAAAGTTCTGAAGTATGGCGCGGCCGTGGTGGTGATGGCCTTCGACGAGCAGGGCCAGGCTGCGACTTACGACGACAAGATTCGTGTCTGCGAACGCGCCTACCGCATGCTGGTCGACGAAGTGAACTTTCCTCCCGAAGACATCATCTTCGATCCCAATATTCTCACCGTGGCCACCGGCATGGAGGAGCACAACAACTACGCGGTGGACTTCATCCATGCCACGCGCTGGATTAAAAAGAATTTGCCGCACGCCAAGGTCAGCGGCGGGGTTTCGAATATATCGTTCAGTTTCCGCGGCAATAATAAGGTCCGCGAGGCCATGCATTCCGCGTTTCTTTATCACGCCATCGCCGCGGGCATGGATATGGGCATCGTGAACGCCGGCATGCTCGAGGTCTACGAAGAGATTGAGCCTGAGCTGAAAGAGTTGGTGGAAGACGTGCTGCTAAATCGGCGTCCCGATGCGACCGAGCGGCTGGTCGAGTACGGCGAAACCCTCAAGGGCGCCGGGAAGGCGGTCAGCGAGAAGAAGGCCGAAGAGTGGCGCAACGGCACGGTCGAGGAACGTCTTTCTCACGCATTGGTGAAGGGAATTGACACCTACATTGAAGCCGATGCCGAGGAAGCGCGCCTGAAGTTCGGCCGGCCTTTGTTAGTCATCGAAGGCCCGCTGATGGCGGGCATGAGCGTGGTCGGCGATTTGTTCGGCGCGGGCAAAATGTTTTTGCCGCAGGTGGTGAAGTCCGCCCGCGTAATGAAGAAGGCGGTAGCGCATCTGACGCCGTTCATGGAGGCGGAAAAAGTTGCCATGGCGGCCTCTGGCCAGGTGGTGAAGGCACAGGGAAAAATCATCATGGCCACGGTGAAGGGAGACGTTCACGATATCGGCAAGAACATCGTGGGCGTTGTGCTCGCCTGCAATAACTATGAAGTGATCGACATGGGGGTGATGGTCCCGTGCGAGAAGATTCTCGAACGGGCCAAGGCGGAGAAGGCGGACCTGATTGGACTCAGCGGCCTGATTACTCCGTCGCTCGACGAGATGGTGCACGTGGCACGCGAGATGGAGCGGCAGGGATTCAAATTGCCGTTGCTGATCGGTGGGGCGACCACCAGCCGCGCGCACACGGCCATCAAAATTGCGCCGCATTACAGCGAGCCGGTAGTTCATATCCTCGATGCGAGCCGTGCCGTGCCGGTGACGACCAGCCTGCTGAGCGACGAAGGCAAACCGGCGTTCGTGGCGCGACATCGCGCCGATTACGAGGCGCTGCGCAAGTCGCATTCCGCGCCGCGCCAGACGGTCGTCTCCCTTGAGACCGCGCGCCAGCGGCGGACTCCGATCCAGTGGCGGGCGGAAGACCTGCCGAAGCCCGCGTTTACTGGTGTGCGCGTGCTGGACAAGTTTCCGCTGGCGACGCTGCGCGAATTCGTTGACTGGAGTCCGTTCTTTCACACCTGGGGGCTGAAAGGCATTTATCCTCGTATTCTCGAGCATGAGGTACAGGGTGCGCAGGCCCGCCAGCTCTTCACTGAAGCTAATGCTCTGCTGGACGCCATCATTGAGAAGAAGCTCATCACCGCAAGAGGTGTGTACGGATTATTTCCAGCCAGCGGCGTGGGCGACGATGTCGAACTGTACGCTGACGAGACGCGCGAAAATGTGCTGGAGCGATTCTACTTCCTGCGGCAGCAATCGAATAAAGAGGGCAGCGAACCCTGCCGATCATTGGCCGATTTTATCGCGCCCAGGGAAACCGGGTTGCGCGATCATATCGGCGCCTTCGCAGTGACCAGCGGGATCGGATTGAAGGAACTGTGCGACGGCTTCCGAGCGAAAAATGACGACTACAACGCGATCATGGCAGAGGCCCTCGCCGATCGCCTCGCGGAAGCTTTCGCCGAGTGCCTGCACAAGCGGGTGCGGCAGGAGTGGGGTTACGGTTGCGGCGAAGGCCTGAGCAATGCGGATCTCATTCAAGAGAAGTATCGGGGCATACGGCCGGCGGCCGGCTATCCGGCTTGCCCGGATCATACCGAGAAGGGAACGCTGTGGCGTTTGCTCGATGTGCAGGCGAACACCGGGATGCTGATCACCGAGTCGTTTGCCATGTGGCCGGGATCGAGCGTGAGCGGGCTGTACTTCGCGCATCCGGAATCGCGATATTTCAGCCTCGGCAAGATCGATCGCGATCAGGTTGCCGACTATAGCAGACGCAAAGCATTGGCCGTGGCCGACGTCGAGCGCTGGCTCGGGCAAAATCTGAATTACGACCCCGCCGCATAGCGGACGCGCCTCCGCCAAATGCTCGGAAGCGTTGTTGATATTCCATGCCGCTCTCGGGCGACGCGGAGTCTCAATATCGAACTACCGTCGCACGCCGCGAACAAAGACCGAGAGTGCCGAATCCGCCAGTCTTGTGTCGAGGCATTGTGGGTATGTCTGCCAGCAGGGCGCGAACGTGAGCAATCACAGCATCGCTGTTGAGCGCGCGCGCTTTTTCGCCGGGCTGGCCCTGGCTAAAGATTTCAAGCTGGCGCTCGAGTTTTTCGCTGGCGCATTCGGGACACTGGGCGCGCCGCCGGCCCGGAACAATACTCTCAAAGCGGTGATGGCAGCGCGCATACGGCTATGAGCATCCCACAGGTCGCCACCACCTTGGGGTAGGAGCACGCCTCCAGCTTCTCTCGCGCTTTCGAACGCCGCTTCCGGCAGTCGCCAAGCTGCTACCGCCAGGCGCAGAACCAGTGCCAAATGTCCACGGGGAGCTAGAGGGTGCAGCGACAGCAGTCGCTGAGATGAGTTGCACAACCTTCAGCGCCGCTCTCGTGGACAAGAACAGGGGCAGTGCGAGATCGAAGCAGGCGCGGCAAACGTTTCATGGAAGTTGAAAAAAGATGACGCCTGAAGTCGGCCGTTGGTGGATCTCTGGTGATCCAGCCACGCACTCTCCGCTCGAACTGGGCGCTGGAAGCCTCATGCGTCAGCTTCATCATTGATAACGAGATTTAGGCGAGAAATCCTTTTGGAAAAGAAATAAGAGCGAAATAATCACCAGGCGGCTGGGCGGGCCATGCAGCACAACGCTTTGTGATATTCGGCGATACTTTATGGCGACGGCATGAAGCGCAGGGTGTAGGCTGTCGCAGGATCGAAAGGCTTTTCGATCACTTTCAATTCCATGAGCTGGTTGTACATCGTGGTCCAACGCTCCGGCTCCATTGTTCCGAGTTGTCTTCCGGAGCGATCGTTTCCGGTCACGAAGCCGCCGTCGCGCAAGGCTTGCCAGGTGAACTGCATCCAATCATGATTCAGCGCTGGGTTCACTGTTGAGACTGCCGCGTTTCCCTCCGTTGGATCGTTGAGATAATCCCGCCATCCCCGCATCGAGGCGCGCACGAATTTCGCCACCAGGTCGGGGTGCTGGTTTAAGAAGTCGCGAGTCGTGAACATCACGCGGTAGGGGTTGTAGCCGGCGTCGCTGGTCAGGAGCACACGGGTCTCGACCCCTGCCTGACGGGCAAAAAACGGCTCCGAAGTCGCGAACGCCTGCTGGATATACCCTGGATCGGCTACGAAATTGGCTACGCTGAAAGTGGCCGGGACTTCGCGCACGCCGTTGAGCTTGTAGCGCTTCAATAGATATTCGAACCAGGTAGAGCCGAGTTTCACTGCGACCGTATGCCCGTTCAAGTCAGCGAATGTGCGAATGGGCGAGTCCTTGCGGACCATGATGCCCTGTGGATCGCGTTGCATGGTAGCGGCGACCGCAATCAGGGGTTGCCCAGCGGCGACGGATTCCAGAATCTGATCCGAACTCGCCATGCCAAACTGCGCCGCGCCCGAAGCCACCTGCTGCGGCACCGACACGTAAGGACCCCCGGGTTGAATGCTTACATCGAGCCCTTCCCCCTTGTAATAGCCCTTCACTAACGCCGTATAAAAGCCTCCGTGCTCGGGCTGGGGATACCAGTCGGCCTGCAAGATGATTCTCGCCAGGCCTTGACTGTTCACAGGTTGTGCCTTCTGGCAGCCAGCCAGGAGTGCCGTGACGAAAAGAATGAAACAACCCGCGAGGTAAATCCGGAATTTACTCATAGTCAGTCTGCAGCGGACTTATGCGAGCAGCCTAGCATTGTTGGCGGATGGTTGCCGGTTCATCGGAGTACAAGATTTAACGATGCGACCCTGCTGTTTTTTTGATTGTCGGGCGAGGCGTGCTGCTGCTACAGTGCGCCCATGGCGAGCCCGGCAGCCGGTAGCACTCGTGTGACTCGGCTGGACGAGGAGCGCATGCGCGAGCTTTACCGCTTTACCGCCCGAACTTTGGAGTCCGTGCGCCCCGTGCCGTTTGGTGCGCTCCTCGTGAATAGCCGAAGCGGCGAGCGGCTGATGCGCGCAACCAACGCGGTGATGCGTGAATCCGATCCCAGTTCGCACGCCGAGTTGCGTGCCGTGCGCCGGGCATGCAAGAAGCTCAAGAGTCCTTCACTCGCCGGGTATACCATGTATTCGACCTGCGAGCCTTGCCCCATGTGCATGGCGAATGCGCTGTGGGCGCGGTTGGATCGAGTCGTCTTTGGCGCGACCATCGCCGACGCCAGTCGCCATTGCCTGCAGATTTATGTTCCGGCGAAAGAGATCGCCCGGCGGGCGGACATGAAGTGTCGAGTGCAAGGGCCGGTGCTGCGTGAACTCTTTAAGACTTTATTTACGCATCCGAATATGCAGAAGGCGTTCCGCAGTTGGAGCAATCGTAAGAGCTAGAGGCCTCATTCAGCGGATTAGACCTTTTCTCTTAGACTACATATGAATCCGGATCGGGTTCGCACAGTCGTTAAAATTCTCGGCGACGAGTCCCGCGTTCTCACGCAGCCGCAGGTGGTCGAACGGCTTTCGCGCGACTTCTACTGGTACTCTCCCGTGCTGCGCAAACAGCTGGACGGCAAAGTCGCAGACTTTGTGGTGCAGGCGCTCAATTCCGAAGAAATTCGGCAAGTGCTGCGCTACTGCCGGAGCGAAGCAATCCCGGTCACCGTGCGCGGAGCTGGCACCGGTAACTACGGCCAGGCTGTTCCGCTGCAAGGCGGCGTGGTGCTCGATCTGGCTCGCATGGACCGCATCGAATCCATCGGCGCAGATGGCGTCGCCGTCTGCCAGCCGGGCGTGCGCTTAGGCATGCTGGAGACTGAGGCGCGCAAGCTGGGCTGGGAATTGCGCTGTTACCCTTCGACCATCGCCAAGGCGTCAGTGGGCGGATTTCTCGGCGGCGGCAGCGGTGGAATCGGCTCCGTAGCCCACGGCGGCCTGCGCGATTTCAATACAGTGCGCGCTCTCGAAGTGGTAACCATGGAAGCCGAGCCCCGCGTGGTCTTCCACGAAGGCGAAGCCGTGCACGACATCCTCCACGCCTGGGGTACGAATGGCGTGATTACCCGAATCTGGCTGGCTCTGACTCCGACTGTGGAGTGGTCGCAGTGCGTGGTTGCCTTCGACGGTTTCGATACGGCTTTCGACTTCAGCGAGCGCATCGCGATCGGTGAATCCTGGATCAAACGCCTGGTGACGACCTTGGAGTGGCCGATCCCGTCGTTCTTTACGCCAGTCAAACGGTACACGCCGCCGGGCAAGCATCTGATCTTCTTTCTGATTTCCTCGCAACAGCTTGCCATGCTGGAGGGCGCTGCCCGCGCCGCTGGCGGCGAGATCACGTACTCGGGCGCGTATTCCGGGCTGCGCACCCTGCCGCTTCTCTCCGACTACACCTGGAACCACACCACGCTGTGGGCGCTGAAGAGCGATCCGGCCTATACCTACCTGCAGTGTGGCTTCGATCCCGCCGCAGCGCGCGAGCAGATGCGGCGATTGCGCGAACGCTTCGGCCACGAAATTCTCTTCCACATGGAATTCATGAAAAACGGCAGCGGCCAGGTGATTCCCGGAGCGATCCCGCTGGTCTACTACACCACCGAAGAACGGCTGAACGAAATGATCGCGTTCTGCCGCGAGATCGGAGTATTTGTGGCCAATCCTCACGTGAACAACGTAGAGGGCGGCGGCCGCTACCGCGGCGACAATGTGCAACTGCTCGCCAAAATGCGCTACGACCCGAAGGGCCTGTTGAATCCGGGCAAGATGATTACCTTTCGCGCCGAGGAAGTGGCGGCCACAGGCACGGCGCGATGAAGACGTGGCTTCCCGACGCTCGCAATTTCGCCTATCTCAACTGGAAACAAGTCGACGCTCTGCCTCGCGATTCCACATTACTGGTGCTGCCAACTGCAGCGATCGAGCAACACGGCCACCATTTGCCGCTGGCCACAGACACGCTGATAAACAATTTGCTGCTCGGCCACGCGTTCGAGAAGCTCCCCGCCGATCTTCCGGTATACGCGCTTCCTCCGGTTCACTACGGCAAGAGCAACGAGCACATCGGTTTCGCGGGAACCCTCTCCGTGAGCGCCGCAACTTTCATGGCCGTGCTGCGTGACCTGGGGGCAAGCTTAGCCAGCGCGAAGTTTCAAAAACTCGTCCTCTACAACACGCATGGCGGCAACACGGCGTTGATCGATGTCATGGCGCGCGACTTGCGCGCTGAGTTCGGCTTGCGAACTTTCGCGCTGCACGGCTCCGGCGGAGCTTCGTTCGAAGGTCTGAGTCCGCAGGAGCGAGCCTACGGTTTTCACGCCGGCGAGGTCGAAACCGCACTGTTGCTGGCTTCGGTGCCGGAGCTCGTTGATCGCTCGGCGTATACCGCGAATTACATTGCCGATGCTGCGAATCCGGAATTGCTGCTGCCCGAGAACGCGCCCGCGACCTTTGCCTGGCTCACGCGCGACATTGCGATCAGCGGCGTGATGGGCGACCCGCGTCCTGCGACCGCGGAGAACGGCGCTCGCTGGCTGGAGCAGGCCGCTAGGCGCCTGGCCGCCGCGCTGCAGGCCATGGCCCGTTACCCGAATCCGCGCTGATCATGGTCTACCGAGCATGAGACTCTCGCATACGAAAACAACCGATTGGGTCGATTGCGGCCACGGCGTAAGGCTTGAGCGCGGCGTGCGCTGCCGCATGCCGGATGGCGTTCACCTGGTTTCGGATCATTATTATCCGCCGCAGGCCGGCGCTCAACCGACGCTGCTGATGCGGCAGCCCTACGGCCGCGACATCGCGTCGACGGTCGTCTATGCGCATCCGATTTGGTTCGCGCGCCAGGGTTATAACGTCGTGATTCAGGACGTGCGCGGGCGCGGCGATTCTGAGGGTGAGTTCTATCCCTTCCGCCATGAAGCGCGCGACGGCGCGGAAACTATTGCGTGGCTGCGCACTCGCGCCGAATCGAACACCCGCATCGGCATGTATGGTTTCTCGTATCAGGGCGCGACACAATTGCTCGCCGCTGCCGAACAGCCCGAGGGTTTGATTTGCATCTCGCCCGGCATGACCGCCTGCGATCTTTACCAGGGCTGGTTCTATCGCCATGGAGCGCTGCGCCTGGCCTCGGCTCTAGGCTGGGGATTGCAAATGTTGAAGGCCGATGCGCGACGCAAAAAACTGCGCGAGGCCAGCGACCGCCTGGAACAGGCTTGGGCGAATCTCTCCGCGCAAACCGGCTTTCAGCCTTTCCGCGAGCATCCGGCGCTGCACGGCGAGGGCCTTCCCACCTATGTTCTCGATTGGTTCGATCATGCGCAGCCGGGAGATTATTGGGCTGCTCTCGATGTGAGTCGCTCTCTTTACAAAATAATCGTACCCGCGTTGCATATCTCCGGGTGGCACGACACCTATCTCGAGGGCAGCGTCGAAGGTTTTCTCTCGCTGGCTAGCGGCGCGGGAAGCGACTTTGCCCGCGATCATCAATATCTGATCGCCGGCCCGTGGCAGCACATTCCGTGGGGGGATGGCGTTGGCGCCTCGGACTTTGGCCCCGAGGCGTTGCTCGATACCGATGCGATTTTGCTGCGCTGGTTCAATCATTGGCTGAAAGATTCGGGAGAATTCGCGGGCGAGCCGAAGATTCGCCATTTTGTTCTCGGAGAAAATTCGTGGCGGAGGGCTGAAGCTTTTGAAACCGCTGCGAATTGCGCTTTCTACCTGCATAGCGCGGGGCGATCGAACTCGCGCAAGGGCAACGGCGAGCTGAGATCATACCCACCCACCGCTGAGGAACCGCCAGACGTTTTCGTTTACGATCCCGAAGTGCCATTGCTAGCGCCCGTTGGCGTTGCCGCGCCCAGCGGCCCATTTGATCAGGCTGCGCTGGAGTTGGGAAATAACCTGCTGGTCTATACCTCCAAGCCGCTCTCGCAACCGGTGCGAGTGTTCGGCACGCCGCGAATCGTTCTTTTCGGCTCCACTTCGGCGGCGAATAGCGACTTCAGCGCGAAGTTAGTTCGTGTCCGGCCGAATGGCGGTGCGGAATTCATTTGCATAGGAATTGCGCGCTCGAGTTGGCTGTTTGCGGGGGCTGGCTACAGAGCGGACGCGGTCCACGCGTGGAAGTTCGATCTCGCTCCCACTTCCTGCTGCTTCGCTGCGGGCGAGCGCATCCGGCTCGAAATCGCCAGCAGCGCCTTCCCTCTATACGACCGCAATTCTGGAAGCGAGGTGCCCTCCTGCCGCGCCACATCGTGGGATTGGCGGCGCTCGACTCAAATCGTATACCACGACTCCGGGCGTCGTTCCGCCCTCTATCTTCCCGTGAGCGAGGGCGCTTGATGACGCCGGAATTCGTCGCGCCGCAGGTCGAACTTGCCGGAGTGAGCAAGGTCTACGGCAACGGCCGCGTCGTGATCAGCGCACTCGATCTCACCATCGCCAAAGGAGAGTTCGTCACAATTCTGGGCCCCTCGGGCTGCGGCAAGTCGACGGTGCTGAAATTGATCTCCGGGCTCACGCCGCCAAGTTCAGGAACGATTCGTGTCGATGGCATGACGCCCAAAAACGCCCGCGAGACCGTCTCTTACATTTTTCAGGATCCGACCTTGCTGCCTTGGCGCAGCGTCCGCCACAACGTTGGACTTGGGCTGGAATTGGAGGGAGCCAGCGCCGACCGGCGCCGCGAAAAAACCAAGTTGCTGCTCGATCTCGTCGGGCTCGCGTCCGTCGGGGATGCGTATCCGAGGGAACTCTCGGGTGGAATGAAAATGCGCGTCTCGATTGCGCGCGCTCTGGCCACGAATCCAAAGATGCTGCTGATGGACGAACCCTTCGCCGCGCTCGACGAAATGACGCGCGACCGCCTGAACGAAGAGTTGCTGCGCTTGCGCGAAGAACAGAAATGGACCGCGGTGTTCGTGACTCATTCGGTGGCTGAGGCGGTGTTTCTCTCGACCAGAATTGTGGTGCTCGCAGCGAATCCGGGACGCATTCACGCCGTCGTGCCCATAGCTCTTGTGTTTCCTAGAACTGCCGCGCTGCGAGCGAGAGCAGAGTTCGGCACGGTGGCCTTGCAGATATCGCGCATCTTGAGGGAGGCGTCGCTGGCATGAAAAAGCAGCTTCTTCCCTTGGCGAATGCGTTCTGTGTCTTAGCGGCGTTGCTGCTGTTGTGGCAGTGCGTGATTTGGATCTTTCGCGTCCCGCCTTTCATGCTGCCTTCGCCATGGTCTGTGGCCCGCGCCGTGGTGGCGAGATTTCCCTCGTTGCTCACGTCTTCTTTCATCACCGCCGAAGAAGCCGGCGGGGGATTGATCGCCAGCGTGCTGGCAGGCGTGCTCATCGCCCTGCTCTTCGCGCAATCTCGCTGGGTACGGCGCATGCTTTACCCCTATACAATCTTGCTACAAACGGTGCCCATCGTGGCTATCGCTCCGCTGATTCTAATGTGGGTGGGTGCGGGCACGGCCTCGGTGGCGCTCATCGCCTTCATCATTTCGGTTGCGCCCATCATCGCCAACACCACGCACGGGCTGGTCAGCGTCGACGAAAACCTGATCCATCTTTTTCTCATGCACAATGCTTCTTCAAGGCAAGTGCTATTCAAACTTCGGCTGCCCTACGCGGTGCCGTCGCTGTTTGTTGGCATTCGCATCGCCAGCGGCATTTCCGTGATCGGCGCCATCACGGGAGAGCTCTACGCGGGATCGAGCCGCGTCGGCGAAGGCGGGCTGGGATATTCGATTCTCTACGCGTCTTCGCAATTGCAGACCGCCTATCTGTTTGCGCTGGTGTTGGCGGCCACGGTGCTCGGCTTCGCCTTTTTCTTCATCGTGACTTTTCTGGAGTGGTATTTCCTGCACCGCTGGCATGAGTCGGCGCGCACGCCGGAATCCGAATAAATCAAAGCCTTGGGAGGAAGATATGTTGCGGCTGGAGACGGAAACAGGCTGGTGGCTGGTGACGCATCCGGACCATGCTCGCCTGGCGGGAGCTTTCGCCCAACGTTGGGGCAACGAACGTTTTCTGCCGCCGGAGCCACGCGCTCATGTCCTGAAGGGCATTGCACTGCACGACGACGGCTGGATTGCGCGCGACGCGTCTCCGCAAATCACCCGTCAGGGCAAGCCCAGCGCGTTCTCGATGGAGCTGGTGGGGAAATATTCCGCCTTTGAAGAAATCGATCTCGGGGATTACCTCGCGGTGCGCGACCGCGCCGTGCGCTTGATTGCGGCTGAAGATCCTTATGCCGCCATTCTGATTTCGATGCACACCTACAGTCTTTTATCGGAGCACGCCGATCGCTCCACCATCGCGCCCGATCAGTTGCCGCTGCTCGATGAGTTCCTCGAGCGGCAAAAGCATCTCCAGCACTCGCTGCTACGTGACATCGCCGCCGACGAAAAGTTCTCTACGGAGCAGACCACCGAATCCGCAATTCGCGATCATTTCCGGCTGCTGCAGGCAACCGACAATCTTTCTCTGCTCACCTGCGTGGATTTTCGCGCGCCCGCTCACCTGCTCCATCCCTTGCCCTTGCGCGATGGAGAGTCCAGCCGGGTGACGGTGAAGGCCGTCGAATCTCGCCATTATGTGCTCGATCCGTATCCGTTCGACGAGCCGTCGATCACATTCACGTTCCCGGCCCGGCACGTGCGGGGAAAATTGTTTTCCTCGGTGGCGGAGTTGCAGGAGCGCTTTTACGGTTCGCCGGCGGAGATGCTTTCCGTCACTGTGAGTGCGAGCTAATCGATAAGAACTGATTGCGCTTTACGGCAACAACGATAGGTGTGCGGAGACGATGCGCCAGCCCTCCGGAAGCTGGGCCCACATCTGGCTCTGGCGGCCACGAGTCAGTTTGCCATCGACGGTTCGCTCGAATTCGAGCGTGACGCTGCCGAAGTCGCGTCCGAACGTGACGATGTCCAGCCGCCGAATCGTTCGCGCCAAGTTGGCCCGAGAACGTTGCTTGCGGAAAGCGGCAATCTCCTCGATGCCGTATAGATTCTCGGCCACTCCCAGGCGTACGGCATGCGGAGAACTCCAAAACAGATTGCTCAGCGTCTCGACATCGTTCTCCACGAGCGCGCTTTCATAGCGCGCATACAACGCCCGCAACTCGGCGACAATTTCGGGATGGTTGATAAGCAATGCTAGAACATTCTCCGATCCGGGAGCACACGTTTCGGCATCCCCGCACTCACCGTATACATTGGTTCGTTCACCACCTGGCTCAAGCGCAAATTCATAGCCACGCTGCAGAGCAGGTAGGCATGCACGTCGGAGAACCCCCAGCGTGCCATCAGGAAATCGATCATCCGCGAGGTGGCGGCACGGGCCGCTGCAATTGCGTCCGGTGCGGATTCGACCACGATCCAAGCTTCGGTCGCTTGCGCCTGCGCTCGAGACTCGACCATCGGCCCGGCGAGCGGCTTTCGTTTGTGCAGTGCAAATCGCAGAGCAACATCGGCGGGGCATTCGATTCCGTTGATGCACACCTCGCCGTCGCCCTGCGCGGCATGAGCATCTCCGGCGGAAAATAGGGCGCCCGAGTTGAGCACCGGCAGATACAGTGTGGCGCCGGGGTAAAGTTCGCGGACGTCCAAGTTTCCGCCGAAAATTCCCGGAGGACGGGTTCGGAACTCGCCATCTTCGGCGGGCGCAACTCCCATCACGCCGCAGAAAGGCCGCAGCGGAACCAGCGCTGGCGCGAGCGACCGGCTGACTTCGCCCTCGAGTTGCCAATGAAATAAATAGGGTTCGCGAAAGCGATCTTTGAGAAAGCCGAGGCCGCTGATCACGCTCGACCATCCCCAACCCTTGTGCGCAACTTCCAGCACGTCCACTTGCAGAGCGTCGCCAGGTTCGGCCCCACTGACGAAGATGGGGCCGGTGAGCGCGTGAATGCGGCCGCGGTCAATCTCCAAAAACTCGCCCAGCGCCATTCCCGGCCGCACCTGCGCGCCGCTGGAATCGACGCATTCAAGATGCACCGTATCGCCCGGCGCAATCGTAAGGCGCGCAGTCAGCGCCCGATTCCAGCGCGAATGTGTAGGCTCAGCGGAGAGAGTATGCGTGGCCACGCTACACCTCGACCGTCATCTGCACTTCCACGAGCGCATGCTTGGGCAGCGCTGAAACGCCGATCGCAGCCCGAACGTGGCGTCCAGCCTCGCCAAACACGTCGACCAAAAGATCCGACGCGCCGTTGATCACCTTCGGCGAGTCGGCAAAACCGGCGACGGCATTCACGTATCCATTCACGCCGATCACGCTGCGCACTGCGTCGAGCGATCCCAAATGTTTTTTCAGCACCGCCAGTTGGTTCAGAGCGCAAGCCCGCGCGGCTGCGTAGCCCTCGTCAATCGTGCGGTCCGCTCCTACCGTCCCAGCGATCACGCTCTCCCCATCCATCGAAATCACGCCCGCCAGATAGACCACGTGCCCGACCGTCCTGGCGGCTACATAGTTTCCGCCGGCCGCAGGCGTTTCAGGAAGTTGAATTCCCAGCTCTCGCAGCCGGGCTTCAGCCTTACTTTCCATCGTATATGCGAGCCTCCCCGCGCGCGAAGTGGAGTCACTTTACCACAGCGCGCCGCCGTTGTTGCTTGCTGGGTGCGGCTCCGCTACCATGTGCCATGCGAAAGCTGGGCTTTATTTTTCTCTCCGCGAGCATCTGCGCTGCCGTGATGGCGCATTATTGTTCGGTTGCCTCGGTCGCGGCGCCCTCCGCGCAATCCGGCCTGATGGCGAAGGCTCACATCGCAAAATCATCAGACGACGACCTTGCCATCGGCGGAGACGTGGAAGGCCTGCCGCCACGCGGCCCGCGCTATCTCAGCCGCGAAGATCTGCTCACCCTGCCGCAGGTCACGTATACCGTCACCGACGACGCGAACTTCGCCCGGCCAACGGAGATCACCGGCGTTTCGCTGGAAGATCTAATCCGCTCAGCCGCGCACGATCCCGACGCCGATCTCGTGATTGCAATTTGCAGCGACGGGTATCACGCCCACTACATGCATTCCTATCTATCCCGGCATCATCCGCTGCTGGTGTTGAAGATAAACGGCCAACCTCCGGAGCGCTGGCCCACCGATGCGGAAGGTCACGGTCAAAGCATGGGACCCTACCTGATCTCGCATCGGAAATTTGCCCCGGGCTTCAAGATCCTTGCTCATCAGGAGGAGGCGCAAATTCCGTGGGGAGTGATGGCTCTGGAATTTCGAAACGAAAAAAAGTTTCTCGCGGCCATTGCGCCTGCGCGCGAAGCTTCCGACCCGCCCGTTGAAGCCGGATATCGCATCGCCCAACAGAATTGCGTGCGCTGCCACAACCTGGGCGATGTGGGCGGTCAAAAGGCGCGCCATCCCTGGCTGGTGCTCTCCGCCTGGGCGAAGGCTTCCCCGGAGCGCTTCGCCGCCTACGTTCGCAATCCGCAGGCAGAAAATCCCCAAGCAGAAATGCCCGCCAACCCGAACTACGATGCCGCAACGCTCCGGGCTCTGGTCGCGTACTTCCAAACTTTTCAGTCGTCGCACTGAGCTTGCTTACACAACGGCGATCTCATTACGCGGATTTCGTCTCCTTGCGAAATGCCTTCTGGATGAGCGTGTAGCGGGCCGCGCCAATCAAGCCGGTGTCGTCATTGGCCACGATCTTGATGGGCATGTCCTTAAGGATGACTTCCATGCGCCCTTTGTCCAGAAAAGATTCCAGGAAAACTGGATTCTTCATCTTGGGCACGATCTTTGCGGCGATACTACCACCAATAAAAATCCCACCCGTGGACATGTAATGCAGCGCGCAGTTCCCGGTCTCGGCGCCGAAGACGCTGACAAAAAGGGTCAAGGCCTGATCGCAGATGGCAGCCTTAGCCTCGAGCGCCATTTGCGAGATCAGCGCCGGAGGGTCGGGTGCGGCGCTCATCTGCTCCCCCAGCCAGTCCGGCTCTTCGGCCTTGTGCGCGTCGCGCAGAAAGTCGTAGATATTCTTGATGCCGGGCCCGGAGAGAATACGTTCGCAGCTGATGCGCCCGTACTTTTTCTGCAAGTACGCCAGCAATTCCATCTGCAGATCGTTCCGCGGCGCGAAGTCAGCGTGTCCGCCTTCGCAGGCAAAGGGATGATGCCGAAATCCGTCCCAGTAAAGGCCTGCCATGCCCAGCCCAGTCTTGGCGGAAATGACGGCCCGGTTGCCTTCGGCATCTTCGGCGCCCTCGCTCAGCGTGATGAAGTCTTTTGAGTCCAAGCCATCGATGCCGTATGCGTAAGCCTCGAGATCGTTGAGCAGTCCCACCGAATTCAGTCTTAGCTGTTTGGCGACTTCCTGCGCATCGATGACCCAGGGCAGATTGGAGATTTTGCTTCGTCCCGCGCGCACCGGCCCGGCCACGCCAAGGCAGGCGCTGTGAACGGGAATCCCTTCGCTCTTTACGAAGTCAGCAAGAACGCCGGACAAGCCGTCGTGCTGCTGGCTCAGGTAAATCTTTTCCACCACACATTGCAGCCGGTTGCCCTCGGTTTCAAAAGCCGCCAGCCGTATGTTGGTTGCGCCGATCTCTCCGGCAAGAATCATTGTTGATTAAGAATCATGGTGCGATTCTCCTCCACTGGCGTCCGCTCAACTGCAGCAATTGATCGGCCTCCGCCGGCCCCCAACTTCCCGAGGCATAGTTCGGAAACTTGCGCGGCGGCAAGGCTCGCCACACGTCCAATACCGGATCGACTACCCTCCAGCCCGCTTCCACCATGTCGGCGCGCTGGAAGAGAGTTGCGTCCCCGATCATGCAGTCATACAACAACACTTCGTAGCCGGTGTAGGCGTCGGCGCCGAAATACTTCGAGTACTCAAAACTCATTTCCACCGACCCAACCCGCAGCAGAGGACCCGGAATCTTCGCTCCAAAGCTCAGCGAAATTCCCTCCACCGGCTGAATCTGAATGACCAGCGTATTGGTGTGCAGGGTGCGAAAAGGCGCATTAC
The DNA here is from genome assembly GCA_049513475.1 of Candidatus Sulfotelmatobacter sp. Lineage (GTDB taxonomy): Bacteria > Acidobacteriota > Terriglobia > Terriglobales > Acidobacteriaceae > Sulfotelmatobacter. Next base: position 17,790 of record JBEKWC010000032.1, on the reverse strand, counting down.
GAAAAAGCTCGAAGGGCATGCGTTTGAACTGAATTGCGATCTCAGTGTGCCGTAAGGCCAGCCGCTTTCCGGTGCGCAAATAAAAAGGCACTCCGGCCCAGCGCCAATTGTCGATGTTCAGCTTTAATGCCACAAACGTCTCGGTGCGCGATTCCGCCGCGACCCCGGGCTCCGTCCGATACCCGGCCACTTTTTCCGCGCCGAGCACTCCCGGGCCATATTGTCCGCGCACGCAACTCTGCAGAACGTCGTCCGATTTCAGCGGTTGGATGGAGTGTAAAACTTTGGCTTGCTCGTTGCGCACCGCGTCCGCCTGAAACGAGACCGGAGATTCCATGGCGGTCAGGCTGAGCAGTTGCATCACGTGATTGGGAACCATATCGCGCAAGGTGCCTGCCGTGTCGAAGTATCCGCCGCGCCGCTCCACGCCAACGGTTTCGGCGTTCGTGATCTGCACATGATCGATGTAGCGGCGGTTCCAGATGGGCTCGAAAATAGCGTTGTCGAAGCGGAAGACCATGATGTTCTGCACCGTCTCTTTGCCCAGATAATGATCGATGCGAAAGATCTGATCTTCCTGCAAGACACTTTTGATGTCGCGATTCAGAGCTCGCGCCGAATCCAGATCGTGTCCGAAAGGCTTCTCGATGACGACGCGGCGCCAGCGTCCCTCCTGCTGCCGCGAAAGTCCCGCGCTTCCTAACTGCTGCACAATCGGAGAAAAAAACTTGGGCGCCGTCGCGAGATAAAATAGATAATTGCCTTCGGTATGCAACTCGCTGTCGATCGCGGCCAGCCGCGCACTGAGTTTTGTATACGTATCCGGATCGGCAAAGTCGCCGCGCTGGTAGAACAAGCGCTTGCGGAACCACTCCAGGGCATCGGCCGAGTCCGCCCCGGCGGGAAGAAAACTGGTGACCTGGTCGCGAAAATCTTCCAGGCCCAGGTCGTCGACCGAAACGCCGAGCACCGCGAAGTGTTCCGGCAGCAGCTTCGCCTTACCCAAGTTGAAGAGCGCGGGCGCCAGTTTGCGCTTGGTTAAATCCCCGGCGGCGCCAAAGAGCACGAACACGCAAGCGCCGGCCGCTCTCTCGGCGGGCCCAAGTTCATTCTCCAGGTTAGGTTCGGTGGTTGCGGCCATCTTGGCGCCTTGTGCTCTGGTCGCCCATAGTAAATGACGGCCGCCCGGCTTTCTAGGGGATACTGCAAAAAGATGCAAAGTGCCGGCCGGCTTCGGTTGCCCTTCTCAAATAAAAGTTGACCGGCTTTTCACCGGCAGCTTAAGATGCCGAATCACCCGCCGAGACCGGGCAATCTCCCCTTTGGGCGGGCGATCTGCGCTGCGAAGATTTTGCGTAGTGCGAAACGCCTTTCATGGCGACTCAAAGGTCTGAATTCATCCTTCCGGTGGCCGAATTTGCCGCCGCCTTATTGGCGCGAGCCGAAGTGCGTCCCCGCGCCCAGGTGACGGCCGATCAGGTCGCCCAACTTCTCCCCGGCATCGCCGTGGTGGTGTACATCATTGAGGAGCTGGATAACCCGGCCTGGACCCTGAAGGCAATTGCCGGTGAGGTCAAGGTCGGCGGCGCGCTGGAATTCAACTCCGGGACGCTGGGCAGCGTGGCGGAAAACAAAACCTTGATGGTCTTCGAAGGCGCTGAATTGCAGCGCGAGGACTACGCCCACCTCGATATTCGCCGGACGATAGCCGCGCTCGCCTATGTTCCACTTTTCGTAGATGAGGTCCTGTTCGGCGCCATCGAACTGGTCAGTTACGAGCAGCCATTTCCGGAAGCGATATTGGAGGCTCTGGAGCGGGTGGCCAAGCTGGCGTCGCCCGCGCTGGCCGCGGCTCGGTCCTATGAAGCCGAACGCAACGCCAGCCTTCATTCCATCAGCCGCGTTACCCAGATGTACGACCTGGAAAAGGTCTTCAACTCAACTCTCGAGATGGATGAGTTGCTCGGCATCATCGCCAAGAAGTTTCAGGAGGTGATGGGGGTTCAGGCCGTAAATCTGTGGATGGTGAATAACGACGCGCTGGAATTGATGCGATCGGAGGGTTTCGATCCGACGGTAACCATCGGCCAGGTGCAGAGGCCGGGCGACGGGGTTGCGGGAGATATATCCGATAATGGCGAAGGGGTTCTGATCGACGATGCGGGTGACGAGCGCTTGCGCAAGCGCAACGCCGGCAATACCAATGCGCCCATTTTTTCCCTGCTGGGCGCGCCGCTGATGGAGCAGGAAAGCCTGGTGGGGGTGATTGAGGCCGTGAACCGGCTGGATGGCGTGCCCTTCGATGACGACGACGAGTTCCTTCTTACCAACATCTGCGAGACCGCGAGCAACGCTCTACACAACGCCAGCCTGTTGCTCTCCGAGCGCAAGGTCGAAATTCTGCAGACCCTGGTTCAGGTCAGCGCCGAAATTACCTCTACCCTGAATCTGGATCGCGTGCTGCAGGCTGTGGTCAATCACACGCAAGCCATCATCGCCTTCGAACGCGCCGCCATCGGCCTGGAGCAGCGCGGCGTGCTGCAACTGAAAGCAGTCTCGGGCATGACCCAGATCAATCATTCGGACCCTGCCGTCTCTTCTTTGAAAGGGATGCTGGAGTGGGCTTCGATCTCGAACCAGGAAATTCACATCACGCAGCACGGAGAAAAGATTAACGATCCCCGTGCCGAAACTCAGGCTAAGTTTGCCGCTTATTTTTCGGAGTCGGGCATGCGGGCGTTTTATGCCATGCCGCTGATCGACGATCAGGGTCGGCTGGGTGTGCTCTCTTTTGAAAGCAGCGATCCCGATTTTCTGACCGTGGCTCATCTGGAGATGATCAAAGTGTTGGCGGGCCAGGCCACGGTCGCCCTCCGCAACGCATCCCTTTATCGGGAAGTTCCGTTCATCAATCTTCTGGAGCCTTTGCTGCAGCGGAAAAAACGTTTTCTGGCCATGGAAAAAAGCCGGCGCTGGTCCGTGATCGCGCTGGCCATCGCCGCCGGGCTTTTTCTGATTTTTTGTCCGCTGCCCATGCGGGTGATTGGAGACGCAACCGTCACTTCAGCGCGAACTTCGCAAATCGAAGCCGGCGTCGATGGTGTGGTGAAGAATGTTTATGTCAAAGAGGGCGACCATATCCGGCAAGGCGCGGCGCTGGCGGAGCTGGAAGACTGGAACTATCGCGCCGATGTGGCCACCTCTCAGGCCAAATACCAGGAAGCGTTGGCCACAATGAATCGCGCTCTGGCCTCGAACGACGGCACGCTGGCGGGAAACGAACGCACCAAAGTCGACTACCTGAAGGCGGAGTTGGCGCGCGCGCGCGAGCGCCTCGATCGCACCATCCTGCGCGCGCCGTTCGATGGCACCGTGACCACGCCGCAGATACAGAACTCGGTCGGCCGCCGCCTGCAGCACAGCGACGTTTTTGCGGAGATGATTCAGACTTCCAATGTGTCGGTGGACGTCTCTGTCCCCGAAGAAGACGTGACGTTGATTCGCGTCGGTGAGCCAGCGTCTCTCAAGCTGGAGAGTTATCCCCTGCAGACCTTCCGCGGAAACGTGATCGTAGTCAGCCCGCGCAGCCAGGTCGAGTCGGACCAGCAGGTTTTTGTTGCGCGCATCAACGTGGCCAATGCGGAAGGCGCGATTCGTCCCGGGATGCAGGGTCACGGCAAAATCTCGGTGGGCTGGCATCCCGCGGGATACGTTTTATTCAGAGGCTTCGGAATGTGGCTGTGGGCAAAGCTATGGAATTGGTTTGGTTGGTGACGGGAAGGGCGCGACGTTCAGTCGTGCCCTTAGGTGGCCTAGCATGCTCCCGCGCTTTAGCGCCCGAGGTTAGCTTTCGCCCGCCCGCGCGATTTTTCCCGCAGCCTCTTAGTCGCTGCAGGAGAATTCGCAGTGCCGGATGAGTTTTGTCTCTGACCTCGTTAAGAGGTTGCAGTTTGATCCGGGGGATTCATGTGGAGCATTGATGAGCGGAGTAGATTTTGCTGGCTGGGCCTGCTGGCGGCAACGGCGCTAACGTTATCGGTCGGTTGCAGCTCGAATGCAACCTCTGCAGATGCGGCAGCCGCCGCTCCAAAGCCTGCTGAAGCCGCGATTCAGCAACCCCCGCCCCCGGACTACATCGCCTCCGGCCCGATCGTGGTCGAAAATCAAATCGAGTTGGCGGCGCAGCGCGATGGCTTAGTGGCAGAAGTTTTTGTCGAAACGGGTGCGCCCGTAAAAAAGGGTCAACTGCTGGCTCGGCTTGACGATCGCCAGCTCAGCGCCGATCGAGACGCGGCCGCCGCCAAAGCCCGCAGCACCGACGCCGATCTCAAAAACTGGGAGGCCAGCGCCAAAGTCGCACAATCCCAGCGCGACCGCGCCGAGCAATTGTGGGCCGCAAACGTTATCGCCAAGTCTGAAGAAGAGAAGGCCAAGTATCAATACGACGCCACCGAGTTTGAGGTCCAACGCCAGCGCGAAGATCTGAAATATGCTCAGGCGAGCTTACGCTCGCTGGAACTGGAAGTGGAAAAAACCAAGATCAACGCGCCCTTTGACGGGGTTGTAGCTCGACGCTATATTCGCCCCGGGCAAGAGGTCACGCGGAACGATCGCCTATTTTGGGTATCGGCGGTCGCGCCTTTGCGGATAAAGTTTTCTCTTCCTGAAAGCGATCTTGGGAGGGTGCGCAAGGGCACCGAGCTTGTGGTCACGACCGCCTCTACTCCCGGCGAATCGCATCCCGCCAAAGTTGTGCTGGTTGGTCCCGTCGTCGATCCCGCGAGCGACACCATCGACGTCACTGCCGAACTGCAGGGACCCTCTTCCGGCTTGCGGCCGGGCATGACCGCCAACATCCGCCTGCGGAAGCCGCAATGAATCTCGCTGAGGTTCTGAACGTCGCGCTTCCCGAACTGCCCGCGCGCCGAGCCGGCAGGTCCTTCCCGAAAATTCACCCCAACCTGATCGCGCGAGAGCAAATTGAGGGCGGCGTGCCCACCATGGTCGCGATGGTCTCAGGGGGAAGCTATGTGATGCGCTTTAGTCCCGAGCAATGGAAGCTCGTCAACCTGTTCAATGGAGAACGCTCTTACAGCGACATCATAGAGCTTTTCCGGCAGGAGACCGGCATAGCCTTCGGGGAGGAAGAAGTGCGGGAATTTGCCGAGTCGCTGGAGGAGGGCGGCATCTGGTACCGCACAGCCGAGCTTACGACCGCCAGCCAGAAGCTGGCCGACGAGCGCCGCCGCCGCGCTCGCAAGAAAGTCGATCTCTCGGTGATAACTTTTTCCAGCTGGGATCCAGACCATTACCTCACACGTCTGTACCAGCGACTACGCTTCGTTTATTCGAAGTGGTTCACACTGCTGACGCTGGGCATGTTCTCGCTCATGGCCCTAATCTTTATCGGCGGTTGGAGCGAGATTTGGCGCGACACTTTGCGCTATTACACCTTCACCGACAAGAGCGCCGCCGATCTGGCAGAATTCTGGCTGTTGTTCTGCGGTCTTGGTTTTTTTCACGAGAGCGCGCACGGCCTGACCTGCAAGCACTTCGGCGGCGCGGTGCATCACATGGGCTTCATGCTGGTCTACCTTTCTCCGGCATTCTTTTGCGAAGTGGGCGAGGTCTACGTCTACGGAGGCAAGTGGCCGCGCGTGGCCGCCATCATTGCCGGCATCTGGACCGAGCTCATGTTCTGTTCGGTGGCGAGCATTGTCTGGTGGGGAACTCCGCCGGGCAGCCCGGTGCACGACTTCGCGTACAAGATCATGTTGATCACCGGCGTCGCCGTCATTCTCATGAACCTGAACCCCCTAATCAAACTGGATGGCTACTATCTTTTTGGCGAGCTGATCGGAATACCCACCATCAAGGAGAATTCAACCGAGTTTCTTTCCAGCTGGACGAAGCGCAATTTATTCAAGCTGAGCGTGGAGGTTCCCTACCTGCATCCTCGACGGCGCTGGCTATTCGTCAGTTATGCGCTAATCTCGGGTTTGTACAGTTACGTTGTTCTGTTCGCAGTCGTGCGCCTGGCCTACAACATTTTTTTTCGCTTCAGCCCACAGTGGGCTTTCTTGCCGGCTTTCCTGCTAGCATTGCTGATTCTAAGAGCGCGCCTGCGCTCTTCGGTGAGATTTATGAAGGATTTCTATCTCGATAAACAACAGATTCTTCGGGCTTGGTGGGATCGCCCCTACAAGCCCGTGGCAGCAATCATCCTCCTGGTGGTTCTGTTTGCGCCGGTGTGGCGCGAAACCGTGAGCGGACGCTTCATTCTCGAGCCCGCGCAGCGCGCCGTCACTCGAGCGTCGGTTCCCGGAGAGATCGCGCAGGTGCTGGCCGAGGAAGGCATGCCAGTCAGGGCTGGTTCTACCTTGTTTGTAATGCGCAACCGAGAGCTTGAAGCCGAAACCCAGAACGTCCAAACCAGTCTCGGCGCAGCCGACGCCCAGGCGCGGCAGGCGCAATTAAGCTATACGAACTTAGGAAGTGCGCGCTCGGAACTTGCCTCTCAGACTGGACGGTACCGCTCCCTCTGGCAACAGGTTGAGCAACTACAGGTGCGGAGTCCGATTTCAGGCGTGGTCGTTACTCCTAACCTGAAGAACCGCATCGGTTCCCTTGTTCAGGATGGTGATCTGTTGGCCGAAGTGGATGACACGACGACTCTGCAGGCGCGGATTTTTCTGCCCGAGTTCCGCATTCAGCGCGTGCGCGCCGGAGCTCCAGTCTCGTTGCTGCTGCGTTCTGTCTTCCGGCCCGTGCGGGGAAGGGTGAGCGCTGTAGCCCCGGCGTCTTCCGAGGTGCCTCGGGGTCTGATACCGGAAGAGAAATACAAAGGCATCGCGCAGCCTGCCTATTACGTCGCCACGGTTTCACTTTCGAATCCGGGCGGGAAAATGCGTTTTGGCATGTCGGGAGATGCGAAAGTAGAAATCTGCAGGCAAAGTGCCATGGGATTTATCTGGGAGGGAATCCGAGATTTTCTGCAGCGAAAAATCTGGTGAGGGGGCTCTGGCAGCTAGGCGAAAGGGGAAATTCGGTACCCCGGATTTCCAGCACCGATACAAAAGCAAAAGGACCCGACTCCTTCCGGAGCGAGCCCTTTCGTACACTGTCCACCCGCTTGCTTTGGTGGCTTAGCGAATCCCTTTTGCCAGGGCGTTCTTGGCTAGAGCGTTCTTGGCCAGGGCATTCTTGGCCAGGGCATTCTTGGCTAGGGCGTTCTTGGCCAGGGCATTCTTGGCCAGGGCGTTCTTGGCCAGGGCGTTCTTGGCCAGGGCATTCTTGGCCAGGGCGTTCTTGGCCAGGGCATTCTTGGCCAGGGCATTCTTGGCCAGGCTGACACTGGACACGCTTGGGCTGCTCGAGGCAACGTTGGTGGCAATGATGGCCTTCTTTGCCGCTGTCATGTTACCGATCAAGGATTTCTTCTGAATCGACATTTTCTATTCTCCGCCGGGGTGGATTTTCGTTCGTTACGTCTCGACTCGGTATATAGCAGATGCAATTCCAAACTCCGGCGGGCACTGCGGCGGTTGGTGAAGCCGATATGAATCAATGACTTAGGGCCCGCCCGATTGATTGTGTGGTTGTGCATCACCTCAACCGCGGGCGATTTGAGGATAAATTATTAATCTCCTAAGCATGAATATTTAATCCATACGCGTTAGGTCGATGAATTTTCAATCCTTGCCCAGGCGATATTTGCGGCAGAGATAGTGCATTTTCTGCTTATCGATCTGCAGCAGGCGAGCCGCTCCGATTTTGCTGCCCTCCGAGCGCCGCAGGGCCGCAGTCAAATAGGCGACTTCGATCTTGGCAATCTCCTGGTCGAAATTCACTCCGGCTTCGGGGATCAGCATCGATTCCTGGCTGGCGGTGCTGTTATAGAGCAGCCTCTGGGGCAGATGCTGCACCTTGACCACCGGAGCATCGACCATCAGCACCAGGCGCTGCACCAGGTTCTGCAACTCGCGCACGTTTCCCGGCCAGGCATCCTCCTCCAGAATCTGGATCACCTCCGGCTCCAGGCGCTTCAGGGGAACGTTATTGGCGCTGCAGTAAGCGCGCAGAAAGTGATCGAGCAGAAGCGGAATGTCGCCCGGGCGGTCGCGCAGCGCGGGCAGCGCGATGGGCACTACGTTGATCCGGTAATACAGGTCCTCGCGGAAGCGGCCGGCCCGGACCATCTCTTCCAGTCCCTCATTGGTCGCCGCAATCAGGCGAAAGTCGATCTTTTTAGCGCTCTGGCCGCCGATTCGGGTAACGGCCCGGTCTTCGAGCACTCGCAGCAACTTCGACTGCAGCGCCAGCCCCAGCGTCGCAATCTCATCCAGGAACAGTGTGCCCGTGTGCGCCAATTCGATGTGGCCGGCACGGGCAGAGCGGGCGTCGGTGAAAGCCCCTTTTTCATGTCCGAACAGTTCGGTTTCGATCAGGTTTTCGGGTAAAGCCGCGCAATTGATGCTGATAAAGGGTTTCTCGGCGCGCGGCCCCATAGTCACAATCGCCCGCGCCACCAGCTCTTTGCCGGTTCCACTCTCTCCCCGGATCAAAACCGTGCTGGTGCTCTCGGCGACCCGCTTAATGGCCTCGTAAACCCGGCGCATGGGTTCGCTGCCGCCGATCAACTCGCAAAACGATTCGCGCCCGGCTTGCACCGTCCGCTGCTGCCTGCACTCGATTTCGAGGGAGCGCTTCTCCAGCGTTCGGCGCAGCACGCTGGCCACTTCTTCGAAGTTGATGGGCGCGACGAAATATTCGTCGGCCGAGGCCGCAACCGCTTGCAGACGAAGATTCCGGCTGCTGGATCGCGTTAGCCCCACCAATACCACGTCAGGCGCCAGAGCCCTCAACTCGCCCAAGGCGGCGATTCCTTCTTTGCTGCTTTCCCCTACGGTATCAAGGTCGAGCAGAATCGCGTCTGGAAGCGCTCTGGCGGTCTTTTGCTTGGTGATCAAAGCCGCAATTTCGTCCCAGGTCTTGAGCACCACCAGCTCATGTTCGCCCGCCAGATAGCTTTCGGCCTCGGGACGCACACGCTCATCCGTGGTGACGATGACTACAACAAACCGCGCTTCCGCATTCCTAGGAGCAGCCATTCGGGTTCGTTCCCCCGGCGCCAACGATTATGGCAAAAGTTTAAACCCTTGGGGATGAAATATTTATCTTTGTGCGATCCGCTATTTGCGGGGAAAATGCGCCGAGACCCGAATTCTTCCTGAAATTAGGTAGTGGCTTAATTTGAATTTCTTCCAAACGGCGTCATCCTGAGCGTAGCTGGTTGCAGGCGGAGCGCAGGATCTCCCGCGGTGCATATGCCTTTTGTGCTGGGAGATCCCTGACCCGGCTGAACAACGCCGGGTCTCGGGACGACACTCTTCTAATTCACCACAAAAGGCGCGAAGGCGCACGAAGGAAAGCGGTGATATCGCGCTCCCTATACCTTCCTGCTCGCTCCCGAAAATGGCGTACCGGTTATGAACGAAAGTCTGCCCAAAGCCCAGAGGCGTACCCTGTGAAACCCCGTGTCCCCCCGTGTTTAAAGGTTTTGGGTTTTCGGTCGCCAATATTTTCATCGCCAGTTGTGAGTGGTATCGCTCATGCCAAACTTCGTGGTGAGCGAATCTTGGACCCTCCCGGAATTCCGGAATTGCGCCCACTTGCAAAACCGGCGCGGTTCCCGTAACTTGGGCGCTTGGCATCCCACTTCGATTTCCGCGCCCCGGGCGCGGCCTTTGGCGGAGGACAGTTTGGACATTAGTGTCCGTAGGCGTTCGCAAGTGCAAGTCGTTCAACTCCGCGGTCCCCTCAGAATGGGTCCCGCGGTCGACGGCTTGCGCCAAACCATGGAAGAAGCTCTGGCCAGCGGAGACACTCGCATGGTTCTCAATCTCGCCGAAGTGTCCATGATTGACTCCAGCGGAATTGGTTTGCTGGTGAAGTTTCTGGCCTCCGCCAAGCAGCGCGGCGGGAATATTAAATTGGTGCAACCCAACAAATTCGCGGTCCAAACTTTGAAATTGGTGGGTGTGATCAACCTCTTTGAGATTTTCGAAAACGACGACGCGGCGGTGGAGTCATTCGCCGCCTAACTCCGAAAGGCATTTCCGAAGGCTTCAAAAACGGCGGATTCGAAAACGGAATGAACCTGAATGTCAGTTGACAACAGCGGTGGCCCTGAAAACTCGCCTCTTTCCGAGTTGCTTGATCGCAACATGCCGGCGAATTCCGAGGCCATCGCCGAGGTGGTCGACGCCATCTCCGAAACCCTGACCCGCCTGGAGGTTCCGGAACAGAAGCGTTTTGAAGTAGCGCTCGCGGTTCAGGAGGCCCTGGCCAACGCCGTGGTTCACGGATGCGGGAACGATCCGTCGAAACAGGTTCGCTGCCGAGTCAACACCGATCCTCGCGGCCGCATCGTCATCACCGTCACCGACCCCGGGCCCGGCTTCAAAGTGGATCGATTGCCCGATCCCCATCAAAACGAAAATCTTCATGCCGACCATGGCCGCGGCGTCTACCTAATCCGCCAACTCATGGATGAAGTGCATTTCGAAAACGACGGCAACGAGATCAAAATGTGGAAGTATTAGAAATATCAGAGCAAACCCCGAAAAACGACGCAGACCTCGGCGAAGGATGATAAGGATAGGGACCGGGAAGGGCACGGGTTTCACTCGTGCCGCTGAAAGTAAGAAAGGAACCGGGCTTCAGCCCCTGAGGGACGCGCACGTTCGGCCCCCGAAACGCGCACCGTGGCTGGCCCACTCCTGCCCGCCGCTGTTGACGTTGACTCTGACTTTGACCCAAATCCAATTTCGGCTGCAAGCAAAGCGCAGGGACCGGGAAGGGCACGAGCTTCACTCGTGCGGCGTAGAACAATCCAGATGACAAAGCGGTACGAACATCTCGCTCCGGTTCACAACCAGGACGCGGTGGATCGCTTGGTGTCTTACCAGGCTGCCAGCCAGCGAAGGACCTGAACCCACTCCGGACAAACGAAGAAACGAAGTGCCGCCACGGGTGCCACCGGCCCGGAATCGACCGAAGCGGCGGCATCAGTTGTTGTACACTAAGGTGTTTTCAATCTCTAGGCTTGGTGCAAGGCGGGCGCGTAGCTCAGTTGGTAGAGCAATGCCCTTTTAAGGCATGGGTCGAAGGTTCGAATCCTTCCGCGCTCACCATAGTTTTCAATGACTTAGCGATAATCGGTTTTTAAACTTCGGTCCAGTTCGGTCCAACTTCTCGGTGGACGGCTTCTTGCGAGGGTTCCCCAGCCCATCGATTTCCTCTGCGTAACCTTGCTGCATCTGCTTCACTTCTTCGGGGACTGCCTCCACATAAAATCGAGACGTAGTTGTGGTGCTCCGGTGGCCGAGATGTTTTGAGGTGTGTGTCAATTGCTTTTGGTTGTGAGTACCGAAAGTCCTGCGCATCACTTGGAAGGTCAGCTTTCATTATGTTTCGTTCTCCCGAGGGCTAGCGGCGAGGACTCCACCGGACTGGATGCGGACTTCGCTGCAGCTGTGAATCTACTAGCGGACAGGGTGGCGACGATGAGCAAAACGGAACAGTTTGTTGTTGCGGCCAATGCGATGCTGACCTAGCTTCTGGAGGGTGTGTCTACGACATCCTCCTGAAAAGTTGCAAAGAAAAGTGCCTGGAGACCAGGACTCTTCCGCACGAAATTCATAAGACGTAAGGAGAACTTCAATGACACCGACCACGAAATGCGCACACCCCGCTTGCAACTGTGCACCGGCGGAAGGCAGCAAACACTGCAGCACAGCATGTGCCGGCGCGAATGCCGACACAAAACTAACCTGTCAATGCCAACATTCGGGTTGCCAGAGTAAAGGCCTGAAGGCATAGTGAACCAACCCTTCTATGGCGCGGCAGCATTGGCTGTCGCGCCCTTACAGTCATGAAGATCGTTTCCACAGGCACACCAGCCGCGTGTCTGGGCATACCGGAAGAAAGCCCGCAGCGCCTGCGCAGCCACGGAAACGGACTTGCGATTCCATCCGTTTGCACCTTTCAGCGCGGTTCCGCGCTGCACGTTTAGAAAGCTGGCAATGGTTTGTTTAAACTGGGAGTCCACTTCGTCGGCGATGATCATGATATCGGGAAGGACGGTAGTGAAGTCCGCGGTCGCTAGATTACGTTGTATAGTCTCGAAGATACTGACCTGCAAGAGGCGGGATTCCTGCAGGATCAGGGGCGCGCTGTAGCCTTGGCGATAGCGCCTTTGTCCCAGCGCCACGGCCGCCGGAGAGAGCCGGTCGATGGCTTCTATTACGCGGACGTCGCGCAGCCGTGCGGGAATGTTTCTTACGATTTCGGGAAGGTTGGCGGTGCGCTCTTGCGGGGCCAGCGCCAGGGCAGCCAGTTCGCGTACCTGTTCCACACGGATGAGCCAGCGTTCCATGAGGATGGCAACGTCGCGATCCAGAATAGAGGCGGCGTTTTCTTTTACTCTTTTGGCGGAAGATCCGCACACTCGCCTTCTTTTCTCCATCAGTCCAGCGAGCCGGCGAACGTCGAAAGGCTTGGTTACAACTTCATCGGCCTGCAGAAGGATCGTGTCCATGGCCTTTTGCACGTCGGGAAAGTCGCTGGCTACCAGGGTCAGCACGCTGGGCTGGCTGTGACGCATAACTGTAACTACGGCAAAGCCATCGCCCGCCTCCGGCATGTAAAGGTCGGTGAGCAGGACGTCGAACTTCTGGCTCGCAATCTGGCCGATCGCGGCCATGACGCTGTTGGCGGAAACTACGTCATAACCTTGCTTTTCGAGTGACCTCCTCGTGAGAAAAAGGTCATTCCGGTTGTCATCGACCAGCAATATCTTAGGCGGCGCCCCGGGAGTAAGCAGAGGAGTGGTTGGCGTAGCGGGAATCAGCGAAGGAACTGGGGACTCAAGTTCGTCGGTTACAGTGTACGGTTCGTCGAGGATGGGATACGGTTCTTGAGGCAGCAGCATGGTGGATCTCCTTGGGGAGACTCTAGGCCAGGGAAAACCTGAGGGCCACGCAAAAAGCAAATGCCGCATGATTTAAAGCACATCGAGTGCCAGAAGCGGAAAGGCACAGAAATCGGAATGATTGTGGTTGGGTGCGCGCCTTGCACCCCGTTGGAGTCCCTGGCACGGCACTTTGGCAGGCTCGGCTTACACAACTGCGCCAAGCGGAAGGACATCCTCTTTTCTCTTCACGGCGTTGACCTTCGCCAGCCAACGAAAATGGTCACACACGAGATAAGCGTCATTGATTCAGTCGGGGAGTCCCTTTGGTGAAAAGGGCGGCATAGTCAGTTTCGCCCACCCGTGCGGGTGTTCTCGCTGGGTGAAGCGTCATCATCGGCCACGTCGACCACTCCGATGTCCCGCTCAGCGTGGAAACGGCTGCCCGGATCTCGGCCGCCGGCCTTTTCCACCAGAGGCCTTTACAACGCCCGGCTCAGCGGTCAAGCGCAGGCGCCAGATGTGGGATTCAATTTCCCTAATGGTGAGCACAATTGCACAGATACCCAATCCTGCGTTTGATAGATTTCGAGTCGCAACGCTCTGTGAAAGGGCTGTCCAATCACATTCCTCGTACCAGCCAGAGCAACGATGAACCGTCACAACCATGAATCCCCAGCCTTAATAACCTGAAAGAAAGGTCACCCATGAGCTTACTAATCAAAAACGATGAACAATTGCAATCCGACGTCGAACAGGAATTACGTTGGGATCCCAGTATTCGTGCCGAACGGATCGGAGTCTCGGTCAAGAGCGGCGTTGTGGAGCTCGACGGTCATGTCGAGAGCTTTTTCGAAAAGTGGGCTGCCGAACGCGCCGCAATGCGGGTTACAAACGCGAAAGCGATAGCGAGCGAGATCAAGGTCGATTTACCCTCGTCGGCAACCCGAACTGACGAAGACATCGCACGAACTGCCATGAATCAATTGGAAAGTAATCTTTCAGTGCCCGACACTGTGAAGGTGCAGGTGACCGACGGATGCATAACGCTTCAGGGCACAACCGAATGGCAATATCAGAAAGAAGAGGCGGAGAGCACAGTTCGGCCGCTGCGGGGAGTGAAGTGGGTTTGCGACGAGATCACGGTAACACCGAAAGTTAGTGCTGTTGACCTGAAGATCAGAATCGAAACCGCGCTGAAACGCAACGCAGAGGTCGATGCCAAACACATTACCGTCGAGGCGACGCAGGGTCATGTCACGCTTCGCGGAAAGGTAAGCTCCTGGGCGGAGCGGCAGGGAGCCGAACAGGCCGCATGGGCAGCTCCGGGTGTCACGAAGGTCGAAGATCTCATTGCGATCGGCTAGTTCGCGAACCCCGAATAGGCTTGCTGAGACCATAGCGGCGAACTACTAGGGTGCCACGGGTGGCCGCTCTGAGCGGCCGCCTTGTGGCTGGCACAAGGCTAGTGACCCCCGATCAAAGAAACCTGACAGGAGAGGCTGCGGTCGCTGAATCCCCGATCTCAATTTGGCGGAAGTCTTCATCCGACCAGCATTTCAGTGCGCTTTTGGCCGCGAGACATCGACCAGTAGCGGTCTCGGTAGACCCTCGTCGTCAATCAAGTCATTCTTGAAGTTTCGAAAGTTCAGCTCGCCGCCGCGGTTGGTTTCTTTGTCCGGGTGAATGGAGAAGCAGGAGGTCTTGCTTATGACCACGACAGCTCTCAATCCGCCTCAGCCGAATCTCGAAATTCTGCCAGCAATCCATCTAAAGCCGCATCGGCCGATAAATCCGGACTGACGACGCAGGAGGCCAAGAGCCGCCTCCAAGCGGTGGGGCCGAATTCCATGCCCAGCGTTGCGCTCCATCCCTTGCGCAGAATGATCGACAAATTATGGGCTCCCGTTCCATGGATGCTTGAGGCGGCGATCGTGTTGCAGTTAGTGCTGCATAAGGTTACTGAGGCAGCGCTCATCGGGCTTCTACTTTTTTTCAATGCTGCTTTGGGATTCTTGCAGGAGGGAAAAGCTCAAGCAACCCCAGCGGCGCTGAAGTCACGTCTGGCCTTGAATGCGTCGGTGCAGAGGGATGGCGTATGGAAGGTAGTACCGTCCGCAGAGGAGCCCGCGCGGTGAGCGTTATTGCTCAGATTACGAGCACTCATTCCCATAGGCTTTCATTGATGGCGATGGGTTTGTTTCGTGACGAGCCCACCCGATGGCGTCTTCGCCAAGGATAATGCTTATGCTGCAACTAGCTGGAGACTTGAGGGGTTACAAATTGATTGCCCGCGACGGAGAGATCGGCAAGGCTGAAGAGTTCTACTTCGATGACCGGAGCTGGGCGGTTCGATATCTCATTGCCGATACGGGCGGCTGGCTTAACGGCCGACAGGTTCTGATTTCGCCTTACTCACTAGACCCAGCGCGGCAGAATGACCAGGTCATTCCCGTCGATCTGACCAAGAAGCAAATTGAGAACGGTCCATCCTTGGATACCCACAAACCAGTCTCCCGACAATACGAGATTCTGTACTACTCGTTTTATGGTTGGCCGGCATACTGGGGCGGCCCTTACATGTGGGGCGATTCCGCTTACCCGCAGCGACAAGGGCGATGGTCCGGAGCCCCCCGTCATAAGAAAGATGATGACCCGCATCTGCGCAGCACGAACGATGTAACCGGCCGCACGATTCAGGCTCTGGACGGAGAGATCGGTCACGTCTCGGATTTTGTGGTGGATGACGAGGATTGGGCGATTCGCTACCTGATTGTGGACACGCGTAACTGGTGGCCGGGCAAAAAGGTCCTGATTTCAACCGAATGGATTGAACGAATCAGCTGGGAAGAATCGAAGGTCTTCACGAACCTCACTCGGGAAGCCGTCAAAGGATCTCCGGAATACACCGAAGGTGCTCTCATCCCCCGCGCCTACGAGGAGGAATTGCATCGTCACTATCTCCGGGAGATGTACTGGCATCGTGAGGCTCCCGGCCGCGAACGAAAGGAACTCGCTGGGCATCATTGATTCGAATTCCGAAATTATAAGGTTTGAGTCCGCCCAAGCGCGGCCTAGAGCGAGCGCTAAGATGTCTTGGTTCAGCGTGAAATGGAGAAGCAGCGTTATCCGTTAGTGTAGATTCCGCCCCTGCGGGGCGGGGATTTTCAAGGCCCATGAGCCACAGTGGTCAGTTCGAAACCGGGCGATGTTGCTCTTTCTACCTGTCGCCGTGTTTTCCAGCGAAACATGTGGCGCAAGGAACGCTTCAGAGCGACGATTGCCAACCGGGTGGACCTGGAGCATCCCCCGGTTAGTCCCGATTTTGGATGACCACCGAGCGCATGAACTCCCGCGCAGTCGATCATCGGCTCGATGAGCCCCGCCAGATTATCCCTCAGCATGGTTGCGTCCCCGCAGTGCCCGCTTCTGTTTCACCTGGCGAAGTCATTGTAGCTGCAGAACTGGATCGCGCAAACATCGAGGGTGTTGCCTGCTGCCGACGAAGTTGCCGTTGCCGGCGAGCCTGTTCCAACTTCTGATCGCGCGCCGCATGAATCTCCGCTTGTCGTCCCGCCAGCATATCCTGTGGCGTCACATATCCGATCGCGCTGTGCAGACGCACCGTGTTGTAGCGATCCACGTAGCTCTGAATCAAACGGCGCGCATCTTCCACCGTCAGCGGTGTGAGCGGCCGAATGCATTCGCTTTTAAGGGATTGGTGCCAGCGTTCCAATTTTCCGTTCGACTGCGGATAAAACGGCGAAGTGCGCACGTGGGTCATCCCGGAAATGCGGATGAACTCCTTGAAGTCCCGGGCGATGAACTGCGGCCCGTTATCGGAGATGATCCTGGATTTCGCGTCCGGGTACTTCTCCTTGGCTCGTTCCAGTATCCTTTCAATCTCCGCTTCCTTCATCGATTCCCGCAGATCCCAATGCACAATCGACCGGCTGTATCCATCCAACACACTGCACAGGTAGTAGAACGTGCCCGCCAGATTGATATAGGAAACATCGATATGCCAGTGCTGGTGCGGCTGCAGCGGTTGCTCAAACCCCGTCCCTTTCCGCGAGGGCTTGCCCTTCCAGCGCGACAGTAGTCCCGCCTGATTCAGCACGCGCCATACACTCGCCGGACTCACCGCTACCACCTCCGCATCCAGCATCATGAACGTTAACCGCCGATACCCTTCCAACGGATTCTTCCGATGGAAGCCGATGATGGCTTCCTTCTCCCACTGCTCGAGCCAGCAATCCCGGGGAATCCAACCATTGTGCTCATTCACTCGCCCGTAACGCCGGCGCCAGTCGTAGAACTTGCTGGCCCCAATGCCCATCCACTGCGGAAATCGCCCGACGCTGATCTCGGTTCTCTCCGACCAGCGCCGGACAAAATCCACCACCTGATCCCGCACATCATGCAGCACCCAGCTCTCGGTTAAAGCTCCCCAAGACTTTTTTTTAGCGCGACGTGCTCGGCCATCAGTTCGGCCAGGACTTCGTCCTTGGTCTGGACTTTCTTCTCCAAAAACTCGATCCGCTTCTGCTTCTCCTCGACCTGCCGGACGGGACGTTCCTTCGCCCGGAAGGCGGAGGCCCCGTTCTCGAAGAACTCCTTCTGCCAGCGATAGAAGACGGTGGGTTGCAGTCCATGTTCCTCGCACAGATCGGAAACCGGGACTTTATCTAAAAGATGGCGTCGTAGAATCGCCACCTTTTCCTCAGCGGTGTAGTGCTTGCGTTCTTTTTTCATACGTTCTCTCCGTTATCTTAACGAAGGAACGCTCTCTCTCCAGTTCCAACTGAGGCAAGACA
>JBEKWC010000031.1:0-109519 GCA_049513475.1 Candidatus Sulfotelmatobacter sp. | reverse complement strand
TGGGGAGTATTTTCTCTGTTGTTGCTGGTGGGGCTGGGCGAGGGCTTTCGCTCGGGAAATAAAAAACAGTTCGATACGCTGGGCGAGAACGTGATGTTCATCTGGTCGGGGCGGGCTCCGGCGCTGGAAGGCAGTTTCACTTCGTTGCGGCAGTATTATCTGACCGAACGCGATTACAACGACATCTTGCGCGAGTGCCGTAGCGTGGGAGCTGCCGCGCCGGCGATTTCGCGCGGTGACATCCGCGCGGTGAGCGACTTTTTCCAGGCTAGCGGCCAGATCAATGGCGTGCCGGCGAAGTTCAACCAGATCCGCTACCTGCCGATTAAGGAAGGCCGCTGGCTGAACGAGATGGATGTGGCGCAAAAGCGGGCGGTGATTGTGCTGGGCGACGAGGTCGAGCGAACCTTGTTTCCCGGGCGGCCGTCGGTGGGCAGCACGATTCTGCTGAACGGAGTGCAGTTTGAAGTGATCGGAACGCTCAAGCGCGTGGGCCATGGAGACGATAACGATCTCAATCTGCGCAGCTTTGTGCCCTTTTCGACCATGCGCGAATATTTTCGTCCGCTCAACGTGGGCGAGGCTCCGGACGTGATTTCAATGATCAATTATCAGCCCAAGTCGCGGGCGGTAATTATCAGCCCAAGTCGCGGGCGGTGCATGAGCTGGCGCGCCAGGAAGTGCATCAGGTGATCGCGCGCAATCATGGCTTCGACCCGAACAACGTGGACTCCTTCGACGAGTGGGATACGGTGAAGACGGTGGATCAGATCGGCAAGATTTTTGACGCCATGAATGCGTTTCTGGGCAGCGTGGGCCTGGTGACGCTGGGCTTGGGCGCGATTGGCATCATCAATATCATGCTGGTGGCGGTGGCCGACCGCACTCGCGAGATTGGATTGCGCAAGGCGCTGGGAGCGACCAACGCCAGCATCATGTTCCAGTTTTTTGTGGAGGGCGCGTTTCTGACCGTGCTGAGCGGCACGTTCGGCATTTTGGCTGCGGCGGGGATCATGGCCGTGCTTTCCGGAGTGTCGCTGGGCGAAGGATTCGATCCTCCGAAGCTGGTGGCCTCTACGGCGGCATTGGCGGTGACGGCCCTGGCGATTGCGGGAGTGGCGGCGGGGTTGTATCCAGCCCGGCGAGCGGCGATGCTGCAGCCGGTGGAAGCGCTGAGGAAAGAGTAGAGCAGTTGCCAGTACCTAGTACCCAGAACCACAGCGAACCTTCAACACAGAGGGCACAGGGGAACACCGGGTAAGGCACGGAGGATTAGGTTTAGCTAGAAGCTAAAAGCTGAATTTATGATTCGAGATTTATTAGGACAGGCATTTGCCGCGATGCGGCATGATTTGCGCAAGACCACTTTGACCATGGCTGGCATGGCTTGGGGCATCGCTACCGTGGTGTTGTTGCTGGCCTATGGCAATGGCTTTCAGCACGCGATTGAAAATATTTTTCAGAGTTTTGGCGCTACTGCGGTGGGGATATTCCCAGGCCGAACCTCGCAGCAGGCGGGGGGAAATAAGGCTGGCGTGCAGGTGCGCTTTACCAACGACGACATCGAGTTGCTGCGCAATAACATCCCCCTATGCAGGCATGTGGTGCGCATGTCGCAGAAGAGTTCGCTGGTGCAGAACGGCAATCGGGCCTTCAACATGCCGGTGAACGGGCTCGATCCCTCGGTGGAAGAGATTTGGAATCTGGAGATGGCCGAGGGGCGTTTTATCGACGACGCCGACGATGCGCGCCACGCTCTGACCGCGGTGATCGGTTCGGAAGCCCGCGACAAACTCTTCTCCGGCGCGCCGGCGGTGGGCGAGGATATGCGCGTCGACGGGGTCGAGTTTCAAGTGGTGGGTGTCGTGAAGCCGCGCATGCAGGAGGGCGATGACGACGATAATCGCACCATCTACATTCCCTACAACTCGATGAACGTGTTAAAGGACACGCATTATCTGGATGGCATCTGGATGGATTCTGTGGGCCTGAATCACGACCGTCTGGACACGACCGTGCGGGAGACGCTGGCTACGGCGCACAACTTCAAGAGCGACGACAAGCGCGCCCTTTTTGTCTTTGACGCGCAGAAGCAACTCTCGCAGTTCGGAATTATTTCGATGGCGTTGAAGGGACTGTTGGCGTTTATCGGCACGCTGACTTTGGGGATCGGCGGCGTGGGGCTGATGAACATGATGCTGGTCACCGTCACGCAACGCACGCGCGAGATTGGTGTGGAGAAGGCGCTGGGAGCGCGTCGGCGCGACATTCTTTTTCAGTTTCTGGCTGAGGCCATGGTGATCACAGCCGTGGGAGGGATACTCGGGATCGGACTCTCGTACTTGGTGTCGGTTTCGGTGGGACGGCTTACGTTTTACAGCGCGATGGCCAAAAATGCGGAGTCGGCGGATATCCGGCTGATTGTTTCGCCGATGATTCTGCTGGCGGCGACTGGGATCCTCGCCGTGGTGGGAGTGGTGAGCGGGATGGTGCCGGCGATGCGGGCGGCGAAGCTGGATCCGATCGAGGCTCTGCGCTACGAGTAGCAGTTTTGAGTCCCGAGTCCCGAGAACCTAGTACCTAGTACCTAGTACCTAGTACCTAGTCCTGGTGAAGATGAATTCCGAAGACATTTTGAGTTTGCCGGCGCCTAAGGCCGATGCTCGGCTTGCTTATGGGGGCGATGCGAATCAGTTTTTGGATTTGCGGCGGCCGATGGGGAAAGGCTCGCATGCTTTGGCAATTGCGATTCACGGCGGGTATTGGCGGGCTAAGTATGATTTGGCTTACATGGGGCATCTCTGCGCAGCTTTAACCTCCAATGGAATCGTCACCGCGAATCTGGAATATCGAAGAGTGGGGAATCCAGGAGGGGGTTGGCCGGGAACTTTCGCGGATGTTCGCGCGGCTTATCAGTTTCTGTTGCAGAACGCGCAGCCGCATGGAATTGATAGCGCGCGCATCGTGGCGATTGGGCACTCGGCGGGCGGTCAGCTGGCTTTGTGCCTGGCGGCGCATGAACCGGGAGTGAGGGCTGCGATTTCGCTCGCCGGCGTGATCGATTTGCTGCGAGCCTACGAGTTGCATTTGAGCAATGACGCTGTGGTGGAGTTTCTGGGCGGTACGCCGGCTGAAGTTGCCGATCATTATCGCGAGGCCGATCCCATGAAGCTGGCGATTGCGGCGCGGCAGTGGTTGGTGCATGGGGCGGCAGATGATGTCGTTCCACCGGCTTTCAGTCGAGAGTACGTGCGCGCCAAGTCGAAAGAGAAGGTACGCCTCGTGGAGATTGCCGGGGCGGGGCATTTTGAGCTGGTTGATCCGCGGTCTGGGGCTTGGAAGCAAGTCGAGAGCGCCGTGATAGAAGCGACTAAACCTTAAACACACAGGACACGGGGGATCACAGGGTAGAGCTTGGACCACCGCTTTCTTGCCGCGAATCAGGCTAGTTTGGATTTGCCTTTCTTTGATGCTGCTTTCTCTGTCTGTCCTTCGCTGGAATGTTCGGGGCTGCCGCCGGGCTCGGGGAAATCGGAGTCGGCATCTTTCAACATGGGGTCTTGGTCGCGGTGGCCGAGTTGCCCGGAAAGGCCGGCGTTACCGTCGTGGTGATGTTCTTCGCCTTCGGTCGCGCCCTTGGCACCGTCGGGATCGTTCGCAGAAATTTTCGTGCTCATGGTGGACCTCCTAGAATATGTACACTTCCCGAGCAAAAACCATGGTCCCTCGCTTCGCTCGGGATGACAGCCCGAAATCAGATGACCAACAGAAAATAAAAAAGCTATTCGCCGGGGCGGCCTGCGCCGTTGACTCCTAGCTTGCGCAGGCGTTCGCGCGCTTGCAGGGCTTCCGGAGAGCGCGGGTAGCGCTGAATAAGGTGGCGCAGTTCCTGCACTCCGTCATCCTGTTTGCCCAGTTCGATTAACGAAAATCCTTTTTTCAATTGCGCGGAGGCCACTTTGCTTCCGCTGGGAAAATTCTGCAGAACCTGGTCATAGTTTTGCGCGGCCTGCTGGTAATTGCCCTGGCGAAACTGAATTTCTCCCAGATAGAAGTAACAGTTTCCGGCAAGGTCGGTGTTGGGATAGAACTTGATGTAATCGGAAAATTCCTGCAGCGCGAGATCGTTCTTGGCGCCGTTGTAGTCGCGCAGCGCGTTGTTGTAGAGAACGTCGGGCGGCGGAGCCTGCGCCTGGGCTTGTTGCTGGGATTGCTGTTGCGCGGTAGTCGCGGCCTGGCTTTGTTGGGCTGACTGCATGTCTTCGAGTTGCTTGCTGACTTTGGCGAGTCGCGCCTTGAGTTCATCAAGGGTATCGTTGAGCGATTGCAGTTGGCCCGAGAGTTGGTCGACGTGGCCGGCGGAGTCTGCTTGCTGCTTTTGCAGAGTGGATTGCAGCGCACTCATGCTGGCCGCGACTTTGTTGACGGCGTCAGTATCCTGCTCGACCAGATTCTTCATGACGCCCATGCGCTCGTCGAAGCTGCGTTGCATGGAGGTCATCTGCTCCTGCAATTGCTGGACCTGGGTTTGCAATTCGATGATCTCTTTGCTGACGCCGAAGGCGGGCGCAGGGATGCACGGCAGGGCTAGTAGAAGGACAAACACGGGGAATCGTCTCGGTGTCATAGTTGAGAATCCTAAGCTTATTTTAGATGCGCCGCAGCCTAAGCGCGAGGAAGATTCAAGAGATAGAAATCTGCGAATGAACACTCAAAACCCCCACTTCTCGCAAAAGCGCGAGAAGTGGGGCACCCACGGTACCGTTACTCCTCACCCCGGCGTCGTTGCCTTTACTTCTGATAGACGAGGTGGCCGCGGCGGTTCTGCTGCCAGCAGCTTTCGTTCTCTTCCATGCAGAAGGGTTTTTCTTTTCCGTAGCTGATGGTCTTGATGCGGCTGGCGCTGACGCCGGCGGCGCTCAACGCGCCTTTCACCGCGCTGGCGCGCTGGTCGCCCAGGGCCAGGTTGTATTCGGTTGAGCCGCGGCTGTCGCAGTGTCCCTCGACCGTAAAGTTGATGCTGGAGTGCTGGTTGAGGAACTGCGCGTCGGCCTGAATGGCGGCCTGCTGGTCGGAACGGATATCGGACTTGTCGTAGTCAAAATAAATGTCCTTGATGCTCTGGCCGAACAGGTCTTCTTCGGTGGACGAAGGCCCTTGCGTCATGGGCGGCGGTGGCGCGGTTACGGTAAGCCGCGTGGTCGCTTCCTGCGTTCCACCTGCTCCCTTGGCGACGAGGTGATAGGTCGTGGAATCGCTGGGCGTAACCTGCTGCGATCCGCCGGCCTGCACCGCGCCGATGCCGTCGATGGAAACGTCGGTCGCGCCAGAGGTCTGCCAACTCAGAGTCGACGACTGGCCTTTCTGAATGGTGTCCGGGCTCACCGAAATCGAAGCCGTGGGCGCGGGCGCCGGTGGCGGCGGAGGCGGTGGCGGGGGTGCGGTTTTCTTGTGGCAGGCTCCCAGCATCATGACGGTGCACAATGCGATTACGGTGGCGAGCGTTCTCAAAGTGAACCGCAGACTATATACGTTGCGCTGCTGCGTTTGGATACTCTTCACGTTAATCCTCCCAGCGAACTCGAAAAGAATTCCGAGTTCAGACGAAGTGTTTATTTATTTCCAACTCCAATTCGGTTGCGAATTACGTCCCGTAAAAGTTAGTTGATGCAGCTTCGTGCCGTCGGCCAGCATCATCCAGATTTCTTCCTTGCCGGAGCGGCCGGACTGAAAGACGATGTGGCGTCCGTCCGGCGCCCACGAAGGAAAATCGTTGCGCCCACCGTCGTGGGTAAGTTGCACCCATTGTTTGCTGGCGATGTCCATCAAGTATATGTCGGACGATCCGGGTTCGCCGGGGCCATACTTGCGAATCCAAGCCAGGGTTAGAAACTGCCCGTTTGGCGACCAGTTCGGCGAAACCGCGTAGCCCTGATCGGTCATGCGCTGCTGGTTGGCGCCATCGGCTTCCATGGTGTAGATCTGCGGCAAGCCGGTGCTGCCGCTGACGAAGGCGATCTGTGCGCCCGTCTTGCGATTCCACGCCGGAGAAACGTCGGGGCCGCGCCCCGTGGTCATGCGATGGAAATTGGCGCCGCTGGCGTCGCACACGTAAATTTGCCGCGAGGACGAGAGCGCGAGATGCAGACCATCGGGCGACCATGCCGGCGAAAGATTGGTGCCCGCGAAGTGCGGAAAGCTGACCAAGCGGTTGAGATCGATGGAATACATCAGAATGTCCCAGCCGGACTTGGTTAGTGAACTAAACGCCAGGCGGGAGCCGTCGGGAGAGATGCGCGGCGAAAGCGAGATCGAAGCTTGATGGGTAAGCTGGCGCTGATTGCCGCCGTCGTAATCCATCTCCCAGATTTCTTTGTGGCCGCTGCGGTCGCTGACGAAGAAGATTTGGCTTTCGGCGATGCCGTTGATACCGCCGCCCAGGCGGAAAATAATTTCGTCGGCGAATTTATGCGCGATGACGCGAGTCGCGTCCTCCGTGGCGTGATCGGAGTACTGTTTGCCGAGAACTTGCGGTGACGCGGTGTTTTTGACGTCGTAGAGCCAGCCTTGTACCGTAACTTTGCCGGCGGTCACGCCCAGATTGCCGAAGGCCAACATGGCCGCGTTGGGCGGAGGCGAGTTCCAGAGCCCGAAGGTTACGTCGGTCGGCTGGCCCGGCACCTGCAGCGGATAGAAACTCTTGGAGACAAGTTCGACCACGCCGGAATTATCGAGATCGTTCCAGAAGGTGTCGTTGAACACCTTCAGCAGGGCGGCGTTCTGAGGGTCTCCGGTGGAGGGTTTGAAATCGGGAACCGCCAAGCGAACTTTTTCCACTCCGAGGCCGGATCCAGTGCGCACCCAGTCTTGCGCCTGGCAGGGGAGAACCAAGAGAGCAAGAAACAACGGTGTCAGCAGGCGGTTTGCGCCGAGTCGGTGGAATTGATTCTGAGCACGGAGCCGGGATTGTGGGTTTCTATGGTCCATCCGCGTGGGGGCGGCGCGCGCGGCTGGAGAAAAGGATGCCGCCCACAACAATATCGTAGTCCGATACGTTCTCATTAGCAAGGGTTGATCCATCATGTCACGAAACTGGAACCTTAAGAATAATCAGGTAGATGCTTTAGAAGGCGACATCGTTCGAAGTCAAGTATGTTTAATGCAGTCCCGCATCGATGCATCTGCATAGAGTTATTTCCGACTGTAATCGAACCAATATTCCACTGAGATCTTGCTGCCGTTGTAATCTGAAGGCAGCGGACCAAAAGTGTCGATGCGCTGCAGCGCGCGAGTCGCCGAAACGTCGAGCGACGGAACTCCGCTGGATTGTTCCACCCGCACGTTGAAGGGATGGCCGTCGCGGGCCACGTCGAAGGTGATGTACACCCGCTGCGCACTGGTGATGCGGGGATCGACCTCGTATTTCAGCCAGTTCTCGGAAACTTTTTTCTGGATGACCTGCACATACCAGCCGTAGCGAGTGCCGAAATCGCCGCCGCCTCCGTTGACGCCGAAGCCGCCTTTGGCCCCGCCGGCGTCGAAGGTTCCGTAGGGTCCGCTGACCGGGCCGCCCTCGCCGAAGGCCACCTGGTTGGTTTCCGGTTCGGGGGCGGGCTGCCGCTCTTTCGTGGGCGCGGGCGGCTTTTTCGGCTTCATGTTTGTGTTCTTGCCCTGAATTTCGACGGCATCGGGCTCTTTCTCTTGTTCTTGAACCTTCGGCTCAGACTTGGTAATGCCCTTCGATTCGTTGGCGAGAACGTTCTGCGTGGGAGCGGGCGTGGCGGGCAAGGGAACCGAACTGACTAAGGTGACGCCGATGGCGGAGCCGCCGCCGCCCGTTCCCCAGCCTTCACCGCGCGATCCCATAAAAAAAACCGAGTATAGGATGATGAGCGCAGTCAGCCCTGCATGAAAGCCCGCAGACCATAGCAGGGCGCGCGGCCAGTTATCGTGCTCGAAAAAAATCTCAGCGTTTTGCGCCATTTTCTTCCAAAGGCTGAGTGATGATGCTGACGTTGGTGATGCCCGACTGTTTGACCGCGTCCATCACGGTGGCGAAGGCGCCGAAGGGAACATTCTCGTCGGCGCGCACGAAAATTGCCTGCCCACGAGGGTCGCGAATCTTCTGCCGCAACTGGGCCGCGATCTGATTGATATTGACGGCGTCGTTGCCCAGAAAGACGCGCTGGTCTTTGTTGATCGTTATGACGACGCGTTCTTCGGTGATCTGCTTGACCGTGCGTGTCTTGGGCACGTTGACTTCAATGCCCGACTGCAGCACGGGCGCGGTCACCATAAAAATGATTAGCAGCACGAGCACAACGTCGACCAGCGGAGTGATGTTGATATCGGCAAGCGCGGTCTGGGTGCGGCCGTTCGGAGAAGTGAACGCCATTACCGCCTCACTTCAGCAGCGGGCTGCGGTTGCATGGACTCGATGGCGTTGAGAACTTCGAGGGTAAAATCGTCGCCCCGGGCGGCGAACTCGCGAATCGAGTTGCCGATTAAATTGTAGGCAATCACCGCGGGGATGGCCGCGGCAAGCCCGGCGGCGGTGGTGATGAGAGCTTCGGAAATGCCCGGCGCTACGGCGCGCAGGGTTGCGGCGCCGGCGGTACCGAGGCCGTGGAAAGCGTCGATGATGCCCCAGACCGTGCCGAACAAGCCAATGAACGGCGTGACGGCAGCGGTGATGGCGAGCCACGGAACGTTGCGTTCGAGGCGCGTGATTTCCTCCGAAGCTCCGATCTGCATGCCCCGCTGAACTGCGTTAATGCGAACCAAGGCGGCCGGGCTGGAGAGTTGCCGTTTGTACTCCTGGAAGCCGCCCTCGAAAACTCCGACCAGCGGGCTGGGCCGGAATTGGTCGGAAACGCTGGCCAAATCCTGCAGGCGCTGGGCTTTCCGAAAGGCGCGCAGGAAGCGTCCACTCTGCACGCGGGCGCGGCGCAGCAGGCTCCATTTGGTAAGAATGATGGCCCACGAGATCAGGCTGAAAACCAGCAAGGTGAGGAGGACGAACTTGGCGACCGCCCCGCTGCTGGAGAGCATGTCGAGAATTTCGCCGCCCATAAAGAATGCGGGGTATGAGGATAGTTGCATTGGGATTTAGAGATACTTTACGCGATTATAGAGGATTAAGCGCGATGCGCTTGGCCGGACGTACCCCTAGGATCAACTGGCGTTGAGTGATTTTCGAACAATTTCCCTAATATACGCCAACACGGGAAGCGACATCCTACTTGCGCACTACTGAAAGAAAGTCCTGCAGGGAGGGAAAAACTTATGGCGCAGCACGGCATGCTTCGAGAGTATCGCTTTACGGAGGGCATGGAGGACATTCGCGGCTCGAAGCTTTACGGTCTGAATGACGAAAAACTGGGCCAGATCGACGATGTGATCTTCGATTATTCCACCGGCCTGATTCGTTACATCGTTGTGGATACAGGCGGTTGGCTGACCGCGAAGAAGTTTATCGTACCGGCCGACCGGCTCCGGGCCTCGGTTAAGCACAAGGAGGATTTTGCCGCCGATCTGACCAAGGCGCAGGTGGAGAGCTTTCCGCCCTATGACGAAAAAGATTTGGAGTCGGACGAGCAGTGGGCGGACTACGAAGGACGCTATCGCTCGCAGTGGGAGGCCGATCCCGTGATGCATCGAGAGGGGACGGATCGGAACATCACTCCGACGACGCAGCCGATGCCGGGGAATTCGCCCTCGGAAGGGGCGGCGGAAGCGGCTTCGGGAAGGGGATACGGATCGCCCGACGCGGAAACCGCTGAGGTCGCCGAGATCGAAGGCAGCGATGCCGCTCCGGAACCCGGGTTCGCGGCGAGCACCGATACTGTGGTGATTAGCAGTGGGGCCATGGGCATCGGGCCGCGCTGGGATACGTTTCAGGATCGCTTGCGCGAGCGCCGCAAAGAGGTGATCGGCACGGCCGTACGGGGTGCGGAAGGTGCGGCGGAAAGCTTCCGCAAGGCGAGCTAGAACGGCCAAGTTGGTTCTCGGATGGTTTCAGAGCCACGGCTGCGGTCGTGGCTTTTTGATTCTCTGGCATGGAGATTCGAATGGCTTGCACGCACTGTGGAGTGAGGGTTAGCTTAGACCGGCACGGCGAGGCCTCCCGCGGCAGCCAAAAGGCGCTGTTGTTTGTCAAAGGTACAAAGCGTGTCGGCGCCCAACGCCAGCGCGGAGGCAACATGTAACACATCCAGGCTCCGAGTGCCGAACGACGCCGAGCGACCCCGCGCCAGTGCCTTCGCGCGATCGAAAACTGAAGGGGGAAAGGACTTTAAGGAAAGAATCCCAGATTCGAGGTCCCCCCGAAAAATGGATAAAGCGGACTTAACCTCGGCAGGGCGAAGTTCACGGCGGAAGATCCGCAACTGGAAGGCGTTGAACATTTCAAGATCGCCGAGGGGAGTGAGGATCAGGGGCAAAAGAGCGGCACGCATAAATTCCGTGGCGGCGGCGGAGTTCGAATCCGGAGCGTAAAGCGATACCAGGAAGCTGGTGTCGGCATAGATACTCATCGCAAAAGGCTCAATGCCGGTTTCGTTCCGCGGCGAGCAATTCCGCGCCGCTGGTTTTGAGCATTTTTGCTCCGTAGATACGACGCAGGCGCGTCATGAAATCGGGCCGCCGCGTGGTTTTCTTTTCGGGGATGGGAAGCAGCGTGGCGATGACGCGTTTTCGCTTGGTGATTTGAATCTCCTCTCCCTGGCGCAGGAGGTCTTCGACCTCGGCGAAGCGATAACGCAAGTCTCTGACGCTGGCGCTTTTCATGTGATACATTGTAGCATCACAAGGCCGGGAGGCTCAAATCACGGCGGGTACGAGGGGGATTGAAGCGCATGCTGAGAATTTCGGCGATCGCACTGGCCATTCTTTTGGGGTTGGTCGTGCTGCTTGTGGTCATCGGTTATGCGCTGCCCAAGCGCCATGTGGCGGCGCGGGCGATTGTGCTGCGGCAAAACCCGGCCGACGTATTTGCCCTGATCTCCGACTTCAAGAATGGAGCCTCCTGGCGCAGCGGGCTGCAGCAGGTTGAAATGCTGCCTGACCGCGAAGGGCACACGCGCTTTCGGGAACGCAGCAAGAATGGTGCCCTCACATTTGAGGTTGTCGAATGGAACCCGGCGCAGCGCATGGTCACTCAGATCGACAGTACTGGGATGCCGTTCGGCGGCGTCTGGATTTTCGAAGTATCCCCGGAGACGAACGGTTCGCGATTGAACATCACCGAGCGCGGCGAAATTTATAACCCGGTGTTTCGTTTCGTCTCGCGTTTTATTCTTGGCTATACGGGCACGCTCGATACCTACCTGAAAGACGCGGCACGCAAGTTCGGCGAAAGCTCGACTCCGGTCGAAGGCAATATGGCCGAGCGCTGAACTCGAAAGCAGCCGCGCGTTTTCGCACGGCTTTCGTGCTATGCTGCCGAAAACTTCCGAATTCTGCCGAGGACGGGTTGTGCTGGTTGAACTGCGGCTGGAAAACTACGCGGTCATCGACAATGCGGCGGTGGAGTTCGCCTCGGGGCTGAACCTGCTGACGGGCGAAACTGGGGCGGGAAAATCCATTCTAATCGACGCCCTGGCGCTGCTGCTCGGGGATAAAGCTTCGAGCGACGTGATTCGTACCGGCGCGGAGCGCGCCGTAGTGGCGGCGGTCTTCGAATACGAAGGACTGGCCGAGGATGCAATCCAACAAATCCTGGCAAAGAACGGGCTGGACGAAGCCGAAGAAGGCTCGCTGATCGTTCGCCGCGAGATCACCGCCGGGGGCAAGGGGCGCGTGTTCGTAAATAATCAGGCGGCCACGGTCGCGGTGCTGCGGCAACTGGCGCCGCACCTGGCGACCATACACGCGCAAAACGAATCGCTGCTGTCATTCGACGGTCCAGCGCGTTTGGCGCTGCTGGATGGATTTGCCGGCAGCGAGATTTTGCCGGTGGCGGCGGCATACGAATCGTGGAAGGAAATCCGGGAGCGCATCACGGAGCTGGAGCAAGGCGAGCAGGATCGCCTGCGGCTGGTGGATCTGTGGATGTTTCAAAGGCAGGAGATCGAAGAAGCAAAGCTGCGGCTCGGGGAAGACGAGCAACTCCAGGCGGAGAAGCGCGTGCTCGCCAACGCGGAGAAGATTTACACCGCGGCGATGCAGGCCTTCGATCTGCTCTATGAAGGCGACGCTTCCACCGCGGCGTCGTTGCGCTCGGCGCAAAAGCAGATCGCAGAGCTGGCGCGCTACGAGCCCAAATTTCAGGAGGCGCTGGCGGCGCTCGAGAGCGCGCGCATCAGCGTGGAAGACGTGGGCGCCACGGTGCGCGATTATGCCGGAGGAATTCACGCTTCGCCAGAACACCTGGCGGAGGTGGAAGACCGGCTGGCGCTGCTCGACCGCCTGAATCGCAAGTACGGGCCGGGG
Organism: Candidatus Sulfotelmatobacter sp.; assembly: GCA_049513475.1. GTDB lineage: Bacteria > Acidobacteriota > Terriglobia > Terriglobales > Acidobacteriaceae > Sulfotelmatobacter. The sequence goes on along the minus strand of JBEKWC010000031.1, from coordinate 97,087 downwards.
CTTGCCGACGTAATCGAATTCGGAGCGGATGTGGCGCGCAAGCTCTCGGAGATCGAAAACAAGGACGAAATCCTTCGCGAGTTGCGCGCAGATCTGGCCAAGGCCGGAAGCGAATTTTTGCGGATAGGCCGGGCACTCTCGGAGAAAAGAGAAGAAGCGGCGCGCAAATTAGAGAAGCTGGTGGAAGCCGAGATCGGCGATCTCGCGATGAAGTCGACATTTCGGATCAAGCTGAGTGCCGATGAAGAAGCGGCGAACTGGTCTGCGAGCGGAATCGACACCGTCGTGTATCTGATCGCGACGAATCCGGGCGAACCGATGCGCCCGCTGGAAGATATTGCCTCCGGCGGAGAATTGTCGCGGGTCATGCTGGCGCTGAAAGTGAGCGTGGAGGCCGGCGGTGGCTCGAACCTCGGCGGAAAACAGTTTGCCCCGGACGCACCGAATCCCACTTCTCGCAAGGGACGCGAGAACTGGGGCACCCAGCATTTTGCCCAGCGCATCATGGTTTTCGACGAGATCGATATCGGCATAGGGGGCCGCGCGGCTGAGGCTGTGGGCAAGAAGCTGAAGTCTCTGGCGCGATCAAATCAAGTGCTGTGCGTTACCCACCTGCCGCAGATTGCGACCTTTGCCGATCATCATTATGTGATCGAAAAAAAGCAGTGGGGTGGGCGGACGCGCACCAGCATCCGGGCTGTGGTCGGCGAAGAGCGCACCGAGGAAGTGGCGCGCATGCTCAGCGGGGCGAAGCTGACCGATACCTCGCGCAAGCATGCCGAGCAGATGATTAAAGCCAACGGGTAGAAGCGATCCTGTTCGCGCGCGGAAAAAAGCCGGTGGTGCGATGGGTAGCGATGGAAGACAAGCGCGGCAATCGCAAGCCGGGCGCTTGGAAGGGCAAGACCAAGATTGGGCCTGGAGTTCTTCGAGCCCTTGCCGGCAGAACAGCTGGAAGCCCTGGCAGCAGCTTCCCGTGCGTTACCTGCTGCATGCGCACACCTTAATTTGGTGGATGACTGCGGACCCGCATCTTTCGAAGTCCGCCCGTCTGCTGATTCAACACAAGGAGAATCTTTCCCCAGTCAGCGCCGCCCCCGCCTGGGAGATCGCGACCAAGGTTTGCCTCGGGAGGCTGCCCGCAGCGGCGGATTTGGTGCAGAATTTTGTCACCGACTGGAGAGGGAGCGGATCGAGATTCTCTTTGTCACCGCAGGCATGGAATCCGGGCCGGCCTGCTTCCCGGTCCCCACAAAAAGATCCCTTCGTCCGCATGCTGATCGCTCTGGCTCTGGCCGAGAACGTGCTGATCGTAAGTAACGACCGCGCCCTGGATGGGTGCGGTGTAAGAAGGCTGTGGTCGCAGCTTCCGCCTTCCCGGCTTCTCTCTGCCGCTCGCTGCGCGGAAACGCCACTCGCTGTTAATCCCCGCTGTTTCTGCGCTTTACGTTGACCAGCTTGATCCTTTCCGGTAGTTTATTGATATCCGACACTGGAGATTGCGTACCCTGTCGGTACAGTTCCAAAGGGGAAGTTTTGCATCTTACGAGGCTTGGGGAAGATCACTCAGAAGCGATGGCCTTCGTGAGTCGAATCAGTGGTCAGTCCCATCCCTCAAGTCGAGCCGATTCCGAGAGCGGGAGTTTCATGGCGCCAAATAGCCGGGGAAAGACCTTGTTGTTGCTAAAGCCGCGGGGTTTCTGCGCGGGGGTGGTGCGGGCGATCGATGTGGTGCGCATTGCGCTCGATGCCTTTGGTCCGCCGATTTACGTTCGCAAGGAAATCGTCCATAACAGCTTTGTGGTAGACGAGTTGCGCGGCAAGGGCGCGATCTTCGTCGACAGCGAGGACGAGGTGCCGAACGGCGAGCGCGTGATTTACAGCGCCCACGGCGTGTCGCCCGAGGTGCGCGAACACAGCCGGCGGCGTGGGCTGCGCGTGATTGATGCGACTTGCCCGCTGGTCACAAAGGTGCACGTGGAAGCGGTGAAGTTTGCCAAGGAAGGTTATTCGCTGATTCTGATCGGGCATCACGATCATGACGAGGTGATCGGAACCCTGGGCGAGGCCCCGATGGTGACGCAGGTAGTGGGAACGCCGGAGCAGGTGAAATCGCTTGCTGTGCCGGATCCCAATCGCGTGGCTTATCTTACCCAGACGACTTTGAGTCTGGATGAAACCAAAGACATTATCGCCGCGCTGAAGAAGAAATTCCCCAACATCAAAGGCCCGGCTGCGCAGGATATTTGCTACGCCACGGAGAACCGGCAAGTCGCGGTGAAGCAGGTGGCTTCAGAATCTGATCTGCTGCTGGTGGTGGGTTCGGAGAACAGTTCGAATTCCAATCGTCTGGTCGAGGTGGCGCGCAACCTGGGCACGAATGCGCATCTCATCGACAGCTACAAAGATATTGAGACCGAGTGGTTGGAGAAGGTGAAGACGATTGCCCTGACCGCCGGCGCTTCGGCGCCGGAGTGCCTGGTTGAGGAGACGATGAAGTTTCTAGCGACGAAGGGTTTCGATAACGTGCAGGAGCTTGAAGTGATGCCGGAAAACGTCCGCTTTGGGCTGCCCCCGGAGATTGTGGAAGCGATCGCCGCCGCTCCGGCAACGGCCACCGCGGATTAACGGAGCATGACCGCGAATATGGACATAAACTCCCCCGATGCCAACCTCGCTTCTTCACAGTTAGCCTCCCAACCACAACTTCGCTTCGGCAAGATCGATGAACTGGCGAAGCGTGTAGCTGCCGCGCTGGACGGTGCGCGCAGGTTTCTTTTCTCGCAGCAGCACGAAGAGGGCTATTGGTGCGGCGAACTGGAAGCCGACACCACCCTGGAATCGGATTACATTCTGCTCCACACTCTGCTCGGCACGGGCGATGCCGCTCGCTTTCAAAAGGCCGCGAACTGGATCATCCGCCATCAGAATGAAGATGGCGGCTGGAGCATCTATGCCGCCGGGCCCTCGAACATCAGCGCCTCAGTGAAGGCGTATTTCGGGTTGAAGCTGGCGGGGTACCCGGCGGAGCATCCCGTGCTGCAGAGCGCCCGCAAGAAAATCCTCGAACTCGGCGGGGTGACCGAGGTCAATACATTTACCAAAATCTATCTGTGTTTCTTTGGGCAGTACGATTACGATGCCGTGCCGGCGATTCCGCCGGAGATTGTGCTCTTTCCCAACTGGTTCTGGTTCAATATTTACGAAATTTCGTCGTGGTCGCGAGCCATCCTTGTGCCGCTTTCGATCTGCTACGCGAAGAAGCCCTTCAAGAAAATTCCGCCCGAGATGGGCGTGGAAGAGTTGTTCGTCGGAGGCATGCAAAAGTCGCGCATGCACCTGCGCTGGTCGAAAAAACCGGTTTCGTGGCGCAATTTCTTTCTTGTGCTCGACCGCATAACGCACTGGTTTGAGCGCGTGCACATCCGCCCGCTGCGCTCGATTGCGCTGAAGAGCGCCGAGAAGTGGATGCTGGAGCGCTTCGAGATGAGCGATGGGCTGGGCGCGATTTACCCTTCGATGATGAATGCCATCATTGCTCTGCGCTGCCAGGGATATTCGCTCGACGATCCGCAGGTGATTCGGGCGCTCGATGAATTCGAAAAGCTCGGCATCGAAGAGGGCGATACTTTTCGAATGCAGCCCTGTATGTCTCCGGTGTGGGATACGGCGTATGCGCTCTTCGCGTTGGGCGAGGCGGGAGTTCCGGCCAACGATCCGCGGATGGTGAAGTGCGCCGACTGGATTCTGCAGAAGCAGGTGCGCAACGTTGGCGACTGGCACGTTAAGAATCCCAAGGGCAAGCCCGGCGGCTGGTACTTCGAATTCAACAACGAGTTTTATCCCGATGTGGATGACAGCGCCATGGTCTGCTTGGCGCTCAGCCACGTGGAGCATCCCAATGGCCGTTACCAGCGCGAGTCGGTGCAGCGCGCCATCGATTGGATATTCTCCATGCAGTGCAAGAACGGCGGCTGGGCGTCCTTCGACAAGGATAACGACCGCATGGTGTTTCAGTATGTTCCGTTCGCCGATCACAACGCCATGCTCGATCCGCCGACGGTGGATATTACGGGTCGCATCCTCGAGATGTTGGCGACTTACGGTTATGACCAAAGCCATCCGGCGGTGAAGCGGGCGATTCAATTCCTCCGCGACGAGCAGGAGCCGGATGGAAGCTGGTTCGGGCGATGGGGCGTGAATTATATCTACGGCACGGCGCTGGTGCTGCGCGGCCTGGAAGCGATTGGCATGGACAGCCACGAGCCGATGGTGCAGCAGGCTGCGGAGTGGTTGCGCATGGTGCAGAACGCCGATGGCGGTTGGGGCGAGACCGTCGGATCCTATGACGATCCAACGTTGCGCGGTGTGGGCGACAGCACCCCCTCGCAGACGGCTTGGGCGATCCTGGGATTGCTGGCCGTGGGCGATACCCGCAGCGACTCAGTGGCGCGCGGCATCGCTTGTTTGTTGCGCGACCAAAAAGAGGATGGATCGTGGGACGAGGCTTTTTTCACCGGCACCGGCTTTCCGCGGGTGTTCTATTTGAAATATCACCTCTACCGGCAGTATTTCCCGCTGCTCGCGCTGACCACGTATGCCAAGGTGATGGAGAAGGGCAATGACTAACCGCCATGCCACGATGGGTCCAATTTCAACCGGGGACCCTGTTTATACTTGAGGGGGATGGAGTTCGAATGGGATCCGCGCAAGGATGCGGCAAACCGGCGGAAGCATAAACTCGAGTTCCGCGAAGCCGCGACGGTGTTTGGCGATCCGCTCGCGATTCCAGATGTCGAACATTCGGCGTTGGAGCAAAGATTCCTAACGATTGGGACGTCAGTAAGCGACCGCCTCCTTGTTGTCGCGCACACCGAGCGTGGGGAAGCGATCCGAATCATTCGCGCAAGGCCGGTGGCTCCACGCGAGAAGAGATTTCAGGAAGACGAATACTGAGCGACGACGCAACGGCGATATGCGCCCGGAATACGATTTCTCCTCGATGGAGGGGGGCGTGCGCGGCAAGCATTACGAGCAATACCGCAGGGGAACCAACGTCGTGCTACTCGAGCCAGATGTAGCGGCAGCCTTTCCCACCGAGAGTGCGGCGAACGAAGCCTTGCGCAGCGTATTCAGGACGGCGCGCGCCGCGCGGCGAAGCGGTGGTCTCTCGGGCCCTGTACAACGGGCCACGTCTCGCGGGCCCAAGCACCGAAGTTCCAGGAGCTGACATACTTTGTGGGGAGGGCGTATTTCGGAGCGGTTGTTCACAGGCCAATTTCTAAATGCTCGTTTTCCTCACTGGCGCCACCGGTTTCCTAGGCTTCCACGTGGCCAGCGTTCTAGCCGAGCAGGGGGCGGGTTTGAGGCTGCTGGTGCGCGCCACCAGCAATCTGAAGAATCTGGAAGGATTGAAGGCCGATACGGTAGTTGGCGACTTGCGCGATCCGGCATCGCTCGTTAAAGCCATGTCCGGCTGCGATACGGTTTTTCATGTCGCTGCCGATTACCGGTTGTGGTTGCGCGATCCCGAGGAAATGTATCGTTCGAACGTGGAAGGCACACGAGCGATTCTTGAGGCGGCCCGCAAGAATGCGGTCCGGTCGGTGGTGTACACGTCGAGCGTGGCGACCATGGGATTCACCGGGAACGGGCGGCCCGCGGACGAAGATTCTCCGGTTGCGCTCGCCGATATGATCGGCCACTACAAGCGTTCGAAGTTCATGGCCGAACAAGTAGCGATTGACGCGGGTCGCAACGGAATGCGCGTGGTGACGGTTAATCCAACCACGCCGGTGGGCGAGCAAGACGTCAGGCCCACGCCGACGGGACGAATCGTCGTAGACTTTCTCAAGGGAAAATTTCCGGCCTATGTGGAGACCGGATTGAATTTGGTGGACGTTCGCGAATGCGCGCGCGGCCACGTGGCGGCGCTCGAAACAGGCAGAAGCGGCGAGCGCTACATTCTCGGCGGCGAGAACCTTACGCTAAAGCAGATTCTGGATAAGTTAGGCGCGATTGCCGGTTTGCCATCGCCGAAGGTAAAGCTTCCATATTTCGTCGCCTACGTCGCAGGTGCCGTCGATCAGACGATTTCCGGCCGCCTGCTTGGCCGCGAGCCGCGTGCGACCATCGAAACGGTTCGCATGGGAAAGAAAAAAATGTGGGCGAGTTCCGGCAAAGCCGAGCGCGAATTGGGATGGAAAACAGTGCCGGCCGAAGCTGCTCTGCGCCGCGCGGTCGAGTGGTTCCGGGCCAACGGCTATGCCTAAGATCGCAATCGTGGCCGCGCTGGAGCCGGAGATCGGTGGCTTGATCAGGTGCAGCCGTCGCGTAGCAAGAGAACATGCGGGCCGCAACTTTGACTTCTTCGAGCGGGACGAGTGGGTGCTCGTCTGTGGCGGAATCGGCGTGGAGGCGGCGCGCCGCGCGGCCGAAGCGGCCATCCTCTTATACCGTCCGGCGCAGGTGTGGTCGGTAGGTTTCGCCGGGGCTTTGGATCAATCACTGCGCGTGGGCGATATCTTCGTGCCCTACGCCGTGATCGACGCGCGCGACGGCAGCCGCGTTTACGTCGCAGGTGTCGATTGTCGAAGGTCGCTGGTAACTTTCGCGTGCGTGGCGGGAGCGCAGCAGAAAAAAAACCTTGCCGATGCTTTCGGAGCAAACGCCGTGGACATGGAAGCGTCCGGCGTGGCAGCGGCCGCAGCCGCGCGCGGGCTCGGCTTCGCGGCCATTAAGGTCATCTCCGACGAGTGGGATTTTGCAATGCCTGCGATGGGCCGCTTCATCGATCCGCAGGGTCAGTTCCGAACCTTGGCATTCGCCGCATTTGTGGCGCTGCGGCCGTGGCTGTGGATGCGGGTTGCAGCTCTGGCGCGCAACAGCCGCAAGGCCGCGCGGGCACTGGCGATTTATTTAGAAGCTTTAGGCCGTGAACAAAAGCAGCCGGTTGAAGCGAACGCGACGTAGAGTTCATCCAATAACGGTCTGCCTGATTGGAAGTCAAGGAAGCGCGCTTCGATAGAAAACTGCATGGCGATAGCCGGACAATTCCTAATTGAAGACCGCCGCGAAAAGATTCCCACGACTATGCTGGCGGCGGTGTACCGGGGGGTCAACGATGTCCGCCTCGAAACTGTGGCAGTCCCCCAGATTGGCGCCGGGGAGTTGCTGTTGCGCGTACACACTTGCGGAGTGTGCGGCACCGATCTCAAAAAAATTGCCACGGGATCGCATTCCGCGCCCCGCATCTTCGGCCATGAAACCTCCGGCGTGGTGGCCGCCGTCGGCGCCGGCCTAAAGCAGTTCGTTCCCGGCGACCGCGTGGTGGTCTTTCATCATATCCCCTGCCGTGACTGTTACTATTGCCGCCATAAGACCTTCGCCCAGTGCGCGACTTACAAGAAGGTCGGGTGCACCGCCGGCTTCGAGCCATCCGGCGGCGGCTTCGCGGAATACGTCCGAGTCATGGATTGGATCGTCGAGCAGGGAACGGTAAAAATCCCGCAAGGCGTTTCGTTTGAGCAGGCCTGCTTTGTGGAGCCGGTGAACACCTGCATGAAAGGCATCGCCGCGCTGCGCCTGCAGCCGGGAGAAACCGTGTTGGTCGTCGGGCAGGGTCCAATCGGCATCATACTAAGTGTGCTGGCTCGGCGGGCGGGTGCGCGGGTTATTACTTCCGATTTATACGCCGAGAGGCTTAAAATAGCCAAAAGCCTCGGATTTGAAGAAACGGTCGAGGCGTCCCGGCAGGACGCGGCCCGCTATGTACGCGAGCAGACCGATGGGCGAGGCGGCGACGCTGTAGTCTTAGCTGTGGGCTCGAACGGCCTGATTCGGCCGGCCATGGATGCGGCCCGTCCGGGAGGACGGGTGCTGTTATTTGCCCAGACGCAGCGCGGTTGCGTTACCGTGGATCCGGCCGCGATTTGCGTGGACGAAAAGACGCTGGTGGGATCGTACTCGGCGTCCGTCGATTTGCAGGAGGAGGCGGCTGGTTTTGTAATGAACCGGGAGTTGGATTTAGAACGGTTGATCAGCCACCGGTTCTCGCTCGAAGAGAGCGCGAAGGCGTTGGAACTTGCGGCGCATCCCCAGCCAGCGTCGATGAAAATTGTGATACAGCCCGGTTTTAGCTGGAAAAGTGAAGCCCGGGAAGGAAACCAGCAGTGAATGGAAAAATGACGGCTGCCGTCCTGTACGGCAAAGAAGATCTCAAAATTGAAAGAGTGCCAATTCCCCGCGTGGATAAAGGGGAAGTGTTGGTCAAGGTGCAGGTGGCGCTCACCTGCGGCACGGACCTCAAAGTGTATCAGCGCGGTTATCACGCCCGCATGATTGTGCCGCCTGCGCTCTTCGGCCATGAACTGGCCGGTGTGATCGAAGAAGTCGGCGAGGGCGTGCACAGTTTCAAGAAGGGGATGCGCGTGGTCGCGCTGAATTCCGCTCCTTGCCAGATGTGCTTCTATTGCTCAAAGCATCAGGAAAACCTGTGCGAAGACCTCCTCTTTAACAACGGTGCCTACGCCGAATATATTCGCGTGCCGCGTCGCATCGTAGAAGCGAATATGTTGGTGATTCCCTCCGGTGTGAGCTTTGAAGACGCGGCCATGACCGAGCCGCTGGCCTGCGTATTGCGCGGCCTGCACGAGACCGGGGTGGAGATCGGCGACACCGTTACTATTATCGGCGGCGGCCCGATTGGATTGATGTTTGTTCAGGTGGCGCGCGCCATCGGTTGCAACGTGATCTCCGTGGTCAAACGCGACGAACAAGTGGTCGCCGCCAAACACATGGGCGCGCACGAAATTGTGCAGATCACCAAAGTGCAAAACGTGGTCGATGCGGTGCGCGCGCTGACTCCGCAGAAGCGCGGCTGCGATGTCGTGATTGAAGCCGTGGGCCGCCCCGAGGCCTGGGAGTGGACGGTCGAGATGGTGCGCAAAGGCGGCACCGTGAATTTCTTCGGCGGGTGCGCCAGCGGCAGCAAAGTGCAACTCGATACCAATCGCCTGCACTACTCCGAGATCACGCTCAAAGCCACGTTTCATCACACGCCGGAAACGGTACGCCGGGCCTTCGGCCTGATCGCGGCTAAGAAAATCCGGCCGACGGATTACATCACCGGCGAAGCCCCGCTCTCGAGCCTGCAGAAGGTACTGCGCCACATGCTGAACCGGGGCGGCGACATCAAGACGGCGATCATCCCCGGCCACTAAGCTTGGCCGGATATTAGCCCCGTAGGGGCGGCAGATCATAGCCCAGGACGTGAGTCCTGGGTTTGCGCCCGACAAGTGGAACCAAGTCCCGCGGGGGCGGCATAGGTGCACACGCTGACTTTCGGCCTATCGCCTTGTTCGAGGCACTTGACCCTAAACGAATAAGAAATGACGCCTGCAACCAGCGTTGACTCCCGCCCCACGACCAAACCTCCCTCCGCTCTGGGCTGGAGCCGCCTGCCCGCTGAATATGCCATCCCTCAAGTCGCTCCCTCGCTGCAGCAAGCTCACGAATACTGCCAGCGTCTCGCCCGCTCGCATTACGAAAATTTTTCCGTAGCCACCTGGTTTCTGCCCAAGAAACTTCGCCGGGACTTTCTGAACGTCTACGCCTACTGCCGCATCTCCGATGATTTGGGCGACGAAGTAGGCGACGCAAGCGCATCGCTTGCCCTTCTTGACGAATGGCAATCCGAACTCGATGCCTGCTACGAAGGCCATCCCCGGCATCCGGTGTTCGTAGCGCTGGCCCAGACGGTTCGCAAATTTGATATTCCCAAGCACGAATTCTCCGACTTGCTGATCGCGTTCCGGCAGGATCAAACTGTAACGCGCTTCGAAACCTTCGATGACGTGCTCGCCTACTGCCGCTATTCGGCGAATCCGGTGGGGCATCTGGTTCTGTATCTCTGCGGCTATCGCGATGCCGAACGCCAGCAGCTTTCCGATTACACCTGCACCGCGCTGCAGTTGGCCAACTTCGGGCAGGACGTGAGCGTGGATTACGCGAAGGGACGAATTTATCTGCCGCTCGAAGATTTGCGAAGTTATGCGGTCAGCGAAGAAGACCTTGCACAAAACCGCAACACGCCTGGGTTTTGCAAGATGATGAAGTTCGAAGCGGAGCGCGCGCGCCAATGGTTCGAGCGCGGCCTGCCGCTGGTTCAGAAAGTAGATCAAGAGCTGGCTGTGGATATCGAACTCTTCAGCCGCGGCGGCCAGGAGATTCTGAACGCGATCGAGCGCCAGAATTTCGCTGTCCTCGGACGCCGGCCGGTCATCTCCAGGCCGCGCAAACTGGCGCTGGTGGCGCGGGGCGCGCTGGTTAAGTTCCTGGGTAAATTATGGTGAGCGCAGGAGCCCAGCAGGTGATGATGCCGTGGAGTCCGGCGCCGGCCCAGCTTACCATCGCGTACTCGGTGTGCCGCGGCATCACGCGCAGCAACGCCAAGAATTTTTATTACGCATTCCTGGTATTGCCGAAACGCAAACGCGAAGCCTTGTCCGCTGTTTATGCTTTCATGCGGCGCTGCGACGATATTGCAGACGATGCCAGCCTGAGCCTCGAAGAACGCCGCATAAAGCTGGATCACTGGCTCTCGGCACTTCACCGCGCACAGCAAGGCGAGCCCAGCGACGATCCCATTCTGCTCGCGCTCACCGACGCGCAGCGTAGATACACCATCCCGGCCGGATTGTTGGACGAACTTGCGGCCGGGACGGCCATGGATGTGGAAGCAGGCGTCGAAACTCAATCAACGACTGCCGGGCTGACGGTGCAGTACAAGACGTTTGAAGATCTCAAACTGTATTGCTATCGCGTGGCGTCGGTGGTGGGCTTGGTCTGCATTCACATCTTCGGGTATCGCGATCCCGCCGCCGAAGCGCTCGCCGAGCAGTGTGGCCTCGCTTTTCAACTCACCAACATTATTCGCGACGTGAAAGAAGACGCCGCCATGGGCCGCGTCTATTTGCCGGAAGAAGACCTGGCGAGGTTCGGACTTTCTGCGGCAGATCTTTTGTCCACGCCCGACGTGGCTCGCTTCCGCCCGCTGCTCGCCCTCGAGGCCGACCGTGCCCGCGAGTTTTACCGGGCCGGCGACGAACTGATCCCCTATATCTCCGAAGACAGTCAGCCTACGCTGTGGGTGCTGGTGAACATTTATCGCCGGTTGCTGGAAGAAATTGCGGAACGCCAGTACGACGTGTTTAGCGGCAAAGTGACCCTGACGGTCGGCGAGAAACTGCGCATCCTGGGGAAAGGCGTGCTGCAGCGCCTCACTTGAGTTTAAATTCCACATCCCTCGCTTCCTCCGTAGCCATAGCCGGCGGAGGCTTGGCCGGATTGGCTGCAGCCTGCGCGCTGGCCGAGTCTGGCTTTCGCGTGACCGTATTCGAGCGCCGTCCTTACCTCGGCGGACGGGCTTCTTCCTACGAGCATCCCGGCACCGGCGAAGTGGTCGACAACTGCCAGCACGTACTTTTTCGCGTGTGTACAAATCTGGTCGAGTTCTACCGGCGCATCGGCGTGGAAGATAAAATCCGCTGGTTCGACGAAATGACCTTCATCGAACCAGGTGGGCGCGCCAGCGTGATGCGGGCCTCTGCGCTGCCGGCGCCGCTGCACACGGCGCCGTCATTTCTGCGCTTTCCATTCCTCGGTGCGAACGACAAAGTTGCGATCTCGCGCGCCATCGCCGCGCTCACGCTCGCAGCGCAGCGCGACACGGGAGAATCCTTCCAACAGTGGCTGCTGCGGCACGGCCAAACCGAGAACGCGATCCAGCGATTCTGGCGGCCGATTCTGGTCAGCGCGCTGAGCGAAGACCTCGATCTGATTTCAATTTCGTATGCGGCCCAGGTGGTGCGCGAGTCGATGAAGGCTCCCGCGGCGCGCCACATGGGCGTTCCCAGCATTCCCTTGACCGATCTCTACAACGCCGCCGGGGATTACATTCGCCAGCGCAGCGGCGAGATTCGCTTCCGCATCTCGCTCGAAAGCTTTTGTGCCCAGACATCGCAGGTTTGCGTCCGTCTTGGCGAAACCGACGCAAGCTTTGATTATCTGGTCCTGGCATTGCCCTTCGACGGACTTGAGCGGGTACTGCCCGAGAGCGCCGAGGCCGCGCCCCTGCGCGAAAAGCTCAGCCACTTCGAACCCGCGCCGATTACCGGCATTCATCTCTGGTTTGATCGCCCCATCACCGAACTGGATCACGCCGTCCTGCTCGACCGCACCACGCAATGGATGTTCAACAAGTCGCGCCTGCTCGCCGGACGCAACGGGGCGAGCAAGGCGGAAAGCAGCGGCAGCTATATCGAACTCGTGGTTAGCGCCTCGAAGAGCCTGATCGACAAATCCCGCGCCGAGATTGTCGAGCTGGCGCTCAAGGAAGTGCGCGAATTCTTCCCCGCTGCATGCTCCGCCAACCTGGTGAAGTCAACCGTGATCAAGGAAGTGCGTGCGACTTATTCGCCACGGCCGGGCATCGACGCCTATCGCCCACCGCAGGCTACGGCGTGGCCTCGGGTTTTTCTCGCCGGCGACTGGACCCAGACCGGCTGGCCCGCCACCATGGAGGGCGCTGTGCGCAGCGGCTATTTGGCGGCAGAAGCTCTCACGCGCGCCGCCGGAATCAACGCTCACTTTCTCGCGCCCGATCTACCCGCCTCCGGATTCATGCGCTTTTTTGGCTAGGCAACCTAAAGTTGCGTCCTCGTCCTTCGTCACCGGCCGGGGTGTCTCGGAGCACAGACAAAACCGCCCGCCGCCTTGAACATAGAGGCTGGGTTCGTGCGGAGCTTCTCCGCACAGACTTGCGTACTTCGCGTCGATATGGGAGGCATGCCATGCGCCCCGGGCTCATTCTTTCCTCGTTGTTATTGCTATCCGTGGCAGGCCTCGCCCAAAGTTCAAAGGACTCGGGCCCTTCAAACCTCGACAGACCTGCGCGCATCCCCGTCGAGGGAGCGAAGATTTTTCAATCCTATTGCGCGGCTTGCCACGGCGCGGATGGCCGGGGCCATGGCCCCGCGGCCGTTGCCCTCAAGCGTGCCCCTGCTGACCTCACGCTGATCGCGCAGAGAAATCACGGCAGGTTCCCTTACTTGCGGATCAAACAGGTCATCACGGGAGCATCTCCCGGATTGCTCGCCCACGGTGATCGCGAGATGCCGATCTGGGGGCCCATCTTTCACGAGATCGAAGCCGACCAGGACTGGGGAGAAGTTAGGATCGAGGCCATCACTCAACTGCTGCAATCGATGCAACAGAAATGAGTGGCTCGACTCTTCGAGGGGAGAGCTGGGAGGGGAGAGCTAGCGGTGGCCAATGCGCTCTTCGATCCGGGAGATGAATTTTGGAACGTGACTTTTCATCAACTGCTGCAGCCCTGGGCTGAATTCGTGCCATACCTTCATGCCCGCATCGCTGCCCACCGTCGACCCAAAATCGCTGAAGGGTTCGCCCACGGACCGCCGCCAGTAAGGCCGCGAGGCCGTATCGGCTGCGACCGAAGTCAGGGTTCGCAGCAGATAAGAAGTATTGAGCCGGGTCTTGCCGGACTCGTCGCGTGCAAAGATAACCCCGGAAGCGGCATGGGTAGCCCGCACCACCAGGCTCGCGCCGTCCAGAGAGTGAGAACCGAAGGGTTTGAAAGACGATGGAGATGGACCAAGATACTTGCGAAAAATAGCGTCCGGCTGTTTCTTGCCCGGGGTGCTATCGCCAGGGATGAACTCGCGCGGGCGCCATATCTCCGTCCCCTCGACCGGGTTAAGACCACCGTCTTTCGCCACTGCCGCCTCAAGAGTTGGGGGTTGAGTGGCTCGCTGCGCTGAGGGAGCGTCCGGCAGAGACTGCCGCGAAATCTGGCAAACGGCTGTTCCCGCCGCCAACGCGAACGAAACGACCCCGATGGGTGCAATTCGTTTCCACATGTTCAGTCCCGCAAAACTCCGCTTTAGCCCTTAGCATTCCGTATGCCAATTCGTCGAACCTTCGGAATGCTTGCCATAGTCACTCACTTGGTTGAAGAAAAAGAACTTTGCGTTGTTGGGGAACTGACCCTAGTGGAAGCGGCGGGGTCCGGTAGGGAATTTCATGTAGGAAAAAACGCACGGTGTTGCCGATCAACGGCGGCAAAAAGCAGGGCTCCCCACCGGGCCTTTCGACCTGGTTCGGAATAACCATATGCGGAGACAGGGTCCGACGCTCAAGGCAAAGATTTTTGATTCTATCCCGCCAGCAGTGCCACACCGGCCGCCACCAGGCTGGCGGCAATCCAGCGGCGGCGGTCTACTTTCTCGTGTAAAAAGATCTTTGCCGCCACCGCGTTGCCGATGAATGTCAGGGATGCGGCGGCGGGGGCCACTAGGCTGACATCCCCCCAGGAGAGCGCAAAGAGCAGGCTGAAAAAGGCCACCGCCATGGCCGTCACACCGAAGAGGAAATTGGGATTGCCCAGGGTTCGGCCGAGGATTGCGCCGAGGCCCGAGCGGCGCCACAGCGCGCCCACATCCCCAACCTGTTTCATGGCGCGGGCGAGCAGCACATCGCCGATGACCGAGGCGAAGACGATGGCGAGAATCGAGCCCCAGGTGTACAGGGTCTTCATGATTCGGCCCCAGTGGCGACGACGGCGCGTGTCTCGTCCGGGATTCGGGCATCGTGATGCGTCGTGAGTTCCGGGCCGCCGGCTATGAATCCAACGCCGCCGGTGATCAATGCAATCCCCAGCCAGCGCAGAGCACTGACGTGCTCATGCAAAATGAAGCGCGCAACCAGCGCCAGCAGCACGTACCCGAGCGATGTTGCTGGGAGAACGTAAGTAAGATCGGCCCAGGAGAGCGCTGTCATGTAGGTGGCGAAAAATGCAAGCAGGAGAAGAATTCCGACCGCGACCCAGGGATTGAGCACTGCGAAGATGACGCCGGAGAGGTGATGGATGGAGATGCTGCCGCTCTGCTTCATGCCGTGCGCAAGCATGGAATCGCCGGCGGCGGCGAACACCGTGACTCCGGCCAGCACAAGATACTTGCGAAAGTTCACTGGATAATGAAACGTGACATAAAGCGACGGATCACCGCAGCACTCCCCCGATGGGTAAAGCAGGCACCGGGTGGCACGGCTCAAGTCGTGCCCTTCACAAACCACCTAGGCCTTGGCCAGTTCCGCCGCAGCCTCGTCGCTGTGCCGCTTCACCAACTTATTGCGCTGTGAGCGCAGCTTCAGGAAAGTCTTGGCTTCTCGGTAAAGCCGCTTGCGGTCGTTGCTGTCAAACGCGGCCTTCCTCAGAATGCGGAAGACAGCCTTGGGCCGGAAATAATATTCGTCGTAGAACCGGTGCACCGCGGAAAGAATCTCATCCGCCGGCAGTCCGGGATACTGAATGTGCGCTAGCTGATGCCCGCCCTCATCCACCATCTTGTTCTCGCCCACCATAAAACCGTTCTTCACAGCATAGTCATAAAGCTCGGTACCGGGATAAGCATGGGCGACCGAAACCTGAATGGTTTCGACGTCCAACTCCTTGGCGAACGCGATCGTGTTGTTAATCGTCTCCGGCGTCTCGCCCGGCAATCCCATGATGAAGTCGCCGTGGACCACCAGCCCGAGCTTGTGGCAATCCTTGGTGAACTGGCGGGCGCGCTCGACGGTCGCGCCCTTTTTGATGTTCTTCAAAATCTGCTGATCGCCCGATTCATAGCCCACGATGAGCAAGCGGCAACCAGCTTCCTTCATGGCCTTGAGAGTTTCGTAATCCGTGGTAACGCGCGAAGTGCACGACCAGGTCAAGCCCAGCGGCTTCAACTTGGTGCAGAGTTCGATGGTGCGCGCTTTCTGAATGTTGAAGGTGTCATCGTCGAAGAAGAATTCTTTTACTTCCGGCCAGTACTGCTTCACCTTCGACATTTCGGCGGCGACATCGTCGGTGGATCGTTTGCGCCAGGGATGTCCACTCAACGTCTGCGGCCACAGGCAGAACGTGCACTGCGCCGGGCAGCCGCGCGTGGTGTAGAGCGAGACGTAGGGATTCAACAGAAACGGCACGTTGTAGCGCATAACGTCAAGGTCGCGCTTGTAGACATCCGTTACGTGCGGAAGCGCGTCGAGATCCTGAATCTGGGGCGCGTCGGGATTGTGGACAATCTTGTCGTCTCGCAGAAACGATACGCCAGGAATTTCCTCTAGCGGCTTGCCCTTGGCGTAGTCGACGACGGCGTAGTCGAATTCTTTGCGGGCCACGAAATCGATAGCGGGGCAATCGCGCAGAGATTTTTCCGGCAGCACGCTCACGTGCGGCCCCACAAAAGCAATCTTGATCGTAGGATTCGCGGCCTTGATGGCACGGGCCAGACCGATATCGCCCGGGAAGCCGGGCGTGCTGGTGAAGAGCACGAGAAACTCGTAGTCCTTGGCGATCTCGATGGTCTGCTCGGCGGAAATGTAGTGCGGAGGCGCATCGAGCAGGCGCGCGCCCTCCAGCATGCCGGCCGGATAAGCCAGCCAGACGGGGTACCAATAACTTTCGATTTCGCGGGTCGCAGGCCAACGAGAGCCGGCGCCACCATCGAAATTCTCAAAGGAAGGCGGGTTCAGAAATAAGGTTTTAAGAGGCATATTTGAGATACATCTATAGTAACATTCCCCATCGATTTTTAGAGGTTTCGTACCTGCCGAGACACTGACCGGGAGCGACTAAAATTCCCTATCAAATGCTTTACGTGGAGCTACCTTCGATCATCTGAAAGACTCAAGACGAACACGACTGTCTAGCAGTAACGCGTGTCGATGTTTGGTGAAACGAGAAACCCATTGCTCAGAGCCGAATCACGCTCGAATCGAGAGGTCAACGATGCCCAAGCGGGAAGGCCGAAGGGTAAAGTGAGCGCGACAAATATTCCCGACTCTGGGGGCTCCCCCTGGCGATACCAATCCAAAACCTTCATAAAGGCCCTGGCGGCATCGAGAAGCCGTTGGCCCGTCAGCCCGGTTTCGGAAAGTATCTGCCAGCCGAATACGACCCCGCGTTCCCGTATGAATTGCAGGACTTGGTTGCTCGGATCGTCTGATTGAGGAAGGAAAACCATACGACACGTTGATCGTAGCAAAGGGCAGAACCAGGGTAAAACGTGGGCCCCTGCTCCGGCCTGCTCCGGGAGTGGCTCAGTTTGAAAGAAGATTGGTATCAGGGCATCGCTTCAGCGCTGCCAACAGCGCCTGAGGCAGGAGAGGCTTTAGCCGCTGAGCCTGGACTGCTGAGGTCCGGCTTCAATTCCCGCCTATTTCATTCCCTCGGCCCAGGCTTGCAGTTGTCCCTTGGCGCGCAGCAGCGCAACCTGGCTGCGCTCCAGGTCGAAGGTGACATCCTGCAGCGTGATGAAGCGCTCGCTGGCCTGCGAGCGGGCGTTGTCGAGATCGTGCAGGTTGGCGCCGCCGCCAGAGTCCATGCGCGTTTGCACGGCTTCGATATTTTTTTGCGCGATCTCGTATTCGAGTTCCGCGACTTCGCGCGCCGCTTCCATTTGTGTGACGGAGCCCTGCAAGCGCAGAGTCTGCTCCGAGACCTGGTCGCGTGCCGCTTTGGCCTGATTCTTGGCTTTGAGCGCGTCCGCCTCCGCCTCTTGCACGCGAGCGTGTTGGGCGAGATTTAAGAACGGAAGGTGAATGGCCACGCCTACGGTTGCATTGTTGGGTTGGAAGCTCCCTTTTTGGTAGTAGTTCTGATAATTGTTGTAAGTGGCAAGGTTGGCGTACTGCGCGGCGAAGTCGACGCTGGGCCACAGCGACTTGCGTTCGCCCTTCACCCGCAAATATTGCGCGCGCGCATGTTCCAGTGCGGCCTCCACGGCCGGATTGGCGTCGATGTTCTTTTCGGTGTTTCCCGGCGCGCTTTCTTCTCTCACGGCAGGCAGAGCCGGGACGGACTCTCCGTCGATCATGATCGATGCAGTGGGCAGGCCCGTCAGCTTGGAGAGATGCTCACGGAGAACATCGGCCGCTCCGCTGGCTTCCGCCAAGCGCAGATGCAAACGCGCCACCGACAGCCGAGCTTGCCGGCCGTCCATTTCGCTGTCGACGCCTTCCTTCACTCGCTCCGCGACGGCTGCCGCGATTTTTACCGCCGCGCCTTCGCTCTCGCGCAGGCTGTTCAAACGCTTCTCCCACTTCGCCAATTCGGCATAGCTCAACACCGTGTCCTGCACCACCTGGTCGCGCTGATCTTGAGTCCGCAGGTCGCCGGCTTTCTCATCAGCCCGGGCAGCGTGAATGAAGTCTCTCAGCGCGGGATTAATCAGCGCCGATTGCGCATTCACGTTGAAGAGCGACGGCGCCGCGCCTTCCAGACTGAGTGGAAATCCATCGGACCAGCCAATGCCGGCGCCCGCATTCAGTTGCGGAATATAACTATTGCGCAACTCTCGATAGCTCGCCGAGAAATGCTGCTGGTCGGCCGAGGCGATGCCCAAGCTGGTGGCGTGCTGCAAGGCGAGTTCCACGGCCTGCCGCAGCGTAAGCGGCTCGGCCAGCAGCGAAGCGGGCAGCAGGATCAAAAACCATAAGAATGCCAAAACCCGCGTAGCACTCCATGATGTTCTCTTCATCATGATCATTTCTCACCTTCAGAGTTGCTGGGAAGATCTTACGGATAATGTGATGCGAGAGGAATGATAACGCGGGCACACGGAACGCCGAGACCGGAACACTGACTTATCTCGGCAAAGGAAGGGATAAATGGAATTTGCACTCCATTTCGATCGGCGGCGAGCGCCAAAGTTGGGCGTCGTCTCAGCGCTCGCCTCAACTCTGCCGGCGCGGCTCCTTCGCGGTGAATCTGGGCCGCAGCAGTGTTCGCCGCCGGTCCCGCAGAAGCACGCCCCCGCAAACGGCGGGACCTGCCCATATCCCATTCCCTGGCTCGATAACAACGGCAATCACAATCAGAGTCCGATGGCCAACGTCGAACTGTCGAACATTTATCATTTCAAAGGAAAGCTGGCGCGCTGTAACGGATTGCATGGCATGGGAACGGACAAGAAAGGCAACCACCTAGCTTGGGCACGCCGACCACCGATTTCAGCTACATGGCGGGCGAATACTGGGCCGCTCGCCAGGCGCACCCGGCCATCCATTCGCACACCTGACTTACGGGTGTTTCAGGGACCGGCGGTCCCTGCCAACCAGATACACGACTTCCATCCTCCTATCTCGCCCGAAGGTCTTTATTGGGCGCAAGTGGGAAAACGGCCACGCTCGAAATGACCAATCGGCCCAGCGTTGATCAGCCTAGGTGCCTGCAATGGATGCCGAGTCCACGCCGGCGTTCATGGATTTCAAGCTGATCTTTCCGGGCACGGATGAGCCGGGGATGAAAATCCGTCGCAGCAGTATCGCTTCGAGGCTTCAAAGCCAATGCGCAGCCTGAGGCCACGATTCGTGTGCCTTCGATCGATTTCACTTTTAAGACGGATCCCTTGGAAACTCCAAAGACGGACTCGGTGTGATGGGCAGCGAAGTCAATGGCAGGTACTACGAAACCCGGTAAAATTTTTAGCTAGCGAGTGACGCGCTTCAGTCCATCCTGGGCCGCGCCGAAATTTCCCGCCATCTCCAGCGCGGCGCGATATTCATCGGCGGCGGCGGCGCGGTTCCCTTGTTTTTCCAGAGCCTCGCCGAGCAGGCAGTGAGCTTTAAATACGGGAGCCTCTTCCACGGTCGTGGAGGAAGCGATATAGCGGCGCAACAGCCGAACGGCCATGGCATTATCGCGGCCGCTGCGCAGCAACATTCGAGCGCCATCGACCAGCGCCGCCGGACTATCCAGGGGACGCGTCTCCATGGTACGCAGCGCGGCCTCCATATCATCGATACGCCCGGTGTGGCGATAGAAGCCGGCGAGGTTCAACCAAGCCCGCGCACCGCCATCGCTGGCTTCGATGGCGGCGCGATATTCCCGCTCGGCTGTGGCGTTATCTTTGTTTTTCTCCGCCAGCCGCGCGCTCACCCAGTGCGCCATCGCCGGATTCAGAGGCGCGATCATTTCCGCTTCCGCGCGCGCTTTATCTTTCCCGCCCCCCACTATGCCCGGGGCTTCCACGTAAAACTCGGCCAGATCCGTGCGAGCGTGCCAGTCGTCGGGAGCGAACTGCACGGCGCGCTCGAATTCGGCCCGAACTTTCTTGGCCAATCCGGCGGCGCTGAAGAAGGCGGTGCGCGCCGCTTTCTCACCGTAGATCCGTCCGAGCCAAAGGTGATACAGGGCGTTGTGCGGAGCCATGGACGTGGCTTTTTCGCAGGCTGGAATGCCCGCGTCCCATGCGTCGAGTTCGAATTGAGCCCGGCAGAGCAGGTTGTAGGCCTCGGCCGTGGGAGTCGCTTCGATCTGCCGCTCCAAGGTCTGGACCGCTTTAGCGGGACGCCCGGCGTCGAGCAGGTTCTGCGGCGTTTCTGCCCTCGGCAATGAGGAGGCCGCAAGAAAAGATGCCGCAAGAAAAAGACAGTAGCTAAAAAAAAGCGAAACTGTAAAAATGCGTTTCATAAGGTTAGCGAACTACTTTGACTCGGGCGCCGTCGGTCAACGGCTTGGTGTCGATTGAGGATAGAGCCACCACTGCGTTCTCCGGAAGCCCGGCCGTGATCTCAACTTGCGTAAGATTTTGCAACGAGACTTCCACTTCACGGCGCCGCAGTTGGCCGTCTACCACCTGATAAACATAAGGCTTGGTATCGTCCATACGGACCGCTTCGCGCGGCAGAGTCAGCGCGCTGCCATGTTCCGCCGTGACCACGGTGACTCCGACGTTGACGTTCGGCAGCAGGCGCAGATCGTGGTTATCGACCGTGCAGGTCACCTCGCCCACATTGCGCGCGCCGCGCAGCTTCACGGTCGAGGGCACCGTGCTCACCGTTCCATTCCAAATGCGGCTAGGGATCGCGTCCCACGTGACTTCGATTTTCTGCCCGGTAGCGAGGCGGCCGATATCAGGTTCGTCGACGAAAGTCCGCACCAGCATGCGGGAAAGATCGCCTTCCTGCAAAAGTAGATCCCCCGTTTGCACGTAAGCTCCTTGCTTTACAGGTAGCGCGTAAACGATGCCATCGAAGGGCGCGCGCACGCTGGACTTTTGCAGCGCATCTTCGGCAGCATCGTAGGAGGCCTGCGCCTCGGCGCCCTGCGCGCTCACCCTTGCGGCCTCAGGCTGTGAGTAGCGATCTTTTTTCTTTTGCTCCAGCAAACTTGCGTCGGCTTGCGCGCGCTGCAAAGTATCCTCCGCTTGCTTCACTTCACCTGCGGAAGCCGCGCCCTCCTGTTGCAACCGGTGCAGGGCGTCGAGATTGCGCTGCGCGGTGTCGCGCGCGTTGCGCGCTTTAATCAGTTCGGAATCAAGGGTAAGCAGTTCTTCCTGCGTGCCGCCCGTACTCAAATCCGATTCATCGGCCTGCGCTCGTTTGATTTGCGCCTGAGCACGCGCCGCCTGGCTGCGTAAGTCGGCGTCATCCAACTGCAACAGTAATTGCCCGCTGCGAACGCGATCGCCTTCTTTCACCAGCAGGCGCTTCACCGTGGTCGCAACCGGAGAGTGCGCCTCGAAATTCTGAATCGGCTCAACCTTGCCATTGGTGGAAATCAAGCTGCGAATCGGACCACGCTCCAAAGTGGTGGCGCGTACCCGCAAAGGTCCGGGGCGCGTGAAAACCGGAATTACCGCAAGAGACGCGAGCACACCCAGGGCCAGCCAGGTACGACCCCGGCCCAAAGCGGGACGGCCATTCCCGTTTCCATTGGGCGACCGGCCGTTCGTATTGTTGGTGGCTGCCAACCCTTTTTCTTTTCTTGAATCGGCGGGTAACACTGCACGCATTAATTTATCACTTGCGCGGTCGCGGAAGAACGCCCTCTTTCCCAAGCCGATGCTCAGTTAGATGCCGTAGAAGGCCGGTGGATGCTTGGCTTTAAGCCCAGGCTGCCCACCCATCAACTGAGCGCTCTGGCGCGCGGCGCTGCTCACTCCGGCAGGCCTAAGACTGTTCTAATCTCTTCATCGCCGATGATGCTTGCAATTCTGTCTTTCATCTAGCGGAGTGAGATTGCATGGTGCTCTTGATCACGAGAGTCGACACAGTTGGCAGACCAGGATTAACGGCCAATCCCTCTGCCAGGCATCAACCGCGGTAGTGCGAATACAAAGCGTGCGTGTTGACCCCTGCGAGGACTACCCCATCGGGCACGAGGTCAGCGAGTATCTCGTCAAGCTTAACATTGTAAAACGCACTGTAGCGTGTTTTGATCACGACCAAATCCGACGAACTCTTAGCCAGCTCGGGAAGGATTTCGCACCCCGGTGTGCCTTTGATCGCAACGCGAATGCCTTTGTCTCTCATCTCGGGAAACGCATCGCTCAATTTGGGTTCGAACTCCTGCCGCATCCAGATCGCGGGGTGAGACAGACTGCGCATCATCCCGATCAGCTCGTCGGCGTTCCGGACTAGCGTTTGCGCGCGACCCGGCTCCAGCCATCAAATGAGTCCCGCAGCATGTCAATGACTCTCAGGACCGGCTTTTTCATGAACAAGAAACCATCACGACAGCCATTACAATACTCCCATGCCAAAACCGCGCCGTTACACGCCCCAGCACGCCGCCGCCGGGCTGGATGCCGAGTTTCCTGAGATCGAAACCTGGCCCAATCAATATCCGGGATACGAGATTATGATCGACGATCCCGAGTTCACGTCCGTGTGCCCCAAGACCGGCTTGCCCGACTTCGGCGTGATCACGCTGCGCTACCAGCCCAACAAGCTGTGCCTCGAGCTGAAGTCGTACAAAGAATATCTGCAGTCCTATCGCAACCTGGGCATCTTCCAGGAGAACGTGGTCAACCGGGTTCTGGAAGATGTAGTGCGCTGGGCCAAGCCCATATGGGCAGAAGTCAAAGGAGATTTTCGTCCGCGTGGCGGAATTTCTACGACCGTGGTGGCGCGCTGGCCGCGGGATAAAAGGTAGGGTCAATGGGAGACGATCAACGGCCTTCAGCCGGTCTCAGAGAGATTCAACTTCGGAGTCCCGGGCGCGCGGGACTGCGGCGTGGCTTCGCTGGCGCGATTCGACTGGGGACGCCCATTTGTGACACTCGGTTAGCCAAGTCGTTTCCAGGTTCTCTAACCGTTGGTTAATCCACTGTTTTTCTTCTTCTGAAAGCACTGGGACAGCATAGGACAAATGCTCACTCTGATCGTGGGTTTTCCGACGACGGTAATGGGCTACCTTCATTTTGAGAGGGCTGGCGAACAGGGCATACTTGGTGCGTGCGAGAGCGCTTACGTGCACCGAGACAGACTAGGTAGCTCTCTGGGAAGCCTACGAGGACGGAGGGCGGAAAGAGCGGTAGCCTATGCAATCCCTTGGGCGATGGTGGGCGCTATACCAAGCCGCTGCCTTTTTGGTTCTAATTCTGGCGAGTTCTTATTACGCGGTAGCGCATGGCCTTCCCAAGAAAATACTTCGGATCCGCATTCCGGCATATGCCTTACTAGCCGTGGGGTCTTACCTAAGTTATCAGAGGGTCTCAAAATCAAAGTAGCCCTCTACGATGACGACCGAAGTCATCAACTCGGATGCTGGCCTTGGACTAGACGGTCTTCGATTACTGCAGCCGCGCGTATTCTGCCTTGGCTTGTTGCAGCAGCGGAATGCCCGGGTCGGCATCTTTCCAAAGCGCGAGAAAATCCTGATAGCCCGCGCGCGCCTTCGCGGTTTCGCCGGCCAAAGTGTAAGCTCGGCCCAGCCCGAGGTGAGCCAACGAGCTGATCGGTTCGTTCAACACCACGCCGGGATGATCGAGAATCTTTTGAAACTCGGCCGCGGCCGCCGAGCCTTGCTTCGCCGCCAGATCTGCCTCACCCCGCAGGTAGACGGGATAAAGAACGAAATTCAGATTCTGCGAGGCCGCGCCCAATTCGTAGGTGGCGGCCGGCGCCAGCGCGGCGATGGCGCGTTCGGCGTCCCCGTTATGCAGCGCGACCGCGGCGCGAATCATGGGCAGGTAATCGAACTGCACGATGGTGTCTTCGGGCAGGCGTTTGTTGAGATCGTCGGCGAGGCGCATCGCGGTAGCGGAATCGCCGGCCAGTCCGAGCGCAATCGCCGACATGGCCTTCACGTCCCCGCCCTCGGAGAGCGCGAGCGCGGCTTGAGCCTGAGCCTTGGCGAACCGCATGTCTCCCACCAGCGCCGCCCGCAGCGCAGCTTCCGCCTGGTAGCCGGCGGCGGTTTCTTTTTCGTCGGCGCGACGCGCCGATTCGGCGGCACGCTGCGACGACTCCTTGGCCTTGGCGAATCGACCGGCACAAGCGGCGGTGTCCGCCTGGTAATAGAGCATCACGTCTTCCGACCCCGCCTTGCCCATCAATTTGGCCGCCTCCTGCTCCATGCCCGCGGAGTTATGTTGCAGGAAGTCGATGAGGTAGAGTTTGGCGTGATTCAGATCGGTATCGACGTTGTGCGCCTTGGCCTCTTCCGCCGTAGCGCGGGCTTCGTCGAGGCGGTTGAGGCTGAGGTAGGCGCTGATCAAATTGCTGTAGCTGATGCCGCTTCCCGGATTCATCTTCAAAGTCTGCTGGGCCCGTGTCAAAGTATCGGCGTAATCGCCCAGATTGTCGTAGATCACCGCCAGATTGTTCGACGGGCCGCGGTCACGCGGGTAAGTCTGCGCCCATAACTCGTAGGCTTTGCGCGCCTCTTCGAGATTGCCGGTGACGAAGTGGCCGTAGTGCGAGGCGATATAAAACTTCTCCCGCTCGCTCACCCGCTCGCGCAACTCAAACGCTTTGCGAATGCTTTCCGAAGCCCGCACCGTCTGATTCAGATTGAAATAGTTCGCGCCCATGCGGGCATAGGCCATGGCGAAATTCGGATCAAGATCGATCGCTCGCTGGAAAAACGTAACGGCCGCGGCGTAGTCGTTCTTTACCACTTGCGCTTTATATCCGAGACTGTAGGCCTGCAGCGCCTCGAGCGACGGTGTGGTCACGTTCTCCGGAGGAGCATCGTACTTCTGCACCGACGCCAGCGATTCGCCAAGTTTGCCGCGCATGGCGGAGGCCATCTCACCCACGGCGTCGAGCACATGATTCTTATCATCGGCCTGCGCCGTGGTGCTGGCAAGGGTTTCGCCGTTCGAGCAGTTGACCGCTTTCAGCGTAAGCAGGTACCGCGTCCCCACCTGCGCGATGGAGCCATTCAGCGCGGCCGCGCTCGCGGTGCGCTGGCAGACTTCGCGGGCCAGGTCATGCGTCAGCCGGGTCTCTTTGGGCTGAGCCATCAGCGCGAGCGTCTGCGCAATGCGCTCATCGGATAGCAGATTCAAGAATGGAGACTGCTCCAACTGCGCCGAAAGCGCCTGCCGCAGAGCGCCGTCGAAAACCGAATCGCCGGTGGTGTTGGTAAAGTCCGCGAGCGCGATCGTGTCTTTGTCGGTGAGCTTGGGAGTCTGGCGGGAGCGAAAATAAAATCCGGCTCCGACCAGGCCAGCCAGAATCACAAGCCCAGCCAAAAGTTTCCAGGGGAAGGTTTTGGGAGCCAAATCAGAAACTGCCGGAGCTGCACTTGCGAAGGCAGCGCTCGCCGGTTGAGGCGCCTCAGTTCTCGAACGGGAGCGCGCGCCCGGCGCCGGCATAATGCCGGGCGTGGTCTCGAGCACCGCGGCAGCGCGTCGCGAATCCGTGTCCCGCCGCAGGCGTTGCAGTTCGGCGCGCATCTGGGCCGCACTCTGGTAACGCAGATCGCAATCCTTTTCGAGCGCGCCGCTGATGATGCGTTGCAACTCTGCCGGCAGGTCGGGATTGATGCGAGCCGGCGGCACCGGCTGGTGCTCCAGAATCGCGCTGAAGATGACGCCCGAACTCTCGCCGCGAAAGGGCAGCGAACCGGTGGCCATCTCGTAGAGCACCGCGCCGAAGGAAAACAGATCGGTGCGGGCGTCGAGTTCCTTGGCCCGCACCTGCTCCGGCGACATGTAAGCTACGGTGCCGACCGCCATGCCCGGGCTGGTCAGGTTCTCGTCCGTCGCGGTCAGCGTGTTTTCGGATCCGATCTGGCTCGAAGAAATCGATCTCGAGACCTTGGCCAGCCCAAAGTCGAGCACTTTGGCGTGCCCGCGCGCGGTCACAAATATATTCGCGGGCTTGATATCGCGGTGCACGATGCCTTTGGCGTGGGCGGCGTCAAGAGCTTCCGCGATTTCAATCGCCAGCGAGAGAAGGGTTTCCAGTTCGATTGGGCGACCGGCGATGCGGTGCTTCAGGGTCAAACCTTCCAGAAATTCCATGGCGATAAAAGTCTGATCGCCGTCCTTGCCGATTTCGTAGATGGTGCAAATATTGGGATGGTTCAGCGCCGAAGCCGCCCGCGCCTCGCGCCGAAAGCGCTCCAGCGCATGGGGATCCTGAGCCAAAGCGTCGGGCAGGAATTTCAGGGCAACGAAGCGGCCCAGTTCCTTGTCCTCGGCCTTGTAAACGACGCCCATGCCGCCGCCACCGAGTTTGTCCACGATGACATAGTGCGAAATGGTCTGGCCGATCATGCGAGCTTCGGAGGAAATGGGATGTCAGTGCGAGCGGTCAATCATAGGAGGAGGCTTGAGGCAAGTCAACGGCGCGGCGCAGCTCTCTTGCAGCTCTCCGAAACGGCTGTGTGGGGACACAGCCGCCCCCGGCTGTCCGGTCGAGCCAAGCCCGACCCCTTCTCCACTTGCGCTGTCAATCCGCGCTCCCCGACCCTGCCAATCTGCAACGCCGCGGCGGTCGTGAACGAGCGCGAATGCCATGCTATATTCACTCGACCTGTGGCCCAAAATAAACTCTATCCCCGCACCGCGCTGGTCCTGCTGACCACGCTAAATTTGCTGAACTATGTGGATCGCTCCGTGCTCTTCGCGGTGCAGCCGCTGGTGCAAACGGAATTTCGCCTGAGCAATGCCCAGGTGGGCTATCTCACCAGCGCATTTCTGCTTTTCTATATGATTGCGGCCCCATTCGTGGGCCCGCTCGCCGACCGCTTTTCGCGCAAGCGCATCATCGCCGGAGGAGCAATTTTCTGGAGCGCCCTCACCCTGCTCACTGCGGTCACGCACACTTACACCGAACTGCTGGTGCGTCACACATTGGTCGGAATTGGTGAGGCGACCTTCGTGACGATCGCTCCCACGTTTGTCGCCGACTTATTTCCCGAAGAGAAGCGCGGCAGAATCTTAGGCATTTTTTATCTCGCGATTCCCGTCGGCACTGCAGCCGGTTATCTCTTAGGAGGGAATCTCAGCCCGCACTACGGATGGAGGTTTCCTTTCTACATCGCCGCGGTCCCGGGATTTCTCTTGGCTCTCGCCGTGTTTTTTTTACCGGAGCCGGAGCGCGGACGATTCGATTTGCTGAAGGAAACCCAGGAGCGCGCAACCGTGCTGGGTCTCGCGCGCAACCCGGCATTCTGGACCTCGACTCTTGGCATGGCCATGATGACGTTCGCCCTGGGCGGCATCCAGGTGTGGATGCCGACATTTCTTTCGCGCGCCCGCGGCTATTCGCTGGAGGCGGCCAACTTCAGGTTCGGCATCATCATCGTCGTCGATGGCATTCTGGCGTCGCTCGCCGGCGGCTGGCTGGGCGATTATCTGCTGCCCCGCATGAAAGGCTCCTACTACTTCGTTTCCGCGCTCAGCATGGCGTTGGGCGTGCCTTTCATGGTGGTGGCACTCTTCATGCGCGGCGCGGTGATGTTGCCTGCGATCGCCGTGTCAGCTTTTTTCCTGTTGCTGAACACTTCGCCCCTGAACGCGGCCGTGATCAATTCTGTCGGGGCGCACATTCGCGCCACCGCGCTCGCGGTCAACATCTTCATCTTTCACCTTCTGGGCGACGTGCCTTCGCCCACGCTCATGGGGTACGTGGCCGATAAACGGACCCTGCAGGATGCCTTCATCTTGCCGGTGATCGCGATGGTGGCCTCCTCTGCGATACTGTTTTATGGCATGAAGTTTGCGCCCGGCAGAGACGGCGCGTCCATGGCGGCAGCAGGGAAGACCTAGGCGGGAATGGATTATTTTTATTGGATGGCAGGGACGATTCTCGCGCTGGCCTGGTTCTCCCGCATCGTTGACGCCGCCCTGGGCATGCCCAGCGTCGCCAATATTTCCACGGCGGAATGGGATCGCAATCCGGTCGCACCCGCGAGAAATCCTCGGGTGTCGATCATCGTGCCCGCTCGCAACGAGGAAGAGGACATTGAGCAGTGCCTGACTTCCTTGCTCGCACTCGATTACGAAAATTACGAGGTGATCGCGGTCGATGACCGGTCTAGTGATCGCACCGGCGAGATTATGGAGAGCGTAAGTCGAAACCCCCACCCCTTCGACTCGCTCGGGGCAGGCTCTCTCGCGAAAAGCGCGAGAAGGGTGGTGGGGCACCCTACGGTTCGAGTGATTCATCATCGCGACTTGCCTTCTGGATGGTTGGGCAAGACTCATGCCATGTGGACTGCGGCCAATCAGGCCGATGGAGACTGGCTGCTCTTTACCGATGCCGACGTGCTGTTCAAGCCGGACTCGCTGCGGCGCGCACTCGCATACGCGGAGGCGCAGAGCGCGGATCATGTCGTGCTCTTCCCGCAGATGATCATGAAGACTCCGGGCGAGCACATGATGATCGCCTTCTTTCAAACCATGTTCGTTTTCGGGCATCGGCCGTGGAAAGTTGCGGACCCCAAGTCGCGCGATCACATGGGCGTGGGCGCCTTCAACTTGATTCGCCGCAGCGCCTATGAAGCTGTGGGAACCTACCGAGCTTTGCGCATGGAAGTGCTGGACGATATGAAGCTGGGCAAGGTGGTGAAGAATGCCGGCTTCGCGCAGCGCAACGTTTTCGGCGGCGATTTGATTTCGCTGCGCTGGGCGCGCGGCGCCGGCGGCGTGGTTAACAATCTCACCAAGAATTTCTTTGCGGTGTTGTCGTTTCAGTGGCCGCGCACTCTGGTCGCGGCGTTTGGACTCGCTTTCCTGAATCTGATGCCGTTCGCCGGAATCGGGCTGGTCCATGGCTGGGAGCGCCTGCCCTATGCCATCGCGCTGGCTTCGATGTTCGCCATTTACGTGGGCATGTCGTGGCGCTCGGGAGTTCCTGCCTATTACTTCCTGCTGCATCCGGTGAGCACTGCGATGTTCGTCTACACTTTGCTGCGCTCGATGGCGCACACGCTCTGGAACGACGGCATCGTGTGGCGCGGCACGAAGTATCCGCTGGAGGAGTTGCGGAAGGGGATGGTGTAGCTTCAAATTTCAAAGAGCAACCAGCTGCCAGGCGAAGCTGCGGAATTCGGCCAGCCTGCGGAAATCTTTTTCGTTGGCGGTGATTACGCGAATGCTCCTGCGTGCCGGCGCTCCTCGCAATCAGCGACATCGTTGGTGAGACGGCCGCGTCCGATCTTCTCGTAGTCGTAGGTGAGCGCTCGCTGCTCCAGCACTTTGCCCGCATGGACCCAGTCGTCGGCCCTGACTGCCTCGGCCGTTTTTTCGGATGGATATGGACAGGGAGCGGACAAGACACCCGCTCGACAGCCGGCGGGACGCCGGCGCTAGTCGCCCTTGGGCGGCACGGCTTGCGCCGTGCCTTTCCCGAGCCCGTCTGATTCGAACCGCCGGCACAACGGATTTACTTGAAGGCCTTCACCGCGGCGGTTTCGTCTTCCTTCACGTCGAAGACGGTGTAGAGCTTGGTGATCTGCAGCAGGTCGTGCACCTTCTTGGTGAGGTTCAAAAGTTTGAGTTCGCCGCCCTGATTCTTGGTGGTGGTGAAGGCGCTGACCAGTTCGCCGATGCCGGAGCTATCGATGTAGTTAACTTCGCCCAGGTTGAGAATGATCTTTTTATTGCCTTTCGAGAGAAGGTCGCGCACGGTGTCGCGAATGGTGACGCTGCCTTCGCCGAGCGTGATGCGGCCGCTGCAATCCACGATGGTGACCCCGTCCACCTGCCGAGTACTAAGTTTCATGCTCACTGAGACCCCTCCTTGTCGCCCCCGGATGGTCCGTGGACGTGCTTGATCAATTTGATTTCAGTACCGGTTGCAGACGGGCGGATTTCCACCTCGTCCATGAAGGAACGCATGAGAAAAATTCCGCGGCCCGAGGTCTTGAGCAAGTTCTCCGGCGCCAGAGGATTCGGAATCCCGCCCAAGTCAATGCCTTTGCCCTGGTCGCGAATGGTAATCACCAAGCCGTCGGAGGTCCGCTCGAAAGCCAGGATTACCTTCTTATCGGGGGCATACGCGTTTCCATGCAGCACCGCGTTGACCGCGCCTTCGCGCACCGCCATGGAAATTTGCATGACTTCATCTTCCCCAAAGCCCATCTCCTGAGCAATGCGGGTGGCCATCTGTTCCGCATTGTCCACCGTGTCCAGGGTGGAATCGAGCGTGTAGGAGACTAGTTGCTCCATAAAGATAACTACGTCTTAGACCCGCATCTATCCACTGGATTCACCCCTAGGGGCTCGCCGCGGACCGCACGCAGCGAATGCGGTAGTTTGCCTGTCGAGGCGGGTGATTGTCAACGTCGACGACCGTCGTTACCGTCGTTCATATAGTGACTCAGGTTAAAAAAGACTCGTATCAGGGCAGGCCTTCAGGCCTTCAGGCATGCCGGCTCGTCGCGAAGCTTAAAATCGGCTTTTAGCCGCTGGGGCCGTCGAGCAAGCCCAGCGGCTGAGAGCCGGTTTTTTCGCTCTGTTGGGTTGGCATCGCTGAAGCCATGCCCTGATACGATTCTTTTTTCAAAACCGAGCGACGACCGTCTCTCGGCGCAGAAAAATCCTCCAACCGCGCGGTTGCAAGGGCCATTTGTAGCTCCGCCCGCCCGGGGCTTGAAGCCTGTCGGGCAAGAAAGGAAAGCCTCGCCCAGCTGCGGTGCCGCGCGAAAGAGAATCCCTCGGCACACTCGGGCAGGCTTTCGGCGTGGGCTGAGCTAGAATGAATCCCGGGCACCGAGAGTAATTCCGAATCACGAGGCTTTCATGAAGCGAGAGGATGGTTGTCTTGCGAGGAGAAGTGCGAGAAAAAGTTCGATGAAAAGGACGATGCCAAATTCAAAACGGTTAGCGGGAATAGCGAGCGCCCTAACGGCAGTTTTTTTTCTCGTCGCAGCAAGCGCCGCGCCGCCAGGCCAAGGCAACGCCGCGGATCCTCGTTTGGAGAAGGCCTATCGCTTCCAGCAAGGTGGCTGGACCTACGTTCACCTCGAAGGCTCGCCCGCCGAGATCGGCTTTCAGCACGGCT
Source organism: Candidatus Sulfotelmatobacter sp. (assembly GCA_049513475.1). Lineage (GTDB taxonomy): Bacteria > Acidobacteriota > Terriglobia > Terriglobales > Acidobacteriaceae > Sulfotelmatobacter. Next base: position 65,767 of record JBEKWC010000031.1, on the reverse strand, counting down.
ACCTGCTGGCGCCCGAGATTGCCGACGCGCTCGAAGCGAAGAAACTTTCCGATACGCACGAGACCCAGCGCGACTGGGAATTCTTCCGCAAGACTGCGCGCGAGGTGCTGTGGCCGCATATCGACGCCGAATATCAGCAGGAACTGCAAGGCATCGCCGACGGATTAAGAGCTCGCGGGGTCGAACTCGATGTGTATGACATTGTGGCGGTGAATGCCTCGGAAGAGGTGCCGGAATACTATGTGCCCTGGCTGAACAAACGCGAGAAGCAGGCCCAGGCGCCGAAGTTGGCGGCTCCCGGAAACTGCAGCGCGTTTATCGCCACCGGAGCGTATACCAAGGATCGCCAGATCGTGATCGCGCACAACAACTGGACCAGTTATCTGACCGGCGAGCGCTGGGTGATGGTCTTCGACATTGTGCCCCAGCACGGCGAGCGCATTCTGATGGATGGCTACCCGGGAGTGATCACCAGCGCTGACGACTTTGGCATTAACGGCGCCGGTATTATGATCACCGAAACCACCATCACGCAATTCGAAGGCTGGGAGATGAACGGCAAGCCCGAGTTCATGCGCTCGCGCAAGGCGCTGCAGTATGCCCGCAGCATTGATGACTACGTGCGCATTATCAAAGACGGCAACAACGGCGGGTACGCCAACGACTGGCTTATCGGCGACCGCAAGACCGGCGAGATCGCTTATCTCGAGCTAGGTCTGAAAAATACTCCGCTGTGGCGAACCCAAGATGGATATTTTGTCAGCTCGAATTTTGCCCGCGACCCCAAGCTGATTCGCGAAGAGACCAGCGGCTTCGATGCTAACGATTTATCCTCTTCGATGAATGCGCGCCATGTTCGCGCGGAGGAAATGGTGCAGCAGGCGAAAGGGACGATCGACGTAGAGATGGCCAAGCAATTTCTCTCCGACCATGGGGATAGCTTCGAGAAGTCTCCATCTGGTGCGGAAAAGGTTCAGCCCAATGAGCGTTCGCTGTGCGGCCATGGCGACGTTTCGCCGCGCGGGGTGAAAGAGTGGGAGTGGGACCCGTTCAATCCCGGCGGCGCGGTGCAGGGCAAAGCCACCGACAGCACGATGGCGGCCAAGATGAGCTTCGTGGCGCGGGCCGGCCATCCCTGCGGCGCCGATTTTCTGGCCGACGATTTCCTCGAACACCATCCCGAGTACTCCTGGCAGAAGCCTTTGTTGCGCGACATGAAGGCCGGGCCCTGGACCAAATTCCAGGCCGGGCAGAAGGACGCTCAATAAGATTGAAAGACAACCTGGACATTGGAGGCAAAGGAGATGAAGGAAACCGTCCCGCAATACATCCAGCGCGTTACCAGCTATGTGGAAGGCAAGCGACCGCTCGCGGTGCAGGCCGCGACCGCAAAGAAGCTGGGGCGGCTCATCAAAGGGGTGCCCACGGCTAAACTGCGCAAGCGGCCGACCGCCGAAAAGTGGTCGGTGAGCGAAATTCTTGCCCACCTCGCGGACGGGGAAATCGTCGGCGGCTTTCGCATGCGGCTGATTCTGGGAGCGCCGGGAACACCGGTCGCGGCCTTCGACCAGAATGCCTGGGTGACCAGCGGACACTACGAGAAGCGCGATCCGCGAAAATCGCTGGAGCAGTTTCGGGTAGTGCGGGAATCCAATCTGGCGTTGCTCAAGTCGCTCAAGCCGGAGCAATGGAAGCACTACGGAATGCACGCCGAGCGCGGGCAGGAGACGATTGAGCACATCGTCCGCATGTTCGCCGGCCACGACCTCAACCACCTGCGGCAGGTCGAGGAGATCCTGAAAAAGTAACGCAGGTTCCGGCGCGCCTCTTTCGAGCGCTACCAGAAAAAAATCCGATGCGCCGAAGCGGAAGATCCGCGTCCGGTGCGGCTCACACCGTGCTACTTTCGACCTGCGGGACCGTTCGCCAGTCAAAGCAGGCGGTTTGGGGGCCTTCGAGTGACAACTAAAGTCTGCACGAACAGCAAGTGTCCGGCGTACGCGCACTTTGTTTATTCGGTAGAGATGCGATGCGTCCACTGCAAATGGGATCTAAAGGCCGCGCAGAGGAGCCGGGAGGGCGCAGGGATGGGCGGGGCGGTCGTCTCCGCGGCATCGAAAAAGGCAGGCGGGACCCACGTCGTCAGCTAGCGTCCCGGGGTAATTTTGCCACTGGGAACAACTGCAGGTTCCTCGCACGCGTTCTGCGCGTCGGAATGACAAGTGATGGGGGGAGGGCATTCAAGCTTTGCTCAGAATTTCTTCCGCAATTTTCCGGCCCGAAGCGAGCGCCCCGTTAATAGAAGCCGTCTCGCGGTAATCGCCGCAAGTGTAAATCCCCGGGCGCACTTCATTCTTGGCGGCGCTGATTTCTCGCGGGGCAATTTGCGGGAGAGCGTGCGGAATCCGATAGGTCCTCAGATGCCGCCAGCCGCGGACCTCCTCTCCGAACCATTCTTCCAATGGTCCCCGCACTTGCGCCAGCAATTCGTCCGGCGATAAAGTGTTTTCTCCGACCACGCTGGCCGAGATCAGATGCGCTCCGCTCGGGGCGTAAGAAGGCGCCACCGCGCTGGGGACGCAAAGATTGTTGATGGGGCCGCGCCCGTCGCCATTCAAAACCAAAACCGGCTCCGCGATTGGCGGCTTGTCGGCGGCAAAATAAAAACAGGTTGTAGCCCGGAAAGATCCGGCAGAAATCTCGGGCAACAGCTTGGCCGCATTGGCCTGATCTGTGGCCACAACCACGTGGCGGGCTCGGAGTTCTTCCCCGGACCGCAGCTTTACGACTCCTGGTTCGATGGCGACCACCTGTTGCTGTAAGCGCAGGCAGCCTGTCGGCAGGCGGCCGGCGAGCTGCTGCGCCAGTGCGCCCATGCCGGGGGCGGGGAGCACGGCCTCTCCCAAGGAGAACATGCGGAAGACGAAGGCAAACATGGCGCTGGAAGTTTGCAACTCGCGATCCAGAAAAACGCCGCCTAGAAAAGGCCGGAAGAAGCGCTCGATCAAGCTGGGCGAGAATCCGTAGTCGCGCAAAAACTGAATCGTCGAAGTTTCGTCCGACCGCTCAGACTTTCCCTTGGTCAAATCGTTGCGCAGTTCGGCCAGCTTCAGTTTGTCCTTGATGTTTCCGATCGGAGAAAGCAGAGTGCTCACCACCGCCGATGGGCGGCGCCAGGGATCGGCGATGCGATGAAATTTGCCTTCGAAACGGACTAAAGCGCCCGGCACAAATGGCTTCAAATCTAAGGTGTCATAGTGCAGAAGTTGCCGGCCCTCGGGATAGGCAGTAAGGAACACCTGAAATCCCCGGTCCAGCAGGAATCCATCGAGCGCGTCGGTTCGAGCTCGTCCCCCAGCGTCATCGCTGCCTTCCAGCAATTGACACGACACTCCCTTTGCAGATAAATGGCAGGCGCATGAAAGGCCGGCCAACCCCGCGCCCACAATGATGACGTCAGCCATGAATAAAACATTCTCGCACGCGGAGCCTAAATAAAACCGGCTGGCGTTGTGGACTTTAAACTCTGAGAATGGAGTGGAGCCCTAAAGCGAGAATCTGCAGGGGAAGTTCTCCGATAAGCTTGAGATTCAACGATAGAAAAAATGGCGGAGAGGGTGGGATTTGAACCCACGATACCCGTTAAGGTATGTCCGCTTTCGAGGCGGATCGTTTCAACCGCTCACGCACCTCTCCGAGAGGCAGTTGCCGGTCGCCAGCTAACACCAAGGTTCCTCGCTTCGCTCGGAATGACAAGCTTTTGAGAGGAATGTTAACGGTTAGCGGCCAACGGCTAACGACGGCTTCTAAAGAACGTCTGCAGCAACTCGGCGCTGCGACCCGCTAGAACTCCGCTGCGAACTTCTAGGCGATGGTTCAGTTGCGGATGGTCCAGCACATGCATCGCCGACCGCACCGCGCCTGCTTTGGGATCGTCCGCGCCATAGACCAGGCGCTTGATGCGCGCGTGCACCAACGCTCCAGCGCACATCGCACACGGTTCAATTGTAGCAAACAGCTCGCTTTCCCCGAGGCGATGGTTACCGAGGGTTGCACCGGCCTCGCGCAGCGCGACGATCTCGGCGTGGGCCGTAGGATCGTTGTCGCCAATATTGCGGTTCCATCCCCGGCCAACGATTTTTTCGTCGCACACCACCACTGCACCGACGGGAACTTCGCCCGCTTCCAAAGCGCGCTGAGCGGCGCGCAGAGCTTCTTCCATCCAGAGTTCGTCGTGATCGGGCGTGGGGTTTCCTTCTCGGGGATGCGCTGATTCATTGTAACGGCCTAGGGAGCGGGTGTTGTCCTAATTTGCGGAGGTCGCATCGGTGGTTCTTGCATTTCTGCCGACCGTGCCTTGGGTGTCCTCCCGGCTCGGCGGAGCTACCGGGGTAACGCGGAGGTATGCGGCTGGGCAAACGATTGTGCTTCCAAACTGCACCATCTTGGGGCATAATGGGCCGCCCCAAAGGAGGCTTTTATGGCGAAACAAATTCTGTTGGCCGGAGTTCTAGGCGGCATCGCGCTCTTCGTCTGGGGAGGCCTTGCCCACCAGGTTCTCGGCCTGGGCTCGGTCGGCGTGCAGACCCTGCCGCAACAACAGCCGGTAATGGACGCGCTCAAGGCGGCGTCGCCGGCGTCAGGCTTTTACTACTTCCCTCAGGCTGACGCTTCAGGTCGAGTCGCTCCCGAAAAAGCCGGAGGTCCGGCCGGTGTTCTGATCTATCAATCCGGCGGGGCAGGGAAGCCACTCACCGGTCAGTTGCTCAATGAGGGGTTTCTCAACATCGTGCTGGCGCTCTTCGCCGCATCGCTGCTTTCGCTGGCCTCTGGGCTCACCAGTTACGTTGCGAGAGTCGGCTTCGTGACCCTGCTCGGCGTGCCGGTCGCGCTGATGAGCAATGTCGAAAGCTGGAACTGGTACGGCTACCCGCTCAACTACACCGCGGCAACGATCCTCGAAAATTTGATCGGCTTTCTGGTTGTAGGATTGGTCGCAGCGGCGTTCGTGAAGCCCGCAGGCCAGCGGATTACCGCCGTCCCGGCCAAGGCGGCCTAGAAATTCGACGGCCAAATTACATTAAGCTCAGCACCGAGCGCACCGCCTCAGGCACAATCGCGCGCAGCAACGCAGGCAGCAGAATCATCACCACCGGGTATGCCCCAGCGAGCAGCGGCAGGGCCAGCAGAAAGCGCATCGGCGGAGTAAGTTTGGCGAGATAAGCTCGCATAAAACCCTCTTGGTCGAGATACGGAGAAGCCCTCGGAAAAGTTCCATGCCGGCCATACCTTTTCCCTTGTATGCAGTCCCGACTTCCGTGATCAAAGAATGTAGTGGCGCGGTTTCACTAGGTACTAGGTACTGGGTATCAGGTACTGGCAAGCGGCAACTGGCGGCTGGTAACTGCCTAATGTTATGCTTACCGCGTCATGGGGATGCCAAGCCTGCTCCGCAAAGTTTTTCTGCTCGACCTTCTGCAGGGATTGAAGGTCACCTTTCTGTATCAAGACCCGAAGGAAATTTATACCGAGCAATATCCCATGGAGCGGCCGCAGGTGGCCGAGCGCTACCGCGGCGCGCCGAGGCTCAATGTCAATCCCGACACCGACGAGACTATGTGCATTGCCTGCGACCTGTGCGCGGTGGCGTGCCCGGAAAATCTGATCGTGGTTTCGAGCGAGCGCAACGAGCAAACCCGGCGCAAAGAACTCACCAACTTTACTTATGACCTGAGCCGCTGCATGTTCTGCGGCCTCTGCGAAGACGCTTGCCCCGTCGATGCCCTCGAGCTTACCCAGGACTTCGAACTCGCCAGCTACACCCGCCAGGGCTGGATCTGGGATCGTAAGACTTTGGAAAAAGGCCCGCAGCCCACGGTTTACAAAAAATAGCTTTTAACGGCTAGCTGCTAGCTCAATATTTCCTCGCTACCTGGCCGGAAGCCCGATGGGGAACTTGTCGTTCCCTTAGCTGTTCACGAAGCCCTGAGTCCTACTACATCTTCCCATCCTCGCTCTTACCTCAACCTCCCGATGGCGATAGCTCACTGGCGAAGCTAGATTGAACCTACGACGCGGTAGAAGCTCGATATCGAGGACAAATATGACATCCCTAAGAAAATCAGCATTCACCATGGTGCTTCTCGCCTGTTCGGCATGGGCGGTAGCGCAGGCGGGCGGCGGCGGGGCCGGTGGTGCAGGCGGCAGCGGCTCGGCTGGCTCAGCGGGCGGCGCGCAAGGCTCGACTGGACAGGGTTCGACAGGACAAGGTTCGGCTGGGCAAGGTTCGACCCCGGGCGCGGGGACGGCTGGAAATCGTTCCACTGGTGGCACGAATCCGCAGAGCACGCCGCAGACTCCGGGTGCGGGAAGCGGCTCGCCAGGAAACATGAACCCCGGCTCGTCGAATCCGAATAATCCGAGCGCAAGTGACCCGAGTTCGAATAACCGGGGATCGGCCAATTCGAATCCAGGCAGCATGCAGCCCACGGATCCGCCGACCAGCGATGGCACGGCGCCGCCGACCAGCAGCACCACTCCGCCGCCCACGGGCAGCACTACCCCGCCGCCGACCGGCAGCACGACACCTGGAAGCGGCCATTCGAGCGGCAACTCCAACTCCAACTCGAACAATCCAGGAGGCACATCGCCGAACACGCCTCCACCGACCGGATCACAGCCTCCGCCGAAATAGAGATCGCGAATGCAAACGGGTTTTTCATTTCTTTGATTGTTGCAGCGGGCCCAGGTCACCGGGCCTGTTTTTTTGTGGCGTGAACGATTTGCGCGAAAAGCTTTCTCTAAGCGAGTGATTTCAGGCAGCAGTGGTTATTCGACTCGTCCATCTCCCGAGCCGGCCAGCATTTTCTCGGGCAGAAAGTAGAGCGCCGGGATCATGACAAAAATCGCGAACGAGGCATACACGGAAACGTAAGCCAGCGGAACGGATAGAACGTAAAGCACCCATGACCAGCCATTCTTGCGCTGGATGCCTTCGTGATACTCCACTAGGGCAGGATTGCGGCGGCTCTGCCGAATCAACTCGCCGCGCAAAAAATAAAATCCAGTGGAGCATAAGGCCAGGTCAAGTCCGTAAAGCGCTACCGCCAGCGGCGCGCGATAGTTCTTGCCCAGAAACTCGGTGACAAAGGGAACCAGCGACATCCAGAACAGCAGATTCAGGTTCGACCACATCAGCCCCGGCGTCACCCTGTGCACGGCGTGAATGAGGTGATGATGGTTCACCCACATAATCGCCGCGACCAGAAAACTGAGGCCGTAAACGATAAACGTGGGCAGCACCTTGACCAGCGCGGGAAGAGTAGGTTCTGCCGGGGCGCGCAGCTCGAGCACCATGATCGTGATGATGATCGCGATCACGCCGTCGCTGAAAGCTTCGAGCCGGCTTGTGGTCATCTCGGGCATGGGTTGGAGCTGTCAGCTCTCAGCCGTCAGCGATCAGGAAAGCGCTTCGCCGCTGAGCTTCGCATTCTTACAGAGGATGTAGACCTATGTCGAGGTGGTGGCTGAAGGCTGAGAGCTGACGGCTGAAAGCTACTTCTGCAAAGGTTGCTGTTGCGTCATGCAGTGCATGGTGCCGAGACCCCAGACCAGGTCGCCGGAAAAAATTGGCACAACTTCGCGCGTGGGAAAAAGAGTAGCCAGCGTGTTCAACGCGATACGGTCGTTAGGATCATTGAACACCGGCGCGAGCACGATGCCGTTGGCGACGTAAAAATTCGCGTAGCTGGCGGGCAGGCGCCGCCGCTCAAACACGACCGGGCCGGGCATGGGAATCTCGACAACATTCAGTTGCTTGCCCGATTGATCGCGCGCCGCGCGCAGCCGGCGAACATTCTCGCGCAGCAGTTTGTGATTTACATCTTTGGGATCGCTCTCAACCATGGTGAGAACCGTGTCCGGGGCGACGAAGCGCATAACGTCGTCTACGTGACCGTGGGTGTCGTCACCGCAGATGCCTTGGCCGAGCCAGATCACGTGCGGCGCTCCCAGATATTCGGCAAACATCTTTTCATACTCTTTGCGCGACATGCCCGGGTTGCGCTGCTGCACTTGGCTGAGCAAGCATTCTTCGGTGGTGAGCAGCGTGCCGCAGCCGTTGACGTCGATCGAGCCGCCTTCGAGGACCACGCGGCTGTTCTTCGAGAGCGGGCGGATTTCTTGGACTGCGGCGGCACTCGCCATTAGGCTGCCGATTTTTTCATCGTGCCGCCAGTTGGAATATTTCGCCCAAGCGTTGAAGCGGAATTTTAGGGCGAGGCCCGCAGGGGCTAAAGCCCCGTTGGGATAGCCGGCGGCGGCTGTCCCCACACTTCCGACGTGCTTAGGTGGGGACCGCCGCCCTCGGCTGTCCGGTTGGGCGAGGCCCAGCGGTTGGCTCGTAACGAAAATGCACCCCGAATCGCGCATCCAGCCGCGATCCGTGGGCCAGCGATGGAAGCGCACATTCGTTATCGGCGCGTCAGCGAGCAGCAGCACCTTGCATGCCTGCTTCTCGGCCGCCGCATCATTCACGATCAACTCGACGCGTTCGTGCCGCGCCAGATTGCGGACGATTTCGGTGTAAACCCACGGGATCGGTTCGAATTTTCCCGGCCAGTCGTCGCGATGGTGGGGCCATGCCAGCCAGGTTGCGGCGTGCGGCTCCCATTCGGCGGGCATGCGCAAGTGGAGCGCTGCCGGGGAAATGCTTAAAGCATTGCTTGAATGACTGGGCCGGGGCATGGAGGTAGTTTATTGCACGTTATGAGAAATCGGCCATTTGAATCCTGAGCCCTGACCTTAATTTCGACGAACCGATTCTCGTTCCGTGAGTGTACATGGCGATTTTTTACGCCAAGGCACCGACGTAACAACGCAACGACAACCGTGTGAGATACGCTGAGCGTGGTTCCTTAAAGCACTTTCTGACGGACGAACCCGATGAACCGCGCCGTTGATCAGCGCTGCCCCCCGAGTCTCGTGGACAGGATTGTCGGAGAAGTATTTGACCCCCGCCTGCTGGCCTTAGGTTTTCAACGGGCAACCCCGAGGAAGTACGTGCGACGGCGAGTACCCCACACCTATGATGTGATCGAACGACTCTCCCAAACCGTCTCCCTCAGGTTGATTTGGGGGCTATCGCTAGACTTTGTTCCGCATGTCGGAGGTCGACAGTCTGAAACTGTCCGGTGGCACCGAACGGCAAGGTCAGCGAATCCAGATTTGCGCTATTCCGAGACTGACTGCATGCGCGAAATGCGTAACCAGTACACGATCTCCACCACGTACGGCGAGCATGTCCTACGACAGAAGGCTTTGGAAGCCATTTCTGCTTTGTTACCGCGTGCACTTCAGCTTTTTGACAGCGTTACCGGTCTGGGGACCTTGGTCGAACTTTTCCTTCTAAAGGAACAAGATGCACTGCGGGGCTGGGACATCTTCAATACGCCGCAGGTTGCGCTCGCCTATGCGTTCTACCTTGCAAAGGTGGGACGTGGGATACGGGCCCGAAGTTACGTGTCAGAATGTCTCAAGCGAGCCCATTGGCGACTGGAGACCAATGAACGCTTGACAGAACTGTTTGAGGACGCAGTGAGCGCGCCTCTGCTTTCGCAGTAGCAAAAGGATCGGCCCTCAATCGTGGTGATCAGGCGGCTCCAGGTTTTGACCGCTGGTCAATCCCTGCATCGCGATGTAAGGTTAAGCGACCAAAAAGACAAGAACGAACCCTATTGGTTAAGCGGGTTGAAGGTCAGGATGCCCGCTTCGGTGGTGGAGCAAACCCCGGCCGGGTCCACGCGAACCACCGCATCTTCTTCGGAGCAGAAAGCGCGAATGCCAGTCTGGTTGATGGTGATGGGAGCGCCCTTCACCGCGTAGCCAACGTTGACCCCGCCCGCCACCGTGCCCACGCCTGAGGTGAAGAGGTAGCCGCTCTTGCCGCTGCCGGCCGGGTTGCCGTCATTGGCCAGGACCGAATCGATGAGGCAGCCCGAAGCGATGGCCGGAACGCAAGCCGCGCCCAGGGGTCCGCCCAACGAGACCAGGTTGGGCGAGAAGCCGGTGGTCGGATAGGTGGAGTTGTAAGTGATTTCCCCGGTATTAATGGTGCGGATCGAAGCCGCAGCCGACGACTCGTTGGCCGCCATACGTGCTCGCAGCAGGTTCGGGATGGCGATCGCGGCGATGATCAGGATGATCGCCACTACGATCAGCAGCTCGATCAACGAGAAACCTTTCTGTTTACGCATTTGAACTCCCCTTGCCCGTCGTTCGCTGAATCGCGAAACCGTCGTAGGCTTATGGCGTCAATGTTCGCACTAGATGTGGCCAGGCGTCTAGTTACTTTGTGCCCTGCCGAGACTCTCGGCCAAGACCTGTATTAAAACCCACTTACGAAACCAGCGGGCTGGCTCGAGCCGTCCCCAACACGGGGATGCCCCACCCGCGGCACTTTCACGAGTGGGCGGCTGCGATCGGTCCCGGCATGTTCACAGGTTCGCAGTCAATTCGAAGTTCGGGTCCATGAAGGTCGAAAAGCGGAGCTTCCCATTCGCAAAATCTCCGGATTCCATTGGCATCGCGGCCCACCCGTGAAACCGCCACGGGTGGGGCACCCGGTTCACCCTCGGTGTGTACAATCCGATCCTGCCATGGTTTACCGCCCATCCAGTAGCCGGCTGGAGATCGGCGCGTAGGCATCGATGCGCCGGTCGCGCAGGAAGGGCCAGTTGCGGCGAATTTCTTCCATGGCCTTCAGGTCCACGTCGCCCATCAGGATTTCTTCGCGATCATGCGAGGCCTCGGCCAACACGCGGCCAAACGGATCGCAGAAGAAAGAAGCTCCCCAGAACTCCAAACCCTTGCCAGGAGTGGCGTTGCCGCGCACGTTGCCGGTTTCGAAGCCGACTCGATTCACCACCGCGACGTAGACTCCGTTGGCGATGGCGTGCGCCCGTTGGATGGTGCGCCAGGCATCGTGCTGGGCCACACCGAACTCGGCTTTCTCGGCGGGATGCCAGCCAATCGCCGTGGGATAAAAGAGCACCGGCGCGCCCTGCAACGCGGTCAGCCGCGCGCCCTCGGGAAACCACTGGTCCCAGCATACCAGCGTGCCCATGCGGCCCAGGCTGGTATCGATCGCGCGAAAGCCCAGATCGCCGGGAGTGAAGTAAAACTTTTCGTAGTAAAGAGGATCGTCGGGGATGTGCATCTTGCGGTAAAGCCCGCTTAGCGATCCATCGGAATCGAAAACCGCCGCCGTGTTGTGATAAATTCCCGGCACGCGCTTTTCGAACAGCGATGCGATCAGCACGATGCCGTACCGGCGGGCGGCCGCGGCGAGCTTTTCGCTGCCGGGTCCAGGAATCGGTTCCGCCAAGTCGAAGAGCGCGTGATCCTCGCGCTGGCAAAAGTATTGCGTCTGAAAAAGCTCGGGCAGGCAAACCACCTGCGCTCCCCGGCCCGCAGCATCGCCGATGCGCTCCAGGGCCTTGGCGAGATTCTGCTCCGGCTCCGGCCCGCACGACATCTGCACCAGCGCTACGCGAAATTTATCCTTTGGCACGCGAGCACGCCTCCGCGAACAATATAGCATTCGCGCCTTGAGACCTCAGACCTCGGACTTCAGTGAGGTCTGAGGTCTGAGGTCAGCTTCCCACGCATGTGATGCAGGCTTCCGGCGGCTGCTGGCGAAGGGCGTCCAGGGCGGCGAGTTGGTCCTCGAACTTATGCTTGCCGGGCATAGGAGGCAGTGTACCCGGAGACGGCACTACGAAGGACGACAGTGCAAACAATAAATTAGCCAACTCCAGGCCGAATTCCGGGCTAAAATGGTCGTCGCTCGCGTTTCCAGGAGGACTCCATGAAACGCCTTCCACCAGCTCCTTCAACATCTTTCCTGTTTTCCCCAACTTTGCAACGGCGGCTGAACCCCTATGCGCTGGCAGCCGGCCCACTTGAACTCTTGAACGAATGCTGGGGGGGCAGACCAATTGGGACGACAGTTTCTAGGGCGGCTTTGATCGGCACGCCGAAGGCAAGAAGGCTCGATTCTACCGGTTCTACCACTGGCGGCGGATGACCGCACGCCGATTAGGCACGACGCAGGAAAGAATGACGAACGGGATCAAGATTTGAAACGCTGGACCTAAATAGGGCAACGGCAGAAACTGCATACATCGCGATTGCGAGTGCCTTGAGAATTGAGCTGCCCCCGATCATCACTGCATTTTCCAGTATTCCACCTAACACCGCGCCAAATAGATTAATTCCAAGCATTTCCGCAGTGCAATCGAATCGCTGAAAACTGCTGGAGAAAACAAGGCCGGAAAAGAAAACGGGTAAGGCTGCCCACCCGCCTCCGAGCAGCAATCGGGAAGCTGCGCTCATCGCGTTAAGCTTGGAGTAAGGGAACCAGAAATCGGCCATCAATAGCAGCAAGAGGATGGCATAGCAGGCAGCGACCGAAACACGGCGGAAAGCAACCAGAGCATTAGCGGCCAGCGCGGCTGCGAGAAAAGCTCCGATGACTAACGAGTTGACGAGCGAAGTGCCGCCAAACAACAACGCGAGTTGCGTCACAGCCTTCGTTTCTAATAACAGAAACCCTGCTCCAAGAAAGAAAAAGTGAAGATCAGAAGGCTGACTCTTCCACGCCATGAGGTCGGCTTTCCGCAACACGATCCAAGTCATCAGAACAAAAAAGCCAGCGGCGATCAGCACGGTGCCTGGTATTGACCGCTCCGTGAGATAAAGAAAAGGCCAACGATCCGTTGCAAGAATGGTGTTTTGCCCAGCTCTCGCCCGCAATTCACCTCTCAAGTCGAGTAGTTGCGGGAGCTTGGTATGGCGGGCTTGACCCTCTACCAGCAAGACTCCGCTTACCCAGTAACCGGTGAAGTAAGCCGCCGGCGGCGTTCCGAATGCGGCCCAAAGAGTGGCGTACAAACGGTCTGTCGCGAAGTTGCGGCCCGTGGCGAACGATAGGACAAGCGAACCTTGATCCGTCAGAACCTCCTTAGCATTCTCAAAGCTCTCGACGGTGTAGACGTAGTTGTCAAGACGAAGAGAAGAGAAGCTACTCAGAAGAGCAGTGGAGTCAAGGAAGGCGAAAACGACCAAGTCGTACTTGGTTTTCGTTTTTTTTAAAAAGCTGCGAGCATCGTCCGAGTAGGTGGTCACCCTCGGCGAATCGTAGGGATGTTCGGGATGGTATCTTCGTCCGATCTCAAGAATTACCGGGTCAATCTCAACTGCATCGATGTGCTCCGCGCCGTGGCGCAATGCTCCTGCTACGTCATTGCCCGTTCCCGCCCCCAGGATAAGAACATTTTTCGGGTGAGGTACAAGCGTGTAGGGAAGTTCGTAGTACGGAACTGCGAAACGATTAGGCGCGGCTTCTGGGTATCGTTTCAAAAACTCCGGCGAGAGATCGACGAGCCACTGATACCATGCGTGATTGGCTACGAGCGAGTATGCCGAAGGGTCGGTCCATCCAGCGGGTCGCGGCAGTTCAACCAAATCGATTCGATTGTAGGGCGACCAGAAAGTGCTAGGCTGCGGAACCGCGACCGCACCAACAACAATCGCAAATACTGCAATGGTGATTCGATCCTTGTAAATAAAGGGGAGTAACAAGAGAAATCCCGCTGCCAGCCAATAGGCAGGTCCAAGCTGCAGGAAACCGAGATACGAAAATCCTGCCAGTCCTACGAAACTGCCGGTCAGATTGATTCCGTATCCTCGCAGAGAAGAAACTTCTTTGAAGTACTGGCCGACGAAACCACCGACCACCGCGAAAAAAGCGATGATCAGTGCGGAAAACCCTAATGTAACAGCTAGAAACCGGACTAGAAATAGAATGCGAATCCCGGTTCCGGCCGCAGGCCCCAACGAATATTCCCAGGACACGTCTCCAAACGAGAGACGCGACCACTGCGCGAACCGAATCCCGACGAACAATAATGCCGTGATCACAGGGAAGGCGGCTCTCATCGTTCGGCTTGGTTTTCCTAAGAGCATTCCAAGTCCGATACCGAAGAAACTCGCCACCAGAGGTAGATTCTTCAAGTTTGCGAAAACTCGGACTTCGGTTGACAGATAGCGAATGATCAAGAGCTCAAAGTAAAGTGCTGCCAAACTGGCGAGGAACAGAGGTAGTTCCTTGCGCAATCGGACGGGAATCATGCCCTTGCCGGGACGTTCGGGAGTCGGGGAAATGGATGTCATTGTTTGGGAGCGCGGTGGTTCCGGGCCGGCGAAGGAAGACCATAATAGCATCGTTCGTCGTTACATCCCGGTGATGCATTCTTGCCCGCTTAGGCAGCAGGCGCAACAGAGTTGAGCAAGGGAAACGCGACTGAGGCGCGCCGCCCTTGCCTACACGCAAAGCTAGGGACCACGATGCTCCGAGCCTTGTGTCGCCGCGTCCTGAGGTCGCGCATCTACCGATATTTCTCCGGTCCACGAATTGCCCTCTTCGTTAACGCCAAGTGATCACGACTCTTTCGGCGATGCATTGACAAGGCTGGCAATAGCAGCCGATTTGCGAAGTACAAAGACCGCATCACGAATGAATTTCGATGGACGCTGGCCGACCTGTTGGAGTTTCAGCGTGGCTCGGTCAGGAAGATTATGCGTACAGGGGACGAAAGTGGAAGGGGGTTTCTGCCAGCGGTGCGAAGATCGTCGGCGAAGATTCGAAAATTTCCACGCCCTTGAGTGCCGATCGACCCGCAGGCGGACTCGCTCTGGCGGACATCCGCCGAGAACTTAGAGCAGGACGGCTCAAGAAACCTGGATCTCCTCCCTGAGTTGAAGACCTGACGCATAGCTTCCTTTAACATTCCTGCTGTAGAGTATTGAATTGCGGGCGAGGAATTTGCGAGGGGGCGACATCTTGAAAAACGGCAATCACCACAATAAGGGCGGACATTCGGCGGGGAAGTCGCATGCCAGCGCGAGTCATCAGGGCGAGGGCATTGAGCGTCGCCTGCACAATCCCATCGAAGACCGGCTCATCCCGCTGCAACCCCTCGATCTGGCGAAGGTAAAGTCGGTCGACGATCTGGTGCGCGCCATGGCGAAAACCGCCTTCACCGGCCGCCAGCTGGGTGAGGCGGCCGACGTGCTCGAAGCCATGGCCCGCGACGAAGAATGTTTCGTCGTAATGACGCTCTCCGGCGCGATGACCGTGGCCAAGCAAGGCCTGATCGTGACCGAGTTGATCGATCGCGGCATCGTGAATGCGGTCGTCTCAACCGGCGCGCTGATGGCGCATGGACTCGTCGAGGCGACTGGCCGTGCTCACTTCCGCCACAACCCCGAGGTGAGCGACGAAGAACTCTACGAACAAGGTTACAACCGCGTTTATGACACGCTCGAACCCGAGCAGAACCTCGACGACGTGGAAGAAGTGATGTCGGCGGTGCTCGAAGGCTGGGACCACAACGAGGTCATGTGCTCGTACAAGCTGAACCACGCCATCGGAGCGTATCTGGCGAAGCATTCCGGAGAGCAGCGCGGTATTCTGAAATCGGCGCACGCCATGGGCGTGCCGGTGTTCGTGCCCGCCTTCACCGATTCGGAGATGGGCCTCGACACGGCGCTGAACAATCGTCTGCGCGAATCGACCGGCAGGTACAAAATACGATACGATCCGTTTGAAGATCTGGAGCACTTTGCCGCTACCTTGCTGCGCCAAAAAAAACTCGGCATCCTAACCATCGGCGGAGGCGTGCCCCGCAACTGGTCGCAGCAGTTCGGTCCCTTTTGCGAACTTCGTCACCGGCGTTTAGGCGAGAATGTCCCGCTGAAGCGTTATCACTACGGTCTGCGCATCTGCCCCGAACCAGTTTTCTGGGGAGGTTTGTCGGGAAGTCCCTACAGCGAAGCGGTGTCGTGGGGTAAGTTCGTGCCTCCGGCGGAAGGCGGCAGGTTCGGTGAAGTTTTCGTAGACGCTACGGTGGGCTTGCCGTTAATCGTAGCGGCTGTCTTTGAACGATTAGATAAAGATAAGAAGGGAAGTAGAGCCCACAAAGCGAAGCACGCGGCAGCGAAGAAGTAGCGCTGAGACGGTAGCGCGGGCGTCCCGCCCGCTCATCGGCTAGCTGCCGCAGGCCTGCGTGGTGCAACCATCAGATCTCGATGGTTGCCGGGCAGAATTTTCAAATCCATCCGACGAGGCGTTCTCCGTCCGCGTCTTGCGATACAGCGGCGCCAGAATGCTGTTGGCCAAAACCTGCGACTCGGCCTCAACCCAATCTTGCAGGGCTTGCCCTTCGGCCTGCCCGCGCTGGTCGTAGATGCTGTTAACGGAAGGTTACATTCGGTTGAGCTGAGAGGTTACTTAAGTACAATCATACGGGGTTAGATGCCGGACTCTGACCTGCCGTTGCAATAATGATCTAAGTAATTGATTATAAAGCGCAAACGTCAACCGAACGCATACGTCGGATCGGGAGTGGGCAGGGCTTCGGGTCGTGCCGCCCTCAGGGCCAGCAAGAGGTGGGCTTTGACCCCAAGGGATGGGCAGACGGGTCCGCTTTAAGTAAGGATGATGTGTTGGCGTAAGGAATCGAAGTCTGCGATGCAGAAGCAAGCCAAGACGAGGCTGGCGCCGGTGTCCGCCCGGTGCGGAAAGGAATGCAGCGCTGGCTTGCTCAAAGGTCACACCGTGCGTGCGCCGGTTTGGAGAGGTGCTTCGCCTCATCCCAGTCGAAGCGTATACCTTCCACAAATTGATGGTAATTATCAAATTGTAGTTATTCAAGGCCGCGCCGGAGTCGGGGGTCGTCGGTCTCGCTGCGCTCGACTGGACAGCCGAGGCAGCGGTCCCCACACGAGCGGAAACTCCTTAATCAAAGATCAGCACCGCCGAGGCGATCACCGTCGTCCACAGCCCGCGCTTGTCGCCGACGGCCGACTGTGTCACATTCGCGGTGCGCACGATTTTGTTCGACAGACGGTAGATCTGCTTTTTCTCGTCCCAGGAGCGGTCGGGGTCGAACTCCACATTCAGGGTTGTAGCTAGCATTTCCGCGGCTAGCTCCTCGGCGTATTCGCCGGCCGCGTCTTCGGTCTCGCCGAAAGAGTGATGCTCGCTGAGATATCCGTAAGTATTTTTATCGGCCGGGATGGCCACTCCGATCGACGAGGCCAGCAGCCGGTGCGCTTCGTGCGTCGAATTCTCTGCGACCACCGCGAACACCACTTCGCCGGGGCTGAGATATTTCACGCCTTCTTTGCGGGCCAGCATCTTGCAGTTGGGAGGAAAGATCGAAGACACCCGCACCAGGTTTTGAGCCGCGATGCCGGCATCGCGCAGGGCCAACTCAAATGAGGTCAAACGCTCGCGATGTTTCCCGACTCCCTTGGTGAAGAACATGCGACTGGGAACCATGTTTTTGCCCAACTCTGTAGCCTCCCGCCAGAACAATTGAGTGGAGAAAGCACAATCTAACACAATCGTTCGTGAAGGAAGTGTGAATTTCAACGAGGGGAACCACAGCGGAAAAAATTCGGGAAAGAAAAAGCGGGAATCCGCTGGCACAGATTCCCGCCGCAATGCCCGGTCCTTAAATGGGGGAGGGCCACCGGGCAAATCGGCTTTACTTTAACACAAGCTGTGCTAAGTTCAAGCACCGGTTCTGTGGATTTCCTGTTTTGCGAACAACATTTCGGGAATCGATTGCCCAAGGCGGGAATGACCTAGACGAGCCTCACTCACCCGCCTCAAGTTTCCCATCACTTGGATGTGACCGCACTTACCTCAATCGTATCGCCATCGAGCACCCCGGTCACGGTGGCGTTTTTGCCGGCTTGCTGCTCCAGCGTGGCCAGCGCGGCTTTGTCTTCGGTCTGCAAGGTGTAAATCTTGTCGCCGACCACCAGCGCGTATTTCGATCCGTGGGCCACGCAGGCACGAGTGCAGGCCGCGGCCGTCTCGCCCTCCATATGCTTTCTGCCGCACATGGCGTCTCCGACTTCGCCGGTAAAAGTCTGCTTGCGCGCAGCCAGCGCGTATACGCCGGACAAAGAAGCCAAAGAAAAAACAAGTAGCGCCGTCGCCGTAAAACACCAAGAACCACGATTCATTAGGGTCCTCCCTGAGCGTAACCGTCAAAATTGAGCGGTTAAAGTAGCGCCGCCGCCCCGCCTCCGCGGCTCGTCTCACGCGAAACCATCGCATTTTTAGTGTACTTCACCGCGGCGCCTTAGCCATATATTGCAGGTCCACGTCGATGGTCTTATCGCGGCTGATCGCGGTCACGTGACTCGAAACCTCCCAATCCACGCTCGCTGGCAACAGCTTCCGGGCCTGCGATAGGTACTGCTGGAGATAAGTGACATCATAAACATCGCCGGCACGAATCTTCCAGGCGGCCCGCAGCCGCGCCTCCAGAGTGTTGTCGATGCCGCGAAAGGCCAGCTCTCCCATGCGATAAACCGGGCCTTCGTGAACTTCCAGCAGGTACGTCGCCGTGCTGTCGGCATTATCCAACTGGGCGTGAGCTTTGATGGTCGCGGTCACAAAGCCGCGCGTGCCGTAGAGTTCCTGCACGCGCTTGATGTCGTCATCGAGTTGCACGGTGTTCGCCGGCTGACCGATTTTGGCATGGATCAGCGGCTGCAGCGTATCCGCCGAAATCTCTTTTTCCCCGGACCAGCTCCAGCCCGCGAGCTTGTACTCGATGCCGGGCGTGACCGCCAGTTCGATATCCACGATGGTCCGGTTGTGCCGGGTGTCGCTCGATTCGGCTTCGCCCGGTTTCGAGGCTTCCGGCTTAATCACCTTCGGTTGCGGCGGTGCACAGGCAACCTTGAGATAGCCGCGCTCGCGATACATCGGAAGCACGGTATGTTCGATAAAGTTTGTTAAAACCCCACGCGAGTACTCGCGGTCCGCAAGCTTTTCGGCGGCGGTGGTGAGTAACGGCAGTTCGGGCGGGGCAACTCCGCTGAAATCCACCTGGCGGATGCGGATGCTGACATTGGAGACGCTGTAGTCGAAGGCCTCCAAGTGATCGCTCTTATCGGCCGCGCGCAGGTACTCCACATGCCCGGCAATGTTGTTTTCTACCAGCAGAGCCTGCAGGACGTCAGAAACCTGATCGGCCAGGCGGCCGGTTGCGGGCAGTTCGCCGGTGAACAGCGGAATGCGATCGTGAATTTTCTTAAACAGTTCCTGGTCGGAGAACCAGACAAACTCCATGAAATGCGCGGGCACAAACTTGTCGGCGTCCGCCACCTGAAACGCCAACTTTGTTCCCGCCGACGAGTAAAAGTAGGTGAACGAGACGCCGCTGAAGGCTCCCGTCTCGCCCAGTTGCCGCGCCGCTTTGCGAAAGTCTTCCTCGACTACGGTAGCCCCCACCGGCAGTCCCGAAGCGGCAGCAATTTCTTCTGAAGTGAAGCGATGACTCCCGGTCACTTTTACCTCCAGCAGCTTCGAGGCCGCCAGGGGCGGAGATTTTGCGCCCCTTGGCGATTGAGACTGCGCGAAAGCAATCAGGCCAGAGGCGGCCAAGAAGAGGGAGAACCGTGCCAGGGAGGCTAGATGACCGCAGGGCACATAGCGCAAAGCGCAAAAAAACGGAGAACCGAGAACTGAGAACTGAGAGCTGCTTTTGTGCGTTTTCATCTACTTCATGCCGGACGCGATCGCATCGCTCGACTTGCGTTTCACGGCAATGTCGATGAAGGCGAGCGCGGCGCGGCTCAGAGCCTTGTCCTTGCGGAAGACCAGGGCCAAGTCCCGCCGCAACTGGGCATCGGCCATGGGAATGGCAGCCAGAAATCCGGCGCGCACGTCCTCCTGCACGTTGGAGCGCGAAATAAATCCCACGCCCACGCCCGCTGCCACAAAGCGCTTCAAGAGTTCGCTCGAATCGAGTTCCATGCTGTAATTCGGTTTCAACTTGCGCTCGCGAAACAGATCGTCGAGCGCGTCCCGCGTGTGCCCGGCCTTCGGCAAGACCAGAGGATACTTGGCCAGGTCTACTACCGATGCCGACTTCAACTTGCCCAGCGGATGATGCGGCGGCGCGATCACGACCAGTTCATCCTGATGGATGAGAACCACGGTCAGGCGGTTGTCCTTTACCGGCAGCGACACTACGCCGAAGTCCACCGAATTATCGGTCACCGACTCCAGCACATTGGCGTAGTCGGCGCGCTTGATATTTACCGAAACGTCAGGATACAGGTGCTTGAATTCGGCGAACACTTCGGGAAGAATGTGCAGGCAAGTGCCTTCGTTGGCGCCAACGGTAATGGCCCCGCGGGGAACGTGCTCCATCTCGGCCAGCGAGCTGAGTATGGCATTGCGGGCTTCCAGAGCCTCCTGCGCGTATTTCTGAAAAGCCTTGCCAGCTGCGGTCAGGCACACCTTGCCGCCGGAGCGGTCGAAGAGTTTGGCCCCCACTTCATCTTCCACCGCGCGAATCTGCGAAGAGATTGCAGGCTGCGTGCGAAAACGCTTTTCTGCCGCCCGCGAAAACGAGGCATGGCGAGCCACTTCCAGAAAAGTCTGCAGTTGGTCGAAATCCATAGGGAGTTGCTTGCTGGTCCCGTGGCCCGGTTGCCGCTTACGACATTGCGCACAAACGGCTCATGATCACTTCTCTTAATCGGGACGATTGTAGCAGGGCGGAAGCTCTGTTTTGCGCTCGTTAGGCCGAGATGGAAAAAGAGGGTGGGGAAATTCTGTGCGGAAGCCAGAAGCCGGGGGCCCGAGTTCTAAACGGTGGTGTTCAGCGAAGCGTGCTTGGCAGCCTGCTTCACCATTCTACCGACCAGCTTAAGGGTTCGCACCGACTCTGAGGGTCGAGCGGCCTCGTGGTCGGTGATCGCCATCAAGCCTTCCTCAATGGAATCGAGAGCGGAGTAAGACCGCTCCAAGACGATAAGAAGGTATTTCTGGGCGATCGGGCGATCCGCGGGATGAATCAGATCCCACCAGCGGCGAATGGATTCCTGCACTTCCGCCTCATTTTTTTCGCCTACAACTAGGCTGTCAATCAGCCGATAAACCTTGCTCTTGACGGCGTGATAAGAGACTGAAACTTCCTGAGGCATGTTGTCTTTGTGCTTGAAACCGGGGAGGTATCAGCAATCAATCGGCCAAACCTAAGATGCTTGCAGGGTAAGCATTTCGGCCTGCGAAATCCCATAATCAATTCAATGAATGGAATATATCAGATTTCCGAATATGAATTCTGGAAGATCGTAACCGCACCTACAGATTCTTCGAGGACTCTGCCTGAAGCCACTGACCTGACCCGCGCTCCCGCGTTTGACGCATGATCGATTGCTTGCTTGCGCGCAGGGTTTACAATGTTGCGCTCCCATGCGCCTTCGCTAGCTCGAATGTTCGCGCGTGCCGTGGGAGCACGGAATATGAGAGGCAGCCCGCAATTCTCATCTCCGCGCCAGCACAAATCCCGGAGGCTGAATGAAAACGTTTACTTGTCTGTTCTTCTTTTTCACAATTCTTTCCCTCGCGTGCTCGAGTCAAACTTCCGAGCCCGTCAGTTCGCCGCCCAATGATGACACCACGCCACGCATGTTTTTCCCCCGCGACATGTTTTGGGGCTGGGCCCAGTTCGATCTCGCGCCTCCGCACAATGAAATCGACCCCAATCTCTGCGCCGGCAATGCCGGCCAATACGGCGGTGTCAACGCTCCCTGCAGTCTCTTTGCCCGCTACATGCTCTCCGGCATGCTCGAAGTCCGTCCCTTCGGCCAGGGGCAATTTCGCCGCTTCATGGTCTTTGGAGCGCCTTCGTTTCTTTTCGGCAAGACCATCCCAAAGACGCTTTACACCTGGTCGCCGGACGCCATCGGCATCGAACACTCTTGGGGAGTGGGAATCTACATCGCCAAGGGATTCGAATTTCGCGTGACCCAGCACTTCCTCTTCGATCGCCTGGGCGCGCGCGACACCAACCTAGGTGCGGCCGATCTCGGCAACAACGGCCCCTGGGGCCGCTACGCGACGGTGGGCGTGCGCAAATATTTCGGAACCCGACGCTGGTGACAGAAGCGATGTTCTGGGCCAGGAGAGCATGGAGCCAACTATTCCACAGGCCAAAAAGCGCTAATATGCGAACCAATCTGGAGTCGAAACCGGTTTCTCAATCAGCTTGGGTGAGAAGTTCGTGAAGAACGATTCCGCTGTTGCCTGGCTAAGTCAGGAGTGGTCAAAGTCGGGAGTGCGCCAAGGGGACATGCTGCTGCTGCATAGCAGCACTCGCGGGACGCTACGCAAATTGAAGAAGCGGTGCTTTGCGATGGAGGTCGACACCATACTCGATAGTTTTCTCCATGCGTTGGGCGAAAACGGAACCCTCTTGCTTCCTCTGTTCAACTTCGACTTCTGCCGCGGGATCGCCTTTGACATAAGAACCACCCCCAGCCAGATGGGCGCTTTGACCGAGGCGGGGCGCCTCCGCCTTGGTGCCGTGCGCACCGGAAATCCGATCTATTCATTCGCCGTGCTCGGGAAACGCTCCCCCACTTTTCGTGGAGTCGACAATTTCAGCGGATATGGAGCGGACTCTCCGTTCGGAATGCTGCACCGGGAAGGCGGCAAGATTGCGGTCCTCGACCTTCCCGAGCAGGAAAGCATGACCTTTTATCACTACGTTGAGGAAGCGCTTTCAGTAAGCTATCGCTTCCACAAGCGTTTCTCCGCCCCCTATACAAGCTTCGACGGAGTAACAACCGAGCGCACCTACGGCCTTTTTGTTCGCAGGCTGGATCAAGGCGTGGTGACCCAGGTCAATCCCATGGGGGAATTGCTGTGGGCAAAGAGTCTGTATTCTGGCGACCGTCCCGGCACCGGTTCCGGTCTGCGAGTTATCGAAGCCGGTGCACTTTACCATGAGGTCGCTAACGTGATCGCGCAAGGCAGGGCAAAAGGAAGGCTCTATGAGACTCAGCCGCCTGCTGGGTAACCCCGCCGCCTTCGATTCTCCGGAAGTCGGCCGGCTCATGCACGAACTTGCGGCGGAACTATGGCCTCTGCCTCGCAGTATCACCGGAGCTGGAGTGAGAAAAACTCTCGAAATTCTCCAGCGGGAAGTCCCCCCACTCGTCCTGCGATCCATTGCGACGGGAACCCAGTGTTTTGACTGGACCATCCCGGAGGAGTGGTCCATTACCGATGCGTTCCTCGAGAACGAATCCGGCGATCGACTCGTAGATTTCCAAAACAACAACCTGCATGTGGTCGGATATTCGGTACCCGTGGATGAGTGGCTCGAACTGGAGCAACTGCAGCCGCACCTGCATTCTCTTCCCGATCAGCCCAGCGCCGTTCCTTACATCACCTCGTACTATTCGCCGCGCTGGGGATTCTGTATGACAGATACTCAGCGCCGAAGCCTGCAACCGGGTCGCTATCGGGCCGTGATTCGCAGCGAACTCAAGGCAGGTGTCTTGAATTATGGCGAATTGCTGCTTCCCGGAGAAAGCGAGCAAGAGATTCTCTTATCTACGTACGTCTGCCATCCGTCGATGGCCAACAACGAATTGTCCGGCCCGGTGGTCACTACCGCTCTCGCAGCCTGGCTGATGACCCGACAGAGGCGGAAGTATACGTATCGCATTCTCTTTATTCCAGAGACCATTGGCTCGATCGCCTACTTGAGTCTGAACCTGGAGCGGCTAAAGGCGAAAACCGTCGCTGGATATGTCATCACTTGCATCGGCGACGATCGATCCTACTCGTTTCTGCCTTCGCGTGCGGATGATTCGCTTGCCGACGTGGTTGCGGCGCATGTGCTGCATCACGTGGCGCCCGATTACCGGAAGTACTCTTACCTCGATCGCGGCAGCGATGAACGCCAGTATTGCAGCCCGGGAGTCGATTTGCCCGTCGCCTCGGTCATGCGGACAAAATACGGCGAGTTCCCCGAATACCACACTTCCCTTGACGATCTGAACTTGGTTACACCGTCGGGCCTGGGCGGCGGTTTTCTCGTTTACCGCAGAATTCTCGAATGCCTTGAGGCCAATTGTTACCCCAAAGTGACGGTACTGTGTGAGCCCCAGCTGGGAAAGAGAGGCCTGTATCCTACCCTGTCGAAAAAGAATTCCGCGAATGAGATTCGCACCATGATGAACCTGATCGCCTATTCCGACGGCTCTTTGAGTCTGCTGCAGATCGCGGAAAAGATTGGCCAGCCCATGTGGGATCTGGTTCCCATTCTCGATCGCCTCGTGCACGATCATCTGATTACGAAACTAAGCTGCTGTACGGGTTCGCCGATTCTATGATCCAGGGAATCCAGCATGAAAACTTTAGCGATCCTGTCTGGCGTCATCCGAACTCCCGCGTATGGGCCGGCGAGACCACTCCCTCGAGACCGGTCACACTGCCTCCCCACGGTTCACCCGTGTTCTGGGCTCATCAGAATCCTCGCCTAATGTGAGCCAGATCACATCTTCATGCCCGCAATTCTTTATAATGAGCAGATTTCAGAAATCCATACGGAGGCATTCATGGCGGTCTCGTACAACGGTGTGGCTGTACCCGGCGGCGGAAAACCGATTGGCTATGCGGGAGGGAAGTACGAGGTCCCACACACGCCGATCATTCCTTTCATCGAAGGCGACGGAACCGGCCGCGACATCTGGAAGGCCTCGCACCGCGTCTTCGACGCCGCCGTAGAAAAAGCCTACAAGGGCGAACGCCGCATCGCGTGGTATGAAGTTTTCGCCGGAGAGAAAGCCAAAGCCAAATTCGACAACTGGCTGCCCGATGACACCGTCGCCGCCATTCGCGAATTTCGCGTGGCCATCAAAGGCCCGCTGACTACGCCCGTCGGCGGCGGCATTCGCTCGCTCAACGTCGCCCTGCGCCAGATTCTCGATCTCTATTGCTGCGTGCGTCCGGTGAAGTATTACCAGGGTGTGCCCTCGCCGGTGAAGCATCCCGAGCGCATGGACGTCGTCATCTTCCGCGAGAACACCGAAGACGTCTACATCGGCATCGAGTGGGAAGAGGGAACTGCCGAGTGCGCCAAGCTGATCGAGTTTCTGAATAAAGACATGCTGCGGGGCGGCAAGAAGCAAATCCGCCTCGACTCCGGCGTCGGCATCAAGCCGATTTCGGTGACTGGAACCAAGCGCCTGGTGCGCATGGCGATTCGCCACGCGCTCGAAACCGGACGCAAGAGCGTAACGCTAGTGCACAAAGGCAACATCCAGAAATTTACCGAAGGCGCGTTTCGCAAGTGGGGATACGAACTCGCCACCGAAGAATTTCGCGACCAAGTCGTCACCGAGCGCGAGAGCTGGATCGTCGACAATAAAGATAAGAACCCGAATCTCACCTTGGCGCAGAACGCTGAGCTGGTCGAACCCGGCATGGAATTCGCGCCGCCGGCCTTTCGCCAGGCCGTGGAACAGGAAGTAAAAGAAGTGCTCGACCGCATCTACTCGACCCACGGCAACGGCCAGTGGAAGAAAAAAATCATGATCAACGACCGCATTGCCGATTCTATCTTTCAGCAGGTAGTGACGCGGGCGGACGAATATTCCGTGCTGGCTACGCCGAACCTGAATGGAGACTACATTTCAGATGCCTGCGCCGCTCAAGTAGGGGGACTCGGCATCGCTCCGGGCGCGAACATTGGCGATGGCTACGCCATCTTCGAGGCGACGCACGGTACGGCTCCGAAGTACGCGGATAAAGATGTGATCAATCCCGGTTCGGTCATGCTCTCCGGCGTAATGCTGTTCCGCTTTCTAGGCTGGAACGAAGCCGCTGATCTGATCGAGGGCGGACTGGAAAAGACCATCCTGCAGAGGAAAGTCACCTATGATTTCGAGCGGCTGATGGATGGCGCGACCAAAGTGAAGACCAGCCAGTTCGCCGACTGCATCATCGAGAACATGGGGGCAGGCGTACCGGCGTCGGTTTGATTTGTGGGAGGCCGCAAAGTAGGAGAAAATGGCTGACCCGGCTGAGATTCGTGCTCTTAACGAGGCAGACCCGGAGACGATATCGTCTTCGTTTCAAATGCTGGGGATATGCAAGCCCCCGGCTCAACATCGGCGGTATCTGGCGGAGCAGGCCTCCGGTAGTCGTGCCTGCCTGGTGGCCACGACCGACGAGCAATTTGCCGGATACGTAACCGTCAACTGGATGCCGGCATATCTCCCGTTCGCGGATGCGAAGATTCCAGAGATCCAGGATTTGAATGTGCTTCCCGGGTTTCGCAGGAGAGGGATTGCCACGCAGTTACTGGATCGAGCCGAAGAAGAAATTGCGCTGAGGCGTGGCGTTGTCGGGATCAGTGTTGGGCTGCATCCTGGCTACAACCAGGCACAGCGGCTTTATGTAAAGCGCGGGTACATACCGGACGGCCGCGGAGTTACCTATCGATACCAGCCCGTGAAAGAAGGCGTGCAGATTTTGCTGGACGACCATCTTCTGTTGCATCTCACCAAGCAATTGGTTCGCTCATAGAAAGGAAATCATGCGCAAGAAAGTTACTATCGTGGGTTCAGGCAACGTAGGCGCAACCGCGGCTCACTGGATCGCCTCCAAAGAACTCGCCGACGTTGTGCTGATCGACATCATCGAAGGAGTGCCGCAGGGCAAGGGTTTGGACTTGCTCGAGGCGATGCCCATCGAGAAGCGCGACTCCTATATCAGCGGCACCAACGACTACAAAGACACCGCGGATTCCGACATCGTAGTCATCACCGCCGGTATCCCGCGCAAACCCGGCATGAGCCGCGACGATCTGCTCAACACCAATTACAACATCATGAGAGCGGTGGTGGGCGAAGCCGTGAAGTACTCGCCCAATTGCATTCTGATCGTGGTTTCAAACCCACTCGACGCCATGGCCCAGGCCGCCTACAAGCTGAGCGGATTTCCCCGCGAGCGCGTAGTCGGCATGGCGGGAGTTCTCGATTCCGCCCGCTTCCGCGCCTTCATCGCCGACGAACTGAAGGTCAGCGTCGAGAACGTGACCGCCTTCGTGCTGGGCGGGCACGGCGATACCATGGTCCCGCTGCCGCGCTATTCCACCGTAGCCGGAATTCCGATCACGGAGTTGATCGAGAAATCGCGCCTCGAAGCCCTGGTGCAACGCACGCGCGACGGCGGAGCGGAGATCGTTAAGTATCTCAAGACCGGCTCGGCCTATTACGCGCCTTCCGCAGCGGCCACCGAGATGGTAGAAGCGATTCTGAAAGACAAGAAAAAAATTCTACCCTGCGCCGCATACCTGCAAGGCGAATACGGCATCAACGGCCTGTACGTGGGCGTGCCCGTAAAGCTGGGCGCGAAGGGAATTGAGCAGATTATCGAGATCAAGCTGACTGCGGAGGAGAAAGCTGGGTTGGATAAGAGCGCGGCGGCGGTGAAGGAGTTGGTGGGCGTGATCGGGGTTTAGCACTCCCGCCTTTCATGGCTGTGTATTAGTTTAGAGGGGAAAAGCCAGCGCATACGGCTGACACGGGGATTTTGCCTACGCCAGACTGGATCGTCCGAATTGGTTTCGCTTTCGTGGGGGCTCCTCGGCATGGCTCCTTTTGTGGGGGCCCCCTCAAGTTCCAGAATGACCCGACCATCTTCTTGGAACTCTTTTTCTAACGCGCCTCCTCGCCATGAAATGAGTCCTTGACGCATGTCGGTCCCGTCATTCATCACGGTCCAGAGAAACGGCTGACCATTGATGTGTTCCAGCTCAGTAGAGGTCGTTCCAAGGGAGATCCCATGGAGGGCGTGCCAGCGACTCTTCTTCCCTCGAACATCCGCAGATTCAGGCGCGGTTTTGGTGCCTGGGTCTTTCCACAAAATTTCAATTCGGCGTTCCGGATCTTTTGGAAATAAGAACGTGGCTGACTGCATCTCTCCCTCGCCAACGTCCACGTCTTGGTCAACGACGTTCGCCGTACCGTACAGTCGCACCAGGTCGTTCCGCGTTGTGTGCGCGTTGATCGATCCCGTCTTGCCGCCTGAGAGGATCAGCCAGGGATCGGGCATGGTCTGCCCAAAGCCGAGCAACGTCGCCAGAAAGACGAATCCTGCCAATTGGAAGACTGAATCGTCGCCCATAGGCCTCCACAGCTTGGATGTTGGTCCAGCACGATCTCGCTCGATTCTGGTCTGAGATTTCACCATCGACAAGTTACGGTCGATTGTTGGCTGATAATTGACCATGGTATAACCTGCTCAGGAAAGAAAGTGGCCATCTCCGTATTCAACGCCGATCGAGAAGGGCCTAGGCGTTGGGCACTGGCTCATCGAGATTTAAGAGGAACGGCTAGAGAGCCTGTTTGAGAACGAATGAAAATCTCGTTTTGCGCCCCGACCGGCGCAGTCTACGCGGAGAGAATCTTCGTCGGGTCGCTGCAGAAGGGATTAACCACGAGAAGCCCATCCAGATCCTGATCGGCGTGTAAATCCTCGGTGAGCAGATAGCGGCAAGAAGCCGCCTTCGCCGCGGCCACGATCAGCGAATCCCAGAATGAAAGCTGGTAGCGTTCTTGAAGCTTCCAGCCGCTTTCAAGAAGGTCCGCGTCAGTAGTGACAGGTTGCCCAACTCATCGCCAGGGTTTATGGACCATGGTCATTGACCATGGCATAACTTGATCATGAAGGAAGTAGCCATCTCCGTCTTCAAGGCCAAGTGCCTCGGCATCCTCGAAGAAGTGCGCAAGACGCGCAAGCCGATTCGCGTCACCCGCTTCGGCAAGCCAGTGGCGGAAATCATGCCGTCCACACCTGAGGAGCCCCTAAAAGTGGCTCGGCTGCATGGCCGGCACCGCAGAAATCCTAGGCGATATTGTTGGCCCCACCGGAAGCCTTGAGGACTGGGACGCCTGGCGCGATTGAAGCTGCTTCTCGATACCGACATCTAGGTTTGGAGTTCTTCGCAACCCCACCTTCTTCCCCGCGGGTCGTGCGAGAACTGAACAGCCCAGAGAATGAGATTTGGCTGTCGGCGGTCAGCATTTGGGAGCTGCGACTTTTTCCTGACAAGGGCCGCGTAAGGCTGATTCCTGATGCGGTTCACTGGATCAACGACAATCTTGCTCGGCTGAATATTCGCGAGGCGCCGCTTACGTTTGAGGTAGCTCTCGCGGTGTCGGCCTCGAACCTTCCCCGCAACCATCCCGCGGATAGTTTTATCGCGGCCACGGGGATATTCGGCCTCACGCTGGTAACCGCCGATCCAGAACTCGCCCATTTGAAGGAGATTGCCGTGCTGCGAAATCGCTGAGCAGCAACCATCAGCCGTCGCCCTCTCTACTTATCCCTCTGCGCCATAAACTCATCCCGGCACTGCTTCGCGGCCGAGACCAACTCGGCAAACTCCGGCGTCCCGCGCACCTTGGCCCACGCGGAATCGTTCTGCAAGCCGGCGTACGGGCAAAAGTGCCGATCAATGGAATTCTTGACCATCTTCAGAGCCAGTTCTTTCTGCCCACAGAAGAGGATGTCGGCTGCGCGCACGTACTCGGGTTCGGAGTCAGGGTTGGCCATCACCTGGGCCGCCGACTCGCGGGTCAAAGTGGCCGTCTTCGCGCTCGAAGGATCCTCCAAACACGCAATCATCGGCTGGATTTCTGCTCTTCGCGCCAACTCCAGAGCCTCGGTCAATTTGCCTTCGCGAATGTCTTGCCGCAGGAGGCCACCGTCAGACCACTTAGACCCCGCATCCAGTTGAAGGAATATCAACGCACGCGGGTAGTTGCCGAGTTGATTGAAAGTAAAAGCACAGGAGCGCCAACCATAATTTCCGGGATCGAGCGCCAATGCGGTGTCACACTCGTGCCCGGATTCCTCCAGCGCCCCGCCATAGCGCAGAGCGTAGGCCAGGGCAAAGTGAAGCATCGCGCTCTCAGGATGCTGCGCCAGCAGGGCCTTCCCGCGCTGATAGGCCTTGACCACATCCCCGCGCTCGGTCTGCATCAGCATGAGTTCAGCGGCGGGACTGATGTAGTTTGGGTCGAGGGCCAGCGCTTTTTCAAAGGCAGCGTCCGCACGCTCTAGCGCCGCCGCGCCCCCGTTCGAATAGGCTTCATCGTAGTGGTAGCGAATGCCCAGGCTGTCCCAGGCGGGCGCGTAGGTGGGGTCGAGTCCCACGCCGCGCTCCAGCATGGCGATGGCATCTTTGTTCGGCAGCGGGTCGCGCGGCAAAGAGAGGCTGCGCAGATAAAGATCGTAGGCCTCTTCGTTCTTAGGATGTGTGGCCCCTTCAGAGGAGTCGCGCCCCGCACCCAGAGCCGGAACCAGTCCCTGCCGTACCTTGGCCGTGATCTCGCCGCGCATGGCGATCATGTCGGGGGCGGCCACGGTCATCGTATTGCGCCAGAGGGTGCGATTGTTTTCCACATCGATGGCTTCCAGCGTGATCTGCAGCTGCGAGCCTTCTTTCAGAAAATGTCCGGTGACCACGTCGGTGACGTGCATCGCCTTGCCGGCCTCCTGCAAGTCGAGCGTGGGCGAGTCATACTTGCTGGTCGTGGCGAAGGGGCGGATGGTCAAGGCGGGCACATAACTGAGCGAAGTAGCGATTTCATCGGCCAGGGCAAGGCGCAGATAGTCGAGGTCCTTCTCGGTGCCCAGATTTTGCAACGGCAGAACCGCCAGCGTTTTCTGCCCGGTGGTTGCCACCGTGCTCACACTTCGATGTCGCGGTATCCACGGAATGGTCGTGATCGCGACAATGATAATACCAATCGCGCTCCATGCCAATTTCAGGTAGGGACCCTTCGGCTGCTTGGTTGGCGCGCTAATCGCAGCGCCGCTGGCCCCGCTACTCGCGAAAATCGCGCCGCGTGAAGCGGAGTTCGACACTGCCGCCGCGCTCGCCGAATCTCCCGCCTGCGAGATGGGCAACGGCATTCTGCCCGACTCCGTATCCCGCTTCAGGCGCTGCAAGTCGCTGCGCATCTCCGAGGCATGCTGGTAGCGCAGGTTGATGTCTTTCTCCAGCGCTTTGTTAATGATGTCTTCCAATCGGGCGGGAACCAGATGATTCAGCCGCACCGCCGGCACCGGCGCGCGATTCATGATGGCTTCGCAAATCACCGCCGCACTTTCGCCGTGGAAGGGAACGTCGCCGGTAGCCATTTCATAGAGCACGGCGCCAAAGGAGAAAAGATCGCTGCGGGAATCGAGATCGCGCCCCCGCACCTGCTCCGGCGACATGTAGCCCACCGTGCCCACCATCGTCCCGGGGCTGGTCAGGTGGGCCTCGTCCAGAGTCTGCATATTGTCGGCGGTCTTGTCCGTGCCGCGGCCCGCTCCAACTTTTGCCAGCCCAAAATCAAGAATCTTGGCGTGCCCGCGCTTGGTGACGAAAATATTCGCCGGCTTGATATCGCGGTGCACAATTCCCTCGGCGTGCGCCGCGTCGAGCGCATCGGCAATTTCAATCGCCAGGTTAACGAGCGTATCGTTCTCCATGGGCCGCGTGGCGATGGCGTGTTTGAGCGTCATGCCATCCAGAAACTCCATGGCAATGAAGGCCCGGCCCTCGTGCTCGTCAATTTCGTAGATGGTGCAGATGTTCGGGTGGTTGAGCGCCGAAGCGGCCTGCGCCTCGCGCTGGAAGCGTGCCAAAGCCTGCGGATCTTTGGCGACGTCATCGGGCAAAAATTTGAGGGCCACAAAGCGGCGCAGCTTAAGGTCTTCCGCCTTATAGACCACGCCCATGCCGCCGCCGCCCAGTTTTTCGACGGTCCGGTAGTGGGAGATAACGGGCTCGATCACTAGAAAGAATCCTACGGAAGCGAACTGCGCAAGTCAACGAAACGCCGCCAGCTCCGCGGATTGAGGAATTCGGATCCCTTCCCAAAGAGGGTATCATCCCGAAACCCGGCGCGGCTCAGCCGGGTGTGGGATCTCATGGCTACTGCACGCATGGATCGTGCGAACTCCCGCACGCAGCGTAAGACCGGATCACACCTGCTCGATCGTCACTTTCTTCACCACCACATCCTTGTTCGGACGATCCTGCCGATTGCGCGGCACCTCAGAAATCTTCTGAACGACATCCTGCCCCTCGACCACTTCTCCAAACACCGTATGCTTGCCCGTAAGCCAAGTCGTGGGCGCAACCGTGATGAAGAACTGCGAACCGTTGGTGTTGGGTCCGGCGTTCGCCATCGCCAATTTTCCCGGCGCATCGAGTTTATGCGGCGAACCTTTGGTCTCGTCCTCGAACTGGTAGCCGGGACCGCCCATGCCGGTGCCCTGCGGATCACCGCCCTGAATCATGAAGTCGGGAATCACACGGTGAAAAATCGTTCCGTCATAAAGGCGGTCTTTGGATTTCTTCCGCGTGGAAGGATGCGTCCACTCGCGCGTGCCCTCGGCGAGCTCCACAAAGTTGGCGACGGTCTTAGGCGCATCTTTTTCAAAGAGGCGGCAAACAATATTTCCTTCGCTGGTTTCAAACGTAGCGTAAAGTCCGGCTTGACGAGTCATGAAGTCCTTTCGATATGAAGTGCCCTTGATTTAAGTTAAAGTAAACGCAAATGTGGGTACGGCCGCCCCCGGCTGTCCACCTGGCGAAGCCAGGCATTATGGGTCGAGCAAGCAAGTCGAATGCTAATTAGAACCAGCCGCAGGCTTAGCCGCCGCCGGTCTCTTCACCGCCGCACCGGGCTTGGCCGCCGCCTCGCGCACAATCTTGATATGAACAATCTTCACCGGCCGAAGGGGCCGATCATTCTGCGGATCGGTCGCCATGTGCGCGATCTGTTTCACGAGATCGACCGTAGCCTCGTCGCACTGGCCAAAAATAGTGTAGTTGCCATTGAGGTGCGGCACGGCCACCTCGGTGATGAAGAACTGCGATCCGTTGGTATTCGGTCCGGCATTCGCGTAAGCCAGACGCCCGGGCTTATCGAACAACAGATCGGACGAAACCTCATTCTTGAAAGCGTAGCCGGGATCGCCCGTTCCATCGCCGGCGGGGTCGCCGCCCTGAATCATGAAGCCCGGTATCACGCGATGAAAAATCGTGCCGTCGTAAAGCGCCACGCCGTGCTTGGTGACGCCTTTCACCGTTTTCCAATCTTTGCTTCCAGTGGCCAGGCCAATAAAATTCTGCACCCCGATCGGAGCCTTGTCCGGAAAAAGTGTGCAAGTTAAGTTGCCGACCGTGGTCTCGATGATCGCGGTAGGCTGGCCGGTCTCCGCATGGTGAACCGGCGGCTTGGCTGCAGGCGCGGATTGTGAGCTGGACTGCGCCGCCGCGGCAAGCGCGCCAGTGAGTAGTAGAGCGAAAACGACGAGAGGATTACGCATGATGACTCCTGCACCGGCAATTGCTTTACGCTCAAAGCGCAACGCTGCATTGTACGATAGGCTGCGCCGACAGGGAAGGCATGCAGGGGCGCTGGGTGGCGCTGGGTAATGGCTCAGTTTGACTCGGGTTGACTCCTGACCAGTTTCAGGGGGCGTCCTCCCGAAACCCAGCGCGGTTCAGCGGCGTGAGGGATCTCCCGCCGACGAGACCGTCGACGATCGGAGATCCTTCGCTCCGCCGGAAAAGGGGCTGCGCTCAGGAGGACGCCGCCGAGAGAAGTTCAAACCGGGCCGCTACCCAACGCATTTATCAGTGGGGATTGGGCTGTGTCTGCGTCTCCCGGCTCACAGCCTCCACCTGCCGAAAAACCCGCAGCAAATTTCCGCCCAGAATCTTCTGGATGTCATCCGCACGATACCCGCGATCCAGCAGCGCTTGCGTAATTTTCGGCAGATCGGCCGCCGAGTCGATACCCTGAGGCGTAGCCCCGCTCACGCCATCGAAATCCGATCCCAGACCAACATGATCTACGCCGGCAACTTTGGCGATGTGATCGATATGATCGATCAGCGACTTCAACGGCGGCCGCGGAATCTTCGCCATCCACTCCCGCTCGATACGATCGACGTCGATATAGCTAACCGATTTTCCCTGCGCCTTCAACGAATCGGTATAGTGCTGAATGGCGGCCGCCTGATCTTTGCTTTGAGCTTCCATTGCTTTGCGAAAATCCTCGTCCACGAAAGCGGAAAAGAAATTCACTTGCACCACCCCGCCATGGTTGGCCACGGCGCGCAGCATATCGTCGGTCATGTTGCGCGGATGATTCACCAGCGCCCGCGCCGAAGAGTGCGACGCAATCACCGGAGCCTTCGTGGTGGCAATCGTGTCCCAGAAAGTTTTATCGGCGACATGAGAAATATCCACGATCATACCCAGCCGGTTCATCTCGAGCACGACTTGCTTGCCAAAGTCCGTGAGGCCATTGTGATGCTGCACTTTCGCATCGTTGATATCGCCGGAAGAATCGGCCCACTCATTGGTGTTCGACCACGACAGCGTCATGTAACGCACGCCGAGGCGATAGTAATCGCGCAGCAGGTGCATGTCGTTCTCAATCGAGTGTCCGCCCTCGATGCCCATCAGCGCGGCCAACTTGTGCTCGCCGTGAGCGCGCTCGATATCGGCGGCAGAAAATGCCATCGTCATGCGATCCGGGTGCCTCGCCGCCTGCTCATAGACCGAGTCGATCAGATCGAAGGTATGTTTGGCGAAGTGACCTTGATTTGTCTCCGGATCGACCCAGATGGAAAAAAACTCCGCCCCCAGGTTGCCGCGCCGAGCCTTGTCCAGGCTGATGTGGCCAATGTCATTGGGATCGGTCGATCCGATGTCGAAGCCTTGATCGAGAAATCGTTGGGGCGTGTCCGCGTGCGTGTCCACGACGATCGCGGAATCCTGAATCGCGCGAGCACGCGCGCTGGCACCGTCGGCAGGGCTCGACGATTGTGCCGAAGCCACGGCAACCAGGCATGAGAGTAAGAGAATCCGCAAGCGTGTCATAAGGGATGGTCGCAACAAAGGCACGATTCTACAGCCAGAGCCCGCGGCAAAGAAACAAAAAGTCGTCCCTGAGATCGGAGGTGACGCAGGGGTTTATGTGGGGACAGCCGCCCCCGGCTACCCCGGCTGTCCCTCAAGCGCAGCTCGACCGCCGGCCAGCGCCGCCAACGCCTGCCCGACACAGGCTCCCAGCGGCTTTCCAGTATCAATGACGGTCTTGGGTAAAGCGATTGCCTCGAACCGAGATTTAACTCCGAGATAGAGTTCAAAGTCACGATTGCCGGCAGGATGGCCCCCCTCCGCAACCTGCGCCTTAAGCCGCTGCCGCACGATCTCGTCGGCGCACACGCACTCGATAATCCGCCAGGGCTGGTGCATACTCTCCGCCGCGCGTATCGCGTTTTCAATCTGATAGCGCCGCGAAAAAGTGCGTCCGTCGATGAATATAAGACGAGAACGATCTTTCCGCAGAAGAAGGCTGGCAGTTTCAAGCATCACTTGCAAACAAAAATCATCCTGGGGCGTGGAGTACTCGATTTCGTCGGCGGTGAACAAAGCTTGCCGAATCTCGTCTTTATTGAGCACGCGACCGCGAGTGCTGGCAGCGAGCTCGCGGGCGAGCGCAGTCTTGCCGGTGCCGGGAAGCCCAACCATCAGTACGATCATCGGTTCAATTAAAACATGAGGCGCGGCCCCATGACTCCTGTCACATCGCAGACGGGTAATGCACTTTGAAAAGGTTCGTATCAGGGCATCGCTTCCGCGGTGCCAACACCGGCTCAGGGACAAGCGGCTTCAAGCCGCCGATCTCGCCCCGCGCAGACCCGGCGACTGCATCCGCTTTCAGGCCTCGCGCTGGCGGCATGCCTGAAGGCATGCCCTGATCCAAACCTTCTGAAACTACACCTCCACCCGCAACATGTTTTGGCTAGAAGCTAGAAGCTTTGCCGTGAATCGCAAGCATGCAAAACGCATCTAGATGACGAATCGTTACCTCGCAACCCAAGGAGCCACCAAATGCCGCTGGTTCGAATTGATTTACGAGAAGGGAAAGGCGAAGAGTACAAAAAAGCGCTGGCGGACGGAGTGCATCGCGCCATCGTCGAAGGCGCCGACGTTCCGGCGCTGGACCGTTTCCAGATGATCACCGAACATCCCGCCGGAGGCCTGATCTATGATCCCAGCTACCTAGGCATCCACCGCAACGACGATATTGTGATGGTGCAGATCACGCTCTCCACCGGCCGCAAGCTGGCGCAAAAGCGCAAGCTCTACAAACGCATGGCTGAGATTCTGGCGGAGAAGCCGGGGCTTGCTCCGCAGAATCTAGTCATTAATTTGGTGGAAGTTGCCTGGGAAAACTGGTCGTTCGGCAACGGCGAAGCGCAGTACACGTTGTGATTAGTTGCTGGGCGCGGCGTCGGCGGTGATGACCGCGGGCTGCGCGCGCTCCATGGGGACGATTTCCTGGCTCTCGCGCCAATCCGCGTAGCGGCCCGAAACCATAATGTGGAAGACCCATTGGTGGCGCTCTTCTTCAGGCTCGACCAAGCCGAGAGCCTTCATGTAGAAGAGATATTGCTCCATCCACTGAATCTGCGCCTGGGTCATGCCCCGGCGCTGCAGGTCGACGGTCAGGCCAGCCAGATGCGAAGAAGCGGTATCGCCCTCGGCCGGCGCTGCGTTGCGGTTGTGGCGGCGAAGTTTTTTCTGTCCCTTCACCGTGCGCACCGCGGAGTTCACCTGAATCTGTTCGTGAAAGCGATGGTAGTAAGCCTGCGAAATATCCTGCACAAAGTCGCGGGTCCAGGGGCGGCAGAAGCGGCGCGAAGGCTCCAGGCGAGGGTCGAAGCGCAAAGTCTCTCCGGCGATAATTTCCTGCAACGCTCCGCTGGCCTTCAGAGCTTCCAGTTCGTCGTCATCCTGAATGCGCGGCAGCTCCATGCGGTCGACCTCGGCGTTCTGCAATAACAAAGATTCGTGCGAGGGACGGAACATCGGATTCCACAAAGTCCAGTGCAGGAAGCGATGATGGCGCGCAGCGTGGCGCGCGGGTCGATGCAGCGCGGTGGCGGCGTTCGCGGCAAAGGGTGCGCTGCACAGGCTGGCCAG
Organism: Candidatus Sulfotelmatobacter sp.; assembly: GCA_049513475.1. Classification (GTDB taxonomy): domain Bacteria; phylum Acidobacteriota; class Terriglobia; order Terriglobales; family Acidobacteriaceae; genus Sulfotelmatobacter. The sequence goes on along the minus strand of JBEKWC010000031.1, from coordinate 28,799 downwards.
GAATGCGAGACGAATCGTCTGACGAAGTAGCTTTGATCGCACGAGTTATTCTCGGTATCTGCCGCGGAATGCATCCCGCAACCGTTCGGACATTCTATGCCATGCTGTCAAGTGGTCAAACCATTCTTTTCAGGCTCGCCCGTTACGGCTGTGCCATACCGGGAATTTCCTGTCCTGGTTACCACCTGATTACTTTTCGTTTCCGCGGCGCGCTTCGCCCTTACTAGAAGCATGCGCAACGCCATACTTCCGGGCCCATTAGCCCGCACTCATGTACCGTGGGGCCAATTACTTAGCGATAGTTAGATACAGAATTGGTTTACCCTGTTGTGCCGGGAGTGACAAAAAACAGCACCGGGCGAGGCAATTCTCTGCTTATCGGCGGGAAGCGTCCTGCATGTGCCCCATTTCGATAATCGTGGCCTTGGTAGCTTTCCGCAGGAAGCCCGGGGCGACCGTCCAGCGGTGGCCATCCTCGGTTACCACCGTGACCGATTTCTTGTTGTATTTCACCAGCGTTCCGCGCACGACCCCTTCCTCGGTTTGAAACCAGACCCGCTCCCCCAGGGTGAAGTTCAGCATTTGCACGTGCGCCCGCATCTGCCGGAGGAGGCGCAGCCGCTGGACAATCTTCTCGTTGAGATCAATCAGCTCCGGCTCGCCAAGATGGTCGATGTTGATCCCCATTTGTTTTCCTCTGTGAAACCCTCGGTCGCCTATGTTGAAGGTTTGATCATCGCCGGAAAAGATCCCCGATAGCCTGCTTCATCACCTCGCCGCCCACCTCAGAGATAGCCTGAGTCAGAGGAATATCCTTGGGGCAGACCTCCACGCAATTCTGCGCGAAGCCGCACTCCTGAATGCCGCCATCGCCCATTAAAGCCGCCAGCCGCTCGCGCTTCAAAGCCGACCCCGTGGGATGCATGTTGAACAGCAGCGCCTGCGCAATGGTAGCTGCGCCTACGAAGCCGGTATCTTCATTAAACTGCGGGCAAGCCTCCATGCAGCAGCAGCAGGAAATGCAGCGCGAGATGGGGTAGGCCTGCTCCTGCTCCTCGGGCGGGATGCGCGGCCCAGGGCCAAGATCGTAAGTGCCGTCGATCGGCACCCAGGCCTTGACGGCCTTAAGATTTTCAAAGATCACACTGCGATCGGTAGCCAGATCGCGCACCACGGGAAATTTCGAGAAAGGTTCAAGTCGGACCGGCTGCTCCAAATTGTCGATCAAAGCCGAGCAAGCCATGCGCGCGCGCCCATTGATCAGCATCGCGCACGATCCGCAAACTTCTTCGAGGCAATTCGAGTCGTAAGTGATAGGCGTGGTCTGTTTGCCCTCGCGCGTAACCGGATTGGCGGCGATCTCCATAAGAGAAGAGATCACGTTCATTCCCGGGTGCCATGCCAGTTCGAACTCCTCCCAGTACGGCGTGGAGGTCGGAGTATTCTGCCGCTTGATTTTGATGAGTACAGACTTATCAGCCATTCGCTTTTTTCCAAGACCAGAACCCGAACGAGAAAAATAACCGGGAAGGCATGAGTGCCCGTTTAGAGTCTGAAGAGATGTGCGGCTTTCGCCCATCCCTCACTTCGCCGCGTCATACTTCCTCGGCCGCGGCGGAATCAGCGACGTGTCCACCGGCTCGAACTCAAACTTCGGCTCATCCGCATCCGGCGCAAAATATGCCTTCGTCGTCTTCAAAAAGTTCTTGTCGTCGCGGTCGGGAAAGTCGGGCTTGTAATGCGCCCCGCGCGACTCGTCGCGCAGCCGCGCTCCCTGCGCGATCACCCGCGCCAACTGCAGCATGTTGTAAAGCTGCCGGGTGAAGATCACGCTGGTATTGGCCCATTGCGTGCGGTCGCTCAAGTTCACTTTACCGAGGCGTTCGAGCAACTCGACCAGGTTCGCATCGGTCTGCTGCAGGTTCTTGTTGTAGCGAATGACCGTGCAATCCTTGGTCATCAGCTCGCCCATCTCCCTCCACAGCCGGAAGGGATTTTCCGTTCCATCGTTATTCATCAGCAGGGAATTGGTCTCTTCCTGCTTCTTGCGCTCCGCATCGAAGCATCCGTTGCCGTCGGGCAGCGCCTGCAGCCCGCGCGCATACTTCACCGCGTTCGGCCCCGCGATGCCTCCGCCGTAAATGCACGATACCAGCGAGTTCGCGCCCAGCCGATTCGCGCCGTGATACTGATACTCGCACTCACCCGCCGCATAGATGCCCGGAATATTAGTAGCCTGCTGGAAATCCACCCACAAGCCGCCCATGGTGTAATGCATGCCGGGGAAAATCTTCATGGGCGTGTCGCGGGGATCGTCGCCCACAAACTTTTCGTAGATTTCGAGAATGCCTTCGAGCTTGCGGTCGAGAATCTTGCGGTCGATGTGGGTCAGGTCGAGATAGACCATCGGCTTGCCGTCGATGCCGAGGTGGTGTTCGTAGACGACTTTAAAGATGGCTCGGGTCGCGATATCGCGCGGAACCAGGTTGCCGTACTTGGGATACCACTCTTCCAGGAAATACCAGCGCTCATTCTGGGGAATCGACTTCGGATCGCGCTTATCCCCCGGGGTCTTCGGAACCCACACGCGGCCGCCCTCGCCGCGCGCCGATTCCGACATCAGCCGCAGCTTATCTTCCCCCGGAATACACGTGGGATGCACCTGTATGAATTCGCCATTCGCGTAATAGCATCCCTGCTGATAAAGCGCGGACTGCGCCGATCCCGTGCAGACCACAGAGTTGGTCGACTTCCCGAAGATAGCGCCGTTTCCGCCGGTCGCAATAATGATGGCGTCGGCCGGGAAGGTTCGCACTTCCATGCTGCGCAAATCGACGGCGCAAATACCGCGGCAGACGCGGTTGCCATCGAGCACCGCCGAGAGAAATTCCCAGTGCTCGTACTTCCTAACTTTCCCCTCGGATTCGTACCGCCGCACCTGCTCATCCAGCGCATAGAGCAGTTGCTGGCCGGTGGTAGCTCCGGCAAACGCGGTGCGGTTATATAAGGTGCCGCCGAAGCGGCGAAAGTCGAGCAAGCCCTCCGGCGTGCGGTTGAAAGGCACGCCCATGCGGTCGAGCAGATCGATAATGCCCGGCGCGGCCTCGCACATGTCTTTGACCGGAGGCTGGTTGGCCAGAAAATCTCCGCCATAGACTGTATCGTCGAAATGGATCCAGGTCGAATCACCCTCGCCCTTCAAATTTTTGGCCGCATTGATGCCGCCCTGCGCGCACACCGAGTGCGACCGCTTCACCGGCACAATCGAAAACAGATCGACGTGCGCGCCCATCTCGGCAATCTTGATCACGGCCGAGAGTCCGGCGAGCCCGCCGCCGATCACGATAATTTTCGGAGTCGCTGCCATCTTCACTGCACCGGCTTTCCGTAAACTGCCCCGTGGCCGCTTTGCCTCGCCGTGGACCCAGGTTCAGGCAACTGTTGCGGGCGCGAGCGGAAGGAATAAAAACTCGCAAAGCCCACGCCGCTCATCAGCACAAACAACGCCAGGCACACCACCAAAAATCGCTGCCGCGCCTTTTCCCCGGAGGTGATCCCCCACTTTGCCGCGAACAACCAGATTCCATACGCGAAATGCCACGAAGCGCACACCAGCCCCACAATGTAAAAAGCGAACAGCAGCGGATTCATCAACTCCGCTTGCACCTTGCCAAACGATGCGTTGGGATCGGCGTGCAGATCGACTCCGGTGAAGCGCATGGTATAGGTGTGCCAAACGATGTAAAAGAAAACGATGCCGCCGGTCCAGCGCTGCGCGGTGTACATCCAATTGCCGCTCCAGGGATATTCCGCCGCATTCCCGTCGCCGCGGTACCAGATATAAAAGCCGTAGAGCGCATGAAACAAGATGGGCAGCCAAATTCCGAACAGCTCCAGAAAGAAGACCAGCGGAAGACTGCCGAGAAAGCTCACCTGCTTGGCGTAAGCGTCGGGCCCGCTGATCGCGGTAGCGTTCGAAATCAGAATGTGCTCGAACAGGAACGCGCCCACGGGAATGATGCCCGAAAGCGAATGCAATCGCCGCAACCAGAATGAAATTCCCCGACCCGCGCGGAGAGAAGCGACGCCGGCTCGAACCGTCGGAGCCGCAGGACTGGCAGTTGCCGCCACCGAAACCATCCTTATGACTTCTGAGATGAAAAAATAACCTTTTATTATGTTGTTCCCAGGGACGCGAAGTCAAGGCGAGGAATCCGAATTCAGCCGGCGTTTTTCTCCAAGAGAAACTTTGCGGCGGCAAGCAACCATTCTAAAAGGCAAAGGTGGTGCACGACCGGCGTCGTCCCCCTGAGCGCAGCCGCTTTTCAGGCGGAGCGAAGGATCTCCAGGGCACATGCCTGACGCCTACACGGGAGATCCCTCACCCGGGGGAACTGCGCCGGTTTCGGGATGACGCCCTGCAAAAGGAATGGATTCGAACTGAGCCACCAATGTGTCCGCGCAAGCTTAAGCGGATTTCTACTTATCTTTCTGTGCTCTCATACCAATCCCGCAGCCGCCGAAAAGCTGCACCTCGATGGCTGTACTCGGACTTTTCTTCTGCCCTCAATTCCGCAAACGTCTTCCCAATCTGCGGAAAGTAGAACAGCGGATCGTAGCCGAAACCATTTCCGCCCCGCGGAGCGTCCAGAATGAGCCCCTCGGCGGTCCCGCGAAACGTCGCCAGAATCTTGCCATCGCGGGCAGCCGCCAGCACGCACACAAAACGTCCCGTGCGCGCCGCCGACGCAACTCCTTTCAGTTCGCGCAACACCCGCGCGTTATTAGCCTCGTCGTCAGTATTCGCATCAGCCTCATACGGCTCCTGATTCCGCAACTCCGGCGCAGCATAGCGCGCTGAGTGTACGCCCGGAGCGCCATTCAGCGCGTCAATCTCCAACCCGGAGTCGTCAGCCACCACAATCTCGCCGGGAACATATGGGCTGTAAGCCTCGGCTTTCTTGCAAGCATTCGCCTCAAAGGTAAACCCATCTTCAACCACCGCCGGAAGGGAAGCGAAGTCCGGGAGTCCTGCGATCTCGACCCCAAGCCGCGCAGCGGCCCCAGCAAAATCCCGCAGCTTCCCGACATTCGAAGTGGCAATCAGAATCCGCCGCATAAAAGTCGTATCACCGCCGCACGTCACGCCCACACGGTAGCGCCGCCGTCCCGGCGGCTGTCGCGGAGGCGTCCCGCCTCCGCTGCCGGAGCCGCTACAAAACTACAAGGTTCAAACCGTGGAATATCGTTTCCGAATCAGAACCAACAAAACCGAGATCCCCGAGACCCAAGCCCCCAATCGCCGATCCCAGGTCCGCACAAAACTGATCTGCACGAGATTCGCCCCCGCTCCCACCGGCACCAGCATCTGTCCCGTTCCCTCGCGCATGCCGACATCTACGCAGTGTCCATTCACCTCCACCTTCCAGGCCGGATAGTTGAACAAACGCAAAGCCAAAGTCTCCGCCCCCGACATGGCCGCCGAAAAAACCTTCAGTTCCGGCTTCCACCGCGCCACCTGGATCGCAGCCTCAGCCGGGCCCACCACCGTCACCAGCCGCGCACGTTTGTCGACGTTATAAGGATCGGCCCCCAGGGGCACGTATTCATCCACACCCTCGTATCCCGCGCCGCTCGCCATGTTGTCCTGCATCTCGCGCAGGTCCGCAGCCGTATCCCACCAGGGCGGTTGAAAGCGCATTCCGGCCAAAACGATCACGCACAAGGCGGCCCCGTAGACCGCCACACGGCACGGCAAGCGCCGAATGCCAAGCGCCGTCAGCAGGCTGAACGGTACTCCCAGACATAACATCCAGCGCCAGGGAAACTGTACGTAGGCCAACTTAGGCAGCGCGTTCCACACGGGAAGCGTGATCGGCAGCATCAGCGCCGCGCAAACCGCGCCCCAGGCCACGAGCGAAATCCAAAGCTCACGATGGCGGTCACGCCAACGGCGCGCAGTCCAGGCCGCGATCGCCGCCAGAAAAATCTCCGCCGCGGCGACCGAGGACGCCAGGTAGTTGAAGCGATTGTGATCCGCGTCGGCGGTGTGCGTAAAAAGAAAGCTATCCATCGGCCGCAACCCCGCTGCGACGGCCTGCGCAATAGTCACCCACTTCTGCTCATAGATTGCCGGCAGCAAATAAAAACCCGCCAGCCCCGCGCCCAGCAGCACCGCGGCGCCCGCCGTCAAGAAAACGCGCGCCGACCGCCGCTGCCATGCGATCACCAGGGTCAGCAGGGCCAGCGAGTAATGGATCATCACGGCCGAAGGCGCATTCACTAGCCAAGCCGCCGCCAGCAAGATGCCCAGCGACAAGCTAGTCCGCCGCCCTTTCTCGCCGGCGCGCAGCAACAGCAGCAACAACAGCGGCATTAAACAACTGGCCAGCAATTCGGCGAACGCGCTCCGCCAATAAACGATCAAAAGGTGATACGGATTCACCGCATACAACACCGCCGCAAACGTGGCATCGCGCCGGTCAAGCCACGGTCGCGCCAGCAGAAACATCGACGCGCCCGCAGCCACCAGAACAATCCAAATGTAAATACCCGGCACAAACCTCCAGGGGAAGACCGCGCTCAGCCCCGCGCCCAGAGTCCACGATGCCGGAGGATAGAAGATGAACCGCGGCTCGCCATAGCCAAACTGCGCCAGTGCCGCCCAGCGCGGATAAACAATCCCCTGCTTCCACTGCGAAAGAACTTCCAGCCAGGTGTAGAGATGAAATTCGAAGTCGTGACCCGACGGCCATCCGCGAAAGAAGAAGGGAAGCTCAATCCCGAATGCCGCGGCCGCAATCGCCATTAGCGGAGTCCACCGCAGACTGCGGCGCTCCGGCGCCGCTCGAGTCTGAAGACGGTCCGCCGCTTTCGCCGCTATCCCGGGCAGATCGGCTCGTCCCGATTTGATGGATGTCCCCAGCGTCCCCCCAAGCCCTGTTCAGACCCTCGCCTGCGATGGCGTCTATATTCGCACAAGGCAGGGAACTCTGCACCCGCGCCCGACGGTCCTCGCACGACCAAAAAAAAGGCCCCACTCTCCCGAGCAGGGCCTATGACTGTACCGACGGCTGAAAGCTGATAGCCGTCAGCTGCGGACGAGGCGTCCGCGGCTCCAGTGTTTCTTAGTACATGCCTTCCATGCCGCCGCCGCCGTGGCCGCCGCCGCCCATGGGAGCTTCCTTCTTTTCCGGAATCTCCGCGATCAGGGCTTCGGTGGTCAGCATCAGGGATGCGATCGAGCCGGCGTTGGTGAGCGCGGTGCGCACCACCTTCGTGGGATCGAGCACGCCTGCCTTGACGAGGTCCTCGTATTCGTCGGTCAGGGCGTTGAAGCCGTAGTTGGTGTCCTTGGAGTCGAGCACCTTGCCGAGCACGACGGCGCCTTCCTGGCCGGCGTTCTCGACGATCTGGCGCAACGGCTCCTGCAGGGCGCGCTTCACGATGTTGACACCGATCTGCTCGTCCGGATCCTCAACCTTCAGCTTGTCGAGGGCCGCGCCGCATCGTGCCAGTGCCACTCCGCCGCCGGGGACAATGCCTTCTTCCACGGCTGCGCGGGTCGCATGCATGGCATCTTCCACGCGGGCTTTCTTTTCCTTCATTTCGGTTTCGGTTGCGGCGCCGACTTTGATTACGGCTACGCCACCGACCAGCTTCGCCAACCGCTCCTGCAACTTCTCGCGGTCGTAGTCGCTGGTGGTCTTGTCGATCTGGCTGCGAATTTCTTTTACGCGGCCTTCGATCTCCGAGTGCTTGCCCTTGCCTTCGACCAGGGTGGTGTTGTCCTTGTCGATGGTGAGCTTCTTGACCTGGCCGAGATCGCTGATCTGCACATTCTCGAGCTTGATGCCCAAGTCTTCGGTGATGGCCTTGCCGCCGGTGAGGATGGCGATATCCTGCAGCATGGCCTTGCGCCGATCGCCGAAGCCAGGAGCCTTGACGGCCGCGACTTGCAGCGTTCCACGCAGTTTGTTGACGACCAGAGTTGCCAGCGCCTCGCCTTCAACGTCTTCGGCGATGATCAGCAAGGGCTTGCCGCTCTTGGCAATCTGCTCGAGCAGCGGCAGAAGATCTTTCATGGAGCTGATCTTCTTCTCGTTGATCAGGATGTAGCAGTTCTCCAGGGCAACTTCCATGCGCTCAGGATCGGTGACGAAGTAAGGAGAGAGGTAGCCGCGGTCAAACTGCATGCCCTCGACCACTTCGAGCTGGGTTTCGAGCGTCTTCGACTCTTCGACGGTGATGACGCCATCTTTGCCGACCTTCTTCATGGCTTCGGCAATGATGTGTCCAATGGTCTCATCGTTGTTAGCGCTGATCGTGCCCACCTGCGCAATCATTTCGCCGCTGACGGGCTTCGAGAACTTATCGAGCTCGCCCTTGCCGCGTTCGCCGGTCTTCTTGTCGAAAGCTCCACAGACGAGCGAGACAGCCTTCTCGATGCCGCGCTTCAACGCCATCGGGTTCGCGCCCGCTGCAACAGTCTTCACGCCCTCACGAAAAATAGCCTGTGCGAGAACCGTCGCGGTGGTGGTGCCGTCGCCGGCCACATCCGAGGTCTTCGAGGCGACTTCGCGAACCATCTGGGCGCCCATGTTTTCGAGGCCGTCCTTCAGTTCGATTTCCTTGGCTACGGTGACGCCGTCCTTGGTGATGGTCGGCGAACCGAACTTCTTCTCAATGACAACGTTGCGGCCCTTGGGGCCGAGGGTAACCTTGACTGCGTCGGCCAGAAGATTTACGCCGCGCAGGATGGCCTGCCGGGACTCTTCGCCGTGTACGATTTGCTTTGCCATTTTCTTTTCTCCTTAGATAAGTTCTCAGTTCTCAGTTCAACCATGAGCGCTGAGAGTGCGGAATCGATTGAGATCCTTCCCGCAGAGTGCGCGCTCCGGATGACAATCCTTAATTTTTAGCCGTGCTTACTTACTTACGCGACCCAGCCAGTTCCTTCTTTGCCGGGGTGGCCGCGCCGGTCAGGACGCCAAGCACTTCGTCTTCTTTCATGATGATGTAGTCTTCGCCATCAATCTTGATTTCGGTGCCGGAGTACTTGCCGAACAGAATGCGGTCATCTTCTTGAACGGCGAGAGGGAAGGTTTTGCCTTCATCGTTGGTGCGGCCTTTGCCGGTCGAGACCACGATGCCCTCTTGGGGCTTGTCTTTTGCGCTGTCGGGGATGATGATGCCGCCTCGGGTGGTCGAAGCTTCTTCCACCCTCTTTACCAGAATGCGGTCATGCAGTGGGCTGAATTTTGCCATGGTTGCAACTCCTTTCAAGGGTTGAGTACAAAGTTAGGTCACGTAAACCTAATGAATTGTTTGGGATTCGGCGATTTGTTAGCAGTCTCGCCTACTGAGTGCTAATTGTAGGATATGAGTGTGCAGTTGTCAAGGGGTTGGGCAAAAGGGCTTGCGTTCCGGTAATTTATACGTTACGGATGAGGTGTGATCGAGATTCGCCGATGTGTAGCCCGGACGGGAGGGAATTGGGTCAGCGAATGGATGGCCGGAGGGGCCGACGCACAAGCCCAGGCCAGAATTCGAGAGCGGATTGATCGATTTGCTCAGGGACATTTTGGAGTCAGCAAGACTGTGGGAGGAGGGCTTGGTGAACTCGGAATCGACTGGGGACCGGGCGATCGGGTTTATTACGCCATGATTGGACGCACTTGCGTGCTGCTGTTGTGCGGCGGGTACAAGCGGAAACAATCTTCCGATATTCAGCGAGCCTACGAGTACTTCAATGACTATAAAGAGTGGGCGCGCATACAGGGAAAAGCAAACTGAAGAACAAAGCCAAGGACATAACGAGCGTGGCGGATGACTCGAATACCTCAAAGTGGCACTAGAGGACACCGAAGAACCTACCCTGCTGCAGATCGCCCTGCGCCGCATCGTCGAAGCCCGCAGAGGGCATTGTCAAAGTAGCCAAGGCTGCCGGCATCGCGCGCTGTCGGCAAAAGGCAATCTCCGTCTCTTTTACGCTGGCGACCTTCACTAAAGCCGTGGGACTAACAGCTAACCGTCGAACCCGCCCCGTAATTTGTCCTCCGCGGTTCTGATCCTGTCATCCTGTCTGCGGCCGAGCGCTGGACGCGGCTGCTGGAAGCGCCCGAAGAACTGGAATCGGAGGTCGTCGAGTTGGACCGGCGAGTGGTCGAAGAAGCGCGCCGGCGGCCTGGTGCTGACGCTGGGACCGGCGGAGAGATTCGCCTCGGGCATGATTCCGAGCGAAGATTCCAGGGGCGGAAAACAGAGGCTGGGGCGGAGGGCGTGTCGCTTAAAAGCGCTTGACAACAGCTACCGTCGTTAGAGACCGGATGACAATCGCTTTGGAGCCCCCAACTCGGAGGGCTCCACGAAGATGCGTCGATCCAGCTACGGTTTCGCCTCGGTTTTCGCCTTGGCCGCGGACAACGACCTTACGTAGTTGACCAGGTCCCAGTCTTCTTCGGGCTTGATGCGGTCGCCTTCGGGCGGCATGTCTTGATGGCCGTTCTTGATGATGTAGAAAATTTCGCCGTCGGTGCGATCTTTCAAAGTGTTGGGATCGGTGAAGTCGGCGATCTTCAGCTTCATGTCGGCGGCCAGGCTGCCTTTTCCGGCGCCATCTTTGCCGTGGCACATGGCGCAGTCGAGCTTCCACCACTTGCCAGCGCGAGCCAGCGACTCGGGCGACGGTTTTACCGGGTTCGCTTGCTTGGCTGCGTCGGCCGGAATGGCGGCATAAGAGGGCGGCGCGACGTTCGACGGAGCTTTATTTTGCGCCGAGAGCGTAAGGGAAACTAGTAACGTTGCGGCTAGAACGATCGGAAGCCGGGGCATCGTGAGCCTCCTGCGAACTTGGTTTTACGGATTGAGTTTAGTTGCCGGCTGGGGTTCGCGCGGTGATCTGCGTCACAGGGCAAAACCTTGAACTCAACCCAAAGCCCTGAAAGGCGGGGGGCACGGGATGTCACAGCATAGGGCTCTGGCTTGCAAAATTGGTTGCGGTCGGGCAACCTCTTTGTCATGCGCATGGGATGGTTCGGCTGGCTGGCACTTTTTTCGTTCTTACTTTCTTTCACCGCCGCAGCATTGGCGCAGGACGAGCCAGGTCCGGAGGAAGGTGGGCATGAAGTGCAGATATGGACTGCCGGGGGCTACTCGGTTCCGGGCGGGACGTCGTCCACCGGAGTGTTCGACGCCGGGCTCCGCTTGGGGTGGGTGATTACGGGGCCGCATCTGCCGTCGATTGTGCGGGGACGATTTGAATATGCGGTGGATGCGGTGCCGGTGTATCTGATTTTTCAGCCAGCGAATACGGCCTACGGCGTGGGATTTAATCCGCTGGGCTTGAAGTGGAATTTCGAGCGCCACGGGCGGCTCTCTCCTTATTTCGAGTTGACCGGCGGAGTGGTGTTCAGCAATCACGATATCCCCACGTATACGAACGATGTGAACTTCACGCCCAGCGCGGCGTTGGGTACGCATATTCTTGGCGCGAAATATAACTGGAGCGTGGAGGCGCGCTATCTGCACATCTCGAGCGCGGGGCTGGGCAGTTACAATCCTGGGCTGAATACGTTCGAGGTGCTGCTGGGCGTGGGAAGGTTCTGGAAGAAGTAGTCCGCGCTGCCAGCGGACAAACTGATTCGGGGCGCTTTGTACGAACGGCCATGTTGTGCTCCCCGCAGAGATGGTGCAACTCTGGCCGGTGGTGTTAATAGCTCAACGTTAGCGCCTGCCGGAGACGTCCAGCCGTTTGCATCCGTGAATCCGCTGTGTTCCTTGAGGCGCCGGTGACGGCGCTGCGACAGCGCAGCGCTCCCCGCCCGCGGCGTTGAGGTCGGAGGCCTTCGACGAATCGCTCTACGGCGCCGGTGGAAAAAAGTAGGGCGGCTGCGCCTATCGCGACAGCGACAAAGTGATTGGCTGCGTCTGCGTTGAGCGCAGCTCTTTTTGGGGGGGGAAGTCGCGGACGAACTTGGGATGTGCGGCCCGGCAACGGACATGCTCGTCAGCGGTGAGAGGAGTAATCCCCCCTCGACTGTTCTGTCAAGGGAGGGAAGAGAATCTTCTGTGGATTTCCGGACAGAGTTTCCGGTGCTGGCCGAGTTTGGAGCGGCCCCGTGCCTCACGCCGCCTGTTTAGTTGATGGTCACGTTCTTCGTGGTTGCGACAGCACACGGGGTTGCGTTGAATGGAATCACCGCACCCGGCGTCATGTTGCTGCAGATGATGATTTGGATGATCGAGGTGAAGCACCACGGCGTGGGCAACAGCGTGCCGTCCGCCTTACAAAACGGCCAAATCTCACCGGTGATCTGGCTAATACAGCCCCCGGCCGGGACGCTGAGGAAGTTGACTGGCTGACCCGGCGCCGCCCTAAAGTTCGAGCACCAGGGTACGTTCACTGGATCTATGTCCTGTTTTCGTTTCCCTTTTTCTTTTTCGTGAGCCATTGATGTCCCTTTCTAGATTTTTGGAGCGACGACGCTCCTGCGTCGCTGTCCCCGTCTGGTTCGTGCTTGAGCCCGCTTCAGCGCGATGCGCTGGAGTCACTTCGACTTGATCAACTGCTGGTAGCCGGGCATACCAGCAAGGTTATCGAATTCGTGCGAGGTCCGAATTTTGTCGGCAGTATACCCTGCCTGCACCATCTTGGCTAGAAATTCCACGGCGAGGCTGCTTTCGCCCAGATGGTTATACACTGAAGCCGCGTCCATTAATACGTCTTTGTCGTTATGACCGTATTGCAAAGCCTGACCCAAATACAGCAGGGCATTCTTGCGGTCCCCGAGTAACGAGTAATAGCCCGCCAAGCTACTGAGCGCATCGGGGTCGCGGGGGTTGACCTTTAGGTCCGCAGAAGCCAACTCGACGGCCTTGCGCAGCGGGGTCAGGGATTGCTCTTTCTTGCCCGAATTGAAAAGAGCATCGCCCAGGTTCCCCCAAACAACGTATTGCTGAGGATCGAGCTTAGCCGCTTCTTCGTACGCGGCTGCGGCTTCGTCGAGCTTATTCAGTCCGAAGTAGGCGGCGCCCAGGTTGACGTATCCCTGATAGCTGGGGCGCAGGGAGATCGATTTCTTCAGTGGATCGATCGCTTTCTCGTATTGCCCATTCTGGTCGTAGATCGAGCCGACGTTCACGTAGGTTGCGTACCATTCGGGGGCGATTTGGATGGCCTTGCCATACATCTGGAGGGCCTTCTCGTATTCCTCGCGTCGACGATAAAAAGCGCCGAGAGCGTTGTAGCTGGAGCGGCTGTTGGGATGGGCCTGAACGGCCTGTTGGTAAGACTTTTCGGCTTCGTCGATCTTGCCCTGGTGCTCGTACGCCAAGCCCAACCCAAGTGCGCCTTCTTCGTTGGTCGGTTCGAGACTCAGGGCAAGTTGGAATTCGGCTGCGGCATCGGAGTAGTGGCCCGTGCCGTCGTCGATTCTGCCCAGGCAGGTGTGACCGGCAGCGCTTGCATTGCCCAGCTTGACGGCTTCATTGCAGTCGTCCTGCGCCGGTGCAATCCACTGCTTTTGCTTCGTGACGGAGTACTTGAGCCACAAACTCTCGCCCAGGACGGCTTTGGCCATGCCGAAGTTAGGGTCGAGCTTTAGGGCTTCGCGGGCCATCAGTCCGGCGTTGTCGAGGTTTTCAATCTTGCTGTGATCCAGCAGGTAGCCTTGCGCCTGCAGATAATAGCGGTAGGCGGGGGCGTTGTCGGTGCCGTGGTATTTCAGCGCGGCTTCTTCTTCCGGGCGTAGTTGCAGGCGCAGAGCTTTGACTGTTCCTTCGGTGACATTCTGTTCTACGGTGAAGGCGTCGGCTATCGGAACGGTCAGGGAATCGCCACCCAGCGTGGCGCCGTTCTGCGCGTCGAGCAAAGAGTAGGTGATCTTGAGCAGTTCATCGCCCTGCGGTTCGAGACGCAGTGCCAAACCTAGATTGGCGCCGAACATGTGGGCGGCTTCGGGCAGCGTCGAAATGTTTTTATCCTGCAGGTTGCGGATGGGGACAACTTCGAAGGCGCGGTCCTCGGTGAGCTTGCTTAGCTTGGCGGCTAGATTTTCTACCAGACCTCCTCCGAGGGCGGTGAGCTTGGCGTTGCCGTCGCTCGCCGAGAAGGGGAGTACGGCTAGGATTTTGGTTTGAGGGAGACCTCCGGCTTGCGTTTCGGAGGCGGGACTGGTCGCGACCGTTCGGGAGAACCGGCGGCGGAGCGGCTTCGAAGCTGGGAGCACGACCATGATTAGCACGACGATCGCCAGCGCGGCGAGAGCGCGGTATTGATGAAAGCTTCCGACGGGGAAGGGAGCGCGCTTGGGTTTGCCTCCGCGTTCGACCCGGCGGAGGTCTTCGAGCAGGGCGGCGGCGCTGGCATGGCGCGCGTTGGGGTCCTTGGCTATGGCGCGGGAGATTACAGCGGCCAGCGGCTTGGGGATATTGGCGAGCGGGGGCGGGTCGACGTGGACGATGCGCGCGATGGTGGTCGCGAGGCTGTTGGTTTTGAAGGGTTGATCGCCACCCAGCATTTCGTAGAAGACGAGGCCTAGAGAAAACAAATCGGAGCGGCCGTCGTCGGGGCGCTGCAGCAGGACTTCGGGAGCCATGTAGGCGGGCGTGCCGCCGGAGGCGGTCATGGTCTCGAGGCTCTTGGTGACTTCGTTGGGGTTGCTGTTCCAGGCACGGCGGGCCACGCCGAAGTCTAAAATCTTCACTCGGTTGCCGGTGGCGAGCATGATGTTTTCGGGCTTGATGTCGCCGTGAATGATGCCTTTTTCATGGGCGGCCTGCAGGCCTTCGCAGCATTGGGTGCCGATGCTGAAAAACTCTTCGGTGGAAACGGGTCGCTGCAGGCGGTCGCGAAGAGTTTCGCCCTCGACATACTCCATGACCAGCCAGAGTTCGCCGCCATGCTCGATTACGTCGTAGAGGGAGCCGATGTTGGGATGGTTGAGGGCGGAGGAGCGCTGGGCTTCTTTGAGCAGGCGTTTGCGGTCGGCCTCGGTGGTCTTGGCGTGCGGGGCCATGCGCTTGATGGCGACAAAGCGCTTCAGCGTGGTGTCTTCCGCGCCGTAGACTTGCCCCATGCCGCCAGCGCCGAGCCTCTTGGTGATGGCGAAGCGACCGACCGTACTGCCCGTCAGGGCATCCGCAGCGGCGTCCGAGGGCACCGCCGGGGGGGGCGTCTTGATCTCGTCTGCCATAGATAAAGATTAGGGGCCCACCGGATTCCGCAATTCTAGTCTTAGTCGCCGGGGATTGCCAAAGCGATTGTGGAGAGTGTGCCGGGGAGGCCAGGGAGGGTGCGCCGGGGAAGCTCCGGTTTAGCCCGCGGTGGCCGCGGAGCATCGTGCCGACAGCCCCAAGGGCATCCTCGCGCTCGGAGCGGAGGGCGTGACGCCCTCCGGACAGCCGCCGGGACGGCGGTGCTACGGTCGCGGAGGCGGGAAATTTACGTTCAGTCCCGGCAGCCCCGGCAGCGCTTTTCCTTGCTTCCGTCATCGGCGCCCAGCTATTCTTTTTCCCTATGTCTACGCTGGTCGAGTGTGTACCGAATTTTTCTGAGGGGTGCGATCGGGCCAAGGTCGATGCCATCGTCGACGCCATGAAGGTGGATGGAGTCTACCTGCTGGATCGCGAGATGGATGCCGATCACAACCGCTCGGTGATCACTTTGGTGGGCGAGCGCGAGGCGATTCAGGAGGCGGCGATTCGCGGGGCTGGGAAGGCGGCGGAGTTGATCGACTTGAACGTGCATAGAGGAGCGCATCCGCGCATGGGCGCGACCGATGTGGTGCCGTTCATTCCGATCGACGGCGTTACCCTTGAAGATTGCGTGGCGATGGCGCGGCATGTCGGGGAGGAGATATGGAAGCGGTATCAGATTCCGGTTTATTTGTATGAAGCGGCGGCGGCGGTGCCGGAGCGGCAGAATCTGGAGAACATTCGGCGCGGGCAGTTTGAGGGAATCCGCGCCGAGATTGCGACCCATGCGGCGCGCAAGCCGGATTTTGGCGACGCGAAAGTGCATCCTACCGCGGGTGCGACGGTGGTGGGCGCGCGGAAATTTCTTATCGCCTACAACGTTTTTTTGAACACGCAGGATGTTGAAGTGGCCAAGCAGATTGCGAAGGCGGTGCGATTCTCCAGCGGCGGCATGCGGTTTGTGAAGGGCGCGGGATTTCTGGTGCGCGGGAAGGCGCAGGTTTCCATGAATCTAACGGATTTTGAGCAGAGTCCGGTGCATCGCGTGTTTGAGCTGGTGAAGCGGGAGGCCGCGCGGTATGGGGTCGCGCCGGTGTCGAGCGAGATCGTCGGGCTGATTCCGAAAAAGGCGTTGGAGCAGGCGTCGGAGTGGTTCTTGCAGGTGGAGAATTTTGATTCTTCATTGATTCTGGAAAATCGGCTGGCTCTGGTGATGGGTGGGAAGATGGCCGTCGGCGGCCTGCGGGCCGGGGTTGAGCCGTTCGTCGAACAACTCGCTGCGGCGACTGCGACACCGGGCGGCGGCAGTGCGGCGGCGGCCGCGGGCGCCATGGCGGCGGGGCTGGCGACCATGGTGGCTACGATGTCGCGGGGCAAGAAAGCTTATCTGCAATATGAAGCGCAGCTGAGCGCGGCGATCGCACGGCTGCATCCGCTGCGAGAAGAGTTGAAGGCAGCGGTGGATGCGGATGCCGAGGCTTACGATGCCGTGATGAAAGCGTATAAGCAGGCGAGGAGCGATCCTGACGGCGAGGGGCGGATCGAGGCCGCGCTCAGGTTGGCGACCGGGGTTCCACTGCGCGTGGCGGAGAGGGCGCGGGAGGTGGCAGGGATTGCGCAGAGTTTGATCGCGATCACGAATCCGAATATGAAATCGGATCTGACTACTGCGCAGGCGCTGGCTGGCGCTGCGATCACGGGCGCGTTGGCGAATGTGGAGACTAATCTGGCTTCTATTCAGGGTCAGGCTTTTGTGACGGAGGTGCGGAGGCGGGTAGAAGTCGTTCAGTGAGCTGCGTTTGGTGCGGCGGTTGCGCGCGGATGATTGACGCACGCGCCTTACGCCGCGGAGATGCTCGATAAAAAACGATAAAAGCAATACCCTCTCGCTAAAGCTTTCTGCATTTATCGGGCAGCAGGAAAATCTTTCGCGCTAAATCCGATTTCAAAGTGGCATCGCTGTAATACCGTTTGAGGATGCCGTCTTTCCAGAGGAGCAGATCGGGATTGTCGCGAGCGAATTCTTCCCAAGTGGCAGCTTCGGAAGCCGCCACGCGCTCGTGGATCAGGAAGAAGTAAGCGAAGGTGATGGTCTCGTGGTAGAGCTGGGCTTTGCCGTGGGCAGTGGCGAATTGTTGCAGGGCGCTGGAAAATTTCTGCAGCGCTTCGAGAGCGGAGTACTTGCAAAGGTAAGCAAACGCCAGCCGGACATGGTCGGCGTGGTGGAATGAGTCTTCGGGAATTGCGTTGGTCTCGAAGCGGCGGATGAGTTCTTGGTTTGTATCTGGGTTCATCACTGTGCTGGTCTCGCCTTTTCCCTTCAGGCCTTCCGCCGGGCTTCGCCCAGGCGGGACGGCCGAGGCGGCCGTCTCCACATCTGCAGGAAGCGATCTAACCTTCTTTCACAGCAATAACACAGGCTGCGGCGGTGTAGATGGCCAAGTTTCCGACGTTGTAGGCACCGTGCAGCAGGTGGATGATGATCGCCAACACGAAAATGGCAGCCAAGAACCAGGCGCCGCGGACCGCAGTTTTTGGGATTAACGAGAAGACGCAACCGATGATCTCCCCCCAGCCCAACACTTGACGCACCATGTCAGGCATGTGCGTGCGGGCGAAGTCGTGGCGGGCCGCCGGCATCACGAACAGGATCGCCTCGAGCAGGATGACTAGACCCAAGGTCCACTGCAATGCGGTGAGGGCGGTGTCGATCCGTGGTTCCGACATAAGTTGGCCTCTTCTATTGGTCAGCTGCTCGCTTGCGGGCCGGCCGCGCCTTGATTTCCTTGAGGCGATGGCTGGCGCTGGAATCGAGATCGAAATCGTAGAAACGCTTTAGCTCCTGGATGCGTTCGAGCGAGGCGGCGCTGAACGGGGTTTTTCCGTCGAAGGCATGCAGGACAATTCCTTCCAGTAAGTCGCCAAGAGTCATGTCGTGATACTCGGCGAAGGCTTTCAGGACTTTGAGCAGACGCTTCTCCATGCGCACGCCGGTTTGGACGCGCTCGACCAGCAGCTTGGGATCGTCGGCCATTAGTACCAGTGTACCACGATCCATAGGTACGCGGCAACCGAGCTCGTGCTCGGTGCGCTCGGTGGACAGCCCGGGGGCGCGACTGTCCCCACGCGCGCATTTTGGTAAACTGCAGACCCTCTTCCTCCTGGCCGCGGGCTAGCGCGCCGTTGTTATAATCGCGTTTCACGCTTCATCAGACCCGGCGCCGACGGGCGCAATTTCCGCGGTAAAAGGAACCTCTTGGCATTCGACGAAAATGTTTATGAACTCCGGCGCGAGAAGTTGAAGCAGATTGAGGGGCTGGGGCAAATCGCTTACCGCAACAAGTTTGAATTCACCCATACCATTCCGCAGATTCTGGCGGAGTATTCGGAGAAGACCGCTGAGCAACTCGCGACTCCGCGGGTCGACGTGCGCGTGGCTGGGCGGATCCTCGCAATTCGGCTCATGGGGAAAGCCGGATTTTGCCATTTGCAGCAGGAGGGGAAGCGGCTGCAGATTTACGTGAAGAAAGATGCGGTTGGAGATCAGGGATTCGAGCTTTATAAACTGCTCGACATCGGCGACCACATCGGGGTGCGCGGATATTTGTTCCGCACGCGAACCGGCGAACTGACGATCCACGTGGAAGCGATCACATTTCTCAGCAAGGATTTGCTGCCGCTGCCCGTGGGTAAAGCGATCGAGGCAGATGCATCCGATCCCGGCGCGACTCGGAAGTGGAACGAGTTGACCGACGTCGAGCTGCGCTATCGGCAGCGTTATGTCGATCTGGTGGTGAATCCTGAGGTGCGCGAGGTTTTTCTAAAGCGGAGCAAGCTGGTGCAGTCGCTTCGGCGGACGATGGAGGCGCACGGATTTGTGGAAGTGGAGACTCCGATGATGCAGCCCATTGCGGGCGGGGCGGTGGCGCGTCCGTTCGTGACCCACCACAACACGCTCGATATGGATTTATTTCTGCGCATCGCGCCGGAGCTTTATTTGAAGCGGCTGGTGGTGGGCGGCTTTGATCGCGTGTACGAGATCAATCGCAACTTCCGCAACGAAGGATTGGGCTGGCGCTGGAATCCCGAGTTCACCATGTTGGAGTTTTATCAAGCTTACACCGACTATCAGGGCGTCATGGATCTCACGCAGGAGGTGATTACGCAGGCGGCGAAGGATGTGAACGGCAGCGCGAAATCAAAGTGGGGCGAGGCCGAGATCGACTGGACAAACTGGACGCGGCTGACCATGCGCGAGGCGATTATTCATTACTGGCCGGCAGCGACCGGAGCGAAGCCGGAGATGAGCGAATTCGCTTCTCACGATGGAGCAAAAAGCCTGGTCGAGCGCTTCCATAAAACTCACTCGCATATGGCATACGACCCAAAGGAGCCGCTGGGGCGGACGATCGCGAGTCTGTTTGAAGCCGTTGCCGAGGACCATCTCACGCAACCGACGATTATTTATGAGTTCCCTACGGCGGTTTCTCCGCTGTCCAAGCAGAAGCCGGATGAGCCGGAGTGGACCGAGCGCTGGGAAATTTATGCCGGCAAGATGGAAATCGCGAATGGATTCAGCGAACTCAACGATCCCGAAGACCAGCGGCGGCGCTTTGAGGCGCAGTTGCAGGAACGCGAGCGCGGCGACCTTGAGGCGCACCAGATGGATGAAGATTACATTCGCGCGCTGTCTTACGGAATGCCGCCTGCGGGTGGGGTGGGCGTGGGCGTGGATCGATTGTGCATGCTGCTCACCGATTCGCATACCATTCGCGACGTCATACTGTTCCCTTTGCTGCGTCCCGAGAAGGGCTTAACCACCGGGGGCACAGAGGACGCACAGGGTAAGGCTTAGATGATCGCGTACCTTTCCATGCACTAGAAGTGGGGCACTTCGATCTCTACACTCTTTTTATGTTTTAGGGCTCAGTAAGGGCGGCGCTGCCGTAGTGTTCGCAGGCTATGAACATTGGGTCGGCAGCGCTTTGCTTTTTTTCCAGATCGCGTCAGCTGTAGGAAGGGCACAAGGTTTCGTCGAGCAGCTTTCGCAGTCAAACAGTTTTGCTGAGGGCGAGCTTAGCGCGAATCTCCGCGACAATGTTTGCGGGCGAGCGGTCGACCTCGACGACCAAGGCATCGTCGGGTTCTTCGAGCGCCTCCAGTTGACTGGCGAGCATGCGCTCGGTCATGAAGTGGCCGGTACGGGCGTGCAAGCGCTGGTACAGCAGTTGCGGACTCCCCTTCAGATAAACGAACTTCACCTCGGGCGAAACGCTCAACTCCTCGCGATAGGCGCGCTTCAAAGCCGAGCACGCCAGGACCGCGTTGCTCCCAGCCGCAACCCAGCGTTGGCATAAAGCACGCAGCGAGGCGAGCCAGGGCGCGCGGTCGGCGTCAGTCAAAGGAATTCCGCCGCGCATCTTTTCGATATTCGAGGGCGAATGGTAGTCGTCTGCATCGGCGAACTGCCATCCCAACTCCGAAGCCAGCATTTGCCCGACGGTCGTTTTCCCCGACCCCGAAACTCCCATCGATAGGATGACCACAACACTCCCGCCTCCGCGTACGACAGGATATTCTAAGTCAGGCCGCACCCATACCGGGGGATGCGGAGCAAAGGTTAGAGTAGGCCTCCGACTCGCTTTATGCGCCGGTGGTTTCCTCAGAGCAAGACTTTGGCCAGCGCTGGTTGTATGGCGCTCACCACAATCTGCTGGCTCAGGAGAGGAAGCGCAAGGCCAGTCCGCAACCGAGCCAGCTTTCCGAGATTCTTCCGCTGGAAGAGGGTTTGCGCTTGGCATCGCCTCTCGTCTAACGTTGCGCCTTCAACTTAGTGATCGTGATCTCGCTCAAGACCAGCTGCGCATGCTCCGAGTCGATGGCGTGTAGCGAAACCGCTTGCTGCAAATACTTCTGTGCCCCGGCCCGGTCGCCCAGCTTGAGAGCGATTTCCCCGGCATGCCCGAAGATTTTTGCATCGCGGATCCCGACCGCCAGGGCAGTCTCGATCTGCCTGCGCGCCTCCGCCTCCTGACCGCTGACGTGCAGCGCCCATGCGTAGGCGTCGAGCGTGTACACGTCATGACGCCAGACATACTCATGCTTTGCCACATCCAGCGCTTTGGCTGGCTGGTGCGCGTGGTCGGCGTAATAAAAGACGAGGGCGCGGTTGGAGTTATCCTTATCTGCCGATTCTGCGAGCGCCTTGGTTTCGAAGTCAGCAAACGCCTTCCGCGCCTCTTCCTCTTGACCGGCAAACTGCAGCGCCTCGGCCAAGTCATAAAGATTCTCCGCGCGGAGTTGCGCCGCACAGCGCTCGTGCAGGAGCTGCACCGCCTCCGGGTAGCGCTTCTGCGTGATGCGGAGCTGGGCCAGATTTCCCAGCGCTGCGGGAAAGGTTGGAAAACTTGCCAGTGCCTGCTGCAAGAGTTTTTCAGCCGAGTCGGCGTTGCCGGAGGCCGAGCGAAGATGGCCCATTTGTGAGAGCAGCGAAGCCCGCTCCCCGGTTTCGGTCGCAGGCGTGGACTGATACGCCATCTCCATCAGTTCGTATGCACCCTCAGCATCCCCGAATAGCTCCCGGAGATGCGCCGCCCGAATCAGCGCGGGCCGATTACCTGGGCGAAGATCGAGCATCCACTGGGCGGCAACTTCCGCGTCCTTATAGTTGCCGAGTTCAACGTCGGCATCGGTCAACAAGCCGTAAACCATCACATCGTCGGGAACTCTCTTGTTCAGGGCGCTAGCAAGCTTGAGCGCCTCGGGAAACTCATGCTTGCCGAGCAGGATAGAAGTTTCTATCTTCTCGCCATCAAAATTGTTCGGCGCGAGTTGCAACGACTTTCCCACGGCCTCTTCGGCTGGAAGGTAGAAGCTGGCGTCGGAAATCTCCTGGGCGCGGTGAACCAGCGCCCTGGCCAGCAAGTTGTACCCGGTATACTCGGCCGGCTTCTCGCTGATGGCTTGTCTGGCCGCGGCGATGTTTTGATCCTCACGGGAAGGGTCCGAACTCAGGCCCGCGCTTGGAGCGGCGAACTCGGCGGCGATCATGATGCACAAGATAGGAAGAATCTTTTTCATGACGTGGCTCCTTTTCGAAGAGAAATTGTGGCCGCCGTTTGCGGGCGGCCACAAGCGTTCGCTACATCACCGGGCAAATGCCGCCGGGTTGTCCGGTGCAGCCGGCCTGTCCGGGACCCGTGTGCGCGCTGTTGCGTCCACTGTTGGCCGGCATGACATAGGGGAACGAATTGTTGAAGCCTTCCGTCTTGGTGTTTACGCCATCTCCCAGCGCCAAACCGTACTTGCCGGAATCCACCAGGATTCCTTCAATGGCGCGCAGGGAAATGTCAAACACGTCGTCGATCGGCCTGCGTCCGTTGGGATAGCCGGCCACATCGCCGGCGATGAAGCCCAGCCGCAGCTGGCTGCCCACCGGAGTTGCGGGAATGCCGGTGTTGAGCCGCAGCAGATCCGCCACCGGACCGGCATCGCTGGGCCCGCAGCCCGGACAAATCGGAGGCTGGTACTGGGCCAGAATCAACAGGTCGGTGCGCGGATTCGGTGGGACGGGCACGCCCAGCGAGCTGAGCACGCCGGCCGCCACCGGTTCCAGAACGAAGTTCGCGAACTGCGAATCGTTCACCGGAAAATCCATGCTGAAACGATCTTTAAAGCCGGTGCCGATGATGGCTTCGTTGATGAGCGAATTGCCTTCCCGATTCACCTGCTGGAACGAACCATAGTTTTCGTCCGGGTGGGGCGAGCGCCGCACCGTGATGTGATGGCGCGAGGTGCTGCCGTAGGTTCCAATGACCGCTTGCTTGTCGGTGGCGGGATGAATCTTGCCGTCCACGGTCAGCATGGCAATGGGAACTTCGAGCACGATGGAGTTGACGTTGTAACCGCCCACCGCGTCGGGCGCGTAGTTGTGGGTGTTGTCGGAATCGATGGCCGAGGAAAGGATCGGGCCCACTCCGCTGCGGAAATTCACCGAATCGAAGAACGCGCCGAGATCGATGAAGAAGGGATCATCCGCGGTTCCCGCCCACACCTTGACGCCGTCGCTCAAACTCTGAATCCCCTGGTTGAACAGGCTTTGGTAATCCGGCATGGTTTTCGGACCCACGTTCGACGGCACTGCATAAAGCGTCTGCCCGTTGTTCAGCAGAGTTGATTTGCCGTTCTTCACCATGGTTACGGTGTAGGTCTGGACCAGGCTCAAGCCCTCGGCCCCGGGGCCGCGCAGCGACGTGATCGGCGGAAAGCCGTCCAGGTTGCCCACGAAGCCGGTGAACAAGTTGGGCTGATAGATGTTGGTGGTGAAGCGGAATTGGAAAACCACGTCTGGAATTCCATCCTGGTTGTTGTCGATGAGCATCTCGTAGAGCACGCTCGGGTCGAAGGGAAAGTAGTTGGGTCCATTGGCTGGCTCCAGCAGCGGGTCGACGTTCAGGATCATGGTTACGTTGTTAGGATTGTCGTAGCTGACAAAGGCGTACCAGTCGGTAACGTCGGCGGTACGGTCCAATGCCGTGATCGGCGCCTCGCGATGGCTCGATGCCAACAAGCTGCAAGGCGCCAGCATGCATAGCGACACAGCGAGAGCCAGGATCGGCTTCAGGTTTGTCATGGGAAATGCCTCTCTGCGGAATTCGTCGACGTCGCCAGAGATCTAACTGCGCCTGGGTAACGTTGTCGCAGTTCCTGTGGCTAGCCCACGTGTCCAAGTTACGGTGCCACTACCGCAGACGGATTTAGCGAATGGAAAATATTTATCGGGTTGCAACCAATTCAATCTCTCGTTTGCAGTTGTGGAGAGCGAGGCGCAACGACACCGCGGGCGTCACCGTAAACAGCGTCGATCGCGCCGAGCGAGTGGTTGCTTTCACGAAACCCGGAAGCGCTATTGCGGGATCCAATGCACTTGCGAAGTAAAAAGTCCGTCGATAAAGCCGATGTGGTAGACCAGAAATATTCCGAAGGCCATGCTCGCGAAACCTGAGAACGCGGCCAAATGCCGATTGACGTTAAAAAATCTCTTCTGCGAATAAACCAGAGGAGCCGAGATGGCCGCGGTCATCAGCATCATTCCCACCATCGTGCCGAAGCCAAAGACCAGCAAGTACGCCGTAGACCAGAGCGGACTCTTAATCGTCGAAAGCACCAGCAGCGCCACCGCTGCCGAGCCGGCCAAACCGTGGACGAGGCCGATCACCAGCGGCCGGACAGTCTGATAGAGGCCGAGTTTACCGATCGTACGTTCCATCAAGATTTCAATTCGCCGGCGGAGCACTGCCCATGCCGTACCCGAGTCAGTGCCGATGGAATCGACAGAGCCGGAGGTCTGCTCCGCTCTGGGGGCGAGTCTCATGGGAGTGAGGCGCTCGTTCATCCAGCGCATGATACCGGTTAGGTTCAACAGTCCCAAGAGAATCAGCATCAAGGCAACGCAAAACTCCATCGATAGCCCAAGGCGAGGAGGAATCACCACGCCAAAAATAATGATCGCCGATCCCACCAGAAAAATTGTGATCGTATGACCCAGTCCCCACAGTAACCCGATCGTCGCCGAGCTTCGAATGGACTTCTGCCGGCTCACGATGGTCGACACCGCAACCACATGGTCGGGGTCCGTGGAGTGACGCATGCCCAAAAACAATCCCAAGAGAATTACGGTGGCGAACGGAAGTAGTTTTTCTTTCGCGAGCGAGCCGTGAGCGATGAAGCCCTGACCGATGGGAACCGATGCGATGGCCGATGCCGTGATCGCCACGCCCAGCACCACCATGAACGCAGACGATAAACAAGGAAGATAGCGCAGCCCAGCGGCGCCGGAGTGCACGCGGGAAGACACCACGCGTTTGGCGTAGACCATGGTCAGGCCGACGATGACCAGCACAGCCGCTAGACCAAAGCTAAATGCGGTGATCAGAAATAAACCGAAGCCGATGCGATGCAGCGAGAAGGCGCTCAGCAACACGACCAGCGCGGCTGGACAAGGCACGATCCCTCCGGTGACGCCCAGCACGCAGAGTTCACGCAGCGATAGCTCGCGCGCGGCTGGTTTCGAACCGGCTGGTTTCGAACCGGGTAAGCTCGCCGTGCGATTTGCTGTTCCCGTGAGCGCCGACCTGGACGTCGACGGCTTAAAGAGGGAGAGGAACCAGTGCGAATGCTGCTCTCCCGGAGCATGCGCATGCTCTCCGCTTTCGCCGGTCCAGTGCCGGAGAAAAATAAAAATGCCGAGTCCCGCCACGCTAAGTCCAGAAATTGCTCCCAGCCACGGATATAGCTGCTCGGGGACAATGTAGCGCGAAGCGTAAAGCGTCGCCGCTCCCAGCAGATAGACGCCCGCCGTGTGCGCAGCCGTGACCACGATTCCAAGCAACACTGCATGTTTCGCTGTGCCGCGCGACCCTACCAGGTAGGCGGCAACGATAGTCTTGCCATGGCCCGGTTCGAGCGCGTGAAGCGCACCCAGGCCTGCGGCAATCAGGGCGGCCGAGAACAAAATCCAGAAGCTCAACTTTCCGTGCGTCGAGATCAATTCGGTAAATCGGCTGCGCGGCGTGTTCCCTCGTGCTGCGCGGGGCAGCGGAGCCACGGTGGGATTCACGCTGCCGGAAGAAGATGGCGAGGCTGCGGGTTCAGCCGAAGCGATTCCATCCAACGATCGGTTTGGCCTCCGCATCGTAACCGCCGGATGCGCCGCTTTCGTCTCGCGAGGGAGTTTCTGCTTGGAGGAGGTTGTGGCCGACGGGTTTGTATGCGCTTTTGACAGCGCCGTCTTGAAAGCGACCACGGCGGACACCTGCTGGGGTGGACTATTCAGAACATCGCTGGAGTAATTGGCGAGTTCCTGGCTACGATCGGTGCCGGGAGCAGAACTATCAAGAATCCGAATTCCGTCACCGAGAACCACGACCTCCTTCCAGCCTGCACGCCCAGGAAAATTATTATCGACGTAGGAAAGTCTGTGATCGCCGCTAGCAACTTCCAACCTAGCTCGAAACACGAAGCCGATTTTCATCGTGGGCAAACCGCCGGCGCCATCGGCGAAGATCAGCTGCCGGGAGATGGTTTCCAATCGCACCGGCTGACCGTCATTCTCTAGGGAGAGTCCTGCCTTCAAAAGTTGCTCCTGCTTGTCGAGATAGCGTGAAACCCCAGGTTCTTCCGCCCCAGGCTTGATGTCGAACCGCCGAAGCTCCTGAAACGTGGGAATCTCAGCCATATCGATCAGATAGCGGACCTCGACCGACTGCTCGCCGATTTTCACCTTCGAATAGTGGTTGATGCTGAAATTTCCCATGGGATGGGCGAACGAGGTTGAAGAGATCAACATCAATGCATATAACAACATCACGAAGCGCGTCAGGCGCTGCCTGCTCCTATCTTTATCTTTGTGCATTGGTGGACCTCAAATCCGAATTACCCGATCGAGCGATCTCCATCAGAGTTCGGCTCGCCACTTCAGCATGAAAAACGTGGAAGCGCGGATTTGCTCGTAGCGCACGACGCAGAAAATCTTCGGCCTCGGAGTCCTTGGCCAGACTGTGGTAGATCATGCCGGCATGAAACAGAAGTAGAGAATCGTTCGTGTGCAAAGCGAGAGCTTTGTTGATCGCCTCGGCCGCTTCCTGAAATCGGCCACTCCGATAAAGCACCCACCCCAGCGTGTCCCATGTGTAAATGTCGTGCCTGACTGCAAGCTCCGTTCGCGCCAACTCGAGGGCCTCCTGCAGCTTAATGCCTTGATCGGCATAGAAGAGAGCCAATTCCCGATTGGCCAGCATCTGATTTAATTTGCTGAGGTGCCCCATGTACTCAACCAAGTCATATTGCTGCCGAGCCTCCTTCATTCGCCCAGCTTTCTTGTAAACGTCGCCCAACTCCGCGACATAAACGGGAAACGGGATGATCGCAATCGACCGTTGATAGAGCTGAATGGATTCCGCAAAGTTCTCCTGTGCCGCCCGAACCTTCGCCAGGCCCGCCAGGGAACGATAGTGGTTGGGATCGGCGGCTATCCCCGACCGATAAGACAACTCCGCAAGCTGCAAATCCCCGCTCTGAAAGTAGCGCTCGCCCAGTTCGAAATAAAGCCATGCCAGATTTTCGCGCGGAAGGTTGGTTTGCAGCGCAGCGCCGATGGCGCTCTTCATCAGCCGGATGGCCTCGGCCGTGTCCCCGTGCAGGTAGCGCAGGTAGGCGATACGACTGTCGCCCATGTAGGCGAGCGTCAGGGGCGAAGAGATCTCGCGGCCCAGAGTTTGCAAAGTGTGATACGCCGCAGCCGCCTCCTCATAATCTCCCGCATCGGTATAAGCATCGCCTTCGATGGCGAATGCCGCCAAATTTCCGGCGCCCCTTCCGATCGCCTTTTGCGAATAAGAGAGAGCTTCCGCAAAGCGATGTTCGCCCATGTACACCAACGCCATGTGAACCAGAGGATCCGCGGAACCAAAATCTTGCGGCGCCAGAGCGATTGCCTTCTTCAGCGTTTGCTCGGCGAGATCGTAGTACGAAACGTCACCGGTCTCTCTGGCCTTCTGCAAAAAGCTGAAGCCTAAAGCGTCGTATCCTGCATAGTCGCCGGGCGCCTGTTTCACATACGCTTGCATTTTCTGAATCTGCTGGTCCGTCTCCGACGGTGAACCGGGTCGCCCTTGTGCAAGCGATTCAAAAGGAGAGTTCTGACAGAACCCCGACGTCCCGGCGATGATGAGAAAAACCAGCAGCCATTTGCCCATACCAACCTCACTCAGTCGCAACTAGCGGATCGATCTTGGTGAATTCCACTTCGCCAGATTCCTTGGCACAAGGCGTGTGGGAATGTTCAATAACAGACACTATAGATACGGGAGGGGTCGCAAATCGGATTCCTGGGGCCCGGCCTTTTTTCCTGAACTCGCCTTTTGCCTGTCGCCAGAAGTCCCCTTCGGGGACCTCCCGGTTGATGTCCTTCGGTCCATTTCTGGCCAATGGAAACCGCAAGATTGCCTGCCAACAATTGCTTGCAACTGACAACTCGCTGTATTAAGCTCCCTAGTTCGCGCGTTGACCCACTACGCGAGCGATCATTTTGGCCTAGCAATTTGTGGGAATTTGCAACAAAATGAGGCCCTTCCCCATTAACCACCCGTGGTGTGCCTGTCACTATTTGCATGGAAAAGATTGTTATTAGTCCCGCCGAAGTGGCGGAGACTCAGTCTCCCGCAGAACAGCCTGCTCGACTCGAACCGAAACTAGCGCCCGCGATCCCCCGCTGGGCGAAGTGGACTCTGGTCCCCCTGGTGCTGGTTCTGCCCGTGCTCTGCCTTGTCGCCTTTGTCCTGCGGGTAGCCATGCGCGGGTTGCCACCGCGCACGCGTCATGATTGGATCTCATGGTTAGCCACCCTCCTCATCGTCAGTGGGATGGTGACTTCGATCGCCACCGTGTTTTTTTTCTCGTTTGCCCCGCTGCCGCCGGTTGCAGGACTGGGGTTGAGCGAACTCGATGAGCAGACCTTTCCCAGCCTGCCGGCTTTGTCTCCGATGTCTGCCAAGGATGTTTCCGAGAAATTGAAGCCTCTGGTCGCGGTCATCTGTCCCTCGCAG
>JBEKWC010000030.1:0-64316 GCA_049513475.1 Candidatus Sulfotelmatobacter sp. | reverse complement strand
TAAGCGGCGTGTCCATGAAATTTCTCGACTATGATAACGACGGCTGGGATGACATTCTGCAACTGAACGGCGCCATGCTCGACAACGTAAATCTCTACCACAGCGAAGTCACGTACAAAGAGCCGCTCCTTATGTACCGAAATCTAGGCAAGGGACAGTTTGCCAAAGTGTCCGAGTCTCTCGGCCCTGACTTCATGCGCCCCATCGTGGGCCGCGGCCTCGCTACCGCCGACTTCGATAACGACGGCGACATCGACATTGCTATTAATATTCGTGGTGACTATCCCGAACTACTGCGCAACGACGGCGGGAGCGCCAATCATTTTCTCGAGGTTCTTCTGATTGGCACCAAGTCCAATCGCGACGCCATCGGTGCCTCGCTAAAATTGACATCCGAGGGATTCGTGCACGTCGAGCAATCCAAAGGCGGGATGAGCTACATGTCGGCCAGCGATCCCCGAGTTTTCTTCGGCCTGGGCAAGCGTACCAAAATTGAATCGCTCGAAATCACCTGGCCCAGCGGCCGAATAGAAAAGTTGACCAACCTGCCCGTCGATCAGATTATCGCCGTCAAAGAAGGCTCAGGAATCGTGCCGCATCCCTTTCCCAAGGTGCCGAGTCGATAGTCATGAATTTTCCCCGGCGTCGTTTTCTCGGCTCGTCGCTCGTAGTTCTCGGTACGACGCTGCTCGACGCCCTCACCACACCTCTCTGGCGCTGGAGGCAAACCCAGAAGCTCTTCGCAAACACATCGGTACCGCCAGTGTCTCCGGTCGTATTCGTCGACGTAGCTCGCGAGGCCGGCCTCAACACAACTAACGTCTGGGGCGCGATCGATCACAAGCGTTCCATCATCGAGGCCAAGGGCAGTGGCCTGGCGTTCTTCGATTACGATCACGACGGATGGCTCGATATCTACTTGACCAACGGAACCAAGCTCGACGCCAATTGGCTATCGGGTCAGGCTCCCACCTCTCATCTCTATAAGAACAATCGCGACGGTACCTTCACCGATGTCACGGAAAAATCAGGCCTGGCTCGCACCGGCTGGCAGACCGGCGTCTGCGTCGGCGACTACGACAACGACGGCTGGGACGACTTGTTCTGCTGCTTCTGGGGACACAACATTCTTTTTCACAACAACGGCGACGGCACCTTCACCGATGTGACTCGCAAGGCCGGAGTCTACGACGAGCAAGTCCGCTGGGGCGCGGGCTGCACCTGGCTCGATTACAATCGCGACGGCCTACTCGATCTATTCGTCTGCAACTATATCAAGCTCGATCCGGCGAAGATTCCCGCGCCGGGCAACGACCCGCTCTGCCAGTGGAAGGGAATCCCCGTGATGTGCGGTCCCCGCGGACTTACCGGCGATACGAATGTTCTCTTTCGCAACAACGGCGACGGCACGTTTAGCGATGTTTCTGAAAAATCGGGGATTCTCAAACCCGGTCCACGCTACTCCATCTCCGCCGTTTCTTATGATTTCGATAACGACAGCTGGCCTGACATTTATGTGGCCGTCGACTCCGAGCCCAGCATTCTTTTTCACAACAACCACGACGGTACGTTCACCGACATCGCCGTTCCCGCCGGCTGCGCTTACAGCGACAACGGCCACGAGCAGGCTGGGATGGGCATAGCGGTCGCAGACTACGACTGCGACGGCTGGTTCGATATCTTCAAAACCAATTTCGCCGACGACACCTGCAACCTCTATCACAACAACGGCGACGGCACTTTTACCGACGAAACATTCGCCTCCGGCGTCGGCATCAACAACCGCTACGTGGCCTGGGGCTGCGGTTTCGTCGATTACGATAACGACGGCTGGGCCGACATCATTCAAGTCAACGGGCACGTCTATCCTGAAATTGAGGGGCACGGCATCGGCCAGGATTTCAAGAACCCGCGTCTCGTCTACAAAAATCTGGGGCAGGGAAGGTTCAGGGACGTTTCCGCGGAGATGGGTCCCGGCATCACCGAACGTTTCTCTAGCCGCGGCGCGGCTTTCGGCGACTACGATAACGACGGTGACATCGACGCGTTGATTCTGAATTTGAACGATATGCCCTCGCTCCTGCGCAACGACGGTGGCAACGCACAGAACTGGATCAAGCTCAAATTGATCGGCACAAAATGCAATCGCACCGCCATCGGCGCCCGCGTGCGCGTGGTCACCGGCACGCACGTTCAAATCGACGAAGTACACAGCGGTGGCAGTGTGATGTCGCAAAGCGATCTTCGATTACACTTTGGCTTGGGCAAAGCGCAGACGATCGACGTGATCGAAGTGAAATGGCCGACTACGCAGAAAGTCGATAAGTTTGCGCAAGTGAAAGCCAATCAGTTACTCACCATCCGCGAAGGCAGCGGAATCGTCGACACTTTCAAACCCAAGAAGAACGGCGCCACGAAATGAAAGCTTTGCTACTAACCAAGTATCGCGAACTGGAAATCGCAGAGCTTCCGGCCCCAACTCCCGCCGCCGATGAGGTTTTAATCCGTGTGGCCGCCTGCGGTATTTGTGGCAGCGACGTCCACGGCTACGACGGCTCCTCGGGACGAAGGATTCCGCCGATTGTTATGGGGCACGAAGCCGCGGGAACGATTGCCGCAATCGGCAAGAATGTAACGAACTTCAAAGAAGGAGACCGTGTTACTTTCGACTCAACCATCTATTGCGGCGCTTGCGCGAACTGTGCTCGCGGCGACGTAAACCTCTGCGACAACCGGCAAGTCCTCGGCGTCTCATGCGGAGACTATCGCCGCGCTGGAGCCTTTGCCGAGTTTGTCGCAGTCCCCGCGCGGATCGTCTACCGCCTTCCCGCAACTCTTTCGTTCGAAGAAGCGGCGATGCTCGAAGCAGTATCGGTGGCGCTTCACGCCGTGTCGTTGGTTCCGATTGCTCCTGACTCTACCTCTCTGGTGGTTGGCGCAGGCACCATCGGGCTGTTGGTGATGCAGGCTCTGCGGGCAGCGGGATGCTCCAGTGTCTTTATTTCTGACGTTGATCCCACGCGTTTGAAACTTGCTGAAGACTTAGGGGCGACCGCCACGCTCCCCGCCGGAGCGGAACTCACTCGACAACTTCTGCAATTAACCAGCGGAACGGGAGTTGACGTTGCCGTGGAAGCCGTCGGCATCAACGCTACGATCAGCGCCGCCATCGATAGCCTGCGCAAAGGCGGCAACGTTGTACTGGTTGGGAACGTCTCGCCCGAAGTCGCCCTTCCGCTGCAGAAAGTTGTAACCCGCCAGCTTCGACTGCAAGGGTCGTGCGCCTCCGCCGGCGAATATCCGCGAGCCATCGAACTCATGAGCAGTGGAGCGATTCGCGTAAAGCCTCTCATCACCGCCGTCGCTCCGCTCGAAGAAGGCGCGCGCTGGTTCGAGCGCTTGCACGCGCGCGAGCCGAATCTGATGAAGGTAGTTCTCGCGCCCGGGAAAATATCGTGAACCATAAACTCTTCGGTCTCGGGGGCCGGGTTGCAATTGTCACGGGAACCAGCCGGGGCCTGGGTCAATACATGGCGCGGGCATTGGCCAAAGCCGGCGCCGATCTGGTTCTTACCAGCCGCAATCGCGATCATCTCGTGGCTTTCGAAAGAGAAATTATCTCTCTGGGGCGGCGTGCGGTCTCGCTCGAACTTGATGTTCGCGATCAGGCCAGCATCGAGCGCATGGCCGAGCAAGCAGAGTTGGCCTTCGGCCATCTCGATATTCTGGTCAACAACGCCGGCTGCAACGTGCGCAAGCCCGCGCTCGACGTAAGCTGGGACGATTGGAATTTAATTCTCGACACCAATCTCCGCGGAAGCTTTTTTGTCGCGCAAGCCGTGGCCCGCAGAATGATTCCGCGGCAATATGGCCGCATCATTAACATCGGGTCGGTGACGAGCGTAGCCGGTTATGCTGGGCTCGGGCCTTATGGAGCCAGCCGCGGTGGCATTCGCCAACTAACCATGAGCCTCGCCGACGATTGGGGCAAGCACGGAATCACGGTGAACTGCCTGGCCCCCGGCTGGTTTCGCACCGAGCAGAACAAAGTGCTCTATGAAAATAAAGAGTGGGTGGAATATCTCTGTGATCGTATTCCGCTCAAGCGCCCCGGCCAGCCCGAAGACTTGGACGCGGCGGTGGTTTTTCTCGCCGCCGAATCGAGCCGCTACGTAACCGGCCAAACTCTGCTGGTCGATGGCGGAATCTCCACCGGAGCGACGCGGGCCTTGGTCACTTCTCCCGAGAAAAAAAGTTAGAACGCAGACGCCTACACCGGCTCACGAGCCCCCGGCGTCATCGTAATTTCAATTTGCTGCTTTCCCAGCTGCGGATGAATTGCCGTGAGCCTCGCTCTTCCCGGCTCTTCCTTCGCGCGAATCCACACCGCCCCGGTTCCACCCACAAGCGCAAAGGGATTGTCCCCAATAATTTCCGCAGGGCCTTCCAATTCGAGCTTTACCGCGTCGTTGGCGAAAGGCCGGACAGCGCCATATTCATCGGTCACGCGCAGCACTACTCGCGTCGTATCCGCCCCATCCGCAATAAGCTCGGTGTCGTCAGGCAGAAGCATGAATTTCGCGTCGATGCCTTTGCCGGAATAAGTTTTCGTGATCACGAGCTTCCCGCCAATGTAGCCTTCCAGCCGCAGATCTCCCCACTTGTGCCAGGGGTCGCCCAAATCCAAAGTGAAGGGCGCATAGCGGAGATGCGGGAATTGTTTGCGATCGGGATCGGCTTCCACAATCATCTGATCGCGAATGTAAAGCTTAATGTGATCGCAGTTAGAACAGACTACGGCCTTCGAAAACCCAACATCGGCGTCGCCGCGCGCCCAATGAAATGCCGGTTCGAGCACAATCTCCTCCGCCGGATCGCACTGCGATTTATAAAATCCAGCCGCCGGTTTCGGTTCGCGAAACATATCGGTTACGCCGTGGTAACAAATTCGATCGCCCGAGCCGAAATTGCCATGCGTGTTGTAATCGAAGGCGCACCATGCGATGCCTCCCGCATATTGCGGATTCGACGCCAACTGGTCATGAACCCGCGCGTGCCGGATCATGTGCTCCGTCAGGCGCTCCACTTGATCGATCGTCTTCGCAGGATAAGTATGTCCGACAAATTCTGTATTCAAGTACCGCGGATGATTCGGCGGCTTCAACGGGAAGCCGAAATCGTTCATGGTGAACACGTCTTCCAGAAACTCGGATTCCTGAAAATACCGTATCCCGCCGGTCTGCCGCGTCGGATCCAGCGTGTGCGCCATCGCGTTGGTGCGCGTGTAGAAATCGTGATTGTCTTTGGACTCGTTAATGCGCACTCCCCACAGAATGATGGAGGGATGATTCCAGTCGCGCCGGATCATGCGGCTGACGTTGTCCACCGAAATATCCTGCCAGGCCACATCGCCGATATGCTGCCAGCCAGGAATTTCCTCCAGCACCAGCAATCCAATTTCGTCGCAGGCATCGAGAAAGTGCCTCGACTGCGGATAGTGCGACGTTCGCACAATATTGCACTTGAGTTGATTGCGCAGGATGAGGGCGTCGCGCCGCTGCACCCGACCGGGCATGGCTTGGCCCGCGAAGGGAAAGGTCTGGTGCCGATCCAATCCGCGCAGCTTGATTACCTTGCCGTTGAGCTCGAAGCCGTGCTCGGTAAAGCTGGCTACACGGAACCCAATGCGGCGCGAAACGTTATCCACCTGCCGATCTCCCCGCCACAAAGAAACTTCCACCGAATACAAATTCGGATGCAGGAGATCCCAAAGTTTGATCGACTTCAAATTTTCCAGATGAACCGTATGCACGGCGGCTTCGCTGCTCGCCCCGGAAGAGGGAATCGTTTGAGAACCCTTCTCCAGCACGCGCTCGCCGTCGCGAAGCACGACCTCTAGGCGCAGCGACTCCGCCGGCTCGAGATTTAGAATGTGGCAGTCGACATCCAGACCGGGGTGTTCGCTCAGAACGCCTTTCGGCTTCGCGAATACATTCTCAAGAAAAGTCGCGGGTACGATACGCAGAGAAACCTCGCGATAAATTCCGCCGAAGGTCAAGTAATCGACCTCATAGCCAAAGGGTGGAATGTCGGGCCGTTCGGTCGAATCCACATCTACGGCCAAAACGTTGTCGCCGCTAAAATCGAGATGCGGCGTGAGTTCAAACGAAAACGGAGTGTATCCGCCCTTGTATTCTCCCAGACGCGTTCCATTCAGCCAGACAGTCGAGGCCGTCATTACTCCCTCGAAGTCGACGAATACGCGCTCTCCGCGCGCTTGCGCCGGAAGTTTAAAATGCCGCCGGTAGCTGGAAACGAATTCATAGCTCGTCTCGTCGAAGCTGTGCCACGGCAAACGAATATTGGTGTGGGGAATCACCACCTTCGCGTAAGCGGACTCGTCGAAATCCTTGGCGTGAGCTCCCTCCGCCACACTGCGGCTGTACAGCCAGTTGCGATTCATCGGAAGGACCATACGCCCTTCAGTCGATCCAACCTCCTCCGCGAATGCCGAGGGAATCAGTTTTGCGCTCGCCATCTTCGCGCTCGCCATCAAGGTTCCGGTCGCCTTAAGAAAGTGTCTTCGATCCATTGGCTTTCTCCCACCGCTTTGATCCGCTATGCCTCGGGCATTATCCACGATCGAGCCGGTTGTGTAAACGTTTACGAACACGGGCAGCGGCCCAATTTCAGGGAGCGCCCGGCGGAGAAGAAGTCGAGCTGCGCTCGACGGACAGCCGAGGGCGTATGTTCCCGCATAATAGCTTTGGCAAACACCTCCCGTCGGCGCCGGTTGACAGGCTGCGACTTCCGGCTTATGGTCTTTCTGCGAATGTAATCGCTTGCAGGCCCGCATTTTATCGTGCTCGTTCGGTCTGACTAAAACTTCATTGGGATTGGGAACATGGAGTCGACAGAGCTGGCCCGAAAATTCACGGGCATGTTCGGCGGGCAACCTGAGATCTTCGGCGCTCCCGGTCGCGTTAACTTGATCGGGGAGCACACCGATTACAACGACGGTTTTGTGATGCCGAGCGCCATCGGCATGCGCACTCGCGTCGCCATCGCTCGCAGCCCGGAAGCCAAGTTGCGAATTCACTCCCAGGATTTTCCCCAGTCTTTCGAATTCGATTCCAACAACTTGCCTCGGCAAGCCACCGGCGCGTGGTGTGACTACGTTCTCGGAATTGCCGTTGCCCTGCAGCAGGACGGACAAACTCCGCCGGGAGCAAACTTATTCGTGCAAAGCGAGATTCCTATGGGCGCCGGCCTCAGCTCCTCGGCGGCCATCGAAGTGGCCAGTGCGCTTGCACTCCTCAGCCTGAATGGCGCAACCCTGCCGTTGCCCGATGTCGCGCGCCTCTGCCAGCGCACTGAAAATACCTTCATCGGCGCCCGCGTCGGCATCATGGATCAATTCATCTCCTGCCTGGGGAAGGCGGGCCACGCGCTCTTGCTCGACTGCCGCTCGCTCGACTACGAATTCATTCCCATCCCCGAGGGCGTGCGCATGGTGATTTGCAACACCATGGTGAAACATCAGCACGCCGGGGGCGAGTACAACCGCCGCCGCGAAGAGTGTGAGGAAGGCGTGCGCATGCTCTCGAAATGGTATCCGCAGATTCACGCCCTCCGCGACGTTTCCGTCGATCAGTTAGCGCAGCACGCGCACGATCTGCCGGAAATCATCTACAAGCGTTGTCGCCACGTGGTCGAAGAAAACCAGCGCGTGCGCGATGGAGGCGATTGCTTGCGCCGGGGCGATTTGCTCGGCTTTGGAGAGTTAATGCGCGCTTCGCACCGCAGCCTGCGCGACCTCTACCAAGTTAGTTGTGCCGAATTAGATCTCATGGTCGAATTGGCCGAAGGACTCCCCGGCTATTATGGCGGGCGCATGACCGGAGGCGGCTTTGGAGGCTGCACTCTAAATCTGGTCGACGCGAATTACGCGAAAACTTTCGCCGATCAAATCTCAACCCGCTACCAGCAGGCGGTCGACATCAAGCCCGCGATCTACATTTGCTCTGCCGCGGATGGCGCACGGCTGGAGACCGACGGCAGCGGCTCTTAGCCAGGAACCCCAATCGCAGGGATCCAGATCGGGCAAACCGTCGATTGGTTATGAAATCGCCCGCGCCTCAGCTTCAGGAATCGTCTCAGCCGGTGCGGAAGCCCGGGCCTTCACCGGGGCCGTGGACTCCCGCTCCACGAGGCTGGTGCTGATCTTGATTTCGTGCCCGGCCTGACGAAGACCCGCAACCGTTTCATACAACGCGTCGAAAGCCTTGCGCCCCAGTTCGTCGCGAGAAAGCCGAATCGTCGTGAGTGGCGGCTGCGTAAAGCGGCTCAGTTCGATATCGTCGAAGCCGACCACTGAGATATCGCCGGGCACTCGCAGCCCAACCCGCGTCACTGCGCGCAACGCCCCGATCGCGGTCAGGTCGTTCGAAGTGAGTACCGCCGTGGGCGGCTCCGGCAATGAGAGCAGTTGCATCATGGCCTCCTCGCCGCCGTCGATCTTGTGGTTGCCTTCGACCATGCTCCGATATCCCTCCCTTATACCGCATGCGGCGATGCATTTCAGAAACGCGGAACGCCGCGTGCGCGCCGATTTCAAAGTCAGCGGCCCGCTGATAAATCCAACCCGCTGATGTCCCAACGCAACAATGTGCTGCACGGCTTCGCCGATTCCTTTAGAGTAATCCACGTTAATGTTGCTGATCAACGGCTTCAGCTTGCCCACATCCAAAAACACGATGGGCAGGTGCCGGTGCGAAAGTTCATCGAGTAGATGGCGGTCAAGTTCCGAAGTCATGATCGCGACGCCGTCGACTTTGCGCTCGATCATGCGGCGCACGCATCCGCTCATGCGCTCCGAGTCGTAATCCGTATTGGCGACGATCACCTCGTAGCCGCGGTGAATGGCGGCAAACTCGAAGCTCTTCACCAATTCGGGGAAGAACGGATTCACAATGTCGGAGATGATCAATCCGAACATGTGGCTGCGCCCGGAAACCAGCGCCCGCGCCTGGGTGTTGGGATAGTAGCCCAGTTCACGAATGGCGCGCCGCACCTTTTCCGCGGTGCGCGGCCGAACCAGGTCGCTATGGTTGATGGTCCGCGACACCGTGGCCGTCGAGAGCCGGGCGCGCGCGGCCACTTCCTTGATGTTCATCGAGGCTCAGATTACCATCATTTTCCGCTTTGTTTACATGCTTTCGGGGTGGTCGTCTAGATTCCGGATTGTGCTCCATTCCACTCGCAGTGAGTCACCTGGAAGGGCCGCGTTTTCTCCAGGGGGAAAGATCTCCCGGCATCGATTCGCCGCGAGGTTGGAACGGGCAACCCGAAGCTTTACCCGCGGTGTGTAATCGATTACAATCCCGCCGGGCTTGCAGTAAGACAGCTTATCTGCGAACAATGATTCTGGAAGAATCCCCGGCGAGGACGCACTAGCGTGGACCTAAGCCAGCTGCACGGCAAGTCGCATCGTCGTTACAACCCGCTGATCCGCGACTGGATTCTGGTTTCACCCAATCGCACCGAGCGCCCCTGGCAAGGACAAACCGAAAAGCGCTCGGACGAGAAAAAACTGTCCTACGATCCTACCTGTTATCTGTGCCCCGAAAATTCCCGCGCCGGCGGTCAACACAATCCAAGGTATTCGGCAACCTTCGTTTTCGACAACGACTTCGCCGCCCTGCAGCCCGATCTGCCGAACCTCGAAATCACCGACGGCCAAAAGAACCTGCTGATTGCAAAATCCGAGAGTGGC
Organism: Candidatus Sulfotelmatobacter sp.; assembly: GCA_049513475.1. GTDB lineage: Bacteria > Acidobacteriota > Terriglobia > Terriglobales > Acidobacteriaceae > Sulfotelmatobacter. The sequence goes on along the minus strand of JBEKWC010000030.1, from coordinate 54,541 downwards.
AAGTGCCGCGTGCTCTGCTTCTCCCCTCGCCACGACTTAACGCTCGGCGAAATGGCCGCCGAAGAAATTCGCGCCGTCGTCGACGTGTGGGCTGACGAGTACCGCAGCCTCGGCAACCTGCCCTACATCAATCACGTGCAGATTTTCGAAAACCGCGGCGCCATGATGGGATGCAGCAACTCGCATCCGCACGGCCAGATATGGGCCACGCAAACCGTTCCCAACGAACCTCGCAAGGAGCAGGAATCTTTCGCGGGCTACCAGCGCGATCATGGCAGTTGCCTGCTCTGCGACTACTACGCTTTGGAGTTGGCAACACAAGATCGCATCGTCTGCCAGAACGATTCTTTTCTCGCCGTCGTACCTTTCTGGGCAACCTGGCCGTTCGAGACTCTGCTGCTGAGCCGGCGCCACGTTGCCGACATGGCGGCGCTCGATGAGTCAGAGCGATCCGCTCTCGCCGACACTCTCAAGCGCCTCACCACCCGCTACGACAATTTGTTTCAGATTTCTTTTCCGTACTCGATGGGCTTTCACCAGCGCCCCACCGACGGCGGCGAACATGCCGAATGGCATTTTCACGGGCACTTCTTTCCTCCGCTGCTGCGCTCGGCCACGGTCAGGAAGTTTATGGTGGGCTTCGAATTGTTAGCTTCGCCGCAGCGCGATGTCACTCCGGAAATAGCCGCCCAACGACTGCGCGATCTACCGGAACAGCACTACTAACCGATCGAGATGAAGGGGGATCGTAAATCATGAAACGGCGCGACTTCATTCGCAACTCTGTGGCAGGCGCGAGCGCGCTTCTCCTAAGTCGCTACGCATCGCCATTTGCCGGCGGAGAAATTTCGCCGGCAGCCGATTCCCGCATCGAAGTCCTGATGGGAGAACCTCTGGGAGTCATTTCTCCCGACATTTACGGCCACTTTACCGAGAATCTGAGCGGCGTCATCTATGACGGCGTCTGGGTGGGCGCGAACTCGAAAATTCCCAACGTAAATGGCATTCGTAAAGAACTGATCGACGAAATGAAAAAGATCAAGCCCCCGGTGGTTCGCTTTCCCGGCGGTTGCTTTGCCGATGGTTATGATTGGCGCGACGGCGTGGGCCCAATCGACAAGCGTCCGCGCCGCACGAATTTCTGGGCCGAATGGGAAACCAGCGCGGCCCCGTCCAGCCATCGCTACGACCCCAATCAGTTCGGCACCAATGAATTCGTGCAGTTTTGCAAATTAACCGGCAGCCAGCCCTATCTCGCCGCCAACGTCCGCAGTCTGCCCGCCGAACAGTTTTATCGCTGGATCGAATACTGCAATTCGCCCGCCGGCAGCACCACCCTGGCCGACCAGCGCGCGCAGGCGGGCCATCCCGATCCCTTCAACGTTCGCTACTGGGGCGTCGGCAACGAATCCTGGGGCTGCGGCGGAAATTTCACCCCACAAGAGTACGCGACAGAATTCCGCAGATATACGACTTGGGTTCCACTCTATAAGCAGGAACTTGCCTTCATTGCATCGGGTCCGAACTCCGACGACTGGAACTGGACGCGAGGATTCTTCGAAGAGGTCGTGCGCAAGGGAAAAGAGCAGTTACGCAATATCTACGGCTGGGCGCTGCATTACTACTCTTGGAATTTAAGTCGCGGCCGTACGCAAGACTGGGAGAAGGGAAAAGGCGACGCGCTCAACTTCGACCGCGTCGACTGGTACGAATTGCTGCGCGAAGGCGACCGCATGGAATCGCTGATCGACGGCCACTGGCAGGTCATGGGAGAATTCGATCCCGACCACGCTGTCAAACTTGTGGTCGACGAGTGGGGACCGTGGTATCGCCCCGGCAGCGAGCAAACTCCGGGGGATCAGCTTGAACAAACTCCCACGCTGCGCGACGCTGTTTTTAGTGGCATGACACTCGATGCCTTCAATCGCCACCCGGAAAAAATCAAGCTCGCGGCCTGCGCCCAGCTCATCAATTGTTTGAACAGTCTTTACCTGGCTCACGAAGACAGATTCTGCGTGACGCCGGTCGGTCATGTTTTCGAGATGTATGCCGCACACCAAGGCGGGCAAGCCTTGCGCACAATATTTTCCGCGCCCACTGTGAATTACGAGAGGGATGGCAAGCCGGCAACGTTTTGGGGACTGAAGGGCTCCGCTTCCTTACACGAAACGACTTTAGTGCTGACGGTGGTGAACCCCCACGTCAGCGAAGCGCGAGTCGCTGAAATCGGCATTCGCGGCGCTTCGATCCAATCGGGCACGGCCACCACCTTGACGAACGCAGACATCCACGCCCACAACTCATTCGCCGAAAGAAATGCAGTGATGCCGCAGACGAAGAGCATCGAGATCAAAGGCAAACTGCTTACTCTCAGCGCTCCGCCGGCCTCGGTGACGAAACTAACGCTAGCCTTGATGTGACCCTCACCCGCTAGCACCGCCGTCCCGGCGGCTGTCACGCTGGCGTCACGCCCGCTGCGCCGGGGGCATTCACTCCCTGAAGACAACGGCAAAAATGCGGTGGGCTCCCGGAGCACTGGTTCCGACGCACGCAAACGTTTTCCTCGGCAGAAGCCCGACCGCCCTAACTCGATCGCCGCGCCAGCCAGCCTTCAATGTGAGGCCACGTGCGCTTATCCGCGCCGCTGCCCGCCATGATGCCGATGTGGCCGCCGGGAGTTCGGAATAATTCCTTATCCTTGCTGCCAACTTTCGTCATGATTGCCGCGGATTGGCACGGCGGGGTGATGTGGTCGCCCTCCGCGATCACAGTCAAAAGATTCGCCCGAATGCGCCCCAAGTCCACGCGCTCTCCGCGAATCACCCACTCGTTGCGCATGAGCCGGTCGTTGCGGTAAAGATCAACCACCAATTGCCGGAAGGCCCCGCCGGCCAGCGGAACATTGTCGGTAACCCAGGTGTTCATCGCCTGCCACGCTTCGACCACCTGTGGATTGTCGAGATTGTCCCAGAGCTTCAGATAGTTCCCAACGTAGTTCTCCACAGGCTTGAGAGCCTTGGCGCCGTAATCGATCATCTCACCCGGCATATTTCCGAATGCCGCAAGAACTTTCTCCACATCGAAGTAGCGTTCGTCGACCCAGCGCGCGAAAGTGATTCCTTTTTTGTCCGAGAAATCCAGCGGTGCGGTTAGCAGAATTAAGTTGCGCAAGCCGTCATCGGCGCGCAGCGCGGCATACACAGTGGTGAGGATCGCTCCAATACACCAGCCCAGCAGGCTGAAGTCCTCGCAGCCCGAAATCGCCTTCATCTTGCGAATCGCCCGCGCCATATAGTCGAGCGTGTAATCGTCAAATGTGAGATTTTTGTCTTCGGGTCCAGGAGATCCCCAATCGAGCAGATAGAGGTCATATCCACTCTTGACCATGAACTCCACAAAACTGTGCCCCGGCTTCAGATCGAGAATATAAGGACGGTTCATCAGAGCGAAAACCAGCAAAAGCGGCACGGGATGCCGTTTCTCGGCGGGCACCACCGGCACGTAGCGATACAGCTTGGCCTTGTTTAGGGTCCACACCAACTCTTTCGGAGTTTGCGCGATCGCCGCTTTCGTGGTTACCGCCTTGCTGAAGTTACTGAATTTTTCGCCCACTCCCAACCACTGGTCGGTCATTACAGTGGCTTCGTTCATAGCTACCTTTTCCCTTTCTTTTTACTCCCTCGGTCCGGCGCCCGCGCCGGGGGGCGCCTCGCGGACGTGGGTTTCGTCAGCCGTTTTTCGATCCGGTCCAGCTTGGCATCCAGATCGTCCAGCCGCATCTCGATATTGACGGCTCGCTCCGCGATGCTGACCACGTCGGCGCGCGAGGGCATGCTGAATTGCTGCAGCGCCTGCAACATCACCTTTTCCACCGCTTCGCGAAAGGGCGATGAGCTCGAGAGATACGTATTGAGCATCATCCCGCTGGCCTTCGCGTAAGCGTCGCTGTTCACGGCATCGACCATGGTCTTCGACCACGCATCCAGATAGCTGTTCCGCATCTCGCGGAAAGCGTCGGTGGGATCGAACTCTTTTCCGTTGGGCGCCTGCTTTTCGCTCATAAGCTACTCTCCCAAGATCCAGTCTCCAAACTCCCGCACAGCCGGAGACAGCCCCCCCACGCCTAATTCCAGATTGGAGGCGCCGGGGCTGTCTGCCGTCGAGTATAACGCCGCTTACGCGGCGGCGTGCCGGGCTGGCTTGGACGCGATATCCAGCACCGTCTTCTGGGTTTCAACCAGAAGATCCAGACCGCTCTGAAAGGCCTCGGCGAACGGATTAGAGAAGCGCAATTGTTTCTTCGCGGTCTCGTAGCCGGCCTTCTGCTGCTCCGCACAAAACTCCAGATTCTTCTTGTGCGCTGCAACAGAATGATCCACGGTTTGCTGCAACAGGGCGGTTCCGCTATCGGCAAACTTTGCCGCCAGGGCGCCGCGCTCTTCGGCCAGGCCGACCAGCGTGGCGCTTTGCTCCACGGCCAGGTCGATCGCACCTTTTTGGGTTTCGACATAGCGCTCGAAGCTTTGGCCCGCCAAGTCAAACCAGAACGAGGCTGGACCTTCGGTAACAAACGGGAAGGCCTTTTTCCAAGTGCTCAGGATCTCTGCGTTTTGTTCGGCGGCTGCTTCCAGGGACTTCTTCTGCAGCTCCGCCAGGCGCTCAATGCTCTTGCTGTATACGGGGACGAAAGTGGCCGTTACTTCGGCGCTCTCCGCCGCCGCGCGGGGGATGCGGGTTGACTTACGGGGCGTGGGCATGATCTTCTCCTTCTAGAGATAAAGTTTGTTGCAAGAAATGCTGCACTGCAGCACAATTCGATATTAGAACCAGCGCACTCGGATGTCAAGCATAAAATGAGATAAATATGAATCGCAAACCGGTGGTGATCAAAAAGTACGAAAACCGGCGTCTCTACGATACGACGAACAGCCGCTACATCAATCAGGATGAAGTGGCTCAGATGCTGAAGAACGGCTACGACGTCCAGGTGGTCGACGCCGCGACCGGCGAAGACCTGACTCGGCTGGTCTTGACCCAAATCATCGTCGAGCAGGCCAAAGAGCCCGACTCCGCCTTCCCGCTCGAAGTCTTGCGGCAAATGGTCGTGGCCTCAAGCCGCGCGACTCAAGAAGGCGCCTTGAAGTATATGAAGACCGTGGCGGAGATGTACCAGAACGCTTATCGGGCCATGACGCCGCCGCTGCATCCTTTCGATTTCATGCAGGCGCAGCGGCCCGCGCCGTCGCAGCCCTTTTCCAGCTCTGAGCGTGAAGAAGAATATCGCCAGCCGCGAGCCGCGGGCGGCGGGGAAGTGGACGAACTAAAGCGCCGCGTCGCCGAACTTGAATCTCTTGTGGAGAGGCCAAAAAAAAAGAAGAAGATTCCGAAGAAGAGTTCGTCTCCGCGCCGGAAGGCTTAGCCGGTTCTTGGATCACTGCGATAGGTGATGGCCGTCACCAACTTTTCGCCTGGTCGTGCACTATTCTTTTTGCAGTTGCCGCTTCTCCGGGGTTCGAATTCCAATTGTGCTGAGTGCCACCCCGGATTGGGCAAACTCGAACAGGAAGGGATCTCCCATGGCAAACGGAATCGCGCCGAACTCATCTTTTTCAGATCCAACGTCCGTCCGCCCGCGGGCTATTTCGTATGATTCGGGGTACGAGTTCAGTCTCGACCGCTGCGTCGATGTCAAAATACTCCTGCAGGACGCGGACAAAGAGATCAGTTACACTCCGGCGACTTATGCCGGAGCTTATTAAAACGCGAATCGCTTGGCTTTAAAAGTGGAAGCCGCCACCACAAATCAGCACTTCGCCGGTCACATAGTCGGAGAGCGGCGAACAGAAGAAGAGCACTGCATTCGCCGCTTCCAGGGGCGTTCCGAGCCGGCCCAGCGGACAAGCGGTTTTCACCGACTCCAACATCGCCGCCTGCACCCCCACACGAATCGCGCGGCCGCGCATCTCGATATTAGACTCCTCGCCCGACAGAACCTGGGTCAGCCGAGTTTCTATCAACCCGAATCCGACCGCGTTCACGTTGACATTGTACCGGCCCCATTCCTTCGCCAGCGTGCGCGTAAGTCCGAGCACTCCGGCCTTGCCGGAGGCATACCCAGCCTGGCCAGGATTGCCGTCGGTGCCCGCAATGGAAGTGATGTTCACGACCTTGCGCATCACCTGCTGGCCGGCGGCAGTCTCGCGCTTGGCCGCTTCTCGAATATAAGACGAGGCAGCTCGCAGCACGCGAAAGGGTACGACCAGGTGAATTTCGAGCATGGCCTGGAATTGCTCGTCCGTGGTTTTTTGAATGACTCCGTCCCAACTATATCCCGCGTTGTTGACGATGATATCGACGGAGCCGAAAGCGTCCAAAGTGGCCTGCATTAATTTGTCGGGAAACTCAGGCCGGGTCAGGTCGCCGGCGAAAACCTCGACTCTTTTCCCCACCGATCCCAAGAGAATCTTGGTTTCCTCGAGCGCGCCCTCATCGAGGTCGTTCACCATTACAGCCGCGCCGTTCTCCGCCAGCTTTTCCGCAATTGCCCGGCCAATCCCCCGGCCGGAGCCCGTTACCAAGGCGGTTTTGCCATCGAGTGTAAAAGCCATATTGGTTCTACCGTGCGCCATGCGCTGCATCGCAGCAGATCGTTGCTGCACTGCATTACATCACATTTTACGCCGGAATAAAAGCCCCCAGGAGCACCGGAAGTCGCATGTCTTTCAGCAGGAGGAGTTCCATGGACCGCATCGAAAACCGCACTTTTGACGAACTGCAAGTCGGCGACAGCGCCAGTATTGTCCGCACCCTGAGCTATAAGGATATCGAACTCTTTGCCATCATGTCGGGGGACGTGAATCCCGCGCACGTGGACGAGGAGTTCGCCAAGAGCGACATGTTTCATCGCATCATCGCCCACGGCATGTGGGGAGGAGCGCTAATTTCGACCGTGCTCGGGACTCAGTTACCCGGCCCCGGTGCCATCTATCTGAGCCAGTCGTTGCGCTTCCGCCGCCCCGTCTGCCTTGGAGATATCGTCACTGTAACCGTTCGGGTGGCGGAGAAGGCCGCGGAAAAGAATCGTGTAACGCTCGACTGCCAGGCAACGAATCAGAAGAACGAAGTCGTAATCAGTGGAACCGCGGAGGTCATCGCCCCCGCGGAAAAAATATCGCGGGAGCGCGTAACCTTGCCCGAAGTGAAGCTGCTTGAGCGGGGCCGCCATTACCGCCGCTTGATCGAGGCCACCCGAAGCTGCGCCCCCATCCGCATCGCTGTCGTGCATCCTGTCGATTCGATTTCTTTGCTGGGCGCGATCGAAGCCGCCAGGGCACGACTAATCCTCCCGACTTTTGTAGGCCCCGAAGAAAAGATTCGCGCTGCAGCGCAGCAGGCGCAGATCGACCTATCGCCCTATGAACTGTTAAACACAGAGCACAGCCATGCCGCCGCCGAACTCGCCGTCAGGCTGGCCCGCGAACTCAAAGTGGATGCTCTCATGCAGGGAAGAATCCAGATCGACGAACTTATGCTCTTCGTGGATGGGCCGCAGGGGCTGCACACGGCGCGGCGCCTTAGCCACATCTCCGCCATCGACGTTCCCAGCTTCTCTCGGCCCTTGTTCGTGACGGATGCAGCCGTGAATCTCTATCCCACCCTCGACGACAAGCGTGACATCGTGCAGAATGCGATCGATCTGTGCCACGCTTTGGGCATGGCCCGACCCAAGGTCGCGTTACTCTCCGCACAGGAGGCGGTCTCGGCGAAACTGCCGTCCACCCTAGATGCTGCGGTGCTCTGCAAGATGGCGGACCGTGGTCAGATCACAGGCGGCGACCTCGAGGGCCCACTTGAATTCGATGTTGCGGTTTCTCCTGAGTCCGCCAAGAGTAAGGGTGTGGCTTCTGCGGTAGCGGGTCAAGCCGATATTTTTGTCGTCCCCAATCTCGAAGCCGGCAGCATGCTGGTGGAGCAACTGGTTCAATTGGCGGACGCGCAGGTAGCGGGGCTGGTGGCCGGCGCGCGCGTACCCATTATTCTGACCAGCCGCACCGATAACTCGCTCACTCGCCTGGGTTCCTGCGCGCTCGCCGTGTTGTCGGTTACTCACAAAAGGACGCTCGGAGCGCCCGGCATCGCCCCGGGCATCGAAACCGCCGCTTAGACCAAGGGCCCGAACACGACCCGAAAACGGACGTAAGCAGTAGGAGAAACTCGAGCGCCGCTGCCCCGCTTACATGTGGTATCCGCCGTTGACGTTCAACTCCTGCCCCGTGATGTAATCCGCATCAGCGGCAAGAAACCCGGCTGCCTTCGCAATCTCTTCCGTGGAAGCAAATCGGCCCAAGGGAATTTTCGCTTTGATTTGGGCCGCAATCTCTTCCGGAATAGCGTCAACCATTTCCGTAGCCGTGAATCCCGGAGCAATCGCATTGGCCGTGATGTTGAACTTCGCCATCTCCAGCGCGAGGGTCTTGGTGAAGGAAATGATGCCGCCCTTGCTCGCCGAATAGTTCGCCTGACCGAAAGCGCCCATCTGCCCGACCACGGAACTAATATTGATGATGCGTCCAAACCTCTGGTTAATCATCGCAGGCAGTGCAGCGCTGGTGCAGTAGAAGGTTCCGTTCAAGTTCACGTTGATCACCTCCGCCCAATCGTCTTCCGTCATTTTACGCATCGATCGGTCGCGCGTGATGCCGGCGTTGTTCACCAGAATGTCGAGGCGCTGCCATTTGTCCAAAACTTCTTTCACAATGCGGCGTGCCTCACCTTTCGTTGCCACGTCACCTTTAATTGTGATGCATTCCACGCCGAAGGCGCGGATCTCATCGGCCGCGCTCTCGGCATGGGTGGAATCCGAGCGATAATCGAGCGCCACATTCGCGCCCCGCCGCGCCAGTTCAATCGCAATCGCGCGCCCAATGCCGCGTCCAGCACCGGTCACCAAAGCCACCTTGCCACGCAGAGAGTTCGTCCCGTTCCCGTTGCCGTTTCCGTTGTGTCCGCCACCACCGTTATTCTCCATATCCGTACTCCTTTCCTGAGAGTTGCAACTTACGATTGCGGGATCCACCCGCATCACCACATAACCGCCGACCGCGCCCGCGCCGAAGCCGGGCGCAAACACACGCAGCGGACGATCGATTCGTCCCTCGCGCACCGCATCGTGAATCGCCAGAAGAATGCTGGCGGAAGAAGTATTGCCTACGCGCTGAATGTTGAAGTACAGTCGCTCCGGGGCTACACCAGCCGCTTTCGCGAGCTCCACCACCATGGTCTTGTTCGCCTGGTGTGGAACCACGAGATCGATCGCATCCATCAGCGTGCCCTCCCCTTCAGGATGCGGCAGCGCTTTGAGTTCTTTGATCATCTGCACCAGGTAGCGTCTGGCCAGAGTCTTGACTTCCGGCCCGTACACGGTGATGTTGTTATCGAACTCCGGATTGGGCCAGATAATCGAGTTCACCTCCGCCCATGGACCGCTGGCATAAGTCTGAAAAACCTCGATGTCGGAGGATTCTCCAGGCGGCGCAGGTCCCACCACCATCGCCGCCGCTCCGTCGCCGAAGATCATGCGCGAAGTGCGCACGGTCCCGATTTTGTCGGAGAATTTTTCCGCGCACACCACCAGGATTGGCCGCTCAATTTCCTGCAGCAACCGCACCGCCTCGGCCAAGCCATAAGACATGCCTGCGCAGGCCGCCACAATGTCGCAGGAGCAGTGCGTCTGCACCAGACCCAACTCGCCCGATAACCACGTGGCCACCGAGGGAATAAGCTTGGTGCTGGTGCAACTGCAAAACAGCACGGCGCCGATTTCCGCGGGCTTGCGGCCCGATTTAGTCAGCGCCGCCCGCACCGCGATCAGCGCCATTTCCTCCAAACTGAGTTCGCTGTAGCAGCGCTGCTCGATGCCCGTCTTTTCGGAAATATCCTCTTCCGTCATGCGCGACCAGCAATAGGCGTGGTTGCCGATCAGGTCTTTATTCGTGCAAGGGATTTCTCCTTCGTATACGGCGATGGATTCGATCCGCGGCAGCACGGCAAAGTGCGCGCTCACCACCACCGGCGGATACGGTTTTTCAGGCTCACTCAAGGCCAACGTCTCCGGTTTGCAAGGCCGCTGCCGATGAAAGGCGTTTCCGTTTTGCTTCACACGCCGAATAAATTGATGCACATCGCTGTTGCGCGGATGGTAGGCGATCACATAATCCCCGTCCTGCAGCTTGCCCACCTCGATGCTGCCGCTCGTAGCCGGATCCCAGCGGTACTGGTTGTGCAGGATCATGCTCTGCCGCATCAAAGCTTCCAACTCCGGCTTGGGATGGACGCTGTCGATCACGTCATCGTAAGAGTAGCCCGGAAAGTCGCGGTCGTAACTCGACAGCCGATACGTAAGATTTTTCGGATCCGACAAGATCTCTTCCACGGTGGGTTTGATCCCGCGAAACTCCCCCCCAGCTCCTTGCTTATTGCGAAACACGTCGAGCAGAAGCCGAAAGCTCTTGTCCTCCGTTTCCTCCTCCCAGAGCGCCGGCAAGCTGAGGTATCCCGCTTCAATCGCAGCCGCCAGACCAGCCGCATTGCGCGGCTTGTACACCGGCAGAAAAATATCGTTGCGATGGCGCGGCAGATCGGCCCAGCGCGTGGGCCGCTTTTCGTACATAGTCAATACGTAGCGTTGCGCCCAGAACAAATTCAGCGCGAGATCGCGGCAAATCTCGTAGCGGCTGTGGTATTCGCCCGCTTGCACGCGCGCTACAATTTCGGTTTCCGTGGGCGCCTTCTCGCCGAAATCTCGCCGGATCACCGCATTAAACTGTCCTAAAGTCTCGAAGACAGAAAAATCCAGCTCCGGAAAAAAATTGCAGGGAAAGACCATGCGGCCATAGCGATTGATCACAAACGGTTTGAGTACCATATAAATCGTCCTTAAAGCCCGGACCTATTCGAACTCAACCAGAATCTGATTCAGCTTGACGGCCTGCCCGGGCACTACGTTTACGGATTTGATTGTTCCCGCAATCGGCGCCGTCACGCTGGTTTCCATCTTCATCGCCTCTAAGACCACGATCAGAGCATCCACTTGCAGGTGTTGTCCCAAGTGGGCATGGACCCGCACCACGATTCCAGCGACGGGACTGCGGCATACTCTCGCCTCGCCAGAGTCCGCTCCCCCAGCCCCGGGCCGCGGTGCCGTGGGCACGCGCCGGGATTGAAGCGCGCTGCCCGGCGGAATTTGGCCCGGCACTCCGTGCAGATGCTCTTCGCCCTCGACTTCAACCTCGACCTCATAGGCTTTTCCGCCGGTGACAATCTGAATCTTCAAGAGCGAAGCCTCACTGCGCGATTCGGGAAATCAGACCCGCCTTGCCCATCATTTCTCGTGGCCTCGCTGCGCCAGATTGTGCGAAGCCTGCACCACCACCCGTCCCTGCTGTGCCCAAGAGCTCAGTCCTGCCTCGGGCGCGTGCAATCTCTTTACGGAACGAATGCGAACTTTCCTGCCCAGTAAACCGGTGATAGTTTCGGTGATCGCCGCGAGGGTTTCCGGCGCTATCTCTTCCGCGCCGCTGGGGTGCTCGATCGCCCTGACCGCTTCCGCAAGCGCATCGATCTGCGGCTGCAACTCGCTTCGAAGCTGTGCGCAGGCGCGCTCCAGTCCGCGCCGTGAGCTGACATAAACCAGCAGCCATCCAGCGATCACCAACGCGGCCATGAACCATTCCGCCATTGCAAATCCTCTAGAGTGGGATCAAGCCATGCTTTTTCGTAGGACGAACTTCCCGTTTCGAACTCAGCGCCGCCAGAGCCTTCGCCAGATATCTCGGCGTCTCGGAGGGCTCGATAATGTCATCCACCAGCCTTCGTCCGGCCGATACATAAGGATTCGCAAAGGTCTGCCGGTAACTGTCGATCAGCTCCTTGCGTCGCTGCTCCTGGTTCTCCGCCGCATCGATCTCGCGCCGGAATACAATCTCGGCCGCGCCCTCCGCGCCCATCACCGCGATTTCCGCCGTAGGCCACGCCACCACGCGATCGGCGCCCAGGTCTTTGCAGCACATCGCGATGTAAGCGCCGCCGTAGGCTTTGCGCAACACCACGGTAATTTTGGGCACGGTCGCCGCCGAGTACGCGAAGAGCATCTTCGCGCCATGCCGGATGATTCCGCCGTACTCCTGCTCGATCCCGGGAAGAAAACCGGGAGTATCCACGAACGTGATCAGCGGAAGATTGAAGGCATTGCAGAAGCGCACGAAGCGCGAAATTTTGTCCGACGCGTCGATGTCCAGAACTCCGGCCAGCACGAAAGGCTGATTGGCAACGATCCCGACTGCGCGTCCCTGCACTCGCCCGAAGCCGATCACGGCATTCGCCGCGAAGCCCGGCTGGATTTCGAAGAAATCCCGATAATCCAAAACGCGAGGAATCACCACGCGCACGTCGTAAGCGATCTTCGGATCTACCGGAACCGCGTGCTCCAACTCCGCATCAATTCCCGGAGCCGCGTCATACGGCTGCCGCGGAGTTTCCTCCAAATTGTTCGACGGCAAAAAACTGAGCAGGCGGCGGCACAGCGCCAGCGCGCCCGCATCGTCTTCGGCGATCAGATGGACCACGCCCGAGCGATTCATCTGCGCCGCCGGCCCGCCTAATTCCTCCGACGTCACAGTTTCGCCGGTCACTTGTTTGATCACCGACGGCCCGGTGATAAACATCCGCCCTTGCTTGGTCTGAATAATGAAATCAGTCAGCGCCGGACTGTAAGCCGCGCCCCCCGCGCACGGACCGCAAATAATCGAAATCTGCGGCACCGTACCCGAAAGCAGAGTGTTGTTGTAAAACACGCTGGCGTAGCCCGCGAGGCTGTCGATACCCTCCTGCACGCGTGCGCCGCCGGAGTCATTGATAAAGATGAAAGGGCTGCCGGTGCGCAGCGAAAGCTGCATCATCTCGGTGATCTTGTCGCAGTGAACTTCGCCGGCCGCGCCGCCCGCGACTGTAAAATCCTGGCTCGCCAGATGCACCAGCCTGCCATCGACAGTGGCGCATCCGGTCACGACTCCATCGGCCGGCAGATCTTTTTTGGCCATGCCGAAATACGTGGCGCGATGCTTCGCGAACAGCCCAATCTCCTGGAAGCTCTCGCGGTCCACCAGTTCCGCCACGCGCTCCCGCGCCGTGAGCTTGCCCGAGGCGTGGTGCTTCTCGATTCTTTCCGCGCCGCCCCCAAGTTCGATCTGCGTGCGCTTGCCGCGCAGCTCGGCGATCTTTCCCTCGATCGTCGCTTTGCGCTCCGCAACGATTGCGAGTTCGGGCGGAGAAACAGGATTCGCAGCCATCACCATGCCCTCGTTTCATATGTCCCAGAGTCTTGCCGCGACCAAGTCCAACCTATGCCGGTGCGACACTGCTGCCGGTGAGAGACATCTCATCTTGAGCGAGTTTCAAGCGATCCTCTGTGATGCAGCGCACACCGCTTTGTGACCCGCCGCTGCCAGGGAAATTCTTCGCCAAAACGTGCTCTGGAAACTTGGGAAGTGGAGGTGGCGAAGGCACTCTAGGGTTTTTCATCACCTAGCCTGGTACACGCCAAAGAGTTACATTTTCGGCCATCAATGCGAGAGAGATCGCGCCGGGCGGCATGCGACCTTGGACAGGTTTTGGTAACTTTGATTTCCGGGGAGAAAATCGCCCGACCGCACCAATGGGGTCACTTGGAAATACACTGCCGCAAACCCTGGGGGAAGAGGTACAATTTTGGAAGGCAGGCGCCAAACCGCCCTGCCTCTGGGGCTGAAAAAGCCGATTAGTAGCAGAACACGGGCAACTTGTCGGGAGGGCCGCTCATCCTTGTTAAGAGGCGCGGTGAAGAGCCCTGCAGGCTGGGCGCAGCCTGGGCCGAAGTCCACTCCGTGGCAAATGTTGATGAGTTCATAGGCAAATCCGAATCGGGGAACATGTCATCCGTAGAAGTAAATCCGAACCCGCTTAATCCGAGCGACGCGAATTCGAATCCCGGTCAGGACCCCGAGCTGCACCTGCTCCTGGCTCCCGATACCTTCGAACCTCTTTACAAGTCGCTGTTTCGCGGCCTCGACGAATTTTTCTTTCCCAAGAAACTTCCGCCGCTCAAGCTGGAATCGAAGCCCGTTCCGGTCAAAGATATCTGGGGTTTCTACAACTATAAGAAGAACGGTGCGCTGGGGTCCACGGTCGCTCACGTCATCGTGATCGCGTTGATCATCGGCGGCACGATTCTTGGCCGGCGCGTGATCGCTCAGGTATCGGCTAAACCGGCCACCGCGACGACCTTGATCGATCCCGGTGATTATGTCCTGAAGCCTGCGAAAACGCAGTCCGGCGGCGGTGGCGGCGGTGGCGACCACGACGTGCTGCAGGCCTCCAAGGGCCGTCTGCCCAAGTTTTCTCTGAAGCCTCAGCTAACCCCGCCGACGGCGGTGATCCGAAACATGGATCCGAAGCTAACGGCGGAGCCCACGGTAATCGTGCCCCCGGATATCAAAGTCGCCATGAATAACATGCCGAACCTCGGCGACCCGAAATCTTCTGCCATCATCCCCTCGAACGGGACCGGCTCTCAAAGTGGCATCGGCTCAGGCTCTGGCGGCGGTGTTGGCCCGGGCAACGGCCGCGGTGTTGGCCCCGGCGACGAGGCCGGCATGGGCGGCGGCGCCTTCCGCATCGGCCGCGGAGTAACCCCGCCTCGCGTAATCTATCAAACTGACCCCGAATTCTCCGAAGAAGCCCGCAAGGCCAAATACCAGGGCACCTGTGTGTTGAGCGTAGTGGTCGACGCCACAGGCCGCCCCACCCAAATCCACGTTCTGAGCACATTGGGCATGGGCCTCGATGAAAAAGCTATCGAATCGGTAAAGAACTGGAAGTTCGAACCCGGCCAAAAAGACGGCCATCCCGTCCCAGTAGTGATCGCCGTAGAAGTAGACTTCCACCTGTACTGAGGCCAGCCGTACCACCATCGAAACTTCTTTTCACTGCTAATCGGCCCGAAGACGCGACTGAGGAAATCTGCTTTCCTGCTGGCGCGACTCCGACTGTCGTCTGGGGCTACAACCGGGAAGCTCCGCAGGGTCCCTCTATTCCTTCAAATCCACATGCCTTACATCCTCAATCTCCCGCCCCAAAAACCGCTGGCCGAGCCGGCGAAACTTCTCCACCGAATCCGTTGCGAAAAATCGAATCTTCGGCAAGACCCTCCGCTCCTCAGCCCCCGACTTCGCCGGCAGTAGCTTCGCCAATTGCTCCGCCACGGCCCGTGCGGTGGACTCCGCCGAATCCACAATAACAGCCTGCGCCGGCGCCACTCGCCGCAGCAACTCCTTCAGAAGTGGATAATGCGTACACCCCAACACCAAAACATCGGCATCGCGAAAATCATCGGCAAAAGCCTCGCCCAGATAAATTCGAGCCACCTGCTCAGTCACAGGATGCTCTACCCATCCCTCCTCAACCAGCGGTACCAGCAGCGGGCAAGCCTTCTCCAGCGCATCGAGCCCACGCGCTTCCAAAGCCCGGCGATAAGCGTGACTGGAAACCGTAGCTTCCGTTCCCACAACCACGACCTTCTGGTTCTTGCTAGCCGCCGCAGCGGCCTCGGCTCCAGGCTCGACCACCCCCACCACCGGCACATGCGCAGCCAAGGTAATGCGGTCCAGTGCCAACGCCGTTGCAGTATTGCAGGCGATCACCAGCAGTTCCGCGCCGCGGCCTTCGAGGTAATGCGCCGCCTCCACGGCATAGCGCGCCACGGTCTCCACCGACTTCGACCCGTAGGGAAGCCGCGCCGTATCGCCGAAGTAGAGATAATCGGCTTCCGGCACAACCTCAAGCAAAGCTTTAAGGACGGTAAGCCCGCCGAAGCCGGAGTCAAACACGCCGATGATAGGGCGACGCGCGGGCATCTCTTTTGGGAACAATGATGATAACAGTCCGGAATGGCCGAGAGGAGAAACCAAAGTGATGCGAACTTGTTTCTAACGGAGCTTTTCTGGCGGGGCGGCTCGCTCGAACGCCCCGCAACGTCGATTCGGCTCTACGGCAGCTGAGACTTTAACCCTGAGGGCACTGCTGGGATACGATTAAGCGGCTAGGCAGGCCGCAACCATCGGAGGTCACGAGGACTCAAGCGCACGTTGGGGATGAACGTCCTCCTGCTGGTCGACAATTCTCGAATCGCCGACTCAACGGCATCCCTGCCAAGGCGAAAACGCGACAGAAAGATCTCCGCCGGGTGGTCACTGCCAGTTACTTTTTCCGCAGAGTAGGGTGCGAACGTAACATAATAGATTGCTCCGCCGTTTCGCCCGCTGTTCTCGGACTTTGTAATGTCAATGAATCCGCTGTAGATGTTTGCGTCCTCTACAAACGAACGCCCAAGAAGGAACACTAACCGGGATGTCGGCCTGTGTTAGCGCGGTAAGCACTTTCCGGCCGAGTTCGCGATCCCGATCCACCGATACTGCCGTAGCCATCTCAATCTCACGTTCCGACCCGCAACTGCGCAGTAGAGGGCCTCTCCGTTCAGCCATAACGACTCCCGACTTTCCTGTCTTTGACGACTGCCCAGTTAGTCCTCAGCCTAGGGTCGTTAGAGGCAGCCGCATCCAGTGTTGATTCGAAACCAGCAGTGACGAGTAGTTTGTTCAAATCGTGGGTATAAACCTTGTCCTTCACAAATGCCCGTTCCAGTGGAAAGTCATGGCGTTTTGTCCTTCGCGCAATGGCTGACTTCAGGGGCGCACTCTATTGCCAGTCCGCTCGATTGCCAGTCCTGACAGGTAATGCGCGCCCTCCTTATTTCCGCTTCGTAGTAGAGTGCGAGTTTCTCGCAGGCGCATTCGAGTAAGAGCCTGAAAATCTCTGCGCGTCACTGGTGTTCATCGCGAACCATGCGTTGTTTGAAGAGTATCATCCGTTCTCGTGGATATTGGGCAGCACGCCCCCGGCGGAATCGGCGCCCCATGCGGGCAAGTCCGCGGATGCCCCAGAAAGGCGCAGATCTTATCCGTAGCCTCAGGCGAGAGGATGTGCTCGAACTTGCAGGCTTGCTCCTCGATTTCCGATTCGCTGTCCATAGCGAGGCTGTCGGTAAACAGCCGCTCCGCCAGCCGATGCCGCCGAATGATGCTGCCAGCCCGCTCGCGACCGCGCGGAGTCAGTTCCACGATCAGAGTGCCATCCCCGACCGACGCCGAAACCGGCTTCAGCGCGTCGTGGCAGGGATTCACGAACGGCTTATGGTCATGCGCCAGCGGCGGATGCGGCGCCGAAACCACCATGCCCATCTGCATCATCTTCTCGATAGCCAGGCTCACGGGCAGCGCGCCGTGCACTTCCATGCGCTCGACTTCAGCAATCTCGCCGTGCTCGGCCAGCACCCAGAGTTCCTCGAGCACCTCGTCGAACTGCTCTTCGTCGGCCATGGCAAAAACTTCCTGCGACGCGATCTTGCCGTGATGGAATTCGATCCGCCGGTCGGCCAGCCGCGCCACCACCGGATCATGCGTCACCATCACAATCGTCCGCCCCTGCTGATGAAACTCGCGCAGCAGCCGCAGCACTAATTCTTCGTTATGCCCATCGAGATTCCCGGTAGGCTCATCCGCCAGAATAATTTTGGGATCGTTAATCAAAGCCCGCGCGATGCATACGCGCTGCTGCTCGCCGCCGGAAAGCTGCGACGGCAAGTGATGCGCCCGATCGCCCAGGCCCACGCGCGCCAGAGCCTCAATCGCTTCCTTCTGATCGGTCATGCTGTGAAAGTACTGCGCCAGCATCACATTCTCGACCGCTGTCAGAAACGGAATCAGATGAAACTGTTGAAAAATGAAGCCGATCTTCTCGGCGCGAACCCGATTCAAGTCGTTCGAAGAGATGCCCGCAACATCCTGCCCGTCCAGCCATATCTCGCCCGAGGTCGGCCGATCCAGGCAGCCAATCAGATTTACCAGCGTCGATTTCCCCGAGCCCGACGGCCCCATGATCGATAGCCATTCGCCGCGCTCCACGTGCAGCGAAATATGATCGAGCGCATGAATCGCGCCGTCGGGGGTGCCCCACTTCTCGCTGCCTTTGCGAGAAGTGGGCTTCACAGCCGCCTTGGCGGGATAGAGCTTGGTTACGTTCTTGATCTCAATCATTTCACTCGCCCCTCAAAATCACCGCCGGCTGCACTCGCCGCAAAAGCGAAATGGGCAGGATCGCCGAAAGCAAGGTCACCACCATGCTACCAGCCAGCACAAACGGCAGCACGCTGAACCGCGGCACGACGGCAGCATGAAAGTTAACCCGCCCAATCCAGGCGGCGATGCCGATGCCGAAAACAAATCCAATCATCGCCCCGAAAGCCCCCAAAGCCGCCGCCTCCGCCGCGAAAAATCCATTGAGCAATCGGTCGGAAGCTCCCAGCGCCTTCATGATGGCAAAATCGCGACGCCGGTCAAACACCCACCCCATCAGCGTAGAAAGCACGCACAATGCGGAAGTCAAAATGATGAGTGCAGCCGCAGCCAGCAAGGTAGACCGAGTCTTGCCCAGCACCCGAGCCTCGCCCTCCATAATCTGGCGCACCGGACGCACATCCGCCGCCGGAATCGCGCTCTGCAGTTGTTGCAAGACGCCGTTGATCTCCTCCGGCGAACCGCTGGCGGCAACCTCAATCGTTGAGGGCTGCACTCCAGTCCACGCCATGAAATCTGTCACAGAAAGATAGACCCGGCTATCTTCAGCAGCCCCTGTTCGCACCGTTCCGGCAGGGGTGAGATGAATGATGCGACCTTGAAAGGTGAGATCGAAGGGCTGATTCTTCGGTGAAACCACCGCAGCGGCGCGCACGCCGACCAGCGCCGGGTGCCCCATTTCTCGCGCGTCCGTGGCGCGAGAAAGCCCGCCCTGAGCCTGCCCAGGGGTGGGACCTGCCGAAGGCCACTGGCTCACCGACCACCAGCGATCCAGTTGCCGCACCCGCTCGAAATCCGCGCCCACCACGACCACCGCCTGACCGTCGACGGTCCGCGCTACAACGAGCGCGAAAGGCGCAACCACTCCGTGCCCCGCGATCACCGCTTCGACTTGCGATAGAGAATCTGCGGGAAGGGAAGCGCCGTCCTTGCCAACCAAAATAATATTCGCCCCATAGTTGCGAAATTCGCGCCGCAGCTTGGCCTGCACATCGACGTAAAGATTCAACATCGCGGTAGCCACCGCCGCAGCCACAACCATGGCAAACAGCGCCGAGACCGCCCGCCCGCGCCGCAAGATGGCAGCTCGCACCAGCAATCGCACAAGCATCGAAGTGTGCGGAACCTGCGCCCGTCCAGCCGCAACCTCTTCGGCGGAATGCAGCGGCCCCGAAGCAGCACTCACAGCTCACCTCGCAACGCAAATACCGGATCCAGTCGCACCGCATTGCGAATCGCCGCTGCGCTTCCGGCGAAAGTAACGATCACCGCGATTGCCAGGATCACGGGCAACAACACGGGAGGGATCGCAATCTCCGAATTAAAAATCGAGCGCCCAATCTCATGCGCCAGCAATCCGCCGGCAGCAAAGCCCACCACGCCGCCAATCAAAGCCAACAGCGTAGCCTCGGCAAAGAAAATCGATGCCACCGCGAACTTCCCCGCGCCCAGCGCCTTCATCAATCCAACTTCGGCGCGCCGCTCAAAAATGGCCGTAGCCATCGCCGCCGACACTGCCAGCGCCGAAGCAAACAGCGCCGCCAGCGTCACCAGGAAAATCAGCCCCTCGATCCGCGTCAGCACTGCACCTTCATTCTGTGCCACCTGCCGAATCTGCTCCGCATGCGAATGCGGAATCGCTTCCATGAGCTGATACGCAATCGACTGCGGATAAGGCGAGCAATACCACCGGTCGTAAATTTCCCCCGACATGCTCTTCGGGTCGCGCCGCCCCAGCGCATCTTCCGGCTTGGTGAGCGCGCTAACGTAAACCCGCCGCACCGCGCCAGGCTTGCCCAGAATCTCCTGCGCCAGAGCAATCGGCGCGACAACCTGATCGTCCTCACCCCCGCCCGTAGCCAGAATTCCGCTCACATGCAGCCGTTGGCCCGATAACGTAATCTCATCGCCGGTCTTCGCCGAAAGCCGCGCTGCCAGCCTTTCTCCAAGTAAAACGTCGCGCGAGCCGTCATCCGGCCAAGCCCCGGCAGAAACTTTCCACCACGGATGCGTCGATCGCACGCCAGTGATGAACTCTTCTTTTCCGTAAGCCACCTTCTTGGCGAAGTAAGTTCCCAGCAAAGTGAGGTTTTCCGTCTTTCCGCTGCTCGACAAGACAACATTCACCGGCAGCATGGGTGCAAAGCCGGTAATGTTGTTGTGCCAGAATGTGCCTTTGATTTTTGGCAGGTCGGCTTCATTGAGGAAAGCGCCGTCGCTCGGCGGCTTCAAGTCGACGCCGCCAATTTCAACGTCCAGAGTATCTTCCTGCGGAGTTACCAGAATATTTGCGCCGATGGTGCGTAACTCGCGGTTGATTTTGTCCCCGATATCGGTGGCGACCGCAATCATCGCCGTAGCCACGGTCACGCCAAGAGTGATGGCCGCTCCGGCCAGCAATTTGCGGCGCTTCTGCCGCCGAAACGATTCGTAAACCAGCCGCGCAAACATTCTTTATTGTTTTTCGAACACGTGGCTGCCGGCCGCGATGTCCGCCTCCTGAATAGTCACCGCGTCGGACGTCTGCGTCATCCTCAGCGGAATCGGATTGCACCCGCCCGCCGTTCCCACCGACTGCGGATTAATCGGCGCCGCGCAGTTCTTGCAAACTACCCCATTGCCCGATTTGTAAAATCCCACCGCCCCGCAAATCTCGCACGCATCGAAGACCGTGGCAATCTTGCCATCCGGCTTCTGATACAGCCAGAAGCGAACTTCCGTCCCGTTTTTCTGTGCCTGAAAGCGATGCAAATCGCCATCCGAAACCTGCGCCAGGGGAATCTTCACCTGTCCGTTCGTGAATGCAACTTCGGTCGCCGGCGACAGCGCGCTCTGGCTCTTGGCGTAAACAAATTCTGCCGTCAACATGGCAATAAAAAGAAACGAGAAGACATAAACTGACGCCATCCACAAGCGCTCGCGCCGCGCCGACCAAGCCGCCTTGCGCCGCTCGGCCGGGGAAGCGGTCTCTACCACCGGCTCGCGCCGCTTGGCATCGAACAACACCATTAGCGCCGCCAGGGCAAAAATCGTCACAAAGAAAAAAAGATCGTTGCGCACGATCGGCCCAATCAATGCCATCTCCCGCTTCGACGACGGAATCACGCCGCTCTCCGAAAGCTCATGCAGCCCGGCGATCACGAGTTGCAACGCCACCAAAAACAAAATCGCCGTGGTAACTTTGAAGAACTTCTGCAGATTAATGCGCACGCTGCCCTTGACGAACATCACCCCAAACGCCACCGCCGCCCCCACCCCAAGCAGCGTCCCCAGAAAGCTCATCAACTCAGTTGAATTCAGAGACACGGCGGAAAGAATCAGTACCGTCTCCGCTCCTTCGCGCAGCACCATCAGAAACACAAAAAAGAACAGCCCAATCCACGCATCCTCGCCCGCCAGCAGTCCAACCTTGCCCTCGATCTCGCCCTTAAGCTTGCGCCCCGTCTTCATCATGAAGATCACCATGGTAATGACGAAGAACGCCGCCGCCAGCATAATCCAGCCTTCGAACACATCCTCGTTCCAGTTCAGCCGCGAAATTACCACGGCCACGCCGATGCTCCCCAGAAAAGCCGCTGCCAGCGCCGCATACACGGCCTTGCGCAGATCGTTGCGCCCGATCTTCGCCAGATAGGCCAGAGTAATTCCCACGATCAGGGCGGCCTCCACTCCTTCGCGCAGCGTCACGATAAAGGCTTGCAGCATGAATCATTTCCTGTGTTATCTAGATGTCCAGCGCCACAACGCGATCTTGAAAATGAATTTCATTTTCAACTTCAAGGATATGCCGCGCCCGCCAGAGGCGTCAATCCGCTATATCACAACCCCGCGTGATCTTCATCACACGGCGAAATCCGGGATTAAGCGGAGTGCGCACGCTCGCAACCAATGCCTCCGATGCCCGGTATTCACGATGCCCAGTATTCATTGACTTGTCCCACGTCTACTCCTAAGATTTCAACCCAATGATCGGCCAGACCATCTCGCACTACCGCGTTCTCAGAAAATTGGGCAGCGGCGGTATGGGCGTGGTCTATGAGGCCGAAGACATCACTCTCGGCCGTCACGTAGCGCTGAAATTTCTTCCTCCCGAGTTCAGTCAGGATGCCGTCGCTCTCGACCGCTTCCAACGCGAAGCCAGAGCTGCCTCTTCCCTCAACCATCCCAACATTTGCACCATCCACGAGATTGGCCAGCAGGAGGGCGACTATTTCATCGTAATGGAGTTGCTCGAAGGCAAGACCCTTCGCGACTGCATCTCCAGGCGTCCCCTTCCGAACCATGAACTTCTCGACCTTGCCGTAGAAATCGCGGAGGGTCTCGACGCCGCCCACCGCAAGGATATCGTGCATCGGGACATCAAGCCGGCCAATTTCTTTGTCTCGGCGCTCGGCCACGCCAAGATCCTCGACTTCGGCCTCGCCAAATTCTCCGCCCCAGCGCATTCGTCCGCCTCGGTCGCGGACGCCGTCACCGTCATGACCGAAGCCAATCTCACCAGTCCCGGCACCGCCGTAGGTACCATCGCCTACATGTCGCCGGAGCAGGCCGCCGGCGAGGAACTCGACCGCCGCACCGACCTTTTTTCCTTCGGTGCCGTGCTCTATGAGATGGCTACCGGCAATCCCGCATTCTCCGGTAACACCTCGGCGCTTCTCTTTGACGCAATCCTCAACAAATTGCCAGCCTCGCCCGTCCGCTTGAATCCGGCTCTCCCTGCCGAACTTGAGCGCATCACCAACAAGGCCCTCGAAAAAGACCGCAAGCTCCGCTTCCAAAGCGCGGCGGAAATGGCCGTCGACCTCAAACGCCTGCGCCGCGAAATGGACTCGGGACGAACCAGCGCGGTCGGCGTCGTCACGCCAACCGATACTACTCCCTCTCCATCCCCGCGCGTCCGTAAACCGCTTTTGATTCCAATCGCGGCTCTGGTCACAGTTGCCCTTGCTGCTCTGGCCTGGCAATTCCGTCCCCTCCAACCGCCTCCCAAGATCACACGCTTCACCCAGATCACGCACGATGGCTGGCAGAAGGTTTCCTTCGGACAAACCGTTCCCACCGTGCTCACTGACGGTCCCCGCCTCTACATCCAGGAAACCATCCACGGCCATTTTGCCCTGGCCGAAGTCTCCGCTTCCGGCGGCGACACCGTACCCATCCCTACACCCTTCCCCAACCTCGACCTGGACAATCTTTCTCCAGATCGCTCCGAAGTCATCGTAGGGTCCTTCAGTGGTCTTGAAATCGATCAGCCACTCTTTGCCATTCCCACTCTCGGAGGTTCTCCACGCCGCCTGACTTCTGTCCCGGGACAGGATGTGGCCTGGACGCCCCACGGAGAGTTGCTCGTCTCCCGTGGAAATGAGCTTTCCCTTGTGAATAGCGACGGGAGTACTCGCACCTGGCTAAGGCTGCCCGACAATTTGGCCTCGGCTTTCTGGCTGCGTTGGTCGCCGGACAAAAGCCTCCTGCGCTTCACGTTAGGCCAAGCCGACCACAACCAACTCGCGGAAGCGGCCGCCGATGGCACTCGCTACCGTGTCCTCTTCAAAGGCTGGCACGACAATGACGATCTATCCAGCGGCAATTGGACTCCGGATGGCCGGTTATTCGTCTTCCAGGTCCAACAAAACTGGGGTCGCACCGACATTTGGGCTCTGCAGGAAAAATCCGACTGGTGGCATAAGCCCTCGCCCTTACCCCTGCAACTCACCAACGGACCGCTCAACTTTTACTCCCCCCAACCCAGCCTTGATGGAAAAGTCATCTATGCCGTGGGCGAGGAGCCGCGTTCCGAGCTTGTCCGCTACGCAGCGCGCTCCCGCCAGTTCCTTCCGTTTCTTGCGGGTATTTCCGCGGCGCCGTCGATTTTTCGCCCGACGGCGAGTGGATCAGCTACGTTTCCTATCCCGAGGGCTACCTGTGGCGTTGTCGAATCGATGGCAGCGATCGCTTGCCGCTAACATCCACTGCGCTCTATATCGATAGTACGAGCTGGTCGCCCGACAGCCGGGAGATCGCCATCTCTGCCTCGGAAGGCGGCAACAATGGAAGGCTTCGCATGTATCTGGTGGCTGCGACCGGCGGCACCTTACGCGGCCTCGAAGTAGCTCGCTACAACGCAATGGCCTTATCCTGGGATCGGGGCGGACAAGCCATCACCTTTAACGATGTCGTCAATCCCGGAACTTCGACCATCCGCAGGGTAGACATTCGTACCCAGGCACTCACTGACATTCCCGACTCGAAAAACCTCATCACCCCGCAGCTCTCCCGCGACGGGCGCTTCCTGGCAGCCACCACACTAAGCGGTGACGAACTCCGTCTCTTTAACTTCAAAATCCAGCACTGGTCCAAACTCGCCGCCACGCAAGTCGGCTCTTTCCGCTGGTCTGCCGATAGCCGCTTCATCTATTTCGATAACGGCTTTAGCGCCGCTCCCTCCGTCTTCCGCGTGCAGGTCTCCGACGGCAAGATCGAAACCCTCCTCGATTTGAAGGATTTCCGCCGCGTCGTAACTCCCTGGGCCGCATGGCTAGGCCTGACCCCGCAAGGCGATATCCTTCTCATGCGTGACACCGGCAGCCAGGAAGTCTACGCCCTCGATCTCGAAGCCCCTTAACGGACAACACACCAGTTTTGCAAGGGCGC
Organism: Candidatus Sulfotelmatobacter sp.; assembly: GCA_049513475.1. Lineage (GTDB taxonomy): Bacteria > Acidobacteriota > Terriglobia > Terriglobales > Acidobacteriaceae > Sulfotelmatobacter. Next base: position 29,666 of record JBEKWC010000030.1, on the reverse strand, counting down.
GGCGCGAGCCGCGCCCTACCTAGACTGAATGAACCCTGTCTTTAGCCCCTGCGGGACCTCCGTCAGACGCACTGACTCCGCCCCCGCCAGCCCACTCCAAGCCATGCGGTGAAATAACCCATCCATCTCCTTCGGATCGGCCTTCATTCCCTTATCCACCCACCACTCCAGCAACGAGAAAAAACTCCCCGCCAGGACATAGGCTTGCGCCGAACGACGCCTTGGCTCGATCTTCACCCCAGCGGCCTCCAATCTCTCCTCGATCGACCGCGCAAAAAATCCCCGCGCCAACTCCTGCACCTCATTCATCTTCCCCGACCTCACCAGGGCCGCATAGAACTCCCTCGCCTCGCGCACGTGCGCGAAAAACTCCTGCACCGGCAGCAGCCGCTTCCCGCCCGCATCGTCCCGTTTCAGCGCCGTCGAACATGCCTCCAAGAAATCTTCAATATCACTCAGGAACAGATCGTCTTTATCGCGATAGTGTGCATAGAACGTCGACCGACCCACTCCCGCGCGATCCAGCACTTCGCAGACCGTGATCTCGTCGAAATTCTTCTCCTGCATCAAAGCAACCAGCGCATCGCCCAAAGTGTCGCGCGTGCGCAACACCCTGCGATCGGTTTTCCGACGAGCCCCCGCAGCCTTAGCCTTAGTTCTAACGGCCTTCATAGTCCCGGTAAATTCCTCTCACGAAGGGCGTCATCCCGTCTATAACCACGACGGCTCTGTCAACTGTTTTTTTGGCAACACAACGGCGCGGTCGCGGCAAGAAAGTTTTTGCCGTCCTTTTTTTCCCTTATTAGAGGGTTTTGATTTTGATCTTGCCTTTGCATCGTCTAAGTCCAAGCCGCTCGTCTTTGCCTTCGAATCATTGGTGGGCGCCCCAATTCTGGCCCCACTCCCCATCTATTCGGTCTTTGCGACCATGATTTCTATGTAAACTCCCCGCCTGGCCGTCCCGCCTTACGGCTGGATCCGCGGAGAGGCAGGGTGCTCACTCAAAGCGCCGGTCTCGACGACCCCGGAATGACTCGAGCTGCCCCGCATACGAACCAGTTCTGTATGCGTCTTCTCCGTCTTCAGCATCCAGAACATATGCACCGCCAGCTTGCGCGCCACCATCACTTTGGCCACCGCCCGATGTTTCTTGGCGGCCAAACGACGGTACTGGCGGCCCAACTCCTCATCGCCACGGACCGCGGTCTGTGCCCCCTGAATCAGCAGCAGGCGCATAAAAACGTTGCCCTGCTTGCTGATCCCGCCCATCCGCCGCCGCTCGCCACTGGAAGCTTCCGAAGGATTCAATCCCAGGTAGCTCACCAGCTCGCGGCTGCGCTGGAAGCGCTCGATCGAGCCGATGGTCAACACAAACGCCAGGCTGATCACCGGCCCAATCCCGGGATGCGTCATCAGCAGCCGCGCTTCCGCCCGCGCCTCCGCCGCCTGCTCCACCTCCCGGTCCAAGCCTGCGCAATCGCGGTCCAGCCCATCGAGCCAGCGCAGCAGATCGTCCCGCCGCCGCGCCGTCCAGGGCTCCAGCGGCAGCTTTTCCAGCAGTTCGCGGCCTGCCTTGGTCCGCAACTGCCGCTTCTTCTGCTGCCCCTGATTCAGAGCGATATGCTGCAACTGGTTCTTCACCTGGGCCCGCATCCGCACCAGCTTGTGGCGATGCATCAGCAACTGCCGCAGGTCGTGCTCGGCCAGCGTCGGCACCCAGCGCAGGTCGGGAAAATTATTTTCCACCAGCAGCCGCGCAATCAGTTCGGCATCCCGCCGGTCGTGCTTCTGCTGGCGCGTTTCCCTGGCTCGAATCTGAGCCGCGTCCCCCAGCCGCAAGCGGTGCCCATACTGCGCCAGCCGCCGCTCGAACCACAGCATGTTGCCGCTGCACTCCACCCCCACCTCCGCGCCCGCCGGCAGCGAACCATAAAACTCTTCCAGCTCGCGCCGCTGTGCGCGATCCAGCGATCCGCGATCACTTCCCCACTCTCTGTGTCGATGCCAAAAACCTGCTGCCCACTGGGATGAAAATCACAGCCTATAATCACCATGACTGGCTCCTTTCGTCCCGAGCACTTGGTCTTAGACAACCTAAGTATCGGGCCTGAGGAGCCGTCGTGGTTATGCAATCAAAGGCCCGCGCTTTTACCAGCGGGCCGAGGGATCTCACGCGCGAGCCCGGTAAGGGGTGGCTCTGAACCGCTGCCACCAGCACAGTTCCTGAACATTCTCCCCACCTTTGTTCCGTAACGCGCCCCCTCGCGAAATAACCCTTTCACACGGCGCCGCTCTCTGTCTACAGTAGCGCCATGACCGATAATCGCAAATCTGGAATCGCACTCATCGCCGGCTCGCTGGGAGTGATCGTCACTATGGCGATCCATCCCCTGCCATCGCACTCGTTCACCCCGGAACAAGTGGCTCATCTCATGAGCCTCTCCGGCATCGCACACTCGCTCGCCCTAGTGAGTGTCCTCTCGCTTTTTCTAGGCGCCTGCGGTCTGGCGCGCTGCATTGCTGCCGCCGACCGCATCTCCTTCGCCGCGCTCGTTACCTTCGCCTTGGCCTGCGTCGCCATCTTCATTGCCGCCACGGTCAGCGGATTCATCGTCCCCAGCATCATGCAGCACATGGCCCACGACGTCCCCGAAGCCGCGCCGCAATGGAAAACCGTGATGTATGGCATCTTCCAGATCAACCAGGCCTTCGCCAGCATTTATTCCGTGGCCGCCAGTGTTGCGATCATCCTCTGGTCCATCTCCGCCCTGCGCAACGGAGGCCTCGCCAGCGGCACCGCCATCTACGGCTGCATAGTGTCCACGCTAATCATCGTAGGAGTCTGCATAGGCCACCTGCGCATGGACGTTCACGGCATGGCCGCAGTCAGCCTCGGCCAGACCATCTGGTTCATTCTGGTGGGGTCTCGGCTGCTAACAGTCTCAGGCAAACTCGGGGATTAGATTCCGCGACGTACAGGACCGAGGATCTTGACTTCCCATTTTCGGATGGGTAAATAATCCGGGGTCGATATCGGCAAGCGCAAACTTCAGCCTTTCAATGCTGACCACGACCGGCCCCGTAAAAGCAGTGGGCCGCCCCTTCACAAGAAATGGTCGGAACTTCCAGGTCGCTATGGAAGAGCAGACCGGTGCCGTCAGCCTGCGCAGATGATTTTCAGGTACGTGAACGGCTTTGTGCCTCGGTTTACGTAGCACGGGTGGGTACCCACAGCCAATCCGATTTTGCTCGTCGACAGCTATTCCGATAGAGAAATTATAACCGTCAAATCTGCCTCCCAAGTCGTCTGGTACGGCTGCGTCCTTAAAACCCCAATAAGATTCCAAATTTCTCCGTAACTCATGTTCAGTGGATTGCGTATGGCCGTCGGAGACGATTGCGCACGCGCCCCGGATACAGCATCAGGCATAATGGCGACGAGTAACAGCACCATCATTTGCGCAGCCTTTCTGTTTGCCGGGAGCCTGTCCGAGTCTACAGGTCTACTCATGTCGCCGCCCTCCCAAATAGCGGGGGAGGAGTGGTTCCTCGAAGGAAGCCCTGTCTGAGAAAACAAGGCCGACAAACAACTCGGCGCATGTTCGAGCGCTTATGACACAACAGCGCGTTGATCCTTGTGGCTGACGTCATCACCCAACTGCGCTCACAACCGCTTCAAGAACGCCTCAGCCCGCTCCAGTTCCGGAAACAACTTCTCCTCCGCATGAAACTCGGCCGAGTGCACGCAGCGCCGGCTCCCGCGCAGCTTGACCGGATGCTTCAAATGCAGCATCTCGTGGTAAACAATGTATTCGACCGCATAGCGCGGCACCGCGCTCTGATCAAAGATGCGGCTGATGACAATCGCATTGTGCGCCGGATCGTAGTGCCCCAAAATCCGCCGCGTCTTGGTCGGGCTCCAACTCATTCGCGGCCGCCCCATCAGCCCGTGAAAGAATCGCCGGTTCAATTCTTCGAAAATCGCTTCGAGATCGTAAACCCGCCCCTGCGGAGAATGCAGCCGCTTGCGCCCCCGTATCTGCCGCACTAGGTGCGCCTTGGTCACGACTTCGTGGCTGCCCACATACCTTCGATAACGAGCCGCCAGCGCGCGATCAATCGGCTTGCGATACATCTTGGCCAGAAGAATGTGAGCGATAGCGCGCACCACGCTTTCAGGCGCTCCCTCAAGCAGATCGGAGAGTCGCACCAGCAGCCGCCCCTCGCGCATTCGAATGGTGTTGTTCACATTCGCGAAGGCGAAAAACTCGATCTTCACCTCAGGCGGCGCAGCCCCAGGCCGCAACTGCGAATGCTCATCACGAAATATCTCCAGCAGTCCCTCACGCACAGTGAGCCCAGATTAACACGAGTAAATTGGCTTCCGGCTTCCGGACATAACCCATCGCCGTTAATCAGCCGTGAGCCCGAAGCCGGAAGCCAGCCTCACTCCGACCGAGCCCCGGACGCTTTCGCATCCGACTTCTTCCGATGCTTCGCCGCCTCTTCTTGCTCTACCAGCAGCTTGCGATGATCCTGGGCCGAGCTATCCAAAGTGTCGAGCGCATTCGTCAGCACGAACTCATACTGTCGAGTTTCATCCTCGGGCACATTCGCTGCATCTTTTAAAGCCCGCAGCTTGGCTTCGAACTCCGTATCGGCATCGATAATCAACTTCAACGGCTTGCGAATATCGTCTTTACGGCCAACGTAGGTATCGATGTTGTCGTTCAACTCGTCGTAGATCAAAAGAAAATCATCCAGCCGGTCGTGAGTCTGCTGGGGTTTATCTTTCATCTTAGGGTCGCTACGCATCTGGTCGAGCGAGAGCAACCGCGCCCGCGCAAACTTAAGATAGAGCGCCAGCCGCTGCTGCGGCTCCCAACTGGCGTCGCGAATCTGATCGATCTCCGGTGGCGTGAACGGATCGCGCCGCCGCTGCCCGAACGCTAACGGCGCCAGCAGCAGGACCACTGCAACCCATTTCACAATCCGGCACCCGCTCATCTCTTACCGCCTTTGGGAAACATATCCCCCAGCAGATCGTCGCGCACCCTCTCCAGCCGGTCCACAGTTTTCTGAATCTCCTCCTGCTCCTCGTGCGCCACCGTATGCTTCAGGTCATTGAGCTTGCGAATCATCTTGCGCACCGAAATCTCGCTCTGCTTTTCACGCTTGCGGCTTTGAATCGCCGCGTCGCGGGCCATCTCGGCATAGGTGACCACGTCGCCCAACGCGGCCTGTCCCCGCTCGTTATCCCCGGCCACATAAAGTTTGTCGGCATTGTCCAGTTGCCGCTCGCAAACGCGAATGCACAGCGCAGGACGATCCGCGGCATTCGCGTTCGAGGCGCGTTCCTTCAATTCGTCGATGGAAGGTTCATCACGCCCAGCCAGCGCGGCACACAGACCCAGCCAGCACAGCACCAACGCCGCCACAGCCCGCCGTCGTCGCGACCTTTGCATGGCCAAATCCCGTCTGGCTTACGCGGCCTACTTCTTCGGCTCCAGCGCATTGAGCCGGTGCGAAGCCTGCCACTCCTGATCAGGATACTTCCCATTGGCCGTCTTGAGGAAGAGCCGATAATTCGCCTCCGCCTTTTTCACGTCGTGCAAATGATCGTAGGCCGAGGCTCGCAGGAAGTAAGTAATCGGAATCTCCGGCAGGAGCTTCACCCGCGCATCCAGCGCGCGAATCACCAGCGCATAATCGCCGCGCTCGCTGGCCGCGAATGCCAGGTCGCCGTAAGCCTCGCCCAGCGCGGGATTGATTTTCAAGCTAGCGACGAATTCTTGCTCGGCCTCGGAAAACTTTCTTTCCCGCAACAACGCCTGGCCCAGGCTGCGATGCAGTGCAGCCTCATTCGGATGAAGCGCGATCAATCCCCGGTAAGCGCTCTCGGCAAGATCGTTCTTGCCGGCGCTGGCGTACAACTCTGACAGATCGCGCTGCGCAGCGTCGTCCCCGGAAGCGAGTTTGATCCCTTGTTGCAGTTCAACGATCGCGTCCTCTGTTTTGCCCTCGGCTGCAAGCACGCGCCCGAGCTGAATATGGACCGCCGCGCTCTGAACGTCACCCTCCGATGTCAACCGGCGCAGATATTCTTCCGCCTCGGAAAACTTTCGCCCCCGCATGTAAATATTGGCGAGGCCGATCACAGCATCCGTAGAATGCGCGTCTAGATTCAATGCCTGTTTGTACTCGCGCTCGGCATCGGCGAATTTATTTTCTTTCTCCAAAAGCTGCCCGGCCGCAAGATGCGGCTCCGGCTCTTTCGGTTGAAAATCGGCAGCCTGCCGGTAAGCGGCTAGAGCGTCGTCCGGCTGGGCAGATTCGAGGGCATGACCCAGTGCCAGCCACGCCCGATACTGCCCTTCCGCCGCATGACTGGTAGGTCTTGAGTGAGTCGCGGCCCGAAGAAATGTTTCCGCATCGGGCTGCCCTTTCTTCGCCAGTTGCAAACCCAGATTGAGATTGGACTCAAACACATCCGGCTTCGCAGCGACCGACTTGCGATAAGCCGCGATCGAATCATCCACATGACCCAGTGCATTCTCCACAAAGCCAAGATCGAACCAACCCACATAACTTGAGGGATCGCGGGTGGTCAGTTTCTGCAGCAGAGCTTCGGCCGCAGGGTAGTCCCGTTTTTCGATAGCGGCTTCGGCCTGGGTGAGTTCGGCGGGTTGCGAGGGGGCGTCGTCATCCGGCACCTGAACGTGATGCCCGGAGCGGTGCGACTCCGAAGGCGCCCCCTGCGAGGAAGATTGTGGAGAAGAGGATTGTGTTGCTTGCGCGGAACACGCACTCGCGACCAGCAGGGCCAACCCGGTTGCGAAAACTTTACTTGCTGCCATTCGAGCCCACGGCTCCGTGCCCATTTCGATTCCCCTGCAGCAGCCGCGCCAAATATTTCCCGGTATAGGAGCCAGGCAACTTGGCAATCGCCTCCGGCGGCCCAACGCCAACAATGTTTCCGCCACGCGCGCCGCCCTCCGGCCCCAGGTCGATGACCCAATCGGCGGTCTTAATCACTTCCAGATTGTGCTCAATCACCAGAATCGATCCGCCCGCATCCATCAGGCGCCGAAACGCCGACAGCAATTTACTCACGTCGTCAAAGTGCAGTCCAGTAGTCGGCTCATCGAATATGTAGAGCAACCGCCGTTTACGTTTTGGTTCGTCACCTCGCCCCGCGCTTGGCCGCCCGCTCTCCCGCGCTGCGGGCTGCAAGTGCGCCGCCAGCTTCATCCTCTGCGCTTCGCCGCCAGATAGCGTGGTAGCGGATTGCCCCAGCCGCAAATATCCCAGCCCCACTTCATCGAGCACGCACAGCTTTTCGGTAAGCTTCGGCACCTCGGCAAAAAATCGTAAAGCCTCTTTTACCGTGAGGCTCAAGACCTCATTAATATTCTTGCCGCGATAGCGCACCTCCAGCACCGCTGGCTTGTAGCGCGTGCCTTTACACTCTTCGCAAATCAATTCCACGTCGGCGAGAAACTGCATCTCCACCGTAACCGTGCCATCGCCCTGGCAAGTCTCACACCGGCCTCCAGAAACGTTGAACGAAAAATGCCCCGAGGTCAGTCCGCGCTTCTTCGCCTCCGGCAGCGACGCAAACAAATCGCGGATGCCATCGAACGCCTTGATATAAGTCACCGGATTCGAGCGCGGCGTCCGCCCAATCGGCGATTGATCGACCAGCACCACTTCGTCGATAAACTCGACGCCCTCCAGACTCTCCCAGGTTGCCGAGCCTCGCCCCGAGCCCGCCACGGGCTGATGCTTCGCCTCGACCAGCGCCTGATAGAGAACCTGATGCAGCAGCGTTGATTTTCCCGAGCCCGACACTCCCGTAATCGCGACCAGCATGCGGAGAGGAATGCAGATGTCGACTCCCTTCAGATTATTGGCCCGCACGCCCTTGATGCGAATCTGCTGCCCCCCCGGCTGCCGGCGCACCGCCGGCACTTGTATCCGCAAATCTTCGGAGAGATAGCGCCCGGTCAGCGACGCCGGATTCGCCAGAATTTCCTCGTAGCTCCCCTCCGCCACCAGCTTGCCGCCATTCTCTCCCGCCCCCGGACCGAGATCCAGAATTCGATCCGCCGTGCGCATAATGTCGGGATCGTGCTCCACCACTAGGATCGTATTTCCCAAATCGCGCAGGTCCTGCAGGATCTTGATCAGCCGGTGCGTGTCGCGGCTGTGCAATCCGATCGAAGGTTCGTCGAGCACATACAACGTACCCACCAGCCGCGATCCCAGCGAAGTGGCGAGCTGAATACGCTGCGCCTCGCCTCCCGAAAGCGTTGATGCCAGCCGATCGAGCGACAGATATTCCAAACCCACATCATTCAGAAATCGTAACCGCTCTCGAATCTCTTCGAGCAGGCGCTCGCCAATTTCCGCCTCTTCTGCGCTCAACTGCACGCCGGAAAAAAAAATTGCCGCCTCCTCCACAGTCATGGCGCAAACTTCGCAAATATTGCGCCCATTGATCTTCACCTGCCGCGCTTCCAGCCGCAGCCGCGACCCGCGGCAATCCGAGCAAGTCGAGTATCCCCGGTAGCGGCTCAGAAAAACGCGCACGTGCAACTTGTACTTCTTGCGTTCCAGATATTGAAAGAATCCCCGCACTCCCAGGAATTCGCCCTCTCCGTCGAGAACAAGTTCCTGCTGTTCAGGCGACAATTCCGCCCACGGCGCATCGAGCGGGATCCCTTCCTCCTTGGCAAAGCGCTTCATTTCCGTGAACACGGGGCGGTACTTGGGCTTGTTCCAAGGGTCGATAGCGCCTTCACCCAGCGATTTCGTTTTATCCGGAATCACCAGATCGAGATCGAAATCAATCGTGTTGCCGAAGCCTTGGCAGCGTCGGCAGGCGCCAAAAGGATTATTAAAAGAAAACAGCCGCGGCTCCGGCTCTTCATAGCGCAGATTGCAGTTCTTGCATTCAAAGCGCTGCGAAAAGCGCATCTGGCGGGACGGCCGCTCGTCGCTGGTGGGCAGGTCGAAGATCACCTCGCCGCCCTCCCCGTAAGCGGTCTCCACCGCATCCACAATCCGCGTCCGAGCCTCTGCGGAAACCGCAAGCCTGTCCACCAGTACAAACACCGGCTGGTCAAAATGAATATCCAGCAGCGACTCCGGGGTGGAAAACTCAAATACTTGTCCCGCCTGATAAAGCCGATTGAAGCCCGCTTTGCGCAACTCAAACAATCGCGCCTTGAGCTGATCGGTCAGGCCAGCATCCGGAGCGGCGCTCTTCTTACTCGCTTTACGCCCACGCGCAACTTTCTTCGTTTCGCTCGCTGCCGCAGCGGCCGGCTGTAACGGGAAGACCACCTGCACGCGCGTCCCGGCTTCCAACTGCAATATCGCGTCGGCAATCTCATCCACCGTATCTTTTTTGACCTCGCGACCGCACTGCGCGCAGTAAGTTCGTCCGATACGGGCAAACAACAGCCGCAAATAATCGTAGATCTCGGTCGCGGTCGCCACCGTCGACCGCGGATTGCGCGTAGTGTTTTTCTGCCGGATCGCAACCGCCGGGGCGATGCCATCGATCAAGTCCGCGTCCGGCTTTTCGATGCGCTCCAGAAATTGCCGCGCATAAGCCGACAGCGACTCCACATACCGCCGCTGCCCCTCCGCATAAATGGTGTCGAAGGCCAGGGAAGACTTGCCCGACCCGGAAACCCCTGTCACCACCGTCAGCTGATTGTGCGGAACCTCAAAATCGACATTCTTGAGATTGTGCACGCGAGCGCCGCGCACCGTAATACTTTCCGTGGTTGTTGGAATGGACATCGGGTAAGTCGCAGCAGCGCACGCGATCCGCACGGGGAGTTCCCCCCAGCAGCATCTGCGAGCGCTGTCGAATCTTCTATTATAAAGCAGGGCGATTCACGGAACTCGCCTCGTGTCAGGGTATGGCTTCAGCCCCAACCCCCGAAGCCGTCCCGCGTCGCGCCTTCAGGCGCTGCCTAGCCATTCTCGTCGCCGCTCTAAGGAACTGCAGTCCCCCGGATCGCCGAGGCCAGCGCGCGTTGCCGGACATCGTTCGCGGGGCTGGCCACGGAGGACAGCAATATCGTCAGCACGGACCCAATTCCCAGCCCAGCGATCAAAAACGTCACCGCGGTCGGAACATCATAATGAGGTCGTCCTTTTTGATTCGTCGCATGCGCACTCATAGGGTTATCCATTTCATGAATCATGTAGTTTCATTAGGTCTTCATCATCAATTCGATGCCACCTGTCCGGGCTGCCGTTGCCGTCCCGAGCAGAACTGACTTCCTCCAGACCGAGGCGGCTCCATACTCATGTCTGCAAACAAAACCTCATCCTCTACAGGATTCACCCGAGTGCCAGAGACTCTCGAAAAGAGTAGCGTGATCGACGACGGGATTCCGACAAGCCGCTGGTTCAGGAATCCAAACCAACAATCCGCGAAGCCCAGACTCAGCCTGGATCCGCCCGGATCTGAGTTCGGCGAAAGAAAAAATCCCCCACGTGGAGAGTTCAATATGGCCGCCAACACCGCTGCCGCCTACGGGATCTACTCTCAAGACGTAGTTCTGAACGACGTCGTCCACACTCTGAACCAAGCCGGCTTCGACAACGAAGATATCTGCATGATGGTCTCGCCTACGCACCCAATCGCTTCGGTGGTTCGCGACGCCAGTATCTTCCATACCGAGGGCGAGTCGAGCGCTCGAACCGCCGGACTCATCGGCTGGCTCTCCAAACTGGGAGCCGTGGTAATTCCCACCGTTGGGTTTTTCATTCGCTCCCGCGCCTTTTTCCATGCGCTCATGGTTTCGCGCGAAGCCCCGGCTCTCTGCGGCAATGCCCGGACGTTAGTGGGATTGGGTTTTTCGGAAAATGAAGCGGAAAGATTCGAAAACCAGCTTCGCCATCTCGGCGCGCTGGTCTACGTCTCCTGCGCGCAGAAGGAAAAAACATTCTGGGCTCGCGAAGTCTTCCAGCACACCGGCGCCAAAGAAGTGGCGACGCTTGAGGAGAGCGCAATCGACGGAGTCGCAGTAGCCGCCGCTGCCGCAGCGGCCTGAGCTCGTCTTCGTCGGAGCTTCGTATCGGGGTGCGCCTTCAGGCGAACCGTCGTCGTATCCGTGGGCCTGCGCCTTTAGGCGCTGAGGGAGGGGTATCACACGCTCACACAATTCGATTCACATCGCGATCCTGCTCCCGATCGCGCTTCTTCCCGTACCGCAAAGCGAATCCAAATCCAAAAACCATCATTCCAATCGGCGGCACCAGCAGCACCAGAATCGCTCGATTTAAGGCCCGCTGCCCCTCGCGCGGCGTGCTCTTCGCCACCGCATTACACATCGCGCACCCTTGCCCCAGCGCGGGCAGAGTAAACCACGAAAGCAGCCCGAGCAAAACGAAAAGCCGGACCAACCGCTTCATCGCAGCTCCTTGAACACTTCGCTCACTCCCAACCGGAGGATCCGCCCCGCGTCCGGGAAAAAGAACAGATACATAATCACGAACAGCGCGGTCACCGAAATCACCAGCATCCAGCGCATCAGGGGACTTTCAAACTTCAAGTGCATAAAATAGCCGATGATCAGCGCCGATTTAATCACCGACAGCACCAGTAGCACTTCCAGCATCACCACGGGCTGGAACACCTGCCGATAAGCCAGCACCACTTCCACGGCGGTTAGAACCAGCAGCGCGCCCCAAACCCAGAAATACTGCCCCTTGCTGTCGTCATGCGAAGCCGCATCGTGCATCGTCATCCCCTTATATTTGTCACTCCCGAGCGAAGCGAAGAGTCTGCCCTGAGCTTGTCGAAGGGAGGCATGCAACTTACCGGTTGCCACCGCTCTCGCTTGCGAGCGCCCGTCCGCCACTCGCCGCTACACGCGCGTCGACAAGAGATAAACCAGCGGAAAAATAAACATCCAAACCAAATCCACAAAGTGCCAGTACAGCCCGGACACCTCAACATCGTCCGAATCGTAATCCTTGGGCTTCAAAAATAAAATGACTGCCGAAACAATCAGCCCGATCAGCAGCGCGTGAATTCCATAGTGAAAAACATTGTCCGTAGGAATCAATAAATACCCCGCCAGCCAGATCACGCCCAGAATGGGCAGAAACCATTTGCGCAGCGCCACCACGCCCAAATAAATCACGCCAATAGTGACGTGCAACATGTGCATGGCCGTAAGCCCGAAAAAGGTAGCCGCGAATTGCGGCACACCCGTGGAAATTGTGGCGAAGCCGCCTGCATGCTCCACTCGAGGCTTGGGAAAGCCAGGCACGGTCAATCCCTCTTGAATCAACTTCGTCCACTCCAACCCGTGCAACACGATGAACGCCGTACCAAACGCCATCGTAGCCAGCAGCCAATTTCTGGTCGCGGAGCGATCGCCTTTCTTCGCCGCAAGCACGCCCAGCACCATGGTGAGAGAACTCGAGAGCAGGCACCCGGTCATCACCGTGGCGTTGATGATGCTGTCTTTGCCGAACGGCGTCGGCCACGCCGTATAAATGCGGTTATAACAAAAAGCAAACAGCAAAGCCCCGAAGGTCAGCGAATCCGAGGCCAGAAACAACCACATCCCGACCTTCTTCGAATAAGCCCCAAACAGCGGAGCCTCAAACTCGCCTGCATCTCCGTGCGCGACTGCAACCGGAGCGTTATGTGAAAGCGTGGCGTCCGCCATTCTTCAGATTCCCCTTTCGCCCTCAAATTGTCATCCTAAAGCGGGCGCTCTTTGCCCGCCGAAGGATCTCGCACGGATCAACTTTTCAGGTCAATGGTGTCCGGACTCGACCCCATCGACCGGTAACGCCCATCAGCGCGGACTACCGAGATTGTTTCCCTACCTGGCCAAGGCTAAAAGCGCAAAAACGTAAATCCACAGCACCGCCATAAAATGCCAGTACCAGGCGGTAACATCGACCACAATGCGCCGGCCCTCGACGGGTGCCATGCGCAGGGAAGTGGTCGCCGCCCAAAGCAATGCGAGAATTCCTCCGGCTAGGTGCACTGCGTGGGCTGCGGTCAGCAAATACACAAAAGAGCTGTTGGGATTGGTGTTGACGAAAAACCCGCGAGCCTTCAATTCGCCCCAGGCCATCCACTGGCCCACCAGAAAGCCCAAGCCCAGCAGCACCGTCACGCCCAGCCAGGGAAAGCTTTTCTCTTTCCCCAACGAAATCCCCGGAATCGATTGCAGCGGGGCCAGCGCCGCCCGCCGCGTAATGTCACGCCGCGCAAACTCCATCGTAAGACCGCTGATCAGCAGCAACGCCGTGTTGATCGCCAGCAGCACCCAGGGCAGTTGCACGTAGCCCCAGTCGCGCACATAAGAATTAGAAGCCCCGTCGAAGGTAGGCAACCCCTGCCGCACCACGTAAGCGCTGGTCAAAGAAATAAAGACCATGCTGACGGTCGCAATGCCGCAAATCAATCCCAGCCGCGCCCGCCGCAGCCGCGCCCCAAAATCCGGCACATTCGAACCGTCGGAGCGCCCATCATCACCGCCATCCCGCGGAGGCACAAAACCGCCGCCGCGTCCCAACCGACCAACCGGAGTGCTCGGTGTATAAGTCGCCATAAACGAAACCTCTTGGAAGATTTTATGCTCCCAGGACTCTTGGGCGAAACAAAGGGTCGAAGCAGAGGGTGGAGAAGAGCTTTAGCGCTGCGTTAAGCCCCCTATCTTTAACAGGGCGCTGTATCCCCCGCGCTTCAATGCGCCGCCATAGTAGCCGGATCCGTCTGCATCACATAATCCCGCGGAGCGCCCGGAACCCCGTACTCATAAGGCCCATGATGAACCACGGGCGTAACTCCGCCAAAATTATCGTGCGGCGGCGGAGTCGCCGTAGTCCACTCCAAGGTCGTAGCTTCCCACGGATTATCGCTGGCCTTCGGCCCCTTGAACATGCTCCAGAACAAATTGATCACAAAAATAAACTGCGCCGCGATCGTGATGATCGCCGCATACGTCATGAACTCATGAATCGGCATCAGCTTCTGCAAGTAAGCCACTTCCGTGTACTGCGAGTAGCGTCGAGTTCCGCCCGCAATTCCCAGATAGTGCATCGGCATGAAGATCGCGTAAGTTCCCGCCAGCGTCAGGAAGAAGTGAACTCGCCCCCAGGTCTCATTCATCATGCGGCCGAACATCTTCGGAAACCAATAATAAGTCGCCGCAAACATGCCAAAAATCGCGGCCACGCCCATGATCAAGTGGAAGTGCCCGACCACAAAATAAGTATCGTGCAATTGAATATCGAGCACCGGCTGCGCCAGAAACGGCCCGCTCAATCCGCCGGATACGAACAGTGATACGAATCCAATCGCATACAGCATGGGAGTCTGAAAGCGAATGTGCCCCTTCCACATCGTGCCCAGCCAATTAAAAGTCTTGATCGCCGAGGGCACGCCGATGCACATGGTCAGCAGCGAAAAAGCGAAGGCCGAGTAAGGACTCATGCCGCTCATGAACATATGGTGGCCCCAGACCATGAAGCCAAAAAATCCGATCGCCAGCATGGCGTAAACCATCGCCTTGTAGCCGAAAATCGGCTTGCGCGAGAAGGTGGAAAGAATCTGCGAAGTCACGCCCATGCCCGGCAAAATCGCGATGTAAACCTCGGGATGCCCGAAGAACCAGAACAGATGCTGCCACAACAAAGGCGAGCCGCCCTTGTGCCCCATCATCTGCCCGTTCACCACCACCAGCGGCACATAAAAACTGGTGCCCAGGTTGCGATCCATCAGCAACAGAATGCCCGCCGCCAAAAGCACGCCGAAGGCCAGCAGCCCGAGAATCGCGGTGATGAACCAGGACCACACGGTCAAAGGCATGCGCATCATGGTCATGCCTTTTGCGCGCATGTCGAGAGTAGTGGTAAGAAAATTCAGCGCGCCCATCAACGATGCCAAACAGAAAATCGCAATGCTCGCGATCCACAAATCCGCGCCCAACCCCTCGCCCGGACCGGCTTGCTGAATCGCGCTCAGCGGGGGGTATCCCGTCCACCCATGCAGTGGCGCGCCGCCGGTAACAAAGAACGCGGCGATCATGACCGCGAAAGCCACAAACGTGGTCCAGAACGAAAGCATATTGAGCACTGGAAACGCCATATCTGGCGCTCCAATCTGAATGGGCAGAAAATAATTCCCAAAGCCGCCCTGCGGGGCCGTGGTCAGCACGAAGAACACCATGATCGTGCCATGCATGGTCAGCAGGCTGAGATAAGTTTCCGGCTTGATCTCGCCCACCAGCGGTAAACTAACGCTCGGCCACAGCAAATGAATCCGCATCAGCAGCGATAAAAACATTCCCACCCACACCGCCGTGAGCGCCAGAAAAAAATACTGGATGCCGATCACCTTATGATCGAGGCTGAAAATATATTTTCGAATGAACCCCTGTGGGGCGTGCGCGTGAACGGTAGCCGAGGTCGCCATGTTATTGTTTCTCCGCCTCCCGAGCCGCCAGCCACTGGTCAAAATCCTCCTGGCTGACGACGTGAACCATGCCGTGCATCTTGTAGTGACCCAGCCCGCAAAGCTCGGCGCAAGCGATCTCATACTCGCCGATCGCGGTGGGTTTGAAGTGCATGTGAATATTTAAACCCGGCACAGCATCCTGCTTGAAGCGCAGCGACGGCACAAAAAAGCTGTGGATCACATCCACCGAGCGCAAGCTCAGATCGACTTCGCGATCCACCGGAAGATACATCGTGCCCGTGACCAAATCGTCTTTCGCCGCCGGGTCGGAAGTGTTCAGCCCCACCGCAGCCTCGCCGCCGGCCGAGGGATCCATCAGCCGAGGACTGGTCGCGCCGTACTTTCCATCCGGCCCGGGGTAGCGGAAGTACCAGGCAAACTGCATGCCCGTCACTTCCACTTTGACCGCGCCCGGCCCGGCCGGATCGAAACGCTGGCTGGCCCAGACCGTGCTGCCCATCAGATTCAATCCCACAAAAAGAATCGTGGTCAGCACCGTCCAGATGATTTCAAGTTTGGTGTTGCCGTGCGAATACAGGACCGGAGGAGAGGAGGGCTGCTCGCGGTAGCGCCAGGAGATGTAGCCCAGAGAAAGTTGCGCCGCGAGGAAAACAACTCCCATCAGCACAAAGGTGAGCGCGAGTTGTCCGTCGATAAAGTGCGCGGCTTCCGCAGCTCCCACCGGAAGCCACCAAGTCTTGGCGACAAAAAAATAAGTGCTGATCAGGGTGATCAGCCAAATCAAAGCCATTAACGCGAGGCCCATTTCCCCAGTCCTCCCGGACGAAAGTTGCCGCGCCCCACGGCGCAAAGCAACAGTCGGCGGCGAGTTTACCACAGCCGCCGAACAAATTTGCAAGCAACGAAAAAAGAAAAAACAAATCCGCAACTAGCAATTGGTTTTTAGCACATGGCCACCCATTCGTTTCTCACCGACCTTTGCTGGCCCAGTGCTAATGCCAATTGCTTATCGCGCCCAAACCACAGATCTCACGGATTCCCATCGCAAAAAATTGATCTACCCTGTGTTCCTCCGTGTCCCCGTGTTGAAGATTTTGTTTTGACGTCCGCGCCAACCCGAGAACTATTTCGACCACTCCGGCACCCGCCCCGGAGTCCATGGCGCACCCGCCGCCTCCATATCTCTTTGCAGCTTAGCCAAATCCACTTCAACCAGAGCATGAAGTTTCCCCAACTGCTCCGCGAACTCCCCTGCGGCAATGATGTAATCGTCCCCGTGACTCTGCGTAGGCTTGGCCAGCGAAAAGCGCTCGCCCTCCATGATGGCCTGCACCCGGTCGTTGATCGAGGACGGCGCCGCCTCGTTGCGCTTGTGCAACTCGTCGTCCCCGTTCAACGAGCGCAAGATTTCGCGGTCGTGTTGTTCAATTGAATCCGCCTCGGAGTTCAACTCTTTCTCCGCCGCGGGAGTAGCCTGAATCGCCTCGCGAATATCCTTCAGACGAGCCTCAACATCTTCTGCGGTATGCGCCGCACCCGACACCGCGCGATAAAGCTGTGCCACCTTGCGCTGGAATTGCTCCTGCGCCGCCCGATCCGCTGCGCTCATGGCGCCCGTGCCATCGGCTACAACTTTGAAACTTTGCACTCCACCCAACTCCTTAGGCGTCCCGTCCACTCGCGAAAATAATCGCACCGAATAGTTCCCAGCCATCACGAGCGGACCGAGCGCCGCAGCCGGAGGAAAATCGTCTCTGTCCTCGATAGGCTCATGCAAAGAAACCGGTGGATACCTTAAATCCCAAGCTGCCCGCTGAAACCCCGCGTCCGTGCTGCCTTCCACGCGCCGAATCGGCGCGCCCGACTCGTCGTAAACCATGAAGTAAATCTCAGGCTTCGGCTCTTCACTCTCCGCCCGCAGCGCATCGATCGACGGATAAGGCAGCGTCTCTTTCTTCTTCACCGCGTCTTTCTCCGCCTCCTGCCGCTTCTCTTTCTTGCTCTTCAACTTGTCTTTCAAATAGGCTGTGAACACCGCGCCATAAGGAGGGTTCTCCGCCGTATAAAGCGCATCTCCCTGAAAACCTTTCTTAGGTTCGCCCAGCGGATGCCGTTCGATATACAACAACGAATCCTTCACCGGAAACAGAGCCGCAGCCTGCTCCACCGATTGCGCGCTACTCTGCCGCAGAGCCGTGATGTCGTCCAGCACATAAAATCCCCGCCCGAAGGTGGCAATTACCAGATCGCCCTCGCGCCCCTGCAAAACTATATCGCGCACCGGAATTGTAGGCAGCCCGCCCTTCAACTGCACCCAATGCCCTCCGCCATCGACGCTAAAAAAAACACCGAACTCCGTGCCAGCAAACCACAGCTTCGGGTTCACCGTATCTTCGGCAAAAGCCAGCACCGACCCATTCTCCGGCAAATTTCCCGCAACCGAAATCCAGGTCTTGCCCGCGTCCGACGACCGCAATAGATAAGGTCTGAAGTCCTCATTCTTATGGTTATCGAATGCGGCAAAAACCGTATTGGCATCGAACTGCGAAGCGGCAATGCGGCTCACATAAGTTTTCTCGGGAACCCCCGCAAACTTCTCGTGCTTGGTCCAATTCTGTCCGTCGTCCGCTGTAACCTGAATCAGCCCGTCGTCAGTCCCCACATAAATCAGCCCTTCTTTCTTCGGGGACTCCGCCAGCGCCACAATATTTCCATACAGCGAAGTCGACTGATTCTTCGCCACCGCATCGGGCTCCCACACTCTTCCCATCACCGGCAGTTGATTGCGATCGATCTGCCGCGTAAGGTCGCCGCTTACCGCCTTCCAGGTATCACCCCGATCGTCGGAGCGAAATAATCTGTTGGCCGCAAAGTACAAGCGCGTGTGCGAGTGCGGACTGATAATCAGCGGCGAATCCCAATTCCACCGCAGCGGAGCCTCGCCC
Organism: Candidatus Sulfotelmatobacter sp.; assembly: GCA_049513475.1. Taxonomy (GTDB): domain Bacteria; phylum Acidobacteriota; class Terriglobia; order Terriglobales; family Acidobacteriaceae; genus Sulfotelmatobacter. The sequence goes on along the minus strand of JBEKWC010000030.1, from coordinate 11,249 downwards.
TTGCCCTCCTGCGGCTGCAGCACCAATTCCTGGCCCGTGGCCTTGTCATAACGCACCAGAACGCCGTACTGCGACTCCGAATAAACCGTGTTCGCATCCACCGGATCAACCTGCGACCGGAACCCATCCCCGCCGGTAGTCACATACCAATCCGAATTCATGATCCCGTTAATATTGCGAGTGCGCGCCGGCCCGCACCAGGAAAAGTTATCCTGCGTTCCGCCGCACACGTCGTAGAAGGGAAGCGCGTTGCTCACCGCGACATCGTAGAACTGCAGCGTCGGCAGATTCGCCTTGAACTCCCAACTCTTGGCGTCATCCCAGGTTTCATACATGCCGCCATCGGAGCCGAGCAGCCAATGCTTCGTGGTGTCGGGATCGATCCAGATGGCGTGATTATCGCCGTGGTGATTGGTTTCAGTCACCTTCTGCAAGGTCTTGCCGCCGTCGAGCGACTCCCGCAGTTGCACGCTCATCACGAAAATCCGATCCACATTCTTCGGATCGCAGGTCACCTGCGCGTAATACATCGCGCCTACATCAAACTCATTCCGCCGCTCCCAAGTCGCACCTTTATCGTCCGAGCGGAAAATTCCTCCTTTCTTATCCGCCGCCTCGATGGTGGCATACACCACATTCGGATCGGCCGGCGAAACCGCCAGCCCAATCCGCCCCATATCCACGGTAGGCAATCCGGACTTCAACTTGTTCCAAGAGGCCCCCGCGTCGGTCGATTTATAAATCGCGCTCTCTGGCCCGCCATCGACGAAAGTAAAAACATGCCGCCGGCGCTGATAAGCCGCCGCATAAACGATGTCCGGATTCGACGGATCGAGCGCCACATCCACCACTCCCGTGTTCTCGCTGATGGTCAGAACGGCCTTCCATGTTTTTCCTCCGTCCACCGACTTATATAAGCCGCGATCACCGCCAGACCCCCAGAGCGGCCCCTCCGCTGCCACATAAACAACCTTAGAATCCCGCGGATCGATCACCACCCGCCCAATATGCTCCGACTTCTTCAATCCCAAATTCTGCCAATCTTTTCCGCCATCATCCGAGCGATAAATTCCATCCCCATAACCCACGCTGCGCTGCGAATTGCTCTCGCCCGACCCCACCCACACCACAGCCGGATCATTCGGATCCAACGCAACCCAGCCCACAGAATAAGAAGCCTCCTTCTCAAACACCGGAGTCCAGGTGGTGCCATCATTCACCGTCTTCCAAACCCCGCCCGCAGCCACGCCCACGTAAAACTCAAACTTGTTCTTCGGATTCACCGCAATCGAGATCACCCGTCCCGAAGCCACCGCCGGCCCAATCGGGCGAAGCTTCAAGCCCGAAAAAGTGTCGGCGTTCATGCCCGGCTTTTTTTCTTCCTTAGCTGAGTCGGGCTTAGAGGCATCGGGAGCCGGCTCCTTATTCTCCTTCTTCCGCGATTTGCTAGCCGCAGGCGCAGGCAGCACCGCCGTCTTATCCGCATCTTTATCCGGATCCTGCGAATTTCGCGCAAATCCGAGCGACCCCAGAAGCAACATGGCGGACACAAGAAGAAGAGCCAACCGTAACTGACGACGCCGCAATAAACAAAAACGCAACGGCAGGCCCTGCACCACCCGCACTAAAAGCGAGCGCAGCCAGGGAGAGCACGACCAGGGAGAGCCCAGGCCAGGGTGGAGCAGGCCTTCAAGGCCTGCAGGAAAGCCGCCCCTTTGCATCTGGGCTTTAGCCCCCGAGACAGCCGTCAGAAAACGTCGATCTAATTTCACGAATCTCTCCCAGGCAAAGATTTCCGAAACCGATATGTATACAGGATTCCGCCCCCAGTGAGAAGGGGAGTGCTGAAGCTTCCGCGGCCCTCGCTCGCGCTCTCCGCGCCCTGCGCGTTCAAAAGCTGTTGACTTTCGCGAACCCAAGCTAAAATTACTCATGCCCGCGAAACCCCAAGGCCACGACACCCGCCACGTAAAAATGCAAAAAAACAACTGCTTCGTATGCGGGCAAAACAATCCCGAAGGCATGCGTCTGAAGTTCATCCTCGACGAAGCCCGCCAAACCTTCGTCTGCAACTTCCGCCTAGGCAAGCGTTACACCGGCCCCCCAGGCCACTGCCACGGTGGCATAATCGCCTGCATCCTAGACGACGCCATGGGCAAGGTGAACAAACTGCATCAAGTAGTAGCGTTAACCCGAGAGATGACGGTCGAGTACCTGAAGCCTGTCCCGCTGCACCGGCCGCTAAAAGTAGAAGGTAAAGAAGTGAAAGTTCAAGGCCGCACTCACATCAACACCGCCGAAATCCTCAACGACAAAGACGAAGTCTTGGCCCGCAGCCGAGGAATCTTCATCGCCATCGACCCCGAAAAAATGTTCGCCAAATACGTGGAAAGATAAAGTGACCAAGCACTCAGCACTACCCCGTGTTCCCCCGGGTCCTCCGTGTTAAAGATTTTGATTTCAGCAAAAGCGCCGCTGGCCCCGCTGACCCAGAGGGGTACCGCGAATTCCCCCAGCGCTGTAGAATAAACTGTGACGAGGCGCCACGCGCCCATCCTTCGCGCTTGCGAAAAGGTACCCACGGTATCCACACATGTCGAACCACAACGGTAGCAACACCAGCCTCCGCCTGAAAACCGGCCTCGCCGAAATGCTAAAAGGCGGAGTCATCATGGACGTCACCAACGCCGAGCAGGCCTCCATCGCCGAAAAGGCCGGAGCCGTAGCCGTCATGGCACTAGAGCGCGTTCCCGCGCAGATCCGCGCCGAAGGCGGCGTAGCCCGCATGGCCTCGCCCAAAAAAATCCGCGAGATTATGGCCACTGTGTCGATCCCGGTCATGGCTAAATGCCGCATCGGGCATTTTGCCGAAGCCCAAATCTTGCAGGAGCTCGGCGTCGACTACATCGACGAATCCGAAGTGCTCACGCCCGCCGACGAAGCCCACCACGTCGATAAGCACGGCTTCAAAGTCCCCTTCGTCTGCGGCGCGCGCAATCTCGGAGAAGCTCTGCGCCGCATTGCCGAAGGCGCAGCCATGATCCGCACCAAAGGTGAGGCCGGCACTGGCGACGTGGTCCACGCCGTCAAGCACATCCGCCAGATCGTGCAGGAGATGAAAATCCTGACCGTCCTCGGCGAAGAAGAACTCTACGCCAAAGCCAAAGAGCACGGCGCGCCCTACGAACTGGTCAGGATGGTCGCCAAAACCGGCAAGCTCCCCGTCCCCAACTTCTCCGCCGGAGGCATCGCCACCCCCGCCGACGCCAGCCTGGTCATGCAGCTCGGCGCCGAAGCCGTCTTCGTAGGTAGCGGCATCTTCATGAAAGACAGCACCACCTTCGCCGACCCCGTAGAAGCTGAAAAGCGCGCCCGAGCCATTGTCAAAGCCGCCACCCACTTCAACGACCCTAAAGTGTTACTTGAAGTCAGCGAGGACTTGCTAGGAGCCATGAAAGGCCTGGCGGTGGCGGGAATGGATGAAGCCCAGATGCTTCAGACTCGCGGTTGGTAAGGGAGCACACGGTCGTGCCTGTGCCTGGCAGCCAGGGCAAAGGAAAACTTGGATCGTGGGCAGTGAACGACTACGCCGTGCGTGCGGGCGGGCGCCCGTGTGTTGCCTCGATCACGGCCCAAGTCTTTTCCGCGGCTGTATCCAAGTGCGCCTTGCGCGTTCCCTACCCAATCGTATTCGCACCGCTCGCTCGTCCTCATTGAGTGCGGGAATGTTCAACCCTGGAGCCATGTCATCGACTGAATATGGACTTACCAGCATGGCGGCATCGCCCGCAACTTCCGGCATCGAGGGCGTTCGAAACCGACGCCGGAACACCGGCTGCCATGGCTTCCACGATAGGAAGGCCAAACCCCTCATCGAGCGATCCGTGTGTTTATAGCTCTAAAATGGATCAACGCACCAATAACTCGTGGCGGCTCTGGATTTTGCCCCTAACCGATTGCAGCCCTGGGATTAATGGCAAAATCCCCCTAACCCCCAGATTTCAAGCCCAAGGGGGGCGGGTAGGGTATGCGATTGTCATAGAAAGTACCGGGGCCAGCAGCGTACATTCCAAGCGCTGCTGGGGCGAGAAGTTGCCAATGAGGTGCCTGGTTTATCCCTGGGTGTGACAGGGTGTGAGACGAGACTAAGACCCCACACCCACTGCGCGTCCTCGCCAAGATGCTGCCCAGCCGGAGGGATACCGAAACCTGCTTGACAGGACCCAGCGTCGTTAGAGATTGGACGGCGAAATTTTACCTCCGGCGGCTATTCAATCCCTAACTCCTTCGCCACCGCCTTCCATTTGCTGTCGACCAGCGCCTTGGTGTTCGCCTCCATCACAATCTCATCCGGCCAGGGGCGGGTGAAGCCTTCGGTGGGCCATTTGCGGGTGGCGTCGACGCCCATCTTCGAGCCGTAGTTGGCCAGGCGGCTGGCGTGGTCGAGGGAGTCGACCGGGCCTAGGATGAATTGGATGTCGCGCTCGGGGTCGATGTGGTTTAGCACTTTCAGGGTGACATCGGCTAGATCTTGGACGTCTACGTCCTCGTCGACGACGATGATGACTTTCGTGAACATGGCTTGGCCGAGCGACCAGATGGCGTTCATCACTTTGCGTGCCTGGCCGGGATAGGACTTGCGGATGGAGACGATCATCAGGTTGTGGAAGACGCCTTCGATCGGAAGATTGATGTCGATCAATTCAGGGATGGTGAGGCGCATCAACGGCAGGAATACGCGCTCGACCGCTTTGCCCATGTAAGCGTCTTCCATCGGCGGCTTGCCTACGATGGTGGTCGCGTAGATGGGATCTTTGCGGTGCGTGATGCACGTGACATGAAAGACGGGATAGAGATCTGCGAGCGAATAGAAGCCGGTGTGGTCGCCGAAGGGGCCTTCGGTGCGGAGTTCGTCGAGGTTGACGTAGCCTTCGAGAACGATCTCGCTGGTGGCCGGGACTTCGAGATCTACGGTTTCGCATTTCACTAATTCCACCGGGGCGGCACGGAGGAAGCCGGCGATTAAATATTCTTCTACGTCTGGCGGGGCAGGGACTATGGCGGAGAAAGTTACGGCGGGGTCGGTGCCAATGGCTACGGCTACTTCCATGCGGCCGGAGGGGTGAGTGGTGGGAGCCAGGTTCGAGCCTCCAGAGGTTTGAGCCATTATGTTCACTGCTGCTCTGCTCGCTTCGCTCGCTGGACGAACGAATGCGCCCGTCCCCACAGGGTTCGAGGCGGCTTGGTTTGTGGCCGCTCCTGCAGCGTTTCTTAGGGCTTGACGGAAATGCTCGGCGGCTACCTTTTGCCGTTGCCAATGCATGCCGGTGTTGATGGCGTCGTAGACCTGCATGCGGTACATGCCCAGGTTGCGCTTGCTGGTTTTTGGGTCGCGGGTGGTTACGCAGGGAAGGGTAATGAAGCGGCCGGCGTCCTGCGGCCAGCACTGCAGGATGGGGAAGTCCAGCAGGGAGAAATTATCTCGTTTGATGATCTCTTTGCAGGGGCCGGTGGGGACGGTTTTTGGAAAGAATTTTCCGGCTTCGGTGAGGAGCGGGAGCATTTTCAGCTTGTCCAAGAAGCCTTGCGGGGATTTGACGTCGAGGAACCGTTTGATGCGGTCGGCGAATTCGTCGAAGGAACTCACTTCCAGGGCTAGCTCCATGCGGGCTTCGGAGCCGAATTGGTTGATTAAGAGTTGAGAGTTGGGATGGCCTTTGATGTTCTGGAAGAGCAGGGCTGGGCCGCCGGCTTTGCCAGTTTTCGATTTGCTCACGCGATCCGTGATCTCTGTGATTTCTAGAATGGGGTCGGCTTCGGTTTGAATGCGTCGTAGTTCGCCGGCGCGGTCCAGGGCGGCGATCCATTGGCGGAGGTCGGCGAAGGGCAATCTTATCTCCTGAGCTTTGATTATACCGAGAGACAAATCAAAACCCATCGTCACGAGGGACACGGGGTTGCACGGGGTAAAACTTTTACAGCTTGCTGCGCAGCATGGTGATTACGTCGTCGGAGGTGATCACGCCCACCAGCTTGTTGTGCTCGTCGATTACCGGCAGCGTGACCAGATTGTATTTGTCGAAGAGTTCGGCTACTTCGTTGTCGCTGGTGGCTTCTTTGGTGAAGACGAGGGGCTCTTGAGTCAGCGAGAGCAGCGGCGTGTTTGCGTTCGCGATTACCAGCTTGGCGAGTGGGACCGCCGCGGCCAGCGTGCCGTGCGAGTCGACAAGATAGATGGTGTTGACGGATTCAACTCCGCCTTCGAATTCGCGCAGGACACCGATGGCATTTTCTACCGTCGCAGAGAGTGGAAGAGCTAAGAACTCGGTGGTCATGCGGCCCGCGGCGGTTTCTTCGCGGTGCTCGAGGAGTTCGGTTACTTCCTGTTTGGCCTCCGGTTCCATCTGCACGAGGATTTGCTCGGAGTGATCGTGGGAGAGATCGCCGAGCAGGTCGGCGGCGGCGTCGGGGTCCATTTCCTCGACGATTTCGGCGGCACGCTCGGAGTCGAGCGATTCGACGATCGACTTCTGAATCTCGGGCTCTACTTCTTCGAGCGTTTCGGCGGCCACGTCTTGATCAAGGGTGCGGAAGACGGCTTCGCGCTCGTCCGGGGCGAGGTCTTCGACGATGTCGGCGATGTCGGCGGGGTGCAGCTTGGCCAGACCCTCGTGCGAAATCTTGAGCTTGATGCGGCGCGCGGGATCAGTCTCGATGAGATCGACGAAGGTCCAGGGAATGGTGCGGGGAGGAATTTTCTGGACCAGGACTTCCAGCGCGGCGCGGGGCGCGAGTCCGCGCAGCAGGCGGCGGACGGCCCCGCGGGCGCCGATGTCGACGGATTGAACGCGCAGGATGGTACTTTCCTTCCGTGAACGTCGATGACCTGCTGGTCGAGCAGGTCGCGCTCCAGGAGGAAAAGACCCTCGGCGCCGTTGGCTGCGGCCCAGTCGGCGAAATTCGACGAGGCATGAATGTTGGCGTCGATGGCGGAAACCCCCGAGAAGGGAAGAACGCGGTTGCCGGTTTTAGTTTTCACGATGTAGGAGGCGATGCGGGTGCGGTCTTCCTGGGGGGCTAGCGTGACCTCGCGCACGTGCCCAATTGCCCCGCCGGACGGGTCATAGACCGTGGCGCCGATCAATTCGGAGAGGGGCAGCGTGTTCATCCCGGCTAGAGCATAGCGGAGTTTTGCGGGGGAGAGAAATGAAATTGTGAGACGAGAGAAAATATTTCATCGACGGCTGCGTTCGTGGGTTAGGAAGATACAAGCTCGCCCATTCGTCGAGTCAAAAGCTCTAAACACGCAGGCCACCCTTCGACTACGCTCAGGGCAAGCTCGGTAACACGGGGGTGAAGTGGAAGCGCCTTCGTTCATTGCACCCGGAGTTCGCCTTATTCTCTTTCCCCGCTCCGGTGGTATATGCTTCATCCCAGCTTGGGGAGTCGACTTCTATGAATATGAACAGCAAAGTACCTTCTTTTTTTCTAATGACAGCGGCATGCCTCGTACTGACGTTCGCAGGGGCTTGCAATAAGAATCAAACCGCTGACAGCGCACAGACGCAGCCGGCGCAGCCCGATCAGAGCCAGGATCCTGCGGCAGCAGCTAATCTGGCGCCGGTGAGCGATACGCAGGCGAGCGCACCACAACCCAGCAGTCCTCAGCCCGACAACTCTGCGCCAGCGCCAGCGCCGCCCAGTGGAAACTATGATCGGGGTTCGGACCGCTCCGATTCGAACGACGACTACGATGCCGACGACCAGGATGCGAGCTATGGACAGCCAGTACTGCAGGCGCCGGAACCGCCGCCAGCGCTGCCTGAGTATTCGCAGCCGGAATGCCCTGAGGAGGGCTATCTTTGGACGCCCGGGTACTGGAGCTATGCTCCCGCGGGCTATTTCTGGGTGCCGGGCGCGTGGACGCGTCCGCCTGAGGTCGGTTATCTGTGGACTCCCGGCTACTGGGGCTACGTGGATGGCCGCTACCGTTATCGCTACGGATACTGGGGACGGCATATCGGATACTACGGCGGCATTAATTACGGCTTTGGCTACGTGGGCGTGGGCTACCAAGGCGGGTACTGGAACGGAGGCCGCTTCGACTACAACAAAACCGTCAACAACGTGAACGTCACCAATGTTACCGTGTACAACCGCACGATCACGAACACGGTGATCGTGAACAATACGACGGTGAACATCGTCAATAACCGGACCAGTTATAACGGTCCGGGAGGAGTCACGCGCCAGCCGCTGCCTACGGAAGTGGCGGCGGTGCACGAGCAGCGTATTCCGCCGATGACCACGCAGTTGCAGGCACGGCAGGTGGCGTCGCAGAACAAGCAGCAGTTTGCTTCGGTGAATCATGGGCGGCCGGCGGTGGTGGCCGCAGCGCAACCGATCGCGGCAGGGAAGCCCATTGCTCCGATAGTTCCTGCGCGTGTGGCGGCGGCGCGGCCGGCAGCGGCTTCAGCTCCGACGCGCCCTATGGCTCCAGCACCGGGAAGGCCTGCTGCGCCTCGTCCGGCGGAATCGATGCGCGAGCCCGCGCGACCTGCAGCCCAGCCCGCTTCCCCTGCGGCGCGGACACGGCCTGCCCCTGCACCTACGGAACGCCGCGCTTTACCGACCGAATCGGCGGCGCGTCCGCAAGCCACGAAACCCGCACCACCCATGAGCCGGCCTGCTCCGAAACCGGAGGCTCGTCCGGCGGCCCAGCCGGCTCCGCATGCGGCTCCGGCGAAGCCGAAGGCTGCGCCGCCTCCGGCCAAGAAGGAACCGCCGAAGGAAAGGAAGCCGGAGTAGAGACTGCCTAACCCACGCCCCGAGGGCGAGGACGCCCTCGGGACAGCCGGCAAGGATGCCGGCGCTACTTTGATGCGCCACCTAGTTTGTTCGTGTAGGCTTCTGCGTCCCGCCGCGACGGCGGCGCTACGAAATCCTTTCATTGTTGGAAACGGCGACTCGGGTGTAGAGTGGGGTGCCGTTTCAATCAGAAAGGAGACTATCCATGAAGAGCAGCAGAATGTTTGCTGGTGCAGTAGTGGTACTCCTCAACGTCGGCCTCTGCGCGGTTGCGGTCGCGCAGACCGGCGCCACCCCGCAGGAGGTCGTTGCCAAAGTAAAAGAAGCAGCCAGTGCGCTGTCGAAGACAGGCGACTTGTCACAGTTCGATCAGAAGCAAGGTCCGTGGGTTTGGAAGGACACGTATATCTTCATCCAAGACTGCAACAAGAAGGTTATGGCCGCTCACCCCATCAAGCCGGAGATGATCGGCAAAGGGCTGGACACCGTGATGGACGCCAAATCCGGGAAGGCGATTTACTCCGACCCGGCGGCCTGGTGCAAGAAAGTCGAGGCTTCCTCGACTGGCGTTTGGAACGAATATTACTGGCCGAAGCCGGGAGAGAAGGAAGCGTCGCGTAAGGTTACCTATCATCTGGCGGCCAAAGGAACGTCATACATCGTTTCGGCTGGCATTTATGACGACAAGGCCAGCCTGGCGGAGGTTTCCAAGATGAGCAGCATGAAGTAGGGGTTCGGATCAGTTCATTTGGTTGAGTCGAGAAAAGCCTTTCCTTCCGAGGAAGGGCTTTGATTTTTGTGGTGCCAACGCCGGGATGGAAAAGCTATCGCCGCACCAGCAGTTCAGAGAATTGGAATACGCGGTCGACGGCGACCGCAGCGATACCGGTCGCAATCACGGTAGCCATCTTAACAGCCAATCCCCTAAAGATTGTTCTGTTCTTGACCGTTCGCCAGACGATGGGAAGGTTTACGGCGGCGCTTGCCAGTGACGTGAGAACGGTGGTGCTGCCGGCCAGCGCGGGAGTGATCTTGCCATGCATAGCCATGGTGGCCGCCGCCGCCGTGGTGCTGGCGCTGCTTACCAATCCGCCGAAAATGCCCGTGGCCAGCATGCCGCGGCTGCCGAAGTACTTGGTGAGCAAAGTCCCGGCGATCTGTATGGAAATGAAGAGCGCCCCGAACCAGAGCACTTTGGGGACTGAGATGGGGGAATCGAGAGTAAGCGTTCCCGGGAGTTCGTACTTTATTTTTTGTTCGCGCCAGATCCAAAACCCCGCCACCAGAGTCATGGCCAAGAGAGGGAGCAGGGTAGCGCTCAAGGAGCCGGGGGAGAAAATGGCGGCGAGGATAAGGTTTCTGGCGAACATTGCGACGGTTGTCAACAAGCAGAGCGTCGTGATGCGATTGACCATGCCGGCTTCCCGAAGCCTGGTGCCAAGTTCGGCGATGGTGGCGCTGCTATTGACGAGGCCGCCGAAGAGCGCTCCGAGATACAGGCCGCGGGCGCTGTAAATGCGGAGGAAGACGTAATTCACAAATCCAATTCCGGCGATGGCGATGACGCTCAGCCAGGCGTCGCTGGGATTGAAAAGCTGCCAGGGGTCGACGTATCGATTCGGCAAGACTGGATAAATCACGAAGCCAATCAGTCCCAGCAAGACGGCGCTGCGAATTTCGGAGGGTTGCAGGCCGCCGGCGAAGCGGCTGAGTTCGGTCTTCCAGGCGAGAAGCATGGTCATGACGATAGCGCCCGCAACCGGTGTGAAGATATGCCCTAAGCCAACGAGTACGCCGAGCAGGTAGTTCAGGATCAATGCGGCGGAGGTGGTGATTTCGAGCGAGCGGTCGGAGAGAATGCTGCGAACGTTCATGGCCGCAACCAGCAGCAATACACCGACCAGGGCGGCAATGGCGACGCTTTGCGAGACCAGAGACGCGAGCATTCCCAGCAGGGAAACAATCGCGAAGGTACGGACGCCGACGTCTTTGTTGGACCACTCGCGCTCCATGCCGGCCAGCATTCCGATGCCTACGGCCACCGCCATTTTCAGGGCAATGGGAGTAGCTGGAAAATGTCCCGGCGTGGTTTGCATGCTTGCCATGTCCCCCGTTTACAAATCCTCCAGTATTTTTTCGCAGATCGTTAGATGCCAATCCTTCGTTGGCGTTCGCGCATTCTTAAGCCCGTGATCCGTCAGGGCTGGATTCGCTCAGTATAATAGCGGGGTGCGGCTTCTTTTCGACATCTTTGGGCAAACTTTGCGCACTTTGTGGGGACACAAGCTGCGCTCGTTTCTCACCATGTTCGGAATCGCGTGGGGAGTATTTTCTCTGTTGTTGCTGGTGGGGCTGGGCGAGGGCTTTCGCTCGGGAAATAAAAAACAGTTCGATACGCTGGGCGAGAACGTGATGTTCATCTGGTCGGGGCGGGCTCCGGC
>JBEKWC010000029.1:0-60324 GCA_049513475.1 Candidatus Sulfotelmatobacter sp. | reverse complement strand
TCGTTTACGATCCGCTTGCCCTGCCACTGGCCGCCGCTGCGGTACAACTCCGCAATCTTGAGAAGGTCCCGGCTGGCCAGCCGCAAACCGCCGCCCGTCTGCGGAATATTGAGCGGCGAGTACACCCACTCGGCATCGGCAATCCCCAGCGGCCCGAAGAGCTTTTCCTGAGCGTAGCGATCCGCACGTGTTCCCGTCACCTTCTCCAAAACCTCGCTTAGGATGTTAACGCCGGCGAAAAAGGGATCCATTTTAGCCGGTCCTGGCCGGAACCAGTGATCCAGAGAGATCCCCCGGTCGACGGAGACGCGGTAAGAACTCTACATCAGTTTCTAAATTAAATTGGTTTTTTCCCCGTGTTCCTGCAGGCTTGCATACCCCTCGGGGTTTCGATTCTCCTCAGTGCTTCATCCATTCATCCCGATCATCTTCTGAGGAGTCGGCTTGAGCCAGGCCCGCCGTTGTCCCTATTGCCACGCTTCGTTTCAGACTTCCGTTTACTGTCCCCAGCAAATGGTTTGCAGTCGGCCGGAGTGCCAGCGCCGACGCCGGGTCGAGTATCACCGGAGGAAGTTGCAGGCCGAGCAGCGGCGGGACCAGAAGCGCCGTATTCGACAGCTTGCAAAGAACAACCTGGCTTTGGATCTCAAGCGTTCCGTGGCTGAGGTTTGGCTGCTGGGGCCGCAAGTAAAGGATCTTGCAAAGAACAACTTAGCTTCGGCAGAAGTCTTGATTTTCCAATCACTTAGTGGTCAACCGGTGACCATTGTGGATGCTTGCCAAGAACAACCCTCTGTTTCCCCGAACCTGAGCCCGTCGTATATCGGTGGGCAGCCAGCATGCTGACCACGGAACAAATTAACTCGATTCATCGCCTGCACTGGGCTGAACACTGGTCGGTGCGCAAGATCGCCCGTCATCTGCACCTAGCGCGCAGAACCATCTCCCAGTACCTGGTCACACCGGCACGCAGCCCCGCTCGCCGGCAACGTGCCAGCAAACTGGATCCGTTCAAAGCCACCATCGCCGAACTATTGGAGCAAGATGCTGAGGCGAGTGCCATGGTGATCGCGCAACGGCTCCGTCCGCTGGGCTTCACCGGCGGTCTGAGCATCCTGAAAGATTACTTACACGCACTGCGAGCTCAGACCGCGGCCCAGCGTGCCTATGTACGTATGGAGCCAGGACCGGGAGAGCGCTTCGAAATCGACTGGTCATTTCGGTACCCTTCTCTACCAGGGCCACGCGCGCAAGCTCTATGCTTTCTGTCTGCTTAGACTTACGAGCCTTCAACACTCTCCGATGACCCTCAAAATTACAAGACTGTAGGGACTTTTGTAGGGACTCCCCTTCAAAATGCTGCGTATTTTACGGGTAATTCTGAGCATCGCTGTTCCGTTTTTTTGCTGTTGAAGACTTCGCAGGTTGCGCCGAGGCATGGTGGCTCGTTGGCCGCGGGACTCCGTTCTGCAACCCATGTAGGGCCTTTTGCAGGGACCCCTCCGCCTGGCCGGTTTGTTGACCAGAAGAGCCTGCGTCCGTCTGCTTCTTTACAATGGATTCCAACTCGCGCCTAGGGTTTTGTTCCGGGGTTCTCGCACTCGTCTTCGACGGGCTTTTGCTCGACTCCTGGATGCGCCGTCCAGCAAACCAGAACTCATACCACCAGACATCGCCGCGACGGAACAGACTCATACGTCACCCCTTCATCGCCCGAATTAGCGCAGCCGTTGGTTCGGCGGGACGGTCGAAGAGCAGCTTGGAGAGACTTACAAGCTCCTGCCTGATCCAGGAGACGGGAACCTGTGGGTGCGCTCTTCTTGGGACAGTGGGCATAATCAAACCAGCTTTTGTCGTCGGGACCTCAGCAATGATCAACCTTTGACGCTCTCTCCACTTTTTGGCAGCAAGCAGTTGACGCCTTGCGAAGCAAGAGCCTTGTCAAAGGTCACCAAAATGCCCTCCGCCGCCTGGGCAACGGCAAGCAGCCAGGCATCGGCCCAAACTTTGGGTGATGCTGTTCGCCTCGACGCCTTTTCGCGGAATCGTTTGTCCACCTCTGGCGGCTCCGAGATGAATGTCACGCGGTCGTCATCATACAAACGGTCGTAAACGCGCCAGGCTTCGGTCATCGCCAGCGGCTTCCCGTCCATCACAGCGGCCGTGGTCATCAGACGAAGGAATCCAAGCTGTGTCAGGCGACAAAACGCGATGAATCCCGTTTCCTGTTGCCACCAGCCCTTTGCGATGGCGGCGTGGATGTGTTCGGGCGCTGCTATCGCGAGCCACACATTGATGTCAGGGAAGCTCAATGAGCTCATAAGCCTCTTCGTTAGTGACGCGGATGCGCCGTCCTGCCGGGCGGATTAACGGCTGATCGAGACTGAGCCGCCTGATAGGCCGGGACACTTTGGCTTCTTCCACGGCGCGCTCGATTCCGGCAAGAATGAGCTTGCGCGCAGAACAACCCTTCCGGGCGGCGGCCTCATGGACCCGGCGGTGAAGGTCACGCGGCAGGTCAATAGAGGTGCGGATGGCATTAGACTTCATACTCAGATTATGCGCAGGAGACTTAAATAAGTCAAGCCTTGCAGAGCGCAACGAAACCACCAAGCATTGCCAGCCCGACGACGAGCAGGAACGGTGAGTGAAAGAGAAGGTGGTCTTGAGCCAATGCGAGAAAACCGAAAACCAAGCCGAACAAAATAAGTCCCATGCTGTGGCTGGCGTTGAAGCCCACCCAAGCTCGCCACATTGTTGTTTCCTTCGTGATGACGGGTGAAATCTGGTTCATGCTGACTTGCGCACGGGGTCACGGGGCGTAAGCTTTGCCCCCGAGAACGTGTAGACGAGGTGGACGACTCCGAGCGTAAAGATAATGCCAGCACTAAGAACCATGAGAATTCATGCGACCAAGGTGCTCTCCCCTTTGCTCGTGACGCTCCATATTCTATGACGCATCGTTCTTTTGACGAAATACAAAGCCCTGCACTACTGGGCTCTACTTGATCAGCGACGCTGCGAATTGCCTGCGCCGTCCTCTTTGTGGGCGTCAGGATCGTGATCCCCGACGAGGTTGAGGGTGACTCTGTGCTCCAGCAGCGCCTTGAGTCCCGCCAGAAGAAACGAGAATCCTCCCATTGAATCGAGGGCCTGCTTCACCACCTCATCGTCGCTTCCGCGAAAACCCCAGTTGGAGATGGTTACGAGGGTCGTACCATCCGAGCGGGAAGTGAACAGCCACTCGACGAGCAAAGGAGGATCATTCCACTCAATCAGTATTCGGCTGGGACGTTCAATGGCTTTCACCTTACTTCTGCGGACACACCATACATTTCCCACTCCCAGCGAACTTGCTTGCCCACTTCTAATTTCCCAGTGCCGCTCGTGAACCAAAACTTGGTTGTGATGGCGGGGTTCACAAATGCCTCGAACACGTCCTCGGCGGGTTTGCGGATAAGCATCTGTGTCTTCACAATGGGGGCATTGTTAAACGTCACGGAATCCCTCCGGCAAAAGTGCGATCACAGTAGCATAGCCCCGATATTGGGCGTGAGCGAGTTTCATCGCAGCTCGCGAACTCGGCTTGCTACAGGATGGGGATGTCGGGTCGGCGTCTTTCCAGGACGTGAGGAAATCCTTGTAAGCGGCGAGCGCCCTGACGCGGGGGGCATCGGCATCCGCTCCTCTCGATAAGAGCTTAGTGGAAAAAAAAAAGAAAAACCGAACCCCGATTGAGTTCAGCCCAAAGCTACAGTTATCAGAACGAGAAGTGAAGCGGTCGGGGAGGGTTCGATGGGGCATAGCCACCATTAACCCATGACCGCTTCACAGGTGTTTCGCTACAGTCACCATACCTTGCAACAATGTCGATAGCTGTTCAATTGTATACATTTCCGGATGCGCGGCTATTCGCTGACGCTTCGAAGCCCCCAAGCGGGAATTCTTCCACACTTGCGAGGTTTGCCGCCAGAGAGGGAAACGGCGGGAAGGCGGCTGGATTAACACGTTGTGTCCGGTACGACCCGCTCGCGGGTGAGCTTTTTCATGAACAGGTTCAGGAAATGGGGCTTCATTGATTATCACGCTGGCGATGAATTACAGGTTCACAGTTCACTTCTCAACATCAAACTCCACGACTAGCCCGGCTCCGATTCCCACAAACAAAGCTGCCAGACGCAAGTGAGCGAATCAGGCAATCAGGCACCTGCTGCGTCTAATCCTGCGAGCGGCGCAATTTTCGTCGCAACCAGCACCTCCAACACAGTAGCCGTGATACGAACGTTTCCGGCAATCGTAATGAGCGCTTCTGAGACGAGCGGATGTTGCTCTGCCAGCGTGTCAAGACGGTCACTGACGTTGTGGAGCTGCTGAGCTTCGTGCAGGATCGCATTCGAAGGCATGGGGCACGCGGCTTTCTTCAATCGCCTAAGGAGAGAAAACTTCAGATGGGCTGACTTAGCTCAGGGAACCTGAAAGAGGAGAAGGTGGTAACCACCTCACTGCGAGTATAGCACCGCGCACCTCGGAACGTTGCAGCCCTGAGGGTACCAGTCGCCAACAAGATGACCCGGCGCACCGACCGACCCAAACGCTCCACGCAGACTCCACTTCCCGGCAAGCTTTAGAACACGTGCGCGTGCCAAGATGGGGCAATGGCGAAGCGGAAAGCACGATAGCAGGACCGGAGGTAAACTAGCGTGTTATGCGCAAGCGCCGAATCACGCCGATTCCGCAGGATGCTCCGACCCTCGACGAAGGCTGGCTGGACCTCGACGCTGCAGCCGTGGTCGAGGTCACATCCGAAGACAAGAAATATCCGGTCGAGTCTGCGTTGGTCACGGGAGGAACGCGGGGGTGGCGTGCCGCCGATTCTGGCACTCAGACCATCCGGCTCATGTTCGACGAGCCGCAAAGACTGGCACGCATCTCGCTCGTCTTCGAAGAAACCGAGACATCGCGTACCCAAGAGTTCGTTTTGCGATGGTCTGGGGATGGTGGACGATCGTTTCGAGAAATTGTGCGCCAGCAGTGGAATTTCAGTCCGCCGAACGCAACACGCGAGGTCGAGGAATTTCAGGTTGTACTATCCGATGTCACCACCCTTGAATTGGTTATCGTGCCTGACATCGCTCGGGGATCGGCTCGCGCCTCACTCACGAGTCTGCGCTTATCTTAGACCGCTCAAATTCATCTCAGGACAGAGCACTTTAGATCAGCGCCGCCATTCTGTCCAAGCCTATGCTCCAGCTAACGAGCAGATCAACTGGCGAAGTCACGCCTCTGGGGTAATGCAGTACAAGTCGGATCAATAAGCTGACACCCAAACTGCGCAAACCGGTCTCCTTCTTTGTCACACAGTTCTTATAAACCCAAAACCCGGGAAGGGTCTGCAGCACATAATCCAGCGCCTGAGACCGTTAGGTCGTCCAATTCCCCGTGAATAACGCGTCCACCGCCACGGCAATTGCCCGGCAAAATGAAACGATCGGCGCACCTCGGGATTCTGCAAAATGGCAAACACAGCCATCGGTGGATCGGACCCGATGTCGTGCGTCTTCTTGAAAGCCTCCATCGGAGTTTTGCATCAGCCTTTAGCTAAGAACTCTGTTTGCGAATCAGCGATCGTCAGAAGATCCCATCTACGTAGTTGTTTTTCTCAATGGGTTGGCCGCCGCCTATGCTAAGGCGGAACTTGAGCGCCGGCTGAGGCTCTCTTGCCGCATGGCTGCCAAGGCCTTCGCGGTCGAGTTCAAAATTGACCGCTCTAATTTCCCCGGGAGCCAAGTGAATGCGTTGGAAGCCGCGCAATTCGCGGATGGGATGCTCATCGGAAGTGGCGTCACTAGAAACATAGAACTGCACCACCTCATCCCCTGCGCGCGCGGAGGAGTTCTGAACCTGGGCGGAAACCTGGAGATGCGCACTCTCGCGGTCGCCTGGCTGCACGTGCAAATCCGAGTAGTGAAAGTTGGAATAGCTGAGCCCACCGCCGAAGGGATACCACGGTTTTCCCGTGAAATAGCGATAGGTGCGCCCACGCATCCTATAATCTTCGAACGCTGGTAGATCGGCAACCGAGCGGTAGAAAGTCACCGGGAGACGCCCCGCCGGATTGTTCTCTCCGTCTAGAGTCTCGGCGATGGCCGTGCCGGCTTCCTCGCCTCCATACCAGCTTTCGAGCACCGCCGCAGCGTGCTCTTGGGCAAAGTTCACGGCGACGGCGCTGCCGCTGAGCAAGACTACGATCAGAGGCTTGCCGGTCTGACTGGCGGCTTCCAGAAGCTCTTCCTGTTGTGTGGGAAGATCGAGGGTGGTGCGGTCCCCTCCCGAAAATCCGGGGATGCTTACCGGCATCTCTTCGCCTTCAAGTTCGGAGTTCAGCCCCACGAAGGCGATCGTCACATCGGACTTGCGGATCGTGTTCACGGCCTCGTGGAGCAATGCCTGCGTTGGAGGAATCCACACCAGTTTCAGGCCCACGCCACCAATGCGTTGACGATACTCCACGCGCAGGCGATGTTTGCGGCCGCGTCGCAATCGTAAAGTAACAGTTTTGCCGCGCCCCGATGCCGAAGGCAGGTTTGCGTCGTCAAGAATGAGTTGGTCGTCCAGAAAAACGTGAGCGTCATCATCCGCCAGGCAATCTTCACAGCGCACACGAACCACCCCCAACTGATACTCACCGTCGTAGGGAGGCACGAGAACACCGCTCCAGCGAACTGAGTAACCGTTTCGAGGGACACGTGCTTCTATCTCGGGATCCTCCGCTTCCCGCAGCAAACAAACGCGAGACTCGACGCGAGCCAAAACCGCCGCCCCGCGTAAGTCAGGATTCAAAAAATATTCAGCAAGCAGGCCATGAAAATCTCCAGTCGCCTGCGAATGCGCTGGTTCCGCTGGCTGAGGCGTCAGTACATCCGGCGGAATGAGGCTGGGCGACGCCGAAGTGAACGTGCTGCCCTGCGCGAAACGAATCTCGGCTTTGCCGGCGAACTGTTTCTGGATTCCCGCCAGCGGAGTTACATAGTGCGAAGGTGTGCCGTAATAATTCGCCAACAGCACATCGGGATCGTCGGCCGCCGGCCCGATCACCGCAATCCGCCTTACAGATTGCAGCGGCAAAATGGGTTTCTGGCTATGAAGCGACCGGCTATGAACCGAAGCGTTCTTTAATAAGACAATGCTCTCTCGTGCGGCCTGCAAGGCTAACTGCCGATGCTCGGGCGAATCGTTTTCCGAAACCAAGATTTTTGCATACGGGACGAGTTCGGGCGGATCGAACATGCCCAGGCGAATGCGAGCCACGAACAATCGAACCAGCGCGCGATCGATTTCGGTTTCGGAAATCAATCCCCGCTGCACCGCCTCCGCCAGCGATGCATACTCGTCCCCGCAGGTCAGGTCGGTTCCAGCCTTCACGGCGATAGCCGCGGCCGCTGCCATAGTCGGCGCGTAGCGATGACCCTCCACCATGTCGGTGACGGCGCCGCAATCGCTCACCACATATCCGGAAAACCCCCACATCCCTCGCAGCTGTTGTTGCAGCAGAAAAGAACTGGCGCACGCCGGCACGCCATCGATGCGATTGTAGGCGCACATCACCGATCCCGCCTGCCCTTCGGAGATGCTGGCGCGAAAGGCGGGCAAATAGGTTTCCTCGAGATCGACCTCCGAGGGGCGCACATCGAACGAATGCCGCGCCGGCTCGGGGCCGCTATGCACGGCGAAATGCTTGGGCGTGGCGATCGTTTTCAAGTAATGCTGATCGGCGCCTTGCATTCCTCGAATAAAAGCCACAGCCATACGCGAAGTGAGGAAAGGATCTTCGCCGTAAGTCTCCTGGCCGCGCCCCCAGCGCGGGTCGCGAAAAATATTGATATTCGGAGACCAAAAAGTAAGCCCGCGATAGCGCGCGTGATTATCGTTGCGTTGCGCCTCGTTGTACTTTGCCCTGGCCTCGGTCGAGATCGCATCCGCCACGCGCTGCATGAGGTCGGTATCCCACGTAGCGGCGAGAGCTATAGCTTGGGGAAATACCGTGGCGCGGCCAGCGCGGGCCACGCCGTGCAGCGCCTCATTCCACCAGTCGTAAGCGGGAATGCCCAGGCGCGCAATCGCGGGCGCAGCGTTCTGCATCTGCAACACTTTTTCCTGCAGCGTGAACCTGCCCACAAGATCGGCCGCTCTCTGTTCCGGTGTGAGGGTTGGATTGCGGAAAGCCTCATCCGCTGCGAAGTCTTGCGCCGCCAATCGCAGCCCGAGCAAAACCATTGCCAGCCAGAAAACGAAGTTCTTCATAGCGAGAACATTCACACTCGAATCACTTTGATCCCTTTGGCGGTGAAGGTCTCCGCCATTTCGTCGCCGGCCCCGGCGTCGGTGACCAGCGTATGCACGTCGGCGATCGGGCAAATCAAAGAAG
Source organism: Candidatus Sulfotelmatobacter sp. (assembly GCA_049513475.1). Classification (GTDB taxonomy): domain Bacteria; phylum Acidobacteriota; class Terriglobia; order Terriglobales; family Acidobacteriaceae; genus Sulfotelmatobacter. The sequence continues at coordinate 51,899 of JBEKWC010000029.1, read as the reverse complement.
GCGTAACCACTCCCAACTTGCTGGAATCGGCGACCACGACCACCTCCTTGGCTTGCTTCACCATGGCCCGAAAAGTGAGCGCTTCGTCCGATTGATTGGTGGTGGTGCCGCGAATGGCGTCAATGCCGGAGACGCTCAGGAAGAGTTTGTCCAGAAAACTATCGCCCAGAAAACTGATGGCCGCCCCGCCAATCAGCGAAAACGACCACGGCCAATGCACGTAGCCTCCGGTCAAATGGACCTTGAGGCCCGGCATGTTGCACAGTTCCATGCCGATGTTGACCGCATTGGTCACGATGGAGATGTTGCTGCGATGGCGCAGGCTGCGCGCCACCCAGGTAGTGGTCGTCCCCGCGGTCAGGCCGATGGTCTCGTTTTCTCCCACCAAATCGGCGGCGGCCACTCCGATGTGGCGTTTTTCTTTTACGAAGCGGTGCTCGCGCGTCTGGAAGGCGGCATCGTAGCGGAAGGGATCATAGAGCAACTCCTGCACCAGCGCGGCGCCGCCGTGGGTGCGGCGAATCAGCCCGCGCGCCTCCAGCCGCGTCAAATCCCTACGAATACTCGGCGCCGACGCCCCCAAAGAAGCGATCAACTCCTCCACCGTCACGGAACCCTTACGGAGCAGGAGTTTCAGGATTTGATCGTCGCGATTTTCCTTGGTCTTGGACATGAACAGCTGTTATGTGGTTGGCCCGTCTTAGGGATACTTTCGCACCAAGCTCCGCCCAGACACCGCGCATTATCCTACCAAACCGCAACCTGCGTAAATGCCAATAAAATCCGTTTCGATCATAATCTTGCGATTAAGTGACATTAAGAGCCACATTGATTGATCGTTTAGCGGCTATACGATCATTTTTCGGTTGACAATGACGAGCAATCGCCCCTATCCTCCGGGGCGAGGTTTCTGTACTTATTCCAGGAGAACCTTATGACCCAGACGATTTCTGCCCACTCCCAGGCAGCCTTTCGTGCCTGCATGTTCTTGTTTTTTGCTTTGTTGGTGGCGCTCGCCGGTCCGCTCCAGGCTCAGAATTCACAGGGGACCATCCTTGGACACGTGCAAGATTCCTCCGGCGCAGCCATCTCCGCTGCACAAGTGACTGCCACCAACCTCAACACCAACGTAGTTCGCCGCTTCGTAACCACCAGCGAAGGCGATTACGTTTTCGTGGACTTAATCCCCGGAATTTACCAGGTCAAAGTGGAAGCCCCCGGCTTCAAGACTACCGTGAGCAGCGGCCTCATCCTCGAAGTAGACCAATCTCTGCGCCAAAATTTCGCCCTGCAAGTCGGCCAAATCAAGGAGGAGATGACGATCACCGCTGACGCTCAAATGGTGCAAACCGACAATACCACCACGGGCACGGTGCTCGACCAGAAGACAATTGAGGAACTCCCTTCCAGTGGACGCGACTTCAATAATCTGGTGGGCTTGAGCGCCGGCGCGGCCAACTTTAGCGGCGGGTCGCAAACCTTCTTCGCCCTCCACGGCCTCAACCAGAATTTCACCGAAGTGAGCGTCAACGGCGCCCGCCCCGACTCTGTGAGCTTTACCGTTGATGGTGTCGCGGACACTGACAATTTCTTTACCACGGCCTCGGGCTTGCCCTCTGAATTTGCCATTCAGGAAGTGAAAGTGCAAACCGGCCTATACTCCGCGGAATACGGCCAGGGCTCGGGTCAGATTAATGTAGCCATCAAGTCCGGCACCAACCACTGGCACGGCCAAGCTTACGATTACCTGCAGAATGATTTGTTCTTTCCGCGCAGCCCCCTGGCGCTGGAACAACATCTTTTCGAAGGCGGAGCGATTCCCACGACCACGCCGTTTAAGCAAAACCAGTTTGGTGGTACGCTCGGAGGCCCCGTCAAGATACCTCACTTCTACGACGGGCAGAATAAGACCTTTTGGTTCTTTGCTTATGACGGAGGGCGTCGCCGGACCACCCCTGTCCAGAACGCGATCCAGGTTCCAACCATGGCCGAGCGCTCCGGAAATTTCTCCGACTGGCCCTTTCAACTCTACAATCCAGCCACCACCGTCGGAAATGACCCCACCACCCGCGCCCCACTGCAAGGCAACCAGATCCCCACCGGGTCGATCAACGCAACCGGGCAGAAGTTGATTAATCTTTATCCGCTGCCGAATATCACCTGCGCGCTGCCCTGCGGCAACTATCTTGTTCCGGTGCACCAGTCGGTTACCACCAACAACGAAACTTTCCGCGTTGATCAAAACTTTGGCAGCAAAGATCGTTTCTATTTCACCGGTAACGTGCGTGGCGACGACGAGCCGAACCCCAGCGTCCTGCCTTATACCGGCTCCACGAACTTCGCCCGCGCCCAACTCTTCGGATTGAACTGGGAGCGTACCATCGACGCGAATAGCATCAACACCGCGCGCATCGGCTACAGTCATCTCTTCTTTGCCAGCAACGCCGACACCGCTTATGGGCCCAATCTGCAGCAGCAGTTGCTCGGGTTCAGTAACTCCCCTGAGGTTCCGGCTCTTTATGGGATCCCTAACCTGAACTTCAACGATGATTACCAGAATATCGGCAACGGCAACAATGGAACATCCACCAAGAGCGCTACGTACGAATTCGTCGACAATCTCAAGCTTATCCGAGGCCGGCACACGTTCACTATCGGGGTGGATATTCGGCGCCTGCGTGAATTCGAGCAGGACAATTACCTGGGCACCGGCAATATTAGTTTCAACGGCGAATACACCGCAAACTGCGCCGCGCTCTCCTGCGTTAGCGGAAGTCCGGGTGCCGGAGCGGGGAACCCTTTTGCCGATCTCCTGCTAAGCGATCCCAGCAGCCTCTCCGGTCCCTACCCGCTGGGCGTCGACTACCTTCACACCATAGGCACGAACTGGAACTTCTTTTTTCAGGATGATCTCCGTGTGACCCCGCGCCTGACCGTGAACCTCGGTTTGCGCTACGAACTTCCCCCAGCCTTTCATAGCATCGATAACAGCGGATGGGGCCTCAATCCCGCCAACGGTGGCAGCATCGACTGGTTGAGCAAAAGCTTTGTCCATGGCATCGACCAGTTGGCCGCTTCTGAGGGCAAGACTGTCAATCCAGCCTTCTTGGACTGCTGCATTCAGAAATCCCTGGTGCCGCAAGACAAAAAGGACTTCGCCCCCCGCATCGGGATCTCTTGGAGGCCTTTCGCCACCGACCGCTTTGTGGTGCGGGCAGGTTACGGCCTTTTCTATGACGCTTATATGCGTTATTACGATCAAGTTCAGAATTATGACTCGAACAGCTTACAAACTCTATTGCCGTCAAGCTATCCAAGCTCCAGCGGCACCGGCACGGGTTACACCGGCCCAACTCTCAATCACCTGTGGAGTCCTCCCATCGCCGGTCTCGGCGTATTTACGCTTCCTTCCTGGGATAGCAACGATTTCATCAACACGAATTACATCCTGAATCAGGTGAACTGGCCCTTCAACCACAACCCTTATAACCAGCAATGGACGCTTGATACGCAATATGCCATAAGTCCCACGTTGCTGTTGGACGTAGGCTATGTAGGTTCTCATGGCGTTCGCCTTCCCACGCAGTTGCCTTTTAATGCGGCTTATCCTGCGAAGGTCCCGGGCGACGCCTGTAACTATTTGTTTGACATTTCGCAAGCCACCGGCGCGATGGCGTCCTGCGCGACCGACCCGAATTTCCAGCCCATCGACACGCGCGTGCCTTTTACCAACCTTCCTTCCATGATGTATGCCAATGCCAACCTCTTGGGTGCGAGCTATAACTCCCTTCAGGTTCAGTTGCGTCAGCGCTTTCGTCACGGCCTTACCTACAACGTTGCTTATACCTGGTCGAAGGCCCTCGATGAGACCTCCGGCATCAACAACGTCAACGGCAACAATGGCTTCATTCAAGACCCGCACAATATTCGCGCCGATTACGGGCCGGCCAGTTTTGACCAGCCGAATCGATTGACCGTCAACGGTTCGTGGCAACTGCCCGTCGGCAAAGGACAACGCTGGTCGCTGGGTTGGGCGAACGCCCTTCTGGGTGGCTGGAAAGCGAGTGGCATCTACTCCGTAACTTCCGGTCGAGTATTCACCGGCTACGGATATTCTGGCCCGTACTTCGACGAAATGGGCGTCGTATTCACCAGCCGATACCGCTTGGACCAATCGGGGAGCGCGGAAAATGGTTTTCGGCGCAACCCCACCGAATGGGTGAACACCAGCGTGTTCTCCGTCGCGCCTCAGGGCACCTACGGCGACGAGGAAAAGGGCGCCCTGCGAGGGCCGTACTACGAAGACCTGGATATAAGCTTCGGCAAGTCTTTTGCTCTCACGGAAAGGCAGCAACTCTTGTTTCGCTTTGAAATGTTCAACGCCGGCTCGACCTGGCATTCGGGTGCCGTCATTCCCTGCGGGAATTTTGGCAACTGTGGCAACACCCCGTTTGGATCGCTGATCCCCAAAAAGGGTACGGAGGATCTAGTTTCGCCAGGGGCTTGGGCGCGGGACAATCTGTGGCAGCCGCATCGTATTCAGCTAAGCGCCGTGTACTCCTTCTAAACCGGCGAGACCGCCATCCCAAAGAAAGCGGGATGGCGGCCTCGCGCCCCTCTCCAAAGAGGCCCATGTACCTGATCCCTTATTCCGTCTGTAGTCCGGGACCTCTGGCGCAGCGCGGTGACATTCATGGCTAACTCCGTAGTGGTTGAAATCTGCGTCGAGTCGGTGGAGCACGCGGTCGCGGCCGAGCGCGGTGGCGCCGACCGCATCGAACTCTGCAGCGACTTAGCCTCGGGAGGAATTACTCCCAGCGCCGGATTGATGCAGACCGCCCGCCGCCATGTAGCTATCCCCATTCACGTTTTGATTCGTCCCCGCGCCGGCAATTTCTTTTACTCCGATCTTGAAATCGAGAGCATGAAAAACGACATCGAGACCGCCAAGCGCATCGGAATGAACGGCGTGGTCCTGGGAATTCTCGACCAAGACAATCGCGTTGACGTAGAGAAAGCGAAAATGCTGGCGTGCCTGGCGCACCCCTTGCACGTGACCTTTCATCGCGCCTTCGATCTCGCCAAGGATCGACTCGCAGCGCTGGAAGATGTGATTCTGACGGGAGCCTCAAGCATCCTGACCTCCGGCGGCCAGCAGCGCGCCACGGATGCGCTCTCCATTCTGGCCCGGCTGGCGCAGGCAGCGAAGAATCGTATTGAGATCATGCCTTGCGGCGGCGTCAATTCCGCCAACGTCGGGCGTATCGTTCGCGTCACCGCAGCCCGCGAAATTCATACCTCGGTGGGCATGTCCAGTCTCCGATCAAGTGGCGACAGCAAGCCCGCACTGCGCCGTCGAGGGTCGAGCCACCACCTCGACTCGTTTGAAAAGAAGGTCGAGAGGCTGATGCACCAGCTTAACGGTATCTCCCAGTCAGTTGATGGCGAACCAGAAAGATGATGGGGGAGAAAGCAATCGCGTCGTCCCTCACTCCACTTTTATGAATGCAAGCTGGAAGCAACTCGGTCGCACCGCGCTGGGATCGGCAATTGTATGGTGCGCAATGCTTTCACCGGCGCAAAATGTTACCGACCTCAAGCCCAGCCCGCAGCAGTTCGCCTGGCAGGATCTGGAGATGGGCGCCATCATTCACTTCGGCCCCAACACCTTTCTCAATCAGGAGTGGGGAGACGGCACCGCCGATCCATCCGTATTCCATCCTCCCAGGGTCGATCCCGAACAATGGATGCGCGCCATCAAATCGGCCGGAATTCGATATGTCGTCTTTGTCGCCAAGCATCACGACGGTTTTTGCCTCTGGCCGACCGCGCAGAGTAACTACAGCGTCAAGTCCAGCCCGTGGAAAGAAGGCAAGGGAGATCTGGTGCGCGATGTCGCGGAGGCTGCGCATAAGTATGGACTCAAGTTCGGCGTTTATCTCTCCCCTTGGGATCGCCATGAAGTACGCTATAAAGACAGCGCTGCCTACGATCGCTACTATCTTTCTTTATTGGACGAGCTAGCCGCCAATTATGGGGACCTAGTAGAGTTCTGGCTCGATGGCGCGGGCAGTGAAGGGCACGTGTATAACTTTGACAGTTATGTCGATCATTTGCGAGTCTATCAACCGAATACTCTAATCTTTGCCGATGCCGCTCTGCTTAAGTATGGCGACATACGTTGGGTGGGGAATGAAGATGGTGTTGCGCCGGAGGAAAATTGGAATGTGCTCGACCTGCGCGGCTATCTCCGTTATCGCCCCGCCGAGGCCGATACTCCGCTGAGAAAAGAGCACTGGTTCTGGCATCCGAACGACGCGGCCAGTTTGAAATCGGTGAACGAGCTTCTCGACACCTACCAACGCACGGTAGGTCACGGAGCGCAGTTGATGATTGGCATTGCCCCCGACCAGCGGGGACTGCTGCCGGAAGCAGACGTGCAGCGCCTCAAAGAGTTCGGCGAGGCCATTCACTCAACCTATGCCCCGGAGAAGAATCTCGCAGCCCGCGCCCGCAATGCCGCAAGCTACCACGCTGCGCTCGATTCCGATCCCGACACAGTATGGTCGCCGCCCGAGGGTTCGCATCGCGCCAGCATCGACCTGGCTTTCCCTAACCCCGTCACTTTCGATCGCGCGCTAACTATGGAATATTTGATAGAAGGCCAGAAGGTGCAGAAGTATACGATCCAAGTTATAGACGGTACAAAATGGAAGACGATCTACTCGGGCACTACCATCGGGCATAAGAAGATCGACCTATTCCGTCCTGTAAGTACGCAACGCGTGCGGCTTAAGATTCTCTCCGCTTCGTCCACGCCTCGGCTTCGCGAATTTCAGTTGTTCAACGGAAGCCAGCCTTAAGGTGCGATTGGTTAGTAGCTATCTCATGAATCCGATCGGGTAGGGCACGGCTGCCAGCCGTGCCGCCCCAGGCGAAGCAAAGACGCGAACTTTAGCCTCTGGAGGAATCGCTTCTTTGGTTCATTAGGAGAGGCGAGATGGCTTCCAGTAGAGACCTAGTAAGTTGCTAGGCTCGACCCTACAGTCTGTAAGCCTCTTTGGCGGTATCACCGAACAAGCGATCCCGCTCGGAAAGCGAGAAAAATGAAGTGGTGTGCTCCACGACCTCGATCCAACGCTCGTAAGTGCACGCCACCAACAGCACCGGCCAATCCGACCCGAACATCAGACGGCGGGGACCGAAGCAATCGATCGCCACATCGACGAAAGGCTGAAGATCTTGCACCATCCAAGACCCCCACTCGGCCTCGGTCACCATTCCCGATAGCTTGCAGTAAACATTGTCGCGGCGGGCGAGTTCCCGCATCTGCTCGCGCCAAGGAGTCAAGAGATGATCTTTAATCTTGGGTTTGGCGATGTGATCAACGATGAAAATCTGGTTGGGATGACGGTCTACGAATTCGAGAGTCTGCGGAAGATGACGCTCGAAGATTAAAATGTCGTAACCTAATTCGAATTGCTTGAGCAGCGTCACCCCGCGATTGAAGTCGTCGCGCAGCATGTAGAAGTCATCCGGCTCGTCGTGTAGGACATGCCGGACTGCCTTCAGCTTCGGATTCGCAGCGAGCCTTTCCAGTTGCGAGCCGACCGCGGCGTCGGTCAGCGGAACCCAGCCTACGACTCCTCGCATCATGGGCTGGCCGCGCGCCAAGTCCAGCAGCCATCCCGTTTCCTCGAGGCTTTGCCTGGCTTGAACGGTAACAACTCCGTCGATCGCGTTTGCCTGCATCACCTGCAGCAAGTCGCCGGCGAGGAAATCGCGCCGAATCGACTCCATTCTCTCTCCTATCCAGGGATAGGCTTCCGCAGAATATTTCCATATGTGGTGGTGGGCGTCGATGCGCTCGGTTGGCATAGTGTGCAAAGGATGGTATCAACAGCCATCGCTCGGAAGATAGTGGACAATTTGCCGTTAGCGCCACGAATCGGAAGGCAAAACTTTATCCGGTTGAACCCGGCGTGGCGGATGCATAGGATAGAACGGTCTCAACCGTCTTGCGGTGAGCGCGAGGGAACGATAATTATGATCCGCTTCAAGGTAAACGGAACGGAAAAAACTTACGACGGCGATCCCGATATGCCGCTGCTGTGGTACCTCCGCGACGTGGCGGGATTCACGGGCACGAAGTTCGGTTGCGGTATGGCTTTGTGCGGTGCGTGTACGGTGCATCAAAACGGCGAAGCGGTGCGATCCTGCTCGGTGGCGATGAAAGACGTGAACGCGACCCTTATTACCACGATCGAAGGCGTCTCCGCCGCCGGCATGCACCCGGTGCAGAAGGCCTGGATGGAAATCAAAGTGCCGCAATGCGGATATTGCCAGACCGGGCAGATCATGCAGGCCATCGCTTTTCTGAAGCAGACTCCGCATCCCACCGATTCGCAGATTGACGAGGCCATGGCAGGCAATATTTGCCGCTGCGGAACGTACCAGCGCATTCGGGCGGCGATTCACAAAGCCGCGAAGGAGATGGCATGAACTCGATCCAGAATGTGAGCCGGCGCGGATTTCTGCAAGGGGCGTTTGCGGCGGGGACGTTTGTGCTCGGCATGAGTGTGGTTCCAAAGCAGCTGTGGGCGGGGCTTTCCGAGGAGGCCGCGACCGTTTTCCACCCCGATATGTTTCTCAGCATCGCGAGTGACGGAACCGTGACCATCATCGCGTCGCGCTCCGAAATGGGCTGCGGCAGCCGCACCGCGCTGCCGCTGGTGCTGGCCGACGAACTCGACGCCGACTGGTCGAAGGTGAAAATCGAGCAGGCGCTCGGCGATGAAAAGTATGGCGATCAGGATACTGACGGTTCGCATTCGGTGCGGAGTTTCTTTGAGCCGATGCGAATTGTAGGCAGTACAGGGCGCGCCATGCTGATTACCGCTGCTTCACAGAAATGGAGTCTGGCGGAGAAAGATTGCAGCACCGAGCCTGGCTTCGTCGTGCACAAACCCAGCGGACGCAAGCTCAGTTACGGCGAACTCGCGCCGGCCGCCGCGAAACTTCCGGTTCCTAAAAAAGAGGACGTGAAACTCAAGAGCCGGGCAGAGTGGCGCTACATTGGTAAAGATAACGCGCTCTTCGATCTTCCCGACATCGTGACCGGCAAGGCTGGTTTCGGAATGGACGCCGCCATGCCGGGCATGGTGTACGCATCCATCGAGCATCCTCCAGTTCTCGGGCAAAAGATTAAATCTTACGACGACAAGGCTGCGCTCAAGGTGCGCGGAGTGCAGCGGACTTTGACTATCGATACTTTCAAACCGCCGCATCACTTTCAGCCGCTGGGTGGCGTGGCCGTAATCGCAGACAATACCTGGGCCGCGTTTCAGGGGCGCAAGGCTTTGAAGATTGATTGGGAAACCAGCCCGCACGCGGTTTACAACTCCGATCAATTTCGCAAAACGCTGGAGTCGACTTCTCGCCAGCCGGGCAAGGTGGTACGAAACGTAGGCGATGTGGACGCGGCATTTGCCAAGGGAGGCAAGATCATCGCGGCGGAGTATTACACTCCGCACCTCGCGCACGCTTCGATGGAGCCACCGGTCGCGGTGGCGGAGTACCACGATGGAAAAGTCGTAGCCTGGGCGCCCACGCAGAATCCGCAGGGCGTGCAGGAGACGATCGCGAGCGTGCTCGGCATCAAAAAAGAAGATGTCACCTGCCACGTCACGCTGCTCGGCGGAGGCTTCGGCCGCAAGTCGAAACCCGACCAAGTGGCGGAAGCGGCGGTCTTATCGAAACAACTGGGCAAGCCGGTGAAGGTGGTGTGGAAGCGCGAAGATGACATTCAGTTCGACTTCTTTCACTCCACCGCTGCCATGTATATGAAAGCTGCAGTGGGAGCCGACGGCAACCCCACGGCCTGGCTGCAGCGAACGGTTTATCCTCCGATCGCCTCCACCTTTGACGTCAATGCCAAGTACGCGCTCAGCGAAATGTCATTGGGGTGGAATAATTTGCCCTTCGACATTCCCAATCACCGCGCCGAAAATGGCCCGGCCGATGCGCATGTGCGTATTGGCTGGTTGCGGAGCGTAGCCAACGTTTATCATTCGTTCGCCATTCACTCGTTCGCCGATGAACTGGCGAACGCTGCACACAGAGATTCGGCAGAGTATCTGCTTTCGCTGATCGGGCCGGCGCGCATTGTTCCTCTGGAGGCTAGGCCCGACCGGTCAGACGAACAAGCACTCTATCCGCTGGATACGGCGCGGTTGCGCCGCGTGGTGGAGATCGCGGCAGAACAATCAAGCTGGGCCAAGCGGCGCAGTGGCAAAGGGCACGGCTTCGGCATCGCCGCTCATCGCAGCTTCCTGACTTATGTGGCGACTGTGGTCGAGGTCGAAGTCGATGGTGATGGCCGGGTAAAAATTCCCAACGTGTGGACCGCGGTCGACGCCGGGACTGTCGTCGCGCCCGATAACGTTCGCAATCAGTTCGAGGGAGCGGCCAACTTCGGCGCCAGTCTCGCCTTGATGAGCGAAATTACCGTGAGCAACGGAGTCGTCAATCAGAGCAACTTCAACGACTATCCACTGGTGCGCATGGATAGCGGTCCGAAGCACACCGGCGTGTATATCGTGGAGAGCGATGCGCCGCCTGCCGGCGTGGGAGAACCCGGAGTGCCGCCCTTTGCTCCCGCTTTTTATAATGCGATTCACGCGGCTACAGGCAAGCGCATTCGGGAGATGCCGCTCTCGAATACGAAGTTGGTTTAGGTTTCGGATGGAAGTCCTGCAGCAGCGGCCAGGGATTTCGGTGAAGCTTCCGTTGCCGAATATTTGTTGAGAATCGCATCCAGTTCTTCGGGGCGAATGGGTTTGGTGAGGTAATCGTCCATGCCGCCGGCGAGGCAGATTTCGCGATCGCCTTTCATGGCGTGGGCGGTCAGGGCGATGATGAGTTGGTGGACGCCGGTTAATTTTTCCTGGGCGCGAACGCTGGCCGTCGCTTCCATGCCATCCATCTCCGGCATTTGCACATCCATAAAGACGAGGTCGAAGGCTTGCTTGCCCAACGCCTCCAGCGCCTGCACTCCATTGCCTGCGACAATCACCTGGTGATTTCGCTTCTCCAGCATGCGCTTGGCGACCTTCTGATTGACCGGGTTGTCTTCCGCCAGCAGGATATTGAGCGCCTTCCCCTTGGGCGCAGATTTCAGCGGAGCGAGCGATGCCGGAGTCGCTTCGGTCGCGGGGCCAAGATTGCCGACCGCGAGCACGCGCCCCAGCGCGTCGCGCAATTCCACCTGGCGAATCGGCTTGGATAGGAATGCGGCAATCGCCAGCGACTTGCAGCGCTCCATATCTCCCTGATGCGCGCCCGAGGTTAGCATCATGATCTTGGCGTTGGTTAAGCCCGGATTTTTGCGAATGCAATCCACCAGATCGAAGCCGTCCATTCCCGGCATGTGCATGTCGGTCACGATGAGTGCGTAGGGCTCGGCGGACTCGCGCGTGTCAGCCAGTTCGGCCAGCGCGAGATCGGCACTCTCCACTGACTTTGGTTTCATGTGCCAGTTGGTGAACATGCCGTCGAGGATTCGGCGGTTGGTGCGATTGTCATCGACGACCAGAACTTTCACTCCCCGCAGCAGGGGCGACGGGCCGGCGGCGACCTGGCGGGTCATCTTCGAAGCCTTGAGTAGCAGGGTGAAGTGAAACTGGGAACCTTTGCCGACCTGGCTTTCGATCCATATTTTTCCGCCCATCATTTGCACGAGACGTGTGGTGATGGTCAGTCCAAGGCCGGTGCCGCCGTACTTGCGCGTGGTGGAAGTGTCGGCCTGGGAGAAGGGTTGAAAGATGATTTCCCTTTTGTCCTCGGGAATGCCGATGCCGGTGTCGGAGACGACGAAGTGAAACAGGGAATCGCCGCCGCCCGAACTTGTCTCTGGGCTCTTAACGCATAGAACCACTTCACCCTGCTCCGTGAACTTGATGGCATTGCCGATGAGGTTGGTGACCACCTGGCGCAGCCGCGTGGAATCGCCGCGGACAAACTCAGGCACCTCGGGCGCGATGCTGCAGGCCAGTTCCAGGCCCTTTTCGTTGCTGCGCACCGCCATGGAGCGCACCGTGGATTCGAGCGTATCGCGCAGATTGAAGTCGGTGTCTTCCAGGTCGATCTTGCCGGCTTCGATTTTCGAAAAATCGAGCACATCGTTGATCACGCCGAGTAAGGCATCGGAAGAGAAACGGACGGTCTGCAAAAATTCCTTCTGCTCCGAGGTCAGCTCGGTATCGAGAGCGAGTTCAGTCATGCCGATGATGCCGTTGAGCGGAGTGCGAATCTCATGGCTCATGTTGGCCAGGAACTCGCTCTTGGCCTGGCTGGCTTTTTCGGCGACGTCGCGGGCCTTTTCAAAAGCCTGGGTTCTTTGCGTCACGCGAAGTTCGAGATCGTCGTTGAGACCAACCAAAGCGAGGTCGCGTTCTTGGACGCGCTCCAGCATTTGATTGAAGGAGGCGACCACTTTTCCGATCTCGTCGGAGCCGAGCTGGACCACGCGCAGCGAATAGTTTTCCTCCTGGGAGATGCGCGTCGCCACCTCGGCGAGTTGCAGCAGGGGATTGGTAATGGTACGCAGCAGGCGAGCGGAGATCAAATACGTAATCAGGCTGGCGAAAACCAGCACCATGGTCGCGATCTTCAGGTACTGAATCATTTTGGAGCGGAAGGCGTTCAGGTCGGAGACGATGGCGATGGCTCCGGTTTTTTCCCCGTTAAGAAAGACAGCTCGAAATAGAGTCAGCGACTGCGCTTGAAAGTAGGCTCCATCGGGCTGCAGGGCGGGCGCTGCGAAACTCGGGGTCAGGCCGTTTCGCCGGTACGAGGCGAAGAGCGTGCCGCTGCTGTTGTACAGGCAGGCGGTTTCGATGTTGGGGTTGGCTTTGAGTGCGCTGAGCATGTCGGCGGCGGTCTTGGCGTCGTCGAAGGCGAGCGAGGCGGCGGTGTTGGCGCCCAAGGTATCGGCGAGAGTGGAGAGTTCTTGGGCGATGTCGCGGCGGAAATTGGAACGTTCGTAGATGCCAAAGCTGGCGACCGCCAGCACCAAAGCAAAGAGACTGGCAAAAAGGATCAGGAGCGTCAATTTGGTTTGGATCGAGGCCTGCTTGAATGACATGTTTTTAAAACTTCCTCTAGGGTTGTTTCCCGATCACGCTCTTGGCCAACAGAAGCAGGCGCGAACTGATCTTCAATTTCGCTCGCCCTGCCGCATCCACGTTGATATCGAAGCGCACCTTATTGTTGTCCATCGAGAAGCCGATCATGCCACCCTGCTTGGCAAACTCATCGCTTTCTCCGATGGTGAGGACAGGCGAATCTTTCAAGGCCGCCAGCAGCGGCGGTAATTCTTTGCGCTCGTTGCCGCCCACAAATAACAACTGGCAACCTGGAATCTCCTGAATCTGTTTTGCATGGCGAATGCGCAGAGGCCGGGTGCCCACGGATTTGCCCTGCAGTGTGGTGTCCAAATCGCCGCCGAAAGGATCTTTGCCGAAGGTGCAGAGCGTGATGGGATTTTTGTCGTCGCCCAAGGCGTCGGCGGGCCACTCCACCAGCTGCGCAAAGTGAAACAGAAACGCGGCCTTCACGTGGTACTCCTCGCTTTGCTGCGCTCGGCCGATTTCCGCGAAGTTGAGCAGAACCAGTCCGACCATCAAGAGCCGCAGCGCCGCCTTCACGCCCTAACCTCGAATTTAATGCGCACGCCAGGCTTGCCAATTTCGGGCACGCGTCCAATCTCCAAATTGTCGCCCGTCCTGTGAAACTCATTCAATTCTTGCCGAGTGCAAACTCCAAACCGGCGAAGACGTTGCGCCCTTGCGAAACCGGAACCGTGTCCACGCTGCTGAATCCGCTGGGCAGCCAGATGGTTTGATTGGTCAGATTATTGGCGTGCACCACTGCGGCTATGCCGGTGCGATCGCCGAAGGGCAGATGCTTCGAGAAGTCGTAACGCAAATTTCCATTGAGAATGTTATGCCAGCCCTGCAGCGGATTCACCGCATTGTAGTTGGCCAGGGGCGCGTCGGAAACCTCGAAAAGGCTGGCGGTGAATCGGCGGCTGTTCAGGTAACTCACGCCCGCCTTGAATCCCAGGTTCGCAGCCGGGGATACGTTGGCGATGCCGTTCTGATCCGCGTTCCGCTGATACAGAGTCGAGCCTTGCACGAAGAAGTCTTTGCGAAAGTAATATTTGCCTTCCACTTCGAATCCGTTGAAGGTGACCTGGCCCAGATTGAAATACACGGAGCGGTTTTGGCTCGGCTGAGTCACGATATTGTCGGTGAATTTGCTATGGAAATAATCGATCCCGAACTGGGTTCGAGTGCCATCGAAATAAACTCCGAGATCAAAGGTGGCGACTTTTTCCGGGAGCAGGTTCGGATTGCCTCCCAGCCCGGGATTGTTCAGCAGGATCTCGTCCAGCGCCGGGGCGCGAAACGCCTTACTGTAAAGCGCTTTCACGCTGGTGCGGGACGTCGGCGACCAGACTACGCCGCACCGCGGCACGGTACTGAGTGGAATGCTGCCGATTTTGTTGGTCTGAAAGCCGCCGATCAGTTTCACATCCTTGCGCAGTTGGTGGTCGAGTTGCGCGTAGAATGCGCCTCCCAGCCGCCTGCCGTGCGCGTCGATGAACGGGGGAGTTGTGAGGGTAAAAAATTCTTGGCCTTCCTGGCGGTTGAACAAGCTGCCCGCAGATAGGCGATCTTTGGGGCTGAGAGTGATGAGGTTGGTCCACTCGGCGATGGATTCGTTGGAATCCCGCGTGACGTAAGGAAATGGAGGCTCCTTGAAGGTGGTGCGCGTAAACGTCAGATCGAATCTCATGTCCCACTTGGGATTGACCTTGAATTCGTAGCCCAGATTGCCGAAATCGCGACTGAGCCGGGTTCCGCTCACCGTGCCCTCGATGAATCCGGTGGACTCCCATTCCGTGAATGACGACATGAAACTCAGCCCTTTGTAGTTCACGCCGAGATACGATCCCACGCCTCGATCGACAAGATTCACATTCTCCACGTCAGGCACGTGCGGGGCAAAAGACAGATCGCGCTGCGATGGCGGGACGATGTAAGTCAGAGGCCAATCGGGTAAGTCATGAAGCTGAACGGCGCCGACGGCGCTCAGGTCGCCATGCTTGTAGAAAAAGCTTCCGTTAGCGTCGACCGCCCCGCCGGCTCCGCCAAAAGCTTTGAGCAGCGCCTGATTGCCCGGCGCTTTCCGGGTGATTAAGTTCACCACCGCCGAGAAGGCGTTCGAACCATAGAGGACCGAGCCCGGCCCCTTGATGATTTCAATGCGCTCTAGAATGTCCACCGGGAAGGATTGCACCAGATCGGAGATGACGCCGCCTTCCATAATTTCGCGAGAAGGGCGTCCGTTGATCAGGAACAGAATATGGCCGCCATTGATTTTCGTCTGGTCGCCTCGCGCCGAGATCACACTGCGATCGACAAAATAAATAGTCGAGCCGGTCATCCCCGCAACCCGCTGCAGAATCTCGTCCAGAGTCAAGCCCCCGAAGCGCCGAAGTTCGTCGCTGGTTACCACCGACATGATGCTGGGCGCGGTGGAGAGTTTGTCTTCGAAGCGCGAAGCCGTGGTCACATTCAGATTCATCAGTTGCTCCAGATCCATCGAAACCAGATCGGAGGCCGGAGCGGCAGAACTCTGCGGAGGGGCGCTTTGCTGCGCCAATCCCAAATTCGCAGCCATCACGAACAGCGAAATTCCGATTGCAGTAGCCCTACTTTCGCACGAGTGGATGATCAATTTGCTCCCCTTGAAAGTCCTGTCGAAAGACTTAGCTGTCTTCGCCCCGATGAGAAATTCCACAGAAAACGGCCGACGAAGAGGTTGCCCAAAGACAAATATCGGCGGCTGGAGAGGGAGACTTTATGGCATCAATCGGTGCGTGCAGCGATAAGCCATTGAAGCATGCAGTTTGAGGGCACTGCGTTCCACGACGCACGACACCGCCAGTCTACTGCGTCAAACCGATCGACATTTATAAGATTGGCGATTTTCCCTGTGATCCTCTGTGTCCCCTGTGTTTACGCCTTTGATTTTTCGACGAGGACGGCAAAATTCATGCCGGATCGAAGCGAAATATAGCGATCACTATTTTTGACGCAATACACTAGCGCTCGAGCTAGTGCTTGCCCAGCCCGAACTCCAAACCGGCATAGACCGTGCGGCCCTGCTGCACCGGAATGCTGTCGATGTTGAAAAAGCCGAAGCCCGGCAGCCAAACCGATTGGTTCAAGAGGTCGTTGGCATGGGCCGCGATCGCAATGGTGTTCTTCTCGGGCAGGTGCAGAAACCGGGAAATGTCCTGGCGCACTTCGGCGTTCAGACTGTGGCGCCAGCCGCTGAGCGGATTCACGTTGAAGATGTAAGGCTCGGGTTTTCCATCGGACACATCGGACAGGCCCAGAATCAGCCCGCGCCTGCCGGCATAGCTCATGCCTGCCTTGAAACCGTAGTTAGGAATGGGCGTGACGTCAGTTGCTCCCGTCTGATCGTGATTCTTTTGAAAGAGCAACGAGCCCTGGGCGAAGAAGTCCTTTCGAAAATAGTATTTGCCTTCGGCCACCACGCCGTTAAAGACAACCCCGCCCAGGTTCTCGTAGTGAATGGGCGCTTCGCCACCGGTAATGATGCTGTGAATCTGGTGATTATGAAAATAGTCGGCGCCCAGCTGAAGCTTCGCGAACTGCAAGGTGACACCCAAATCGATGGTCTCGACGAGTTCAGGCACCAGATTGGGGTTGCCGTGGATGTCCGGCAAGTTGAGCGTCGTTTCGTCCAGGCTGGGCGGGCGAAAGGCCTCGCCATACAGCGCCTTGATGCTGACTACATGGGATGGATTCCAGATCACGCCGCCGCGTGGAACGGTCGAAAAAGGTATGTTCGCGAATTTGTTGGATTGGAAGCCGCCGATCAGTTTCAGGCTGCGTGTCAACTGGTGATCGAGTTGCACATAGAACCCGCCCGAAGGACGATTGCCGCCGGCGTCCTCGGCCTTTAGGTCGATGCTGGCCACTTCCGTTCCGGCAATGCGGTCGAAGAGCATGCCAGCAGTCAGCCGATCCTTGGGGCTCAGCGTGATCAGGTTCGTCCACTCGGCGACGAAATCGTTGGCATCCCGGTCGGTATAAGGATAGGAGAAGATGACCAACGTTGTACGCGTGTAGGTGACGTTGAAGTCCATGTCCCAGTTGGCGCGGACTTTGTGTTCGTAGCCGAGATTGGCGAAGTCGCGCGTGAGCCGCATTTCGCCGACCGCGCCTTGTACGAAGGCGGTCGTTTGCGACTCGGTGAAGGCGGACATGATACTCAGGCCCTTGTAGTTCGCGCTCAGATAGTCGCCGAAACCGCGGTCGATCATATCTACGTCGTGAAACGGCGGCTCGGGCGGTGCGTCCGGATTGTGTTGCAGCGGAGGTGGTACCAGGTAAGTAAAGTTCCAGTCCGGCGCTTCGTGGATTTGCGACGCCCCGAACAGGCTGAAGTCTCCGCGCTTATACATAACGTGCCCGGAAGACGCCAGCGCGCCGTTGGCTCCGACCAGGCCTTTGACGCTGAGTTGGTTTCCCACGGCTTTGCGAGTAATCAGATTGATGACCGCCGAAAAAGCGTTCGAACCGTAGAGCACCGAACCGGGGCCGCGGATGATTTCAATGCGCTCCAGAGCCTCGACCGGAAACGATTCCACCAGATCGGAGATGATTCCGCCTTCCATGACTTCTCGTGTGGGGCGTCCGTTGATTAGGAACAGAATGTGTCCGCCGGAGGTTTTGGTCTGATCGCCGTCCACGGCCACCAGGGTGCGGTCGGTGAAGTATTGGCTGGACTGGGTCAAGCCCGGCACGCGATACAGCACTTCGCCCAGAGTGAGGCCGCCGAATCGGCGCAACTCGTCGCTGGTCACCACCGACATGATGCTCGGCGCTTCGGAGAGCTTGTCGGCAAATAGAGACGCGGTCGTCACCTTGATGTCCATCAGTTGCTCGAGATCCATGGAAGCCAGATCCGCCGAGTTAGTCGTGGAATTCTGCGGAGGCGGTGTTTGCTGAGCCACCCCAAGATTGGCGAGAATGAAAAACAATGCCGCTGCCGCTGCCAGCTTCAACTTCCACAAGTTGATAATCACCAGGTCACCTCTTTGGCAGAGTGTGAAGGACTCGCCCAGAAAAGTTAGAAACTCTTCACCAACCTGCTGGACGGTCAGCCCTTCTTCAGGAAATAACATCGGCCGGCGTCTCGCAGACCTTTAGCGAGAGCAACTCGATTCAGAAAGCTCGATTAAGAAAGATCGCGGCGGCGTGATACGTTTACAGGCGAGGAAACCGGGCTGCACCAGGTCGCGCCGTGGCCCTGTCAGAATGAATTTGTCGCACAGGCTGCGCTTTGTGACAGCGAGGACTTAGTCTCATGCTAAAAAAAGGTATCCTGAATCCTGGCATTCATTCACTTTTGAGCCGCGTGCGGCACACCAACACGCTGGTCATTGCAGATCGCGGCTTTCCCTTCTGGCCGGGAATCGAAACCATCGACATCTCGCTGGTGGATGACGTGCCGCGCGTTCTCGAAGTGCTAAAGGCAATTCGGGAAAATTTCCAAATTGGCAGCGTATTCATGGCCGAGGAATTCCTTTCCGCCAACACCCAGGAAACTCGCCGGGAATTCGAGCGGACATTGGCAGGAATTCAGGTGGTTTTTGAACCTCACCTCGAATTCAAGAAACGCGTGCCCCAAGCCATCGGCCTGATTCGAACCGGAGACACGACCCAATACTCCAACCTGATCCTGGAGTCAGCCTGACTAGAATCCGAACTACACCGACCGCTCAACTTGATCGACGCAGCAAGGTGTTTTGTCCGATGATTCCGAGGCCAAAGAAAATTCCGGCTTCGCCGCCGGTTAGGCTAGAATGCTCCTGTTTTTCGCATCGCTTCCCGCGGGAAGGCCCATTGTCTGCGGAAGATTTCCAAATATGTTTAATTCATCCCATGTCCAGTTCGATCTCCGCCGTGCCTTGCCTCTACTCATCGCTGTGCTGATCCTCGCCGGCTCCGCATTTGCCAGCAAAGAAAAGCAGCGCTTCAGCGCCGGGTCAAAGGCTTACTTTTCAAGGACGCCTTCAGCCGCGGCCGTGCGTGATTCGACTTTTTCCGCAGCCTCTTCAGCCATCCCGCCCGGAGCCGACAAATGACGGGGCTTCAGCCCATTTAAGAGATAGCTTCCAAAACCTCCCGTCCATTCACTTGCTGTCGCCCTCTTGCACGAATGTGCAAAAGCGCCAGCGCTCCTTTCGTCCCTGCACAACGGTAACCTGCGCGCCGGCAAAGTAGGCATCAAAATGGAATGATGCGGATTGAGGTGAAAGCCACAATTGCGATCCTGTTTTGTGGGCTTGCTCTCAGTCTGCCCAAAACTTGGGCAGAATCTGGGAGCGCCGTGGCCTCGAGCACGGCTCCATCAAACACCGTCCGGCCAGGCTCAACCGGAAATCACGCGCCCAAGCCCGTCCGCACCCTGAGCGAGGACGATCGCCTGTCGGTAATCGCCGCGGCGCTCGACCCGAAAGTGCGCCAACATTCCGCCCGCGATTGCTCCCATCTGGTGCACGGCATCTACGAACGCGCCGGCTTCGGCTACTCCTATGCCAGTTCCTCCGATCTCTACAAGGGAGTCGAGGGCTTTCAACGAGTCCCGCGGCCTCAGCCCGGCGATCTCGTGGTATGGCGCGGGCATGTAGGAATCGTGATCCGCCCGTCGCGCCACGTATTCTTTAGCCTGATGACCTCAGGACCGAGCATCGACGACTACCAAGCTCCCTACTGGGCCAGCCGAGGCCAAGCCCGCTTCTTTCGTTACGTCAAGAACGATCCCTGCCCGGGATGCGTTCGTTCGCAGCGCTTGGATTGACCTGACCTGAAGTGTCCCCGTTTTCATGCCACATGATGGCTGACTCGGCGGACAGCTTCCGTTGACGCGGTTGCTTGCGGCGGCGCTGGCCTCACGCGACCAAGGACTAACATGACCACAGACACTCCAAATACCGAAGCGCCGATGCCCGGCTCGGAATTCTTCATTCATAACATCGACTTCGCGCCCGCCTATTGGTGGCTGGACGACCCCATGTTCCAAAGTTAGTGTCTCCCGACGCCCCTCGTAGAGATTGCCCGGCCCGTCGCCAACCAAGCCGGAGGCTGGGAATTCGCCGTCGGTGGTTCCTTCGAAGCTGTGCAGGATGATTTCGGTTCGCGCCTGAACGGAGGGGAGCGATGTGAGAGCGAAGATCGCTAGCAGAGACAGCTTGGCGAACACGGAGAGCGAAGATCGATCGCGCCCGCTGGCCGAGGTTGTAAGGCTTGAAAAGATAGCGGAAAAAGCATTTTTTCGTTCTCCTTGGAAGTGGAGTTTCGGCATCGGGGGTTACGTAAATTCTAAGACGCGCGGTGAGAATACCGGTTGCGCTCCATTCTCTTGTCAGGGCTTTGTAAATCTGTGTCAAGGTTCCCGGAAATCCCCGGCGGGCTTCGTTTCTCAAGGCCCAGCTAAGTCCTGATCTGCAGAACAATCGATGGAACTCAGCAAACGCTGGCCGGTGGAGATTGCTGCCTAAGGCTAAGCGTCAAAAAGAGCTTCCATATAATGGTTCATCCCAGGAACCTGAGGGCTAACTGTGAAAGAACTTCTGCTCGTTCTCAAATTCATCCCTCTCGGATTCAGTGCGCTTCTGCCCGTCATCAACCCTATCGGCTCGGCCGTCCTGTTTTTGTCCGTGGTCGGCAACGCTGACCCTCCGACGATGAAGGTACTCGCGCGAAGAATCGCCATCAGTACGATCTGGTTCCTCCTGATCGTGCAAATCGCGGGAGGCTACATCCTTCGCTTCTTTGGGATTTCTCTGCCCATCGTGCAAGTTGCCGGTGGTCTTGTACTCGCCATCATGGGGTGGGGTTGGCTAAACCAGCAAGAACCCGAACGCAAGGCTGCGACTCCGATCACAGCATCCTCCGAAAGCCTGCAAGACAAAATCTTCTATCCGCTCACGTTTCCCATCACGGCCGGCCCCGGAACCATCGTCGTGGCCCTAACCCTGGCGGCACACGCGTCCACGCCATCGCTGTTCTATTCGGCGCTCGCGCACCTCGGTTTACTTTTCGCGACGCTCCTGATCGGCATCGTCATTTACTTCAGCTACGCCTATGCGGATCTGATGACGGCCAAACTCTCGCCCTCCATTACTCAGGGCATTCTGCGCGTGATGTCCTTTATTCTGCTTTGCATCGGCGCTGAAATTATGTGGAATGGAATTCAGAACCTGCTGAAGAAGTAGCCTTGACTGCCGTTTTTCCCAGGGGTGATGAAGAATCTCGCTCCCGCTCATCCTTCCGTGCTCCATCACCAGCTGGCCACATCGATAAATTCCGCGCTGTCCGCCGCCCGAGCCATACCACGATCCGCATCGCTAGCCGCCCCCGCTGCCCGCGGAGCGAAGCGACGCTGCACTGAAGCTGTCCCTATCCCGGATATGTGAGCTTTCCGCAAGCGCGTTCTCTCCGTAGGTCAAGAGCAATCCCTGCCCAGGCGCCATCGCTCCTTCTCAGCGATTTCTCCTCCTTATTAGTGCTATCCTTTCGCGACGCTTTTTTTTCCCAGCGCGACGACTTATTTTCGCGCCCAGACGCATCCCAAGCGAGGTCGTTCCATGCGCATATTTTGGTGGACAAGTCTGCTGTTGGTTGTGCCCGCGGCCAGCGCACCCGCGCCGACGCCGGTGCTGCAAATGAATGTCGTTTACGTGTGCACGGATGGCCAAAGCTTCAAAGTTTTTTCCTGCAACAATGCCACCGGCGCCTGCGATTATCAAAACTACAAAAAGGGGCAGGCCTACCAGCGCGGCGAAGCGCTGCGCGTACAATTGGCCGCGTTGCTACCGGCAAAATGTCACGCCCAAACCCCGGCCGAAGCCCAAGCTGATCCGCACCGCGGCGAGATTCCGCCCGCGCCTTCTCCGTTCAAGGCGCGCACCAACGCCGGCGGCAACGCTTCCGCATCCCCGGCTGCCACGCTGAATTCGCAGCCCGGCGCCGGCGGCTTCAACGTGGGCGACACCGTGCGCGTTTTGGTCGACGGCTGGCAGGAAGGCAGAATCCTCGAGGTCCACGGCCGCTCCTACCTGGTGCACCTCCCCAACGGCATTAACGTTTCCAAAATGTGGCCCTACGAAATACACCGGCTCGGAAAGCTTACCGCCGAAGATCACGCCGCCGGACAATACGATCTCCACGATCGTGTGCAAGTGCTGGTCAACGGCAAGTGGATGGAGGGCGAAATCCGGGGGCAAAATAACGTAAACATGTACGACATCAAAGTCCCCGGCGTCGATACCGGCTTCGGCTCCGACATCGTGAACACCACCGCCGAAAATATTCGCATGTCGTCGACGCCTGCGCCTCCTCCTCCCGCGCAACGGGCGAATGGGCAAGCTCCCAAGCCCGGACTCACCAGTTGCGCCGGCAAGTACGAGGGCCGCTGGGAGCACGTCTCTGGCATGGGCGGCATGAAGGTCGTTTTCCGCTCCGGCAAGGCCACGATCACCGAAGGGCTGGGCGGTGAGATGCCCTTCGATTGCTTCACCGGCGAAGGCAAGGTCGTCTTCTACAAGGCCGGATCGTTCACGCCCTTTTCCTACGATTTCGACATCAATAACGACGGAACCCTGCAAACCCCGCTCGGAGCGATTAAGAAAATGGGTAACTGAGACAAGCGGCCAGTTGGATGCTACTCTTCTCCTTCGGAAATTCTTGTCCTTACGAAATTCTGGCAAGATTGCTCTGAAGCTGGAACGAAAGCGCCAGGTTTAGCCGCGAAGCGGCGCAGGAATGCAGCCCACGACGCAAGTCGTGGGTGGCAAGTGGGAAATGAGCCCGCCCCGAAGAGGGCGAAAGAAAAGTTCTCACGCATCCCCTCGACCAGCAGCCCGTGGAAAAATTCTTGCTTGTATTCTGTTTTGAAAGGGCTTCAAGCCGCGCCCGTGAGTCGCCCAAAATCGACTCGGCTTTAGACCACTGCGGAACGTTCGCCACGCGAAAGAGCTAGGGAAAAGGAGCGCCGCCCAACGACTTCCACACCATGCTGTGACATCTACCCTGGTCGACAGCTTCCTTGCGCGATCATGATCGAGGCCATGACGGTCCCCTGCCGCGCACCTCTTCGCCCTCGAACTCCTGTGTTTCGCGTATTTTGATATCTAACTGCGAAGAATTTCCCGCTGACTCGATGATTCCACTGAGGGGTGGGGATAGGGGATATAGGGGATAGGGGTATATCGCCGAGGGGGTGCGTATCCAAGCCAAACCACGAGGCTCCCGCCTCCACGCCAGACGCTATCCAAAATATGTTCGCCTCGGAAATTCACAAGCGTGGAACGTAATGAGGAGCGGTGACCGAAAGCTGCTGAAGGTAGGGCCAGCGAGAGGTTGAATCCGCACACGCTTCGATCGACGAATCCTTGAGGACTTCAAACTAACATGTATACTTGCTGCGCCTCAGCACCCCACACAATGCATCGTTCTGGCTGTCGAGGGTGCGCGTAGGTTCACGAGGCTTAGGAGATCATTGATGAGAAGAGCATTGCCGCTTCAATGCTGTTTGCTGGCTGCGATTGCGTTAACCGTGTTTTGCGTGCCGTCCTGGGCGCAAGGCAATCTTCGCACCGTGCTTTTCGTTAAGGTGAAGTTGGGTCAGGAAGGGAACTGGAAGGCCGCCGTCAAAGACTATGCCGCGACCGTGAAGAAGGCGGGCTCGGAGCAGGGGTTCACAGTCTGGGAGTCTGAGAGTGGGCCCGACCTGCATGCGGTGGTGTGGTATTCGACGAAGTGGAAGGAGATGGGCGAGCAGAACCCGAAGCTGAAGCCGGTCGAGGCTGACATGGCGAGACTCTTTCAGCGCCTCGACGGAGTGACCGACAGCCTCGAGACCTGGATCGACGAGATGCAGCCCGAGTTCATGATTCAATCGAAGGAAGTCCCGGCGATGGTCCGCGTGGGGCGGACGAAGGTGGTGTCCGGGAAGATGGATGACCTGAAAGCTATGTTCCGCGACACGATCGTGCCGGCGATCAAGAAAGGCGGCGCCACCGATTACGGCGTTGCCGTGGCGCGGTACGGCACACCTTCGAACGAAATTCACAGCTATCTTGGCCTCAGCGGCTGGGGAGATCTGGATGGTCCGATTGGAAGTGAAAAAGGCATGAGCGCCGCAGAATACAAGGCGTTTCAGGCCAAGTTGGCTCCTCTGATTGAGAGCACGGAATGGAGCATCTGGAAGTACGAGCCAGAGCTAAGCTACGTGGTCGCGTCCAAGTAGGGATTTTGGTGGTTGGGATGATCAGAAACCGTGATGCCCACGCTTCAGAATCTCGAGGCGTGGGCCTTGACTTTTGACCGTTCGCATGTGGGGGCATCGGCCTGGGCTGTCCCCCTCGCGAAACGCCGCCAGTGCTTATCGCGACTTGGTTTCAGTAGGATGGGGCCACGCAATTTGAATCACTATGGTGGTGACCAAAGTCAGCAGAAAGCTGGCCATTTGTGGATGGCCGGACCACATTATTCGCCCCAGGCCGAGCGCCCATGAGCTCAAACCGACAGCGCTTCCGATAGCAGAAGCGATCCATGACACTTTCAGCGTTTTCATCCTATCCTCAATGTTGTTACGAACGGAGAATCGGTTTCGTTCCTGTCGATTGCGCTTTTTGTGTGGCCTGTCAGTCGACCGCAAATAGAATAGCGCCGAAAAACGATGTTAGCGTAATCGTGAATCGATCTGGGCAGCGACTCGATTCTGTGTGGCATTGGCGGTTAAAAGAAAAAATTGAGTTTAGATGACGAATCGATCTGGTCTTCGCATCCTGGCATGCATTTTCGGGATTACGCTCGCGGGCGGCGGAGCGGCGACTTCGGTCACCTCGGCGGAGCATTGTGGCGCCTTCGATTCTTTTCGATGAACTGGAAGTGAAGCGAGCCAACATCAACAAAGACAAGCTGCCCGAGTATCCCCCTCCCGCAATCGGCAACTAAGAAAGCATCCATGCATCCCGGATGTCAGTTTCACAGGCCCGTTCTTGTCAGCCGCTGGCGGGTGTTTCCGAGTCCGACGCCACAATCACCAAGCCGAGTGATGTCCATCACATCCAGCTTTTTCACCACCGCTTAAGCTTTCGGGGTATTGGCAGTAGAAGTTCAGGCTGACCGCTTAAGGTGATTCATGGCTACTACGCTCGCGCCGGCCAGGATGCCGGTTAAGACACCGCCGGCCAAGGCGCCGGCTCCTCCGCAAGTGAATGCATTTGCAACCGCGGCCTTCATTATTATTGCGGCCATCGCCGCCATCGTCGTTCTGAGAATCCCGGCGTTGTCGGCGCCGTGGGCGCAGGGCTATGACCCGACCGGCCACTGGTGGCTTTCGACCATGCTGGCAGCGGTGCCGATTATTGTGCTGCTAGGCAGCCTGGCGTTGGGACACGTGAAGGCGCACTACGCGGCGCTGGCCGGGCTGGGAGCGGCCTTGCTCACCGCCATTTTCGGCTTCCACATGCCGGCGCGGCTGGCGGGGGCGACCGCGGTCTATGGCGCGGGTTACGGTTTGTTTCCCATCGGTTGGATCGTTCTGAATGTCATCTTCATGTACCAGCTTACGGTCGAGGCAGGGCAATTCAATATCCTGCAACACAGCTTGACCGGGATTACGCAGGATCGACGCTTGCAGCTGTTGCTCATCGCTTTTTGTTTTGGCGCGTTCTTTGAAGGCGCTGCGGGCTTTGGCACGCCCGTGGCCGTGACTGCCGCTCTGCTGATTGGGCTTGGCTTCAAGCCGCTGCAGGCCTCCGGGTTATCGCTGATTGCGAACACCGCGCCGGTGGCCTTCGGCGCGCTGGGCACGCCGATTATCGCTCTGGCGAAAGTAACCGGATTCAGCGAGCTCACGCTGGGCGCGATGGCGGGGCGCATCCTGACGCCGTTCTGCATCCTGGTGCCGTTCTGGCTGGTGTGCGCATTTGCCGGTTGGGGCGCGATGGTCGAGGTGTGGCCGGCTCTGCTGGTGGCGGGCGTTTCTTTTGCGGTGCCGCAGTTGCTGATGTCCAATCTGCATGGGCCCTGGGTGGTCAATATTGTGGCCTCGGTGGTTTCGATGGCCTGCTTGATCGGCTTTCTGTTCATCTGGCATCCCAAGCGGGTGTGGACATTTGACGGCGAAGCGAGCAAGACGAATCACCGCGCCGATCACGGCTTTTCGCGCTCGCAGGTCACCCGGGCGTGGGTGCCGTGGATCATCCTGAGCGTGATTGTATTTTTGTGGGGAACGCAGACCGGCAAGAACTTCATGAACGCGCCGGAGAAGACATTCACGTCGCTGGCGAGTTGGAAAACTCCCCCGAGCAAGATTACGAACCCGCAGTTTCCGGTTACTCCCCTGAACAATCTTGTGTTGCGCGTGCAGCCGGTGGTTCCAAAGCCGACCAAGGAAGGCGCGGTCTTCGGATTGAATTGGCTGAGCGCAACGGGTACGGGAATTTTGCTCGCCGGCATTTTGTCTGGGCTGGTGATGGGACTCAGCTTCCGCAAGATCTTTTCGGTTTACGGGCGAACCCTGGTTAAAGTGCGTTTCTCGCTATTGACGATTGGCGCCATGCTGGCAATCGGGATGTTGACTCGCTACTCCGGGCTGGACGCGACCATGGGGCTGGCCTTCGCGCGCACCGGCCATCTTTATCCCTTCTTCGGAACGCTGCTGGGCTGGCTGGGCGTGGCTTTGACGGGGTCCGATACTTCCTCGAATGTGCTCTTCGGCAGCCTGCAAAAAATTTCGGCGCAGCAGGTGAATGTCTCTCCGGCTTTGATGGCTGCGGCCAACACTACCGGTGGCGTTATGGGCAAAATGATCGACGCCCAAAGCATCGTGGTCGCCAGCACCGCGACGCAGTGGTATGGCCACGAAGGAGACATCCTGCGCTACGTCTTCTGGCACAGCATTGCGCTGGCATCGCTGGTTGGCGTTTTCGTGTTTCTTATCGCCTATGTGTATCCGTTCACGCGGATTGTCGTGCACTGAGGGTGCAGCCGGATTGAGGAGGCGTGACCTATGGATGCCGTGTTTGAAACTTTCAAAGTCCGAGCCGAAGCGGTGAACGCCGAAGTTCACCGCTTCCCTCAGAAGGATGAGGCGCTCGCCTTCATCGTCAAGTTCCTGAATGACGCTGGAGTGCGCGATGCGCCTGAGGCTTATGCGGTATGGGCCGCGTGTCCCTTTCTGGATGGCTTCGATCGACGGCAGATTTCCACGCAGGTGCCAGGTTTGACCTTCGACGTAAATCGCGAAGTCTCGGCGCAGGCGAAAGTCGGAATTAGCCAGCTCGACTGGGCCATCGCGAATACCGGAACGCTGATGCAGGACGCCGCGCCGGTGGATCGCCGGCTGGTTTCGACTCTACCCCTGATCCATATTGCTCTGGTGCGGAGCGATCGAATCGTGCCCGACCTGCCTGCGGCGTTGACCAAGATTCGGCCGACGCACACCAATTACATTTCTTTTATCACCGGGCCTAGCCGGACCGCGGACATCGAACGTGTGCTGACGATCGGCGTACACGGCCCGGAAAAGCTCGTGATTGTCTTTTACGATTCGTCTGCCGATGTGCCGGAAAGCGTGCACTGATGGAAACGAAATTTCGGGAGTCCATCGTCAATGCGGTCCACAACCCCAATCTTACCGGGGCTCTGGGACGTTTCTCCGAGGCCTATCGCACCAGCCGCGCGAAAGCTTATGAGGGTTACGACTTCGAAGCGCTCCGGACGCAGATTGCGGAGCGAAAATCTTACGCGGCATCGCATCTCGACGAACTTGCCGACCTTTTTACCCGCAACGCGGAAGCCCGCGGGACCAAGGTATTCCGCACCAACGACCCCGCCAAGGTACGCGAGTATGTGTCGAACCTGGCGCGCGGGAATGGCGTGAAGCGCGTGGTCAAATCGAAGTCGATGGCCTCGGAGGAGATTCATCTCAATCAGCATCTAGAGGCCGCCGGCATCGACGTGGGCGAGACCGATCTGGGCGAGTGGATCATTCAACTGGCGGGGCAGACGCCGTCGCACATGGTGATGCCGGCGATCCACATGACCAAGGAAGAAGTGGCCACGGTTTTCAATGAGCGGGTCGAAGAAGGGCAGAAGCCGGATATTCCGAAGCTCGTGAAATTTGCGCGCGGGAAACTGCGCGACAAATTTCTCGCGGCCGACATGGGCATCTCCGGTGCGAATATCGCGGTCGCCGAGACCGGAACGCTCGTCATTGTCACGAACGAAGGCAATGCGCGGCTGGTGACCACGCTGCCGAAAATCCACGTGGCCATCGTTGGCCTCGAAAAATTGATGGAGACATTTGACGACGTGGTTCCCGTTCTGACCGCGCTGCCTAAGAGCGCCACGGCGCAGTTGATGACGAGTTACGTAACTATGATCAGCGGGCCGGTGCCCAATACCGATGGAACACCGAAGCAACTGCACGTGATTTTGATGGACAACCGGCGCACCGAGATGTCGCAGGATCCCAAGTTCAAGCAGGCCATGCAGTGCATACGCTGCGCGTCGTGCCTGAATGTTTGCCCGGTGTTCCGCCTGGTGGGCGGGCACGTGTTCGGCAAGATTTATACCGGCGGCATCGGCACGATTCTTACGGCATGGTTCGATGCCCTCAAATCGTCGGACGATATTCAGAGCCTGTGCATCCAGTGCGGCAATTGCGTGGAGGTTTGTCCGGGAAAGATCGATATTCCAGGATTGATTCTCGAATTGCGGCGGCGGCTCGCGGTGGAAAACGGTCAGCCGCTGGCGCAGAAGGCGATCTTCTCGGTGGTGAATAACCGCAAGCTGTTCCACTCCATGCTGCGCGCGGCGTATGTAATGCAGAAGCCGGTGCAGAAGGGCAACTTCATTCGCCACCTGCCGTTCTTTCTTTCCGAGATGACGGAGTTTCGCAGCCTGCCTGCCATCGCGGAAGCTCCGCTGCGCGACACCATCAAGAAAATCCAGCAGCCGGCTTGCCGGGAAAAAATCGCATTCTATTCCGGATGCCTGATCGATTTTGCCTACCCGGAGATGGGCGAATCGCTGGTGAAGATCATGAACAAAGCCGGCATCGAGGTGATATTCCCCGAAGGCCAGACTTGTTGCGGCGCGCCCGCGCGCTACAGCGGCGCCTACGAAGTCGCGGCGAAGAACGCGAGCGACAACATCGATGCGCTCCTCGCCGATGACGTCACTCACGTAGTCTCGGCATGCCCCACCTGTACGGTGGCGTTGAAACATGAGTTTATCGCCACGTTCGAAAGCCTGGGGCAGACCGATGCCCTGCCGCGGGCGCGGCAGTTGGCCGAGAAGGTGATCGACTTTTCCAGCCTGGTCAAGAAGCTGGTGGACGCCGGCCGCTTGAAATTTAAAGATGGTCAGCGATTGGGAAAGATCACTTATCACGACTCCTGCCATTTGAAGCGCACGCTGCACGCCAGCCAGCAGCCGCGGCAACTGCTGACTCAAGCTGGCTACGAAATCGCCGAGATGTACGAAGCCGATATGTGCTGCGGCATGGGCGGTTCGTATTCTTTGAAGCTGCCGGAGATTTCGGCGCCCATTCTCGAGCGCAAGCTGGTCAACATCATGAACACCGGCGCGCCGGTTGCGGTGATGGATTGTCCCGGTTGCGTGATGCAGATTCGCGGCGGCTTGGATAAGCAGAATTCCAGCATCAAAGTGGAGCATACCGTGCAGCGTCTGGCTGACGAATTGGAATAAAGCAGCGGCTTGGAAGGCGCATTGTGTTTTAGCCACGGCTTTCGAACCTGTTATGAAACTGGTGCCTTCCGCTGAGGCGGACTCGGTGCGTAGCCCTCCGATTCCCGGCGCTGCCATGCCGGGCTTCCCCATGAGGCCACTTCGTGGCTGTCGCAGGATCTCCCAGCGCTCTTCACAGCCGCCTGAAGCGAATCTGAAAAAATATTAACCTTCCTTTCATCACTGAGTAATAAGGCGCTCCTACAATTCCAAGTCATTCTGGCGAAAAGGTTTTTCTAGATCTTGGGCGTCCGCGCTGAGGGCGTTTGCGCTTGGCACAGCCGTCATGGGGGTTGTGTTCAAAAGAGCGGCAACTATGAAACCGGAGCATTCATCTCTCATTGTTTATTTCTTGCTTAGAATGCCGCTCGCACTGGCAATCTTCTGTTTGGTGGCAACGTTGGCGTCCGCTCAAAGCGGACATGGAATCATTACCGGCAGCGCCACGGACAGGGAAGGCGCGGTGCTGCAGGGCGCGCAGGTGAAGATACAACCGGGTGAGATCACTGTGGCCACCGATGGCCAGGGCGAGTTTACCGTGCCGGGCCTGGCTCCGGGCGCTTACACGGTCACGATTTCTTACATCGGCTTTTCGACTTTCACGCAGCAGGTGAAGGTTACGGCGGGGCAGGCAAGCCAGCTTGTGGCCAAGATGGCGGTCTCAGCTCGTAGCGAGGAAGTGACGGTGACCGCGGAGCGCCCGCATGGCGAGGCAGAGGCCCTGAACCGGCAGAGGACTTCGGACGACATTCTGCAGGTGCTGCCTTCTGATGTGATCACGAGTCTTCCTAACGCGAACATCGCCGACGCGGTGGGCCGGCTACCCAGCGTAACTTTGGAGCGCGACGAGGGCGAGGGCAAGTACGTTCAGATTCGCGGGACCGAGCCGCGATTGAATAACACCACCATCGATGGAGTCAACGTGCCTTCGCCGGAGGCTGGGGTGAGACAGGTGAAGCTGGATACGATCCCGGCGGATATCGTGGAGTCAGTGGAAGTCAGCAAAACGCTGTCTGCCAATCAGGATGGGGATGCGATTGGCGGGACCGTGAATCTGGTGACCAAGACTGCGGGCGATTTGCCAACACTCGTGTTGGAGGGAATTGGGGGCTTCACTCCGATTTTGAATACTCGTTGGATCGATCAAGCCAATGGAACCATCGGACAGCGTTTTGGTGCGGCTAAGCGCTTGGGGGCGCTCTTTTCCGGAAGTTACGATTATAACGGGCGCGGCATCAACGACATTGAACCTAGTCCCACGCTTAGCTCCGAACTTCCTCTTTACGACAGCATCGACCTGCGGGAATACCGGTACAAGCGCACGCGCTACGGCTTTGGCGGTTCGCTGGATTACAAGTTAAGAGAAGGTTCGGGGGTTTACCTGCATTATTTCTACTCCGACTTTAAAGACTACGGGGAC
The DNA here is from genome assembly GCA_049513475.1 of Candidatus Sulfotelmatobacter sp. Taxonomy (GTDB): domain Bacteria; phylum Acidobacteriota; class Terriglobia; order Terriglobales; family Acidobacteriaceae; genus Sulfotelmatobacter. Next base: position 20,546 of record JBEKWC010000029.1, on the reverse strand, counting down.
AAGTGGGTCTACACGTTGAATAACGGAGGAGCTCCAGCATTTTCAAACTCGAGTCGCTTGCCCGACTATGGCATCGGCAATCTGGCCCTTGGCGGCAAACACGTCTTTACTAATTCTTGGCTAAGTTGGGAGGCGTCGGTGTCGCGAGCGCGGCAAACGGCGGCGGCGGGTAACCCTGGAGACGACTTTCAACCGAATCCCGGCAGCGCTCTGAGCAATCTTACTTCCTGTACCAGTCTGCCGAGCCCAGATATCCACCTGCCGAAATGGTCTCCCTCTTGCTTTGGATCGCCCACGTTTGATCCCAGCCAGTGGAGCCTCTTAGATCTCAGCCTTACGTCCGGGAACACATCGCAGGTCAACTTGCAGGGAGCCGTGTCGTATGCGAGAAACTACCACGTGGCCAAGCATTTTTCGACCTTCGAATTCGGTTTCAAGGTGCGGAACGCGCACAAGGGGCAGGATGCCTATTCACCTACCTACGACCAGCTCGCTCTTAGTCAGCCGCCTCCGCCCTGTACCGCATCTAACCAGGCAAACTGCACGCCCCTGATGACCCAGTTTCTAACCGGACTTTCAGATCCTAACTACTATTTCAAAGCGTATACGATTGGCCCGTTCACCTCGTTTGGCAAGATCACAGGCGATCTGAATAACCTCCTGAGTCAAGGAATACTCACTTACGACAACAGCATGACTCGCATTAATTCCGACGCCAGCAACTATGACCTCACCGAGCGCATCTCCGCCGGATACGCCATGAACACGATCGAGTTCGGCCGCTTCCGCCTGCAGACTGGCCTGCGCATTGAAGCCACGCAACTGGACACGCGCGGCTATATCGTGACTAACGATGCATCTGGAAATTACATTTCGACCGCGCCGGCGATTGCCAGCAACTGGTACTGGGACCCGATGCCGAGCGTCCAGTTGCGCTACCGCATCACCGACGACTCCGACATCCGCGCAGTTTACGGCAGGGGAATTTCGCGGCCCGATCCTTACGATACGATTCCCTATGTCACGCTGGATCAGTCGGGAAGTCCGCCCAACGTCAGCGTAGGGAACGCCAATCTCAAGCCTGAACATGCCAATAGCTATGACGTGTTGTATGAACATTACTTGAAGCCGTTCGGCGAGATTCAGGCGGGTTTTTTCTACAAGCAGCTGAGCGCTCCCATTTATTACATCGATAATCCAAACCTCAGCCCCGGAGATCCTTACTACAACACTTATCCGAAAGATCATTTGGATTACATCATCAACGGAGTGAACGCGAAGCTATACGGCATGGAGGCCGCCTACATTCAGCACCTCGGCTTTTTGCCGGGAGGACTGAACGGCTTCGGGATCTCGGCAAACATCAGCTGGACTGGGTCAAGCGCGGGCACACTGCCGCTGCGCAACGACGATCCATCATTGCAGCGCCAAGCCCCGGTGACTTGGAATCTTAGCCCGACTTACGATAAGGGCCGGTTCTCGGCGCGTCTGGGCGCCACCTATAACAGCAAGAGTATTTTTCAATATCAGTGGGAGCAGTGCACTGCGGCGGCTGCCGCGGGCGCCGGTTGCGAGGACCCCTCTAGTCTCGGCCCCAAGGGACCTGCGGGTGACATTTATCTGCTGCCGCACTTGCAGCTTGACGCGCAAGCCAGCTATCGCGTGCAGAAGAGTCTTACTGTGCTGGTGCAGGGTCTGAATTTGACCGATGAAGTTTTCGGGTTTTACAACGGGAGTCCGTGGTATGTCATCCAGCGGGAATACTACCGGCCAACGTATTCTTTTGGCTTGCGGTGGGAGCCTCGCCGGGAGAATTAAGTAAGCGCCGGCTCACAGAGAGCGAACGAGCATCCGTCATCGCCTCAGGGCTAGAGCCCTCGTCTACGCGAATCGCTCCCATTTGCAAAAAAACGGATGCGTCGTGCAAGCTGATAGGCGTGCCCGAACTTCCCGATATTGCGGCCTACATCAGCGCGCTGGAGCCTCGCGTCGTCGGCCAACCTTTGGAGCACATTCGGCTGGCAAGCGCTTTTCTGCTGCGCACCGTGCAGCCACCGATTACGAGCGTGGAGGGGTGCATCGTCCGCGAACTGCGGCGGATTGGGAAGCGCATCGTGTTTGGCTTCGATGACAATCTCTGGCTCGCTCTTCATTTAATGATCGCCGGGCGTTTGCACTGGAAGGCTGCGGGCGCGAAGCTGGCGGGGCGTAACAATCTGGCGGCGTTCGATTTTCCCGACGGATCGCTGGTGCTGACCGAAGCCGGCAGCAAGCGGCGCGCGTCGTTGCATGTGCTCGCGGGCGAGGAGGTTTTACGCTCTATCGACGCCGGAGGGATCGATGTGTTCTCGAGCGATCTCGATTTGTTTCGTTCCACGCTAGCGGCTGAAAATCACACTTTAAAGCGGGCGCTCACCGATCCGCGCTTGCTCAGTGGAATCGGCAACGCGTATTCGGATGAAATCCTTCACGCCGCGCAACTCTCGCCGATTGCCCTTACGCAAAAACTGCAACCGCCGGAGTGGGAGAGACTCTTCGCTGCCACACGGCAAACGCTTGAGCTTTGGATCGCACGACTCGGCGCCGAGGCAAAAACCAAATTCCCTGAAAAGGTTACGGCTTTTCGCCCGGAGATGGCGGTTCACGGGCGCTATGGTGAGCCGTGTCCGCGCTGCGGCGAGAAGGTTTTGCGAATTCGTTATGCCGACAAGGAAACGAATTACTGCGCGCGCTGCCAGACCGGCGGCAAGGTTCTGGCGGACCGCAGCCTGTCGCGGTTGTTGGGATCGGACTGGCCGCGCACGTTGGACGAACTGGAAGCGCTGAAGCCGCGTTAAGAAAGGCTTCGTAGTTCGTCGACCTACTGAAATTCGAGCACCACGATTTCGGGATTCGACCCGAGGCGCAGCGGCGGTCCCCAGGTCCCCGCGCCGCTGGAGGTGAATACTTGCATGTTGCCGACCCGGCTCAGGCCGTAGACGAACTGCCGATACATGCGACGCGCCATCCAACTCCAGGGAATAAATTGGCCGAGATGAGTGTGGCCGGAGAGTTGCAGCGAGACGCCGGCGGCCTCGGCGATCTCCGGATGGTCGGGGGCGTGGGTTAAGAGAATGCTGGCGCGGCCACGATCCAGGGCAATAGCGCGCAGCACGGAGGCAAAGTGGCCGTCCTGCGCGGCGTTGCGATAGGGTACGCCGATGATCTGCAGGCCATCGACCTCAACTTTTTCGTTGCTAAGCACGCGCACGCCGGAGGCCGAGATGGCGTGCAGGTACTTGCTGTCGTCGCCAAATTGCTCGTGATTGCCGGCGACGAAATATACGCCGTGCGGCGCGGTGAGTTGGCTCAGCGGCGCGGCTGCTTGCTTGGCATCGATGGCAGTGCCGTCGTAGAGATCTCCTGCGATGAAAATCGCGTCTGGTTCTTCGCGCAAAATCTTGGCCACCATGCGGCGCAGGAAAGTGCCGTTGCGCACGTGGCCCAGGTGGATGTCGCTGATCAGGGCGGCGGTGCGGCCGCGCCAGGCTTCCGGCAGGTTGGCGAGTCGAACTGTGGTGCGAGTGATTCGAGTCCAGCTGGCGTTGAAAACGCCGTAGATTCCGGCCGCGGTTGCGACCGCGAAAAGTATTTCCACCAGCCGATGGAAATTAAACTCCAAACCACCGATGCGCGCGATGGTGAGAACAATCCACGCCGAAACGGCCGCGACGAACAGGAAGCTCAGCAGTCCCAGCCAGACCGCAGCGGCACGATAGAATGCGCGCAGAACCGGGTTGGTGTAGCGAAAGGCGAACACGGAGGCGGCCACGAAGCTCACCGATAGAAAGCCGACGGCCAGTCTCAGCCAGAGTGTGCCATGAATGTTGCCCTCGGGCGAAAATGTCCACGTCTTATAAAGAAGATAGTGCGTCAACAAAAGAACAGATTGAATCGTCAGGATGAAACCGATCAGGCGTTTCGCTCGCATGAACCATTAGATTCACCAACTCGCACTTCGGATTGCGCTAAAAACGGGCGCGGTTGACATTGGAATTTGCTAATCCGCCGAGGCAGGGATGACGGCGAGGCCTTCCTCCCGCAATTTCTGGTTGAGCTTCTGCAAGTTCACTTCTTTCAATCGCTTCCAGTCGGCGATTCCGGCTCTTACGCGCTGGCTCGATTCCTGATAAAGCGCGAGCACTTGCGACGGAATGGGGCGATTTCCGCCCTCCACAACATGCAAAGCCGAAGCCAGATCGCTGTAAGCGTCTTGCAGACCGGGAATCTTTTCGGGGGACAACTCGTTCTTGCCGACAATTCTGGCGATTTGCGCCTGCGCGTCTTGCAGGGACGCCTTGAACGCGGAGCTTTTCTCGTCAAGCTTCTGCAAAACCTCGTCTAATTTAGCCTGAGCGGACACCATCTCGGCGAGACTGCTGCGGGCATCGATGGTCTCGGCGAATATTTGTTGGGCGAGTTGCCACTGCTGCTGCAGGATCTCGGGAGTTGCGGACGAGCGCGGGTCCATGACGACTTTGAGGGGCTGGGACTGGGTTTCGCCGTCGACCGTGATACGAATCTGGTAAATTCCCGGAACAACTTCAGGGCCGCGGGGATTCTGGAAGGCAGAGTTGTCGTCCGCGCTTGGGCCTCCGGAACTGCGCCAAGAGAGGTCCCAAAGAAAGCGATGCAGGCCCGGAGTTCTCTCGAGGGTCTCGGGCTTGGGAAGCCAGCGCTCAGCCACAGGAAGTGGCTGGTTTTTTTCGGAATGTTGTCCGGCGGAGGAGAAGGCGTGGACTACTTTCTGTTGTGAGTCGAAAATCTCCAGCTTGATGTTGTGAGCTGACGACTTAAGAAAATAATCGATCACCGCTCCAGTGGGAGGATTTTCGGCCGTAGGTTCTTCCGGCGGAATCGGTGTGCCGGGAAAAGAGTCATTATCGATGCGAATTGCGGTTGCGGGGTGGTAGAGAAAGAACGACTTGGCCTGAGCGGCGTCGGCGGCCTGGCGGAGCGGAGTGATGTTGTCGAGAATCCAGAAGGAGCGGCCGTGGGTGGCGACGATCAGGTCCTCGCCATGGATCACGAGATCGCGGATGGAGGCGACTGGGAGATTGAGTTGCAACGGCTGCCAGTGGTCGCCGTCGTCGAAGGATAGGTAAACGCCGTTTTCGGTTCCGGCGAAGAGCAGATGTTTTTTCTCTGGGTCCTCGCGAACGGCGCGCAGAAAAGAGTTCGCGGCGATGCCACCGATGATCGCTTGCCAGGTCGCGCCGTAGTCGCGGGTCCGATAAAGATAGGCAGCGCGGTCATCGAGGCGGCTGCGATCCACAGCGGCATAGGCGACTGCGGGATCGAAGTGCGAGGCCTCAATCGATGAAATCTTGCTCCAGGAAGTGAGGTCGGGAGGAGTTACCTCCTTCCAGTTTTTTCCGCCATCGCGGGTGAGATGAATTAATCCGGTGTCGCTACCGGCCCAGATCAGATCGCGATTGAGTGGCGACGGCGCGATGGCGAAGACCACCCCATAGCCTCGTTGCTTCGCGTTCTCAATTGTGGGGGGCCCTGGTGGCTGCGTCTTGCCTGCAGTCGACTGATCGGCTCCGGTCAGGTCGGGGCTGATGGTCTCCCAGTGCAATCCAGCGTCGACGGTCTTCATCACGAATTGGGTTCCAAAGTAAAGCGTATTAGGGTCGGCGGGCGAGAAGAGCAGAGGCGGGGTCCAGGGAGCGCGATATTTTCGTTGCACGATATCGGAGCCGAAGGTTTGCACCGGCCACGGACTGATATTTTGGCTAAGGCTCGTCCGGCGGTCGAAGCGGCTGACGTCGCCGTAGGCTCCACTGAGATACATGATGTTGGGATCTTTGGGGTCGGGGGCCATGTATCCGCTCTCGCTCTCGCCGGAAGGGAACCAGTCGCGCGGAGTGATCTGGGCGTGGTCGGTGCGGCTCAGGACCGCCGCGCTGCCGCTATCCTGCTGCGTGCCGTAAACGACATAGGGAAACTGATTGTCAGTGATCACGTGATAGAGCTGGGCGGTGGGCTGGTTGTACCAGGAACTCCAGGTCTGGCCACGATTCAGGCTGATGGTTGTGCCCTGATCGGTTCCGAGGACCATGCTCGATGAATTTTTGGGGTCGATCCAAAGCTGGTGATAATCGTCTCCGCCAGGAGCGCCGCGCACGATTGAGATGGTCTTGCCTCCGTCGTCGGAGCGATAGAGCGCGACGTTGGGTATATAAATCACGTCGCGATTTTGCGGGTCGATGGTGATGCGGTTGAAATACCAGGCGCGGCTGGTGAGGCGAGGGTCGGCGTTTTCCAAGGCCCACGTGTCGCCTCCGTCGTCGGAGCGATAAAGACCGGACTGTTTTGTCGGGTTCAACTTGGCTTCGATCAACGCATAGACACGCTTGCCGTCGGGAGCAACGTCGATGCCGGTGCGTCCCCAATCGCCCGTGGGCAGGCCGTTGCCGTTGATGCGCGACCAGGTTTTGCCGGCGTCGCGAGATCGAAAAAGTCCGCCGCCGGGTCCGTCGATGGGCGCATAGGTGCTCCAGGGCGGACGATGCGTGTGCCATGTGCCGGCAAAAAGCAGCTGCGGATTACTGGCGCAGATTGCTAGATCTGAAACGCCGATTTCTGGTCCCTGATCGAGAACCTTGGTCCAGTGCTCGCCGCCATCGACTGATTTGAAAACGCCGCGTTGTTCATTGGGCGCATAGGCATGGCCGAGTGCTCCGACGTAGACGATGTTTCCATTCTGCGGATCGATGACGATGCGGCTGATCTGGCGGGTATCCTCGAGGCCAATGTGGGTCCAAGTCGAGCCGGCATCCGGGGATTTATAAACGCCGTTGCCGGAAGATAAATCCGAGCGAATGTCGGACTCGCCCGTACCGGCATAGATAATGTTGGGATCGGAGGGGGCAATGGCAAGGGCACCGATGGAGGCGACGGGTTGGTTATCGAAAATGGGGCGCCAGACCATGCCGGCGTCGCTGGTCTTCCAGATGCCACCTTCGACCGAACCAAAGTAAAACGTGGTGGAGTCGCCGGGCACTCCCGCGACCGCCACCACGCGGCCTCCGCGGAAAGGGCCGATTAATCGCCACTTGAGGCCACTTAGCAGTTCGGGCGAGAGCGACTGGGCGAGGGCTGACTGGGCCAGCAGTAGAAGAAAGAGCGCAAAAATATTGCGATAGAAAATCAATCGACATTTGAGCAAGAGGCGGCTCCTCGATGGATAGTCAGTGTACTGGAAGAGTTGCGTCCTTGGAATGGTAGCGGCAGATTCCAATCACGCGGTTGACAATTTTCTTCCATCCCCCTACCTTTCCGGGGGACGGTTGTAGAACCTGGAGGTCCGTATGCGAGTCGGAGTTTTTACTCCGTTGCTTTCGCAGTTGCCGCTGGCGGCGGTGCTGAAGAAGCTCAAGGGGCTGCAGATCGAGACGGTCGAACTGGGCACGGGGAATTATCCCGGCGATGCGCACTGCAAGATGGCGATGCTGGAGGATGCGTCGGCGCTTGCCGAGTTCAAAAAGATTATCGCGGACCATGGCGCCAGCATCAGCGCGTTGAGTTGTCATGGCAATGCGTTACATCCTGACAGAGACTTCGCGAAAAAGCATCGCGAGGTAAGCCGCAAGACGATTTTGCTGGCCGAGAAACTGGGCATCTCTGTGGTGGTTGATTTTTCGGGATGTCCCGGAGATGCCCCGCAGGCTACCGCTCCGAATTGGGTCACTTGCCCTTGGCCTCCCGATTACTTGAAAGTGCTGGACTGGCAATGGAACGAAGTCGTCGCGCCTTACTGGATCGAGCATGCGAAGTTTGCCGCAGATCATGGAGTGAAGATCGCCATCGAAATGCACCCAGGATTTGTGGTTTATAGCCCAGAGACGATGCTGCGGCTGCGCTCGATCGCCGGTCCCAGCGTGGGATGCAACTTCGATCCCAGCCATCTTTTCTGGCAGAGCATCGATCCCATTGCCGCGGTGCGTTTGTTGAAGGACGCGATTTTTCATGTGCACGCCAAAGATACGCAAATCTATTCGGCAAATTTGGTGCGAACGGGAGTACTTGATACCAAGCCCTACACGGAAGAGCGCGAACGGGGATGGATCTTCCGCACCTGCGGGTATGGCCATGGGGCCGAGTGGTGGGGCGAATTTATTTCCACGTTGCGGATGTTTGATTATGACAACGTGCTCTCGATTGAGCACGAAGACAGTTTGCTTTCGCCGGAAGAGGGATTGACCAAGGCCGCGAGCTTTCTGAATGGCATTGTGATCCGTGAGCAGCCGGGGGCGGCGTGGTGGGTGTAGCGTTTTCTCGGATAGGAAAACATGAAAACCATCAAGACTGCGATTTTCGGAACTGGATTCATGGGGCGCGTGCATCTTGAAGGGGTGCGGCGCGTGGAGTCGGTGGAGGCCGCTGCGATTGTCGGCAGAAATGCGGAGGCCGCGCGGCGACTGGGCGAGGGATTTTCGGTCGCGAAGATTGCGGCCGATTATCACGAGGTGCTGCGCGACCCGGCGATCGATGCGGTTCACATCTGCACGCCGAACGCGCAACATTTTTCCATGGCCAAGGAGGCCATCGAGGCAGGCAAGCATGTGCTGTGCGAGAAGCCGCTGGCAACGAGCGTGGCTGAGGGCGAAGAGTTGGTGGCGCTGGCGGCGCGCAAGGGAGTGCGAAATTGCGTGTGCCACAATCTGCGCTACTATCCGATGGTGCAGCAGATGCGCGCCATACGCGAGGCCGGCGGTTTGGGCGAGATTATGGTAGCGCAAGGAACTTATTTTCAGGACTGGCTGCTCTTCGACACGGATTGGAACTGGCGCGTGGATGCCAGGGCCGGCGGGCCTTCGCGCTGCATGGCCGATATTGGCTCGCATTGGTTCGATATGGCCGAGCACGTTACCGGGCTGCGCGTGAGTTCGCTGTGCGCCGACCTGCAGACATTTCATAAGACGAGGAAGCAGCCGAAGAAGGCAGTGGAGACCTTTGCCAATAAGATGCTCAGCGCGGAAGATTACGCTGAAAGTGCGGTGGATACAGAGGACTTCGGCGCGGTGATTTTTCGCATGGGCGCGCGGGCGCGCGGTTGCGCTGCAGCCAGCCAGGTTTCCGCCGGACGCAAGAACCGGCTGGGCATGGAGATTTACGGCACGCGCGCTTCGTTGGCGTGGAGCCAGGAGCGTCCGGACGAGCTTTGGATTGGGCAGCGGGATAGCGCCAATCATCTCATGATTAAGGATCCGTCATTGTTAAAGCCTTCGGCGCGCGGCTTCGCCGATCTTCCCGGCGGGCACAGCGAAGGTTACGACGATACGTTCAAGCAAGTCTTTCGGCGCTTTTATGCCTCGATCGCGGGCGGCGCGATAGAGTATCCGCAGTTCAGCGATGGGCTGCGGCAATTGAAAATTCTTGACTGCGTGCTGAAGAGCCACGGCAGGCGTGGCTGGGTGGAGGTTCCCGCGGTTTAAATCGGAAGTGGAAAGGAACGCGTGCTGATTCTCGCTTCGATTATCGCGATTTTTATTTACGGCATGATCGCCGCCATGCTGGGCACGATTCTGCCGGAGCTTTCTACTCGCTTTCAACTTTCTCCCAGCCAGAATGGGACGATTGCTTTCGCGCAAGCGCTGGGGCTCATCATCGCTTCGCTATGCGCTGGGCCGCTGATCGATAACGAGGGCAAGAAGCTGGGCATCGCTCTGGGGTTGGGGTTGATTTCGATTGCGCTGTTTGCGCTGCCGCGTTCACCGGGGTTTCGCACCATCCTGCTGCTGCTTTTTCTTCTGGGAGTGGGCGGCGGAATTACGGTAACCGGAGCGAATGCTCTGGCCAGCGATGTGGGCGAGGCGCATCGCGCGGCGGCGCTGAATCTGGCGAACCTTTTCTTTGGGCTGGGCGCCATGGCTACACCGCTCATCGCCGCCAATCTTTTTAAGCGGGATTCGGTGCGGCTGTGCTATACCGTCGCGGCGCTGACCGTGGTCACGCTGGTGGTTGAAATCGTAACAAGAATGCCTGGGCCCACCGGCTCGGGACGATTTGTAATGGCGGGCGCGTCGGAGGCACTTGGGCGTCCGCTGCTGTTTTTGGTCGGGCTCTTTCTTTTTCTTTACGTCAGTTGCGAGGTGGGAATCTGGAACTGGCTGCCGCGGCATTTGATCGCGCAGGGGATTCCAGAATCGCGGGCGCTTAATATTCTTTCGCTGGGATTTGCGCTGGGAATGCTGATCGGGCGCGTTGGAGTTTTGCCGGTGGTCGCGCACGTGCCGGCAGTGACGGTGACGCTGGTGGGATCGGTGGCGATGGCGATCACGACCTTTCTGATGCTGCGGACTAAGACCGCGACCGCGGCCTGGGTTTTAGTTTTTCTGGCGGGGCTATCGATGGCGCCGGTATTTCCGACTACGCTGGCGATTGTGGGCGACGCCTTCCCGCGTATGACTGGGACCGCGATCGGCTTCGTGATCACTTGCGGATGGACGGGACTGGCGGTGAGCTCGCGCATCATCGGCGCGATTGCGGGCGGCGATGCAGCTCGGCTGAAGAAGGCGTTGATGGTGATCCCGGCAGCTTCCGTAATCATGGTCGGTTTGGATTTGGCGATTCGGGGTGCGCTGGGCTAGCTAGCTGCCAGCTGTATTGTTTGCCGAGTGAGTCCCTCAGCGGCTGAAGCCGGCTTTATGTAGGTGGTTTACGGCGCGGCTGAAAGCCGCGCCCTTTCAAAGCCGCGCTCTTGCACACAAAATAGGGCAGTGAGTGTATTCCTCAAGCGGATCCTTTGATTACGCCGGGAGTGCGCGTATGTAGTCGGCGTCAATCTTCAGCGCTTCCATCATGGGCATGTCGAACTCTTCCTGCTCCACAAAGATGTGCTCGATGTTTCCTCCCCGCTTGGCCGCCGCGAAGATGGAATGGTAGTCGATCACGCCGTGACCCAGTTCGGTCGAAGGGGGCGTGGGCAGCGGAGTTGCGCCGCTACCCATCTTGAAGTCTTTTACGTGCAGCATCTTGATCCGAGTGGCGTAACGAGTTAACAGATCGACTGGTTTCTGGCCGGCGGCCGTGGCCCAGCCGCAATCCAGTTCGAAGCTTACCTTCGCTGGGTCAGTTAACTTCATGAGTTCGTCGTAAAAAAGAACGCCGTTCGCTGAAAGAAATTCGGGCGTGTGATTGTGATAGGCGAAGTGCATACCGGCGGCGTTTACTTTTTCCCCGATGTGGTTGAACTGGTCGGCATTCCAGCGCCAGTCGTCGAGGGTCATCGATTCGCGGGCGGCGCGGGAGCCGGGATCTTTCACGCGCGAGGGATCTTTCAACATGGGCGCGGCGCAAACGATGTATTGCAGGCCGAGATCTTTGCCAAACTGAATGGTCTCATCCACCTTCGGCAGGAGTTGCGCCAGAGGGTAATGCGCGCTTACGCAGTGCAGGCCGGCGCTGTCCAGGGACTTCTTCACTTCGCTGGGGCTGCGGCCGAAGAAGCCGGCAGCCTCGACCTCACGATAGCCCAGCGCGGCGAGTTGGTGCAGGACGCCGTCGTAGTCTTTGGGAAGAACGTCGCGCACGGAGTAGAGTTGCAATCCCAGGGGCAGGCCGAGCGGATTGGCGAACAGACGGGGTATTTCATTCCAGAGAGCGGCGCAGGCGGCTGAGGCTGAGGCGGTTTGCAGGAAAGTTCTTCGCGAAATGCCGTGCATGTTCAAGTTCCTCAATTCCCATCGGATTATTTCATATCGTAAACTTGAATGTTCGTGGTGGCAGCGGCGCTATTGGCGTTGTGCTTACGGAGATCCTTCGCCCCGCGGAAGAGAACGCGGGGCTCCGGGATGACTCCAAACCGGTGGGCTATCCACGAATCACCTTCGCTTTCGCGTCCCAGGTTGCAATCGTGTTCTTGAAATAGGCGTAGTTGGCCAGATGGCAGCCAATGGCTGCGTGGTTGCCGAATTCTTCATTCTCAACCGTGGGCTTGCGAGTGCGGACCGCGTCGAAAAAGTTGGCTTGGTGCGCCGAGACGTCGCTGTATTCCGGCGGCGCGGTGAAAGTTTCGGCTTCGGCGGGTTGATAGTCGCGAGGATCGCGCAGGAGATGTTCGGCCTGCCACTGCTCCAGATATTGTTTGCGCAGCCGCGCCGGCCAGCCCTTGATGGAATAGCCTTCGGCCTTAGGACTGGAGTCCTGGGGCGTAAAGACAAGGGTTTGACCGCTGATCTCCATGGTGCCCTTGGTGCCGTGAAACCTGATCGGTTCGCCGCCCGCGTTATTCAGATTGCTGCGCAGCACCACGCGGAATTTGGGAAAGTCAAAGAGGGTCTCGATGAGATCGGGGAAGTCGCGCCCATCCTTCCAGCGATACAATCCGCCGCTGGACTGGGCGCGCTGCGGGGCCTCATTGGTGCCAGAGACGAAGAAAATTCCGGAGAGCAGGTGGACGAAGAGATCGCCGGCCAGGCCTTCTCCGTAGTCGGAGAAGCAGCGCCAGCGGAAAAAGCGGGCTGCGTCGAACGGACGCTTGGGCGCGCCGACCAGAAATTCGTTCCAGTCGATGGTCTGCTCGCTCGCGTCCGGAGGAATGGGATAGACCCAGGCGCCGCTGGCGGAGTTGCGGTCGGAAAAGCCTTCCATGAAGAAGACTTCGCCGAGCGCGCCCGCGGCAAAGAGTTGGCGCGCTTTTTCATAGACGACGGAACTCACGCGCTGGCTGCCGACCTGGAGAATGCGATTGTTCTTGCGGACGGCTTCGACCATGGCGAAGCCATCTTCGACGTTATGCGACATGGGCTTTTCGCAGTAAACGTCTTTGCCGGCGGCGCAGGCGTCGACGACGATGCGGCGATGCTGGTGATCGGGCACCGCGACGATGACTGCGTCAACATCTTTGCGGTCTAGTATCTCGCGATAGCTGCGTGTGGCTGGAACGGTTTTCTGCACCGCCTCCTGCGCGGCTTCGTGCCGGCTGTCGTAGAGATCGCAGACGCCAACGCACTCGATGCCGGGCACGGCGATCGAGGCTTGAAGCAATTCGCAGCCGCGGGTGCCGGTGCCGATCGAGGCGAAGCGCACTCGATCGCTGGCGGCGACGGGTCGTCCTGCGCCCCAGAGGGCGGCCGGCTGAAGCAGAGTGAGTTTGGCTGTGGCTCCGGCGGCTACGGAGCCGGCCCCGATGCGCATGAAGTTACGGCGGGTCAGAGAGTGCATTCATGTCCTTCCTGAAGGCGAACGGGCATCATTGTATGCGCGCGCCTGATAGGAGTACAGTGGCGTTTTGGCCCAGAAAGGGAGGCGGATGACACGCAGGGTCGGGTAGTGCACTCTTAGTAAATAGGGAAAGTACCGTATCGAACTCTACGGTGGAGATTCATAAGATGTTCGAACGCTGGAAATTTGAAAGCCTTGGTTTTGAAAGCCTTGTTGGGAAGGAGAGACCATCTTGATACGACGATTAGCGCATTCAGCAGTAGCGGCAGCGATGGCGGTCACAGTGTTGATGTTTGTTGCAGCGCCGCAGGCGCGCGCGGATGACAGAGACAAGTGCCGGCACGCCATCGAAAAAGCGGAAGCCCGATTGGATGATGCGATCCATCACCATGGCGAGCGCAGCCATGAGGCCGAGGACCGTCGGCGCGATTTGAATGCCGAACGGCAACGGTGTTGGGATCGTTATCACCAGTGGTGGAATGGAAGAGAACATCGTTGGGAAACGGAGCAGAATTGGGAAGGGCATCCTTAAATAGCGGCTTCCGGCTTCCGGTCGCTTTTTCATCTCGAAGTTAAAGGGCAGCCGGCCTTGGCTGCCTTTTATTCCTTGCCATTTTGACGGTGTTCCGCCGCCGCTTCTTAGCTTGCGCTCATACTCGCAAACCCGTCCAACTGCCTCCTGAGATATTCATTCTGCACTTCAGACGGGTCTTCACCTTCCGCTAAAGTCCAATTCATGCATGCCGATATACCCCCAAGCAAAGAAATCAGGACAAGCAATCTTGTAGCGTCTCTGGTGTGGAGAATGAGAACAAGCTCATGCCTATAACTGCTCTTATCGTCGACGACTCCTCCGTGATGCGAAAAATCGTAGAGCGTTCACTGCGCCAGGCGGGCATCGAAATCACGAAGGTGATCGAGGCCGGGAATGGGGCGGAAGCGCTCAGCGCATTGCAGGAAAACAAAGTGGATCTCATTCTGTGCGACATCAACATGCCGGTGATGGACGGGCTGGAGTTTGTCAAGGCTCTCGCCGGAGTAGAGAGCGCGAAGGGAGTGCCCGTGGTTATGATTACCACCGAAGGCAGCGAGGCTCACGTGGTGCAGGCGCTGTCAGCGGGTGCGCGCGGATATATTCGCAAGCCGTTTACACCGGAGCAGGTGAAGGAGCAAGTCATCCCCATTCTGGCAGGGAAACCATGAAGTCTGCGACCCAAGTAGCTACCGACCAACAGAATCACGAGAGCTGGCGTCCGCTGATGGAAGTGGCCACGAGGGAAGTATTCGAATTGATGCTGGGTAGCCAGCTCAGCGTGCCGGAAGCCGCCGATGCTTCCCCGAAGCCGCCGCACGATGTTACTGCCATGGTGGGGCTGGCGGGGCAATTGTGCGGGATGTTGAGCTTTTGCTGCGATAACAAGGCGGCTGTGCTGATCACTTCGAAGATGCTGGGCGTGGAAGTGGAAAAAGTGAGCTCGACCGAAATGTCCGACGCGTTAGGCGAGATTTCGAATATGGTGGCGGGGAACTTTAAGAATAAGATTTCCGGGCTGGGAGATGGCTGCATGCTCTCACCGCCCACGGTGATTACGGGCAGCGACTACGAGACTTATTCCCTGGCCGATCGCCCGAGACTTGAGATCAGGCTGGTGTTTGAGAATATGCCGGTCATTGTTACGCTGCAGATCCACAGCTAGAGGCGGCTTCTCACGGCCAGGCCGTGTTGTTTTAGCGTGACGGCGCGGCTGGAAGTGTGCTCGCGTAAGAAGTTGTCTTCCGCCCTCCCGGGGCCGGGTCTTTCCCTCTTTCCCTCACGGCTTACGAGCCGGTTACGAAAGACACCGCCTGTCCTCCTGAGGCCGCGGTCGTTGCGGCCGAAGGACCATGTGAATGTGGTGGCGGCGCCGATACTGCCGGCAAGTGCAGAGATCCTTCGTCGGGAGTCTCCGGCTCCACGAGAGACTCCGCTTCCTCAGGACGACAATTGCGGCTGCCGCTCCCACCCGGCTGGAGTGGAGTGATTCTGGCCGGAGTACTCTCCAAAAACCTAACGCACGAGGTTCAGCTCCTGCCAGTCCCGACGGGACGAGGCAGGCTCGGAGCGAGCTGTGGGCTGCATTCTCGGGCCGCTTTGCGATTTTAGGCGTTCAACTTCGCCGATCCTCCGAAGATGGTGGATACCAACTGGAAGACTTCGATAGCGGCTTCGTCGAGTTCGAAGGTAAAGCGGACGAGGTCGACGCCCTCGAGGCTGCGGTACTCCTTCAAGAGGATGGGCCAGGCGGGATCGGCGATCAAATCCAGTTTCCGGCGCTCGTAATAGCCGTAGCCCATATTGCTCATGCGGCAGAGAAGATCACTGAGGTGAACTAAAGCGACGAGGGGCTGGGCTGCGGTGCTTTGTTCGGGAACATGGTGATGAGCGATCACTTGCACGAGATCGTCGGCGAGCTTCCATTTTTCGGCCAGAGCGCGGCCCGTGTCGCAGTGAGTGAATCCCATGGTGGCGAGTTCGGCTTCGTCGAGAGGAACCTGTTCTTCCTTGGCGCGGGCTTCGGCAATGGCGAATTCCTTGGGGAAGGCGATGCAGTTGACCAGGAAGCCGATGTCGTGGAGAAGGCCGGCCATGTAGGCTTTGTCGCTATCGGCGGCCAGCATGTCGCCGAATTTCCGGCAGACCATGGCGCAGCCCAGCGAGTGCCGCCAGAAGGTGGTGGGATCGAGCGCCCAATCTTTGGCGGGGAAGCTATCGCCCAGGCAGCAAGTGAGAAGGATGGTCTCCACCCGGCGCAGGCCCAGGCTGATCACCGCTCCCTTGATGGAGTCCGGCGTCTTGGACAGGCCAAAGAGAGGGGAACTGGCGACGCGCAGGCATTGCGCGGCGATAGTGTTGTCGTAAGAGACCAGCTTGACCACGTCATCGAGCTTCACTTTGTCGGGGGGCAAGTTGAGCAACTTCAGCAACGGCAGGAAAATGGTGGGAATACTGGGCATGGTCTCGATTCGGGCCACGCGCTCGTGAATGGTCGCCGCCAGGGAAGTTGTGCTCATAGCTTGCCGCTTTTCAGGGATGGTTTCCAGTATGCGATGGTGCCGGGAAAGTGCACGAGGTGAAACTTGTCATTCAATTTCATGAGCGATTCCGAGGTGCCGAGAAAAAAATATCCGCCGAAGTTCAGATTGCTGTAGAAGTGGTCCACGACCTTGGCCTTGGAGGTGCCGTCGAAATAAATCAAAACGTTGCAGCAGAAAATCAAGTCCATGCCCTTCATGAAGAGCATCTTGGAATCGTCCTGCAGGTTAAGGCGGCTGAAGGTGATGAGTTTTTTGACTTCGGGACGCACTTGCAGTTTCTTATCGTCGACGGCGGTGAAATACTTGCGTTTGAAATAATCGGTGGTGTTGCGCACGGCATAATCGCCGTAGATGCCGGCCTTGGCGGTTTCCACGGAGCGGTCGTTGAGATCGGTGGCGAGAATTTCCACGGTCCAGCCTTTCAGGAGTTTGTCGCTTTCTTCCATCATGCTCATGGCCAGAGTGTAAGGCTCTTCGCCGGTGGAGCAGCCCGCGCTCCAGATGCGCAAGCGCTTGGTGATCTGCTTGGTTTTCTCGGTGACCAGCTCCGGCAGAATCACTTTGCGCAGCGCGTCGAGCTGAGGCTGGCTGCGGAAGAGGCAGGTTTCTCCAATGGTGATCTCGTTCAAGAGCTGGCGGAGTTCGGCTTCGCGGTTGGGATGAGCGGTGAGGTGATCCCAATACTCGCGCGGAGTTCGGACCGCGACTTGTTTCATGCGGCGCCCGCAGCCATCGGCCAGAAGGTAAAGTTTTTCTTCGGCCTTGAAGATACCCGAGACTTTGTAGACCAAGTCGCGGATCTGGCGGTAGATGGGATCCAACGGTTCGGCCTTGGCGGGCGGAACCGGCGCGTTAACCGGAGCAGTTTGGGGGGCAATCGTCATTTTATGGGAGGCTCCAACGTGGCATAGTTATTCATCTCCATCGGCACGGAAGGGCTTCGGCTTTGCATGACTCGGCGGTTAATTTCTGTGGCCAACTGGTCGAGAGGATAGGCGGCATCGTCCAACCCCGAGGCATGCACCAGGCCGGGCATGCCCCAGACCACGGAGGAAGCTTCATTCTGAATGATGACGTTGCCGCCAGCGTCGCGAATGGCCTGGGAGCCGAGAACGCCATCGGAGCCCATGCCGGTCATCACCACCCCGAGAACGTTGGCGCCATAGGCCGCAGCCACCGAGCGAAATAAAACGTCGACCGCGGGGCGGCAGGAGTTCTCCGGTGGACCTTGGCTTAGATCCAGCCGGCAGGCCATGCCTGACCGGCAAACCTTCATGTGAAAATTTCCGGGCGCGATCCAGGCGTGGGCTTGGGAAAGGACGACGTTCGCGCTGCCTTCTTCGATGGGAATAAACGAGCGGCTGGCCAGCCGCTCGGCCAGAAGGCGCGTGAAAATCGGAGGCATGTGTTGCACCACAACGATGGGTACGGGAAA
The DNA here is from genome assembly GCA_049513475.1 of Candidatus Sulfotelmatobacter sp. Taxonomy (GTDB): domain Bacteria; phylum Acidobacteriota; class Terriglobia; order Terriglobales; family Acidobacteriaceae; genus Sulfotelmatobacter. The sequence continues at coordinate 2,824 of JBEKWC010000029.1, read as the reverse complement.
ATCTTTCGGGATAAGCGGCAAGACTTCGGCCAAGGCGTTGGGACCGCCGGTGGAAGTGCCGATGGCGACGATTTCGATACGCGGGTGGGTTCGAGGGCGAGGCTTGCCCGCCACACGGGCCTGGGGCAGCGGCAGCAGTTTCAGTGGAGCCGAAACTCGGCACAGCGCCTTAATCTTGGGGACGAGTTCGGCGCGCACGCGTTCGATGGCGACCGCGGGACTGCCGGTGTTGCTGGGTTTGGTGGCGTAATCGGAGGCGCCGAGCGAGAGGGCATCGAGCGTGGCGGCCGCTCCGCGCTCGGTGAGCGTGCTGAACATGATGACCGGCAGCTTGGGATAAAGCTTGCGCAAAGCGGTGAGCGTTTCCAGGCCGTTCATGACCGGCATCTCGACGTCGAGGGTCACGATGTCGGGTTTAAGCAGGGGAATTTTCGCCAGGGCGATGCGGCCGTCGCTGGCCACGCCGACAACTTCCAGCGCCGGGTCGCCCGACAAAGTGTCGGAGAGCACTTTGCGGATCACCACCGAATCATCGACTACGAGAACGCGGATTCGAGTCATCGCCGAGTTATGCCCGTCTCTTTATCGTTATCTTCATCTTTATCTGTAGGCTGCATGCGTTCAGGCTCCACGCGCCAAGGTTCTGGGCTTCGCTGAAATGTCGGTGGAACGGCTTCTTCCCGGGCTGGAGGTTTGGGCTGGAGAATTCGCCCCGAGCACGTCATCCCAAAACAAACTGTCAGAGGCGAGAGCGGCGATTCCGATCTGGCCGGCGCGGGCGGTATTGTCCGCGCCCGTCCACTGGAGGACAAATTCTTCCTGCCGACTCCCGCGGGCGAGAGAGAGTTTGCTGCCGGCGCGCAGTTTTCCCCGGATGCCTCTCAACTGAGCTCCCTGGCGGCTGACATTGACGGTGATGACTTCGTAGTCGAGTGGAATTCCAGAGGAGTCGGTTGCGGTCATGCGGACGGGCAGGGCCACATCGATGCGGGGATCGCGGCGCTCGATCTTGAACTGAGCCATAAGCTTGCTCATCTCGGCGGCGATGGAGGCCAAGTCCTGGGCCGTTTTTTGCGACTCCTGGGCGCGGGACGATGTGCCCTCGGCGGCCTGTGTCACTCCGCGGATGCTGACCGAGATGTTGCCGGCTCCTGTGGCGGCTTCGGTGGTGTTGCGGCTCATTTCATTCGTAGTGGCACTCTGCTCTTCGACTGCAGCTGCGATGGTCGCGGAGATGTCGTTGACCTGGTGAATGACCCCGCTTACGGTTTCAATCGCGGCTGCCGCATCTTTTGTGTCCACTTGAATCGCGGTGATTTTATGGCCGATGTCTTCCGTGGCTTTGGCCGTCTGCTTGGCGAGTTCTTTGACTTCGTTGGCGACGACGGCGAAACCTTTGCCCGCTTCTCCAGCGCGAGCGGCTTCGATGGTGGCATTCAGGGCGAGCAGGTTGGTCTTTTGCGCGATGGAAGTGATGACCTTGATGACCAAGCCGATCTCGGCGCTGGACTGACCGAGTTTACTCACGGTGGCGTTGGCAGCCTGGGCTGCGTTGACGGCCGTGGCGGCCACTTTGGCCGCTTCCGTGGTATTGGCCGCGATACTCTGAATGGTCGAAGTCATCTCCCCGGCGCCGGCGGAAAGGCTCTGCAGATTCTGGTTGACCTGCTGGGTGACGCGGGACACCGCATTCGCCTGGACCGCGGTTTCCCCGGAGTTGGCGGTGATCTGCTGGTTGGCTTCGAGCAACTGATCGCTGGCCACGGTAAGCTTATGAGTATGGGCGACGACGCCGCGCAGAAGTCCCTGCAATTTGTCCATGAAGAGGTTGAAGAGGCGGCTGACTTCACCCAGTTCGTCGTTGGAGAACCCACCGGCGATCTCGAGGCGCTTGGTGACGTCGCCTTCGCCGTCGGCAATGTCCTGAATCATGCGGGTCAAGCGTTGCAGTCCATGGGAAATGCGCCGGGTCAGGAACACGGCGACCGTGATGCCGATGCCCAGGGCGACGGCAAAGGAAAGGGCCAGGCTCAGCATCACGGCATGGCCGGCGGACTGCAACTCCGCGCCTTCGTGGCCCATTAACACCGTGCGCGACTCCCGCATTTCGGCGAGCTTGGCTTTGATCGCGTCGGTGCGCGGCTTGGTTGCGGTGTAGAGCATGTTTCGGGCTTGCTTGATTCCCGCCGGCGATCCTTCAGCGGCAAAAACAAAAAGCTTGGCCTGGTCCTGGTGCAGTGTGGGGGCTTCGGATTGGACGAAGGCGAGGCGGTCACGATTCGCCTGGAGCACCCAATGAACGCTATACTCCTGTTCCTTTGCCAGGTCCCGAGCAACCAGGGCCCATTGTATTTCCCAACTCTGCTTGGCCTTGTCCACTGCGGCGGGATCGCCGTTGGCGAGAATCACGTCGCGGGAGCGGGTCTGGGTCAGCTCCAGATTCATCGCCAAGTCATAATCTGTGGTGATGGTGGGAACGCGGGTTTCGACGATGTAGGATCCAATTCGCGCCATGCGCGTGACGTTGGGGTAGATGACGGTTGCGCTGACCGCCATGGTGGCCAGCACGATGCCAAATCCGTTGCCGATCTGTTTCCCTAGCTTCAAGCCGCTCCTCGTCGCCTTGTCAGCGCGCTCTAGGCATGAGCCGCTCGGGTGCGCGCAGGCTCGCCGCCGCCAATGCCATAGCCGCTGCTGCCCGTGTTGATCTTGAACTGCTCGACCAGACGGCGAAGCTGGTTGGCGGTTTCGACCAACTGCTGCGAAGCTTTCTGGGTGTCGGTGGCGCCGCGCGTGGTGCCTTGCGCCGCCTCGGCTACTCCGG
>JBEKWC010000028.1:0-150441 GCA_049513475.1 Candidatus Sulfotelmatobacter sp. | reverse complement strand
CCGGCGGCGCTGGTAACGATTGCGATCAGTCCGCAGGCGCCGGCAATCGCACTGGGCACGAGCCAGCAGTTCACGGCGATGGGGAAGTATACGGACGGGAGCGCGCAGGATGTGACCGCGGTAGTGAACTGGAGTTCGTCGGATGCGACGGTGGCGATCATCGGCAACACGGTGGGCAGTTATGGACTGGCGACGAGTTCCGGACAGGGCTCGGCGACCATCACGGCCACGGCCTCATCCCTCTCTTCCTCCACCACCATCACCGTGGGGCAAGCTACCCTCTCCTCCCTTGCGGTAACTCCGTCTTCTGTTTCCGTTGCTTTGGGTTATAACGAGCAATTCACGGCCATCGCTACCTTGAGCGACGACTCGGTGCAGGATGTCACGCAATCTGCGACCTGGACTTCGTCGACTCCCACAGTTGCTGTGGTGAACTCCACGGGTCTTGCCGCGAGCCTGCTGGTCGGAACCACAAATGTGTCGGCGAGTTTTGGTGCTGCGGTAGGTTCGGCTTTACTTACGGTCATTTCTCCAGTTCCGGTCTCGCTGGTGATCTCCCCTGCGAATCCGAACATCTTCGTGAGTGGACAACAGCAGTTCGGCGCCACGCTCAACTATAGCGATGGAAGTTTCTTGAATGTTACGACTGCGGTGACTTGGAACTCATCCAATCCCGCCGTGGCCACCGTCGGCGCTACCGGGCTGGCGGTGGGTATGGCGGGCGGCTTGACCGAAATCGCGGCGAAGTGGGGAAACTTCTTGACGGGCAGCACCGCTCTGAGCGTCACACCACCCACGGTTTCGATCACGCCATCGTCTGCATCCCTGATGTGGGGCGCAACCCAGCAATTCAGCGCCGGCGTGACTGGCAGCGCGAACCAGAGCGTCACGTGGAGCGTAGACGGCATGGCCGGGGGAAATTCAATGCTCGGTACAATCTCCTCAGCGGGCCTCTACGTGCCTCCACCAACGATCGGGTCGCACGCCATCACCGCGATCGCGCAGGCGAACGGCGCAAGCCAGGGCACCGCAACCGTAACTGTTGGATCCCTGGCTGCGTTGTCCAACACATTTTTCGGCATGCACCTTCTCTCGCTGGCGTCGCCCATTCCCAACACCATGGTGGGTACCGGCCGGATTTGGGATTCCGCTTCGGCGCAGTGGCCGAATCTCAATACCGCGAGCGGCACATTCGTGTGGACCAATCTGGATGCGGTTCTCGCGGATTACAAGGCGGCGGGTATCAACGACATTCTTTATACCCTTTGGAGAGTTCCGAACTGGGCTTCCTCGAACAAGTCCGATACTTCCTGCGATTATGCGGGGCAGGGCGCGAACTCCGATGGCGAGTGCGATCTGCCTACCGACCTCAACGCCGATGGCACCGGGACCGATCTGACCTGGCGCACCTGGGTGCAGAACATCGCTCAGCACGTCAATAGCGCTGGCTACTCGTCGACGCATGCACACATCGGCTACTGGGAGGCTTGCAACGAATGCTTCCGCTCGCCCACTCTTGATCCCGGATATGGCACGTCCGGCGGCAGCGTCGCGTATAAAGGAACCTATGCTCAATTGGTGCGGCTGATGCAAGACGCGCGCTGCATCATACTCGGCAACCCCAACGATCACATCACGGCCTTGAACACCACATGCGGCCAATCCGGCTACCCGGTCACCGGCATCGATCCTACCTCGCAAATGGTGATGCCCTCGACCGGTCCGCTGCCCACCACCGGCGGTAAGACTTCGGCCTACGTCCAAGTGATGCAAAACCTCCTGTACTGCACCTGCACCGGCAATTCTTGTTCTAAGAGCAGCACCGGTTGTCCCACGGCTTCGGCCGGCAGTGCGGCGGTCGATATCATCAACGCTCACGTGTATGCTAAGAGTTACGCGCCGGAGCAGATTCCAGCCGAAGTGGCCAGCGTGCGCGCCGCCCTGCAAGCGCCCGATTTAGCCAAGCCCATGTGGAATGGCGAAGGCGGGTGGGGACAAACTTCGGTCGCCACTCAGGTGAACGATGGAGACCCCGACCTAGAAGCGGCGTTCATCGCCCGTTTCGAGATCATGGCCTGGGCCTCCGGACTCGCGCGCTCTTACTGGTATGAATGGGACAACTCTGCGCATGGCAGACTGTGGAGCCCATACGGCATCAGCGGCTGTATCCTGCCCTTTACAAGCGGCTACATTTGCGCCGCCGGCGTGGCCAATCAACAGGTCTATGACTGGATTGTGGGATCGACTCTAACGTCCTGCTCCGCCAGCGGCACCACGTGGACCTGCGGCTTGACCGAGGCGAATGGAACTCCAGCCGAGATCGTTTGGGACACTTCTCAAACTTGCAGTAATGGAGTGTGCGGAACGCTATCCTATTCTGCGCCGCCGATCTACTTCAGCTACCGCGATCTTACCGGCGCGAGCTTTTCGATCGACGGAGCGGTGCCGATTGGAATCAAGCCCATTCTGCTCGAAGTGCAGTAAGAAGTAAGAAAAGAGATTAACGAGATTTCGTGGAGTCGCCGGGGCTGCGCTTTGAGCTTCGCGTTTCCGCAGACGGCGTAGTGGTGAGAGGTGACCAGGGCTCGCCTTACCGGGTTCCCTCCCGGACCCTAGCCTTCGGGGACTTCCACAAAAGCAATAGGGTAAAAACTGTATGCCGAGAACTGAACCAGCCTCCTCGGCGCGGCGAACTTCCATAATAAAATGATCGCGAGTCGCTTGGGGTTCGGTTCACTCCGGGCGGAATTTCGCCTCACTCAGGAAATCAAGACCTATGCCGCCGGTGCGCATTCTTATTGTTGACGACCATGAAGTGGTGCGAAGGGGTTTGCAGAATTTGCTGGCAGCGCGCGCGGACTTATCCGTGTGCGGCGAAGCCGAAGACGGGATGGAGGCGGTCGAAAAGGCCAAGTCTTTGCGCCCCGATGTTGTGCTGATGGATGTGTCCATGCCGCGCATGGACGGACTCGAGGCCACGCGCATCCTGCGCCAAGAGCTTCCAAAATCCAAGATCGTCATTGTCAGTCATAACGACCCAATCGTCGTGCGTCGTCAAGCCGAGGATGTTGACGCCGCGGCTTTTGTGGGAAAGAGCGACCTTGCGAAAAGCTTGCTGCCTACCATCGACCGCCTGACGAATGATCGATGGCCGGCGAGTCCGGTAAGAGGCGACGAACGAAGCTCATCTACGCCGGTCTGGCTCTCTGGCGGTGGATCGCTGGGTCGATTGATTCGCGAACACGACTGGTCGCAAACGCCGCTCGGTCCGATTGAAAGCTGGCCGCAGAGCCTTAAAACTTCGATCAACCTGATTCTCGATTCGCAGCACCCTATGTGGATCGGCTGGGGCAAGGACGCGACCTTTCTTTATAACGACGCATACATCCAAGTGTTGAGCTTGGCCAAACATCCTTGGGCGCTGGGACGGCCGGCGGCCGAGGTCTGGGCCGAGATATGGGATATTTGCGGGCCTCTAGCCGACAAGGTTTTCGAGCAGGGCGAAGCTTCGTTCGTGGATGATGTGCGGCTCTTCATGAACCGCGGCGGATTTCTCGAGGAGACCTATTACTCTTTTTCTTATAGCCCGATTCGCGATGAGGCGGGAGAAGTCGCGGGGTTGTTTTGCCCTTCGACTGAAGTCACCGCCAAGGTCGTGCATGCGCGGCGCTTGCGCACTCTGTCGGAACTCTCGGCCAGCGCACTCATGCAGAAGACCACCGAGTCGGCATGTGCCTCGGCGATCGCCACCTTGGCTAAAAATCCCGACGATATTCCATTTGCAATTCTCTACCTGATCGATGGCGAAAAGAAGCGGGCGAATCTGGAGCAGGTATGCGGCACCCCGAAGGACATCGAGAGCCTAACTCCGTCCGGTGTTGACCTAAACGACGAAAATTCGCAGCACGTTTTCTGGCCGCTGGCCGAAGTCGAGAAAAGCGGCCAGGCCCGCGTGATTTCGCTCGGTGAAGTTGCAGGATTGCCTCTGGGACCGGCGCAGCAAAAAGTTTCCCAGGCCATGGTGCTGCCCGTGGCCGCGCTGGGCGAAGAGCGCACGCTTGGAATTTTGGTGGTTGGAGTGAACCCGACCAGCCGGCTCGACGTGGAATATCGAACTTTTTACGGGCTGGTGGCGGGCCAGATCGCGACCGGCATACAAAACGCGCGCGCGGTCGAAGAAGAGAGAAAGCGTCTGGAGGCGTTGGCTGAAATCGATCGCGCCAAGACCGCGTTTTTCAGCAATGTCAGCCATGAATTCCGCACGCCCCTTACTTTGATGTTGGGTCCGGTGGAGGAATTACTGGCGCGCAGCCATACCGACCTGCCTCCCGCGGCCAAGGCTCAGCTGGAACTGGTGAACCGCAACGGCACACGCTTGTTGCGGCTGGTGAATACGCTGTTGGATTTCTCGCGCATCGAAGCCGGCCGCATGCAGGCCATCTACCAGCCCACGGACCTCGCGGCTTTCACCGTCGAACTCGCCAGCGTCTTTCGTTCAGCCACGGAGAAAGCCGGGCTGCAACTCAAGCTCGACTGCCCCAAGATCGGCCCGCCGGTTTTTGTCGACCGCGGCATGTGGGAGAAGATCGTCCTCAACCTGATTTCGAACGCTTTCAAATTCACCTTTGAGGGAAGCATCACGGTGAGTTTGACCGAGGCCGGAGAGAACGTCGAGCTGTGGGTTCGAGACACGGGGGTCGGAATTCCGGCCGCGGAGATTTCGCGTTTATTCGATCGCTTCCATCGCATCGAGAACACGCGCAGCCGCACTCACGAAGGCAGCGGAATCGGCCTGGCGCTGGTTCACGAGCTGGTGAAGCTGCATGGTGGTTTGGTAAGAGTGGAAAGCACTCTCGGAACGGGCAGCACCTTTATCGTAAGCCTGCCCCTGGGCAGCGCTCACCTGCCCGCCGAACGCATTGGCGGAAGCCGCACGCTTGCATCGACGGCCGTAGGCGCGGCGCCGTTCGTCGAGGAGGCGCTGCGCTGGCTTCCTGACGCCGAATTCGAAGAGCCCGCCGAGATTCTTCCGGCGGACGAACTGCTGCCGGTTCCTTGCCCTCCGAGCGCGGTTGGGGGCGAGGCTGCCGAGAAGCGTCCTCACATCGTGGTGGCCGACGACAATTCCGATATGCGACAGTATCTCGTGCGGCTCTTATCGGAGCGCTACGAGGTGCATGCTGTCTCCGACGGAAAGGCGGCCTTCGATGCCGTGCGCGAGCGCGCGCCTGAGCTGATTCTTTCCGACGTGATGATGCCGAATCTCGATGGCTTTGGGCTGCTGCGCGAATTGAGATCCGATCCTCGGACCAGAACGATTCCAATCATTTTGCTTTCCGCCCGCGCCGGCGAAGAGTCGCGCGTCGAAGGCATGGAGCAGGGCGCCGACGATTACCTGATCAAGCCTTTCAGCGCCCGCGAGCTGCTGGCGCGGGTGCAGACTCATCTGCAGATGGCGCGGGTGCGCAAACAGTCGGAAGAGGCTCTGCGGCAGCGCACCGAGCAGTTCGAAACCCTGCTCAAGGAGGCGCCGCTCGGAGTTTATCTGGTGGATGCGGACTTCCGCATGCGTGAAGTGAATCCCACTGCCCTCGCCGCCTTGGCCGAAACTCGAGAGCTGATCGGCAGGGATTTTGCCGAGATCATGCGTTGGCGCTGGCCCCGGGAACGCGCGGACGAAATCGTGCAGCGCTTTCGCCATACTCTCGAGACCGGCGAACCTTACTTCATCCCGGAGCAGATTCGGGAGCATGAGGATGGTGGGCGCACGATTTACGAGTGGCAGATCAACCGCATTCCCCTGCCCGATGGCCATTACGGTGTGGTTTGCTACTTCCGCGATATCACCCGCCTGGTGCAGACCCGCGAAGCCATCACGGAGTCCGAGCAGAGATTGCGGCTGGCGCAAAAAGTGGGGCACTCCGGCACCTGGGAATTGAAATCTGGGAGCGGGCAGATCATCACTTCGCCGGAGTTGCAGGAAGTCTTCGGATTGAGCCCCGAAACCGCCAGCAGCGATCCCGAGCAGTGGCGCCGCATGATGCACTCCGAAGACATGCCGCGCGTCGATCAGGCTCTAGAGCAGGCCATCGCGACTCGCGGCGAATTTCACGTTGAGTTTCGTATCCATCGCCCGGATGGCGCGGAGCGCTGGCTCGAATCGACAGCGCAGATTTTTTACGACAGCGGTGGAAAACCCACGCGCATGGTGGGGGTGAGCACCGACATCACCGAGCGCAAGCGCATCGAAGAACGGGAGCGGCAGATGGCCGCTGAGGCGATCGGCGCTACGGCGAAATTCCGCGCCATCTTCGAACAGACCCCGGTCTTTGCCGGCATCATGAGCCTCGACGGCAAAGTGCTGGACGCGAACCAGCTGTGTTTGCAGGCCTGCGGTTACCGTCCCGAAGAGGTTCTCGGCAAGTATTTCTGGGAGACGCCATGGTGGCGAAAATCCGAGCAGGCGCAGGCCAAAATCCGCTCTTCTACCCTGCAGGCCGCGCGAGGCACTCCGTATCGCGAAATCTTGACCTACCATTGGGCCGACGGCACTGAGCGCTTGGTCGACTTCGCCTGTCATCCCATTGTGGACGATCAAGGCAAAATCCTGTTCCTTCATCCTACGGGAGTCGACATCACCGATCTGAAGCGGGCCGAAGAAGACTTCCGCAAACTGGCAGAAACGCTGGATGCGGAGGTGCGCGCCCGTACCCAGGAGCTCGAGTATCGTAATTTGCAAGTGGTGGAGCAGTCCGAACAGTTGCGCGATTTATCGATGCGCCTTTTGCAGGCGCAGGATGAAGAACGCCGGCGCATCGCCCGCGAACTGCACGATAGCGCCGGACAACTCTTGGCTGCGCTTGCCATGAATCTTTCGCGGGTGGCGCAGCAAGATGGCCTGGCGCACGCGAAAGAGGCGCAGGATAGCGAGCATTTGGTGCAGCAATTGACCCAGGAGATCCGCACTATGTCGTATCTTTTGCACCCACCTCTGCTCGACGAAACCGGCTTGGCGCAAGCCGTAAGCTGGTACATCCAGGGTTTGTCGCAACGCAGCGGCTTGGAAATCTCCTTCGATATTTCCGACAATTTCGGGCGTCTTCCCCGCGAGATGGAGCTGGTCATGTTTCGCCTCGTGCAGGAATGCCTGACCAACATTCATCGCCATAGCGGGAGTAAGAGCGCGCGCATTCGCATGCTGCGCGAAGAAGAGACGATTTCCCTGGAGGTGCAGGATGAAGGGCAGGGAATCTCCTCGCAGAAACTCTCGCAGCTGCGCTCGCACGGCTCCGGCGTGGGCATTCGCGGGATGCGGGAACGAGTGCGCCAGTTCGACGGACACATGGATATTCAGTCGAGCGAAGCGGGAACGAAAATATGTTTTACCTTTCCGCTCCACGGAAACGGCGCCTCGAAGGCCGGCAGCTTGGCGCCGCAGGTTCAGAGCATTCAATAACAATGCGTTTCCTCATCGTCGACGATCACGAATTTATGCGGCGCGCCCTCCTGGAGCTTTTATCCGCGCGAGCGGATTTTGAAGTATGCGGGGAGGCGCATGATGGCTCGGAGGCCATTCGCAAGGCGGTTGCGCTTCTTCCCGATCTTATAGTCCTCGACATCAGCATGCCGGGGCCAGACGGGCTAGAAGTGGCGCGCACCCTTCGCCAACAGGCGCCGCCGTCAAAATCCTGGTGATGAGCCAAAACGATCCCGAGCTTTTTCTGCCGCCGGCGCTTGCCGCCGGCGCTCAGGGCTCTGTCGATAAGAGTCGGCTGGCAGCCGACGCGTTTACCGTCAGCTGCCCACGTAACGCGCGTAGAGGCTGCGGGCCACGCCGGTGTCGGTAGTACCTTTGACAATGGCTCGCCCATCGGGAAACAAGGTCATCTCATAAGGCTCTCGCCAAAACTTTAATACGAATTCGTTATGCCGCACCACGCCGTGCGACTCCAAGCGGCGTTGCATCTCGGTAAAATCGACAGGCCGCGCGCGCTCGTGAATCTGCACGGAATTCCTGCCGCACATGGTAATGTGCGGACGCCCTTCGCCCGCCAAATGCACGAACTCGCGCTCGCCGCACACCCGGCAGCCGGGCCGGGGCTTGGCCGCTGCAATCTCGGCGGATTCGTTTCTCCAAACGTCATACGACCATAAAGTTTTTCGCAATTGCTTTGCCGCCTCGCCACCGACCAGCACCTTCACCGCTTCGGTTGCCGCAATCGAGGCCACCAGATTCACCGCCGTATTCAATATCCCGGAGGTTTCGCAGGTCTCCACCATGCCCCGCGGAGTGTCGGGAAAAATGCAGGCCAGGCATGCCGTCTCGCCGGGCAACGCATTCATCGTGGCCGCGTAACCGCCCAGCGCGGCGGCGTAAATCCAGGGTCTTGCGGCCTGCACCGCGTAATCGTTGATCAAATATCTCGTCTCGAAATTGTCGGTGCCATCGAGAATTACATCCATTCCCTCAAGCAGCGCTTCAATGTTGGAGGGGACAACATCTTCCACCCGCGCCTCGGTGGTGACGGCGGAATTGAAGGCGGCGATTTTGCGCGCCGCCGCGATCGCTTTGGGCAACGACTCAGCCGCATCTTGTTCGTCGAACAACGACTGCCGCTGCAAATTGCTGGCTTCCACATAGTCGCGATCGATGATCCGCAAGTGCCCTACGCCTGCGCGAGCCAGCAAAGCAGCCAGCGCCGACCCTGTGGCTCCGCAGCCCACAATCGCAACGCGGCCGGCCGCCAGCCGACGCTGGCCCTCGGCTCCGATGCCGGTAAATAGAATTTGCCGCGAGTAGCGTTCTTCCAGCTTCGATTCCCTAAGGTTCATCGCGAGCTTCTTCTTCTCCGCTGCCACTTTCTTCCTGCAGCCTCAAGGCGGTCAACCGTGGCAGGCTGCAAACCCTTTATTATAAGGGGCTGAGCCTGCGGCACGCCGGAAGCGGGCTAGGAAGAATCGTGCCCGGCCACAGGTCGCGAACATGAGGCGGCATACAACACTGAAATCCGATCGCCCATCGAACCTGTATAACCACAACAGCCGCAGGCATGATTTTGGCAAGGATACTTTCTGCTGAGACGGTATACGTCGATCTTCATTCTGATGATGGTGTGGCTCGGGTCTCGCGCCCGAGCTGCATCCTCAGTGTCCATTCCCTCCTCGCCGCCTCCCACGACTCAACAATCGAATCCGATTTCGACTCTGTCCTCAATGTCGGAATTTGCCGGCCGCAAGGTAAAGACGATCGAGTTCCCCGGAGTCGTCGATGCCGCGCACCTACTCGAAATGCTCCCGCAAAAATCCGGAGAGCCTCTGGATCGCGACCAGGTGCGGGAGAGTATCCGCATCCTCTTCGCGACCCGCCGCTTCGCCGACATCCAGGCTGAAGCCGCTCCCTCGGGCGCGGACGTGGTGCTTACCTTTACCACCGTACCGAACTTCTTCGTGGGAGCCGTCGAAGTCGACGGCGCGCCCAGCCAACCTAACAGCAATCAGGTGCTCAACGCCTCGAAATTTCAACTGGGAGAACTTTACACTCGCGAAAAACTCAGCCGCGCCCTGGAAAACATCCGCCAGATCATGCAGGAGAACGGATATTACCGCGCACGCGTCACCGCCGAAAGCGCCTTCCATGCGGCCACGCAGCAGGCCAGTCTGCTCTTTCACATTTCAGCCGGAGCCTCGGCGCACGTCGGGGCAGTCAACCTCACCGGCCATGCCACTCTCTCCGCAGCCCAGCTTCAGGACTTCTCCAGCATGCATCCCGGCGATCGCGTGACCGCCGCGCGCGTCACCAACTCGCTGCAACGTCTGCGCAAGAAATTCCAGAAGCAGCGGCGCGTGCTGGCTCAGGTTTCCATCGCCTCGCAGATGTATCGTCCCGAATCCAATTCCGTCGACTATACATTTCTCATCGATCCCGGTCCCACCATCATTATTTATACGCAGGGTTATAAGGTGAGCCGCAGCGTGCTGAAGAAGGAGATTCCGGTTTACGAAGAAAACGCCGTCGATGACGACCTGCTCAACGAGGGCAAACGCAATCTCCTGGATTATCTCCAGGCTCGCGGCCTCTTCGACGCCACGGTGGACTTCCAGAAAGAAACGGGCGCCGACGCGTTGCGTGTCATCTATCGCATCGACCCCGGGCCGGTGCACAAGCTGCAGCTCATCGACATCGAGGGCAACAAATATTTTTCGCGGAAAACGATTCTCTCCCGCCTGCAGATTCAATCGGCCAGCGCGTTCTCCCACGGGCGTTACAGTGGATCGCTGCTCAAAAGTGACGTTGCCAGCCTGGAGTCGCTTTACATCTCGAACGGTTTTCGCAACGTGAAGATTCAGACCAAGGTCGACGATAATTACCACGGCAGCGATAACCGGCTGGCGGTGCACCTGCAGATCGACGAGGGCCCGCAGACCCTGGTGGGGAAATTCGACATCATCGGCAATCGCTCGCTGAAACCCGAGGGATTCAGCGAACTGGAAACGGAGGCGGGCCAGCCCTACTCCGATCAGAAACTGGCCGGCGATCGGGAGAAAATCCTAAACCGTTACTTTAATCATGGATTTTCCAACGCTACGCTCGACATCCAGACCAAACCCTCAAGCGCCCAGCCCGGCCGCGAGGATGTCACCTACGTCATTCAGGAGGGCGAACAGTTTTTTGTCAGCCAGGTGATGATCGGCGGCCTCGATCACACCCGCCCATACGTAGTGCAACGCGAGGTTCAGGTTGCGCCCGGCCAGCCCCTCAGCCAGCAGGATCTGCTCGATACTCAAAGCAAACTTTACGATCTTGGCATCTTCAGCCAGGTCGATACCGCGGTGCAAAATCCGGAGGGTACGGACTCGCAGAAGAATGTTGTGATTCAAATCCAGGAAGCCAAGCGCTACACCTTTACCTACGATGCCGGCCTGGAATTTGAAACTGGTTTGCCCTCCGGCGCCAGCAACCCCGCCGGCTCGACGGGCGTGAGCCCCCGCGTAGGTTTGAATATCACCCGCCTCAATGTCGATGGCCGCGACCAGACCCTGACTTTCCAATCCCACGTGGGACGCCTGCAGCAGCGGGGCCTGCTCAGCTATGAAATTCCCAAGCTCTTCAACAACGGAAAGCTCAAGATTTTTTACACCGCCTTTTACAACAACAGCCTCGACGTCTCGACCTTCACCTCGCAGCGGCTCGAAGGCAAAATCGATCTGCGCCAGCAGCTGGGCAACGTAACTCCGAATTACTCCGCCTCCATGACCTATCGCTTCGATTACCGGCGGGTGAAAGCCAGCAACTTCGCCTCCGACTTTTCTCCCGCGGCTTTCAGTGTGTTTTCGCTGCCCGCGCGCGTGGGCGGCCCTGGATTTACTTTTATCCGCGACAAACGCGACAATCCGCTGGAAAGCACGAAAGGTCAGTACTTCACTCTGGACGGTTTCGGCGCCTCCCATTACGTTGGTTCACAGGCCGATTATGGACGTGCTCTCGCCCAGGATTCCACTTACTATGCCTTTGGGCCGGCGAAGCATAAGTTGGTCTTCGCCCGCTCCACAACCCTTGGCTTGGAGCAGGTTTACAACGGAACCCGCGTCCTGCCGCCCGGAGCTTGCATTCTCACGAATTTGACTACATCTTGCAATCAGGACGTTACCGTCATTCCGCTGCCCGAAGTTTTTTTTGCCGGCGGCGGCAACTCTCATCGCGGTTTCGGGTTAAATCAAGCAGGACCTCGCGACCCCGACTCCGGTTTTCCTGTGGGCGGCACAGCGCTCTTCGTGAACAGCGAAGAGCTTCGTTTTCCGCCCGTAACTCTGCCCTTTCTGGGGGAAGGCTTTGGTGTGGCCGTGTTTCACGATATGGGTAATGTTTTTACCGCGGAGCACGATATGTTAAAAGGGCTCCTGCGCTGGCACCAACCCGATCCCGCGCAATGCCTGCAGGCCAACGGCGCGCCCGTGGCAACTTGCATGACTCAATTCAACAACAGCGGCTACGACTACACCTCGCATGCCATGGGCCTGGGCCTGCGCTATAAGACTCCGATCGGTCCGTTGCGCTTCGATTTCGGGTACAATGTGAATCCGACTTTCTATTTCCAGGGCATTGTTGATACGACGACCAAGAAGCTGACCGGCGACTTTTTTACCCAGCGCCTGCGTCCCTTCAACGTTTTTTTTAGCATCGGTCAGCCGTTTTAATGGATAAGAAGAAGCCGGAGCCTAACCGCGGAATCAGGATGAGAACCAGCCGAATCCATAATGCCGGCGCGCTCGCGCTTCTAGCGTTGGCGCTGTTTCTCGTCTCCGGCGCGGCCCGCGCCTCCGCGGAGGTCATCGACCGCATCGTCGCCACGGTGAACGGCCGCGTGATTCTGCAAAGCGATTGGGATGAAGCCCTTTGCTACGAAGCGCTGCTCACGAATCGAACTCTGGTTCAGTTCACCGATGACGATCGCCGCGCCGTTCTCGACCGCCTGATCGACCAGGAACTTCTGCGCGAGCAGATGAAGTCCGCCGACTTCCGCCATGCCACCGACGCCGAAGTCGCTGCCCGCGTCGCCGACGCCAGAAACCTATATCCTCAGGCCGCTTCCGACCAAGCCTGGCAGGATCTTCTCGCTGGTTTTCACCTCACGGAAAAAGATCTCCTCGCCCACGTGCAGCAGCAGATCGACGTGATGCGCCTGGTCGATGCCCGCCTTCGCCCTGCGGTACAAATCGACTCCAAATCCATCGAAACGTATTATCGCGATCAGTTCGTGCCCAAGTTGAGGCAGACCGGCGCCTCCGAAGTTCCGCTGGCCGAGGTCTCGAGCAAAATCCGCGAACTACTCACGCAGGAAAAGGTCAGCGAACTGCTGATCTCCTGGTTGCAGACCTTGCGCTCCGAGAGTCAAGTTCATCTCCCCGGCATTTCGCCTGCGTCGGGCGACGGTGACCCGGGAGTGCGCTCGCAGTGACGCCGACTGAAAGCCCTGCCCTTCCCGCTCGCGGCCGCTGGAGAAAATATCTGCTCATCGGCTTTGGCGCCGCGGGAGTTGCGGCTCTCGCGCTCTTCCTCTACGTCAACACCAATTCGTTTCAGGCCATGGTGCGCCGCCGTCTGGTGGCCGAGGTCGAGCGCATCACCGGAGGCCGCGCCGAGGTCGGCAGCTTCCACACCACGCCCTTTCGCCTGCAAATCGACGTACGCAATCTCACCGTGCATGGCCGCGAAGCTGCGACCGATCTTCCTCTCGCGCACGCCGATCGCATCGTCGCCCGATTGAAAATCACTTCTCTGCTGCGTTCGGAGTTGGCTTTCAACGAACTCATCCTGGAGCAACCGGTCGTCCATGTGATTGTTTATCCCGACGGCAGCACCAATTTTCCGCAGCGAAAAGCGACGAACACGCAAGCCACGATTGAGCAGCTTTTCGCTCTTTCCATCGATCGCTTCGACGTCCGCCACGGCCACATGGTGTGGGATGATCGCATCATCCCGCTCGATCTCTCGGCCCGCGATACTTCGCTGCAGATGGATTACTCTTATCTCCGCCGCCGCTACGACGGCCGCCTGCTGCTGGGTTTTGTCGATAGCAAATTGCTCGACTACAAACCCTTCGCTTCGATGACCATCCTCGAGTTCAGCCTGGGCACGGACTCCGCCGATATCACTTCGCTGCGCTGGAATTCGGGCCACTCTCATTTATCCGGCAGCGGCCAGGTTACGAACTTTCGCCATCCCCATCTGAAGGGCTCTTACTACGCCCAGGTCGATCTCACGGAAGCAGCTGCCGTAGCTCGCCGCCATGATCTGCGCACCGGGGCTCTTGAACTAAAGGGAGAAGGCGAGTGGTCGCTCGATCAGTTCGCTGCCAGTGGATTGCTCACGCTTCGCGATCTCGGCTGGCGCGACGATCCAGTGTCGATTTCGAAGGCTTCCCTCAGCAGCGGATACACAGTCAGCGATCAGCAGCTCAAGCTTTCCAAGATGCAAGGGAGAATTTTCGGGGGTAGCTTTACCGGCGAAGGCGAGTGGAACCAGTGGCTCGCGCCCGAGCAGCACCTTTCGACCGCGGTCAAAAAAACTCTGGAGACCGCGACGATCTCCGCCGCGCCGCCGTTCAATAAGTCGCGCCAGAAAAGCCCCGGCCAAAAGCCGGCAGGCAAGCCGGCCGCAATTCAAAGCGCGCTCCTCCAGCTTCGCCTGCGCGATCTCTCGGCGGAAGAAATCGCCACAGCGCTGAACGCTCCCGAGCACCCGCTGCAAATACTTCATCCCACCGGCTCGGCCTCCGGCACCGTCGAGGCGCGCTGGAAGGGAACTCGCCGCGATGGCGAAATCCAATTTGCCCTCGATGTCACTCCGCCCGCGCACCCCGTTCACGGCCAATTGACCCTCAGCGGCCAGGCCAGAGGAGTTTACTACGCCGCCAGCAACACACTCGATCTGCCGCAGTTCACATTGACCACGCCGACCAGCCGTATGCAGGCCTCGGGAGAGCTATCCGCGGCCTCGGCTCTTCGCCTGTCGGTTTCTACAACCAGCCTCGCGGATTGGCTTCCACTGCTTTCCATGGTTCGTGGCCCCGCTCTGTTTCCCGTGGTGCTGAATGGCCGCGCAACCTTCAACGGCAACCTGAGCGGCTCTCTTGTTTCCCCGGAGCTCGCGGGCAATGTCAGCGTCGAAGATTTTGACATCAACATTCCCGCGACCGCCGGCACCCACGCCTTTCAAACCCATTGGGATTCTCTTTCCGCCGCGGTCCAAGCCTCCTTCGAATCCGTCGCGCTGCGCAACGCCACCCTGCGCCGCGACGACACTTCGGCGGAATTCGAGGCCTCCGCCACCTTGCTGCATGGCCATTTCACCGGGGACAGCAATTTCACTCTCCGCGCCAACCTGCACAACACCGAAGTGGCCGCGCTGCAAGCGCTTGCCGGGTACAGTTATCCCATCTCCGGCAAAACCGATCTTTTCGTCGAGGCTTCGGGAACTTTTTCCGATCCCCAGGGCGAAGGCCAGATCCACTTCAATCGCGGTTCTTTTTACGGCGAAGCGATTCAGCAATTCGATTCCGACTTTCACATCGGCCACGGCGAAATCGCCTTCGACAACCTGCATCTCTTCCATGACGATTCCGTCACCACGGGAAGCGCAGCCTACAACCCCACCACCCACGCCTTCCATCTGAATCTCGCGGGAAATAATGTCGATCTCTCCCACATCCGCCAGCTCGATTCCCATCGCGTCCGAGTCGAAGGGCGCGCGAATTTCACCCTCAAAGGAGACGGCACTCCCGACGCTCCGGGACTCACCGCCGATCTGCACATCCAAAATTTAACCCTCGACCACGAACTCACCGGAGATCTCGACCTGCACGGCGTGACCCAAGGCAGGGAACTGCGAATCACGGGCGATTCCCACCTACAACGGGGATCCCTGGCGGTTAGTGGCGCGGTTCGACTGCGCGACGATTATCCAGCCAAGCTTTCTTTTCGTTTGGACCAGACGGATCTCGACTCTCTCTGGCTGGCATATTTTCGCGGCAAACTTACGGGACACTCCGCCGTCGGCGGCACCGTGGATTTCGCCGGCCCCCTTCGCCAGCCGGCGCAATGGACGCTGGCGGGTAATCTGAGTGTGCTCTCGCTCGACGTGGAGCACGTGAAACTTCATAATCAGGATCCCATTCGTCTCTCGCTCACGCGGCAGACCCTCAACCTCGAGCACCTCCACTTGCGGGGAGAGGGAACTGACCTTACCGGGCACGGTTCGGTGCAACTCGCCGGCGAAGGCGCTCTCGACCTCACCGCCGAGGGCCGCCTCGACCTTAGCCTGCTCTCCAGCTTCGACCCCGACCTCAACTCTTCCGGATCGGTCATCATGAACCTGACCGTCGGCGGAACCTGGTCTGAGCCTCTGCCGCAGGGCAGCCTGCGCGTGGCCAATGCCGCGATCTCCTACGCTGGACTGCCAAGCGGATTGAATGAACTGAACGGCTCGCTGCTTTTCACCCGCGAGCAGGTTCACATTGAAACCCTGACCGCCCATGCCGGCGGCGGCACTCTCGATCTCAAGGGCGATGCCAGTTACTTCAACCAGCAGCTTAACTTTAATCTCACGGCCGCGGGCAAAGACGTGCGCCTGCGTTATCCGCCGGGAGTCAGTTCCACCGCGGACGCGCAATTGCACTGGGTGGGCACGCGCTCCTCCTCCACGTTTTCCGGCGACATCAGCGTCAATAAGATGGCGGTTACTCCCGGCTTCGACTTCGGCTCATACCTTGACCGCAGCCGGCAGTTCGTGGCCATCGGCACTGCCAATTCGCCGCTGAACAACATCAAGCTCGACGTTCACATCCAGACCTCGCCCGAATTGCAGATGAGAACCGCTGTCGCCCGCCTCTCCGGTGACGCCGATCTCCGCCTGCGCGGCACCGCCGCCCGTCCCGCTCTGCTGGGGCGGGTTGACGTTCTCGAAGGCCGCGCCACCTTTCATGGCATTCACTTCACGCTGGAGCGCGGCGACATCACCTTCAGCAATCCCGTCGCCATCGAGCCGCAGCTCAACCTGCAGGCCTCCAGCCACGTGCGCAATTACGATCTCAACATCACGGTCACCGGCACGCCCGATCACGGCCTGAACATCAACTATCGCTCCGAACCGCCCTTGCCGAAATCCGATATCATCGCCCTGCTCGCCCTCGGTCGTACCGGCGAAGAATCCGCCACGCTGGAGCAGTCCGGGCAGAGCGCCTTTTCCGACCAGGCTAGCGCGCTCATTCTTAACCAGGCGCTGAACGATTCCGCTACCAGCCGCTTCCAGCGCTTGTTCGGCGCCAGCAACATCAAAATCGATCCCCAGGGATTGACCACCGAAACCAATCCCATCAGCAACGGGCCCCAGATTACCATCGAGCAACAGTTCGCCAACAACGTCTCCCTCACCTACTCGACCAACGTGTCGCAGAGTTCGGAGCAGATCATCCAGGGGCAGTACTATATCAATCGAAATCTTTCCGTGGTCGGCACCCGCGATCAGAACGGCGTAGTCAGCTTCGATCTGCAAATCCGCCGCCGCAAAAAGTGAATGCGGTTCCCGGCTTCCGCAGTCCGGCCTTCGGAAGCTGCCGAAATCTGATATTTCGAAGCCTCAAGTGCTTAAGCTCCGGAAGCCGGCAACCGGGAACCGGAAGCCCGGTTTTCTAATGACGGACTTCACAACAGCCCGCCAGCAAATGGTCGACGCCCAACTGCGCTCCCGCGGCATCACAGACGAGCGGGTCCTCGACGCCATGCTCCGCGTCCCCCGTCACGAATTCGTACCCGGGAATCTGCGCGACCAAGCCTACGAAGATCATCCCCTGCCCATCGGCGAAGGCCAGACCATCTCGCAACCCTACATCGTCGCCCGCATGCTGGAATCGCTGCGACTCACCGGCCCCGAAGCGGTCCTCGAAGTCGGCACCGGTTCGGGATACGCCACGGCACTTCTCGCCGAACTGGCAGCGAAGGTCTTCTCCATCGAGCGCCATCCGTCTCTAGCGTCGAACGCACGCAGCGTCCTCGCGGCTCTCGGTTATAGCAACGCCCAGGTTTTCACCGGCGACGGCACGCTCGTACTTCCCGCCTACGCTCCCTTCGATGCCATCCTGGTCTCCGCTGCCGCGTTCGAGGTTCCTCCCGCGCTGCCGGCGCAACTGCGCGAAGGCGGCCGCCTGATCATTCCCATCGGCCCTCCCGATTCGCAGCAACTCCAGTTCATCCGCATGATTGGCGGTCAGCCGGTGGTTGCTTTACGCGAGTTGGTTCGCTTTGTACCCTTGATTCGGGACCGCGATTGACGCTCGGCGTCCGCAGATAGAGTTAGAGCGTAACCAAGTTGATGCGCATCGTTCCCGATGGCACAACTTATGCTTGACGCCACCGCCAAAGAGACGTTCACTGAGAAGCTACCCTCAAAAACTGAAAACCGAAAAAGTCGGCTCCATGCGGGCGAAGGGACCGCCAAGGCGCTTTAATAAACGCAGTTCGAGCGAAAATGGCCAAGAGTAAGATCAGGAAATTTCCCAGCGCCCAAGACGGCCTGCGCGCCATGGCCGAGCACGCCCCGCACGCCGAGGCCTTGGCCGCCTCCTGGATCGAGATCGCGCGGCCAGCGGCGCAGCGGCTCTACGCCCTGCGCCGCCGCATCGCTACGGTCACGGTCGCCCTGCTCGCCGGCCTGCTGTTTGTGCACGTGATGTTTGGCGCCAACGGCATGATCGTCTATAAACAGAAACGCACGGAATATGATTCGCTGCATCAACGGATCCTTCAGGAACAGAAGGAAAACGACCTCTATACGCAACACATACAAGCCTTGAAGACCGACGAAAAAGCGATCGAGAAAGAAGCCCGCGAGCAGCTGCGCTATGCCCGTCCCGGGGAGTATGTGTATGTTCCATCCGAGCCGGCGCCCCCCCCGCCGGCCAACCACTCGGCGAAAAACTGAAGGCTTAAAAGAAAGTTTGATGAATCCGCCTGCGCTTGGGCCCGAATCGGAAATCGCATCCGACAAACCCGAGGAAAACCCTGCCGATGGTGACACCCGGCACGTTTCTCTGTGATATAGTGCGGGACGTTAGTCGTGATTGGCGGGGCGTGCGATTGAGCTCTGGTCGGCGATTCCTGCCGTCGCTTGGGGCTTCGCGGCCACCATCTAAAGGAGAAAACCGGCCATGAGAAAAGTTCTAGTGTTCTGTCTTGCGATCTGTTTTGTATTTGCCCTGACGGCGTTGGCGTTCGACGACATGGGAAAGTCGACCACCGTGGACGGCTGGGTAAGCGACGATAAGTGCGGCGCCAAGGGCGCCAACGATAAGGCCGAGGCCTGCACCAAGAAATGCTTGGCCGCCGGCGCCAAGATGGTCATCGTTACCGATAAAGATCAGAAAGTCCTGATCGTCGAGAACCCCGATGCGCTCAAGGATCATGTCGGGCACCACATCGCGGCCACCGGACACATGATGGGAGACAGCATTCACGTGGACAGCGCCAAGATGATGTGAACCAGACTTGGGAAGATGAAGGGCGGCCGCCCTTATATTTTTCGTGAGCGAGTCCGGCGGCGGGGCGCCGCCGGGACAGCCGGCGCTACGCCGGCGCTAGGTTACTGCTCCTTCGAGAGGCGAGCTAGCTGTGGCGTAGAGTTTTTTTGGCATCCGCCCCGACAAGTAGGCTTGGCGTCCAGCGAGCACTCCGTGGTGCATGGCTTCCGCCATAAGAACTGGATCCTGCGCATTCGCGATACCGGTGTTCATCAGCACCGCGTCCGCCCCAAGTTCCATGGCAATCGCCGCGTCGGAGGCCGTGCCCACGCCCGCATCCACGATCAGCGGCACGCCGCTGATCATCTCCCGCAGAATGCGGATATGGGCCTGATTCTGAATGCCCATGCCGCTGCCGATGGGCGCGCCTAGCGGCATGACCGCGGACGCACCGGCATCCATCAGGCGTCTGGCGAAAACGATGTCGTCGGAGGTATAGGGCAGAACCGTGAAACCTTCCTTCACCAGAACTCGCGTAGCCTCGAGCGTGGCCTGCACATCGGGATAAAGCGTAGCCTGATCGCCAATGACTTCCAGTTTGACCCAGTCCGAGATTCCAACCTCGCGGCCGAGCCGCGCGGCGCGGATGGCTTCGTCGGCGGTATAGCAACCAGCGGTGTTTGGCAGCAGAAAATATTTTTTGGGATCGATATAGTCGAGCAACGACTCTTTGCTGCGATCGAGGTTGACGCGGCGCACCGCGACCGTAACCATGTCGGCACCGCTGGCCTCAAGGGCGCGTGCAGTCTCCTGAAAAGATTTATATTTTCCCGTGCCGACGATCAGGCGCGAGCGGAAGGAGCGTCCGGCGATAACAAGTGGGTCGGTCATGCGACTATTGTAATGAAAACCAGTGGGCAACGGGCATAGTTGCGTTGTTTGTAGAGACGCAGATCGCGAAGTCTCCGGGTGCCAGAGGAAAGTGCAAGAGGAACGCGAATGAATGTGCTGGAGTTCAGCCTGGTGGTCTGGGGCGGCTCGATGCTGGCAGGCTTTCTGGGCGCACTGACTGGGTTAGGGGGCGGTGTGGTTCTAGTGCCCATGCTGACTGTGCTGCTCGGCGTTGACATTCGCTATGCCATCGGTGCGTCGCTGGTCTCGGTGATTGCCACTTCTTCCGGTGCGGCGGCGGCGTACGTGAAAGAAGGCTTCTCCAACATCCGCGTCGGGATGTTTCTGGAGATCGCAACCACGCTGGGCGCCCTGGCTGGCGCGACCCTGGCCACCCACGTCTCCGCCAGCGCGATCGCCACGATCTTCGGCTGCGTGCTGATCGGCTCGGCCTACGTTTCGCGCAAGCCGCGCTCGAAAGAAGAGCGCGAAGCTCCGCCAGACCCGCTCGCCACCAAACTACGCTTGAATGGCGGTTTTCCCGAGGACGGCGCGATCCGCGAATACAACGTGCGGCAAGTGCCCGCAGGTTGGGGCCTGATGTTTGTCGCCGGAACATTGTCGGGATTGCTCGGCATCGGCTCCGGCGCCATGAAGGTTCTCGCCATGGATCGGGCGATGAAGATTCCTTTCAAAGTTTCTACCACCACCAGCAATTTCATGATCGGCGTAACCGCCGCCGCCAGCGCGGGCCTCTATTTCGCTCGCGGATATATCGACCCCGGTCTATCCATGCCGGTGATGCTGGGCGTTCTCGGCGGATCGTTTCTCGGAACCCGCGTTCTGGTGAAGGCAGAGACCAAGTGGCT
This sequence comes from Candidatus Sulfotelmatobacter sp., assembly GCA_049513475.1. Taxonomy (GTDB): domain Bacteria; phylum Acidobacteriota; class Terriglobia; order Terriglobales; family Acidobacteriaceae; genus Sulfotelmatobacter. The sequence continues at coordinate 129,671 of JBEKWC010000028.1, read as the reverse complement.
GCGGCGCGTCTTTGCTCTTGTGATTGTCGTTCTTGGAATCGAAATGCTCTACCAGGGCCTCGCGGGGAAAATTTGAACTTAAGCGGGAACTTGAGTTGGAACGATAAGAAAATGGAGAGACGCATGGGCGGTCTGCTCCGCGCCGGCGTGCTCGGTTCCGCTGTTGTCGTTTTTGTCGGCGCGATTATCTTCCTGGCGGGAAATGCCCGCTCCCCCGCCAATTACCGCGTGTTTAAAGGCGAGCCGGCGGATTTGCGTACGGTTGGAGGAGTTCTGCGAGATGGAATCGCTCTACGCGGAACGGGAATCATGCAACTGGGATTGCTGTTGCTGATTGCGACTCCGGTAGCGCGCGTGGCCTTCTCCATCTTTGGCTTCCTAAAGGAGCGAGATCACCTTTATGCAGCGGTGGCCGCAATCGTGTTTGTAATTTTGCTTTACAGCCTTTTCTTTTCTTAAGGGGTCAGGTGGTTGGCCTCCGCCTGCGCATAGAGTTCGTCGATCTCGCGGCGGTAGCGTTCTTCAATCACGCGGCGGCGCAATTTCATGGTGGGAGTGAGCGCGCCGTTGTCGGCGGAGAATTCTTCCGCGACCAGCAACACTCGTTTGAGCTTCTCGAATCTCGCGAGATTCTGATTCACCTCTCCCACAATCTTCTCGTAGAGTTCCTGCACCTTTGGATTCGCGATCAACTCCGCGCGGGAAGAAAAAGGTATATCGTTGCCGCGAGCCCATCCTTCGAGCAGCGTGAAGTTGGGGGAGACGATGGCGAACGCAAACTTTCGCCGGTCCCCGACAATGGCCGCCGTGCCCACCATAGGATCGAGCTTGAGCGAGTTTTCGATCGGCTGCGGCGCAATGAATTTGCCGCCCGAAGTCTTGATCAATTCTTTCTTTCGGTCGGTCACCGAAAGATATCCATCGCCGTCGATATGGCCGATGTCTCCAGTCTTGAACCAGCCCTCCTGAAAAGCGTTCGCAGTTTCGTCGAGCCGATTCCAATAGCCTTTAAAAACGGAAGGCCCGCGCACCAGAATCTCGCCGTCTTCGGCCACGCGAACTTCCAGATTGGGAAGAATCTTGCCGACCGTGCCGATGCGGTGGTTGCCCGGAGTGTTGACCGCGATCACGGGAGAAGTTTCCGTAAGTCCATAACCCTCATGAATACGAATGCCGACGTTGGCGAACCATTCGGCGAGTTCGCGCCCCAGCGGCGCTCCGCCCGAGATGAAGGTTTCCACGCGGCCCCCAAGGCCCTGCCGAATTTTCGAAAAAACAATCTTGTGGGCAATGTTCCAGCGCAAAGATGTGGGCGTTTTTCCCGCGAGAATGGCGGGCTTGTTGGCGCGGCCCACCGAGAGCGCCCAGCGATAAATCGCGCGCTTGGGGAAGCCGCGGGCGCTTACTTCCGTCTTGGCGTAGATCTTTTCATACACTCTCGGCACCGAGACGCACAACGTTGGCCGCACCTCCAGGAACGCCTGCGAAAGGTGTTCAATGAAAGGACAGTAGGCCAGAGTCACGCCGTGATACAGCAGAGCGAGATCCACATGGCGCGCCGTGACGTGCGACAGCGGCAAGAACGAAATGCTCACCGATCCCGGATGCACGTCGAACTCGAGCAGGGAGCAGGCGATATTCGACGCCATGTTGCCATGCGTGAGCATTGCCCCCTTCGAAACTCCAGTGGTGCCGGAGGTGTAAATGATGGTGGCCAGATCGTCAGGCTGAAGCGAACGAGCGAGCGCTTCGGTCCGCGGGTCAAGTGTTTCCGGGCCTCGAGTGACGAAGTGATCCATGAGCACGCAGCGTGCCGCTAAAGCGGGCGGGATTTCAACACGATCCATCACGATCATCTTCTTCACTTCGGTATCGTGAAGAATTGATTGCACCTTGCGCAGTTGCTGTTCCGTAGAAACGAATACAACGCTGGCTCCGGAGTCGCGCAGGGTATAAGCGGTTTGCTCCGCCGTTAACGTGGAATAAACCGGTACGGTGACGCCGCCAAGCAGCAGAATGGCAAAGTCGGCAGTCGTCCACCCGGGACGATTTTCGCTGAGAATTGCGACGCGATCGCCTCTACGAACGCCAAGCTCCCGCAGCGCGCCAATGGTCGCGGCGACGTTGCGGCAAAACTCCGAAGAAGAGATCGCCTTCCACTCGCCGGCCGCGCGGTGCAGCATCAGGCGATCGAGCGTGCGCTCGCGTGTCGCGAAGAATATGTCATTCAGCGTCTTGAGGCTCATTGCGCGGTCGCTGGTCTGAACAGCAATGTACTGTTTTATGGCCGTCTGGGGCAATGCGAAAGCCGCGGCGCACGGTACTGAACCGATGCCCGGATACGAATCTTTTCACACCGGGTCACTCCCCAAAGAGCAATAACAATAACACTCTCAACCGCCCTTGCTAGGATGCGGCAGGAGGATCGCATGCGAGAAGGATCAAGAAATGGATGGACCGCTTCGTGAGTGGCAGGGGTGGGGGCCCTAGCCAGCGTGGCTCCCCCGCTGGCGCAGAGCGGGATGCCGGAGACTGGAGCGGCGAGGCCCAAAGTTGGCGAAATGGCTCCGGATTTTGCTCTGAAATATTTCGACGGCAACAATCTGAAAGACGTTTCCTTCAGCCAGTACCGGGGCAAGAAAAATGTCGTCGTAGCGTTTTATATGTTTGCCTTCACCGGCGGTTGGACCCAGCCAATGAAAGCTCCCGAGCAAGATCTGAAAGGGCTGACCGACACCCAGGTCCTGGGTGTGAGTACGCGTAGCCCCTTCGCCAATCAGGCATTCGCCGATCAAATTGGAGTTACCTCTCCCCTGCTAAGCGATTGGGGCGGCGAAGGAACGCACCAGTACGGACTCCACGTCGATCAATACAAAGTGGCGCGCCGCGTGAACTTCTTGAACGGCAAAGACGGAAAGATCCTCGAAGAGCAGGTGGACAAAGACGCGATCGATCCTACGAAGATTGTGGACACTTGCGAGCGGCCGAAGATGAAAAGCTGAGCGCGCTTACGCTACCGGCAGCTCGAACGAAAACACCGAGCCGCGGCCGGGTTGGCTGGTCACGCTCACCGACCCGTTGTGAGCTTCTACGATGGCTTTGGCGATGGCCAGCCCCATGCCCGTGCCCTGCACGCTGTAGCGCTGGTCGCGGCCGCGGTAAAATTTGTCGAAGACCAGCGACTGCTCAAAGTCGTCGATGCCTGGGCCATGGTCGGTGACGCTGGTGACCACGCGGTCTCCCTTGCGCTCGGCGGTGATGGCAATGGCTGCAGTTGGCGGCGAGTACTTCGCGGCATTCTCGAGCAATTGCTTGAGCACCTCGGCGATGCGGTCGGAATCGGCCCGCACCTTGGGCAGAGTGCCGGGCACGTGTACTTCAAGCGGATGCTGGCCGATCAACGTTTTGCACTCTTGCAATGCAGTCTCAATCACGCCGGCGATTTCTATGGGCGCAATGTGCAACTCCACTTTATGCGCGTCGAGTTGCGCCATCTCGGTGGCTTCGCCCACCAGCCGGTCGAGGCGGTCGGTTTCCTCGTTAATCACGGTGAGCAATTCCCTGCGCTGCGAATCGTCGAGGTGGTCATCCGACAGCAAACCCGTAACCGCGGCTTTGATTCCGGTAAGCGGCGTGCGCAGTTCGTGAGTGACGGAATCGAGCAGCACGGCCCGCAAATTCTCGCTCTGATGCGCGGCCTCGGTCTGGGAGAGTTTTTCCATGGCTCCTGCGCGTTCAATCGCGATGCCGATCATGCTGCCCAGGGCCTCAAGCGTGGCGCGCGACAGCGCAGGCCCGGCAATGCCCACGGCGCCCGTGGTGCGCGTGCCCAGATGAAGCGGAGTCAGAGAGATGCTGCGCGCGGCGTCGATCACCGGCTCGCCGCGCGAGCTTACCATTTGCAGATCCTGCAGCGAGAGCCAGGTCGCTTTAGGATCGGTGCGATACACCTGCTGCGAACTCAACAAATAAATCGCCGCGGCTTTGCCGCCGAATCCCTCGCACACATAGAGCGGGATGGCATTCAACAGTTCGGCCACATTGTCGGTCGCGAGCAGGCGCTGGCTGAAACTATAGAGCCGTTCCACATCGCGGCGGCGCTGATGAGCGTCGGCGGTTTGCCGGCGGGCGCGATCGGCCAGCTCGCTGGCGACTCCGGCGGTCACCAGAAAAGCGAAGAGTGCAACCCAGTTCTGCGGATCGGCGACCGTGAACGTCCCGATGGGCGGAAGAAAGTAATAATTGAAAGCTAGCGTCGCCGATACCGCGAGAAACACGGAGAAACGAAAGCCCCAGTAGGCCGCGACCAACAGCACCATCAGCAAAAACGTCAACGCTACGGTGGTGGGATTCACATTCAGAATGCGACGATAAACTTGGGCTACAATTTCTGCCGCCGCCAGGCAGGCGACGTAGCGGAAGGCGTGTTGGGGCCAGCGACTTTTCACGGGCACGATTGTAACGGAAGCGAAGCCAAAAGGAGATGTTTCGTCGCCGAGCGACGCGGGTGACGAACAAAACTGGAACTCATCTTGTTTTTCTCTGCGGCTCCGCGAAAGATCTAACACGGAGAAGCGAAATCAGATTCGACAATTCCCCCTCCACCGTGGAGAATAACGGCGATGCCCAAGACTCCCGAGGAATGGCTGGCCGAAGTTGACACCGCCAAGCGGCCGGCGGTGTTCAAGCTCTTTTTGGGCTACGCTCCGGGTGTGGGCAAAACCTACGCCATGTTGAGCGAAGGCGTGCGGCGCGCCAGCCGCGGCGAAGAGGTCGTAATCGGAGTGGTGGAAACCCACGGGCGCAAGCCGATCGTGGAATTATCTTCGCGGCTGGAAACGGTCCCGCGGCGCAAGCTGGAATACAAGGCCACCATCTTTGAAGAAATGGATGTAGATGCCATTCTGGCGCGCAAGCCGCACGTGGTGCTGGTGGACGAACTGGCCCACACCAACATCGAAGGCAGCAAGCACGCCAAGCGTTACGAGGACGTGTTCGAATTGCTGGATGCGGGCATCGACGTTCTTTCCACTCTAAACGTGCAGCACATCGAAAGCCTGGCGCCGACGATCCGCGGCTTGACCGGCGTGCAAGTGCGCGAGACGGTGCCGGACTGGGTGATTCGCCGCGCCGGCGAAATTGTGATGGCCGACCTGACCCCGCAGGCGCTGCAGACCCGCATGAAACGCGGAGATATTTATCCGCTGGAGCGCGTGGAGAGAGCCCTGGCAAATTTCTTTCGCAACACAAATCTCGTGGCCCTGCGAGAGTTGGCTCTGCGCCAAGTCACGCAGGCGGTCGACCGCACGCTTTCTGAGTTGAAAACCGAAGATGGCCATCTGCTGCAAGTGCGCGAGCGCATTGCGGTGTGCATCAGCTCGAATCCAGCGGCGCAGTACTTGATCGCGCGCGGGGCACGCATGGCGCAGGCGATGGACGGCGATTTATTCGTTCTCTACGTCGACACCGGCGCCGATGAGAGCGACGAAAATCAGCGCACCCTGGCTGACAATATCCGCTTCGCAGAGAGCGTAGGGGCGAAGGTGGCGAAGACTGAAGGCAAGGTGGTGGCTGAAAAAGTTGCGGAGTTTGTGCGCGAACATCACATCACGCAGGTAGTGTTCGGGCGCTCCGCCACCAAGGGCTGGAAGAGATATTTCTATCTTTCCGCGATTCACAAATTTCTGCGCGACACGCCGGCGGTCGATGTCCACATTGTGACTCAGGAGATGCGGTGAGCGCGCTGGCTATCGAGTTTCCGAAAAGAAGATGACGAGCGAGCATAGGAGAATTCTGGTGGTCGACGACGAGCCGCAGATCACCCGTGTGCTGCGCACCACGCTCACGTCGCAAGGCTACGACATCCGCGTCGCCAACGACGGCGAGATGGCGCTGGAGTTGATGAAGAACTGGTCGCCGCACGTGGTCGTGACTGATTTGGCCATGCCTCATCTCGATGGAGTAGGGCTATGCCGGCAGATTCGACTGGTATCGCAAGTGCCGATTATCGTGCTCTCGGTGCGGGGACAAGATCGTTCGAAGGTGGAGGCTCTCGACGCCGGCGCCGATGACTACGTGACCAAACCGTTCAGCATGAATGAACTGCTGGCGCGAATCCGGGCGCAATTGCGGCGCACGCCGGCGACCGAAGAGCAACCCAGCGCGATCACGACAGGGGATTTTTCCATCAATCTCGACGCGCGCTCTGTCAAAGTGCTGGGGCAGGAAGTTCATCTCACACCCAAGGAATTCGACTTGCTGGTTTTTCTGGCGAAGCGTCCCGGCAAAGTGGTGACGCACCGAACCCTGCTGGCTGCGATCTGGGGACCGGCCAGCACCGAACAGCCCGAGTACCTGCGCGTCTTCGTGGGACAATTGCGCAAGAAAATTGAGGCCGACCCTTCCTCTCCGAAATACCTGCTCACCGAACCTTGGGTGGGTTACCGCTTCGAGCCTGGGTCTTGAGAGTTTCTCTTCGAACTTACTTCTCCGAGCGGCACATCCACAAACTCTCCCGATCCCGTCGTCAGGCCCACGCCGTGAAACCACCACGGGCCAGGCATCCAGTTCGCCGGGTACGGATGTTCGGGCCTTTATGAACATTTTAGGTATCCTTTACCCGGAATTGTCGCTCTCCCGTGTCTCATAGTGCATATGGCATTCGGCATTCATGAGCCGTTCGAGTAGCCAACGTGAGATTCAAGGAGAGCAATCGTATGTGGATTCACGAAATAGCGCCGGAACGTTTAGCGGAACTCTTCCATCACTACCACCAAGCCCTGACCGCCGAGCCCTCGCGCAACCGCGACGCAAACTCCGGTTCCTGGAAAGATGTGCCTCCGCAGGAAAAGAACCGGCTAGTTGCCGCCGCGCGCCTGGCGCTGCTGGAACTGGATTCCGTGAAGAATCATGTACCGAAGGCGAAGCAATATTTTGCTCAGCCGGGCGAAGCCGAGTGGGGTTGCTGAGCGGGACGCGGCCATGTTGGGCAGGCGTTCGCGGAGGTCAGCATGTCGGCATCGCAACGTCGACACTTGCTCTCATCCTTACGAAATCCTTAGAAATTCCTTAAGCCCCTCTTACTCCCGCAATGTTTGACTGAGAGGTGGCGTGGTGCGCGAACGACACTAGCATTTTGGAGCGTCGCAATGTGGATCTCGTTTCTCCTGGTAGCCATCACCTGCGCAGCATCCGCGTTTATGATTGGGTTTGTGGTTGCGTTACTGCGGGAGAGTTCGCCCCGCGCGAGTAAGTTGGTGATTTCTGTGGCGCGCCGCGAGCGAGCTGGGAGTTTGCATACGGATAACGAAGACGCGCTTGTTCTCGATGACGGAAGTGTCGAGTCGCGTTCCGTGAACGCAGGGTTTGAAGAATGGCGGGATAAGTGCTGGCGGGATGACGGCCTTCGCGTTGCAGCCAGCAATCGCCTGCGACCCGAGCAAGTCGCGGCACGATGGCGGATCGAAAGGACGTTCTGATGGAGGATGCAATTTTCTTGGCGCTGACGGTTTTGTTCTTTGTGGTTTCGGTGGCTTACGTGCGTTTCTGCGAGCGCATTCGGTGAGGAACCTACATGAGTGCTGAGCCCATCATCATGCTGATCATCTGCGTGGCCTTGACGGTGTACCTCGTCTACGCCATGTTGCGTCCGGAGAAATTCTGATGACGGCCAATGGCTGTCTGCAGATCCTATTTCTGTTGATCGTTGTCTGGGTGGCGACGAAGCCGCTCGGCAGTTTTATGGCGCGGGTGTTCGGCCGCGAGCGCACCTGGCTCGACCCGGCTCTGCGCCCGGTTGAGCGCATTCTCTATCGGCTCACCGGCGTGGACGAAAACCACGAAATGGATTGGAAGGAATACGCGCTGGCGCTGCTTCTATTCAGCGGCGTTTCCATGATCATGCTATATGCGCTCGAGCGCGTGCAGCAATGGGCGTGGCTGCCGTGGAATCCGCAAAAACTCGCGGGTGTTCCTCCAGCGCTGGCGTTCAATACCGCGGCCTCGTTCACGACCAACACCAACTGGCAGAACTACGTGCCTGAGACCACCATGAGCTATCTCACGCAGATGGTCGGTCTCGCTTATCACAACTGGATTTCAGCCGCAGCGGGCATGGCGTTGGCCATCGCTTTTATTCGCGGCATCTCGCGGCGCGAACAGAAAACCATCGGCAACTTCTGGGTGGACCTGGTGCGCGGCACGCTGTGGATTCTGGCGCCGCTGTGCCTGATCGGTGCGTTGCTGCTGGTCTCGCAAGGCGTGGTGCAGAATCTGAAACCCTATGACACGGTGCAGTTGGTCGATCCTTACCAGACGCCGCAACTGGGCCCCGACGGAAAGCCTGTGAACGGCCCGGACGGAAAACCCGCGATGCAGACGGTCACGCAGCAGGTGATCGCGCAGGGTCCCACGGCCTCTCAGGAAATTATCAAAGAACTCGGAACCAATGGCGGCGGCTTCTTCAACGCCAACAGCGCGCATCCCTTTGAGAATCCCACGCCCTTCACCAATTTCCTCGAGATGTTTTGCATTCTCGCGATTCCTTCCGCGTTTACGTTCACGTTGGGGAAGATGACCGGCTCCCCGAAGCATGGCTGGGCGGTTTGGACCGCGATGGTTCTTTTGTTTCTCGCCGGCGTGACCACGGCCTACTGGGCGGAGGCTCGCGGCAATCCTATCTTGACGGCGGCAGCGCAGCATGGCTCGCAACGTCCCGCGTCCGTTGCCTCCCCCGTGCCCAATCTTGAGGGTAAAGAAGTCCGCTTTGGTGTGGCCAACTCGGCGCTCTTCGCCACCGCGACCACCGGCACCAGTTGCGGCGCAGTCAACTCGCAGCATGATTCCTTTACGCCGCTCGGCGGCATGGTCCCCTTGATCAACCTTATGCTCGGCGAGGTCATCTTCGGCGGCGTGGGCGCGGGCATGTATGGCATGCTGGTCTTCGTGATTCTCTCGGTTTTTATCGCCGGCTTGATGGTCGGGCGCACGCCAGAATATCTGGGAAAAAAGATCGAAGCCTACGACGTGAAGATGGCGATGCTGGTGATTTTGATTTTTCCGCTAACCATTTTGGGGTTCACCGCAATTTCGGTTTTGTATGGCTTCGGCACTTCCGCCATTTTGAATGCCGGGCCGCACGGCTTTAGCGAAATTCTTTATGCCTTCACTTCCGCGGTAGCCAATAACGGTTCAGCCTTCGGTGGTCTCAGCGGAAACACTCCTTGGTACAACACGTCGCTGGGCGTGGCCATGCTGCTTGGGCGTTTCATGATGATTCTGCCCATGCTCGCCATCGCCGGCAACCTCGCCTGCAAGAAGCAGGCTCCGGCCACGCTCGGTACATTTCCCGTGACCGGCCCATTGTTTACCGTTCTGCTGATCGGTGTGGTAGTGATCGTCGGTGCTCTTACGTTTTTTCCGGCGCTCAGCCTGGGGCCGATTCTCGAGCATTTGCTGATGCAGGCGGGAAAGACCTTCTGAGCCGTCATTCGATGCTTCTTAAAACCATATGGTGAGCAAGAAATCAAAACGCAGTTTGTGGGACATCAAAATCGTGCGCCGCGCCGCGCTGGATTCATTGGTCAAGCTGCATCCCGTAACCATGATGCGCAATCCCGTGATGTTTGTGGTGGAAGTGGGCAGCGTGGTCACGACCCTATTGCTCCTGCGGGAGCGCATGCAGGGGCAACCCGGCTTCGGCTTCAATCTGCAAATTACGTTGTGGTTGTGGTTCACGGTTCTGTTCGCAAATTTCGCCGAGGCCATGGCCGAAGGGCGCGGCAAGGCGCAGGCCGATGCGCTGCGCCGCGCGAAAGCCGAAACCATGGCCAATCGCCTGCTCACCGATGGAACGACCGAGACTGTCCCCGGCTCGAAATTACGCTCGGGCGATTTGGTACTGTGCGAAGCGGGCGAATTTGTACCCGGCGATGGCGAGATCATCGAAGGCGTGGCCTCGGTGGATGAGTCGGCGATCACGGGTGAGTCCGCCCCGGTGATTCGCGAAGCTGGCGGCGATCGTTCCGCTGTGACCGGAGGCACGCGCGTGCTCTCCGACTGGGTGAAGGTGAAAATCACATCCAACCCCGGCGAAACGTTTCTCGACCGCATGATCGCGCTGGTCGAAGGCGCCGAGCGCCAGAAGACTCCCAACGAAATTGCGCTGAACATTTTGCTCGCGGGCCTGACCATCGTGTTTCTGTTGGCCGTAGTCACGCTGCAACCGTTCGCCATCTACGCGGGCGCGCCGCAGACTGTGTTCGTGCTCGTCTCCTTATTGGTGTGCCTCATTCCAACCACGATCGGCGGATTGCTTTCTGCAATCGGCATCGCCGGCATGGATCGCCTGGTGCAGCACAACGTGCTCGCCATGTCAGGACGTGCCGTCGAGGCGGCGGGTGACGTGAACACTTTGCTTTTGGACAAAACCGGAACCATCACGCTGGGCAACCGCGAGGCCACCGAATTTATAACCGCGCCGGGCGTGACCGAAGCCATGCTGGCGGATTCGGCGCAACTCTCCTCGCTTGCCGATGAGACTCCCGAGGGCCGCTCGATTGTGGTTCTCGCCAAGGAAAAGTATGGCTTGCGCGGCCGCGAAATGAGTACGCATGACGCCGAATTCATCCCCTTCAGCGCCACGACTCGCATGTCCGGAGTGAATCTGGATGGCCGCCACATCCGCAAAGGCGCGACCGATGCCATCGCCAAATACGTCGAAGAAAAGGGCGGCGTGCTGCCCGCGGAAGTGCGCGCGGCGGTAGAGGCGATTTCGCGCTCCGGCGGAACGCCGCTCGTAGTCGCCGAAAATGGCCGCGCGCTAGGCGTGATTCAGCTCAAAGACATCGTGAAAGGGGGCATGCGCCAGCGCTTCGATCAGTTGCGCGCCATGGGCATCAAGACGGTGATGATCACCGGCGATAATCCGCTGACCGCCGCCGCGATCGCAACCGAAGCCGGCGTGGATGACTTTCTCGCCCAGGCTACTCCGAAAGACAAACTCGATCTCATCCGCCGCGAGCAGGGGCAGGGAAAGCTCGTTGCCATGACCGGCGACGGCACCAACGACGCCCCCGCGCTGGCCCAGGCCGATGTCGGCGTCGCCATGAATACGGGCACGCAGGCCGCGAAAGAAGCTGGCAACATGGTCGACCTCGATTCGAATCCCACCAAGCTCATCGAGATCGTAGCCATCGGCAAGCAGTTGCTGATGACCCGCGGCGCTCTCACCACGTTTTCGATTGCCAATGACGTGGCCAAGTATTTCGCCATCATCCCAGCCATGTTTGCCGGAACGTTTCCGGTTCTGCAAGCCTTGAACGTAATGCATCTGGCGACGCCGCAATCGGCGATCTTGTCGGCGGTCATTTTCAATGCGCTGATCATTGTGGCCCTAATTCCGCTGGCTCTGCGCGGGGTGAAATACGTTCCGCAGGGCGCTGCCATACTCCTGCGCCGCAATCTGCTGGTATACGGTTTGGGCGGAGTGATCGTGCCCTTCATCGGAATCAAGCTGATCGACTTGCTCATCGTGCGGGCGGGGTTGGCCTAGAGATTACTTTTATGAAAAAGAACTTGATTACTTCCGTACTCATGACCCTGGTGACCACCGTGTTGTTCGGCCTTCTGTTTCCTCTGTTGATCACTGGAGTGGCGCAGGTCTTATTTCCAAAGCAGGCGAATGGGGAGCTGCTCACCCGAAACGGCCGCTTAGTAGGATCGACCCTGATCGGCCAGTTATTCTCATCTGCAGGATATTTTCATTCCCGCCCCTCCAGCGCCGGAACCGGCTACGACGCGGGCAATTCCAGCGGATCAAATCTCGGACCGACCAATCAATCTCTAATCGCACGCGTGCAGGGGGATGCCGACCGCCTGCAGGCTGAAAATCCCGGCGCGGCGATTCCAATCGATTTGCTCACGACCTCAGGCTCAGGCCTCGATCCGCATATCTCGCCCGAAGCGGCTGAATTCCAGGTCCCGCGCATCGCGAAAGAACGCGGGCTAAGCCCGGACACAATTCGCGAAGCCATTCGCCAGCACACCGAATCGCGCCAATTCGGCTTTCTCGGCGAGCCCCGGGTCAACGTTTTGGAGCTAAATCTCACCCTGGACGAGATTTCGCCCAAGCCCGTCACTCACTGAAGTACTTCCCCGAAGTAATCTGTCGCGCTTCCTGATATCCGCCTAATCTGGCCGTTGCATCTTCCGAGGGAGCGCAATGAAAAACCACAAGCAGTTCTGGAGTTGGGCAGCCATGGCGGGCCTGGTATTCCTGCTCCACGTGCCGTCGAGCGCGGAGGCACAGGACACACCGGGCACGCAAGTTTCTGAAGACTCGCAAGCGGCAACCGATTCGCAGGATGCGAACGTCCAGGACCCCCCGAGCCGGGTCAGCCGGCTGAATTACACGGAAGGATCGGTGTCGTTTCAGCCCAGCGGCGAGAACGACTGGGCCGACGCCGTGCCCAACCGTCCGTTGGCCCCAGGCGACAATCTGTGGGCGGACGAGAATTCGCGTGCCGAACTACACATTGGATCGACCGCTCTGCGCCTCGGCCCCCAAACTGGAATCACTTTGCTCGACCTGAGCGACCAGGCCGCGCAGATTCGTCTGGCGCAGGGATCGTTGTTTGTGAAGGTCCGGCATGTCGACGGCAACGACTCCTATGAGGTCGACACGCCGAACGTGGCGTTCACTATATTGCAGCCCGGCGATTACCGCATGGATGTGGACCCGGATGGCAATCGCACCGACGTAACCGTGTGGCGCGGGCGCGGCGAAGTTACCGGCGCCGGATCGTCCTACGCGATTGCAGCGAATCAGCACGCATCGTTTATCGGCACCGGCAACGGCAACGACGAATTGGCTTACGATTTCGGCCCGGTTCCAGCCGACGATGGCTTCGATCGCTGGGCCCTGGCTCGCGATCAGAATGAAGATCGTTTCGATTCCGCCAACTATGTTTCCCCCGAGATGACCGGCTATGAAGACCTCGCCCAGTATGGCGACTGGAGCGATGAAGCCGGCTATGGCACGGTTTGGACTCCGAGGGTGCTGGCGGCGGGATGGGCTCCCTATCGATTCGGACATTGGATTTGGGTTGGATCTTGGGGCTGGACTTGGATGGCTGATGAGCCTTGGGGGTTCGCGCCCTTTCATTACGGCCGCTGGGCGCTCGCGGCAAATGGATGGGTCTGGGTTCCGGGGCCGCGCATGGCGAGGCCGGCGTATGCGCCCGCGCTTGTGGGTTGGGTCGGGGGAACGCCGGGGTTTCGCTTCTCTGCGGGCGTAGGCGTGGGTTGGTTCCCGCTGGCCCCCGGAGAAGTGTTTGTTCCCGGTTATCGGGTCAGCCGCGCCTACGTGAATCGAGTGAACCTGACCAACACGACGGTGAACGTCACCAAGGTCACGAACATTTACAACTCGGTAGCCGTCAGCCGAAACGCGAGCGGCATTGCATACGTGAACCGGGATGTGAATGGCGGCGTGACCGTAGTTTCGCGAGACACGTTTGTGAACGCGCGGCCCGTGGCGCGAAACGTTGTACAGATTCCCGAGAAAGAATTGGCAGCCATCCCGGCATCGAACAAAGTTTCGCTTGAGCCGGAGCGGAGCAGCGTGATGGGTGCAAGCAGGCTGGCCGCAAACCATCCGCCCGCAGCGGTCATGACCCGTCCGGTGGTCGCGCTGCGGACGCCGGCACCGACGCCACACTCGCTCGGGCCGCGTCCAGCCGGAGCAGACCAAGCAACTTCCACCGCACAAGCGCCGCTTCAGCAATCCCTGGTCCGTCAGGTGCCGCCAGGGCGGCCGGTGCCGGTGCCAGCGACGCGTCAGCCGCTGAGGCAGGACGGCTTCCGTTCGGTTTCGCTTTCGAGCGAGGGAAATCCGACGAAGCCGCAGCCGCGCGTCTGGGAAGAGCAAGGGACTCCGGAGCCAGAGAAGAACGCACAATCTCAGCCCGCCAACCGGAATTCTCAGCCTTCCAATTCGCGCACTCCCCAGCAAGCGCAGCGCGGTTCTGCGTCGCAGGGGTCGCACGCCACATCTGCCAAGCCGGTGGCTTCGGCGCAGAGGAACGAGCCGCAGTCGCGAGAGCCGGAGCAGAAGTCCAGTTGGCTGCCGAAGCCCGCATCCAGTACGCCGCAAAAAGAACCGAGTTCGCATCCCTCCACGTCAACCCCGCCGCCTAAGAAATAACAATCACATTGACGCGAGGCCGCAGCCTGCGCTTTGATAAGACTCGCATGCGATGCGACCTGTTTTTCGCGGCCCTGCCATGAGCGAACCGAAGCGACCAGCCATGAACTGGATGGATGTTCTCTGGCTGCTGTTTCTGGCTGGACTCGCGGTTTTGCCTCCGGTTGCCGAGATTCACAAGCAACTCACCTTGCTGGCCATCGGCATTGTGCAACTGAGCGAGTCGTGGCTCTTGGCGCGGGCTCCGCGGCGGGGCGCGGCCTATATCGTTCTGCTCAAGATTGCGCTGGCGACGCTGTTGATCGACCACACCGGCGAGCTGAGCATCAACAGCAGCTACTGGCCTATTTATTTTCTGCCCGCAGTCACGGCCGCAGAATACTTCAGTCCTCTGGCCACGCTTTTGTGGACCGCGGTGGCGTCGGCTGCCTACTGTTCCTATCTCTATCCCGCATTGCAAGAATACGACATCACCCGGGAAGCTTACGGTTTGCTCGCCATTCGCATTCTTTTCTTTTTTTTAGCGGCCATGGTGGTGAACCGCTTCGTCGTAGAAAATCGGCGCCAGATCAAACGCTATCAGGAACTTGCAGAGACGCTCGCCGAAACCAATCGCAGATTGGAACAGGCGCAGGCCGAAGCCCGACGCTCCGAGCGGTTGGCCGCATTGGGACAGATGTCGGCCGGACTCGCCCATGAGATTCGCAACCCGCTGGGCGTGATCAAAGGATCGGCGGAGATGCTGCATCAAAAATTGGGCGAAGCCAATCCGCTGGCCAGCGAACTCGCGGGTTACATCTCAAGCGAGACCAATCGCCTGAGTTCTCTGGTGACACGCTTTCTGGATTTCGCCCGGCCGCTGCATCCGGAGTTAATTCCGCAAGAAATCGCTCCGGTGCTGGAGCAGGCGCTGCACGCCGTCGCGGTAACGCAAAAAGGTGCACTGGTCCATGTAGAACGACACTACGAGCCGAACGTACCGATGGTTCCATTAGATGAAGGCTTGGCCGAGCAGGCTTTCGTGAATCTGATTCAGAATGCTCATGATGCCATGGGCAGCGCTGGCGGAACGCTGCGGCTGACGGTGGCTACAGCGAAATCTGCGAATCGCGAGGGAGTCGAGGTCGGGATCGAAGACACAGGTCCGGGAATTCCAGCGGACCTTCGCGAGCAGATCTTTAATCCGTTCGTCACCACGAAGAAAACGGGCGTAGGCCTAGGTCTCTCCATCGTTTCGACCATTGTCGATGGCCATCACGGAACCATTCGCCTGGAGAGCGAAGCGCAAGGCGAAGGTCAGCGCGGGGCGCGCTTCGTGATTTTTTTTCCGGCCGGCGATGAAGCGGCAGCGAAGGTCGCATCTTAGAAAATGAATTCTATATGCCAACCATTCTGATCGTCGAAGATGAAGCCAAAATGCGCCGCCTGCTAGAGCTGAATCTAGGAGAGGACGGCTTTAGTACGCTCGCCGCCGGCGATGCCGAGACCGGACTAAAGCTTCTGCGCGAGAATGCGGTCGATCTGGTGGTCACAGATCTAAAGCTTCCCGGCATGAACGGTCTGGAATTTTTGCAGGCCATCAAGCGCCAGAACGCTACATTGCCAGTGGTCGTGATGACCGCCTTCGGCACGGTCGAAACCGCGGTGGAGGCGATGAAGGCCGGCGCCAGCGACTATGTGCTGAAACCATTTTCGCTGAGCGAGATGCGCATGGTGATTCGCAAGGAACTGGACGTCCATGCGCTGCGGGAAGAAAACCGTTCGCTGCGCGAAGCCCTCGGCAAGCGTTACGCACATCCGAACGTGGTGGCGCGCAGCCCCAAGATGCAGGAAGTGCTCGCCACCGTGGAGCGCGTTGCGCCCACCCACGCCACCGTGCTGCTGGGCGGCGAGAGCGGCGTAGGCAAAGACTTGATCGCGCGCGCGATTCATGAGAAATCTCGGCGCGCCGCGGGTCCCTTCATCAAGATCAACAGCACGGCGATTCCCGAGAACCTGCTGGAGAGCGAACTCTTTGGCTACGAGAAAGGCGCCTTCACCGGAGCAGCCGCGAGCAAGCCAGGAAAGTTCGAGTTGGCGGACAAGGGAACGCTCTTCCTCGACGAAATCGGCGACGTTCCCCCGCTGACGCAGGTCAAGCTCCTGCGCGTTCTGCAGGAGCGCGAATTCGAGCGTCTGGGCGGCACCCGCACCATAAAGGTGGATGTGCGCTTGATCGCCGCTACGAACCGCGACCTGCGTGAGGCCCTCGAGCAGGGAACCTTTCGCGAGGATCTTTATTATCGCCTGAATGTTGTCCCTATCGACATCGCTCCCCTGCGCCAACGCAAGGAAGACATCCCGGATCTGGTGAATCTTTTCATCTCGCGCTTCGCAGGAGACTCCGGCAAGCCCGTCGACAGCATTACGTCCGAAGCGATGCAGATCCTGGTCAACTACCACTGGCCCGGAAACGTGCGCGAGCTGCAAAACATAATCGAGCGCGCTTGTGCCTTGGCGAAAGGCACCGTGATCGCGCCGGCCGATATTCATCTGGATGTGCGTCCAGCCAAAGCGACTAACGGCACCGGCGGATTTCTTCCCGAAGGCATGACGTTGGAACATTGGGAGGACGAAATGATCCGCGAATCGCTACGGCGGGCGAATGGAAATAAGAGTCAGGCGGCGCGGCTGTTGGGGTTGTCGCGAAATGCGCTGCGCTATCGGCTGTCAAAGATTGGGATTGCGGACGAAGAGAAAGATCCTTGACCAGTGCTGCATTACGGTCGGATAAAAACTAGTTGGAGGCCTTCGGTATGCTGAAAGCGGGGGGGTTAAAAGCAAATCCTTGAGGACGCCTACTCCTTTGATAGGCTCAGCTACATAAGCCGTGGACCACGCAAGGTTTTCAGCATAGAGTTCGCGTATCATTAAAACCATTCGGCCCGCTGTCCAGCTCCGCTAGCGCATTGGCCGAAAACCACCACCTTGGCCACGCGCAGCCACCGGCTTAAATCCCCAGCTCGCCCGAATGCCTCCGGCGCAGGCAATATTGCTGTAAACAAATGGGTTGATGGTTCTATCGTCGCCCAGGGTTTGGCATTGCATTTGCTTTAGTCCTAAAGCGATCAATATCCGTGCTATGGCGTGTGGCACCGGCATTGTCCCAGAGGTTTCTATGAAAAGTCGATTTAGATTCAGCCTTGCAATTTCAGCTTTGGCATTTGCATGTTTGGTCTCTGGCAAGCTGCAGGCCCAAACCACCGAGGAAGGCCCCGGCCCCTCCGAGCAGCCGAGCGCGCCCATGGAAGTGGGCACTCCACCACCTCCGCAGCCTCCGCAAGCTGGGCCGCCAGCTCAACCCGGCGCGCAGCAACCTGGCCAGCCGCAAGCTGGACCACCGCCGCAGATGGGAGAAGAGGCGCAGCCCGGCGGTCCTTCGGGCGAGGGGCCGGCGAAGATTAATAAAGGGGTGGGTCGCGTCAGCATGATTCATGGCGAAGTCTCGACGCAACGAGGCGATTCGGGCACTTGGTCGGCCGCAATCTTGAATCAGCCGGTATTGAACGGCGACAAAGTTTCAACCGGGGCTGGCAGCCGCGCCGAAGTGCAACTGGATTACGCCAACATTCTGCGCCTGGCGGAGAGTTCGCAGGCCACCATCGCGAATTTTACCGACAAGTTTATCCAGATTCAGATCGGCCAAGGTCTTGCCAACTATTCTGTATTCGGCGAGAGCGAGGCCGAGCCTGAGATCGACACGCCCAACGTTGCCGTCCATCCCGCGCATCAGGATGGCATCTTCCGCATCCTAGTGCGCCCCGATGGCGACAGCGTCGTGATCGTGCGCAAGGGGCAGGCGCAAATCTCGACCCCGCAGGGGATCGCCGATCTCAAAGCGGGAGACATGGCGACCGTGCGGGGATCTGGCGCCGATGCGAAATATAAAATCAGTGCCGCGCCTGAGCGCGACGATTGGGATCGCTTCAACGTCGATCGCGACCGCATGATTCATAGCGCCAATTCCTGGCGGCATACCAACAAGTACTACGTTGGAGCGGAAGATCTAGACGCGAACGGTCAGTGGGAAGACGCACCCGACTACGGTCAAGTCTGGGTGCCGAATGAGCCCGAGGGTTGGGCGCCGTACCGCGACGGCAACTGGGTTTGGGAGCCTTACTACGGCTGGACCTGGGTGGGTTACGAGCCTTGGGGCTGGGCGCCGTATCACTACGGCCGCTGGATGTGGTACGGCAACGCGTGGGCGTGGTGGCCGGGGCCGGTGTGGGGTGGCTTCTATCGTCCCTTCTGGGCGCCAGCGTACGTGTCGTTCTTCGGCTTCGGAGGCGGATGGGGCTTTGGCTTTGGCTGGGGCGGATGGGGCGGTTTCGGCTGGCTGCCGATCGGTCCTTGTGACCGCTTCTTCCCCTGGTGGGGCGGATACTACGGGCGCTTCGGCGTAGTCGGCTTCAATCGATTTGGAACTCTGAACCGCTTTGGTGGAATTGCGCCGCTGCACGGCGGCACGCGCTTCTCGAATGTAGCGCATCTCAGCGATCCGCACGTTGGAGGCGCGCTCTCGACTGTGGGCGCTGGCAAGTTCGGAGCCGGCAGAACTACGGCATTGGCTGCAAGTCACGAGCAGTTAAGCGGAGCTCGCATGATGACCGGCAACGTGCCCGTGGTGCCGACGCGCGCCAGTTTGTCGGCGAGCGGACGGGCGGCAGCTCCTTCGACGATTCGCAACACCGGCTCGCAACATTTCGCCGGTACCCAAAGCGCGTCGCGGCCGGAATCCTTCCAGCAGCAGACGTCGCACCTGCAGCAATCCATGCAGCAAAGCCACTTTGCGCCCGTGACCGCCGGACGTTCCGCTGCGACCAGCGCCGCGGAGTCGCGTCGCGCGTCGAATGCATCGTCAGGGAAGCCGAGCGCGGGCTCAACTTCTGGCAGAGAGCCGAATAATTCCGCCAGCCGGAGTGCAGAAAGCAATAACCTGGAAAACCGCGGCGCTGAAAATCGGAGCGCCGAAAATCGGAGCGCCGAAAATCGGTCGGGCGAATCTAGCGGCAGCGAGTGGAAGTCGTTCACTCCGCAGTCGCATGCGGCGGAATCGACCGCTCACTCCGCCGGCAACTCTCAGGCCGCGGGTCGCGCCGAGGGAGGCAGCTATTGGAATCGCACCGCACCCAGCTCAAGCTACGCTCGCGGATCGAGTGCGGGCAGCTACGAGCGCGGTGGCGGCAATTACTCCCGCCCACAGCTCAACATGCGCCAGCCCATCGCACAGCCGCGCTCCAACGGAGGTTACGGAGAATACGGCGGCAGCCGCGGTGGTTACAGTGGTGGAGCTACGCACGGCGCGCCCAGCGGGGGCGGTGGTCATCCCTCGGGGGGTGGAAGCGGTCATTCCGGCGGCGGCGGGGGCGGTGGAGGTCACCACTAAGCTGTTAGTTTTCGTAGAGTGAGAAAAAGTGTTGTGTGCGAAGTGAAGGACAGAGGCGAAAAGGGCGTGCTAAACGGTACGCCCTTTTTATTGAGACAGGCAGACGTAATGGGATAGGCATTCCCATGTGGGGACAGCCGCCTCGGCTGCCCCGACGAGCGCGGCGAGGATTTCTTTCCGACCTGACTACGGTCGCGAATACGCCGGACTATCCGGATCGGGCCGATCATAGTCGCGCCCGTACTTGTTCTTGTGCGCCAGCTCAAGATCCGATTCGGCGAGGCTGAAGCTTCCAAGAAAGGTATCGCCGGGCGTAACCGTGATTTCGCGCTCCGCGGCATGCAGCGCCTCCGGCGAAACTGAAGGATGGAATACGTGGATCTGATACCGGCCCGGCGCCACATCCGCGATGCTGATTTCTCCGTGAGGGTCCGAGACACCGTAATAGGGCGTGTTCAGGGCGATCACCACCGCGCTCATTTGGGCGTGAATATTGCAGAAGATAAAAGAAATTCCGGGCTTGTCGAACTGAACGAAACGCGTGGTCCCGCTCTCGTAGAGCCCCAGGTCGAAGCGCTTTCCGTCGAAAAGTGAAAACACATTGTGAAAGAAAGGATCGCGGTTGGGAAACTCAACTTTCCCTCCCGCCGGAATCACCAGCAGCGCCGGTTGAAAGCTCTTGTCCTTCTGCACCAGCTTCGGGATCTGCGCAGCCTCCTGAACCGGCGAAGTAACTGGCGGGGCGTTTCCCACCGGCGTCAGCCACACCACCAGCTTCGAAGCGTCGTGCAGCCGGCGACCGTTTCTGGTGAGCTGCACCTTCCCGTCGAGTTCGACCGCCTGCGCGCAAACGAAAACGCAGGGCAGCAACAACCCGCATAACGCGACCCGGAGCTTCACCAGAATCCACATCTAAAATAAAACTCCCATGGCAAGATTCACCTGATTGGTCGCGCTGCTCCCGCTGTACACCGGAAAGCTGCGCAGCCGTCTGAATTCGGCGGACAAAAGCAAATCGGATTTGGGCCGGTACACCAAGTTGCCCAGCCCACCCCGATTGCGGCCCAGAATGGTCGTGAAATTGTTGGCGTCAACGGCAAAACCGCGAACATCATTGGAGAACGCGTTGTCCTCTGCGAAGACTCCATTCAATTCCAGCTTCGGCGTGAGCTGCACTTTGATCTGACTCCACCCACCCGCCGAATCCAGGCCGTGAATCGGGGTCGAAATGTTATTGGGATTGCCGCCAAAGAGCACCGCGCGCCCGATGCCCGCGCCCAGGCCACCAATTCCGCGCCCGCGGTAGAATTCGCCGGAGAGGGTCACGCGCCGCGCGATGGGAATCTGCCAGTCCGTCATGCCGGCCCAACCGTCCACAAAACGATCCCACGACCAATTCTGCCGGCCGTAATATCCCGCCACCGCGAAGGTCAGCGGATGGTCGGAGATGTGCTTCGACCAAGCCGTGCGCGCCGCATAGGCCGGCTGCCCGGATTGTTCTCCGGCCTGTGCGTAACGATAGAAGGGATCGGCGGGTGGTTCCCAGTCGAGGTTATCGAGAATTCCCGCCTGCAGCGTAAGCGTCTGATCGGACGCAACCTCGAAGCGATGTTCCACGCGAAGCTGTGGCGTCCAGCCCCAAAGATTTCCCGCGTAAGCAAACGCCGGAGTAGCGAGCGATGCGAACGATGTGGGAGAGAGCGGCGAAATGAAAAGCGAATCCTGCCCGGCGACGACCGAAGTATGTTCCCAGTCGAAGCGCAAGCTCGCCGTCTGCATGCGCACGATGCCAAAGTCAACTCCGTTCGGAGTCGACGGGAAACCGCCGGCAAAATCGAAGCGCACAACGGCGGAGGTTTTTGCTCCCGCCAGCGTGGGGCCGAAAATTTCCATGCCGATCTCGCTCTGGCGCAGCGTGGCTCCGATCGTAGCCTGGGAAGTCCCATACGGCGTCGGCACTGCGTAATTCGGGAAATCGAGATTGTCGGAACCTCCCACGTTGCGGAAAGCGTTCATCAGCACAATGCCCGAAAGCCGGGCGCGATACTTGCCCGCGGTTTCGACTTTCGTCTGATACTGCTCGTCGACCTTCGAACCCAGCAACTGCGTGGATTCTTCCAGCTTCTGCACGCGGCTTCCAAGGTCGGAGGCG
The DNA here is from genome assembly GCA_049513475.1 of Candidatus Sulfotelmatobacter sp. Lineage (GTDB taxonomy): Bacteria > Acidobacteriota > Terriglobia > Terriglobales > Acidobacteriaceae > Sulfotelmatobacter. Next base: position 107,891 of record JBEKWC010000028.1, on the reverse strand, counting down.
GCGGCGATCGTCTGCTGATCCGACCCAATGGCCGTCGCTGGGTTTCGAGCGACCGCTGGAGTCTGCGAGGTTGTATTGGAAGTTGTGTTAGCGCTCGCCGCAGCCGCCAGCGGCAGCAGAAGCTTGCGAGTGTCTTGCAGCTCCTGCCGCAACTGCTGCATCTCGGCGCGCGATTGTGCGTTCTCGCTGCGCATCTGCTCGATCAGCGCACGCAACTCCCGCACCTGCGAATCCAGCCCCGCGGGGCTTTCTTGCGCGAAGCTGCCAACCGACATCAGGAGGCAAGCGGCCGCCGCTATCGCGCTCGAACGGATCGTAAGAGCTCGAAGAACAAAAGCCGGTAAGGCAAAAGTCTTTAGCTTCTTCACACATCCTCCTGCTGGCATGCGGAATAGTTTTGCAAAATACACTGCGATCGAGAGACTAGGGGTCCGAATGCCGAAGCGAGTTTTCGCCCGCTCCCGCGCTCTTCACCCGCAGCACGGGAGGGTCCGTCGCTTCGTCGCTCGCCCCTTGCGACTCTCGCGCAGGACGCCCGGGAATGGTCACGCGGAACACGGTGTGAGCATCCGAAGTGCGCTCCACGGTAACTTCGCCGCCGTGGTCCTGCACAATCTTCTGCACCACCGTTAGTCCAAGGCCCGTGCCGTTTTCCTTGCCGTAGCTGACGAAGGGATGAAACAACTTATCCTGGATCGCCGCCGCAATGCCGGGCCCATTGTCGGAGACCAAGATCGTCAGCGACGAGTCGGTGCGGCTGACCGACACCTCCACTCGTCCGGCCTTGCTGGGCGCGGCTTCACAGGCGTTCAGCAGCAGGTTGTATAAAGCGCGCTCCAGCTTGCGGCCATCGAACCAGGCCGAACTCTGGCCGTTGACGTGAACTTCAATCGGAGTGCCCTGATGGCGCGGATGCAGGCGCACCGCTTGCAGGGCGCGCTGCACCGTATCGCCAATGCTGGCATAAGTTGGATTCATCGACTCGCGGGTGCGAGCAAACTCCAGCAGCGAATCGATGAGATCCGTCATCTGATTCACGCCGGTTCGCACTTCCTGATAGAGTTCTTCGCGCTGCGCCGAAGTCAGGCGGCCGTCGCAAAGAAATTCGGAGTTCGCTACGATGGCCGCCAGCGAATGGCGCAGGTCGTGCGAGATCGAACTGGCCATGCGCCCGATGGTGGCCAGTTGCTCCGATTCGAGCAGCGCCTGTTGCGTCTTCAGCAGACTGGCACGCATGCGGTCGAAGGCGGAGGTTAACTCCGCGACTTCGTCGCCTCCGCGAGCATCGAGCGGATGATAATAGTCGCCATGCTCGAGAGCGCGCACACCCTCGACCAAACTCGCCAACGGGCGAGTAAAGGTGTGCGAAATCAGAAAAACTAATGCGCTCCCCACCACAACCGCGGCAAAGCCCAACAGCAACAGCAGGCGGTTGAGCTTGTCGAGAAATTTGGCCGCCTGATCGTAGGATCCGAGCACCGTCAAGCGCACCCGTGTTTCCTGCTGGCCTGACAAATCAAGCGATGTCGCCAAAAAAAGTTCGTTGCCCACTTCGACGTCGCGGGGAGCGCTTTGCATCGACCCGGACGCCAACTCGAGCACGCCCGAACTCTGCGATTGCAGCGGCGACAAAGTGGTGGCGACGATGTCGTTGCCATAGGAGAAAGCAACCTGGCTGGCCGAGACTTTGCTGACTTCGCGGGCCAGCCGGTCATCGATTTCGTAGCCAATGATCAGAAAGCCGAGCAATGGCCCTTCCGTCTTCGAACCGAAATAAACCGGCTGCACAAAAGTTTGGTAGAGGCGATGGGCGCCAAACCACCAGTGGCTGGAGTCCTCTTCATTCAGCGAGAGCTGAAAATAGTTCTGCGCCGCCTCGCGGGTAAAGCCCGGCGACTTCGTGTGCAGGGCTACCACCTTGCCGTCGCGGTTGGCCAGAACCAAAAGGTCGCTGCCGGTTAATTGCCAGACGTTGCGGGATGCATCCTGAATCGTCGCCGGATCGCTAGCGGTCATGATCGCACGCGTGATGGGCAGGTCCGCCACTAATTCCGCGGAGCGAGTCAGAATGACTTCGCGATCGTGCTGGAAATTTTGAAAGGTGGTGACGGAATTCCCCAGATTCTGAACGATGCCTTCGCGCACGTGATTCTCGACGCTGTGCCGAACCACGAGCAGACTGGTCGCGGTGAGTCCGGCGGTGATCAGCAGCATGGAGAGCAGAAAGCGCGTCCGCAGCCGAGTTCGGGGCACCAGCGCGATGGCGGACTGTTGAAGGGTGTGCGCCGCGGATTCGGGTGATGGGTCCAAGAGTTTTCAGCGCACGAATTTGTAACCCATTCCGTGCGCGGTGCGGAAGTGTACCGGACTGGCCGGGTCTCTTTCCAGCTTCTGCCGAAGCTTCAAAATATGATTGTCCACGGTGCGGGTCGAAGGATAATTCTGGTATCCCCAAACTTCGTTGAGCAGTTCGTCGCGGCTGATCACGCGGTCGGCGTTCTGCACCAGAAATTGCAACGTCTTGAACTCCTGCGCGGTCAAGACTACAACTTTCCCGTCGCGCTGCACTTCCATCTTCTTGAAATCCACCGAGATGCCGTCAAAACTGACCACGCTTACGCCGGCCGTTCTGGCGGTGTGGCGCAAAGACGCGCGCACCCGGGCCAACAATTCGCGCGGGCTGAAGGGTTTGGTGACATAATCGTCGGCGCCCAGTTCCAGCAGCAGAACCTTGTCGGACACATCGCTCGTGGCGCTCAACACAACGATGGGCAGCGTCGGCGCCTGGGCTTTGACCACCTTGCACAAATCGCTGCCCGAGAGTTGCGGCAGCCGCAGATCCAGAATAATCACGGCTGGCGGGAGGGCCTGAAAGCTCTCCAGCGCCGACTTGCCATCCCCGCGCACCTCGACCGTGTAGCCCTCAGTCTCGAATAGGCGCTTCAATGCTTTCTGCACGGCGGGATCGTCCTCGACGACGAGGACTCTGCCCAGGGGTCGTGTAGAGTTGATCGGATCGACCATTCGAGACGCGCTCAGCGTTGCTGCCATTCCGCCCATGGAAGTAATCCTCGCTAAAATCGGGGCGATCGTGAAGCGGCGAAGTGCCTTGCCCGCTTCCTCAACCAAGGGAAGCTTACAACGATTTCGCCCCATTTTCGCCGCAAGCGAAGCGGTTTGACAAATATTTTACAATTGCGCGCCGCGAGTGAACCACCTTGCGGCAGGAGTTTGCCATGCTGTAGACGCCAGGAAGCCCATGCGGGTACAGCCGCCCTCGGCTGTCCGTCGAGCGCAGCTCGAGAAGCTCTCTATGCTAACCCGGCACATAGCGCCAGTAGCATGAGCCGCGTCATTATTCTCCCTCGCCGTATGACGTAAAATACATTCCTTGCTGGTGTCCCCTGAATTCGATGCTCTGCGCGTGGTGCTGGTGGATGCGCGCAATCCCCTCAACATCGGCGCCGCGGCCCGGGCCATGAGCAACTTCGGCTTTCTGCGGCTGCGAGTCGTCAATCCCTACGCGAAGGCCTTTCGCGAGGCCCGCTCCGCGGTTGGCGCCGCGGCGGTAATGGAGCAGGCGGAAGAGTTTGCAACCGTCGCCGAAGCTGTAGCCGACTGTTCGTTGGTCGTGGGAACCACCTCGGTCGGGCCTCGCGACCTGCAGCATTCCGTGCAGCGACTGGAGGCGGGTGCGGCCATGATCCGCGGGCACTTCACCTCGGGCCCGTGCGCGCTGCTGTTCGGCTCGGAGAAGTTTGGGCTCTCGAATGAGGATATGAGCCACTGCGATTGGCTGCTGCACATTCCCACGCGCCAAGAGCATCTCTCGATGAATCTCGGGCAGGCGGTCGCGATTTGCCTGTATGAACTGATTCGCGATCCTACTGCGGCGTTGGAGCCGGAGAAGCGAACTCCCGCGTCCTCGGCCGAGATCGAGCGCGTGATCGAGACTCTGCTCGAAGCCCTCGCAGCCAGCGGTTATCCCAAGCTGAACACTTCCACGTCCTTTCACTCGGCGGTGCGGCGCTTCGTGCGGCGGCTGCACTTGCACAACGGCGACGCCGAGTTCCTGCTCGGCATGTTGCGGCAGATGGTTTGGAAGATGACTCGCGATAAGAGCAAGAGCTGAGGCGCAGTTTCAGCGATTGATTTCTTTCGGAAACACTTCGATCGAGCTTCTGGCAAACTGAAAGCGCAGCAGCCACTCGCTGTTTTTTTTCTGGCCATCGACTTGGGGAGGATTAAAAGTCCAGCGGCGAGCCGCGCTCAAGGCCTGGCCGGCAAAGTATCTGCTGGGACCGCCAGAAGTGAGCTTCGCTTCCGTAACTTTTCCCGAAGGATCGACCAGAACCCGAACGCTAACTTTTATCCTGCCTTTGATCGTGCTCTGCGCGCTTGGCGAAACGTCGGGCAGGACTTGCTGCAGCACTGCGCCTTTGGCAGCCTCGTTCGTCGCCGTGGATGCGGAATTGGGAGCGGGTTCGGCTGGGGCAGAATGAGTTTCCGCGGAGGGAGTCTCCGGCCGGCGGCCCATGAATTTGCCGGCGACGAGCGCGAGGATCACCACGATTACAATTGCGACCATCGCTGGTACGACTAACTTCCGCTTGGCACCGGCTTCTCTTGCGGTCTCGCTCGGGGCGTACGTTTGGACTGGCTTTTCCGGTGGAGCGCTGGCGCGGGGAACGGGTTGACCGTGAAGGCGATTGAGAATTTCAGGGGCGCTGCAACGCTGAAGCGGATCGGCGAGCAAGCATCGACTGGCGATCTCGCGGAACGGTTGGGGCAGCGTTTCCGGGACCACTGGGTCGCGCTGATTCTGGTTCAACTCGGGCTCTTGCTGCGTCATCACTGCGAGCAACGTCATTCCTAGCGACCACAGGTCGGCTGCTGGCGACAATCCTGCGTTGACTTCGGGGGCGTCGTAAGGGTTGGGCTGGCTGGGAAAGCGCGGCTCGCCCGATTTGCGTAAGCCGTCGGAGGAAATTTTCAGGCGGTCGTTTGCGGCCATGATGTTCGAGGGCTTGAGGTGGCCGTGCACGAATCCGGATTGATGCAAGAAGGCCAGGGCCTCGGCGGTGGGCGGAAGCATTTGCTCGGCTTCTTCCGGCGCCAGCGGACGAAGGGGAAGAATTTGCGCCAGATTTTCGTCCGCGTATTCCATCACCAGGTAGAGGATCTCGGTGTCCTCGATGTGGCAGCGGCCGCCGCCGAACAGTTGCATCAGGTTGGGGTGGGAAAGTTTTGCGGCGATTTCCCAGCGGGCGAGTTGCGCGTCGGCATCGGATAATGGTGCGGGGATGAGTTTGATCACCGCCTTCAGTGCATCTCTGCTTTGTGGGTCGGGGCCGTCACGCTCGGTGAGAAAAACGGCGCTGTGGCCGGAGCCTCCGAGCCACTGGCGCAGTGGGAATTTGCCGTCAACCAGGCGGCCTTCCCAATTTTTCCAGAGCTCGACAGGCGTACTCATAGGACTCGCTGAGGTGATCAGCTATTCTAGTCCAGGAAGTGAGTTAGCGGTCCCGATTTGGGATTAGGGTAGGTTACCGAGATACCCCTCCCCCGGTTCCCCTTGCGGAATCATGGAGTTACGCGGAAAAGCTGGAATGATCCTTGGGCCGCAGTGGGTCACGGGTACAGTCCAGAGCCTAAAGGATTTGGCCAGGCTGTGCGGGTTGTCAAAGAGCTTGGTGCAAACTTCTAGATTCGAACGTGGATTGGATTGCGTCAAGACCGCGAACTTAGAGGACTTAGAGGTAAGGTGCATTTTGAAGGATTGAAAAAGAAAGAAAGTTGGAACGCCACGGAGTTTGGCATGAGCGATATCGCTCACAACTGGCGGTGAAAAAGGATGGTGGCCGCAACCCACAAACCTTTAAACACACGGGACACGGGGTTTCACAGGGTACAGCGCTGGATTATTGGCGGACTTTCGATCGTGACCAGTCGGGCATTTTCGAGAGAGGCACATAGGATCACAAAGGGTTTCGTTTGTTTGGGTTTCCTTGGTGTGACTTCGTGTCCTTCGTCGGGCATCCGGCGTTCGAACGCCGGGCTATTATCGGCCGCCCTTCAAGGGCGTGTTAGCGGCCGGTGTAGAGCTGAAACGGGGCCCAGTAGAAGGGCTTGCGGAAGACTCCTTCGGAGTGCAGTAGGGAAAGTTTGGCTTGGCGCAGAGCGGTTTCCGGGGGTTTGCCCTGCTGCAGTCCGGCGTAGAGTTGGTCCATCAGTTGGGCGGTGGAGGCGTCGCTTACCACCCAGAGCGCGCCGATTACGTGGTGGGCGCCGGCGCGCAGGAAGGCCCACGAGAGACCTACGAGGCCTTCGCCGGAGTAGGCTTGGGTGCCTGCGCCGTTGCAGGAGGAAATCGTTACCAGCTCGGCGCGCAGGGGATGTTGGGTGATGTCGCGAGCGTAGAGTTTGAAGGAGTCTGGTTCGCCGTTGGCCGGCGAAAGGACGATGGCGGAATCTAGCGGAGTCAGCTTGCTGGCGGTGGCGTGGGCTACGAAGTGAATGAAGGAGAATTGGCCGGGGTCGGCGGCCGTGTAGGCGGCGGGAGTGGCTTGTTCGCGAGTGTAGATTTTTTCGGCGGCTTCGGGGAAGTGTTTGCCCACGTTTTGGAGTTCGAGCGCGGCGTTCGGCAGCGGGGCGTAGTCGCGCGAGGTGACAGCGTCGCCGATCAGCAGTAGTTTTGCGGAGTCGGTTTTCTTTCGCTCCTTCGGGGCTGGTTCTTGGGTCGGGTCCGACGCACGGCTTGCGCCGTGGGCTGCAATATTTCGCCCTTCCGCGGCTGGGCCATTATCGGGACGCGGCTCCGGGGCGCGATTTCTCGCGGTTGATAGCACCCTTAGCGAGCTGGCGCTTAGGATGGTGGCGTCTTCGATCCAGTAGTGGAGTTCGGGGTTTGGGACTAGCAGGGTTTCGAAGTTGAGGTTGTCGAGGCTGCCATCGGTGATCAGGATCACGCGCGAGTTGGGCGCGATCAGCTTGCGGGCGGGCTTTACCAGCATCTCGTAGAGATGGATGCCATCCCGATTTTGGGTTAGGAGCACGTTCTGCCAACTTAGCAGGGCCTGGCGATAGCGCTGCACCGTGGCATCGATTTCGGCGGCCTTCGGCAGTTCGTAGCGCGTGGTGCTTTGCGGCGTGATTGCCCAGATGTACGAGCGCTCCTGCCCCACCCAGTAGAAAAGAATGGTGGCATCGGCTTGGCGCGCTACCTGCTCTGCACTCAGCGCTTGCGGCAGGGTTGCCGACTTTGCCTGCGGCACTCCCAGGCCTTCGAGCAAGGTGCGGGCGCGGCTGTAATCGGCTAGCTGCAGAGCTTGCGAATCTTTTCGCTGCGCCAGCAGAAAGTGGATGTAGTCGTCGTAAAGGTGGGCGGCATTGGCCATGAACGGGAGCTTGAATTCTTCGCGCTGCAGCGAGGAGCGCGCCTGTTCGATGGTGGCGAGCGCGGCCCGATACTGCTTGTCGGCGGCCTCGACTTGATGTTGTTGCTCGTAGAGCCGAGCGAGATCGTTCCGCGCTCCCCAGCGCAGGGAAAGGTCGCTCTGCTTATCGCTTGCCACCTCGCGAAAAACTCTTTCCGCTTCTTTCGGATTTCCGCGAGCGGCGGAGACTTGGCCTTCAACGAGCAGCGGATAAAGTTCTAGCCAGCGGTCCTTGCGATCGTGCGCCAATTGAAAAGCCTGCTCGGCATAGTTTTGCGCTTCGACGAATTTCCCTTGCTGGATGGAAACGAAGGCGAGAGAGGTCACGATGTCGACGATTTGTGCCGAGTTTTCGCTTTGTTGAGCTAAGGCAAGGGATTGGCGGTAATAGTTCTCGGCATCGGGCAGCCGGTTCTTCTGGTAGAAGATCTCTCCGATATCATCCAGCCACAGGATTCGGTCATGTACCGCCTCAATTCCTCGCGCCGCCGTCTCGGCTTCTTGGTACAAATCCAGCGCCCTATCGAGGTCGCCCAACTTAGTGTATGCCCAGCCCAGATTTCCCAGCGCCGCTTCCTTGAGGTACTGATCACCGGAGATGCGGGCTGTTCGGTAGGCCTCATTCGACCAGTCGATACTTTCGTCGTAGTGTTCCTCCTGCTCGGCTACTACGCCCAGGTTCAAAAGATTTGTCATCTCCAAACGCGTATCGTTTTGTTGCCGGGCGAGTTGCAAACTCTGGCGAAAAAAATGCGCAGCGATATCAAAGTGATGTTGTCGTCTTTCGAAGGCCCCGCGGGCTCTCGCAATTTCGGCTGCAAGAGGAGAGCTTAGCGCGTTGCAAAGTTCCTGCGCCTCTCTGAAATTCCGATCGGCGTCCGCAAAGCGGTCGAGCAAGGCATACGCGGTGCCGCGAAGCGTCTTCTGCTTTATGGCAGGTTCGCTCGTGGCAAGCTCTGCTGGCATGGGCAGGTTCAGCAGTGCCAGGGCATCTTTGCTTGATCCTTGATCTATCAGGATTTCAGCCTCTAGAAGCAAGAAGCTCCACGCCCAGCGCTGATCGCGGCTGGAAAACCGCCGGTAGCCTTTATCGGCTTCGGCTCGGGCCGCCACAAAGTCGCCGCGATTGAGGCTTTGGCGTGCATGGTCCAACAATTTCTGCGGGGACTGCAGCCGATTGCATCCGAGTGTGCAAAGGAGAGCCAGTAGCAAAGCGAGGACCGGCAGCTTGAGCATCTGTTGTCTTCGCCACGGCATCGCGCCCTCGTGCCGCCCGCTAATGTTTAGGAAAACTTGGTTTAGACAGAACACTGCCTGACGGATGCGGGTCAGTCAGGCAGTTTATAGAGCGCGTGGCGATGGGTCAACAACTAGCTTGGAGGGCTCCGTGCTGCCGTTTGACCCCACAATCGGGCCGAAGTGACCGTGAGCACGGCCTCTCAACGCGCAGCGTTGACAGATGGTAGGACCGGGCATTCACCAGCAGTTCCCCCAGAAACACCCGCCAAGCCCCAGGACTTCAAAGACGTTGGCAAATGTCCTGCCCGCGAATTCTCCGTCTGTCTCTCTCACTACCGAGGCGACGACGCTGCCCCCCTTGTTGGCCTCTACGATCTCCGAGTTATAGCGCTTTTTGATCCAGTCGGGAACTGTTCGATCTCGTACCCACGCCGGCACGTGGTTTGAGTCGTTCATGCGTCCGTATGGGTCGGCGACGCGGGCGAGGAAGCGTTCGTCGTCGGTGGTGGGCTGGCTTGGGTAGCTGCGATCGCCCGCGATCTTGAAATTCTCAAACGATGTTCCCTGAAAAGTTGCGCTTGGGATATCGTCCGCCAGCGGATGCTCGGTGGAAATTTGCGCCACGTGCCGGTCGGCGGTGATCACGTCGAAAAGATTCAGTCCTTCTGCCACCGAGGTCACCGTCGTGATCGAGCCTCTGCCTTCTTCTTCACTCAATCGGCCAGAAACTTCAGTGAATGCGGATTTGCCGGAGGACGCCTTCGAGGCGGAAGTTTTCGGCGCGAGCAGATGCGTAGCCTCCCGCCGCAGGCAGCGATAGCGGCGCTTGCACTGATATGATCCGCTGAACTGGGTGTGTCAGATACCCGCCGAGCGCGCTAGGGTCGGCGTGGAAGTAGTGAACTCTGTCGTTCGCGACCGTTGGCCGGGTTGCGCCATTACAACTTCGCTGAGCGCAACCGCGGCGAATCTGCGATGGCGTGCTCGGGTCCGGTTAACGACCAGACGCCCGCTGTTGCTCCCGCCGTTAGGGTCGCGGTTTGACTGAGAAAGTCACGGCGACCGACATGCCCACTAAGAATTTCTGTAGTCTCTGATTTCCGGTTGCTTTGGTCGCGGTGGGAGGGTCGAGCTTCGGGTGACCAGCCTGAAGTTTCCGCCAAGCTGTTTTTCACGGGAATGGTCTCCTTCTCCCGCCCCTAAAAATTTGGGGACATCCTAAATGGAGAGTTCTTCCCGCCTCAACGGGAGATCCCTCACCCGGCTGCGCTGCGCCGGGTTTCGGGATGGCACCCGCACAAACGGGACGAAGTAAGGCTGAGCCAATCACCGATGATCGTTAAAACTTCAGGCGCGTCTGCGGAATAAGCTTCCGGCCGGGATTGGTCGTTGGTACAGTCTGCGGAACCGTCTAGCTTGGCGGAATCGTGGTGCCGTTTGCTCCCGAAATCGGGCCGCAGTTGATTCCCACACCGTGCTTGCCATTGAGTTCGAGGCGGACCATGCTCAGGTTGTAGGAGCGGTGGTCGACCAGCAGTTCACCTAGAAAGACGCGGCCGATACCGGGCAACTCCAGGGCATTCAGAAACGGCCTGATGGGGAATGGTCCGTTCTTCGGCGGTACAACAGTCACTGACTGGACAACGGTGGTCAGAACGCTGGTTCTCTTGCCGTTCTGCGAAGGATTCCAAGTATAGCGCTCCGTGATCCAACTGGGGATGGCTCGGTTCGTTACCCAGCTGGGCAGGTTGTCGGGATCATTCATGAAGGCGTATTGCTGGGCAACCTTGTCGAGAAATTCCTTGTCGTTGATGCAGGGGTCGGCGGGATAGCCGTTGGCCGCCTCATCATCGGACTGATCACAGATGTCCAGGTTGAGCGTAACCTCAACCTGCTGGCCGGCGACCGTGAGGTTTGTGAAGCTGGTGCCGGCGAAGGTCACGGTGGGATAGTCGCCGTCGAGCGGATGCTCGGTCTGGATTTGCGCGACTAATTGGTCCGCGGAAACGACTCCGGCCACGTTTAAACCTACGAGCGTGGCGGTTACCTTGGTTAACCATCCGCCGTCTATCGAACTGACCTCGCCCGAAACTTCGGTTGAGGCGGAGTCGAAAGAAAATATATTACCGATCTGGAAGCTTCCCGCGTTGGCCGATCCGTAGCCGCCTGAAGGAGAGAGCGACAACGAGGCTTGTGGGGGAATGTTATGCGCGATCGGACTTGAATAGGATCCGCCATAGGCGGAGGCATCGGCGTGGTAGTAATGAACTCGGCTGGTGGGTGCCGGGGGTGCCACTGGTACTTGGTGAGTTGCCATTTTTTTTCTCCTTGAATTAGGGTTCAGGATTTACGCCCTTGGCAAACTGCAAAGCAAACGCATACCGCGCTGTAGAAACATCTACGCCCTTGGGATTTACAGCGACTACGGCGACTTCGTACTGCCCGGCCTCGCTTACTCCCGGTGCCCAGAGGGGAAGAGAGTTGCGGGCAGCTTCGGAAGAGACCACGAGCGACCACTGTACACCTCCGGCGGGATTATGCAACTCGATTCGATAAGAGGACGCATCGCTCTGGGGAACGATGTCGAGCGGCAGCAGAAAAGGCTCGCCCTGCCGTATGGTGAGCGCCGGCGCGTTCGGGCCGCGCGTGGCCGAACTGAGCAGCGGGGCGGCGGTTAAAATCTGCGGCGCTTGGTTTTGCGATACCGCACTCTTCAACGCCGGATAGGTGACTAGATTCTGATATCCGATCACGAGCAACAGGGCGGCGAAGGCTGGAACGGCAAACGCCGGACGCATCCAGGCGAACCATCCCAGATCGTTGTTTCGAGTTGGCGCCGGTGTGGGCGCGGGATTCGCCAACACGGCTTTCCCCTGCTCGAGGAAAACGGAAGCCGCGCGCACGTCCAGGGCGCACTCGTGACAGTCAAAAAGATGCTCTTCGAACTGCTCCCGCAGATCGGGAGGGAGTTCATCGAGCAGATATTTTTCCGTTGCCATTAGGCCGGCCGCCTCACTGTGATTCATGCTTGGGGGGACTCCTTCATTACTGTAGATAGTGAAGAATTGACGAAAAACGTTACAGAGATGGCAAGTTAGGCCGCCAGGAGTCCTCTATTCCTGCCGGAGTTCCCTTGCCATCCTTTTTAAATATAAGGACTTAAACGATTTCTTAGCGCGATGTAACAGGACGCGCAGGTATTCGCGATCGACTCCCAAGTCAAGGCAGACTTCGTCTTTGTCGCGTTCGTCGAGGAAGATGGCTTTGATCAGGCTTCGATCTTTTTCCGGGAGTTGGTCGAGGATGTGGCGAACTTCGCTTTGCATCTCGCGATTGGCGATGATGTCGACGGCGCTGAGGGCTGGATCGGGGAGGTTGGCCTGGACCTCCTCGGCATCGGCCTGGGGCGCTTGCGAATCGGAGCGATAGTATTCGAGCAAAACATTATTGCAGACGGAGTTGACGAAGGCGCCGAGGCGCTCGGGCTGGCGGACGCCATTGTCCCTGCGCAGGGCGGTCAGGACGCGGGCGAAAGTTTCCTGGCGAGCATCGTCGACCTCAGCGCGGGAGCGCAGCCGCTTGCTCAACTTCAGCCGGATCAGTTCGCTGAAGTAGGAGACGAAATGCTCCTGCGTCCGGAAGTCCCCGGCGCGAAGCTGCTCCAGATACAGGCTGTCGAACGCATGGAATTGCACGTAGACGCTCCGCGAGCGTGGCCTCTGTAAGTGGCAGCTATCTTACTCAAATCTGAGAGGCGCGTACAGTACGGGGTTTGGACGGGCATGGGCGGAGGTGGAGAGCATCGGGAGGCGAAGATGGGCGGGAGGAAACGGCTGCAAGAAGGAGTGGGAGAGGCCTCTCGATCCGTAATCTCAAGCCGATCAAGAAAATTTTCATGAAACGAAGAAACGGGTGAAACGTTTCTGTGGCCATCCTCACTATTCCATCGTAGTCAGACCTAAGGGAGGGAGAACAGCCCTGGCTTAAATTTGCGCGAGCCAGTTTTCTCCCGAGTCAAGATTCCCGAGAGAAGAGCCTTACCGCCGGGGGGAAGGGTGGGGTGATTCCGGCGACGGAGCCTGCAAAACATCAGGCCCGTCGCCCTTCGGGAATTTCCTGAGCAGTTGCGTTCTCGTCCTCATCCGAAATACTCTCCATTCCATTGCGGCCGCGGTCGAGTTGTATGATTCCTACATTGCAATGGGCGTTCTATCTCCAGCGCGTGCGGGGCGGCGAAGTGCCGGTGATCGGGGGCTGATCCAGATTGTGGATGCTGCCTTCGCCGACGCGGCGCGGCGAAGCGGGCCATGGCTAGCCTGCCGGTCGGGCTGCATGCAGTGTTGCGTCGGGGCGTTTGCCATCAATCAGCTCGACGTGGCGCGGTTGCGGCATGGGTTGGCCGAGTTGGCAAGCGGCGATCCCGAGCGGGCAGAAAACATTCGGCAGCGTTGTGACGACGCGGTGCGGCGGCTGGCGCCGGATTTTCCTGGCGATGCGGCAAGCGGAATTCTGGATGAAAGTGAGGATAGCGCGCGACGCTTCGCTTCATTCGCCAATGACGAGCCTTGCCCGGTGCTGGATCCGGGGACGGGGAGGTGCGAACTTTACGAAGCGCGTCCCATGACGTGCCGCGTGTTCGGGCCGCCGGTTCGTTCGGGAGATGGTTTGGGAGTTTGCGAACTTTGTTTTCAGGGCGCGTCGGAGGAAGAGATCGCGGCCTGCGAAATCAAGCCTGATCCCGACGATTTGGAGTCGGAGTTGCTGAAAAACTTGGAAGAGACAACGGGAATTCGCGGAGATACAATCGTCGCCTTTTGTCTACAATCGGGCGATTGAGTCATCGGGTGATTTGGCGATTGCAAAGCGAAAGCGTCAGGTTTCAACCGCCCATGACCTAATCGCCCGATGACGCGATTACTCAATCACTCAATCACGTGATCGCCCAATGATTCAATCCTGGTCGCGCCGCCACAACGCGATTCCGTTAGCCCCTGAGGCCAGCAACCCCAATTGAAAAAACGCCGGTGAATTTGTGCGCGGCGCGTTTGCACTCGTCTCCGTGGTTTGGCCGGTCATGATCGGAGTATTGGTTACCGTCTCATAGGCATAGCCGGTGAGCACTGCGTGCACTTCCTCTTTATGCTTCCTGGCGCTGACCGTGAGGCGAGCCCAGCCGTAGTGCACTTCGCCATTGATCAAGAATTTCAATCCGAGAAAACGGTTGGTGGCGTTTTTCCACGGCCCGCCGCTCACGTAAGTAAAAGCGGTGAGGCTGGCGTAAGCCATATTCGCGGGGTGCGGGCGAAATGAGGCGCCGGGACCGACTTGAACCCCGGAGGCTAGAGCGTTGGCGAAATAATAAAAGCGCTTGGGATTGCTCTCGGAAATTTCGTTGCCCTTCACGGCGCCTTTGATCGACAGATCGTCGCCGAAAGGAGTGGTCGAAAGATGCAGGTCGTTGATCAACTTGAAATCGGCGACGCCATCGTGGTTGAGATCGAGCTCGAGCCTGGCCCCGTTGACGATGCCGATATCGGCGGGAGTATAAACAACCTCCGCCGCGGCCTGGGCATGGGCGGCCAAGACTGCAACTCCAGCTGCGGCGACGCAGAGAGCGTAGTCGTTCAGATTCTTGTGAAGTGTGGAAGAAAACTGAGAAGCTGTGCGAACCGCTGGGGGAGCACTTTTCATCGGAACCTCCTGCACAGGGAGATCATTATCGTTTTAGCCGGGAGGCGGGTCAAATCAAGATTAGAAGAATTCTGCGAACTTCGCTCTTACCGGTTCGGAGCTGAGACGGTGCAATAAATTGCACGCGGCCATACGGCCTTCGACGAAGCCAGTTCCCGGGCGAGCTTGTAGTAGACTGTTTTGCCCGCGCAACAGCGGGCTTCGCGCTGACCGATTGAGTCTCCTCATGAGTGAAGCTCTCGTCAGGAAAGTGCTGCTGATCGGCTGGGACGCCGCCGATTGGAAAATCATCAATCCGCTTCTCGATCAGGGCTTGATGCCGACGCTCGACGATTTTGTGAATCATGGAGTGATCGGAAATCTCGCGACGTTGCGCCCCATTCTTTCTCCGATGCTTTGGAATTCGATTGCCACCGGCAAGCGGCCCGACAAGCACGGCATTCTGGGATTCATGGAGCCCGACCCGCAAACCGGCGGCGTCCGGCCGGTCACCAGCACTTCGCGCAAAGTGAAGGCCATCTGGAATATTCTGACGCAGCGCGGATATAAGACTCACGTGCTCGGCTGGTTCGCCGGCCATCCTGCCGAGCCGATCCATGGCATTTCCGTTTCCGATCTTTTTCCCTATGCCGTGGGACCGCTCGACAAACCTTGGCCCTTGCCGCCGGGGGCGGTTCATCCGGAGAAAATGCGCGATCAGTTTGCCGCTTTGCGCATGCATCCCGCCGAAGTGGGCGAAGCGGCGATTCTCCCCTGGATTCCGCGCGCGGCCGAGATCGATCAAGAAAAAGATAAAGGGCTGCAATCTTTCGCCAAGATTTTGTCGGAGAACTGCTCGATTCACAACGCCGCCACGTGGATCCTGCAAAACGAGCCCTGGGATTTTCTCGCCGTCTACTACAACGGCATCGATCACTTCTGCCACGGTTTCATGAACTATCATCGGCCGCGCATGGAGGGAATTCCCGAGCAGAGGTTCGAAATATATAAGGATGTGGTCAATGGCGCTTACCGCTTCCACGACATGATGCTGCAGACGCTGCTCGATCTCGCCGGTCCGGAGACGACCGTCATTCTTGTTTCCGATCACGGCTTTCATTCCGACCATCTGCGGCCGCGCGGGATTCCAGTGGAGCCGGCGGGGCCGGCGGTGCAGCACCGGCAATTCGGCATCGTCTGCATGAAGGGCGATCACATCAAGCAGGACGAAAGAATTTACGGCGCCACTTTGCTCGACGTAACGCCGACGATTTTGACTTTGTTCGGATTGCCGGTGGGCGAAGATATGGATGGCCGAGTGCTGGTGCAGGCCTTCGAACAACCGCCGCAAGTCTTGCGCATTCCCAGTTGGGAGAGCGAGGCGGGTGAGTGCGGAATGCATCCCGCCGATTTGCGCATGGACCCTGCTGCGGCGCAAGCCGTGCTGCAGCAATTTGTGGCGCTGGGTTACATCCAGCCGCTCAGCGAGGATCAGGAGAAGGCCGTTGCGGTCGCGGTGCGCGAGCAGCAGTACAACCTGGCGCGTGCTTATCTGGATTCGCGGCGATATACCGAAGCGCTGACGATCTTCGAGGAGTTGACCACCAAGTGGACCGACGAAGCGCGCTTTATGCAGCATCTGGCGCAGTGTTATCTGGCGCTGGGGCGCCGGGCTGAGGCCAAGGATCTGCTGCAAAAGCTTTTGGTCATGAAGCCGAAAGTTCGAACTGAGCCGAAGGTGGAGCAGGCGGAAGGCGAAGCGCAGGTGGAAGCTCCCACTGAGCCAGAAGCGCCGGCTTCGCCTTCGCTTGAGGCCGTTGCTTCCCCGGAGGCGGTCGCTGCCGAAGAGATCCCCAGGCCGCAGCCGTGGGCCGATTTGCTTTTGGGCATCATTCATTTTGAAGAGGGAGATATGGATGCGGCGTTGGAGAGTTTGCTGAAAGCCGAGAGCGCCGATCCGCACTTGCCCGATTTGCATTTGCGTATTGGCGAAACCTATTTGCGGCAGAAGCGCACCGACGATGCCGACCGCGCCTTTCAGCACGCGCTCGAAATCGATGGCGATAGTCCCGAGGCGCATTTGGGATTGGCCGTCGTGCGCCTGCGGCAGCGTCGCAATGAAGAGGCGGCGGAGCAGGCTCTGCTGGCCGTGGGCCTGCAGCATTTTCTTCCCCTGGGACATTTTTATCTCGGGGTTGCGCTGGCTCGTCTGGGCCATCGCGAGCGATCAGCGCTGGCGTTTGAAACTGCGCTCAGTATGCTGCCCGGGCTGATGGCGGCGCATCGCTGGCTAGCCGCGTTGTATACCCATCCCGGCGGCAATCTGGAAAAAGCCACGCGACATCGCGAAATGTTTCTGCGCATGCGCCGGCAGCGGCAGACGAAGGCTCCGGCGTGATCACGATTGTCTCCGGCCTGCCACGCTCCGGCACTTCGCTGATGATGCAAATGCTCGCGGCCGGCGGCGTGCCGATTCTCTCCGATGGCGAGCGCGTGGCCGACGCCGACAATCCGCGCGGCTACCACGAGTGGGAGCGCATCAAGCTGCTTCCCAAAGATCCCGCGTGCATTGCGGAAGCCGAGGGCAAAGCAGTGAAGGTGATTTCACAACTTTTATTTGCGCTACCGGCGGGACGCGAATACCGCATCATCTTCATGGAGCGGCCACTGGAGGAAGTGGTGGCGTCGCAAGCGGAGATGATTCGGCGGCGCGGCACTTCCGGGGCGGCTGTCCCGCAGGCCGCCTTGATCGCGGGTTTACGCGCGCATCTGAATCAGGTGAATGCATGGCTTGCGCAAAGAGGCGACCTGTTCATTCATCGGCAGGAATATCATCACGTGCTGCGCGAGCCCTTAGGGGCTGCAGAGAATGTGCAGAGCTTTCTTGGGCTTACCCTGGACACCGGAGCTATGGCGCAACAGGTGGACCCGTCGCTCTACCGTAATCGGGCTTAGTTCAGGCTGGATGCGAACTTTGGGTCGAGCAGGTTTGGGAAGGGCACGCCTTCAGTCGTGCCATTAACATGTTTAGAAAGCGTCCGCGCTTGAGCGTCTGGGCCACTTTCGCTTGCGGCGTGAGTTGTTCCGCCTGCCCAGCGGACGGCGCAAGGTGGCGGGGCGCTGTCCTGCGCGATTCACTTCCCTCCTACCCCTGCCTGCCCGGCACTTACGTGCTGGGCTAACAAATGCCGCGGCTTCGCGACTCTGGGTTTGCCTGGGGAATCAGGCGCGCTGATAACTAACTCAACACCTGCCTGCTAATCGCCATTGTTTCAAGCCCATCTCTACCGTAGTCTCAATTTGAACATCGGCGGCTGAAGCCACGAAGGAGATTTCGATTTGCCTAGCGAACTTGCAGATCAAGTATTCATTCGGTCGAAGACGGTGGTTTCGCGGCGGGTTGCGGGAGAGACTTTGATTGTTCCGGTACGCGGCAAAGTTGGCGATCTGGCGTCGATCTATAGCTTCAACCAGACCGGCTCGCTGATCTGGCAGTTGCTGGAAAATCCTAAAGGGCTGGCGGATTTGATCGGCGCGGTCGAGCAGGAGTACGACGTTGCGCATGAGCAGGCTCGCCGCGATGTGACTCAGTTTTTGCAGGACACGCTTGCCGTGGGACTGGTTGAGGTCAGCGCGGCGGTGGATTGCAAAGCGATGGATTCTGGGGCGCACGCGCAGAGCGAGATGCAGGCTGCGGGGTCGGACTTCGGACTAGAGACCGCGCAAATGGCGGTTCGCTGATTCAGGGGGAAAATGGAGCAACTCAGTTACGGAGCATTCAGCGCGGAGCTGCACCAGAAGCAGGCGGGGCAGCGAGCGCCCATGCAGGTGTCGATTGAGGTAACGCGGCGCTGTCCGCTGGAGTGCCAGCATTGCTATAACAACTTGCCCATGGGCGATCAGGAGGCACGCAGTCGTGAGATGACCACCGAAGAGCACTTCCGCATGCTCGACGAGCTGGTCGAGATGGGCTGTTTCTGGCTGCTCTACACCGGCGGCGAAATTTTTGCCCGCAAAGATTTTCTCGAGATCTACACCTACGCCAAGAAGAAGGGATTTCTCATCACCCTCTTCACCAACGGCACGCTCATCACCGAAAAGATTGCGGATTATCTGCTGGAGTGGCCGCCGTTCGCCATCGAGATCACATTGTATGGGCGGACTCGAGAGACTTATGAAACTTTGACGCAGATTCCTGGGTCGTATGAGCGCTGCTTGCGGGGAATCAAGTTGCTACGCGAACGGGGGTTGCCACTGAAATTGAAGACGGTGGCGACCAGCATTAATAAGCATGAAATTGCGGCTATGCGTCAGTTTGCCGAGGAGCAACTGGGCTCGGAGTTCAAGATGGACGGCGAGATAAATCCGCGGATTGATTGCTCGCAGAGTCCGCTGGCCGTAAGGCTTACACCGGAGGAAGTCGTTGCTCTGGATATGCACGCCCCGAGGGGGCCTAGCGAGTATCGCCGGTTGGCAAAGCACGACCTAGAGAGGCCCCCGAACCTTGCGAAAATAGAAACCGTTTATTTCTGCGGAGGTGGGCGCAATTCGTTTGCAATTAACGCGAAAGGCGAGATGAGCATTTGCGCTGTCTCACAACAAGAAACGTTCGACATTCGAAAATCGGGCCTGAAGCCTGCATGGGAGGAGTCCTTGCGCGAGGTGCGCGCGCGCAAGCGCACTCGACTGACGAAATGCGTACAGTGCCGGATTCAGTCGCTGTGCGGTATGTGTCCTGCCAATGGCGAAATGGAAAACGGCGACAAGGAGAGCCCGGTCGATTTTCTTTGCAATATAGCTCATCTGCGGGCAGCAGTTATCGGAGCCGAGGCTCTGCCGCACGGAGAATGTGAGTTCTGCAGCGGCGGGAGCGAGTATGGCGCGCTGATGGAGTCGGCTCGACGGATTCGCAACAAGGAGATTGACGTGGACAGTTGGTCGGGTCCACGACAAATCCTGCCAATTCTCAATAATCCGACAGTGTCGGCGGGAGGCTGCGGGAGCTGTGGAAATCACTAACCAGGCGGGCAATTATACGGGGGCTCGATGAATCGCGAAATGGAGCAGGTCGACAATAGGAAACCCTATCGGCCGCCGCTGCTGGCAGTAATTAGTCTGCGACCCGAGGAGGCAGTACTGGGGCACTGCAAGATTTTCGGCCAGGGCGGCACAGTGGCACTGGGCGGGGGCATTTGTGGAATTACCTGCGCGAGCGCCGGATCCTAGTGACTTTGGAAGCCGATGACAAGCCGGATCGAGTCCAGCGTGACAAAGCCCCGTGGCGCGTCTGGCGCTGTAATCAATCGCGGGTTCTCTGTGGGAGGGGTGCGTGTGCATCTCTCGGGAGCGCGCACCGCCGATGTAGCCCTGGTTTTACCTTTGGAGCCCTTTCGCTCTGAGGGATGTTCGCTCGAAGGTTGTGAGTTGGACATCGATATTCGGGTGGAGTGGGTCCACTCCATTCCTTGGTTCCGAGGGGTGAGGACGTTCGACTCGGGAACAACCTGGAGGCTCTACGAAAACGAAACTGGGTTTGGTTTCTACTTCAGCTCGAAAGTGTTCGGAGATCGTCCTTTTAAGAGTCTCCTCATAGACAGAGAATTTCGTCGGGCAACACTTCAGCTGAGCGAGGAATGCTTTGAGAGTTGCGCTTATTTTGCGGAGCCCCTCGAGTATCCCCTAGACGAACTCCTAATCATGCACCGGCTCACCCAGGAGCGGGCGATTGAGTTGCATGGGGTGGGCATTGTGGGCCCGGATGGCGCCAGCAATTTGTTCGTCGGGCATTCCGGGGCGGGGAAGAGCACTACGGCGCGGCTTTGGAGTTCGCTTCACAAAGTAGCCATCCTAAGCGACGACCGGATTATCGTACGCGAAAGCCCAGTTCGCGAGCTACTGCCGGGTGACGATCCCAGGCAGATCTTCATGTACGGCACGCCGTGGCATGGCGAGGGTTGCTTTGCTTTGCCGCAGCGCGCGCCGCTAGGACGGATTTTTGTTTTGGAGCATGGGCATGGGAATGTGCTCACGCGGCTGAGCCGCAGCCAGATGGTGGCGGAGTTGTTCGCCCGTGCTTTTGTGCCGTTTCATCGGCATGAGTATGTGGATTCGGCGTTGAGTTTTCTCGAGCGAGTGGCGGATTCGGTGCCTTGTTACCGTTTTTCGTTCGAGCCGGATGAGCGCGCAGTGGAGAGGATTTTGCGGTGCAAGGAGTAGGGTGATCCAATCCCTCGGGGGCTAAAGCCCGTGTTAAAAAGTATCCGGGATCGCAGCCCTGAAGCGCTGCGGCGCCCAAGAGCTTTCCTTCCATGAAGTCGTCACCAAGAATTGCGCCATCGAAAATGTGCGATTTGGTAGAGAGTGCGCGCGATAACGTGTTGCCGTCCCTGCGGGACTGGTTCAGCTTTTTCTCCTGTTCCCGGCACTGCCGTGCCGGGCTTTCCTATGCCGCCCCTTCGGGGCTTGAGTCGTGTCGAACGACTCATCTTCCATGACTGGCTCCCTATCCGCTTCCGATCAGTTTGAGGGTGTTTGCCGGGAGCTGTTGGCGCGCGGGCTTTCGGTGCGCTTTGAGGCGCGGGGGGCGAGCATGTCTCCTTGCATACGGGACGGGGAGATTGTGCATGTTACCGGCGTAATCGTGAGCAAATTACGAAAGGACGATATTGTCTTAGTGAAATCTAACGATGGCTTCCGGGTCCATCGGTTGGTGACGGTCGACTATGCCAACGATTTGTTCATCACGCGCGGAGATTGCGGGCAGCAGGACGACGCTGCCGTGCGCGGCGAACAGATCCTCGGCTTGGCCGTGGCCAAAGAAGTGAAGCTAGGACAAAAAATGTTCCAGGCAAAATTTAGAGGAATCGGCGGAGGCTGGCTGCGCGGCGCGGCTCGAGGCCAGTATCTTATCGAGAAAACTCTGAGGCAGGGAATGCGTTCGCTTCTGCTGTTCGGAGCCTGCGCGGCGCTTCTCGGGTTGCCGGCCGCTCCCCAGGCGCAAAGCCAGGTGGCGGTGGACTCTGTGAACACGGTCTCGGGACTGCTCGCCGCCGGCCCCAGCACCGGAACATTCACGCACACCGTCGGCACCGGAACGAACCGGTTGCTGGTGGTGGAGTATTTGATGGACATCGTCAATTCCCCCGGCAGCAATATTACGAACATCACTTTTAACGGCGTCTCGCTGACCAAATGGGGCGCGGCGAACAATGCGACCAACACCCGCCGAGCGGAAATCTGGTATATGGTGAATCCCCCATCGGGCACCTTGAACGGCACGCTAGTGCAGGACAACACGGGCGCTTCGACGGTGGGAGCGGTGGTCGGCATTATCAGTTTCACCGGGGTCGACCAGACCGTTCCCCTGGGCGCGTTTACCTCCGCGGGCGGGGCGGCCGGGACTTATTCGCAACTTAATGTGAGCAGCGTGGTCAACGGCATGGTGCTGGACGGGCTGGCTACGGGCGGCAATCAAACCATCACGGTGCCCGGTCCGCAGGTTTCGGAGTGGAATGTGAATAGCGGCGGGAGTCTGGCTCAGGGCTCTCTCGCCGGCAGCGGCAGCGCGCGCGCGGGCGCTCCCAGCGTACCGCTCTCGGAGACTTTCAGCGGAACTTCGGACTGGGAAGCAGCAGGCGTTTCCATCAATCCCTCGACCGCTGATATTGGAGTCACGACCAGCGTGGGCAGTGCGGTGTTTGTAGGCAGCAATACTACTTACACCATTACGGTTTCGAACAACGGGCCTTCCGCCGCCAACGGCATTACGCTCACCGATACTCTGGCATCAGGTATGACGTTGGTTTCAACGACTCCGAGCGTGGGCACGACGTGTACCGGAACCGGCCCGATCAGTTGCACTCTTCCGACACCACTTGCCAGCGGAGCGACCGCGACCATCGTCGTGGTTGAAACCGCTGCCACCTCGGGAGCTTATGCCAATACGGCTACTGTAAACGACTCTGGAACGCCGCCTGATCCCAACACCGGCAACAATACTTATACGGCCGTCGCGACAGTGCAGGCGGCGGCCTGCGCGACTCCTCCGCAGGCCGTCGCGAATAACAACGTGACCGGCGTGCTGAATACTTACTATCCGGGATCGGCGAGCGTGCTGCCGGGTGCGACGTCGATTACGGTAGGCGCAGCCAGCGGAGGACCGGGGGGAACTCCGGCGGCGATTGCGGCAGGAAATCTTCTACTCGTGATCCAGATGCAGGATGCCAGCATCAACGACTCGAACAACGTTGCGTATGGCAACGGTTACACGGGCCAGGGTTTTACGGCCCTGAATAGCGCCGGAGACTACGAATTTGTGACCGCGCAATCGGCCGTGGGGACCGGCGGCGGAACCGTTGCGATCACGGGAGCTGGCGCCGGCGGGGGATTGGTTTTTGGCTACGACGCCGCCGCTGCTACCGCGAACAAAGCGCAGAGCACCTACCAGGTCATTGTGGTGCCGCAATACACCACTGCCACTTTTAATGCAACCACGCCGCCAACGGCTCTGGCCTGGAATGGCTCCGTGGGCGGAGTGCTGGCGCTCGATACTTCGAGCACGCTGACTTTGAACGGCGCGACGGTATCGGTAAGCGGACAAGGCTTTCGCGGCGGCGCGGGCATGCAATTGACGGGCGCGGGCGGTGCCAATACGGATTATGAGCAACCCGCTCCCACTACTTACACCGGAGCGGTGGGCGGCGCACCGGGGTGGGATGCCAACAAGGGCGAAGGCACTGCCGGAACGCCCGAGTGGGTGGAATCGAACAACACGTTCCTGCACACGAATGTGGGGTACCCCAGCGGTGCTCTCGGCACCGACGGCAGTATGGCGCGCGGGGCTCCGGGTAACGCCGGCGGCGGCGGCACCGACGGCGATCCCAACGGCACCAACGACCAGAACGCGGGCGGCGGTGGCGGAAGCAACGGCGGCGCGGGCGGTTTTGGCGGCGATTCCTGGAACACCAATCTAAGCGTCGGCGGCGAAGGCGGAACGGTTTTTCCGGCGACGATCAATCGCATCGCTCTCGGCGGCGGCGGCGGCGCGGGTACGCGCAACAACTCCGACGGCGATAACCAAGCGAGCGGCGGCGCGGCCGGCGGCGGCCTCATCATCATTCGCACTTACGCGCTCAGCGGGAGCGCGACTCTTACCGCAAATGGAACGTCCGCTTACAACGGAACGGCCAACGATGCCGGCGGTGGCGGCGGAGCCGGCGGCACGATTGTTGTGCTTTCCGCCAATGGCGGCGAGGGTGGCCTGACCCTTCAGGCCAACGGCGGCAGTGGTGGGAATGCCTGGCAGATTGAACCTTTTAGTCTGGCCAATCGCCACGGACCGGGAGGTGGCGGCGGCGGTGGCGTGATCCTGGTTTCGGGAGCCCCGGCGAGTTCGAGCGTGACCGGGGGGACCAACGGCCTCACCGAAAATCCCGGAGTCGCCTACGGAGCGACGTCCGGCACCGCGGGTACTGTGGTTACGAACGCTAGCATCACGCAAACTTCCGGGACGCAGTCCGGGGCGCAGTGCACGCCGGATATGACGATCACCAAGAGTCACTCGGGAAGTTTCGTGCGCGGTTCGACGGCGATCTGGACTCTGACCGCCAACAATATAAGTCCCTACGGAGCCACCATTGGTACGGTGACGGTGAATGACACGCTGCCTCTGGGTGTAACTCCCACCGGCGCTAGCGGCACGGGATGGTCTTGTTCGATTGCATCGCAGACCGTGAGTTGCACCGATTCTACAGTTCTGGCCGGCGCCAGCAGCTACCCGGCGATTACGGTGAATCTCAACGTGGGCCAGACGGCGCCTGCGAGCCTGACGAATACGGCTCTGGTGAGTGGAGGCGGCGAGATCAATCTTACCAACGACACTGCCACCGATATAGCCACGGTGGTTTCTATCTCAGACCTAAGTGTAAGCAACGCGGCCTCGCCCGATCCGGTGGCGGCTGGAAGCAACATTACTTATGCGCAGGTGGTTACTAACAATGGCCCTAGCGCCGCCGACGATGCGGTTTTGGTGCAGGCGACACCGGCGAACACCACCTTTGTTTCGATGTCGGCGCCGTCGGGCTGGGTTTGTAACACACCTTCCGTGGGCTTGACCGGCAATGTAGTCTGCACCGACTTGAGCATGGCGGGCGGCACTGCGGGGACGTTCGCACTCGTCGTGAAGGTGAACACCGGCGTGGCGAGTGGCACAGCGATTACCGATACGGCCACGGTGAGCTCGGCAGTGTTTGATCCGAATTCGTTGAACAATACCGCGATCGCTACCACTGTGGTGGGAACTACTGCGCAAGCCGAGATGACGGTAACGAATACGGCCTCGCCGAATCCCGTGGTCGCGGGAAGCGACATTACTTACACGCAGACGGCGACGAATGTTGGCAGCGCCGCGGCCAACACTCCGACTTTGAGCGAGAACATTCCGGCGAACACGACATTTGTCTTCATCTCTACGCCGCCGGGGACAACCTGCACCACTCCGGGTGTGGGCGGGACCGGCGCAGTAAATTGCAGCGCGCCCTCCGCCCCGGCGGGTTCGAGCGGCACTGTTACTCTCGTAGTGCAAGTGAATGCCGGCACGGCGAGCGGAACGATCATCACCGATACAGTGAATGTGAACTCGACGAATCAGGCTTTTGGAGGTAACTCCTCCACCGCGACCGATGTGGTGGCATCTTCTTCTTCGCAGGCGGACTTGGCGTTGAGTACGGTGGCTACTCCGGCCACGGTCTGGTCCGGCAACGACATCACGTACACGCAAACCATTACCAATAATGGTCCCGCAGCTGCTTCCGGGGTTACTTTTACCGAACCGATTCCTACTAACACCACCTTTGTTTCTGTCTCGGCGCCGGTGGGTTGGTCTTGCACTACAACTACTTCTGTAGTCTGCACAGATCCGAGCCTGGCTTCCGGGGCCTCGGCGGACATTATTGTGGTGGTTAACGTGGCCTCGACCGTGACCGCAACCTCAGTTACAGCCAGCTCTACGATCTCGGCCACTACCGGCGATCCTAACTCGGCGAATAACAGTACCAGCGTGGTCACTACTGTCGGCCAAATTTGTGAGCTAGCGGTGACCAATAGCGCGAGCCCCGCTGCGGTGCAGGATAGCGGTACCATCACTTATACCCAGGTGGTAACAAATACAGGTCCGAGTAACTGCCTCGGGGCAACCTTCACGGAAGCGTTTCCCACCAACACTACTTTTGTCTCGCTCACGCCTGTGCCCACGGGATGGACTTGTACCACCACGGGCTCGATTAGTTGCTCGAACCCCAGCGTCGCTCCGGGATCAAGCAGCACATTCACGGTAAAAGTGACTGTAGGAGCAGCAGTGCCAGCCGGCACACTTATCACGGATACCGCAACTGTGGCCGCCACCACCCACGATACGAATCCAAACGATAACTCGGCCACGGCGACGGTTGCGGTAGCGAGTAATACCGAGGCGGATCTAGCGGTCACCAATTCATGCAGCCCCAATCCGGTGAATGCAGGGCAGAACATTACATGTACGCAGACTATAACCAACAACGGGCCGGCGACCGCGGGAGGTACGGTAGTTATAATCGTAGACCAGGTTCCCGCCAACACCACGTATGTTTCGCAGACGGGAACGGCAGGATGGACTTGCGGCATGTTCACGAGTCCATCCACCTACACGTGCAGCATCGGAAGTTTGGCGGCCAATGCCAGTGCAACGTTTAGTTTCGTTGTGAATGTGAACGCCGGCACTGCTTCTGGCACGACCATTAGCGATACCGATTCCGTAAGTGCCGCTCCCACCACCGACCCTAACTCCAACAACAACAGCGCTACGGCCAGTGTGGTTGTGGCGGACTCCGCCGATTTATCGGTCACGAATACGGCGAATCCGGTTCCGGTTCAGGCGGGGAACAACATCACTTATAACCAGGTAGTCGCCAACGCAGGGCCGAGCGTTGCGACTGGAGTTAGTTTCACGGAGAGTACTCCGCCGAATACGACTTTCGTTCAACTGACACCCATTCCAACCGGCTGGTCTTGTACTCTGCCGACGGCGGGAACTGCTGGCACAATCACGTGTACGAATCCAAGCCTCGCGGTGGGCAGCGCCAGCTTCCCCGTTGTGGTGCAGGTTACTGCAGGAACTGTGCATGGCACGGCAATCAACGATACCGCAACCGTAAGTTCCACGACGAGCGATCCGAACGCGGCAAATAACAGCGCAACGGCAGCGGATGTTGTGGCGCTTTCAACGGACTCCGACCTTATCGTGACGAATAGCGCAGCGCCGACTTCGGTTGCGTCCGGCGCTAACGTTACCTATACGCAGAGCGTCACGAACAACGGGCCGGCAGCGGCAACCTCCGTGAGCTTTACTCAGACCACACCGCCGAATACAAATTTCCAAGCGATTACTGCGCCGCCCACGGGGTGGACGTGCACAAAGCCGGCCGTTGGCTCGGCTGGCACGATCACATGCACTGACGGCAGCAGTTTGGCCTTGAATGCTACCGCCAACTTTACTTTAGTTCTGCAGGTGGCTTCTGGCACTGCCTCCGGTACGAGCATTGCTGAGACGCCCACAGCCACGGCAGGGAACATCGTTCCCAATCTCACGACTAATAGTGCGACCGCGACGGTCATCGTGGCCAACGCCAACAGCGCGGATATGGCCATCGTCAAGACCGCCACGCCGAGTCCCACCGTAGCCGATGGCGATACTCTGACTTATAGCTTGGCGGTAACGAACAATGGTCCCGCCACCGCGACCAATGTAACTGTGACGGACCCTCTGCCGAGCGACGTTACCTGGCTGCAAGACTCCACTACGCAGGGTACCTGCTCGCAGGCGGGCGGTACGGTCACTTGTCTACTCGGATCGATGAACAGCGGAGCGACCGCGACAGTCACCATACTGACCCTCGCAGGCGCCCCGGGTACGGCCACCAACACGGCGACGGTAAGTGCAGACCAGACTGATCCGAATCTGGCCAATAACACTTCTACGCAGACCGAAACCATTACAGCCGCCACCAGCATTCAACTGCAGTCTTTCGCGGCACGAAAAACCAAGAGTAAGAACGGTGCGGTCACTGCAGTTCTATTCTGGAAAACTGGCGGCGAGGCGCACAATCTTGGATTTAACGTCTACCGCGAGCAAAACGGCGAGCGCGTGCAGTTGAATCCTTCATTGATTGCGGGTTCCGCATTGTTGATGAGCGGGGCTCTGCCTAAGCATTCCGGCAAGACTTACTCCTGGATTGATTACTCCGCGAGCGCCGGCAACAGTTCTTACTGGCTGGAAGATGTGGATGTCAATGGCACTCGAACTCTGCATGGTCCGGTTTCGGCGGAGGATGGTGGGACGTCTGCATCCGCCGATGACACGCTTCCTGCGACTCCTTTGACGGTGAATCAACTGAGCCAGGCGAAACCTTCGGCCGCGGTGGCCGCTCTGAGCCACCCTGTGGAAGATGTTTTGCGCGATTTCCAGCCCACCGTTACGCAACAACAATTGCAATTCAAGTTGGCCGCTAACCCCGCCGTAAAGATTGCCGTCACGCACGAAGGCTGGTATCAGCTGACGCAACCGGAACTGATCGAGGCCGGGTTGGATCCGAATGTCGATCCGGCGTACCTGCATCTCTATGCGGAAGCGAAGGAGCAGTCGATTCAGATTACAGGTGCAACGCCTGGTCCGGGAGGCTTTGGACCGCAAGCTACGATCAACTTCTACGGCACCGCAATCGACACGCCGTACACCGGGACCAGAGTCTACTGGCTCGCGGCCGGGGACACTCCAGGCATTCGTATCCGGCAGTTGCCGCCTTCGCATGGATCGAATCAGCCAGGGTCGAGTTTTCCGTTTTCTGTGGAACTTGCGCCCCATACCACCTACTTCTCTGCGCTAATGACTTCGAACGGCAACAATTTCTTCGGGCCTCTGGTCACCACAACTCCCCTGGAGCAAACCTTGCAGGTGCTTCATCTCGACCCAAGCGCCACGGTTCCGGCCAGTCTGGAAGTCAATTTACAAGGAGTGATACTGGGCGTGCCGCATGAGGTTTCGATCACACTCAACGGCACGAGCCTGGGGAACCTGATCTATACGGGGGAGAGTCTCGGCACATTCAGAATAACTGTGCCGGCGGGCCTGTTGCTCAATGGAAGCAATACCGTCACCTTGACTTCGCAAGATGGAGAGTATGACATCAGCTTGGTGCAGTCGATCAGGATCAATTACCAGCACGCCTATGTGGCGGATTCGGACCGGTTGATATTCACTGGCAGGCCTGGGGATGAACTGAAGGTGACGGGTTTCTCGACGGCCCCAGCGATGGTGGTGGATATCACGGACCCCGCCAATCCCGTGGAACTTACTCCCGCGGTGAATGCGAATTCGGCCAACGGCACTTATGCGTTCGAGGTGCAGGCGCCCTGGACCGCGACGAATACCGCGAACCCATCGCTGCATACAATCCTTGCCCTGGCCGGCGAGCGGATTGATGCCGCGGCGGGCATTCGCGCAAACCATCCATCGCATTGGCATAGCCCGCAGCCGGGAAGTGAAATTGTGATGGTGACGCCGGAGCAATTCGCCAGCGCTCTCCAACCATTGGCGCTTGCGCATGAAGCTTCGGGTGCCTCGTCCGCCGTGGTTTACATCAACGACTTATATGACGAGTTCAACTTCGGCGAGCACAGTCCGGGCGCGATTCGTGACTTTCTACGTACTGCGGTCAAAGCCTGGCAGACTGCGCCGAGGTATCTATTACTAAACGGGCGAGCCTCGCTTGATCCGCGCAATTACCTTGGCTTCGGCCATCTTGACTTTGTGCCGACCACAATCGTGCCTACGACTTCGCTGATGACGGCATCCGACGATTGGTTCTCCGATTTTGGCGACAGCGGAATGCCGACGATTGCTACCGGACGCTTGCCAGTGAGTACTCCAGCGGAAGCCAGCTTAGTTGCCGACAAGATCGCGACTTATGAAGGCCAGTCGACGAATGGTCCGTGGACCTCTCAAGTTCTGATGGTGGCGGATGCGGACGGCACTGAGAATTTCTCGAAAGATAGCCTGCTGGTGCAGGCGCAGTTACCTTCGACCGTGCAAGTGAGGGATGTATTCACCAGCACGACGGGCGTAGGAGCGGCGCAGCAGGAGATTCTCGCCGACATCAACTCCGGTCAGGTGCTGGTGAATTATGCGGGGCACGGTTCGGAAGATCAGTGGTCGGGCGACGACCTGTTCGATAACAACGCTGTGAGTTCGCTGACGAATGGTTCGTCGCTGCCGGTGTTCTTTATCATGGACTGCCTGAATGGTTTCTTTCAGGATGTGTACGACGAGCCGCTGGGAGTTACGCTTATGCTGGCTCCAAATGGGGGCGCTGTCGCGGTGTTGGCGTCCAGCGGGCTAAACCAGGCGCCGCCGCAGACCAACTTGGATCGGTTAGTCGTACAAAGCGCGATGAGTCCCTTGCAGCCCGCATTAGGAGACGCGATCCTTAAGGCGAAGGCGGGAATCAAGGATCTGAGCGTGCGAAAGACTTTCAATCTGCTGGGCGATCCGGCGATGAAGATCAAGCCGCCGGCGTCGACGCCTGCGCACTAACCTCGGCTCACTAAGCCAGTAGGCTTACGCCTTGGCCATATCTTCCACCACGGCCGTTCGACGCAACGGTTCGGAGATCGCCTTCATCACTTTTTCGAAACCGGCAAAGTCGAGGGACTGCGGGCCATCGGAGAGCGCGCGCTCCGGACAGGGATGCACTTCGATGATCAGGCCATCGGCGCCTACGGCGACGGCTGCGCGCGAGACGGCGGCGATCAGACTCTGCTTGCCGGTGCCGTGCGAAGGATCGGCCATTACCGGCAAATGAGAAAGGTCGCGCGCCAGGGCCACGGCGGCAAGATCGAAAGTGTTGCGCATCTCGGTCTCAAAAGTTTTAATGCCGCGTTCGCACAGGACAACCTGGCTGTTGCCTCCTGAGAGCAAATACTCCGCCGCGAGCAGCCATTCTTTCACTGTTGCCGAAGGGCCGCGCTTCAGCAGCACTGGCTTGTTCACGGTCGCGAGGCGCCGCAGGAGGGCGAAGTTCTGCATGTTGCGCGCGCCGACCTGCAGCATATCGACATGCTCGCAGATGATGTCGACGTCTTCCGTACTCATGACCTCCGTGACCACCGGCAGACCGGACTGCTCGCGAGCCTGACGCAAAATCTTGAGGGCTTCGAGGCCTAGTCCCTGAAAATCATAGGGGGACGTGCGTGGCTTATAGGCACCGCCGCGGAGCATATGGGCGCCGGCGCGCTTGACCGCGTGGGCGGTACTCAAGAGTTGCTCGGGGGATTCTACCGAGCAAGGTCCGGCGATGATCACAACACCCGGGCCACCGATGTTCACGTTGCCCACCTTTACGATGGTCCGCTCGGGTTGCACCTGGCGGCTGACCAATTTAAAAGGCTGGGCGATGGCGACGACGTTATCCACACCGGGCGCGACTTGCAGGGCCTCGATTTCGTGGCGGCGGCCGTTGCCCACGGCGGCCACAATGGTGCGCTCCACTCCGCGCGTAACGTGAGGCTGATAACCAGCCTCGCGAATGCGCTCGATGATGTGCGCAATCTCCTGCTCGGTTGCTTTCTCCGACATGTTGACGATCATGGGTTTTGCTCCTTAGTAAGCTGGTTTCAAAATTTGCGCACAAAAGAAAAGCCGCGATTCCGGGATCGCGGCTTTGAGCTTGCTTGAATCTTAATGATCTTTATTTATCGTCACTCGATCATGGCCGACTCGATTACCCGCAAGCTTTGCCGCTGCCGCTACTCCGGTAAGCCCGGTAGCAGCGAAACGGCCCGCTAAACGAAGTAAATGGCTTCATGAATGTTCTTTCCGAGCAGCGATTGTATCGCGCTTGCGGTTTGAGAAAAGACATTATTTGCGTTGGAGGCGATCAGGCGCACCGTGCCCACAACCAGAATCACCGCCATCTGACCGCGTGTTCCGCAATGTCCCGGCCCTCTTCTTCGAGCCGGAGCCTGTGGATGCAGTCGAATATATTCTGCCTCCGAGTACCGCGTAATTCCCGCGAGAGCGAATACCGTATGACGGAAACATGATGCCGCAGCCGAGGAGCCTTGTCAAATGCTATGGGTGCTGAGGTGCTGACAGCTACGGGTGGTCTCCTGATGCGGAGGCCTGTGGTAGCGCGGGCGTCCTGGCCGTTTGCCCGAGAGGTTGTCCTCGCCATCGGCGCGGCGGACGTGACGCCCGCCACTTCGGCTTCGCTCAGTGCAGGCTCCCAGCCCCCGGGACCGCGGGGCTACGGTCGCGAGTCGCGGGCTAAGGCTGGAGCTTCTGGCGGCGCTGGCCGGATGAGTTCTTGGGCGGAAGCCTGCGTCAGGCGCAACAACGAGTTGGGCAGAATTCCAAGATAGAGCGTGGCCGCGAGGCATGAGGCTAGCGCCAGACCGAGTGTGAAAGGAACCGGAGTCACAGGAACGGCTCGGCGCGATTCGCGCATGTACATCACGACGATGATGCGCAGGTAATAGTATGCGCCGATGCCGCTATTGAGGACGCCGATGACGGTAAGCCAAATCAGGTTGGCGTTGACGGTGGCGCTGAATACGTAGAACTTGGCGAAGAAGCCGCCGGTCATGGGAATGCCGATGAGCGACAGCAGAAAGATCGTCAGCGTGGCGGCGAGCAGCGGGGAGCTGCGGCCCAGGCCTTCGTAGTCCTCGAGGGCGACGTAACGCTCGCCGGCGTTGGCGAAGTGGCTTACCACCGCGAAGGCGCCGAGATTCATGGCGGCGTAGGAAGCGGTGTAGAACATGGCCGCGGAGGTTCCAAGTGCGGGCGCAGCGGCAAAGGCCGCAAGTAAGTACCCGGCGTGCGCGATCGAGGAATAGGCCAGAAGGCGTTTTACGTTGCTCTGGACCAGCGCGCAGAGGTTGCCCAGAGTCATGGAGAGCGCGGCGGCCACCCAGACGAGCCAGAATCCGCCGGGCACGTGAAGCACAAAAATCACCCGCAATAAAACTGCAAAGGCAGCGGCTTTCGGTGCAGTCGACATGAGGCCGACGATGGGCGCGGGTGCGCCTTCGTAGACGTCGGGGGTCCAGACGTGAAAGGGCGCGGCGGCCACTTTGAAGCCCAGGCCGACGAACATGAACGCCACGGCGACGTAGGCCAGCATGGGAAGCGGGCCGGCTTGCAAGGCCTTGCCGATCTGATCGATGTTGGTCGAGCCGGTGGCGCCGAACATCAGCGCCACTCCGTAGAGAAAGAATGCGGTGGCGAAGGATCCGAGCAGGAAATATTTGAGGGACGCTTCGGCGCTAGAGGCGTTGTTGCGGCGGAAGCCGGTGAGCACATACGAAGAGATCGACGAGATCTCGAGGGCGATGAAGATGAGAACCAACTCGATCGCCGACGACATCAGCGCCATCCCGACTGTGGCGAAGAGAATCAAAGCGTAATACTCTCCGGCGCGGGTGTGCTGGACGGCCAGATACTCGTAAGAAGTGAGAATTACGACGGCGGCGATGGCGATGACCAGAACGTGAAAGAAGACGCTGAAGCCATCGATCTGCACCATGTCCCAGAAGGCGAGGCCGGGAGATTGTGCGGTGAACCAGGTCGCGGCCAGCGCCGCGATGGCGCCGAGGAAAGCGATGGTGCCTAGAATTCTATGGCTCTGGGATTCGTCGAGCAGGGGCTCGAGCATCATCACAACCATGCCGAAGACGGAGAGCACGATCTCGGGCAAGATGCGGATATAGTCCGCACTCTGGGGCAGAGCCGGCGAGAACGTTTGAGCGAGGATGGCGATCACTGTTCCGGCGGTCATTTTCTCGGCGATCATGATTCCGGCGATCACTGTCCCACCATCCTACTGGCTACGCGCACGAAGGGAGTGAGCGCGGTTTGCACGGCGGGGTCAATTGCGCCCAGCCAAAGAATGGGAGCGACACCCATGATCAGCGCCACCAGCGCGCAGGGCCACACCGCGGTTTTTTCGAAGCCGGAAAGATCGAGCAGAGAATTATTGACCGCGAGCGTGACCTTGCCGTAGAAGACGCGCTGATACATCCAGAGCAGGTAGACGGCGCTCCAGATGATGCCAGTGGCCGCGAGAATGCCGTAAATCGGCCGATCCTGGAAAGCTCCGCTCATCACCAGAAATTCGCCGATAAAGCCGTTGAGCAAAGGCAGACCGGCCGAGGCCAGCACAATCACCAGGTAGGAGGCGGCATAGAGCGGCATGGGCGCGGCCAAGCCGCCGAACTCGCTGATCTCGTAGGTGTGGCGGCGCTCATGCAGAATCCCCGCCAGCATGAATAGGCCTCCGGTGGAGATGCCGTGAGCGAGCATCACAAACATGGCGCCGTTAAGTCCGGCCTGGGTGAAGCTGAAGATGCCGAGCACCACGAATCCCAAATGGCTCACGGAAGAGTAGGCGATCAGCTTCTTCATGTTGGGCTGCACCATCGCCACGAGCGCGCCGTAGATGATGCCGATGAGCGCGAGAACCATGATCCAGGACGCGTTGCGACGCGATTGCTCGGGGAATAAACCCAGGTTGAAGCGCAGCAAGCCGTACGTTCCCATCTTCAGCAGAACGCCGGCGAGCAGTACGGAGCCGGCGGTGGGCGCTTCCACGTGAGCGTCGGGGAGCCAAGTGTGGAAGGGGAAAAGAGGGACTTTGACGGCGAAGGCGAGGAAGAATCCGAGAAACAGCCACTGCGCGGCGGCGGGAAATTGCGGCACCGCTCCGCGCATGATCTGGTCGCGCACGACCACGAAGTCGAAGCTGCCGGTATGCGCGTACAGCCAGAGGATTGCCGCCAGCATGAACACGGAGCCGATCATGGTGTACATGAAAAACTTTACCGCGGCGTAAACTTTGCGCTCGTGGCCGAAGATGCCGATCAGCAGCGCCATCGGGATCAGCGTGGCTTCCCAGAAGAAGTAAAAGAGAAAGAGATCGAGCGAGGTGAAGACGCCGATCAACGCGGTTTCGAGAAGCAATAGCAGGATGAAGAATTCTTTGACCCGTTCGTGAATCGAGGTCCAGGAAATCAGCACGCACAAGGGAGTGAGAAACGTCGTGAGGACCACGAGCCAGAGCGAGATTCCATCCACGCCCATGTGATAGTGGATATTCGGAGTGGAAACCCAGGGCTTATCGATCTGATATTGAAAACCGCTCTGGGCGCGATGGAAATAGACGGGAAGGTGCAACGACAGGACGAAGGTTAGCAGGGAAACGACGAGGGCAAAAATGCGAATGTCGCGGTCGCGGCGGGGCGCCACCAGCAGCAGGAGTCCGCCGGCCAGCGGGACAAACGTCACCAGCGTCAGGATGGCGGAGCTGAGAAAGTCAGTGTTCATCGCACACCCATCCAGATCATGAAAGCGAGCACTACGGCGGAGCCGGCCGCGATCCAGCCCGCGTAGGAGCGAATGTTGCCCGATTGCATATGGCGAGCCTCGTCGGAAGCGTAGCCCGCGTCGGCGGCGGATTCGTTCACCGCGGCATCGATCATTTTTCGATCAACGTCTTGCCAGAGGATTTCTGTGGATCCGTCGATCAATGGTTTAACGAACAACGCGGCGTAGATTTCGTCCACGTAATATTTGTGCAGCAGAGTTTGATAGCCGCCCGAGAGCGACGCGGCAATCTTCTCCGGCAATTGCGGGCTGCGGTAATAGAGCAGCCAGGCCAAGCCCAAACCAAGGAAAGCCACTGCCACCGAAATGCCGGTGAAAATGAGTTCGGTCGAGGTTCCGGTCTTGGGCTCGGGACCCTCGGTTTCCTCCTCCGGCGCGCCTTTCCCTTCCGTGGCCGTACCGTCTGCGCCGGGCGGCGCAGTGGTGTGGAAAACCGGACCGAGGAATTTATCGAATTGATTGTTGCCGCCGAGCGAACCCGGAACGCCCACGTATCCGCCGATCACCGAGAGCACGGCCAGAATTGCCAGCGGGATCACCATCACCTTGGGACTCTCGTGAATGCCGCCATGACCGTGGCCGGAGTGGGCATCGGGCGCGGCATGAATGGCATGATCGTGGGCGGCTTCGGCCTCGCCGCGATAATGGCCGAAGAAAGTCAGGAACCACAGGCGGAACATATAAAAGGATGTCAGGAGCGCGGTGATTAACCCTACCAGCCAGTAGGACCAACTCGCCTGATAAGCGCGCCACAGGATGCGTGAATCACCGACCCCGCCGCCAAAAAGAGCAGGCCTTTGAAGAAGGCATGGGTCATCAGGTGGAAGATGCCGGCGGAAAATGCGCCCACACCGCACGCCATAAACATGTATCCCAACTGCGAAACGGTGGAGTAGGCGAGCACCTTCTTAATATCGGTTTGCACGACGCCGATGGTGGCGGCGAAAAAGGCGGTTAGAGTTCCGACGATTGCGACCACGGTCAGCGCGATGGGCGCGCGCTCGAAAATCACATGCGAGCGCGAAACCATGTAGACGCCGGCGGTCACCATGGTGGCGGCGTGAATGAGCGCGGAGACCGGGGTGGGGCCTTCCATGGCGTCGGGAAGCCACACATATAAAGGAATCTGCGCCGACTTGCCGCAGGCGCCGACCATGAGCAGAATACCGATGGTGGTGAGCAATCCGGCTCCGGCTTTTTCGGGGCTAAGGGGAACGATGCTCTGAAATACCTGCGAAAAATTCAACGAGCCAAAATGTTTGATGAGCAGAAAAAGCGCGATCAGGAAGCCGAAGTCGCCGATGCGGTTTACGATGAAGGCTTTTTTCCCGGCCGAGGCCGCAGAATCTTTGGTGAACCAGAAACCGATTAAGAGATAGGAAGCGAGTCCCACGCCCTCCCAGCCGATGAACATCAGAAGATAGTTGCCGGCCAGGACCAGGGTCAGCATGAAGAACATGAACAGGTTGAGATAGCTGAAGAAGCGGTAGTAGCTGGGATCATCCCACATGTAGCCAACGGAGTAGATATGGATCAGGAATCCGACCCCGGTGACGATGAGCAGCATGACCAACGAAAGTTGATCGAGGTAGAAGGCGAAGTCGGCGGTGAAGTTGCCGGAGCGGATCCAGTGCGCGAAGAATTCCTGGTAGGGAAGCGATAGAGACGAGAAGCGCGCCGCGACCGACAAGGCCATGGCGAAGGCAGCGCCGCTGAAGAAAAGAGCGACCACGGTCACGGCCTGGCGCGAAGACTTCTTCCCCAAAAAGCCGTTGATGGCTGCGCCCGCGAGGGGCAGGATCGGGATCAGCCAGAGATTGAGGTTGGGATTCATAGCTTGAGCAAGTTCACCTGATCCACGTTCAAAGTCTCGCGCGTGCGATATACCGCGATGATGATGGCCAATCCCACGGCGGCTTCGGCGGCCGCTACCACCATGACGAAGAAAACGAAAATCTGCCCGGCCAGCACGTGCCAGTGCGCCGCGAAGGCGACGAAGGAAAGATTGACGCCGTTCAGCATCAGCTCGATCGACATGAAGATGGTGATGATGTTGCGCTTGATCAGAAATCCCAGTACGCCGCAGGCGAAGAGAAAGCCGCTCAGCAGCAGGTAATAAGATAGCGGTATGTAAGAGGCCTGGCCCATCACTCGGCCCTCCCCTCCGCGGCTTCCGGCTTGCTGGCCAGAACTACGGCGCCCATGATGGCGATCAGAATCAAGATCGAGGTAACTTCGAAAGGCAAAAGGAAATCGTGAAAGAGAAGCTGAGCGATGTCTTTGGGATGGCCGGGCAGCGCGCCGATGGCAACCGCCTCGGTACCGGAGCGCCGCAGCACAACCCACGCCATGAGCACGCTGCCGGTTAGAACGCCGGGAACGCCCAACACAATCGCCACGCGGCTGCCCTTGGTTTCTTCTTCCACGCCAGCGTTGAGCAGCATGATGACAAAAACAAAGAGCACCATGATCGCGCCGGCGTAAACGATGACCTGGACGGCGGCGACAAACTCCGCGCCCAGCAGCAGATATTCGCCGGCCAGCGCGGCCATTACCGCGATCAGCGACAACGCGCTGTTGATGGGATGGCGCTGCGCCAGCAGGTTGACCGCACCGCCGACGCATACGGCTCCGAAGGCCAGGAATAGAATAAGATGAAAATTCATGAATCAGTACCTAGTTGTGAGTGCCGAGTCGCCAGTAAAGCCCAAAGCCAGTGTCTCACTGGCAACTGGGTACTCGGTGCGGGCAACTGTTGTTACCAGGCCACTCCGATGGCCGTCGCCACCAGATTTGCGATCGCCAGCGGCAGCAGAAACCTCCAGCCGAAAGACATGAGCTGGTCGTAGCGGAAGCGGGGCAACGTGCCGCGCACCCAGATGTAAAGAAACAGAAAACAGAAAATCTTGGCCGCAAACCAGAACACCGGCAAGATCACGTGCAGCCACTCGGGTCCGAACAGCGGGCCGGCGCGCCAGCCTCCGAAAAACAGCAGCGTCGCCAGGCACGCCACCGTGATCATATTGGTGTACTCGGCCATGAAGAACATGGCAAATTTCATGGCGCTATATTCCGTGTGGTAGCCCGCGACCAGTTCGGTTTCGGCTTCGGGCAAGTCGAACGGAATGCGATTGGTCTCGGCGTAGGCAGCCATCAGGTAAATGAAAAATCCGATGAACTGCCCGTGGAAGATATTCCAGCGCGGAATGAAGCCCCAGAAATGCCCCGCTTGCGCGTTGACGATATCGCGCAGGCTGAAGCTGCCGGATTGAATCAGCACTCCCACCAACGAAAGGCCGAGCGCAATTTCGTAACTCACCATCTGCGCGCTGGCGCGCAGGCCGCCCAGTAGAGAATACTTGTTGTTCGACGACCAACCCGCCAGTGCGACGCCGTACACTCCCATCGAAGTGACGCCCAGAATCAAAAGCAGGCCAATGTTCACATCGGTGATTTCGAGCGGAATGGTGTAGCCGCCGACCGTAAACGAATTGCCGAATGGAATGACTGAAATCGAAGTCAGGGCAAAGATCAGAGCCATCATCGGCGCCGCGATAAACAGCGGCTTGTAGACGTGCGGGGGTGTGAGATCTTCCTTGAACAAAAATTTCAGCCCGTCAGCCGCCGGCTGTAGCAGCCCAAAGGGGCCGACCCGCGTGGGTCCCCAGCGGTTTTGCATGTGGCCCACGACCTTGCGTTCGAGCCAGACCGTGTAGGCGACTGCCGTGAGCACCACGACCAGTACGATCAGCGATTTGATCACCGACACGACAATGAAAATGCCCAGCGGCAACGCTTACACTCCTCTTTCGAACAATGCCCGTTAAAATCGCGAACCAATTTAGTCGGCCGCGACTTCGGCGGGCTTAACCTCGTGACTCTCCATTACCGACTGCAAGGTGTGGGAATAACGCCCCAGGGTTCCAGAACTAAAAAGGGTATCGTGCGCCGGCGCGATGGATTCGGCGCGGTGAGCCGCGCCCGATCCGGCCTGCTCGAGCGAGGTGCGCTGGCTGTTGCCGGCCAGAAGATTCATGCGCGAAACATCGTAGCCGGGAACCAAGCGCTGGATTTCGTCGAGAATAGCCATGGGATCGAAGGGACTCATCTTCGGCTCCAGGCCGCGAGCCTCGAGCCAGACGGCGTGACGGTCGGCCTCGCCCGACTGCGCGCCGCGGGATTGCCCCATGTCGGCGCGCGTACCGCCGCCGAACGGAACGAGTTGGCGAACGTCGAAGCCCATGGCGTCGGCGATGCGGACGATCATTTCGAAATCGCTCTTGGTGTCCGTGACTTCGCCGGCCTTCTTTAGCAATTGCAAATCGCCGCTGGTATTGGTGAAGGTACCGGATTTTTCGTAGGCGTTCGCTGCGGGCAGGACCACGTCTGCCATCACTGCTGTCTCGGTCAAGAACATATCCTGGACCACGACAAAGCTCTTCGAGAAGGCAAAGGGATCGATGCTCAAGCGGCCGATGGGATTCGAGCCTACAACGTAGAGAGCTTTCAATGCTCCCGACTTTCCGGCTTCGACCATGGCGGACAGATCGAGGCCGGCAGCTTGCGGAATTTCTCCCCACTCCTGATGGAACTGGCTGTTGCCGGCGACCGGGTGATAGCCGGGCAGCAGATCGGGATAAAGGCCCATATCGGCGGCGCCGCGGGAGTTGGCGTAATCGGCGAGGCAGATAAACTTTGCGCCGGAAATTGCGGAGCCGAAGTTCACCAGGCTGGCGAGATCGGCGCCAATCATCGCGGAGCCGAAGATGATGATCAGATTTTGCTCGCCGCGGAGCTTGTCGCGCAGGGCGGCCCAAGCATCTTTATTAGTCGACTCGCCGACATTTGCCGATTCGCCGACTAGCGCATCGACGGCCGTATCGCTGCCGGCCAGGAACGCCGCGACTTTTCCTTCGGCCCCGGCAGGAATGGGAGTGAAGCTCGTGGCCTGCCGCCGTAGCTTGATCGGCTGCGAGTTGATCACATACAAGCGCGCGCGGTGCAGCCGCACGTTGTTGCGAATCTGCCAGGCCAGCAGCGGATGCTGCTCGGTGGGATCGTTACCGATCACGAGAATCGCGGGCGCGGTGAAGACCTCCGCCATGCTGGCCGTGGCGTCGGCCTTGCCGCGAAGAGAGGCCGCGAGGGCAGGGAAGTCGGCGGTGCGGTGGTGGTCGATATTATTTGTCTTTAAGACGACGCGTGCAAACTTCGAGAGCAGATAGGCTTCTTCGTTGGTGGTGCGGGTCGAACCCACTACGCCGATCGCCGCGCCGCCAACGCGATCTCGTACCGCGGCGAATTGTTTTCCGATCAGGGCGAAGGCCTCTTCCCAACTGGAAGGAGTGAGTTTGCCGTCCTTGCGGATCAGCGGTTGCTTCAGGCGATCTTCATGGTTGGCGAAATCGAAGGCGTAGCGGCCCTTGATGCAGAGAAAATCGCCGTTGGTGCCGCTCTTGTCGCGGTTGTCGCCGCGCACGATCTCCATGCCGGTATCGGCGCGGCGCACGCCCAGCGTGGTTTTGCAGCCGTCGCCGCAGTGGGTGCAGATAGTGCCCACGTGCTTCATCTCCCAGGGGCGCGTCTTGTAGCGATACGCGCCAGAAGTGAGCGCGCCCACGGGGCAGATGTCGATGCACATGCCGCACTCTTCGCACTCCAGGTGATCTTCTTTATTGGGGGCGATGATCGAGCTGACGCCGCGGTTCTGCACGCCCAAGGCCCACACGTCCATGCCCTCGCCGCAGACGCGCACGCAGCGGTAGCAGAGAATGCAGCGCGGCCGGTCGAAGAAGACTACCGGCGACCACTGCTGCTCTTCTTTATGATTCTTCGCCTCCATGAATTTCGATTCGGCGGCGCCGTAGGAAAAAGTCATGTCCTGCAGTTCGCATTCGCCGCCGGCGTCGCACACCGGGCAATCCAGCGGATGATTCCCGAGCAGCATCTCCAGCATCGACTTGCGCGCCTGCTTGATCTCGTCGCTATCGCTGGTGACGACCATGCCTTCGCCGATCACCGTGGTACAGGCCGTCTGCAGCTTGGGCATCTTCTCGATCTTTACCAGGCACATGCGGCAAGCGCCCTGCAGCGAAAGATTGGGGTAATAGCAAAAGGAAGGCACCTCGATGCCCACGGTTTTGCAGGCCTCGATGAGAAGCGTGCCCGCCGGAGCGGTCACTTTTTTGCCGTCTACTGTGAGCGTCACGTCAGCCATATGGATTTAGCGATTGAGTGATCGGGTCATTTGGCGATGGAAAACCTTGGTCTCGAAATCGCTCCGGTTTCTAAATCGCAAAATGACCCGATCACCCAAGGACTCAATGAACTCAGTGCGCCATCGCTGGCATTTCTTCCACGCCGGCTTTTTCGTACGGGCAGGGCCGGCCATCCAGATGATCTTCGAACTCTTTGCGGAACTTTTTTACGAAGGCGATGGTCGGCATGGCGGCTGCGTCGCCTAGCGGACAGAAAGTCCGTCCCAGCATGTTTTCCGACAGGTACTGCATGTTGTCGATGTCTTTCATCATGCCGCCTCCGCGATGGAATCTGGTCAGCGTTTTTTCCAGCCAGTCGGTACCCTCGCGGCAGGGGATGCACCAGCCGCAGCTCTCGTGCTTATAAAACTTCATGGTGCGCAGGGCGAATTTTACGATGCACTGCGCGTCGTCAATCACGACCACGCCGCCGGAACCTAGCATCGAGCCGGCCTTTGCGACCGAATCGAAATCCATGTTGACGTCGACTTCGTCGGCGGTCAGGCATGGACACGAAGATCCTCCCGGCACGACCGCTTTCAACGTGCGGCCATCGGGGATGCCGCCGCCGACCTCGTAGATCATCTTCTTGAGGTTGTACCCCATGGGCAGTTCATAGACGCCGGGCTTGGCGATATTGCCGCTCAGGCAGAACAGGCGCGTACCGCCGTTTTTGGGCGGACCGAGTTTGGCGAACCCATCGGCTCCGCCAAGGATAATGTGGGGGACGCAGGCCAGGGTTTCGGCATTATTAATGACCGTGGGCCCACCCCAGAGGCCAACCACCGCGGGAAACGGAGGGCGAATGCGCGGAATGCCGCGCTTGCCTTCGAGCGATTCCATCAGCGCCGATTCTTCTCCCACTTCATAGGCGCCCGCGCCGCCGTGCCAGTAAATATCGAGATCGCGTCCGCTGCCGAAGATATTCTTGCCGGCAAATCCCTTGGCATAAGCGTCGCCAATCGCCTTCTGCATGATGATCGATAGATAACGATATTCGCCGCGGATGTAAATGTAACCGCTCTGCGCGCCCACGGCCAGAGCGGCGATCATGACACCCTCGATCACCGAGTGCGGATCTTGCTCGAAGATCAGGCGATCTTTGCAGGTGCCGGGCTCGCTTTCGTCTCCGTTGCACAGAACATACTTGGGCTTGGCCGATTGCTTGGGCACGAACGACCACTTCATGCCGGTCGAGAAGCCAGCACCGCCGCGGCCGCGCAGGCCGGAGTTCTTGACTTCGTTGATGATGGCGTCCGGCTCCATGGCGAGCGCCTTCTGCACGGCCTTGTAGCCGTCGAGCGCGAGGTAACGGTCGATATCGGTCGCGCCCTGGCCGAAGCGCCGGGAGACGATCTTTACTTCGTCGGGATGGGAAACCAAGTAAGCCATAAGAATTGAGTGATTGAGTGATCGAGTCATCGCGAGATTGAAAAGCTCAGATTTTCAATCGCCCAATCACGAATCGCAAAATCGCTACATTTGCTTCCGGTACTCCTCGAGAACTCTGTCCATCTTCTCCGCGGTCAGGTTCTCATGAAAGTCGTAGTTTACCTGCGCTGCTGGAGCCCAGCTGCAGGCTCCGATGCACTCTACTTCTTCCAACGTAAAGAGGCCGTCGGGCGTGGTTTGCCTGTTCCCAACGCCTAGCTTTTTGGCGCAGTGGCGCAGGATTTCTTCGCCGCCGCGCACCAGGCAACTGATATTGGTGCAGACCTGCACGTTAAATTTGCCCCGCGGCTTGGTGGTCAGCATAGAGTAGTAGCTAATCACGTTGCGCACCTCGAGTTCGGTCAAATCCAGGCGCCCGGCAATCTCGGCAATCACTTCATCCGACAAAAATCCAACCTCATCCTGCGCATAAAGAAGAGTCGGAACCAGAGCCGACCGCTTCGTCGGATAGTGCGGCACCATCTCGGCGAAGCGCGCTTCGAATTCTTCGGAAAAATTCATAAGGATTGAATGATTGAGCGATCGAGCCATTGGGCGATGGAAAATCTTACGCTACGTGCCTCGCGGTTCTTTGCGAAGTAGCGAAAATCGCGGTCCGTTCGTTCGCTTGTTTCCACAGCGCCCCAGTCTTGGCCGGCGAAACAATCCCAGACTCCATCATCAGTTCGAGCCACAGAATTGCCTCATCGGCTTCCTCTACTACGATTCCCCTCCGAGCCACAAAATTCCGCCTTCGATCTCACTCTGCAGACAGAACGATCACTCGCTGCCACCGAAGTAACTGCTGACCAAGAACTTGAGTGTCGGTCTTGTACGGAAGTGACCGATAAAGCCGGATCACCCGCAATGCAAAAGCCTTGGTACGATCACGCAAATGCTCAGGCTGACTGCTCACCGATCCGCCCTTCCATTGCAAAATCACCCGATCACTCAATCGCTCAATTTTTCACCGGTCTATTTCCCCGAGCACAATATCAATGCTGCCGATGGCCGCCACGACGTCCGCAATCAGGCCGCCTTCGCACATCGTGGGCAAGGTTTGCAGATTGGCCAGGCAGGCTGCGCGCATGTGTACTCGATATGGTTTCGCGGTGCCGTCGCTTACGATGTAGTAGCCCATCTCGCCGCGCGGGGATTCTACCGCTTGATACACTTCGCCCGGCGGAACCGCGAAGCCCTCGGTGATGATTTTGAAGTGATAGATTAACGCTTCCATCTGGGTCTTCATTTTTTCGCGGTCGGGCAGAACGATTCCGGGAGCGTCGGCTTTGATCGGGCCTTCGGGCATGCCATCCAGAGCCTGTCTTGCGATCTCGTTCGATTCGCGCAGCTCGCGCACCCGGCACATATAACGGGCGAAGACGTCGCCTTCCTGCGCCAGCGGGACTTTGAACTTGAATTTTTCATAGCTGGAGTAGGGCATATCGCGGCGTAGATCGATATCCACGCCACTGCCGCGCAGCGTGGGGCCGCTTGCGCCCAGCGCGATGGCATCTTCGGCGCTGAGCTTGGCCACGCCCTGGGTGCGCATCATGAAGATGGGATTGCCCGTGAGCAGATTTTCGTATTCATCCACCTTGCTCTGAAAAGTCGAGACGAACTTGCGAACCCGGTCAAAAAATCCCAGCGGCGGCTCGAGCGCAACTCCCCCGATCCGAAAATAAGAGGTCATCATGCGCTGGCCGCTGATCATTTCGAACATCTTCAGGACTTCTTCGCGCTCGCGGAAGCAATAGAGAAAGACGGTGAGCGCGCCGATATCCATGGCGTGCGTCCCCAGCCACACCAGATGCGAGTTGATGCGCGTCAGTTCGTTCATGAGAACCCGCATCCACTGCGCCTTGGGAGGGATTTCCAGCCCCAGCAGTTTTTCCACGGCCAGCACGTAGCACAGATTGTTGGTCATGGGACAGAGATAATCGATGCGGTCGGTGAGCGGCACCACTTGCTGGTAGAACTTGGCCTCGCAGGTTTTCTCGATACCGGTGTGGAGGAAGCCGATATCGGGCATGATGCGAACGATGGTCTCACCATCGATTTCAAGCAGCACGCGCAGTACTCCGTGAGTCGAGGGATGCTGAGGCCCCATGTTCAGGATCATGGTGCGATCCTGGCCGGGTTCTAGAACGGGAGTGGGCGCGAGGTGAGCCATGGCGGGTTAGCGGTAACCCTCCACGGGATAATCTTTGCGC
This sequence comes from Candidatus Sulfotelmatobacter sp., assembly GCA_049513475.1. GTDB lineage: Bacteria > Acidobacteriota > Terriglobia > Terriglobales > Acidobacteriaceae > Sulfotelmatobacter. The sequence goes on along the minus strand of JBEKWC010000028.1, from coordinate 63,175 downwards.
AGGGGATGACCTTGCCAATCCTCGGGCATCAGCAAGCGCCGCAGATAGGGATGCCCGGTGAAGCGGATGCCGAACAGATCGAAGACTTCGCGCTCGAAGTAATTGGCTCCGGGCCACAGAGAAGTCAGCGAATCGAGAGCCGGGCTGGCGCTGTCGAGATGAACTTTCAGCCGCACCCGCTCTTTTTTCGGAATGGAGAGCAGATGGTAGATGACTTCAAAGCGCGGCTCGGCGGGAAACCAATCCACGCAAGTCACGTCGGAGAGAAAATTGAAGACACAGCCGGGGTCGTCGCGCAGCAGAGCGCAGGCCTCGCGAATGTTGGTGCGATCGACCGAGATGGTCATCTCGTTGCGGTCGTATTTCACCGCCGTTACCACCGCCGGATTCCACTCCAGCAGCCGGGCCACGGCGGGGTGAGACTTTAACTGTTCAAGATCGGTGACTGCCGCAGGCCAGGGCATCAGCGCGCTCCCCGTCGGACAGCGGAGGGTCCCCACTCCAGCACACCCTTCTTCAAGACATAAAAATATCCCACCAGAACGATGCCGATGTAAACCAGCATCTCCCACAGGCCGAAGTGTTTGAGATCGCGCAGGATGATGGCCCAGGGATAGAGAAAAATGGCCTCAACATCGAACAGAATAAAGAGCATGGCGACCAGGTAGAACTGCACCGAGAAGCGGCCGCGGGCGTCGCCGACCGGAGTCATTCCCGACTCGTAGGCCATCATTTTGGCGCGCGTCGGTTTGCGCTGCCCGATGAGCCAGGAAAGCGTAATAATTGCGGTCGCGATGGCGCCCGCCAGCACAATGTGGATGAGAAAGGGCAGGTAGCCAGCAAAATAATTGTCGGGCATAGGGGAGGCTATATATAATTCGCGCCAAGCTCAGTTAAACATTCTAGATTAGGGGCAGGTGCGCGCGAGTGTCAAGGGAAGGAGAAACAATTTGGCGATTGTGTGATCGGGCCATTTCGCAATTGGAAATCAAGGCGGAAATAATCCGGCAATCGCCTCAGTCCAAAGGAGCTTTTGGGCGTTCAATTGCAAAATGACCCAATCGCCCGATCGCTAAATTCCGTATGATTTTTGGCTTCAATACCGACGTCAAGCACGGCGACACCATCTATCACGTGCAGAGCGAAGCGCGCGAGAGCGAAGCCCTGCTGCAGACGCAGGTCTTCGTGCGCGGCCGATGCATTGGGAAGAAAGCGATCTCTTACGCCGGTTCGGCCGCCACCGCGGGCTTCGGCGATCCGCAGAAAGAACAGCAACTGCGCGACCAGCATCGCCAGGTGCTGGAGGCGATTCGCGAAGGCAAACTCGATGGCGTTTTGGATCGCGCCGAGGGCGAGACCCTGGCCGGGATTAAGCAGCTCGATCTGGAATGGATGAACGCAGGCTCGGTTCATGCCCAGCGCAATTTGACCATGCAACTGCGCGTCACGGAAGCCGGCGCTGCCGTGCCCAGCGCCCGGCTTACATTCCGCTTTGCGCGACCTGACGCCGCACCTTTTTATACCCAGGCTCTTACCGATGCCGCCGGGCATGCGCAGATTTCCATCGAGGTTGAAGAGTCAGCGCTGCCGGATTCGTCGGTGATGGTGCAGGCTAACCACGAAGGCCGCACGGTGACGCGCAAATTCGCGCTGCGTAAAGCGGAGTAGGGGGTGCGGACTGTCGCCCGCTGCGCTCGGCGCAACCGCCGGGGCGGCCGTTCCCACATTATCTTTTTCTTTTCTTGTTCTTTTCTTGTTCTTGCGGGGCTTCGAACGGTTTACGATGAGACTTCACATCAACGGAGATGAACGTACGTTTCCTGACCCCGCTCCGCCCTCGGACTTCACACTCGCCACTCTCATTGATTCGTTAGCCATGAAGCCCGACCGCGTTGCCGTCGAACTCAACCGCGATATCGTTCCCCGCGAGCGCTGGCCCGAGACTCAGTTGAAGGACGGCGACCGCCTCGAGGTCGTGCACTTCGTGGGCGGCGGTTACTTCTCTTAATTCCCGCGCATTCTTCTAGTTACCCCTTGCTCGCCGTTCTTTCTTGACTCCTGCCAACTCCCGCCTAGAATGTTTGAAACATTCAGCTCAGGGATTGTTTCAAACAGGGTCCGCCACTCATGGATCGGGAAAAAATGCCGGAGCGCTTTGCGTCGCACGAGGTCATCGCCCTCACCGGCGTGACTGCCCGCCAGTTGCAGTGGTGGGACGAGCAGGGCGTGGTGCGGCCCGAACATCAAGGCCACCGCCGGCTGTATACGATGCAGAACCTCAGCGAAATCGCAGTCATTACCCAGCTGCGCCGCAAGGGTTTTCCGCTGCAGCGGGTGCGCAAAGTGATGCGCTTGCTGCAGCGTCAGTTCGGCAAACGCCTGGCTGAGATCGTCGACCAAAGTTCCGACGTTCACCTGCTCACCGACGGTACGCATCTTTATCTGGAGACTTCCGAGCGGCAGATCGTCGATCTGCTGAAGAATTCGAGCCAGCCGATTTTGGGCATTTGTCTCAGCGATGCCGTGCGGCAGGTACGGGCCGACGTGTTAGCCAGAAAGGCGAGTACATCGGTAACCTCGCCGGTAGGGCGCCGTCGTGCTAGAAAGGTTTCACAGGCTTAGGTTTCAACTCTCACAGGAGGAAGGCATGGTCGGAGAACTGGACTTGCTCAGCGAGTGGATCCCGGAACAGATGCAGCCCGGGACCGTCTTCGTGCTGGAGAACGCCGGCGAGATCGGCGAAAAAGAAGACCCCTACTGGGCCGTGCTAGCGTGCCCATCCTGTGGCATGCTCGGCCTGATCACGCGCCGCCAAATCAATGGGCTGATCCCCGTGATCTGCGGATCGGAACAATGCTCCGCGCAGTTTTTCATTCGCGAGGCCGAAGTAGTAGTGCGCAAGCCGTTCTGAGCCTTACTCCGCCCGCCCCCCGTGGTTAAAGGTTTTTGCTGTTCATCCCCAAGGTCTGCCCCACGCGTAACTCCACCGGAACCTGATCGACGATCTCAATACCGAATCCCTCCAGCGCCGCGACTTTCTTAGGCCGGTTGGTAAGCAATCGAATGCGCCGCAACTTTAAGTCGGACAAAATCTGCGCGCCGATTCCGATCTCGCGCTGGGTCTGGCGTTCGTTGTCGAGCAGCGCCGGAAGTTTCCGTCCGCGATGAAAAGTCAGCGCGTTTCTCTCGCCGACTTTCTCCACCGAAAAGCCTTGCGAGGTCTGATGCAGATAAATCAGCGCTCCGCGGCCTTCCTCGGCGATCCGACGCAGCGAGCCGTCCAGTGTGGCATGGCATTCGCAGCCGGTCGAACCAAAGACGTCCCCCATCAGGCAGTGGGCGTGCATGCGCACGAGAACTGGAGTGCTGCTTGCCTCCACATCGCCCCGGATTAGGGCCACGTGCGACTCTCCGCCATCGACTTCGCTCTCATAGGCAATCAGGCGAAACTCGCCAAAGCTCGTTTGCACCAGCGCTTCGCCGACGCGATGCACGTAGCGCTCATGCGCCATGCGGTAGCGGATCAACTCGGCGACGGTGAGCATTTTCATTCTATGCTCTTGGCAGAAGGCAATGAGGTCCGGGACGCGCGCCATGGTTCCGTCGTCCTTCATGATCTCGCAGATGATGCCGGCGGGGATCAATCCTGCCAGCCGAGCCAGATCGACGGAAGCTTCGGTCTGTCCGGCGCGCACCAGCACGCCGCCCTTGCGGGCGCGAAGAGGGAAGACGTGGCCGGGCCGCGCCAAGTCGGAAGCTTCGGTCGCGGGATCGATGGCCACCCGAATGGTGCGCGCTCGATCATAGGCGGAGATGCCGGTGGTCACGCCCACGCGCGCGTCAATCGCCTCGCAAAACGCCGTGCCGTATTGCGAGGTATTTTCCGCGCTCATGGGACCGAGGCGCAGGTGGTCGAGGCGCTCTTCGGTCATGGTGAGGCAGACCAGGCCGCGCCCATACATCGCCATGAAGTTGATGGCTTCGGGCGTGACCTTCTCGGCCGCGAGCGTGAGATCGCCCTCGTTCTCGCGGTCTTCGTCGTCGACCACGATAATCATGCGCCCGGCGCGGATCTCCTCGATGGCGGCGGGCACGTCGGCAAAGGCTTGCGCGATCATAATCAGTGCATTGTAGCAAATGGGTTTATGGGTTGGTTAATACGCGTCGAGTACCCAGTACCTAGCCTGTTGGCTTCGACCTATCACCTCTACGGGGACGGTGCGGTGCCGCGGTTTCCAGAGCAGTGATGTGCCAGCGCTGCGCATGTTTTGATCGGAAACAGTTATACGGGGGCCGAGCTACAACTCTCTGCGGCCTTCCATAGCCTTCAGCATAGTGATCTCGTCGGTGTACTCAATGTCGCTGCCGACGGGAATGCCCATGGCAATGCGCGTAACTTTTACGCCGACGCGCTTGAGTTGATGCGAAAGATAAGTGGCCGTGGCTTCGCCCTCGACGGTTGGGTTGGTGGCCACAATTACCTCATCCACGTTGCCCGCATCCACCCGCGCGATCAGGTTGGCGATGCGCAACTGCTCCGGTCCCACGCCGTGCAGCGGAGAGATCGACCCGTGCAGCACATGGTAAACGCCGTTGAAGTGCTTGGTCTTCTCGATCGCGGCGATGTTGGTCGGTTCCTCGATCACGCAGACCAGGCGCTGGTTGCGGGTCGCGCTGGTGCAATACACGCAGGGGTCGACATCGGTAATGTTATTGCAAACCGAGCACAACCGCAGGCTGGCCTTCACGTCGCGCACGGCAGCGGCCAGAGCCTCGGCATCTTCGTCGCTGGCCCGCAGTATATAGAATGCCAGGCGCTGTGCGTTCTTCGACCCCACGCCCGGCAGCTTCTTCAACTCATCGATCAGCCGCGCCATCGGCTCCGCAAATTTCGACATAGAGAAGTTTTGGGAACTGGGTAATTTAGCAATTGAGTAATTTGAAAACCAAAAGCAAAACCGCCGACGAGCCGAAAAGAAAGGATTTAAATTATTAAATTGGTAAATGACCCAGTCACCAAATTCCTCAGAGTCCCATCCCGCTCATCATACCGCCCAGCGACGATTGCATGGCGCTATCGATCTTGCGCGCCGCCTCGTTCACCGCGGCCAGAACCAGGTCCTGCAACATCTCCACATCGCCGGACTTTACCGCCTCGGGGTCGATGCGCAGGCTCAGCAGTTGCTTGCGCCCATCCATTTTTGCGGTCACGCTGCCGCCGCCCGCCGAGGCCTCGACCACCGTTTCCTGCATCTTTTTCTGCAGGGTCTCGTACTGCGACTTGGCCTTCGACATTAACTCTTGCAGATTGAATCCACCCATAGCACCTCGGCTTCCGGCCTCGGCTGTCGGCTTCCGCTCAGGCCGGAAGCTCAAAGCCGGAGGTTCTAACGCTTCTCCTTATAGTCGATTACTGTGCGAATCTCGGCCCCAAATTTCTCCCGCAGGCGCTGTACGACTTCATCCTGCTCGGCGCGGCTGCGTCCCGTCGCTACCGATACGGAGGAAGATCCAGAAGAGGATCGCAATGCTGTGACGTTGCGTTTTTCTGTTGCCGGGACGCTCGTTCCCGGAACGATCTTGAGTTTCACCGCTCTACCCAGAAGGCCGCTGGCCGAGGCCATCGCCAGCCGCCGAGCTTCGGCGCTGAGCGACAGATCGACCACGGTCTGCGATTCCGAAACTTGGATCACGACCTCGTTGCCTTCGACGCTCCACTCGCCCGCTTCGAGCATGGAGACCAAGATGCGCTGATTGCCATCCATCAGCGCCTGCAGCACGGCACTCTGCAGTTTCTCGAGGGAAGCGTTCGAGGTGTACGCGCCGGACGCCGACTGCGGTTCAGGTTGCAGCTTTGTTTCCGGCTGTGTCGGAGATGTCAGTTCAATTTCTGCGGCGCTCTGGCTCAGTCTTGCCGGAGCGGCTGCTCCCATGATTACGGGCGTCGGCGAACTTCCACTCGCGACGATGCGCGGAGCGCTGACAGCCGCAGGTTCCGCAGCAGACTCTTGCCGTGGATTGCCTTTGCGGGCCGAATCCGCGGCGAACGGCGAAACTTGACGGGGACGTGCCTGCGCCACATTCGAAGGCGACGACGCTGACGGGACGATCGCAGGCCGCACCGGTGTTCGGGTCGAGACTCCCGCGCTGCTGGAAGCAGAGCCGGCCACGGCGCTGAGCAGTTGTTCGATCGGCAGGATGCGCTGGGCGTGCGACATCTTCAGCAGGCCTAGTTCTAGGTGGAAGCGCTGCTCCCGCTTGTAGCCCAGTTCGCCGTGGGTGCGCAGCATGATCTGCAAGTGGCGCGTGATATCTTCTTCGCCGAACAAGGCCGCGACGCGCTCCACGCGCTCGCGCTCTTCACTCGAAATCTGCAGCAGGGAAGAATCCTTGCCGGCAATTTTGGCGACAGTCGCATTGCGCAGAAAGCGGACCATCTGCCGCGCAAAGTGCGTGGGGCTGTGACCCTCGCCAATCAGGTGATCGACTTGCCGCAACACTTCTTCGCTGGCACCACGGCTGACCGCCTGCATCACCTGTTCGAGAATGTGCGCGGGTGCAGCGCCCACCAGATTGCGCACTGAATCCGCCGTCAGCCTTCCGTTGCAGGACGCGATGGCTTGGTCGAGAATCGAAAGCGCATCGCGCATCGAGCCATCGCCGGCCTCGGCCAGCAGCGCGAGAGCGTCGTCATCGGCCTCAATGTTTTCGCGTCCCACCAGATCTCGCAGTTGGCCGACGATGTCGTCAAACTTCACGGCGCGGAAGCTGAAGTGCTGGCAGCGCGAGCGGATGGTCTGCGGAATATCCTCGGGCTGCGTGGTCGCCAGCATGAAGACGATGTGGTCGGGCGGTTCTTCCAGCGTCTTGAGCAGAGCGTTGAAAGCGGCGTCGGTGATCTGGTGCGCCTCGTCGAGGATATAAATCTTGAAGCGGTCGCGCGCGGGACGATAGCGTGCCGCCTCGCGCAGTTCGCGGATTTCGTCGATGCCGCGGTTGGTGGCTGCATCGATCTCAATCACATCGACGGCATTGCCGGCGCGAATTTCGGTGCAGGACTCGCAGATGCCGCAAGGCTCGGCCACGGGCTTATCTTTACCGCTATTACCGCTATTGAGGCGCGATCGGCAGTTCAAAGCCGCGGCCAGAATGCGCGCCACGGTGGTCTTTCCAATGCCGCGATGCCCGCTGAAAATGTAGCCGTGAGCGGTGCGCCCCTGCTCGATGGCGTTCTGCAGGGTGCGCGTGACGTGCTCCTGTCCGATCACCTCGGAGAATTTCTGCGGACGGTATTTGCGCGCCAGAACGGTATAGCTCATGAGCCGGAAGAGTAGATTATACGTGATGCGGTGCGATGTGGGGACAGCCGCCCTCGCCTGTCCGGTGAGCGAAGCTCACCTTGTTGGTTAGGCGACACAAACCGACCCGAGCACCCTGACCGGTAGGAGACACACGCTTTCGCGAGTGCTAGGATACGGCGTCATGAAATTCACTGCGAAAATCCCCAACTCCATCCTCGTAGTGGCTTCGCTCTTGCTGACTGTGCTTGTAGCCGAAACCACGGCTCAGACCGGGCAGACGTTTCGCCTCGACGGCGGCAACTCCACCTACGCCTTCGGGGTGGACGAGCGCGGAGAGTTGCAACCGATTTACTGGGGCGGACGCCTGGGCGCACACGACACCATGCCGGTGCCGCACTCGCTGCCCGAGTGGTCTTCCTTCGATTCGCCCAACACCACGACGCCGCAAGAGTACGCCGGCTGGGGCGGGGGATTGTTCACCGAACCCGCGCTCAAAGTCAGTTTCGCCGATGGCAATCGCGACCTGATTCTGCATTTTGTGAAAGCAGATGCGAGTGGATCACAGTCGGCAGAAGTGTTGCTCAAGGATATCTCCCGAGAGATTTACGTCACGCTGCGCTACGCGATGGATGCGGATACCGGCATTCTGGCGCGCTCCGCCAGCATCGAGAATAAAGAGAAGCAGCCGGTCATGATCGAGCAGGCCGCCGCCGCCCAGTGGACGCTTCCCCCGGGCCGTTACACGCTGAACTATTTAACTGGCCGCTGGGCCGGAGAGTGGACGCTGAATCAGGAACTCATTGAGGGTGCAGCCCGCGTTCTCGAAAGCCGTCGCGGAACCACCGGCCATCAGGTGAATCCCTGGTTTGCCATTTCCCGCGAGGCCGGCCGCGACAACGCCAGCGCCGCCGATGAGGAGCACGGAGAAGTTTGGTTCGGCGCGCTGGCCTGGTCCGGTTCATGGCGAATCACGGTGGATCGCACCCAGTTCGACGCGGTGCGCGTGACCGGAGGCTTCAATCCTTTTGACTTCGGTTACAAACTCAAGCCCGGCGAACATCTGGAGACGCCGGTCTTTTACGGCGGGTATTCCGCTGATGGTCTCGGCGGCGCGTCGCGCCTGCTGCACCGTTTTGAAGTCGCAAAGATTTTGCCGCAAGCCCCCGATCCTAAGCCGCGACCCGTGATTTATAACTCGTGGGAGGCTACGGAATTCAAAGTCGATGAAGCCGGCCAGATGGCGCTCGCTGAAAAGGCCGCGTCCATCGGCGTCGATCGCTTCGTGATGGACGATGGCTGGTTCGGCCAGCGTAAAGATGACCATGCCGGACTCGGCGACTGGTACGTGAACCCGCAGAAGTTTCCGCATGGCCTCAAGCCCTTGATCGACAAAGTTCACTCTCTGGGCATGGATTTCGGTCTATGGGTCGAGCCGGAGATGGTCAACCCGGATTCCGATCTCTACCGCAAGCATCCCGATTGGGTTCTGAATTTTCTTGGGCGCCCGCGCTCCGAGCAGCGCAACCAGCTTGTCCTGAACCTGGCTCGCTCCGACGTGCGCGACTACGTCGAAGGCTTTCTCGACAAGCTGCTCACCGAAAACGACATCGCGTTTCTCAAATGGGATTACAACCGCAACTGGTCGGAGCCGGGTTGGGATCAGATCCCCGCCGATGAGCAACGCGAGGTTTACGTGCAGTTCATTCGCAACCTCTATTCGATCCTCGGCGAACTGCGCCAGAAGCATCCCCGGATCGAAATCGAATCCTGCTCCGGCGGCGGTGGGCGCGTCGATCTCGGCATCTTGCGCTATACCGACGAGGTTTGGCCCTCGGATAATACCGATCCGTTCGACCGGATCTCCATGCAGGATGGTTTCAGCTATGCCTATGCGCCGCAAATCATGATGGCGTGGGTCACCGACTCGCCGCACTGGCTCAACGGCCGCAACACGACTCTCACCTATCGTATCTTGAGTTCCATGCAGGGCTCGTTGGGCATCGGCGCCAATTTGAATCACTGGTCGCCGGAGGACTTTGCCACGGCCAAACGGTTGATCGCTGCCTATCACGCCGCACAGCGAACCATCGTGCGCGGTAGCCTCTACCGGCTCATCAGCCCGCGCGACGGCAGCGAATTTTCCGCAACTGAAACGGTTGCCAGCGACAAGAATCAAGCCGTGGTCTTTGCCTTTGGGAATGCCACAACGGAAGGCCGCGGCTTTCCCCTGCTGAAGCTGGAAGGCCTCGATCGCGACGCGGAATATAAACTGAGCTGGATTGAAGGCAAAGCCCGCACGGGAACGCCGGCGAGCGCGTCCGGGGCGTGGTGGATGCGCCACGGGATTCAGCTCGATCTGCGCGGAGATTTTCAGGGCGCGGCATTCCGACTGGATCGCTAGCGCTAGGAGTCGTGCCCGTCCACGGTCATCCCGAATCCCCGCGTTTTCTCCAGCGGGGCGAGGGATCTCCAGTGTGCATGCCGCCGGCCCTTTGAAACTGAGCCTAACTCAGCTTACTCAGCTTCATGGTGCTTGCTAAAGTCCGCGTCCAAGCGATAGGCTGTTCCGTTAAGCAAAGGATAACTCCCATGCAACTGAAACTTTCAACCCGAACCCAGGATGGAATTCTGGTGGTGAATTGCATCGGCCGCATCGTCTTCGGCGAGGAGTCCGCGCTACTGCGCGACACGGTGAAGGGCGCGCTTTCCTCGAGCAATCGCATCGTGCTCAACCTGGGCGAGATCAGCTACATCGATTCGGGCGGACTGGGTACCCTGGTGGCGCTGCGTACCTCCGCGCAAAATGCGGGCGGCACCATCAAGCTGGCCAAACTGACCCAACGCGTCGGCGATCTTCTGCAGGTCACCAAGTTGCTCACGGTCTTCGACGTGTACAACTCCGAGGCAGAAGCCATCGAGTCTTTTCGCAAGGCCGCTTAGCCGTCGATCGTTGTGGCGCGCAGGCTGACGATTCGGCGCGCGTGACTCAGTACTGCCCCGTCTCCTTGAATGTTTTCTCGCATTGTTTTTCTGCTGTGTCTGGCCGGGAGCGCCAGCGGCTTCGTTTCCCCGCCGATTGCGCTGGCTTTGGGATTGGCATTCGGACTGGCGTTTCCTCATCCCCACGGAGACGCAGCCAGGAGTGTATCTAAATATCTTCTGCAGGCCTCCGTGGTTGGACTTGGCTTTGGCATGAATTTGCAGCAGGTCATTCGGGCGGGGCGCAGCGGTTTTGTCTATACCCTGCTGGGCATCAGCTTCGCTTTGCTGGCGGGCATGGGCCTGGGCGCGCTGTTGCGCGTGCGGCGCGTGCCCGCATTTTTTGATTTCTCCGGGCACCGCGATCTGCGGCGGAAGCGCGATGGTCGCGGTGGGCCCGATCACGCAGGCAACGGATGAGGAAATGGCGGTGGCGTTGGGAACTGTGTCTGTACTGAACTCAGTCGCGCTATTCATTTTCCCCGCCATCGGAGCGGCGCTCAAGCTTTCGCAATCGCAGTTCGGCCTGTGGGCGGCGCTCGCCATCCACGACACCAGTTCCGTGGTAGGCGCCGCCGCCAAGTGTCGGACCGAAGCGCTCGCGGATGTCGACCACGGTGAAGCTAGCCCGCGCCCTGTGGATTGTTCCTTTGACCGTTGGGACGGCCGTGGTGCGCGGCGCGAAGGCGAAAATTCAGTGGCCTTGGTTTATCGGTCTTTTCTGCCTGGCAGCGGTATCGAATACGTATCTGCCGGGGGGAGCGCACGCTTATGCGATCGCGGTAAAAGTGGCGAAGATAGGTTTGACCGCGACATTATTTCTGATCGGCAGCGGCATCTCGCTGGAGACGGTCAAGCGCGTGGGGCATCGTCCGCTGCTGCAGGGAATTCTATTATGCTGCTGGGGTTGGCCGGATCGCCGTGGCTGATTCGCATTGGATGGATCGCATTGTGAAAAAGAAAAGCAACAAAGTGCGGGCAAGGAAGAGCAGTTCGTCGTCGGATCAATCTTTGGCATCGGCGAACATGAGGGTGCTCATCGAGGCCGTGATCCGTCGCATACCTAAGGGAAAAGTATCCACCTACGGAGCGATCGCACGAGCAGCCGGATTTCCCGGAGCGGCGCGGCAAGTGGCGCAAGTTCTGCATCGCGGCTTCGGATTGCCCTGGCAGCGGGTCTTGGGTGCGGGTGGAGAACTAAAGCTGCGCGGCGATTCGGCGGTGGAGCAGCGGTTGCGTCTCGAAGCCGAGGGAGTGCGCTTCCGTGGACGGCGCGTGAATCTGAAGGAACACGGGTGGAAGTTCACATGTGGTTAGCGGAAGGCGCGGGCCTCGCTGCGGCCGGCTGGACAGCCGAGGCGGCTGTGCCCACAGGGTTCATTACAGTGGCTGAATACGAATGGCGAGCGACTAACGATCAACGATCAACGATCAACGATCAGCGACCAACGACCGACGACGAACGACCGCTCTTGAACTGCTCGTCAATTTCCACCTGATACCCCGTGACCAACTTATTAGTCTCGTTTGCCATTCCGACCACCGCCATCAGCTCTGCGAACATGGCAGCGCTCATACCTTTCTTCTGCGCCGCCACAGTGTGCGACGCGATGCAGTATCCGCATTGGTTGGTGACGCTAACCGCGATGTAAATCATCTCTTTGGTAAGCGGGTCGAGCGCGCCCGGGGCCAGGATCTGCTTAATGTCGTCCCAGGTGCGCTTCAGAGTGGCGGGATCGTGCGCCAGCGCTTTCCAGAAATTGTTGATCCAGTCGGTCTTGCGCGTGGCCATGATGTCGTCATAAACCGCGCGTACTTCAGGAGTCGCGTCTTTATATTCGATTAGGCCCAGTGTCGCCATAAATTCTCCGGTGGTCAGCAGAAAGCCATGGGCAGTTAGCCATTAGCATTTAGCCTGAACCTTCGTTCCCAGCAAATAATTCTTTCCAGTTCACCGTCAACCCGGACCCCTGATTGCCAAGTGCTAATTGCTCACTTCGGCTACTTGGGCAATTCTCCATGGAGCAATCCCTCCAACGCCGCCGCCGGGCAGCGCACTCCCACGAAGAACTGTCCGAACAGCGCATACACCGCGCTGACGTGGTCGAAGCGCATTTCGTAGATCAGCTTCTTAAACACCAGTGGATCGTCGGCGAACAGATCCACGCCCCACTCCCAATCGTCGAAGCCGATCGAGCCGCTGATGATCTGCTTGACCTCGCCCGCGTAGCGCCGTCCGACGAGGCCGTGCTCGTTCATCTGACGCGCGCGCTCTTCGATGGGCAGCGTGTACCAGTTCTTGTCTTCGCCGCGCAGCCGGTTCATGGGATAAAAGCAGAGGTAGCGATTCGGCGGAATATCGGGAAACAACCGCGGATGCATCGCCTCGCGATGGCGGTTGAGCTTGCATTCGATCTCGGCCCTCCACGGGTCGGAGTGCGGCTGAATGCCCTGATCGGCAAGCTCTTTGTAAATCTTGAGCGTGGAGTCGTAGAGTCCGAGTTCAATGATGGACAAATAAGAAGAGGTAGGCTCAAGATAATCGCTCAGGCGCAGACCGGCCAAAGTAAGCTCCGCCTGGTTGAGATCGGCGAAGGAGTTGCGGAAATGCACTAGCATCAGGTCGCCCTTATGGCCGAGCAAAGAGAAGAGAGCGGATTGCCCGACAGCTTTTTTATCTGCGGGATCTTCACCCGACTTCTTTTCCATCGCGCCGAAGGCAGCCGCCGCTTCCTGCGCGATCTCGTGTCGCGCGGCCTCGGGCAATCCTCTCCAGGCGCCGCGGCGGAAGCGCATCATCTGGTGCAATACGCTGTAGCCCTCGGTAGTGAGGGGAACCTCGGGAAGTTCGGCGGCGGTGGACATTTGCGGGCGCATCGGTGTGGTCGCTGTGGTCATGGGATTCTCGCGGGAGGAAGTCATCAGGTTTCAGCCTCCATTGTACGCAAGAGCCGCCGAGCGAGCGAGTTGGGATTTACAATCATCAGGCGCTGCGAAACTCGCTCCGCCGCCCCAGTGTGAAAGGCGCGGCTTTCCATCCGCGCCGCAACGGACCGAAAGTCGATCAAGCATTTAGAGCCGTCGGGGGACGCTTCGTCAAGGGGAGATGGCTTTTTCAAGGACTCTTATAATCGTTCGGGTCCGCATGATGGCAATTGAATGAGATTCTTTGGCATCGCTTGCATCGTCGTCCTTCTTCCAGCTGCGCTCGGGGCGCAGGGCAAGCGTTTATGGGTGTTGCGCGCGCCCGGCGAGGCGGTCGAGTACGACGCTTCCACGTGGGCCGAAAAGCAAACCGTGAAAATTCCGCCGGAAGCAGTGACCTCACCCCAGGATTTTTCCATCAACGGCCTGGGGCAGATGCTGTTCGCGGCACCCGCAGCCTTACCGCTCGCAGAAGGCGACTCGGCAGCTGAGAAAAAAGCTTGGTTCTGGGATGGTCGCACCGCCACTACGCTCACTCGCGAGGTTGCGCGCACGACCGCCACAGCCGGATCGAACCTGGCCATCACCGAGTCGGCGGCCATGCCCTACCTTTCCGAAGATGGAGCCCATCTCTACTGGTTTTCCAATCAGGCCCGGCGTTTGCAGCGCGATGGTGTGGATCTCTCCTCGCAAACTACGTGGCTCGCCTGGCAGACGAATCCCGCAGGTGGCGCGCGTAATGAGGTGGCGTCGATCACGCTGCCCGATTGCCCCTGCCGCACCGGAAGCTGCGAAGAAACTTGTGCGTACGGGCAAGCGTGGGTTACAGACGATGGGGTGGGGAAGTTTTTTCTGCTGACGCAGTTCGTGGCCGGACAAACTCAGCCTACGTACAAATCGACTTCCCTCTATCGGGAACATGCCGGCAAGTGGGCGGCAGCGCCGATAAATCCGCCTCTAAAACGCGTGCTGGACACCTCGAATGCGGCGTCAATCCTGGAGGCGATTCCCGACACCGGCTGCTGCGGCTGGTCCAACGAGAGCGACGATCAGACCATCCTTCACGTCGATGGCAAGACGATAACCGTTTTCGACGAACTGACCGCTTACCAGAACTCCGACTACGACGTGAGCTTCTACACCCAGAACGGAAAGCTATCGCCCGACCTCCATTCGGTGGCCTTGACGATTGTCGCCACGGCTCAGCCCAATACGGCCATTCAACTGGCCGAGCAAGGGCAGGCCAACCCGGAGGAATCACAGCGCATTCGTAAAGCTTTGCTCGATCTGCCCCTGGTCGAAGTAAAGGCCCTTGAGGATTCTCCTCGGCGCATCGCTTTTCTTCCGCACGCAACACTGGTGGGCTGGATCGGCTATAAAGAGATTCTTGTCGTCGAGTCACATTTGTTGGTCGCGTACAACGTAGTCAGCGGGGCGCGGCGAAAGTCAAGTATTCGAGTCGAGGATTCGGCGCTCGTATTTCTGCGATAAGTTAAGTTGAGCCTTTCTCTTCGAGCACGCTTATGAATCTACTCGATCTGATCGTCGGCAAGCCGATACGAACCAGCGATGAGCGCGCCGAGCAGATCGGCCCCACGCAAGGCGTCCCAATTTTTGGTCTCGACGGGCTGAGTTCCGCCGCCTATGGCCCCGAGGCCGCTCTGAGCTTGCTGATTCCCCTCGGCCTAGCAGGTGTTCACTACATCGTTCCCGTCAGCGCCGCGATCATTGCTCTGCTGATCGTTGTCTATTTTTCTTACAGGCAGACCATCGCTGCGTATCCCTCCGGCGGCGGCTCGTACACGGTAGCGCGGTTCAATCTCGGCGCGCGGGCCGGTCTGCTGGCCGCGGCCGCGCTGCTCGCCGATTACATTCTGACCGCCGCAGTAGGCATCTCCGCGGGAGTCGGGGCGCTGGTCTCGGCCGTGCCATCGCTGCTGCCGCACACGGTTTCTCTTTGCGTTGGCATTCTGATCGTGATTACGATTCTGAATCTGCGCGGCGTGCGCGAAGCGGGCACCGCCTTCGCCATTCCCACTTATCTTTTTGTGGGCACGATTCTCATCACCATCGTCGCCGGCCTAATCCGCGTCGCGCTGAGTGGAGGCCATCCCACGCCGGTCGACACGCTTCCGCATCCGCCGCCTATGACGGAAGCGGTCAGCTACTGGCTGCTGCTCAAAGTCTTCGCCAGCGGTTGCACGGCGCTGACTGGCGTCGAGGCCGTCAGCAATGGCGTGAAAGCCTTTCGCGAGCCTACGGTGAAGAATGCTCAGCGCACCCTAACCGTGATCATTTTTCTTTTGGCGGTGATGTTGGCGGGAATTTCGTACCTGGTGAAGTCCTACGGAATCGCGGCCACCGACCCCGGCCAGCCCGGCTACCAGAGCGTTCTCTCCATGCTCACCTCGGCGGTCTTTGGCAAAGGCTTTTTTTATTACCTCACCATGGGAGCGATTCTGGTGGTCTTGTCTCTCTCGGCGAATACGGCGTTCGCCGATTTTCCAAGGCTGTGCCGCGCCATCTCGCAAAATAATTATCTGCCGCACGTATTCAGCTATCGCGGCCGCCGTCTCGTCTACACCTATGGCATCGTGATACTCGCGCTTCTGTGCGCGGGAGTTCTCATTCTTTTCGGCGGCGTTACCGACCGGCTCATCCCTCTCTATGCAGTCGGGGCTTTCATGGCCTTCACGCTTTCGCAGGCCGGAATGGTCTTGCACTGGCGCAGGAAGCGCGGTCCGCACTGGCTGAAGAGCGCGCTGGTAAATGGGATCGGTGGACTGGTCACCGGCATCACCACGGCCGTCGTGCTGCTGGCGAAATTTGTCGAAGGCGCCTGGATCACCCTGCTGTTTATTCCCATGACCATCGTTTTCTTCTCGGTGGTGCGCCGCCACTATCACCAGGTGAAAGTCCTCACCAACTGCAAAGAGCCGGTAGATGCGGCAGGCCTAAGCCTGCATCCGATTGCGATCGTTGCCATCGATCGCTGGAGCAGCATCGTCCGGCAGGGCATAGAGTTCGCCGCCCGCCTTTCCCCGGAGGTGATTGCCGTGCACGTCGAACCGGGCGAGCATTATGCCTTGCTGCAGGACGATTGGCAGCAGTATGTCGAGAAGCCGTTTCGCGCCGCGGGGATGGAGGTCCCGCAACTTCACGTCCTGCCTTCGCCTTACCGCTTCGTCATCATTCCTTTCGTGCAGTTCGTTCTCGAAACTTCAAAGAAGAATCCCAAGCGCAACATTATCGTGGTGATCCCCGAGCTGGTCGAGGATAAGTGGTACGAATACTTTCTTCACAACCAGCGCGGCCGGCTGCTGGAGTGGGCGCTGCTGGCCCGCGGCAACGAGCACATCTTCACCGTCAGTGCGCCGTGGTATGTCCGGAAGCATACCTGATTCCGGTTAGCAGCCAAGGGCAGGGTTCGCTTCAGGAACAGGGGCCCGCGATCGCCGCCAACCTGTTGTCTTACTTCTGCATCCGACCGCTAGAACGGGTGGTGCCAGGAGAGAGTCAGATGTCCACGTCGACGCGTTTATTGTTGGCGGTAACCCTTGTGGCAAACACCGCCTTCGCCGCCTCCTCCGCCGAGTTGCTTTCCGTCGCCGAAGAGCAAGCAGGAAAAACGTCGCTCCTCACCTACAACGTCGATCCGGTAACGGCTGTGGCACCGAAGTGGGCCAGCCGGTATGAGTGGGAGCCACGTCAGTGGATCCAGTGACAGTCGGTGGTCAGCATTTCGTCTTTGTCTGGAACTCCGCGAATGTATGGGTCTATCTCACGGACCCGAACGGCGCACCGGGCGACCAACCCGAGCAGCCTCTTACCTTTGCCTTTCCACATCCGGTTACTTCGTTTGTTCCCGACCCCAACGGTAAGCTTGCCTATGCGGGAGTAGGTTGGTGGGACACTCAAAATGAAACCAAAAATGCCACCGTGTACCCTACACCATTAATCCGTCCACAGGTGAGCGGACGAATCTGGAAGAAGCCGTTGCACAATACGGCCCCAAGCCATACATCGGCATTACAGGTTTTGGCTTCGATCTTAGTAGCACGAAGTTGCTGGCCAGCTACTTCAACAAGGGTCCCTATCCTTGCGAAGTGGGGCACTACTATTTCCCCGTAGATCGGGGCTCCGGCCACCTGGGATCGCTCCGGAATCTTGCTGAAAGCGGCTCTTGTTCCGGTCCATTCGCGGTTGCGGTAAGCGATCAGGCCGCGGGTGGCGCCGGCGGTCCCTGTGGGCAGGCCTGTGGCAGCGTTGGCGTCACGCAAGTGGCGACCGGTAACATCATCGACTGTACTGCTTCGATGTTGACGTTTTGCAGTGACGATGTGGCCTGGGACGGTGTGTATTTCGATCGCCGGAACGTGTTCTTCGCCGATACCGACACCCGCGAGATTTACATCGCAGACTTGAACTTCACCAACGCTACCATCACCCAAAGCTTCCGCTATACCGGGAAATCCGAAGTTGTATTTCGGTCCCGACAGCATGTTGGTTTACGCGCTCTACGGCCGTAACATTGGGGTTTATGCTTTCGATCCCGCTCCTTAACCGCAAACACTTCGTGGCCGGTGCAGCAAGGCAAGGTGGCATGGCCACGGCGGTGCTGGCAAATTAGGCGGAAATCCTCACGTCAAAATGGGGCGACGTCTTATCCGGCCGGTGCGATAGATTGCCGAGCCCAGTAAGTTTGCGCCGAGGACTACGCCTGCAATTTTCAGAAAATAGGCTCGCGGATTCTCCACGTCGATAATAGGGAAGATCGACAGCACAACATACAGCAGAGTCATCAGAAATCCTGAGACGGCCGCCACTCGCAGCCACAGCCGCGGACGAAGTCCGCGATTCTTCGGCGACCACAACGGAATCGCGAACAACGCCAGATACGCGATCGCGTAAAAAGTAAACGCCCAAGTGAGCAACAGTTCGTAGGCTTCCTGTGGGCCGACTCCGATGAGTGCGGCGGCGCTTCCAGCCAGAGTAAGACCACCCAGAAATAGAATCGAGTTCACCGGAGTCCTGTATTTCGGGTGCAGGCGCGTGAACCATTCCGGCAGCAGGTGATCCCATCCCGCTACCATCGGAAGGCGAGCGCTGGCGCTGAAGTAAACGCTGAACGATGTAGGGTAGTTCACGAAGAGGAGAACAATCGCAAAGGGTACGATGAAGCCCGCCAAGCTGGAGAAGCCGAAGCCCCGCGTCCCTGATGCTTGCAGACCCACACGCAAAGCCTGAGGAATGGGGCCGACGACATCGACGGCATCGGGAGCCACGAAGGCGAGAATCGAACTGGTAGCAAAGATATAAATAAGCGCGATGAACGGCGCTGTAATAAAAACCGAGCGCGTGAGATTGCGCCCGGCGTTGCGGCACTCGCCGGCAAAGATGGCGACATACTCAAAACCGCTGAGCGCGCCGAACATCATCTTAGTAAAAACGCTGAGGCTGAAGACGGTGAGCGGCGGCATCACCAGGCGAAGGGGATGATATTCGGAAATCGACCCGCGCCAACGGTCCACCGGGGGCGTGGCGATGAGTATGCCAAGCGTGATCAGCGTGGCCATGCTGCCCGCGTTGCCCAGCCATTTGCCGACGCGCAATCCTAGAGCTGTTAGCCACATCATCCCGAGAATCAAGGCGAAAGAAACCGCGAGGATCAGCCAGCGGTTGGAGGGGATCCACCGGGCGGCAGGGCCAAGCGCATAAGCCAGAAAGGTGGTCGTAACCAGTCCAATCACCGCCACGTATAACATCACGAAGAGCCAAAGATTCCAGGCCACCAGGAAGCCAATCCGATCGCCGAAGGCCAGGCGCGCCCACTCGTATAAGCCGCCTTCCAGCGGCATCAACCGGTTCAGATGAACCACCACCAAGGCAAGGGGAATGAAGAACAACACGATCGCGATCAGCCAGAACACCACCTGCGCCGATCCCGCCTTGGCAGCGGTGCCAAAGAAATCAAGCACGATGACCAGAAGCATCTGAGCCATCACCAGATCGAACAGACCGAGTTCCTTCGGCAGGCCGGCGCTGTGAGCCTGGACCTCGGCCTCAGCGGCGCGCAGTGGGGTGGAGTTCTCCGCAGTCAATGCGGAGCATTAGAACACAAAACCTCATCGTGGGCGCGCGGGGGATGCCGCGCCCCGATTCGAATCAGTGGTGGTCTTGGTCGCCGTGGGTGTGGCGCCAGGTCCAATATTCTTTCTGTTCTTCGGGACGAAGCTTGCGAAAATCGCGATCCGGGTCGCGGTGGTATTCGCGGGCCCACTGGTGGTAGTAAACCACCTCGTCGCCATTCCAAACGTGGTAGTCGCTGTAGTAGGGATCGTAAACTCGATAATAGTGGTGTCCACCGCAAGCGATGCCCAGCGGAAACGATGACAAGGCCGTCGCTAGAAGGATTGAACTCATGATGCGCGATCTATTCTTCATCTCTGCGTTCTCCTCTTACTGTTTAGCGCGGCCATGTTAAGGCCGCTCGTTGACAGCCAATTACACAAAAAGCTATTAGTTGCCGACTACGTCCACCTACCAAATTCCCTTGTCGCTCCCTGTGAGTTTCAGTTCTAATGCCGCCGCCGTGGCTAAGCCGGGAAGTAAACTTAGGCGCCAGGTGTTCGCGAGATCCCCGTGGAGCAAGAGACTTTTCCACTCTGAGGCATACAGCTTGACGCACTGGGGAAAGATCGGGATGCGCAGAAACCCCCGGGCAAAGCGCAGCTGGTCGCTGCCGAAGCGCGCTGCGTCCGTCACCAGCGGCGGCAAGGGCAAGCCATGCCCACGACAGGATTCGACATAGCCCGAGACGAGTACGAGATAAGTGGCGAGGCCATCCCACACCCCGGCCCGCCGTGCCGATGCTTTGAGGCGGGGATAGTCGATAACATCTAACTCTACTAATTGAGCCGTATCGACGATGTCGCACAAACGAAGATAAAAATGACGATACATGCGCTGCAGAGTACTTACGATGATCCGATTTTCCGGGGCCGGGACGCGAAACCTATGTGAGCCGAATGCTGCCGTCCGCGAATTCTGAACCAGAGACTCGGTAATGACGACTTGTTCTCCAGTTTGACCCAGACGCGCCACATGCACTTCAACCAACTCGGGCAGGCCGGGGACAATGAAGTTCCATTTGTTAGCCAGGCGATCGCCCCAACTGCGGTCGGCTAATTTCGCCTGGAAACGTTCACGCATAATGGCAACCACATCAGCTCCCTCGGCATTCGTGTACAGATCCAAGTCGCTTCCGAGATCGGGCCAGTGGTCGAGCGACTTGATCACGAGCACATCGGCCACATCTCCCAAAGCCTCGCAGATGGGCGCCAGGAATGAGATCGCATGATCGATGCGCGCCTGCTCTCTCAGGCGAGCGCGATCAATCCATGCCGCTCGCTCCGGCATCGCGAGCTGTAACATCTCTTGTAGAGCGGGAAAACTGCGCATGATTACATGATGGGATGTGCCCAGAGCCCAGAGCTCACCGAAGTCCTGAGCGTCAAAGTCGGTGATGGTCTGAGCGATACTGCCGGCGCCATTCGCGGGCGCGCGCCTAATAGGCTGAAGTCCTGAGTCGCGACAGAACGTTCGGTCGCGATCTCCAGGCAACTGAACTGAATTGCTTCCACCGGCGGAATCTTCTGAAATCTTCAGCTCACCGCCCGCGAGCAAGATCTCCGATAAGACGGTCAGACACCGGGATGAGTTTTTAACGCTATTCATACCTTCGCCCGCTCGGCGCGCGAGTACAGTCCGAGACTGGAATGGGATGTGAAATCAAGCCGGGGGGTTGTTACGACAGTTACAACCGATTGCGCTTATCGCGGATTTGCCAGACTTGAATCGTGATTGTGCTCGACGCATGCCGCGGTGTTCAGGCGCTCGATGGCGGTTCCTTCCTCGTAGTCATTCCAGGTTTCGATCAAGAGAAACGGGATCGGATTCGCGCTGTCGTAGTAGCGATGGTAGAAATTCAGGGTCTCGTCGAAGGTTTTGCCGCATTGATTATCCATGTGGCGATTGAGCCCCCATTTCGCCGTGGAATCGTTGAAGCCCGGCCACACGCCCCCGATCACGATCTTCTCGGGATGCTGGTTCTTCATCGTGCCGTAGAAGTTGTCCAGATAGCGCTCGCCCCAGTTGCTGCCGTCCGCGGCCCATCCTCCCGGGCCGGGCTGCACCCAAGCGTACGATCCGGCAAAATCATTGCCAAATGGTGGCGGGGGTTGATCTTTGTAGATCAATAACGGTGAGGCTTCCCAGTTGCTGCAATGTTCACCAACCCGTTTCCAGTCTATGTGCCCGCTCTTCGGGAAGATAAAAACCAGGGGATGGCCTTCATAAGTCAGGTAAGAGCCGCGGTACTCGGCGGCGGGCCCAATGTAGGCGTCGTAAGCCTTGTCCAGCGCCGCAATGGCGGCATCTGTCGCTTGCGCGTCCTCATCTTCGGGCTCGTTGTAAAGAAGAGCCACGTGGAATCGACTCTCACTCGCAGCTTCCTGCATAAGTGCGAAGTTATGGTCAGAGTAGGCATTGCTTTCGCCATACCAATCGACCACAAACGCGGAGATACCCATCGTGCGCGCCTGCTGAATCTGCTTTCGAAGTACGGCAGGGTCCTGGCTGGAGTAGCCCACGTCGATGTGAGTATGATTACCGAACCACGGCATGTAGACCGCGAGAAGCTTCGGAGACGCGGCCGGAGCCTGCGCGTTCTGGGAGAGTATGTGGTGAACGCCTCCCGAGGTCGCACACCCACTCGCCATCACAAAGCACGCTATCGCAAAGCTCAGCAGCACTTTCGACAAAAGTCCGCTCCATTCTCGTGGCCTTCCTGCCTGACTGATAACCCTGACTCATTAAGATGCAAAGGAGGGATACTTCGGTTGGCGTTTGAGTCGGGTAAGATTCGCGTAGGGTAAGACGTCAGCGGGGTTGCGCAGAATGTTGCAACCACACCGCGAAACCGGCTATTAAAAGTGCGGTACGGCCTGTAATTGCCGGACTACCCAACGGTCCGCACTGGGCGTCATGAGCACAATATAGCGCGCGACTACGTGCTCCTCTTGAATGGTGTTCCTTCCATCCAGCACTTGCCGTTGAAAGTCGGCGTTGTCTTGAAGCTCGATCAGGTCTCCTTCCGGAGCATAAAAAACCACAACGAGCTTGTGATTCTGATTTACGTATCTCTGGCTGAGACCGGCTTTCTGCTGACTGGCCACCGTTTCTTGCAGCCAAGCTTTCGCTTCGTCCGTGAATGGCCCTTCGAGCGGATCGGAGGTGTTGAACTCGAGAGCCTGGGTCATACTCGCCCAAGCGAAGCGATAGTCGCGAAGAATACCGCGCTCAGTTAACGCTTCCAGCGCCCGCGGACCGGCCTTGGTGGCATCAATCTCCAGTTGACCTGCGGTCGTCGTGTTGGCACTGTACGAATGGCCCGAAAGAGTAAGGAACAAAGTAAGTAGAATGGCGACCCGAGGGACGCAGAGAAAAGCGTAGATCGAAGTGCATGTGCCCTCATCGCGGCGTTTCATGGCTGCGCTCCAAAACGAAGTTCGTTTCCGATCACGACGCCAGAGGCGGCCGAGATTATTTCTCCGCCCGAAGCTTCGATTTGCGCGCGCGCAATGCCTTGTTTGATGGGAGCATCCACCGTGCTTTTCCCACCGGGCCCGCTCGCCGTGAACGTGACGATCGTGCCGTCCGGAACGGCGTTCCCCGCGCAGTCATGCACCGGCTCGGTTTCAATCGTGATTCCCGCCCCCGTGCGCTCGCCCTTGATCCGCAGGTTACAGGGATCGGAGGCCGCTTCCTGCACGGCGCGCCGAGTGGATAGCTCGCCCATGGAGGCCGTTACTTGCAGCGCGCCTGCCAACTTGCCCGAAGTAGCACGAAACCAAGCCGCGCCATTTTGCGTTCGGATCGACCGGGAAAAAAGCGTGGCATTTCCGGCGCTCAGTTGCACGTTAATCGTCTCCGGCGCGAGCACCAGATTACGAAATTGATCGAAGGCCAACACCACACCGCTTATCGCGTCGCTGGCTGCGACCGGAACTCGCGAAGGATGGACTAGGAACGTCAAGCTGGCAGGCTGCGCGGCACTTACATAGAAAGTGCCGCTGCGGCAGCTCCCCGAGCATAGGAGCGCCAGGTACTCTCCTGCAACTCGCAGATCTTCGGCGGGTATAGAGATCTCTTCTCCCAGACGAACCTCAGTGTTGCGAGATACTCCCGGCCCGAGCAGATAGAATCTCGCTCTGCCGCCTCCCGTCGTGGAGATGGTCGCGGACTCGCCGGCGAGGCCAATGTTGGGCACACGAATGTCTTGTGCATAACTGGCAGCGACCATAGCTCCGATCAAGCAAGTTGCCAGCCAGCCTAAGTGCGCGCATTTGAAGCGATTCATTCAGGACCTGCCCAAACTGTATTGATTGACGATGACATGGAAACTATGCACCTTTGCGGCCACGCTTTTAGGAATGTCCACGGCAAAAGGCTCGGAAGATTGCGGTAGCAGCGCACGCTCGACATAGCCGTCCGAAACCCACACAACCTTGGCGTTGTCATCGTAGAAACTGGCGATCACGTGCGGGATATTCACAGTCTGGCCGCTCTCATTCAGTAAGTCGCCGCGTAAAACGCTTTTTCCTGGAACGTCGGAATCCACTTTCTGATTCATCACTCCGATTAGGGGATCGGCAGAAGCCGGAACCAACGCCGCTTTCACTTCCATCCGAACATTCTTCACGTTTTTCAAGTCAACCTTCGGAAAGTCGATGCGGTAGGGGGAGACTTGTTTCGGCAAGAGCACGTGCGCAATCTTATCGAAGCTGTTTTCGTCGTCGATCACGCTGCCCGACCCATCGAGGAGCGTGGCATTGACGTTCACGAAGGCTGGAATCGTGTCTTCATTGACCACTTCTCCCATCACGACTGCGCCCTCGGCCGAGTCGACAGCGTTCATCGAAACGATGCGGACATGCGGCGCGTCGACATTCTTCGACCCCCATTCCTCTGAAGAAGTTCCGGTGACCAGATCCCAGCGCAGGAACGTGACCGGAATCACCTGTGCCGGAACATTGGCGATCTCCATTTTCGGCCATACAGCCTTCCAGACGTTGCCTTCTTTCGCGAGATGAAAATCGCGCACGTCTTCAAGAGGGCCGACGGGAGTGGTCCAATGGAGACGCGCCCTGAATTGAGCCTCATCGTCAGTCACGTGCAGAGGCCGCACTTCATAGCCTTCGAGACTTGAGAACGCTCGCAAGCTTCCGTTCGAGCCAATCCAGTCTTGAATAAACGAGGATTCATCGACGCCGCTCGTCTTCGACAGGGCGGAGAACGCGCGATCCCAGTTTCGACGCTGTACCTCTTGCAGAAGATTGTTGAGCCCCTGCTCGGGAGTACTACCCTTCGGCATCAAGCCAAACATCGCGGAGCCCGCGGCAATGCCAACGGTGCCGTGCGCGCCCGCAGAGCTGAACAATGCCATCACCATTAATCCGGCGGTAGCGAGAACGAGTACGATGGGCAGAATAAATTTCATGGTTATCGCGATGCCTCAAGCCACGTAATGTTGATGTTGCGCGGCCACTTCGGAGTGGGCAGGAATTCCTACCGAACTCGGAACACGCCGCGCCGCAGGCAACAACAATTCCAGAAAAATTGCCAGCAAGCTGATTCCGATCGGCAAAGTTCCCCACAGTAAGCCTTGCCAGGGGGCTGGAATCGCATCGGACTCAATCCTGTGAGCGGGCGGAACATCTTCCTTGGACCAAGCCGTAATGTTGCCATTGTCGAAAGTTTCAATCTTTCGCCAACCGACAAAAGTGAGTAGCGGCTCGTAATAAGGATCATGGACGAAAATGTACTTCAACCCGTACCGGTTGGCGTGCTCAAGCATCGCTCGCAACGACGCCATGCCGGCCGATCCGTAGAATTTAGAGTTAGTGAGCTGCGCTGAGCCGTAGTGAGTCATCTCGGGTAGAAGGCGAGCCGAGTTATAGTCGCCATCGACGCTGCCCGCATTCGTGTAAGTTGAAACTTTCGCGAGCTCGCTGCCAAAGCCCAAGGTTATGTATCGAAACGCGTCGTGGCCATCTCGATTTAGAAAGGCAATTACAGGATCCACATTCGCCGCGGCGGTGGAACGAAAAGGATTCGCGCCCAGCCACCAGAGCGCGGCGCCGATGGTTGCCACCGACGCCAGTGAAAGCGCCACTGCCGCCTTGGCTCGATAGCGATCAAGAAGTTGTATCGCGAGAACTCCGACCAATGGCATCGCCATTAGCGTCGCCCAGAAAGTAAATCGCTCGAAGGTCAAAATCTCATAAGCTCGCCCCAACAACCAACGGGGCAGAGGAGTAGTGCCGCCGAGTCCGAAGATAAATGTAAGCCAGAAGCCCATGAGTAAGGGCTGCAACCGGCGTGAGGAAGCCCCGCGAACTAAAATGAATGGCAAAGCCAAAATTAAAGCTCCATAGGGAATGAAGAAATAATTGATGGCTGTGGTGGAGTTCAGCAGGAAGTTAGCGCGGCTGTCGTGCGGAATCGGAATCTGGTGAATCGGATGTTGCAGGATCGCGAGCCAGTAGGGCAGCAGAATGATACCGACTCCGGCGGACACGATTGCTCCGAAGACTAGAGCGCGTAAAAGCACCCCGCTCACTGAGCCCGCGACACGCTCATCTCGGGCGTCGACGCAGGCAACCCACAGCACCGGCCCGGCGAACAGCACCACCCCGAATATCAGAGTCACGTGGTGGGCTGCAGCTGCGCATAAGCTGATGACAACACCTTTCAGAAGAGAACGGTTGGCAGCTTCGGTCATCCACTCGTAGAAGTAAGGCAGGGCATTCAAATAAAGAGCGGCCGAAGCCACCGTGGCGAGCTGTCCCGCCTGGTATACAAGGAAAGCCAAAGCCCCAAGAAAAATGCTACCCAGCGCTGCATAGCTTGCGGCCCGATCTTCAACCCAGATTCTGGCGAAACGAAATACTCCCACCGGCAACAGCAGCACAGCCATCAATTGCACCAGCATGTAACCCATTTTCAAGCCGGTAACGTTAGACAGCAGCGCGATCCATTGATGGGTAAGCGGGGGGTAAGTGGTTTGAGAAAATCCTCCAAACCATTTCTCGTTCCAGGGGTTAAACCAATGGTGCGCATAATGCGATGCGAAGAACATGTGGAAGTTCGCATCGAAAGAGCTCGCCGGAAGCTGCATGAGCAGCAGTGGCCCATGAACGGCCAGAGCGACAAGGACGATTGCCATCAAAGGAATTGGACGAGAATAACTTTGGACGGTAGTCAAAGTGGCGCTCCATGCTCCAAAGTATCCGAAGCGAATAACTTTGATTCGGAAATCCAGTAGGGGGTTTACCGCATTCTTCGTGTTCACCCGGGGGTTTTCAATTAGGGCAGGCAGCCTTGCCCCCAGGAATGGCATCTGATTGGCACCGCAATTCAGGGTTGTGTGCGGGGAGGTACACCGAGAGAATTGGATAGCGTGGTGACGCCGTGAAAAGCCGATTTCCGCTCGCGAGCTTTTGCATTTTATCACTTATTAGTCTTGCCTCCGGCCAAAGCTACGAAATCACCGGGCAAAGCGCTGTGCCCGGAAGCAGTAACTCGAGATCAGCCAGCGGCACCGATTCCGGGCCAAACCAAGATGGTTCGAGCCAAAACGGCTCAGATCTGGGCTGGGGATCCAGCATCGACGTTGCCCGCCAGGCCAGAGCGGCGCAGGATGCGTTGAAGCGAAACGATTTCGCCGCTGCGGTTTCTTATGCCGAGCGAGCCGCCAAGTCGGCTCCGCAAAACCCTGAACTCTGGTTCCTCCTGGGTTACTCGGCTCGCCTCGAAAATCATTATCAAGCCTCGGTCGACGCCTATCTTCGCGGACTTCGAATTCAACCCCACTCCCTCAAGGGCATGGCCGGGCTGGCTCAGACCTACGCCAAGATGGGGCATGAGGCGGAAGCGGAACAACTCTTGCAGAAGGTCGTGGATGCGAATCCGAAAGACGCCAATAGTCTGCAACTTGCGGGTGAACTTCTTCTCAACTCCGACACTACTCGCTCTCTTGAATTGCTCAAACGCGCCGATATGTCGCAAGCGTCTCCGCATACTGATCTGCTGATCGCGCATGCCTATCAGCGGCTTGGCCAGACCGAGGAGTTCAATCATTACTTAAATCGCGCCAGGAGTCGATCTCCGAATGATCCTGAAGTGTTGCGCGCGGTCGCCGGTCAATATCGCGACCAGGGCCAATACGACAAAGCTATATCCGCGCTCAAGGCCATACCTTCAAACAATGCCGATGCGGAAGCCGAACTGGCTTACACCTATCAGCTTGCGGGACAGCTGCAAGAGGCGGCAAGCCTTTACTCGCGCTTGGCTAAGGGTGCGAAAGCGAATCTGGCCCTCGATCTCAGCGCCGCGCAGGCATTCGTAACTCTAGGCCAGATCGACGCCGCGAATAGCTTTATCCAAGATGCCAGGCGCATCGACAGTAAGAACTACCGCCTGCACGCCATTCTCGGCGCCATCGCTGAAGCCGATAATCGCCTGCCCGATGCCAGTTCGGAGTACAGTCAGGCTTTGAACCATCTGCCGCAGGCTGTTCCGGAGGGTCCGCTCTATCCCATCGAGTTGAGGCTGAACCTTTACGAACTCGAGCTGCGCCAGGACAACCAGGACGCCGCGAAGCAGTACTTGGATGCGGCGATGGCCGAAATCAATAAGGTGAATGTTCCGGTTGCTTCACAGCCGGAAAAGCTGCGTCTGCGCGCTGCCATGGAAGCGGGGTCGGGCGATCTCAAAGCTGCTAACAACGACATTCAGCAAGCACTAGCTTTAGCGCCCTCAAACCTCAACTCTCTTTTGAGTTACGGTAGTTTGCAATGGAAGCTGGGTCAAAAAGACGCTGCGCGAGACACGTTCGCCAAGGTCTTGGCCTCGGATCCGCAGAACCGAACCGCGCTGTCGTCGCTGGGTCTTCTCGCTCGCGATCGGGGCGATAACAAGCTGGCCGAGGGTTACTTTACCCGCGCGGTGAGCGCCCACCCAAAGGACTTCGCGCCGTATCTTGCATTGGGAGACTTATACACCGCCGAAAGAAAGTTCTCGCTCGCTGACGCAAATTACGAAAATGCATATCAGCGCACGGCCAGCAACTCCCTGGTCGTCGCCGGCGGCGCCAACGCCGCGCTTGAATCTCACAATCCTGAGTTAGCCAAGCGCTGGCTGGACCGCTCGAGTGACAAGATGGACAGTAGCCCCCAAGTAAGCCGCGAGCGAGAGCGCTATCTCACCCTGAAGGGCGACTACGAAGGATCGGCTAAGCTCGGCTACTCAGTGCTCGAGAAGCTTCCGCACGATCGTGAAGGCGTGGTGTATCTCGCCTACGATCTTTACTACTTGCAGCGCTACGAAGAAGCTTTGGCTCTCGTGAATAAGTACGATTCGATTCTCCCCGATGACAAGGACCTGGCTCTCATCGCAGGTTACGTTCATGCTCATGATGGACAATCGCGTGAAGCTGTCAGCGATTTTACCCGAGCGTTAGAACGCGAACCCAAAATGGCAACCGGCTACGTGAGCCGGGGATTCGTTTTCAATGATCTTCACGATGCGGGCAAGGCGGCAAGAGATTTTAAGACTGCAATTCAGTTGCAACCTGATTATGGCGAAGCGCACCTGGGCTTAGCCTACGCGGATCTGCAGTTGCACCGGCCGAAGCCTGCACTCACTCAGTTGAACTCGGCGCAGAAGCTTTTAGGTAAGTCGCGTGCCTGGCGCCTGGCGCGAGCGGAAGCATTTCGGCAGGAGCAAGACTACGCCCACGCCGAACCAGAGTATCGCGTCGCACTGCAGGAAGTACCGAACGACCTACCCATGCAGTTAGCCTATGCGGACACTTTATACCGCATGCGGCGTTTTCATGAGTCTCTCGCAGCGCTGGAGACGGCGCAAAAGTTATCTCCGCAAGATCCCGCCGTCTACGCTCTCAGAGCGCAGATACATGCAAGACTGGGATCCCGCGCCGATACCATGCGTGACATCCAACTGGCGGAACAGTATGGCAGCAATCAGGTTGACATTTTGATGGATACGGGAGACGCGCTGTTGATTCTGGGAGAGCGGGAGGCTGCCATGAAGCGCTTCGCTCGCGCTCTAGAGAGTCCTAATGGGGATCGCATTGGGGTGCGCTTGGCTATCGCGCAGGTGTTCATGCGGCAGGGGCACTATGACGAGGCTCGGCGGCAGATCGCATTGGGCTTTGCTGAGGCTCGCGCAGATTCTTCTCCCGTGACTCCAGAAGATATTACTGGCGCCGCGAGCATTTTCCTTGCGATGCACGATTTCGACCTTGCCGAAACCTATTTCGATAAGGCGCGCCTCGCCGGAGCTAATCCTCGTGAAGTTGCTGTTGGTCTCGCCAATACTTATCTCGCAGAAGGAGAAAACCAAAGAGCCGCGGACTCGCTCGCCAGCCTCGGCCCCGCGAAAGATTTCTCGGACGACTACGACTACATGATGGCCGAGGGTAATGTCTATCGCCAGCGGCAGGACACGGTACACGCATTGTCCGCTTTCGCGCAGGCCAGCACAGTGGCCGGAGTGCAAGCAAATGCCGCGTCAGATCAGTCTGACCAGCAAAGCGCGGTAGTGGCGCGCGATGAATTAACCGGCGAGGAAGGCCGCCAACTTACCCAGAATGTGAGTCTTACTCCCGAAGCATCATTCGCCCCGGCTTTGGAAGATATTAATGTCTATACTCTAGACGCAAAGATTCTGCGCGTCACTAATCCCTCTCTACTTCCACCGCCACGGCATTCTTACCAGAGCCTGGCCGATTCGCACTACCGCATTCACCTTGGTAATCTCCCGGCAATCACAGGCTTTGTGGGGGAAAGCATGACGGCAGGGCGGTTTTTGTTTCCCAGCCAAAATGTCATCCAGGACCGCAATACCTACGACACTTACTTCAATGGAGGGATCACGCCGGTTTTGCACTTCGGTTCGAATAGCGTCGCTTTTAACGGGGGACTTCAATTTACCGTTCGCAGAGATACTATCTCGCCGGTTTACATGAGCCAGAATCTTTTTCGCCAGTTCCTCTATATCTCAACCAGTTCGCTTTATAACTGGGTGTCTGTGAACGGATACGCTATCCACGAAGCGGGGCCATTCACAGAACAGAGTCTGAATTCGCGCGATGATTCTGCAGACCTGGAGTTCACCGTCGGACGGCCTTGGGGACGCACTTCTCTACTCACCGGTTATTCTGCCCGCGACCTTCTTTTTCATCCGTTTGTAGAGGAGTATTTCAATAGCTCGAGTTATCTCGGGTTGCAACATAAGTTTGGCAACCGGTTCACTGCCGCAGTGCTCGCCGAAGACTTGCGTTCGTGGCGCGTGCAGGAGACGCAGTACGCGATTGCGCAAGCGTTCCTCCCGGGCGCGAGGTTTGAAGTGCGTGCCACGCCGCGGTGGAACATCCAAGGGTCATTCTTGCTCTCGCGCGGCGAAGGCTATCACCAATACGATAACGCTCAGAGCCAGTTTCTGGTTTCTTACATGCGGTCGTCGAGAGCCTCGAAAGACGGAACCGGTGAAACTCAGGCCGAATATCCATTTCGATTGTCGTTTGGTGTCCAGCAACAAACGTTCTACGACTTTGCCGGTTCTTCCCGGACGGTTGTACTCCCAGTCGTGCGCTTCACTTTATTTTAGGAACCGGTATTGTTCATGACGCAAGTCGAGCCGCGGATTGACACTATGACTGAGGTGACAAAGGTTGAAGGGGACTGCTCCAGCACTAGCTTCAACCCCGCAGCTAGGAAAACTCTGAAATCGCAGCTCTTGGGTGGCAGCCTGATGCTGCTCGCCGGTTCTGGGCTCGTTGGGGTTACTAACCTCGTGTACAACGTGGTTACAGCCCGTCTGCTGGGGCCGACAGGGTTCGCTCACGCAACCGCGGTCTACACCCTTCTGATGCTCATGTCGGGCATCACCCTGTCATTTCAGGTGGTATGCGCAAAGTACGTAGCCAAGAGTCCCTCTGCAGAAGGCCGAGCCCGGGTTTTTGCGAGCTTACACGAACGTGCTTGGATCGCTGGGATCGGACTGGGTGTGCTTTTATTCCTAGTCAAGCGGGCGCTGACGACCTACTTGAATCTGCCCGACGCCTCGCTGATCTCTTTGCTCGCCCTAGGTACCGCCTTCTATATTCCTCTCGGCGTACGACGAGGATACATTCAGGGCATTCATGCCTTCGGCGCACTCGCAGTCAATTTCATGCTCGAAGGTCTGGTGCGATTATGCGGGGCTTTCTTACTCATAGAGATCGGCTTGGGAGTCAGAGGAGCAATTCTAGCCAGCGTCTTTGCGGTTGTGGTCTCCTACTTCGCAGCTCGTCCAAGTCCCGGACTCAGCGTCGCCCGGCTGCGAGAAGTGTCTATTTCATTCCGTGAAGGATTGCAGGCCATCGTTTTCTTTTCCGGCCAGACCGTCATCAATAACTTCGACATCGTTCTAGTGAAACACTTTTTCCCCCCAGCCGAAGCTGGAATTTACGCCGCCGTGGCCCTGGTCGGCCGTTTGGTGAACATGTGTGCCTGGTCCGTTGTGAACACCATGTTCCCAGTCTCCGCCGGAGCCAGAGGCGAGGACCACGAAAGCAGTCCGGTCCTATTCACTTCGTTGCTGCTGGTCTTTCTAATCTTGGCGCTCTTAATATTCGGTATGTGGATGGTGCCAAGCTTCCTCTGGAAGACTTTATTCGGAGCTCAATTTGAAATCGGCACCTACGGTTCCCTGGCTCCTCTATTGATTCTCTATGCCGTTTCTGCGGGCGTATATTCGCTGAGTTCGGTGATCATTACCTACGAAATGTCGCGCAAGATCGCGAATACAAGTTGGCTCCAGTTGGCTTTCAGCGGGGCAATGGCCCTTGGCATCTATATGCTTCACCAGACCCTGCGGCAGGTGATCCTGGTTCAGTTGGTGTTAATGCTCGTACTGCTCCTGGTATTGATGGTTCCACTTCTGCGGCGACAGCTGACTCCGAAGGCTCTATCAACTTACAGTACCCTGCGAGTATCTCGAGAACTGACGGACGCAGAAGTGATTTCCGAGTTCCTGCGGAGCGAGTTTCATCATCCTGAGTTCGATGACTACCGCCACGATTTTGATCGGTTGGTGAGCCGTCCGGATCTTACAAGCGCGCGAGAGAATGCGATGCGGCAGGCCCTACTGTTTTTGCGCCGCGGAGCTATGTGGCGTGAACTTCCCTCGGACACTAAATGGTTTGAGGTCGAGTTGACGGCAGAAGATCTTGCCCGCGTTCGGTTCTTCCCTCGTGCCCAGTGGCGACGGCTAGCGCAAGGCAGCTTTTATCTTACGGACGTGGTTGAGCGCATTCGCATAAAGCTCGCACAACCTTCGAACGACAAGTTTATGGGCAAGCTGCGGCTGCTGAGCGATTCGGTCGAGGAAGATCTGATCAACCCGACCGTGCTGCTGATCGGGTTGAACAGCAGCAGTCCTCTGACCATCTTAGATGGCAATCACCGCATCGCCGCCGCGCTCGTCAGTCACTCTGTTCCTGCCCTTGATCGTTTTCGTTTCATATGCGGCTTTTCACCGCAGATGACTCAGTGCTGCTGGTATTATACCAACGTGAATACTTTGCTCCGTTACTTTAAGAATCTGGTGCGTTACTTCACTTACGACCCGGAGTCTGACATTGGTCGTTTATCGGAGCCAAGCTCGTAGTTGATTGCTCGGCGCGAACACGACATGCGAGGCTCGCTTTGCCGTGGATTCAATTAGTTCTGCGACGGCGTGCTGGCCGGTTGAGTGGAAGGTTCTGGTACCACGGAGTTATCGCGTCGGAGCAGAAGAGCAGCCTGGCCTTGCTCGCGTCGCATGTCCCGTTCTTCCAAAACCTTGGTATCAACCTTGGACGTGCTGTCCGATGCAACTGTCGCTAACTTGAGTCCAGTAGCGGATTGCCGCGTGGCCAAGCCTACAGACGCGTTGGCGCCAGGAACGCTTTGCGCCTTGTCATAAAAGAACTGAGCGGTCTCGCGGTCACCCTCCAGTTCGGAGAGATAGCCAATGTTATTCAATGCGAATGCATTGTTCGGGTCGAGGGCGTAAGCCGACCGAAAATCCGTTTCGGCGGCCTGCACCTCGTTGCGGTTTAGAGCCGACACACCGCGAAGATTCAGCTCGGCGATCTGAACCTCAAGGTTTTTCTGAGTTTCCAGGCGAGAGCGCAAATTCTTCGCGTTCTGAGCCGCCATCTGGTTGACCGGCTTGCCTCGCCACGAAGGATTGAGCGTCATCACCGCCGCGGCGTCGGAAGGAAATGCAGCAGCTTTGTCGTAATACTTTAGAGCCTCCTGCGATTCGCCTTCCATTTCTTTGGCTACGCCCAAGTTATTCAGCGTGAACACATTATTGGGGTCAGACTTGAGCGCTTTCTGCAAAAGTAGATCGACCTCCGGCGCGCGCCACTGCGAGAGTAGACGAACCGCCTCCACATTGTCGTGATCCATCTGCAGCGGCAAGTCTTGAATAGCCGCCACTTGATTGACGGAACGGCCTTGTACGCGTGGCGAACTTGCAATGGCTATCACAGCGTCGGTAGGTTCCTGCTTTGCCAGCGTGTAGAAGCGCTGAGCGCGGTCTACTTCTCCGCGCAGCTCTGAAACATAGCCAAGATTGTTGAGAGTAAATGGATCGTCGGTATCGAGGAGATAGGCTTTGTAGAACAGGTCCTCAGCCTTTTCGTTATTGTGTTTGCGAACTTCTTCCACGCCTTCGCGATTCAGGCGCTGCACCGAGGTGAGGCGGCTGTGCTTCGGCAACGTAATCTTGATCTCGGCCGCCAGGGCACAGACAGCCAACATTCCAAGCACAGTAACGGTCTCGAAGGCTGCTCGTTTCGATAACATAAAGATAAGCCTCTAATTCAGAAAGCCAAACAGCTGTAACTCGACCAATGTGAGATGCCAAAAAGTCCCGGTCGTTTGCCGTATGAATCATCTTTCCGCTCGTCTACTTGACCACCTTATGCCGAGTACCGGCATCCAATCCTCGGTTAAGATGCAGCCGGAAGTCGAGGGGGTGAATCGCTTGGGCGCAGCTAGAGTGTTCGCAAACACGTCGCTCTTAGCTCTGTTATTGCTGAGCGGAGCCGCTCTCGGAGCGCATGCACAAGAGCAGGAGCCGGGCAACCCGTCGGTAGTCCCGACCCAGCCCGTCACTCCTCCTGCGGGGTCGATGCCAGCGGCAAAGAAGCCTGTCGACGAATGGGCGGACGCTGGTGATAACGCCCTTGATCCAGCCAGCCTGCTTCCCGAGTTGCCGGCCCTCCCGCGCGAAAAAGCCTCTTTGGTCGGGGGAACCATTGACAAGCTTGACCGCGTACGGGACGAGTTTACCGTGCAAGTGTTCGGCGGTGGCAAGATGAAGATGTCTTACGATCCTCGGACTCGCATTTATCAGAATGGCGTCACCGCGGCGGCCTCCGATCTTCGCGAAGGGGATCGAGTCTATGTCGATACCATCCTGAGTCAAGGCCAAATCTTCGCGTGCAACATTCGGCTCAAAACCAACGCTACTGCAGGGGCAAGCCAGGGCATGATTTTAAGTTATCGCAGTGATAAAGGCGAACTCTTGGTGCGCGACTCGTTATCGCCCGAGCCACTTAAGATTCGACTGACCTCCGAGACGCTGCTGGTTAAGGACGGTCATCCGGCATCTACGAGTGAACTTGAGCAGGGTACGCTGGTGGCCGTGCAATTTGGCTCCGAAAAGGATGGCCATGCCGTCGCGCGGGAAGTTTCCGTTCTCGCCACGCCGGGGTCGAACTTTACTTTCGGCGGAGAGGTTGCAGCGCTTGATCTTAGCATCGGCCTTATGGTGTTGAACTCTTCTAGCGATCACAAGACATACGAGATCTACCTCGACCCTTCCATCGTCGCCATAAATCACGGCCTTCGGCCCGGAGCCAGCGTAACCGCGGTGGCAAACTACGACGGCTCTCGCTATGTCGCTCGCAGTCTTACCGTAGATTCTAAGTGAGCTGGGTGCCTAGTTTAGCTTCGCTGGGCGTGTCTGTGGTCTTCGACTACGCCAGACTGAGTGGGAACTCGCGCTATCGCTCCCAGTCATGTTGGTCAGAAGAACGGTGAACAGGATGCCGACGCGTATTTGAGCCTTCGTCCGGTGATGCTCGCCTGCTACTCTCCACGTAGAAGAAACATGATGCAAGCACGAAGGCAGTCAGGGCGGCGGTGTTCGTTGGCATCAGATGATAGCGATAGCGGGAGAAGAGGTTGAAAGGAAAGTAGCTGGCGTCGAATCGCAATTCGAGGAAGCCAAGGGCAAACGTACCCAGAAAGAGGAGTACGTTGGGATGCGTGAGTCTTTCTCGAAAGGATTTCGACCTCGTTGGGCGGCCTACTTTGGCGTATCTCGCGTCATAGCACCCTGAGCGGAGCGTTTGAGAGTCGGGGAGAGCACATCCGCAATCTGGGCACCGGGACATTGAGCACTCGCAAGCTCCTGCTGTGAAATTAGAGCATTTCAGCGCCAAACTTACGGCTTACGAAGGTAACGGTTGCGGTTAGGTGATCCACGTTCCTTCCCGGCAACGGAACTGTTGCTCCCCGGTTGCCCACAGAGAAATTCCTATAAAACTCTGCTTTTTGAGAAACAACCGACTTCGAGCCACTCAGGAACGAATCTCGCGTTTACAACAATATCGTTGGCGTGTCGATGTCCCAGATAGCGCACGGAGTAGACTGCGGCATACACCGATGCCGAGTGAAGCGCGGAATCCAATAAAGAACGGCTACTCGGCCAATCTTGTCCTTAGAAAACGAGTACGACTTTTCGAACCGCTCGTCTGGCGGGATTTCAAGCTGCTGGTTCATCCGGGTGAGATTACATCGGGACAACTGCTGAGAACAGGCCTTAACGCGCTTTGATTACGGGTGCGACGAGCCGCACCACTACTCGGAGGAAGTATGCGACTGCCATGTAAAGCAAGCAGTGAATGGCAAGTGCTGACGCTGTAATCATCATGCCGAAAATCGTGCTGTGCCAGCCGACGACCAGTATCACGGAGGCTGGCCAGAACACATACAGTAGATCGATCTGGCCGACGACGAGAATACCCGCCACGCCGAACCAGAACAGCGCTCCGAGTAGAGGAGATCCCTGTCCGACACAGGCAACCCGACAATACTGTTGATACATCGATAACGCTCATCGTCGGTGTCTGCGCGGTGTTAGCGACAGTTGAGGTCTGTGCGTGCAATATTCCGCACAATGTAAATGTTGAAAATTGGTTGAGGGCAAACAACGCCGTGCATGTAATGACAGATGGGTTCCGCGCTTCAGCGCCATGCTAACCCTCTACTGCAGGGTTAGGTCGTTGCATACTCCGGTTGTAACTTGGGCCGGTATATTAGGGGGAGTAGCCCACGGGGGATTCTGAAAGTCAAAGAACTCGGTCATATCCATCTGGGCGGCATCGCGCATGGTTAGAGCGGGCACATTGTACCGGGTTTCAATGAACTTGAGGATCGCGGTATAGTCTGCGGGCGTATGCGAGACATAGTTCTTCTTGGTGAAAGGCGACATGACGATCATAGGAACGCGAAAACCAGTGTAATTGAAATCACAATTCGCGCCACCGGGGGCCGTGCAGATATCTCCAGGTTGTAAGTCAACTGGTGCGATACCATCCGGGTTGGGCATAGCCACAGGAGGAACGTGATCGTAGAGACCCCCCGCCTCGTCGTAGGTCAAGATAAATACGGAGTTACTCCACGAAGGGCTCGCTACAAAGGGCTGAATCAAACTTTCCACATAGGCTGCCCCAGTTTGTACATTGTTATCGGGGTGTTCGTCGCGCCCGGAGACATATCCGCCCTCGATCAAAGCAACCTGGGGAAGAGTGTTGTTCTGTGCATCGGTCAGAAATTCGCTCGCGGGCACTACGTTCGGAGGCAGCGGCCCGCTCGCATACTTGGCAAACTGAGTGAGGTAAGTGCTATCGGGGTCAGTTTCGTAAATCTTCCAGGAAATTCCGGCCGCCTGGAGCTCGTCGAAGATCGTTGGCACATTGATCGGCGCGGCATCATTGGCGTCCGTTCCTGGGGGATAAGCATAGCCATGCGAAGTGGCCGCAAACAAGTACATTCGGTTGACCTGGGTCCGATCCAACACTGGCGAGAACCAGCGGTCCGAAGTCGCGAAGTTAGAAGCCATGAAGTAATAGAAGTTAAGGTCGGTCCAGTCGTAGTAGCCCATGGCGCGAAGGCCGGCTATGTCGGCGTAGCCGGAGTCGCTGGCGAACTTACCCGCGTTGTAAACAAATCCATCCATCGTCGGTGTGCTTGATACCGGATTGCTGCAACTCCAGTCGAGATGACTTTCATCCCAGGATGGCGTTAAGTTGTCGGTGCAGACCGTCTGTATGTGGTAGGCCAGGACCGGCGTTGTCCCGCAGCTGTTGGTACTTGAGTCGTAATTAGGATTCGACGCATTGGCGGGCAGGCCGTCCGCGGTTTGCGGATATCCGTTGGCCGCCCAATAGGCGGGGAGCAGGCCGAAGTAAGTATCGAACGAGCGATTCTCCTGGGCCATAAAGATAATATGTTGAACCGAATTCTGCAGGGTCGCCACCGCAACCCCCGTTCCCGTCAGGCTTACCGACTGGGGACTGCCGGCTGCGTTGTCGGAAATCGTAAGAGAAGCAGTGAGTGCCCCGGGGGCTGCGGGAGTGAAGATCACTGCAAGAGTGCACTTGGCATTGGCAGCAAGCGAGGTACCGCAGTTATTACTCTGGGTAAAGTCGCTGCTATTGGCGCCGGCACCGGCGATACTAGTCAGCTTCAACGAAGCGTTGCCTGTGTTAGTCAAGGTCACTGTACTCGCTACGGTACTTTGACCCACTACTTCGTTGCCGAATGCGAGCGAGCTAGCCGATAAGCTAACCTTAGGCGCAGCGGTCTGCGTAGGAGTGGGCGTAGGAGTGGGCGTCGGAGTCGGCGTGGGAGTGGTCGAGGTCTTCAACCCTTGGCACCCGCAAAGGAGTACCGATAATGCCAACACACCGGCCAGATAAAGTGTGTTCTTGTTTGTTCTGGCTTCCATTTCGATACTCCTGCAGTGCTGACGTCACACGAACTGCGAGTTTAGGATGAGTTTTCTGCCAGAGGTGTTGGCTCTGGAAATTCGTTAAGAGCTCGTTAAGCCACTGAATATGCAAGCTAAGAGTCCGTAGTTGTACCCTCTTCGCGTTCAACCGCGGGGGAATGGTCGTGACGTTCCGGGGAAATCGAGATGGGGCTGCTAAACCCCGTCAAAGCGCTGTGCCGGCCACTTCCCCCATTCATGCCATCCCTGGTCAGGCGAATCCCTGGTTCAGCAAGCCTTCCACTAGCGTTGAGTTGATCGGGCACCAGACTCGAGTCTCCCGCTGGGTTCGCACTTGCCCGCGCGATGGCGGAGCGGTGGACCCATCCCATGGAATTGCGGGTCATGCGCCGCATCAGCAAAGACCGCGAAGCCCCCCAGCCCGGCGTTCTGCGGAATCGTCGCACGTAGCGCAGGGCTTGGGTTCGCTGCTCAAGTTCGAAGTGCCGCAAATACTTCTGCACGATCGTCGGCATGGTCATGCGCAAGGCCGCCGCAAAGTTTTGCGCCGCCATGGCCTGCTGCTTGCGCGGGTCAGTGAGAAAGCGAATAAGGCACTCAGCCAAGTTTTCCGCGCTGCCGGGTTGGTAAAACTCGATGGCCAACTCTTCGCCGCTGGCCATCTGCCGAAAATCAGCCAAGTCTGCGCACACAATCGGCACCCCGTAAGCGCAAGCCAGATGAGCCACTCCGCTGCATCCGGTCGAAGAAGAATAGGGCATCACCGCAACCGAGGAACTTTGAAAGAGTTCGGGCAATCGGTCTTCCGGTACGTAGCCCGTGAATTCAATTGCCGGATTCGACGCATACCCTTTCTTCATCGACTCCACATAACCGGCGGCTTGAGGATGATTTCCTCCGCCGACCACCAATTTGACGTTGGGCACAGTTTTGTTCACCAGGCTGAAGGCGTCGATCATGAGCTCCAGCCGCTTGTAAGTTCCCCACTTTCCGAAAGCAAGAATGCGGTGTACGGGATTGCCGCGCTGCGAAAAATCGGGATACTCCGGCCTGCGCGTCAGAATGCCATGCGAGCGCAGATGAACATTGTCGCGGCCGTATTTGTCCTGAAGTATTTTGCGGTAAGCGGGCATGAGTACCGAAACCGAATTCGACAGAAGTAGAATCCTTGTAGCTACAGCGCCGGCGAAACGGTAAATGCCGGGGTGGCCAATTCCAGCATCCTCCAGATCCACGGTGTCCATCAGGTGGTGCAGAGTAACGTGGGTGTATCGCCCGCTAAGCCGCGCCAGCAGCGGCGTAAGGAGGCCGGTGAAGGCGTTCAACGGGTTGCGCCCGAAAGTGCTGAAGAGCAAATTGAACCAGACGACATCGGGCTTGAACTTCTGCAGGGCAGCGAGAATGCGAAACGAACTCAGGGGATCGTCGAAGCCCCAGCATCGCTCCACCGAGAAACCATCGAGCTCCGGTTGTGAGGGATTGATTCGATCCGCGAGCACCGTCAAACTCAAAAACGGATTGCGCCGCAGCTCCTCCGCAATCGTAAGTCCGTACTCGCTGAGCCCTCCCTGGCTGGGAGGGAAGGTTGTGACCAGGCAAATCTTCATCAAGGCCTCAGGGATGGGATGAGTTCGGCGGGATAGATGTTGGCGCTTGTATCGAGGCTACTTAAAGAAAAGCCGCAGAGTTAGAGAGTTTATTCTCCACTCCCGACAAAGCTTGCAGTGTTTTCGTCCGAATCGTTGTTGCAGTAGTGTCGATAGATCCTGGCGCGATTACAGTGATGTTGCCCGCGAGCCGCGCCAAATAGAAGTAAGATTCGCGATTGCGGAAGACAAACTCCCGGGGATACTCTGGCTTTCGCGCCCACGCTGCGGCCGGATCGGCATCGATTACATAAGCGGCCTCAGGCTTCGGGACCAGACTTAGAATGAGTCGCGCAAAGCCTCGCGCCCAAGGCTTGTTGAGCGGTAGGTTTGCAAGTTCGTCATAGATATAGCGATCAAAAATCGTTACATCGACTCCACTTTTTCTAAGTCGACGGACTGTAACCGCAAGCTTGATGGCGTCCGCCAGATAAAGAAAAAGGCGCACCGCCATGACAGCCGGCGACGTAACGTTCTTATCCCGGCGCTGCAGCGGTTTGTCCGGACTGCCGACTCCCTGGTCTCCCTTGAACGCTTTGCGACTCATCAGCTCACGCCAGCGCGAGAGCACCACCACGTCGTCCCAAAAGCTACGCAGTTCCGTACGTACGGCTCCGCCTTCGAGCCATGCCTGCAGTTCGGAAATTTGTGTACTTTTCCCAGCGCCATCGATGCCCGAAAAGCTGAATATTTTCATAATCGCTTTTTAGTGAGCGCCCGGTGGTTTGCTGGAGGTGGCCTCGCTGAGCCCAACCACGATTCCCACCGCCACGCCGGCTGCGATAATCGCACCGACGCGAATCACGATGGTGCGAACTCGCCGCTGTTTTTCCGGCGCAATGGCCACGCCCGCCGGCTCTGACGCAGCCACGCCAGTAGTCGTCAAACTCGGAGCCGCCGCCGTGCCCACCGGAGTGCGGGTTGTCGGCTCCGCCGCAGGTGCCTGCTGTCCCGCAGAAGATGGCCCTGCTTGCGGTGCCGCCGGCAATTCTGGAACGTCGGTCTGCTGCGCAACCGCGATCTCTTGCGGATCGGAAGCCGGGACGCGCGCGCGAGTCGCTCCCGGACTATCGGGGAGGTCTTTCGCGTCCGACGCCGCTTCCGAACTCGACATCGTACCCGACTCCGAAACCGACGTCTCCTCCGCACTCCCAGCCGCGGAGGCCTGCGCCGCGTTCTGGGCCAACGCGGAAGCGGTGGTCAGCCCGAACAGCAAAATGCAGATCGAACCCCGGCCTGCGAACTGTTTCCACATATTCATGTCTGCCTCCTGGATCGCCTAGCTCGCGGCCTTCAGTTCGTTTAAGCCGAGCGCCGGAGCGTACCAAGGCTGAGTGTTTCGATTCGCGTCGACCG
Organism: Candidatus Sulfotelmatobacter sp.; assembly: GCA_049513475.1. GTDB lineage: Bacteria > Acidobacteriota > Terriglobia > Terriglobales > Acidobacteriaceae > Sulfotelmatobacter. Next base: position 21,765 of record JBEKWC010000028.1, on the reverse strand, counting down.
GTAGAGCGTTAAAACTGCGCACCGCCTGGTCGGCAGTTTCGAAAACCTCGAACAGTCGATCCACGCGCATCAGCTCCAAAAGCACAGCCGACGCCGGCGAGACCGCCGCCAGCTTCAGGTCGCCATCGCGCTTCATCGCTTCTTCGAGACAGTGCAGCAGCATATCGACTCCAGCGCTGTCCATCTGCTGCACCTTGGAACAATCCAACACCAGACTCGGGCGATCATTTTCCAGAAGCGGCTGCAGTTCGCCGAGAAATTTCTCCGCCTCCGCGCGCCGCAACTGTTCCGGCAACTCCACCACAACTACGGGCCCCTTGGTATACATATCGTTCACTCCCTGGATAAAATTGGCACCCAGCTGCCGTGCGGCAGTTGGATGCTCTTTTCGCTCTCGCTCTTCTTCACGTCTTTGGCGATTAGTGTTTCCACTTTCCGATTAGGACCCGTCAACGCTGATGACGATACGCGATCCAGCACGGTGGAGCGCAACAGGTTGGCGTCGTGAATCTCGAGCACGCAATTGCGCCCTAAACTCAGCAGCCGGTTTCCGCTTACGACCGCGTGGCAAACGTCGAGGCAGATGCCAACCTCGGTGTTCTCCAGGACGGAAGTGTCGTCAATCACGCTCCCGCTATCCACGCGACTGCCGGCTTCCACCGCGCTGCAACGCGTGATCAGAGTGCCTTCCCGCACCTTCACTCTGCGACCCAGGTACACCGGGGCGACCAGACGTGCGCGCCGGTGAATTTCCGCTCCCAGATCGACCCATATCCCGGTTTTGATCTCCTTGCCGGAGGCAACGGCCTCGCAGCGTCCGCTGAGTGAGTCCACCGCGAAGCGGCGGAGATCGCGCGGATGCTTGAGCCGATTCACATATTCTCGAACGAAGTAGGAAGTAGCATCTGGGGCGAGCAGGCGCTCGACCGAGACTCTCTGTGCTTTGGCGCAATCCACCACCCAGAGATCCAAAAGACCATCCTGGTCGAAGGCTCTGGTTGCCACTTGCCGCGATTCGCGATGAAAGTAGAACAGGTCAAGCAGATCGGTCTCCACGTAAGTGTCCGCGGAAAGCACGAAGCAATGATCAATCCCGCTCTGCGAGTATTCGGCGAGCCGTTGCGAAACCGCGACTTCCGGCGCGGCAGCCACTTCCGCCTCGGCTCTTTCGAAAGACGCGCGAAACGGGTTTCCGTAGTGAGCCACGGCTTCGTCTACGATTAGGCAGACTCTATCGACGCCAGTCCGAAGCAGGCGCTCGACCATACGCTCTACCGTGGTGCGGCCCAACACTTCAACGCACGTCAGTGGTCCGTCCAGGAGCGCAACTTCGCGGGCAAGGCCTGCGTTTGCGCTCGCAGGATCCTTGCCGACACGCTGGCTGAAGATGTTCTCCCCTGCACCAATGACTACGATGGCTCCCAACCCCACAGACTTTATCCTCTCTCGCCCCCACGTAGATCCCCGGCCTGCTTCGCCAAACCGGTTCGCCAAACTGGTTCGCCAAACTGGTTCGCGAAACCAGGAAGTCAGGTTGACTGCTCCCGCAGCGCTCGTTTATGCAGCGTCCCCGTGACTCGCTTTCGGCCGTCGCAGGACTCTGCGCTTGGGAAAGAGGAGATCACGCATCTTCATTTTTGCTTTATGCAGTTGCGACTTGGAGTTTCCAATGGAGCACCGCAACAGCTGAGCGATCTCGTGGTGCTGGTAGCCTTCCACTTCGTGCAGGTCGAAGATCTGTCGGCATCCTTCGGGCAGTTCCTCCATAGCGCGGCGTAGCGCAATGCGATCGATGGCGCCATGCAGGCTTGGATCCGCGCTGCCGATGTCGCGCTTCAGCGATGGCGACTCCGCCGACACCGGTTCATCGAGCGAAACAATCTGCGGCTTCTTGCGGCGGCGCAGCTTCATGAGCACGGTATTCACCGCAACCCGGTACAGCCAGGTCGAGAAAGCCGAATCGCCCCGAAACGAATTCACCGTGCGGAAGACTTGCAGGAAAGCTTCTTGGGTGAGGTCCTCCGCGTCCGCCACATCTTTTGTCATTTGCAGGCAAACGGAGTACACCCGCTTCTTATGCATTTGAAAAAGCATCGCGAAGGCGGCTTCGTCACCTTGCTGGGCGCGTTGAATGAGGCTGCGTTCAGAATCAACCCGGCTAACTTCCTCGGTCGCCGGAATCACGTTGCTTGCGGTCGCGGAAATTACGCAAGTGGCCACTGTGGTCTCCTTCGGTGAAACTGGGCTGATAGTTTTGCTGCCGTGAATCCGGCAGCATTCAGCTTCCGAAATGAGACTAGCGGCAGGGTTAGAATCGTCCCATCAGGATGCTCCTGTAATTGATTGCCAGAGTTGCTGTACCAAGGTTCTGCTGCAAATTACGTAGGACTTTTGATTTACGAGCGGAGAGAAACTATTGTCTTTCGGGAGGGTTGCGACCACCAAAGCCGGAGGTGCCCCATCCAGCTGTGGAGCATTCTGTTTCCGGCTTGCGATCCATCGCGCGATCTTTGTCTAATTTAGTAAAGCTTGAATCCTACTTCGACGCTAATTTGGACGTTAACCGGCCTGCCATCTTTCATCGCAGGTTGGAAGCGCCATTGCCTCACGGCTTCGACCGCCTTGGCGTCCAGGCCAAAGCCCAGGCCGCGCACTACTTTAATATCGCGCGGACGCCCCTGGTCATCGACGATCATCCACAGCACGCAAGTTCCCTGCGCCTTGGCATTGCGCGCTTCTTCGGTGTATTCCGGATCAGGTGTGGAGACTGCCTGCGGAGCGGAAATCCCACCGCCTACCTTGAATACGCCGCCACCAATGCCGCCGCCGCTGCCCGCGCCCACTCCGGCGCCGTGACCAACCCCCACGCCACCGCCGGACCCTGAGCCGATCCCTCCGCCAGACCCCGTTCCATTCGAAGGCGGAGCCGAGGGCAGCACCGCTGCCGAAGGATTGCCCAGCGTAGGCATGTGGTTCTCCGCCATATGTACTTGCGGTGGAATCACGACCGTAGGCTCGACCGCCAGCTTGGGATGATCGTTGCGTAGCACAATCTGCGGAGGAGTGATCTGTTGCATCGCCAGCTTCGGCAGTCTGCCTTTCGGCGCAGGCAGGGCATCGTGATCGCCTCCGCCGCCGCCGCCGGCAACCACTTTCTTCGCCACCGGTAACGCATACGAATCGGGCGAGGGAGCGATCAGGGTCACCGTCTCATGAGGCTTAGGCTGCGGCACCACCGTTGGCGTCCAAGTTACGCCCCACAGAATGAATGCCAGCACGACGACGTGAAACACCACCGAACCCGCGAGGCCATTCGACCGGTAATTGTTGTAATGTCCCCAAATCGCTTCCGGACCGGCATCTTTACTGGCCAGTGGCCGCGGGCTCGGCTTTGAGGCCTGGAGTTCGCGCGGTCTGACTGCACTCGCGCGTCCTGGGTAAAGCGCTTCGAGCACGGCCGTGGAAGAGGAAGATGGAGTAAGACTGGCGTAGCGTGGACCCTGCTGGTTCGGCATTGACGCTCCTTCTTCGCTGCTACTGCTGCTTCGCTGTACGGATGACCGATCTTCCGGCTTAAATAAGATGCGCTGAGCCGAAGTCCGGTAAACTCGGCATCGCACTGTAGAAGCCCAGCGTGCCGCACTGTAGAAAATGCCCGGAGGGGCCAAAAACAAAACGACCCGCCTCAGCAAGGAAGCGGGTCATGAATGCTCCAAATCAGATTCGCCCGACTAATACCAGCACCAGCAAAACCACCACCACCAGGCCCAGCCCGCCACTCGGGTAATAGCCCCACGATCTGCTGTATGGCCACGAGGGCAGCGCCCCAACCAGCAACAGCACCAAAACGATCAAAAGAATCGTCGACATGAGTTCCTCCATCCCTCTCTAAGCTGACTTACACTTGTTGGACTGAGTATTTCCTTCGGTCCGGCCTAAACAAAAGTAGGCCAGACCGAAAGCAAGTTGATTACCGATTAGCCGCCTGCGAATCGCTGGAGTTCGACTTCATCTCCCCATGTTCCTTCGCCTCCGCGGAATACTTGCGCACTGCCGCCAGAAACGTCCCACTACCCTGCGCGGCGTGAACCTTGCCGGTCAAAATTTCGCCGAACGGAACGAACTTTCCATAGAGAATTCGGGTCTCGTCTTTGTCCTGAGTAATCGCGGCGCCGTTCAGATCGATGCCGGCAAAAATGCCGCGCGCTCTCGAATACGTCAGCACCTCGGCTTTCATCTTCCAGTCGGTGTCAGCCGCGGCGTCGCGTCCCACCGGTCCCGCAGCTGCCGATGCGTCCGCGCCGAGCTTGAACTTGCTCGAAAGTAAATGCTCCATGCCGTTGTCGTTGGTCACGATCATGATCAGATCGACCGCCTGCCCGCCCAGCTGCAGACCCCAGCTGCCGCCGGTGATGGTGATCGGCGCCGGCGCGCTCCAGCGGCCGCTTTCCGTGCGGCAGGTGGCGACACCCTTGCCGTGGCTTCCGCCGAAGCCGATGGCGATTTTCACCATGGAAGGAATGACCGCAATGCACTTGGCGTCGCGCATAACCTTGTCGGGAATCGCCTTGTCGGGCACGCCCATGACCTCGTCCAGAACTTTCGCCGAGTTGTCCAGCCGTTTGTCTATGTCGGATTGATCTTTATCTTTGTCGTCGGCCCACGCTGCGCTGTTAACCAGCAGACCTGCAGTGAGCACCGCCAGGAGACAGATGCGGTACGGAGCTTTCGTTATTTTCATACCAAGACCTTTTTCCGTGCTCGAAGCCAGCGAGCATCCGTTTGATTTTTGTCCTGCGACTGCAAATCTAGATGCGACGCTCGCGCTCTTCCATCCGGTGTAGGCTGTAAAGTGATGCCGAACGAAGAGGGGGCCGAGAACTACCTGGAGCACGACAGGACTTTGGCTAGGGTCAGAGCCGCACGCGAGTACAGGATTCTATGTAGGATCCTGGGCACAATTAGCGTTTATAGATCGTCGTATCAGGGTGGTAGTTGCGCCAATCGAACCAATAATCCTTGAGCGCAGGGACGCGCTCCAGACACTTTCCCTGCACAGCGCCGGAAATAGCGCAACCCTGAAAGTTCCATTCACTCTGGGTAGTAGTGTCGAGCAGCTTCCAGTCGGTTCCCGCGCCCGCAGAATCGCCATTCGCTTGCAGAAAGAATTCGGCGTCCTGCCCATCGACGCGGCTGACAAACACGCGAAACGATTTCCCATCGGGGCCGAGCGCCAGCAGCAGCGGCTCGCCCTGAACCCGATCCAGCACCGGCGCTTGCTTGGCAAAACTTTCCCAGGGATAAGCGCGCGCGACTCCATCGATGGTCAGTCCAATCACAACGTCGCGCGATTTCAACTCAGTCCCGGGAAAGCTAATCACCACCGGCAGCTTGGCGACCTCCGGCTCCCAATTGCTGTCGTACTCTTTCGTATATTTCGCCACCGGCGCCAGCACCAAGCCCGCGGGCGTCTCGCTCCTCCACTCACCGAAGGTGAGTTCATCGCTGAGCACCAGTTCGAGCGCCGAGCCTTGCAGCGGGCCGTAGACGGCCTTCCCGGTAATCTGCTGCCACCAGCTTCCGGTTTCTTTATCGCGCATCAGAAAATTCTGATTATTGATGCCGGCAAGATAAAAATGCAGCACTCGCCCGCCGATGCTTCGCTTCCACACCAGACCGGTGTGACACAGCGTTCAATAAGTCACCGCCACGGGCACGCCTCCCACCACGTCGTTCAGGATGTGATGGTAGGCCATCTGGCTGATGGGGTAAGCGCGCGCGTCATCGCCAAAGCGCACGGCCAGGATCATTTCCTTAGGATCAAGTTTGCTGGCGCTCTGACCCAGAAACTGCGCGCCGTCGATGGGATGAAACATCCACTCAAAGTGATTGAGCCCGGACATCACGGCCGAGAATGTGACCACCAGCAAACAGATCACCAGCAGACTCTTGCGCCAGAGGCCACCGCTCCTCCACAGCAAACCGGCAAGCAGCAAACAGGCGAGACCCGCCAGCAAAGTCCCGACGGGCGCGCGCTGCCGCAACGCCATCGCCAGCCAAAGCGCGCGCGGAGCCTGGTAGCGGAAGGGGCGAATGATGAATACGGGGATAAACAACAGGCCAACGGCAGTCACGCCGCAGAGCGCAAACGCAATCCAGGTTAAACGCGAGCTTCGAGCAGTCATTGGCTGGCGATGCTACGGCAAACGCGCCAGCCGGGGAATAGTACAAAAAGATGAGGACCACGTAAGCCGAGGTCCTCATTTACATGCGTAGCCTCAAGAGTACCAACTTACTGCGGTGTGTAGTTCTCGTGATAGCTGAGGTTCACCACATCCTGAAAGTCCGGAGTGCCCGGAGGCAAATTCGCCGGATTCAGGAACAGCGTATCGAAATAGAAGTTGCGCGGCGGAGCGCCGTAAACCACCGTGCAACACTTGAAGGTGCCAGTGCCGTACTCCGCGTAGTACATGCTCACCAGCGAGCCGTCGTAGTTGAGGGTTGCGCCGCCCCAGCTTTCGAGGAGCCGCAAAAAGTTGTGCAAGCCGCCATCGGTTCCGAAGTCCTGTGCTCCCCAGGCGGGTTGCGGAAAGGGTATGTTCTTGCCCCCGGAAACCGCCATGCGATAGTAGGTCTGTGCCGCCACGCGGTTGCCCATCGCGGTCGGATTGTTCAGGCTGTTCAGATCGTTCCAGTTATTCGAGAGCACGGTCACGGCGTCAGCGATAATGCCCGCCGCGGAGTGTGGCGTCGTGGAGCTGCCAGTGCCCGGCCAGAACGGATCGCTGGGCCCGGTATTATAGTTGCCTTGCACATACACCGGATTCTCTGATGCCACGGTGAAACCGCCCAGGCCATTATCCCAGCGCACCGGCAGGTAGCTGGTGCCGGCATTCATGCCGCCATCCACCAGTTTCAGCACGTGCCGCGCGCCGCTCACCATGTTTGCCTGACCCGTGGTGTTGCATCCCGCAATTGTCAGGTATGGGTTGGGCGGCGCCGTATTGGTATTCACCCCAAATCCGTAACCGATGTTCACCCCTCCCCAGTTGTCGAGCACTCCATTCTGATCCGTGTCCTCGGGAGAGTATCCGTAATAAATCTTGGGTTCCAGAACTCCGTCGGGCGTCGTCGAGGTCAAGTTCTGCCCCGAGTTCACCACGTCTTCCAATCCTGCGACGCCGCTGATCACGCCTGCGGGGGTCGCTCCGGCATTCGTAGGATTCGGATCGGGCAACATGCCGCGGTGGTCGGAGAAGTAGAGCACATAGCCGTTCTGGTTGGTCATATTGACCAGCTTGCCGCTGCCCGCGATGGTGCCCTTGAGCCAAAGAGCCAGGTTGCCTACGTCGAGCTCCACGGCGTTCATGATGCCGTTCACCGCGCAGCCGTTAGGGTTATCGCGCATTTCGCCTTCGCGGGCATCGTAGAAGTTGATGGGATACCAGCTGTTCACACCGGTCGGCGGCTGCAAGTGAGCCGACAGTTGCTGCAGAATCAGGATGGCGTGCGGGTTGACGGAATTCGATCCTGTCGTGCTTCCGTAAGGTCCGGCTCCGAGAGCGCCGACGGGAGTTCCGGCCGGCCCGGTGAGCTCCACATTGTAGTCGCGGCCAAAGCCGAGACCCAGCCATTCCGTGGTGACTCCCACCCAAGTGCCGGCATTGTTTAGATACTCGATACGAATCCAGGCGGAGGTTGGGAGGCCGGGATTAGTCGTGAGTTCGCCCATCAGTGGGTAGGATAACCACAATCCGTGACCGACCGGGGCGACCCAGCCGTTGCTGCCGACCGCGGCTTGGCCGAAGGTCTGGGCGACACCGGACACCAAGAAACTCGCCGGAAATTGCACGTCCTGCCCGTCGCCGATGAGGCCGCGTTCGGGATGAAGATCGGCTTGCGTGTCCGCGATGAGCACCCGGATTTGAGCCTTGTTGTACTCGCGCGATTGTCCAATCGTAGTAGTAGCCAGCTCGCCCGCCAGTGGTTTGCGAATGATCTGAATCGGATCCGTGCAGGGCGGCGGATTACTGGTGCAGCTATTCTGCACGAAGGGCAATTGCAGGTTGGTGGCCCCGGTGGTCCCGTTTACGAAGAAGCCGTTAAAGCTGGAGGCAACGGTGGAGAAGCTCGGATTCGCCGCTCCCGCGTTGGGGGGCACGCCTCCGCTCCAACTGGCGTCTCCGGGAATTCCATTGGGCAGCGCGATACAGTTGCTCCCGCCTCCGGTCGGCGGCGGAAAAGTGTTGAGCGGACAACCGCTCCCCGCTTTCTCGGCAAACACGGTCCCGCCATATCCAGCAGACGTAAGATGGCCGTTTTCCAGTTCATCCGTGACGATCTGCCCAAAAGCTGCGATCTTATCGTCGAAAACCAGGTCGGCTCCGGAAGCCAGGAAGAGGTTGCCGTTGGTATGCACGCGCCCGCCGAAGCTGAAGTTGGGGCCGGCAAAGTAGCTGCAGTCGTAACCGCAAAACACGCCGAATTGAAACACCGGAATCAGCGCCACTTCGATCGTCCGCGTCATATTCACCGAGGCTCCCGTCGGGCGCGTCGCGGTGACGTTTAACGTCATGGGGATGATCTCGGCATAGAGTCCCTGGTCGGGCCCCGAACTCACGGTATTGGACGAAGCCACAGGGTTGCCGTTCGCGTCGGTCGTGTAGGTGATGGTCTCGGTGTAATTCACCGTCCCCACCATGGACGACGCAGGCGGGAAATTGATCAGGTTTTGAATCTGCACGCTGCTGGGCGCGGCGCTGGTCTGGTAGAGCGAAGACAGATCGGAGGTCAGCTTCTCCATCCCGGATTCCGCATCGTAATAGGCGATGTTGTCTTCCAGCCCATTGCCTCCCGCGCGCCCTTCGTTGCTCACCATGTAGAGGAGTCCCACGGCCAAGCCCGAAAGCAAAATCATCAGCAACAGCGCGGCGATCAGCGTAAATCCGCGAGCGTCTTTCTTCCCCTGCGGATTCAGGCTCGCCGCCTTGCGCTTCGACTTGGTTTCAAACTTCCCCATTTTCGTCCCCATCGATTCGATTTCTCCTGGTTGCAAACTCCCTCGCGGGCTACTGGTAGCGATTGCGGAACGCCATGTTCCGCGCGCTCACCGAAGTCGCCAGGTACATGTTCTGTGACTGGTTGCCGTTCAAGGTCAAACTCTGTCCGTAGATCACGACGTTGGTTTTCTGGATCATATTGATGGCGTCGCCAACTCCAATCGGATTGGCCTGGTTGGGGTCCAGCGCGCTGGTATTGGTGTTGTAGTCGTCATAGGTAAACTGCAGGTTGATGATGTTGTCCGCCACCGGCACCGGCGTGAGACCGTTTACCTGCCGCATCAAGCGCGGGAGCTGCCCGTTCACCGGCACCGTCAGATAGTAAGTGACGGCAAACAGGCGGTAGACAGAAGCCGTCGGCGAAGCCTTAGCGAGTGTTGCGATGTTATTGCTCGTGGCGCCGCTCTGATTTATGTTCAAGGGGTCGAGATCGCTGAAAGTAAGAGCGGTCGGCGTCAACGCGGTCACCTCACCCACGGCGCTGCCGCCGGTGTTGCTCATCAAGATCAGATCCCCAACCTGGATCCCACCCGCCGCGGTAATCAGAGGCGGCGCGGGCACGTAACTTGGGTTGGCCACGATACCGATCGACTTCCCGGTGGTGTCGGGAAAGGTTCCGTTGTACTCAAACAGCGGAAAGTTGTAATCGCAATACACCACCGTGATGCTGTCGTTGATCAGCCCCGGTGCCGAGGGAACCACGACCCCGCCCTGCACGCCGTTGCTGAATCCGGGGTTGATTCCGTTCATGTAGTTCGCCGGGTAGGTGAACGCCGGCACGTAGCAGGTGCCGGTCTGGTCGCAACCGTATCTCGACTTGCCGCCCCCTCCGCCTAGGGGCAGTTGCAACCCACCCGTGGGCAAGCCCGCGCCCGCCAGGTTGATGTCCTTCACCATGATTTGCATGGCGGCCCGCATGTTCTGCTGGGTCTCGACTCGCTGCGCCACAATAAATGTCGAAGCCATCCCCGACTTAAACAACGAAGCCATGGCGAAGATGACGGTGAGTCCGACGGCCATCGAGACCATCAGTTCCACCAGGGTAAAGCCCGTGTTTGTTTTACCGACTCGCATCTTCTTCATCCTCGCCACTCAGCGGTAACTCGAAATCAGCGCCTGGACGGTGTAACTGCGCGGCACCGTCAGCCCGGCCTTGGTGTAAGAAACCACCACCACAATCTGCTTCAGATTCGGATTAATGGTTACGCCATCCGACTCCAGAACGTTGTTGATCGTGATCGAACGAGTAAAGTTCGAAAGGCTCATAGGAACGTCGTCGGCAGTGCCCAGAATGCCGTCGGGACCGGGCATGGGGTAGCACTCCGGGCCCGCCGGGCATACTCCATTGGCCGGAAACGGCACATCATCCGCCGTGCCCACCAAGCCATCGGGTCCGGCTTGCAACAGGGGCGACGCTCCCAGCACGAATTGTCCCGTGGGTAAGTTGGCGATCTGCGCGAAGCTGATCTGCGCCGTGTTGCGGGCGGTGTAGATGCTCTCCATCGCCTCCAGCGCTTTCTGCCGCGCGATCAAGTCCTCCTGCGCCGATTGCGTCGCTCCAACGGCCGCCCCGAACACCGCCATCAGGCCAATCGTGCTGATGGTCATGATCACGATCGCGATCATCACCTCCACCAGCGTGAAACCCTGCTGCCGCTTCGCTTTTCGATTTTCTGGATTTCGTCGCGTCATTGTTGCACCCAAGTATTCGCACCACCCTGCAGATACAGCCGCCATCCCCGGATTCTGCCCGTAGGCCCGAACACCGTAAGCGCGCGCGAGCTGTACAGATTATTGGTCTGTCCCAGGTAAAGCACTCCGCTGTTCCAGTTGCCTAGAACGTCCTGCGAAGAACCATCGGGCATGAACATCACATAGGTCTGGCTGCCCAGCCCCTCGCCTTGATCGAAGTCAATGGCCACGATGCCGGCGCCGAATCCGTCGGGAACGTTGGCCGCGCCCGTCGGAAATCCGGCTTGCGTCTGAAACGAAACGTCATGCGGCAGGTAGATGGTGTTGATCACAAACGGAGCCGGCGAAACCGGCACGGCGTAATTCCACTGTTGAACTGTGATCACGCCGCACGCCGGATTGCAGTAGCCCGGCACGACCTGATTCGTGAAGGTGACGATATAGCGAATGCGATTGGTCACCGACAGATTCTGGTAGTTGCGCAACGCCATCAACGTGGTGTCGTAGGCCGTGCTGGTATCGTTCTGCGTCATGGTCGGCACCAGCGTGACCACGGCGATGCTGGTCACCGTGAAGCCGATCGCAATCACGATCATTAACTCCAACATCGAGAAGCCGCGTTGCCTGTTCGATTCCATAAGATCTCTTGGAGAAAGCTGCCGGGGAAGCCTGCCCGTCCGGGTCAATTCGGCGGGGGCCCGGGCAATCCTCATCGTAGGAGAGGGTCCTCCCACCGTCAAAGCACCACGGTGCAACGCCCCGGCGTTGGTCTTTTGTAATGTCGATGGTGACTCTGGTCACTAACCTCAATTGAGCCATCGGGGGATCGGGCCATCGGGTGATTGAAAAGCGAAGCCGTTCAATGCAATGACCCGATCACTCAATCGCTCAATGAATCAATTGTCAAGACGGTCTCCAATGACTCAATGACTCAATGACTCAATCACTCAATGACTCAATCGACATGACTCTGGTAACTTGTCCGAAGAACCAACGTGACCCTACGATGCTTGCAGGTATGACTCTCTCATCTCTATTAGTCTGCAAGGACAAGGCTCCGGCGCAGGTATTGAGTGGCGTCCTGGAAGAACTGAACATTCGCACCGAGCTATGCGAAGACGCGGCCCGCGCCTTTCTTCGCCTGGCGCAGGATCATTTCGACATCATCATTATCGACTGCGAAACTCAAGCGGACGTGCTCCCCCTGCTGAACGAGAGCCACGATGCGCGCTTGAATGACTCCACTCTTACCGTCGCAGTAGTCACGGGACAGGAGAGCATCCGCGAGATGTTCTCCCTCGGAGTCAACTTTGTGTTGTACAAGCCGGTCTCTTACGAGCGCGCGGTGAGCACCCTGCGCGCCGCGCAGAGTGTGTTGCAGCGGGATAAGCGGCGCAAGACGCGCGCCTCCGTGCACGCTCACGCGACCATCGACTACGCGGGCGTGGAGCAAGCGCGAGCCACTCTGATCGACCTGGCGGAAGATGGCATGGCGGTGAATTTCGGCAAGAAGGTTCCGCCGACCTGCAAAGTATACTTTCAATTTCAATTGCCCGGGCAGACTACCAGTGTGCGGCTGTCCGGGCAGGTGGTGTGGCAGGATTGGAATGGGCGCGCTGGCATCCAGTTTGTCGATGTGCCCCAGGCTTCGCGCCGCGTGCTGCGCGCCTGGTTGGAGAGAACCCTCGTCGATCTGCCAAAGTCAGCGCCGGAATCAATCGAAGTGCAGCCCTCCGAGTCGGAAGGAGAGAAGCACCAAGAGCGCGGACGCGACGCCGCCGCCGGAGCGCGCTTGCGCTCCGAGCCGGGCAATCGCCGCGGCCAAACCCGCTATGCTTGCCGCCTGGGCGCCGAAGTCTACCAGCGCGGAAGTTCGGTGAAAAACTACTGCCATCTCAGCGACCTGGGACCCGGCGGCTGCTACCTCGAAATGCCGCTGGCCTTTCCCGCGGGCACAGAAATCGAAATCATCGTGCGCACCCACGAAATGAAATTGCGCTTGAGCGGCCAGGTGAAATCGTCGCATCCCGGCTACGGCATGGGTGTCTTATTCCGCCTCAATACCAACGACGATCGCCAAGGCGTCCAGCAACTCATCGACTTCGTCGCCGCCACGGCGCAAACCTCGTAGAGTTGAAGCTCTCCCATTGATCGTCGCGCGCTCAGTTCCGCAGAAACCGTGCCCGGCGTCGGCACTTGAGTTAAAGCCTCGAAGCATAAAACGGACCATCAGGGCGCGGGGGGGCGACTGCGTGCCGAGACTGGGATTGGTACATCGGTTGTAATCGGAGACTGCAAGCGAAAAGTGAGAATCGTCGCGGGCGCGATGTAGACTCGTCCGGGCGCTGTACTTTGCATTCGAAGGGTCGAGATTTGTTGGTAATTTTTGCCTGCGATCCCGATCCGCGCCAGATGTATGGTAAGCGCTGGTTTGCCAGTCAAGCGTCCAACGGGATCGACGTCGGTTAATCCCAAGACTGCCATCGATCCCCTCCGTTCCAGAACCCGCCCGTCTACCACAATTGGTGCTGCCAGGGTAGCTACGATGGGCAGGTTGGGTTTGCTTGTGGCTGAGTCAATCGGCTGAGTGATGGCGATCATAATGGCCGTACCCGCCGGGATCACAGTCGTGGTTGGAACGCGAGGACGAACCTCTGGCAGCGTGCTTTGCTGTGTCCATGGGCCCGAGGTCGAGCTGGCAAAATTTGTATCTCCGGAGTATTCCGCAGTGATGAGGTGAACGCCAGCCGCAAGTCCGCTCGCGGTGTAGGAGGCGGTCCCGTTGGAGAGCGTTCGTGTTCCCAGCGGATATGCTTCTGCGTAGAAGGTAATCGTCCCACTCGGAGTGCCCCCCGCCAGGGGCGCGACCGTGGCGGTAAGGGTAATCGGCGAGTTTATTGTGGCCTTGGAGATGCTGGATGCGAGCTCTGTGCGGGTTGACGCCCGGATGACTTTCAAGCTGCCGGGAACAAAATGAAGCCGGTATTTCTCCTCCTTCGTGTCCCCGGTGCCGGGTCCGACTGCTATGGGGTAGTTGCCCGGAGGACTATCGACGGCGGCAGACGAGCAAAGGCTCGGATTTCCACTGAGCATCAATTCAGCTGTGTCTCCGCTCTCCAGGCCGGTGACAGAGAATGTGAGGGCCGGATTGGCGGCTCCGTAGGCGCGCTCCTTATCGTCGGCGGCTACGGTCAGTGTGGGCGCGGCGATTTCCTTTCCATGCGGCCGGAAGTGATAGGCCGCCGCGATGAGCCCTGCAAAAATCACGAAACAAACGCCCCAAGCAGACCGTGGAAGCGGAACGTTGTGGCCAGACTGGGGATGCGGATCGGGCGAAAGCGGTCGTGGTGGTTGAAAAATGTCATGATCGTAGAAGGCAAGCATTCCCAAACACCACCAGAATGCGGACCACAAACTGATGACGATAAAAAACTTCTCCAGCGTGGAATTTGGAATGACGCCGAGTCCCACGGCGGAAAATACCGACGCCGCAAACACCGTGGCTGCGACCCCCACCCTTCGCAGTCTCCGATGCATCGCAACGAACCCCCACAATGCCACAAATACCGCACAAGCCAACACCAGAGCTACGTCCGTTGCCTCTCTCGTGCCGGTTTGTGCGTTGGCAATGGCCCGGCCAACTTCCTGGGCGCCAGGAGGGGCGGTTGCGGCGGTCTTTAAGTTTTCCAGCCGCTCACCCAGGCTCGGACTCGTCGCGGCCATCGAAAGCTCGGTAAATCTGTCATCGACATGCTTCGCCTCCTGCACGACGAAAACCCCAAAAATCAAAAGCCCTGCAGTGCAGGCTCCGACCTGCGCCAGAGCTACCCGGAGCGGTTTGGGCGACCCCCAGATCCAAAGGTAGGTCATCCCGCCGAAAAACAACGTCAGCAGAATGCCGAGCCGGGCAACGTGGAACCCACCGCCTTCATCCGCCGCTCTCTCCAGGAGGGAGTGTGCTACGTCGACGATCAGGACGAATACGCCAAACCTGAAAAGTTTTTGCCAGGGCTTTTTGGGAGCGTGGTGTTCCTCCGAAAGAAAACTTTGGAAAACCCTGTCGGCCAGCGGTTCCAAGAAGAAATACAGAACTGTCGCTACCAGAAGTATGCTGACCCCCTCCGTAGCCAGTCCTCGCAGCATCGCGCCTTTTTGTTCGATGGCGCTCAGCAGAAACCAGAGCCCATAGCACATCAGAAAGCCAAATGCCGCGCCAATGCCGGACCCTACAGCAAGTTTCCATTCCTTGGACATCTTCGGATCCGGTGCCAGCGCGGCAAGCGGGTGCCTCGAAATTGGAGTGGCGGCGGCCGAGACTGGGTGCACCTCTGCCCGTGGAACAAAGCCGTCGAGGGGGACCCCGGCATACGCCGAAGCATCGGCAACCGGAGGCGCGGCCGCGAATGTCATCTGGGTCGCTGCCCAGCGTTGAGCGTCGATCGACCTCCTGATCTTCCTAGTCAGGTAGGTGCTGATGGTGAATAACAAGACTAACTCGAGGCCTTTGTCCATCAGGCCCAGCACAGTGGCAAACAGCAGCCATAGTCCCGTCCAGCCCTTGCGCATGTGCGCGGCCGAGTCACGACTCACGAAATCCGCGATTCGGTTCGTCCATTTGAAATTCCACACGAGGTTGTAAACCGGAATGAACTGATAGGCAACCGCCTTCCGCGGGCTGATCGGATACTTCGACGCCGTCACCTGCGCCAGAACCTGGTGAACGCGGTATACCCACCGGTACCAATAGATCAATCCGCTTACATACAACAAAATTGCTGCTGCCATAAGAAGAGAGGTGTCGGCGACTGGCGAGTGTCCAGTTATTTTCTGCCAGCCGACCAACACTCCGGTGCTTAGTTCAAGAAAAAGTATGAAGGCAGCGAGAAGAAATCCGAGCCAGACTCGAGGGAAAATCGCGTGAATCGCGCTGGACTCTGGGGGTGAGAACGGAAGAGAAAAATTTGACGGCGACGCATTCACAGCTCACCACATGCGCAAATACCAAATACGCACACACGTTAAGTGCGCGGCTGTCCAATGTCAAGCGGAAATGAACGGAACGAACTGAACTGGGAGAAGCGTCCTTCGAGCGTCTGCCGGAACCCAGGTCGCATTGTTTTTGCTGGGAGTTGCGCTGGATCGAATCCCGCCCGAGTTTGGCCGGCTCAGCGTGATCCCCTAAAAGTTTCACAGCACGAACAGAATCTTGTGACATCTGACCATCCCCAGCCACCGCGGATCTTTTTCTCAAGCCCCATATCTAACTCCTCTCCCTAAACGACCTGCAGCCCATCCGTCGTCGGGAGTCGCCCGCTTCCTCAGGATGACAGCCGTGGGGTCTTGGGGTGCTGTTACATCGTTGTTTTTGTGGTCGAGAGCTCTTCTGCTACGGCTTTGCGGAAGTAATCGAGCGACATTTTCAGGCCGGTTTCTAGATCGATCTTGGGCTTCCAACCGAGTAACTGCCTTGCTTTCATGATGTCGGGCTGGCGCTGCTGGGGATCGTCCTCGGGCAGGGGTTCGTGCCGGATTTTGCTCTTTGAGCCCGTTATCTTGATGACTCGCTGGGCGCATTCGAGGATGGTGAACTCGTTGGGGTTGCCGATATTTACCGGGAGATGTTCCGACGATTTGGCCAGGCGAAGGAAGCCATCGATTTCGTCGTTGACGTAGCAGAAGCTGCGGGTCTGAGTGCCTTCGCCGTAGACGGTGAGGTCTTCGCCGCGCAGCGCCTGCTTCATGAAGTTGGGAATTACGCGGCCGTCATTCAACTGCATGCGCGGACCGTAGGTGTTGAAGATGCGCACGATGCGCGTGTCCACTTTGTAATAGCGATGGTAGGCCATGGTCACGGCCTCGGTGAAGCGCTTGGCTTCGTCGTAGACGGAGCGCGGGCCGATGGAATTCACGTTGCCCCAATAGGTTTCCTTCTGGGGGTGCTCGAGCGGATCGCCGTAGCACTCGGAGGTGGAAGAGACCAGAAACTTAGCGTTGTACTTACGGGCGACGTCGAGTGCGTGGAAAGTTCCGAGCGAACCGACTTGCAAGGTTTCGATGCCGTGGACGGAGTAATCGACGGGGCTGGCGGGGCTGGCGAAGTGAAAGACGTAATCGACCGGGCCGGCGTCGAAGGGCTGGCAGATGTCTTGCTCGACAAACTCGAAAGCGGGATCGCTGGCTAGATGGGAGAGATTGGAGCGGCGTCCGGTGAGCAGGTTGTCGACTACGACCACGCGCCAGCCCTCGCCTAGGAGGGCGTCCGAGAGGTGGGAGCCGAGGAAGCCTGCGCCACCGGTGACCAGAGCGCGTCGTGGAGTCATGCTTTCTTGGTGGCGTTTTTGGCTACGCCAGCGGGAACGCCCTCGGGATGGGAGGCGGCGCGACCCACGCTGTAGTAGGTGAGGCCGTGGGCTGCCATGGTTTCGGGATGATAGAGGTTGCGGCCATCGATCACGATGGGGTACTTGAGCTCGCGTTGTAGGCGATCAAGATCGAGATTGGCGAACTCCTCCCATTCGGTGAGGATGAGCAGGGCATCGGCGCCGCGGGCGACTTCGTAGGACGAGTTGACGAACTTGACGGTGGAGTTCATGAGCTCCTGGGTGCGTTCCATGGCGGCGGGATCGTAGGCTGTAATCTTGCATCCCTCTTGCAGCAACGCTTGCACTAAAAAAAGAGCTGGCGATTCGCGAATGTCGTCGGTGCCGCCTTTGAAGGCAAGGCCAAGGACGCCGAGGTGCTTGCCGCGAAGGGTCCAGAGGGCGCTGCGCACTTTGCGGAGAAAGCGCTCGCGCTGATCTTCGTTGATGCGCATGACTTCGTCGAGCAGGCGGAAGTCGTAGCCGGACTCGCGGGCGACGGCGCGGAAGGCCATGACATCCTTGGGAAAGCAGGAGCCGCCGTAACCGATGCCGGGATTCAAGAAGCGCGGGCCGATGCGGGAGTCGGTGCCCACGCCGTGGCAAACCTGCTTGACGTCGGCGCCCACGGATTCGCAAATGGTGGCGACGGCGTTGATGAAGGAAATCTTCATGGCGAGGAAGGCGTTGGAGGCGTGCTTGATCAACTCCGCGCTCTTGGTGCTGGTGACGATGAGGGGCGCGGGGATGGAGGCGCGGTCGGGCTGCGGAATCGCCTCGGAGCGCTGGTAGTATCTGCCGCTGGTGAGCGGTTCGTACACTTCGCGGAGTACGTTGGCGCTGCGCTGGTTGTCGCAGCCGATGACGATGCGGTCGGGATAAAGAAAGTCGGTTACGGCGGTGCCTTCGCGCAGGAATTCGGGGTTGGAGGCGACGTCGAAGGATTCGGGATCGGCTCCGCTGCGCAAGATGATGCGGCGCACCCACTCGCTGGTGTAGACCGGCACGGTGCTCTTCTCGACGATGACTTTGTAATCGTTGATGCCGCCGGTGATCTCGCGGGCCACCGATTCGACGAAGGAAAGGTCGGCCTCGCCGCGATCCGTCGGCGGTGTGCCTACGGCGACGAAGATGATGGAGCTGGCGCGCACGGCCTCGCCCAGATCGTCAGAGAATTGCAGAAGGCGGCCGCGGTGGCGGTCTAGAAGTTCGGGCAGAAATTTTTCGTGAATGGGAATCCGGCCCTCTTTGAGGGCGGTCAGCTTGTTCTGATCGTTATCCACCACAATGACCTCATGGCCGAGGTCGGCGAAGCAGGCTCCTGCAACCAATCCAACATATCCGGAGCCGACGACGGCGATGCGCATGGGTGAAAGTCTCCGCAGCGAAGGTTTCGGAACGGCAACAGCGTTTGGGCCCAACGCAATGTTAAGCAATTCTAACATTTGTCACCGGCCTAGGGGTCGCGTCAGGGACCGCGGCATAATTTCGAGAGGACGGTCTACCGTTTTGGCACCTGCGTCTTGGCACATGGCGAGGCTTGGGCCGGTGCAATTGTCATGTGTGATTCACGGGTGCGGGGACCTTTGGAAGAATCGAGGTTGCCAACAGGCGGGCTGGATACGTCGAGGACAGCTTTGCGGTAGCATACCTGCCATGATTCTTGCCCTAGAGTTTGTGGCCTTGTTCAGCACCGCGCTTTTTGTGGGAGCGGCGCTCTACGTCAATCTGGTGGAACACCCGGCGCGGATGGAGTGCGGCACGGCGGCGGCGGTTGCCGAGTTCGTACCGAGCTATCGGCGCGCCGTGCGGCTACAGGCGTCGCTGGCGATTTTGGCCTGCCTGTGCGCGTTCAGCAGTTGGTGGCTGGGGCGGGAGCTGGGGTGGCTGGTGGGGACAATCCTGATCGGATTTGTGGGCGCGTTTACGCTGATCATCATGCTGCCGACGAACCAGAAGCTGGTCGATCCTGACCTTAATCCGAGCTCTGAGAGGGCGCACGCGTTGCTCGTGTTGTGGGCTCGATTGCACGCGGTTCGGACAGTGTGCAGCTTGGCAGCGCTGCTGATTTTTCTCGTGGCCGCGATTGCGCACTTGCGGCCGCGTGGTTAAAGCGCGAATTCCGTTGCCGGTAGTCGCCGAGTCTGAAAACGAAGACCGTGAGCTTCGCTGACCGGACAGCCCCCTTCGGCTGCACTCAGATGACAGAGGCGAGTAGGGTGCGGAGAGAAAAATCAGGGACTCGATGAGGGGGCCCTTCGAGTCCCTGATGCGCGAGAAGCTCGGCGAAAGTTAGTCAAAAAGCGCTTCCCCCAACGCTTTTTGCCAAGCGGCGGCGCACTTCGGTGAATGCATGAGCTGGGCCACTCGGCAGGCTTTCGGCACAAAATTAGCGTTTATCGTTAAGGGTAGTTTAATCAATAATTTATGAGTCGATTAGCAGGTATCCGATTATGGTTCATGGTGGCCGAGTGCCAGTTTTCGGCGCGGGATCGCTATCTGAATGGATAGGGATTCTATCTGTTCGGATAATGGAATAGGTCGAGGCGGGAAGTTCATTTGGGGGGGAAAGTGTGATAAGAAGGTGCGCGAGGTAAGAGCTTGCGTCCCAGACTGTTAGTGCTTTCGGGGCCCTTGAAGGACGAGACGTTTCCGCTGCCGGAAGGAGAAACCGGCATTGGGCGGGAGGCTTCGAACCAAATTGCAATTGGGGATCCTTCGGTATCGCGCCGGCATTGCTCGGTTCGTTGGGAGGGTGGGCGCTTCGTGGTTCGGGACCTGGGCAGCCGCAACGGAACCGTCGTCAATGGGTCCGCGGTGGAAGAACAGTGGTTGCAACATGGAGACGAGTTAGCCATCGGCGACTCGTCTTTTTTATTTCTGTTGGAAGATGAGGATCTGGAGCCGGCGGCGGGGCGGGTGGAATTCGAGGAGGATCTGGGGACGTCGGCGACCACGATTCTGCAACCCCGGGACTCGGTTTATCTGCAGCCGGAGCGGCTGTCGCGCGAATTGCCGGCGAATGCGCGGCTGGCGCGCAATCTGAATGCGCTGCTGAAGATTAGCCGGATCGTGCACGCTATCGCAAACCTCAACGAGCTGCAAGAGCAGTTGCTGGAGTTGATTTTTGAGGTCGTGCCCGCGGATCGTGGGGCGATTCTTTTAGGGGAGGGGGAAGGCCCGAATTTTAATTCTGAGTTTGTGCGCACACGCAAGGGCGGCGGGGTGGCGCGGGTGAAGGTAAGCCGAACGGTGGCGCGGCAGGTTTTCGAGCAGGGGGTGGCGATCCTGGGCAGTGACGTGCCGGGCAGTAATGAGTTAAAAAACGTGGCGAGCCTGGCGGCGTCAGAGGTGCGGTCGCTGTTGTGCGTGCCGCTGATGGTTTTCCAGCGGGTGATGGGATGCATTTATCTGGACAGCGACAGTCTGGGCAGCCGGCTTAGCGAAGAGCATTTGCAGTTGTTGACGGCGATCGCGGGGATTTCGGCGGTGGCGCTGGAGAATGCTCGCCGGCTGCACTGGCTGGAGCAGGAGAACGAGCGGCTGACGGTGGAGATCGGCCAGGAGTGGAGCCTGGTCGGCGATGGCGGGCGCATTCGCGAGGTCCACGAGTTTATCAAGCGCGCGGCGCCGATCGATTCCACGGTGCTGATCGAGGGCGAAAGCGGAACCGGAAAAGAGCTGGCGGCGCGCGCGTTGCATCGGAAAAGTGCGCGGGGAAATAAACCGTTTGTCGCCATCAATTGCGGGGCGATTCCGGCGGCGCTGCTGGAGAGCGACTTGTTTGGGCACGAGCGCGGGGCATTTACCGGCGCGGCGGCGCTGAAGCGGGGAAGGATCGAGATCGCGGACGGGGGTGTAGTGTTTCTCGACGAGATCGGGGAACTGGCGCCGGAGTTGCAAGTCAAGTTGTTGCGGGTGCTGCAGGAGCGGGAGTTCGAGCGAGTGGGGGGATTGCATTCGATCAAAGTCAATATCCGGTTGATTGCCGCTACCAATAGCAACCTGCAGCAGGCGATGCGCGAGGGAGACTTCCGGCAGGATTTGTTTTACCGGCTGGCGGTGTTGCGGATTACGATGCCGGCTTTGCGGGAGCGGCGAGACGATATTGGGTTGCTGGCGCGGCATTTCGTGCAAAAACATGCGAAGCGCTGCGGCGTGAAGCCGCGGCCGATTTCGCGCGAGGCTTTGGCCTGCATGGTCAATTATGAGTGGCCGGGCAACGTGCGGGAGTTGGAGAATGCCATTGAGCGCGCGCTGGTGCTGGGCGAATCGGAGACGATTCGGCCGGAAGATTTGCCGGAGTCGCTGCTGGAGGGAACTCCGCCATCGGAGGTGGAGCAGGCGAAATATCACGCGGCGGTGAAGGAGAAGAAGAAGCAACTGATACTGGAAGCCATGGAGCAGGCGCAGGGAAGTTATGCAGAGGCGGCGCGGTCGCTGGGAGTGCATCCGAATTATTTGCATCGGCTGATTCGGAATTTGGAGTTGAAGGAGGCGTTGCGGGATTTTCGGCGGGGGGCGTAGGGCTGCACTCAGCAGTCAGCCAAGCGCAGCGACCTGCCGCCGTCGGCGGACAGCGGGTTCCTCGCTGCGCGCGGAATGATAAGGTTCATGGGCTAACGCTAAGTCCGAAGTGCCAGTGCCAAGTGCCA
>JBEKWC010000027.1:0-66194 GCA_049513475.1 Candidatus Sulfotelmatobacter sp. | reverse complement strand
AACCGCGAACACTCAGCCTGCCAGTCCATCGGTGGGACTAACTTATCGAACCGCCGTATGCGGACCCGCATGTACGGTGGTGTGGCAGGGGCGAGCGGGCGACCGCTCCCCCTATGCCGATTATGGCATGTCCTAACTTTGCGCCCTTGAACCCAATCGTAGCGCCCGCCGGACAGCCGCCGGGACGGCGGCGCTGCTGTCAGCACCAGAGTTTTTTCCTGTCCCACTCTATAATCGAAGGATGGCGAAGAAGGTCGTCCATGCCGCTTGTCCACATGATTGCCCCGATGCTTGCGGGGTTTTGATCACTGTCGAGGATAGGCGGGCTACAAAGATTGTCGGTGATCCGGGGCATCCGTTCACGCAGGGATTTTTGTGCGCTAAGGTGGCGAAGTATCTGGATCGGGTTTATGCGCCGGATCGGGTGCTGTATCCGATGCGGAGGATTACGGCGAAGGGTCCAGTGACACAGGCACGGAGCTTCGCTCCTGGCCGGGTCAAAGACCCGGCCCTACTCGGGACTTGGCGGCGGATTTCTTGGGACGAAGCGCTGGGAGAGATCGCTTCGCGCTTTCGCGCGATTGCCGGCGAGTTTGGCAGTGAGGCGATTCTTCCCTACTCCTACGGCGGTACCCTCGGCGCGATCAACGGGGCTTCCATGGACCGGAGATTTTTCCGGCGGCTGGGGGCTTCGCAGTTGGAGCGCACGATTTGCTCTTCCGCCGGCGAAGCCGCGATCGAATCGGTGATGGGCATCAAGCTTGGCACCGAGCCGGATCAGTTGATTCACTCGCGTTACATCATTGCCTGGGCCTCGAACATTCACGGAAATAACGTTCACCTGTGGCCTTACATCGTGGAGGCGCGGCGGCGGGGCGCGAAGCTGGTGGTGATCGACCCTTACCGCACGCGCACTGCGGCTTGCGCCGACTGGCATATTCCGATCAATCCCGGCACCGACGGCGCGCTCGCGCTGGCGATGATGCACGTGATTATCGGCGAAGGGCTCTACGACGCCGATTATGTGGAGAAATACACCCTGGGCTTCGACGCGCTACGGGAGAAAGTGAAGTCATATCCGCCGG
The DNA here is from genome assembly GCA_049513475.1 of Candidatus Sulfotelmatobacter sp. Taxonomy (GTDB): domain Bacteria; phylum Acidobacteriota; class Terriglobia; order Terriglobales; family Acidobacteriaceae; genus Sulfotelmatobacter. The sequence continues at coordinate 65,109 of JBEKWC010000027.1, read as the reverse complement.
AGCGCGCGGCGGAGTGGACCGGCATTGCAACCGATAACATTCGAAAACTGGCGCACGAATATGCCACGACCCGGCCTGCGGTGATCCGGCTGAATTACGGCGTGCAGCGCTCCGACGGCGGAGGCACGGCGGCGCGCGCGATTGCGATGCTGCCCTGCATCATTGGTTCGTTGAGGGAAGTCGGCGGAGGGATTCATCTCTCGACCAGCGGAGCTTTTCGGTTGAACCAAGACGCCCTGAAGCGTCCCGACCTTAAGCCCGACGGATTCGATCGCCCCGCTCGGGTGGTGAACATGGTGCGGCTGGGCGAGGCGCTGACGACGCTGAACGATCCGCCGGTGAAGGTTTTGTTTGTGTACAACTCCAATCCGGCGGCGGTTTGTCCGAATCACAATCTAGTAGTGCGCGGGCTGTTGCGGCCGGATTTATTCACCGTGGTCCACGAGCAGTTCCTCACCGATACCACCGACTATGCGGATATTGTTTTGCCGGCTACGACTTTTTTCGAGCACAAAGATTTGCAGGCGGCTTACGGGCATTACTACCTGCAGGTTTCCGATCAAGCGATTGAACCGCTGGGGGAGTGCCGAGCCAATGTGGAAGTGTTTCGCGCGCTGGCCGAACGAATGGGGTTTCGGGACGAATGCTTCCGCGAGAGCGTGGATGAGATGATCGATGGCGCTCTGGCTTCTGACGATCCCTGGCTGGTAGGGATCACGCGAGGGAGATTGGAGCGGGAGGGACAAGTGAGGCTGAATTTTGGGGCTTCGGGCGATGGGCTTCGCTCTTCCAGTTCTCGGCTTCCGGCTTCCGATCCCCGGCTGGCGGCTTCCGGTGCGGAGTCTGAGCCGTTTTTACCGTTCGCCCATGGTAACTTCCGCACGCCATCGGGGAGGGCTGAACTTTATAGCGAGGCGATGAAAGCGCTGGGGCTTGATCCGGTGGCTGAGTTCATTCCTCCGGCGGAGTCGCGGCATGGAATTCAGCGGACCAGTTTTCCGCTCGAGTTTTTGGCGCGCAAGGCCGACAACTTTATGAACTCCACTTTCTGTGACCAGCCGTCGGTGCGGGAGATGGAAGAAGTCGACATCCTTGAAATGCACCCGGCCGACGCTGAAGCGCGCGGCGTTGCCAATGGCGAAACCGTAAGAGTGTACAACCATCGGGGAGAAATTCTTCTCACGGCTCGAGTGGACGGTGCGGTGCAGCCGGGAGTGGTGGCGGCGAGGCTGAATTGGGCGAAGCTGGGTCCCGGATTAAGAAACGTCAATGTGCTCACCGCAGAAAAACTTTCCGATCTAGGCAACTCCGCCACGTTTTATTCCGTCTTGGTTGAGGTGGAGTCGGCCAAGCGCCTTCGATAGCACGCAGGGAAGCCACCGCCGAGAGTGGCGGCTTGGACGCTTTTCGTTTCACTACCGTATAATGATCGTTTTCCCACATCCCAGAGGCTGAGGTCGTAGCGATTCACTCGCGCTTTCATTCGAAAGACATTGTTGTGCCTGAGCGTGGCGCCGGTGGTTCCGGCGGGGACGCTACTCCTGCATTCACTCCATCTTCTTCATTTGCACGGCTTTGGCACAGAACCCATGGCGTCGCCTGGACGCTGGGATTCGTGCTCACTCTATTTCTGCCCGGGCTCGGCTGGGCGCAGAGCGATGTGATTTCCGGCATCGACATCACCGGTAACCGAAGAATTCCCAAGGAAACCATTCGGGCGCGCATCTTCACCCACGAGGGCGACATCTACGATGCGGCCGCGCTGGAGCGCGATTTCAACTCGCTGTGGAACACGGGTTATTTCGAGGACATCCGCTTCACCCGGGAGCAGACTCCGAAAGGCTGGCGAATCATCGTCGAGGTCAAGGAGAAGCCGACCATCCGCGAGATCAACTATGTTGGCCTGAACTCGGTGACCACCAGCGACGTGCTCGACCGCTTCAAGGAAGCCAAGGTCGGGCTGACGGTGGAGAATCAGTACGACCCCTCCAGAGTGAAAAAGGCCGAGGTCGCGATCAAGGGGCTGCTGGCGGAACACGGGCGGCAGTTTTCCACGATCAAAACCGAGATCCGGCAGATTCCACCGGCCGCCATCGGGATCACGTTTGTGATCAAAGAAGGGCCGAAGGTGAAGGTGGGCAAGATCAAGTTCGAGGGCAACAAGAACGTGAGAACGCGGGTTCTGCGTTATGCCATGAAGAACCTGCGGCCCATAGGCGTTCCGCACTCGATCTTTCTGGAAAATATTTTCGCCCGCACCTACGACGCCACCAAGCTCGACGAAGACACCGAGCGGGTGCGCAACGAGTACCAGAACCGCGGATACTTCAAGGTGATCGTGGACCAGCCGAAAACTCAGATTCACGACACCGGCCACAAGGGTGCTCATATTCCGTTGTTGCAGAGCGGACCGGGCAAGGCGGTTGACATCACGATGCCGATTGAGGAGGGCGACCGCTACACGCTGGGATCGATCACCTTCAAGAACAATAAGGCGCTTCCGAACACGAAGGCGTTGCGCGGGCTTTTTCCCATCAAAGACGGCGATATCTTCAGCAAAGAGAAAGTCGCCAAGGGCCTGGAAAATCTGCGTAAAGCTTACGGCGAGTATGGATTTATCAATTTCACTTCGGTGCCTGAAACGCGCTTCGATGACGAAAAAAGGCAAGTGTATCTCGACATTGACGTGGACGAGGGCAAGCAGTTCAATGTGCGCCGCATCGAGTTCCAGGGCAATACGACGACTCGCGACAAGGTGATTCGGCGTGAAATTGCGCTGGAAGAAGGCAACATCTACAACTCGCGGCTATGGGAGCTAAGTTTGCTGCGCCTGAATCAGCTGGGATACTTCGATCAACTGAAGCCGGACGACCCGAACACTACGGTGCGACAACTCGACGAGAAAGACGGCCTGGTCGACCTGACTTTAAAGATCAAAGAAAAGGGCAAGAACAGCGTCGGCCTCAACGGCGGAGTCAGCGGGCTTGAAGGGGCCTTTATCGGAATCAATTACGCGACCAACAATTTTCTCGGCCTGGGTGAAACTTTGCAGGTGCAGGCAAGCCTGGGGAACCTGGCGCGCAGCGTGCGTTTCGGCTTTACCGAGCCCTACTTGTACGACCGGCCGCTGCAGTTTGGTTTCAACGTTTATTACTCCAAGGTGAGCTACAACCAGGCGCGCCAGCTTTCGATTTTCAGCGGGCAAACGTTGAACCTACCGAACGCCGTGCTGCAGAATCTGCAGAACTACACGCAATCGAGCGCGGGCTTCACCACTTCGCTGGGTTATCCTCTGGGCCGGCGCTCTTTCAAACGCGTGGGCATCACCTATTCGTTTGACCGCTCTTCGCTGATCGCCCTGAGTTCGGCCTCGAAAAATTTGTTCGAATATCTGGCCTTCCGCGGAATCTCCGGCCCCAACGCGCTGCAAGGCATCATCACCAGCAAAATATTTCCCAACTTCTCGTTCAACACGATCAACAGCCCGATCTCGCCGCACACCGGGCACCAGTTCACGGCGGGCGCGGAGCTTGCCGGCATCGGGGGAACGATTCGCTCGATCCGGCCGATCTTGCAATACAAGCAATTCATTCCGGTGCAGAACCGGCGCAACGCCTTCGGCTTCAATGTGCAGGGATCTTTTATTAGCGGCTACGGCGGATTGGTGGCGCCACCGTTCCAGCGCGCTTACCTCGGCGGCGAAAATGATCTGCGCGGCTTCGATATCCGGTCGGTTTCGCCAGTGGCCTTCCTGCCGAGTGTGGGCGCAATCACGTTAACGAACCCCACGGGAGTTCCGGTTCCCAAAGATCCGCAGAATCCGCACGCGGGCAATGTGAGCGTTCCGATTCCGCTCGATCAGATCACGTTTCCGGGCGGCGATTTAAGTATCGTCACCAATTTCGAATATCGCATCACGATCTATGGGCCGGTGGCTCTGGCTCCGTTTTTGGATGCCGGCATCGATCCCATCCTGCGGCGCTCGCAGTTGCAGATTGCCTCGCAGCAATATCTGAGCGTGATCGGCACGCCCATCGGATGTCCGGAGCTGATTCAGGTGCCCACGGCGAATACTTGTACGCCGGGGAGCGTATTGAATCCGCCGCCGTCGAATGAACTTGAAGTTTTGGGGTCGACGAACTGGAGGCCGCGAATGTCGACCGGACTCGAACTGCAAATGTTTCTGCCGGTGATCAACGCACCCTTCCGAATTTATTGGGCCTACAACCCGTTGCGTCTGGATAACGCGGCGAACCCGCCCATTCCGATTACGCCGTCGATGTTTCCCGAGGTTTGCAACCCCAGGACTGGGTGCCAGCTTACGGCCGCGGGCTTGTACACGTACAACCTGGCGCGGAATACATATTCGCCGAGTTTTCTGTTGCGCGAGCCGCGAAAGACTTTTAGGTTCACGGTGGCGACCACGTTCTGAAAAGCAAGCCTAAGGCTGCAACCAACGCCGGCCTCCTTGCTGGCTGTCCCGAGGCCATCGTCGCCCTCGGCGCGGCGGGCCTGACGCCCGCCGGACAGCCGCCGAGACGGCGGCGCTACAATCGCCACAAATGGCAAGGTTTGACGGGGTTCAGGCGGCTCTCTATAATCGTGGTGATCCACGCCACGAGAGAAGCTGATGAGGGGTGGACGACACGTCCGCAGCCCCGGCGTGTGACGCTGGCGATCCCATGCGTCTTGTCCGACGACGGCCGTCTTCAGAAGTGAACGAAAGAGCCCGTGAGTACGGCCCAGCGTTTTCAGAAACAGGGTAATCATTCCCGGAAGCATAAGGACCGGAGCGAGTGCGCCGGAAGCATGCTGGCCGGAATCATGTTCCAAGGAGTTTAGGAATCCAAATGACGAGCAAGTTCCTGCGTTCTCTTCTGGCCATTGCGGTGTTCTCGGTGATCTCCGCTTGGGCTCAAACCGGTAGCGCCGCCACTGCGGCCCCCACAGGTCCGGCCACTTCGCCGGCGGCCCCGACGACCTCGACTCCCATGATGACGGGAAGCGGCACGAAAATTGGGACCATCAACATCGAGCGCGCCGTGCTCGGCAGCAACGAAGGCCAGCGCGACTTCGAACAGCTCAGCAAAAAGCTTGAGCCGAAGCAGAACGAACTGAAAGGGCAAAACGACGAACTGGAAAGTTTGCAGAAGCAATTGCAGACGCAGGGCGACAAATTGAACGAGGATGCCCGCGCCAGCCTGGTCAAACAGATCGAAACCAAGAAGAAGTCTTTCGATCGCTCGGTGCAGGATGCGCAGGAAGACGCGCAAAACCAGCAGAAGGAAATCTTCCAGCGCATTCTGCAGAAGATGGCGCCCTCGATCGTGAAGTATGCGCAGGACAACGGCCTCGGCATGATCGTCGATATCTCGAACCCGTGGCCGCAGAGTCCGGTGCTGTGGGCCAACGAGGGAGTCGACATCACCAAGCCCGTAGTCGATATTTACAACACGCAATCGGGAGTGCCCGCACCTGCGCCTGCTGGCGCGGCTGCCAAACCCGCGGGACCAAGGCCTTCGAGCGGAACGACGCCGAAGCCGTCGTCTCCGAAGCCAACCACGCCGCAGTAATCTGCGGTTTCGACGACACCGCTGGTGCCGGAAAAGTTCCTCAAGGCCGCGTTCCGCGCGGCTTTTTTTTTGGTGATCGCGGTCCGCGAAAAAGTTTCCGGTGTCCTTAGCAATAACCAGTTTCAACCGAGGAGGACACATGTTTGACCGCACACTCACCGCTTCCTGGGACGAGCGCTCGCGCCGCGCACTCACGGCTTTGACCTCGTTCGGCTTGCAGGCTCTGGCTGTCGGCGTACTGCTGGTGTTGCCGTTGCTGCGGCCGCAGGGCTTGCCTTCGTTCCATCAACTCACGACGCCCATCAGTCTGGGACAACCGGTGGGAGACTTGGCGCCGGTCCGAGCGCGCACCGGCGCAAGCGCCGCTGAGCCGAGCCATCCTACCCAGATTATTTTTCGAGGACCGTCGCAAATGCCCCACGGGCCGGTTGTCGGCGACGAAGGTCCGCCGGGCCTGGCGGTCGGTCCGTCGATTGGCGGGCCCGGAAGCGGCGATCAGAGCGGAATTGCGAATGCACTCGGGATCGGGCCTCGCCCGATCATGCCCGTACCAGCGCCGGCTGCAGTCGTGGCGCCGCTGCCCGTGTCCCACATGAATGAGGGAAATCTCATTCGCAAGGTGCAGCCTGTGTATCCTCCGCTGGCTCGCAGTGCCCGCATCCAAGGTGTGGTTGAGTTGCAGGCGGTGATCAGCAAGGCGGGAAGTATCGAAAATCTTCGGGTGCTGACCGGTCATCCGATGCTGGTGTCGGCCGCGGTCGAGGCCGTGAGGCAGTGGCGCTACCGGCCTTACATTTTGAACAACGAGCCGGTGGAAGTGGAGACGCAGATTACGGTGAACTTCTCGCTTTCCGGCAATGGAGGCGGGCGGGAGTAGCCCCGGCGTAACCTAAGCGGGCGCGGCCCTGCCGCTATAATCGAGCGCAGTGGCGACCACAGTAGAAACCTTGAGCCGCGTGGCGACGCGCCCCACCTGGGCGGAAGTTTCGCTCTCCACGCTGCGGCAAAATTTTCGCACCGTGCTGAAGCACGCCGGCGCTGGCGTGACGGTGTGCGCCGTGGTGAAAGCGGACGCCTACGGCCACGGCTCGGCGGAGTGCTCGCGCGCGCTGCAGGCGGAAGGTGCGCGCTGGTTGGGCGTAACTTCGCTCGACGAAGCGATCCCGCTGCGCGCCGCGGGCATCGAGTCGCGCATCCTGCTGATGACAGGATTCTGGCGCGGCGAAGAAAGCGAAATCGTCCGGCAGAAGCTTACGCCGACGGTATGGGAGCCTTGGCACATCGAGTCGTTGGAAAATGCAGCAGCAGCCGGAGCCTTTCGGCATGCGGTGCACTTGAAAGTGGATACCGGGATGGGCCGGCTGGGAGTTTCGCTGGAGGAACTTCCGGCTGTGCTCGAAGCTCTGGGCGCGGCTCCGCACTTGATTCTCGAAGGGCTTTCCACGCATCTGGCTTCGTCCGAAATCATGGATGCGCCGTCGGTGGCTGAACAGGAGCGGCGCTTTGCCGAGGCGCAGCGCATGGTCCGCGCTGCCGGCTTCGATCCCAGTCTTGTACACATGGCGAACACCAGCGCGCTGATCTCGCGGCGCGAGACTTGGAACAACATGGTGCGTCCCGGGGTGGCGCTTTATGGCTACTTCCTGCCCTTCCAGCGCGCAGGCCGCGAGGTCAGCGGAGGCACGCTGCGGCTGCCGGTGAAACCCGTGCTCACCTGGAAGACGCGCATTCTCTCCATGCGAAACTTCGCCGCGAATCAGGCGCTAGGCTACGGCGGAACTTACGTCACGAAAGCTCCCGCGCACGTTGCCGTTCTGCCCGTGGGATATGCCGACGGCTACAATCGCCAGCTTTCCAATCGCGGCCGCGTAATCGTGCGCGACCACTACGCTCCCATCATCGGCAGCATCTCGATGGATCTCACTTTGGTGGACGTGACTGGCATTCCCGGTATCAGTGTTGGCGACGAAGTAATTCTGCTCGGAACCAGCGACGGCTTGAGCGTGGATGCGCTGGAGCATGCCCGGCTGGCCAACAGCTCGCCTTACGAAATACTCTGCAACATCTCCAAGCGCGTGCCGCGGAAGTATGGGAGTTAGCGTCTCGAGCCTCATTCCAAGAAGCTTGTCATCCCGAGCGCAGCGAGGGACCTTGGTGTTTGCCCGCAAAGTCTTCAAACGCTTTCCTTCACCTGGGCCGAAGCCAGTGCCTGTCCAGACTCGATGTATTTGCGCAGGACTGCGTTCATCGTGGTCTGGTAGCCGCGGGGGTGCTTGCGAAAGAACGAGAGCACGTCAGGGTCGAGGCGCAGGGTCATTTGTTTCTTGGGAGCGGGCCGGAAGATCGCATGCGTGAAAAAGTCCGCTCCCTGCCTTGGGATATCGGAACAGTCGATGTCTTCGTCGCGATCGCATCAACACGCTTCCAGTCCGTCCTGGATGGGGTTTTCCTACTCTTTCCGTTCTTTATGATCTGCCTTTCTCAGGGACAGAATACGGATGGTATCGTGAAGGCGTGGCGCAAAAGCTACAGAGGCGCAACGGTCCTGAATCATGCCGACCCCAATCCATTGCTCTTCGCCGTAGTCCTCCTGTGTGTCGCGCCGAACTCTACGCTTCCGCGAAATGGAACCCGTGCTTCCGGATGTTGGAGCAGTTCTTCGCTTCGTTCCATCCGAAAACCGTTGTAACTCCCAGTGTGGCTACAAGCAAAGGCCCACACGCCGACCTTCTTAACGCGTCCAGGCGAAATTTGCGGTGATACGATGTCACTGGGCCGGCAACATTTCTCCGCCGTCTCCCGTTCAAGGAACGAATCCGCGTCGCCAACCCGTGATTCCTACCGTTGAATTCATCGAGCCGAGGGCTCCAGCTTTCGGTTGTTACACTGGAAGATCAACCATGCCGACGGGATACGCACAATGGATGTATGACTGGGAGCACAAGCTCACCTCGGTGGACAACAACCGGGTGGTGCGTCCGCTGGATTGGGGGGTGGAGTGGGCGCGAGACTGGCCTTGCCGCAATGGCACGCGTCCGGGGCAGGCAGTGGAGGATCCGGCGAAGTTCTTTGTCGACTACAACCGGCGCATCGTCGCGGCCAGCGATGAGTTTTATGGCTACACGCAGCCGAACGACTTCCGATTGGAGAAGCGCGAGGTCGAGGTGTTTTCTACGCGCGAACTTCCTGACCCGAAGCTCGAAGCCAAAGTGAGAGGAACGTTCGCAGAGTTTCTGCGCTTCACCGCGCCGGTGAAGACTCCTTACGCGGAAAACAATCTGGTGAATGCGCGCTGGTTTCCCGCGCGCGGACGGCGCGCCGTCGTTCTTCTGCCGCATTGGAATGCGGACGCGATCGCTTACGTCAGCCTTTGCAAAGTTCTGAACCTGTTGGGCATCGCGGTGCTGAGGTTGAGCATGCCCTATCATGACATCCGAATGCCAGTCGAGACCAGCCGCGCCGATTATGCGGTTTCGGCGAACATTGGCCGCACCCTCGATGCGGTGCGGCAGGGAGTGGTGGATGTGCGTTGCTGCCTCGATTGGTTGGAGCAGCAAGGCTATCGCAAACTCGGCATCGTGGGCACGAGCCTGGGGTCGTGTTATGCCTTTATTGCGGCGGCGCATGATCCGCGCATTCGGGTGGCGGCGTTCAATCATGCTTCAACGTACGTGGCGGATGTGGTGTGGCACGGGCAGTCGACGCGGCACATCCGGCAGGGCATGGAGTCGCAAATTACCCTGGAAACTTTGCGGAAATCTTGGCTCGCCGTTAGTCCGATGGCGTACTTTGATCAATTTTCGCGCTGGCCGCGGAAGTCGCTCATCATTTATGCAAAGTATGATTTGACTTTCTTGCCGGAGCTTTCGCGCGATGTCGTGACCGAATTTGAACGGCACAGGCTCGATCACAAAGTTGTGGTGCTGCCCTGTGGGCATTACACCATGGGCGAAACGCCTTACAAATATATGGATGGGTGGCAACTGGCTTCCTTTCTGCGAAGCGCGTTTGAGTAGCGAAGGCGGCCGGCAGTCAGCGAGTAGAATGGCTGCTGGTGCAAGCTTCCGCGGCTGGCAGAGAGTCCGGTGGGGGCAGCGAGCACAAAGGTCCGTCGGCCCGCCAAAAACGCGGGCCTCAGGATGACAACGACTTAGAATGATGAAGCGAGAAACGATCCCCATGAAAAATTCCGCGATGTATCGCCCGCTGTACGAAGCCGATCCGCAGATTGCCGCTGCCATCGATCACGAAACCCGCCGCCAGCATGAAGGCCTGGAGCTGATCGCTTCGGAGAATTTTGTCAGCGAGGCCGTGCTCGAAGCGGCAGGCTCGGTCTTTACGAACAAGTATGCCGAAGGATATCCCGGCAAGCGTTACTACGGCGGGTGCGAATACGCGGACGTGGTCGAGAACCTGGCGCGCGATCGCGCGAAACAATTATTTGGCGCCGAGCACGCGAACGTGCAGCCACACGCGGGCTCGCAGGCGAACATGGAGGCTTTTGCGGCGGTGCTGCAGCCGGGAGACACAATTCTTGGATTGAACCTGGCGCACGGCGGCCATCTCACGCATGGGCATCCTCTGAATTTCTCCGGCAAGACGTACAAGATTGTGCCTTACGGCGTGACCAAAGAGACCGAGACCATCGACTACGACGCGCTCGAAAAGCTGGCCGAGGAACACCGGCCGAAGCTGATCATCGGCGGGGGCAGCGCTTATCCCCGGACGATCGATTTCGCGCGCATGCGGCAGATCGCGGACAAAGTCGGAGCGCTATTTCTCGTCGACATGGCGCATTTTGCCGGGCTGGTGGCAGGCGGGGCCCACCCTTCGCCGGTGCCCTACGCACATATCGTCACTTCGACTACGCATAAGACTTTACGCGGACCGCGCTCGGGCATGATTCTTTCGAAGGCGGAATTCGCGGTCGCAATCGACAAAGTGGTTTTTCCGGGAATGCAAGGCGGCCCACTCATGCACATCATTGCGGCCAAGGCGATCTGCTTCCAGGAGGCGATGCAACCGGGGTTCCGCGATTATTCGCGGCAAGTCGTGGTCAATGCCAAAGTGCTGGCCGAGACTTTGGCCGCCGAGGGTTTCCGCATGATCTCCGGCGGCACCGACACGCACGTGATGTTGGTCGATGTGTTCTCCAAAGGTATGCTGGGCAGCGAAGCCGAAAAAGCTCTCGGCGACGCCGGAATCACGGTAAACAAGAATGCGATTCCCTTCGATATTAATCCGCCGATGAGGCCGAGCGGCATTCGCATTGGCACTCCGGCTCTGACGACGCGCGGAATGAAAGAGAGCGAGATGCGGCAGGTGGGACGGTGGATTGCGGATGCGCTGCTCAAGCGCAACGATACGGCGGCGTTGACGAAAATTCGAAAAGAGGTGCTCGACTTGTGCGAGGCGTTTCCGTTGTATGCCGAACGCAGGGCGAGAGCGCAGGCGGAAGTGCGGACCTATTAGAACGGCACAGCCTTCAGGCCGCGGATTTGCTCGAAGTGACGGATGTTCATCGTGGCGACTGCGAAATCAAGACAGAGCGCCGTCCCGCCGGGCAGCAGATCTTCGAAGGCCATCCTGATCCCGCGGGCAGCCTGTGCGCCGTCGATGCGTCCGGCGAGTTCGGCGATCTCCACCGTCACTGGGCGCACTGCCCATGTTACGGCGAAGTTCTTCGCTGAAGGCTTTCCCGCGCGCGCCGCTGGCTTCGCTCGTGGCACGGTAGAGGCCCTGGGTCAATTCGACGATGATGACGCCGGAGAGCGGGGAATCAATTTCTCCGTATGCGGCATGCACCCGCGGAAGGATTTGCCGCACACTGTTGCCCGAACCGTCACCCGCGATCGGGACGCCGGAGTCGAGAACCATTCCCATATCGCTGAATGGCGCGGCTTGCGGCGATTGAGGATCTCGGCCAAGTCGGCGGCGAAGTCGGCGTCCAGCCTGGGTTCATGCCCGAGTTCTTTGGCATGCGCTTCCACCCTCGCGATGGATTCCGAGAGTGGACGGCCACCATGGCTCAGCGGAAAGGACCACTGCAAGAGGCAGGACGTCCCGCTTGATGATAACTTCTTCCCCCGCGTGCCCAGGTGCCAGCACACCGGCAAAATCGCTGGTCGCTTCCGCCTCCGAGATATGGATCACGGGTCTGGGCATTCGATGATGATACCCGTGTCAACCTCGGCCTGTTCTGCTGTTTGCGCACATCACCTCTGTGTTTAAATGCCCTCAGTGAAGATCGCGATCGATATCCGGCGGATGACCGAGTTCGGGGTGGGCACATACATCCGGAACGTCGTGCGGACGTTGGGGCGACTGGATCGCGAAACCACATACTTCCTGATCGGGTCGCACGCCCGGCTTAAGGAAATCGGTTCTCTTCCGCCTAATTTTCATGCGGTGCCTCTGGCCGAGCCAGACCGCTCGGTGATGGGATTCCAGGAGTTTCGCACCATTGTGAAGCGGCTCGATTGCGACCTGGTGCACATTCCGAATCTATTTTCGATTCCCCGCGCGCTACCGTGCCCTTACGTGATGACGGTGCATGACATTCTGGACCATCTGGCGCGGGCGCGCGAGCAGACCGGAGTGTGGCGTTCGCTGTACTTCCAGATGACGAAGCGGGTTTTGCAGGGAGCGGCGCGCATATTTGCGGTTTCGAATTTCACCAAGATTGAAATCCAAAAGCTGTTTGCCATTCCCGCAGGGCGCATCGAAGTCGTGTACAACGCGATCGATGAACGTTTGCTGCGTGGGCACGCCAGCGCTGCCGACCGCCAACTGATCGCCGAGCGCTACCAGGTGACTTACCCTTTTCTTCTGTATGCGGGGCGAATCAGCTCGCACAAGAATGTGGGGCGGATCATCGAGGCGTTCTCGGCGTTGAAGACGGAGTTGGGGAAAGATGGGGCTTTTCCCGATCTCAAGCTGATCATTATTGGGGACGATGTTTCGGGCAACCCCGAGTTGAGGAGAACGGTGATCCGCAGCGGGGTGCAGAACGACGTGCGCTTTCTGGGTTTTGTGCCCATTGAAGTCTTGCGCACGTTTTACGATTCCGCCAAGATTTTTGTCTTCCCTTCTTTATATGAAGGCTTCGGCTTGCCCCCGCTGGAGGCGATGGCGCACGGCACTCCAGTGGTAACTTCGAACGTTTCTTCGCTGCCCGAGGTGGTGGGGAATGCGGCCGTGCTGGTGCATCCGGAAAATGTTTTCGAGATTATGCGCGCGCTGCATCGTGTGCTGCTGGACCAGCCCCTGCGCGAGAAAATGAAGGAGCGCAGCTACCGCCAGGCGGCCAAGTTTTCCTGGGAAAAATCGGTGCAGCGGATTGTGGAAGTGTATCGGGAAGTTCTAAGCGGGGAGCGCGAGGCGAAATCGCATCAGCACCCCAACTCCAAGACTACCGCCGGTGTGGCGTGATGCGTCAGTTTCGCCAGCTCCGCCAGCTCCGTCGAAAAGCGCGCCCGGGGGGCCATCTACTTCAGCAAAGGCTGGCCGGGCGAGGCGATGGAAAGCTTTTGCAGCTTGGCGGTGACGCGGCTGCGGTCGCCGTCGTTCTGGGCCGAGGCCAAGCGTTTGCGTAGCGTGGTGATCTTGTGTTGACGGGCGCGGCGACGGCGGATTTCCGGCCGGCGGCTGGGTGCGGACATTGAGTTTTCTCCTAGGCGAAATAAGAAATTGCTGCGACTGCAACCGTGACCTGAGTTTCCTTCTCACGATGCATCTAAGCTATTGGACCGGAGACCGCCCAAACTGTCAATGAGGCTTCCACCGATCCCAGAGTAGCGTGTGAACCGATTCTATGGAACTCAGCAAAATCAGCGCCGATCCCCGCGTCATGATTCGCAGCGCCGAAGCACCCGACCCGCGGGGAAAGTGCGTCGTCTACTGGATGCAGCGAGCGCAGCGGGGGCTGGATAATTCCGCTCTGGACGTTGCGATCAGGGTGGGGAATGAGCTGCGAAAACCGGTGGTCGTTTTCTTTGCGACGGTGCCGTTTTATCCGAACGCGAACCTGCGCCACTACCGCTTTCTGGCCTCGGGCATTCCCGATATCGCGGAGGAACTTGCCAAGCGCAATGTCGGCTTCGTGCTGCGTGCCTATCCCGACCATAGCCTGATCAAGTTTTGCGAGGAGGTGCGGGCGGCGATGGTGATCGGCGACGAGAATCCGTTGCGCGAAACGGAACATTGGCGGGTACGCGCCTCGCAGCTTTTGAAAGTGCCACTCTGGACCGTGGATGCCGATGTTATCGTGCCCTCGCGCCTGCTCGGTAGAGAACATTACGGCGCGCGTACCATTCGGCCGCGAATTCACGAGCTCTTGCCGCGGTATCTCGTGCCGGCGAAAGTCGTGAAAGCGCGTCTTCCATGGAAGGCGCCGCGAAAGCTGCAGTCACTTTCGCTGAAGGAAGATTTCATCACAGGCTGGCCGCTGGATCGATCTGTTCCTCCGGCGGGGGACTGGCGGGGAGGTACGAAGCAGGCCCTGAACATCCTGAGAGAATTTATGAGAAGCAGATTGAAGAATTATCCGAAGGACAGGAATCACCCCGAACTCGTGGGCACGAGCAATCTCTCGCCTTACTTGCACTTCGGACACATCGGTCCGCTTACGGTTGCACAGGCGATACAAAAAGCCTCGGCCCCCCAAGCCGCGAAGCAGGCGTTTCTGGAGCAATTGATCGTGCGCCGCGAACTCTCGGTAAATTTCGTGCGCTACAACCCGAATTATGACCGTTTCGAATCGCTCGAACCCTGGGCGGGACGGTCGTTCGCGCGGCATGCCAGCGACAAACGTCCGATCGTTTATAGCGACGAGCAACTGGAGCGTGGCGAAACTCACGACGCACTATGGAATGCGGCGCAAAGACAAATGGTCTTGACCGGGTGGATGCACAACTACATGCGCATGTACTGGGCCAAGAAAATTCTGGAGTGGAGCCCTTCGGTCGCCGTGGCTTATCAACGAGCCGTGCGGCTCAATGATCGTTACGAACTCGACGGGCGCGATCCCAACGGCTACGCCGGAATTGCCTGGGCGATAGTTGGCAAGCATGATCGCGCATGGTTTGAGCGGCCGATTTTCGGGCAGATTCGCTACATGTCGAACGCCAGCACATCCAAGAAGTTTGACTCCAGGCTTTACATCGAGCAGATCAAACGACTGGAGGCGCGACGTGGCTGAACCCCGCTGGCTCATGCTTCTCCTTTTTCTTTTCTTGTGTTGCAGCGCCGCCTGGCTCGCCTCCATCTGGACCGCATCTTCCGTTCGTACGTGGTACGTGGGGTTGAGAAAACCTGCCTTTAATCCGCCGAACTGGCTGTTCGGTCCGATTTGGTCGACTCTTTATTTGCTGATGGCAATCAGCGCTTGGCTGGTCTGGCAAGGGGCCAAGCGGGGTGGGGGGAGGCTGGCGCTGATTCTTTTCTTTGCCCAATTGGCCCTCAATGTGGCATGGTCAGGAATATTTTTCCGGCTGCGCCGCCCCGGGTGGGCGCTGGTCGAGATCGTTTTCTTGTTTATCGCCATCGTCGCCACCGCCCTCGCGTTCCACGCGATTTCGACCCTCGCTTTCTGGATGATGGTTCCGTATGCGCTGTGGTCTGGGTTCGCAGCCCTGTTGAACTTCAAAATCTGGTGGCTGAATTCCTGAGTCCACGCTCTGCGTTAAGATCAGGGCATGCAGGAGACGTGGCGATGGTTTGGGCCGAACGATCCCGTGCCTCTCGATCACATCAAGCAGGCGGGAGCCACCGGCATCGTCTCGGCGCTGCACCATCGTTACCGAGGCGAGGCCTGGCCGCTCGAGGAAATTCTCAAGCGCCGAGATGAGATTGCCGCGGCCGGTCTGGTGTGGTCGGTGGTGGAGAGCATTCCGGTTCACAATTCCATCAAGCGGCGATCCGGACCTTATCGGCAATTCATCGGCGCGTGGAAGGATACGCTGGCCGCAGTTGCGAAGGCGGGCGTGCGAGTCGTCTGCTATAACTTCATGCCGGTGGTGGACTGGACGCGAACCGATTTGCAATGGAGCTTGCCGAGCACAGGTTACGCGCTGCGTTTTGATGCGATTGATTTCGCGGCTTACGATCTCTTCATTCTCAAGCGCACAAAAGCAGAGGCGGATTATTCCCGCGCACGGATTCGGGCTGCCCGCGCTCGCTTTCAAGGAATGTCGGAAGCTGACCGAGATCGCCTGGAACGCACGATCATCGCCGGGCTTCCCGGGGCCGAGGCGACTTATGATCGCGAGACCATCCGCTCTTTGATTGGGGAATACGAGGGTGCCACGGCTGATCAACTGCGTGCGAACCTGGTTGCGTTCCTGCGCGAGGTTGTGCCGGTGGCAGAGGAGAATGGGGTGCGCATCGCGATTCATCCCGACGACCCGCCGTGGCCGCTGTTCGGACTTCCGCGCGTGGTGTCGACTGCCGACGACGTGCGAGCGATTTTCGCGGCCTGCGATTCGACGGCGAATGGTTTGACGTTTTGTGTGGGATCTTTCGGAGCGCGGGCCGATAACGATTTGCTGGCGATGTCGGGGGAGTTCGGCGGGCGGATTCATTTCGTGCATCTTCGGCAGGTGATGCGAGAGCCGGATGGGTCCTTCTACGAAGCGGAGCACCTGGACGGCAGTTCCGATATGGTGGGCGTGATTCACGCGTTGCTGGAGCAAGAAGCGAGGCGGCGGCGCGCGGGGCGCGAGGATCATGAGATTCCCTTGCGTCCCGATCACGGGCATCTGCTCGCCGATGACATCGGCAAGAAAGTGAATCCCGGCTATTCGCTGGTGGGGCGGTTGAAAGGTTTGGCGGAATTGCGCGGGGTGGTGCGGGGATTACGGTATGCGCTGCCGGAATTATCGAAATAGCCGCGTTACGGTTATCATCTTCTTCCTCGGCTGTGCAAGCGATGAGGTTCAACGAATATGAAAGACTTCGCGGGAAAAATAGCGCTGGTCACAGGCACCACGGGAATCGGGCGCGCGATTGCAGTGCGCTTCGCCGCAGGCGGCGCTCAAGTAGTTTCATGCGGGATCGAGGCGTCGGGGAATGACGAGTTGGCCCGCGATGCGGCCAAACTGAATTTAATCTTGCGGGTGGAGCGCTCGGACGTCACCGACGCTGAGCAGGTCCGCTCCGTGGTCGCCAAGACTGTCGCGCAGTTTGGCGGGCTGGATATCATCGCCAACGCGGCGGCCATTCATCCTTTCGGCACGGTCCTCGAAACCGACCTCGCGACCTGGAATCGCTGCATGTTGGTGAACGTGGGCAGCGTTTACCTCCTCGCGCACTTCGGCATCCCAGAGATGAAAAAGCGCGGGGGCGGCGCCATGATTAATCTGGCTTCAGTTCAGGCATACGCCTGCCAGCGCGGGGTGGCTGCGTATGCGACGACGAAGGGCGCGGTGCACAGCTTGACGCGCGCGCTCGCACTCGACCACGCTAGCGATAACATTCGCGTGAATTCGATCAGTCCGGGATCGATTCGCACTCCCATGCTGGCGCGCTCCGCGGCGAACTTTTCTCCCAATGTGCCGGTGGAGGAGGCGTTCGCGCGCTTTGGCGCGGCTCATCCCCTCGGGCGCATCGGCACGCCGGAAGAGGTCGCTGAGCTGGCGGCTTTTCTGGCGTCGGATCGGGCGGGGTTCTGCACCGGCTGCGATTACGTCGTCGATGGTGGTTTGCTCGCGGGCATCGGAGTGCAGTAGTCAATCCCGTTGTAGAACTAGCTTCTCATCGTTAAACTTTCGGCGGAGCGCTCTTGCCTAACATTGCGTCCGGATCCAGCGTGCCGCGCCGGCGATGGCGCATCGCCTTCCTGCTGGCCTTCGGCGTTCTGGTCAATTTCTTCGACCGGATTAATCTATCGGTATCGCGCGACGCGCTGCACGATTCCTTCGGACTGTCGCTGGTGGCCTTCGGCTATCTCTCCAGCGCCTTTAGTTGGACTTACGCCGCGATGCAGATGCCCTGCGGAATCTTGCTTGATCGCTGGGGAGTGCGCCGCGTGGGCCGAATCAGCGCGCTGTTGTGGAGCTTATCTTCGTTCGCCGCTTCCCTTGCTCCCGGCCTTACCTGGTTTTTCGGAGCTCGCTTTCTCTTGGGTGTGAGCGAGTCACCCATCTTCCCGGCGAATGCCAAGGCTCTGGGCTATTGGTTTACTCGCGAAGAGAGGAGCCTGGCCACGTCACTGTCCGATGCGGCGGCAAAATTTTCCAGCGCCATCGGAGTGCCGCTGATCGGATTGCTGCTTTTTTATTTCGGCTGGCGCTGGAGCTTCGCCGCTACCGGTTTCATCAGCTTGTTTTATTTTGTTTTGTTCTATCGGATCTATAAAAATCCCACAGAAGACAACGGACTGTCTCCGGAAGAATTTGATTTTATCCGGCAAGGAAACGCGCAACCGGAAGATCAGGCCAAGGCGCGAAGCGGTAGTTCGCTCGGCTATCTTTTGACGCAGCCGAAAGTCTACGGCCTGGCGCTGGGTTGGGGTGCTTACAACTACACTTTTTTTCTTTTGCTGACCTGGCTGCCCAGCTATCTTTCGGTTGCGCTCCGCATGGATTTGTTGCACTCGGTTTTCTACACGAGCGTGCCCTGGCTGTTTGCCACGTTCACCGATGTGCTGGTGGGCGGATGGCTGGTGGACGCTCTCATCCTGCGTGGCTACGACGCCAATCGCGTTCGGCAAAGCGCTATGGTGGGCGGGATGGCCTGTGGGATGGCGATCTTCGGCGCGGCTCGCGCTCACAGCTCGGCCGCCGCGCTGGTCTGGATCAGCCTCGCTCTGGGAGGATTGGCGGCGGCCTCGCCGGTGGCGTGGACGGTTCCGTCTCTGATTTCGCCGCGGGAAAGCGTGGGCACTCTCGCCGGAGCGGTCAACTTCTCCGGCCAAATCGGAGCGATTTCCGCGCCCATCGTCACCGGCTACATCGTCGCTGCGACGCATTCGTTCGCCGCTGCTTTCGTGACTGCGGCCGCCGTTTTGTTGCTCGGGATTGCGGGCTACATTTTTCTGCTGGGACGCATCGAGGCGATTCCCGAACCGGAGACGGCGTCTGGAATGCGGTGAGTTCGTGACTGATTGAGTCTGCCGGGAAAGCGCGAGCATCTTAATGGGTACGGCAATCTTATCGATGCAGGTTCTTCAGGCCAACCCAAGGCAGGAGATCCATTCCACAGAAACCATCAAGCCAGCGCACGTCTGGTTGATGGCATTCAGCGTGGGCGCGATCGTCGCCAACATCTATTACATCCAGCCGCTGCTTGCCAGCATTGCGGTCAGCTTCGGCATCCGTGTGCCGCAGGTTGGAATCGTGGCTATGCTCACACAGTTGGGCGCGGCGCTGGGAATGTTGTTCTTCGTTCCGTTGGGCGATACCAAAGAGCGGCGGCGTTTGATCGTGTATCTGCTGCTGGCTGAATCTGTGTTTCTGGCGCTCATGGCCAGCGCCCGGAATTTTCCCTGGCTCGCGCTGGCCAGCCTGGGCATCGGCATGGCGGCGTCGACGGTTCATCTGATCGTTCCCTTCGCGGCTCATCTTGCTCCTCGGGCGCGGCGGGGAGCGACGGTGGGAGCGGTGCTTTCGGGACTGTTGTTCGGCATCCTGCTGGCGCGAACCTTCAGCGGACTTCTGGGGGCCTGGGCGGGCTGGCGCACGGTGTATTGGCTGGCCTGCCTGCTGATGCTGGCGCTCGCCGCATTGATTCGCGCCGGCCTGCCGACGAGCAAGCCCGAGTTGCAGTTGTCGTGGCCGGAGTTGATCCGGTCGGCGGCGCAGTTGATTCGCGAACAGCCGGTTCTGCGAGAAGCCGCTACGCTGAGCGCGATTCTGTTCTGTTGCTTCAGCGCGTTCTGGACCACGCTGGTCTTCTTCTTGCAGATTCCTCCTTATCACTACGGCAGCGGTGTCGCCGGACTTTTTGGGCTGGTGGGTGCGCTGGGCGCCGTCTGTGCCCCTTTTATCGGACACCTGGCAGATCGTTACGGCGCGCGCCGCAATGTTTTGATCTCGCTTTTGACGACTCTGACTTCTTTCGTCGTGCTTTACGTTTTTGGCAGGCACATGGGCGGATTGATCGCGGGCGTGATCTTGCTCGACGTTGGCGTGCAGTCGGGTCACGTGTCGAATCAGACCCGCATCTACGGATTGCTGCCCGAGGCGCGCAGCCGGCTGAACATGGTCTACATGATTTGTTATTTCAGCGCCGGGGCGCTGGGCTCTTATGCGAGTTCACTTTTATGGCAGCGGTTTGGGTGGGCGGGAGTTTGCGGCTTCGCATCTGTGACGCTGGGGATCGGATGCGTCGTCTATGCGGATGCTGGGAGAAAGAAGCCGACGTTGCACGAGCGGCCTGCCGAGAAGTCGTAGTGCCCGCGCAGGCTTCCTCAGCCGCGAAAGCGCGGATTGATTTTGAACGACGGAACGGCACGAGTGAACGTCGTGGCCTGCCCAAACCGACTCGAACCTGTCAGATACCGGCGTACCAGGAGTAGCCTCCTTCCGGAGACGCGGAGCCGAGACCTTTGCCGAAACTCTTCAGGCTGTCGGTGACGGTGAGGTGAGTGATGTACTTCACGCTCTTGTAGCCGAGCTGGCGGGCGACGCGCAGGCGCAGGGGACCGCCGTTGCCCACCGGGATTTCACCGCCATTCATTCCGTAGGCGAGAACTGTTTGGGGATGCAAAGCGTCGGCCATGTCGATGCTCTCCCACCAGTCGGGTTCGATCGAGAAGTAGACCACGTAGCGGGCCTGCGGCTGCACGCCTACAAGATTGAGCACGTGAGAGAGAGGCACGCCGATCCACTCGGCGATATACGACCATCCCTCTTCGCACTGGATCATCGTGATCTGGCTGCGCGATGGGTAGCTCCTAAGCTGGTCGAGCGAAAACGCGGCGGGATTCGCAACTAGACCGGTGACAGTGAGCCGCCAGTCGGCGAATTTTCCGGCCCGAAGGCGCTTGAACTCTTCACTGGGGGGTGCGACTTCGTTGGCGAACGGGGGCTGCGAAATCTGGCTGCGAGAAAATTCACGGGCCAGCGAGTGCCGGGTGAGCAGCCGTTGCGAGGCGTAGGTCAGAGTTTCGCCGAGGCCGTAGATTCCGCCGTGATCGGGCGGGACGAGGCCGTATTCTTGCGCGAGGCGCGCGGCCGCGCCCAGGCCCAAGGCGCCGGCTGTGGCCGCGAGTCCGGTGGTGATCAGTCTGCGGCGGGAGAGTTCCGCGCGTGACGGTTCTTTGCTCATATACGCTCCATACCTATGCCAGCCGACTTGTGCCGGCGGAATTCGTGTCGACGCGGCCAGTGATCATGGTGCGCATGCGGCTTCTGAATCCGGCCAGCCAAACCATCCCCACGTGGACTAGCAGAAACAGCACGAGAGCCAGCGAGACGAAGAAGTGAAGCGTGCGCGCCGATTGCTGGCCGCCAAGCAGGTTGACGGCTGCCGGAACCGCGGAAACAAAGGCGGGCGACATCGCCAGTCCCGTCCAGATTACCAGGGGAAACAAAACGAAGATTACGAAGAGGTAGCTGAGCCGCTGCAGCGGGTTATACGACCAGGCTTCGGCCGCGCTCGGCCGCCTGAAGCGCAAGTGGTCCGCGATTGCGATTGACAGCGCCCGCCAGGAAAGATCGGTCTTGCCCGGGAGCAGGTTCCTCTGCAAATGCCCATTCAATGCGATGGCGATCGCATAAAGCAGGCCGGTCAAAATCACCAGCCACGCGGCTTGAAAGTGGAGATAGCGGCTCCAGCCATTTTGGTCGGGCAGTACAAAGCCGTAGCCGGTCGGCACCAGATTCCTCGAGGCAGGGATCGGAATTTTGAACAGGGTGGGAGTCAAATCGTTGCCGGTTTCACCCCAATAGAAACGAGGGTGCGAGATCACCAATTCGACTCCGGTGACGAGGAGGGCAAAGAAGCACAGCGTTGTGATCCAGTGAGTGACGCGGATGAGGGCGGAGTGCCGCGGAGCAGCCGTTGGGCTGGGCACGGCTAGCGCAGTCGGGGGAAGGCAAGCGGAGTCGCTCACGCAGGAATGGTAGCATGTCGGCGTAACCACACGCCGTCTTCCATTCGATAGAATGATCAGGCCTGAACCATGTCCATGAGTCTTTCCGCTCGACTGGCACCGCAATTCGGCTGGAACGTCCAGCATCGGGGCGAAGAATATTATCGCAGCGGCCTGGTCCGAATTGTGCGGGCTTCTGACACCGAAGTGCACGCCCGAGTGCATGGTTCGCTGACTTACGATGTGAAGCTCGGTTTCAGAGATGGAGTCCTGTCGGTCTGGTGTGACTGCCCCTACTTCGTGGACAATGGCGTCCCATGCAAGCATCTCTGGGCCACGATTCTGGCAGCCGAGGCGCAGGAAAGTCTGCCCCCGGCTACTTCCGCGCCGCAACTGGTGTTGAGCGACGATTCTGAATTGCCCTTTGACGACGATGATCTCAAGACGCCAGGGGCCAGCTGGCGAGAGTGGGTTGCCCGCTCGGGCGTACCTGTCACCGCTCGACAGCGGGTGCCGAAACCGCCATCGTGGCAACAGCAATTCAGCGAGATCGTCGCCCCCGGCCCCCGGCCGGCCATGCCAGAGTCCACATGGCCGGCGAAGCGGGAGGTTCTATACATCGTCGACATTGCAGCCTGCCTCTTGGGCGGCGGACTCTGCCTCACGCTGGAATCTCGCGAGCGCAAGAAAGACGGCAACTGGGCGCTCCCGAAGCCGCTCGCCATGAAGCGCAGCCAGATTCAGAGCCTCCCCGTAACCGAAGACCAACAAATACTGTCCGTGCTCGCTGGAACACAGAGATACTCCTACGGATACCAGGACTATTATGATCGTGTTCCCGAATTGTCAGTGCTTCCGCCCGCACTGAGCCTTATGCTCATGCCGCTCATGGTCCGAACCGGGCGCTGCCACCTGCGGCCTCAAAACGAGCCTGAAGCTTTGCTACCGCTGGCCTGGGATGAAGGCGATGCTTGGAGTTTTGCGCTGGAGTTGGGCAAGACGGAAGAGGGAAAGTGTGCGCTCACCGGATTTTTCCAGCGTGGGGAAGAGCGCATGAAACTGAGGGACCCGGTTCTCCTAACGCCTGGTTTTGTGTTTACCAGGGAGCGGGTGGCACGATGCGCCCCAGAAGCTTCGTTCGCGTGGATTTCAGCCCTGCGCAAGAAAGGCTCGATCGTGGCTCCCGAGAGCGAAAAAGATCAGTTCCTGGCCGCCTTGCTCGGCTCACGGAACCTGCCGCCGCTGACGGTGCCGGAGGAAATGCGGTACGAGGAAGTGACGTCAATTCCCGCACCGCGCCTGAAAATTTCCCAAGCGCCGATTCGCTTGGGACCGGGGCGCCTGCAAGCGGAGCTCTCGTTTGCCTACGACGACCGGATTGTGCCGGAGTCCGACCCCTCGCGGGGCTTCTTTGACGCTGCCACCCGGCGGTTTCTGCGCCGCGATTTCGACGCCGAAGCGGCGGCTGATGCCTTGCTCGATCAACTGGGCGTGAAACGCCGCCAGGCGAGTGATGGGGCTCCCGAACCTGTCCGCG
This sequence comes from Candidatus Sulfotelmatobacter sp., assembly GCA_049513475.1. GTDB lineage: Bacteria > Acidobacteriota > Terriglobia > Terriglobales > Acidobacteriaceae > Sulfotelmatobacter. The sequence continues at coordinate 41,966 of JBEKWC010000027.1, read as the reverse complement.
GGGTGGCGGCGAGCAAGCTGCCACGGGTGGTGCGGCCGCTGGTCGAGGCGGGATGGCACATTGACGCCGAGGGAAGAATCTTCCGCCCGCCTGGAAACTTCCGGCTCGAAGTCTCCAGCGGTGTGGACTGGTTCGAATTGCACGGCGAAGTCGGTTACGGCGCCACCAAAGCGCGATTGCCAGAATTGCTCGCGGCCCTGCGTCGCGGCAACAACATGGTGCAACTCGACGACGGAACCTACGGAATGCTGCCGGAGGAATGGCTGCGCCGGATCGGTCCCCTCGCCGGAATGGGTTCTCCCGAGAACGGGCACATTCACTTTACTCGTTCCCAGGCGGGACTTCTCGACGCCCTGCTGGCCACGCAGCCCGAAGCGAAATGGGACCAGACCTTTGCGCGCCTGCGGGACGAACTGCACCCAGGCAGCGCGGTGGAGACCATTGCACAGCCGGAGGGATTCGTGGGCCGTTTGCGCGACTATCAGTGCGAAGGTTTGGCGTGGATGCTTTTTCTACAACGATTCTCCTTCGGCGGTTGCCTGGCCGACGATATGGGCGTGGGTAAGACGGCGCAGGTGCTGGCTCTTCTCGAGATGCGCCGCGAGATGCGCCGCACCGGCCAGCCAGTTTCACCCTCCCTCATCGTGGTGCCGAAATCCCTGGTGTTTAACTGGAAGCAGGAGGCGGAGCGTTTCACGCCTCAACTGCGGGTTCTGGACCACACCGGCGTGGCCCGCGAGGGCAACGACTTCGCGGCTTGTGACGTGATTCTCACCACCTATGGCACGCTGCGCCGGGATATTCTTTCTCTTAAGGATTTCGAATTTGATTATGTCATTCTCGACGAGGCCCAGGCGGTCAAGAATGCCGAAACTGAATCCTCAAAAGCAGTGCGGCTTTTGCGTGGGCGATATCGTCTGGGGCTGAGTGGCACTCCGGTCGAAAATCATCTCGGGGAACTGTGGAGCTTATTTGAATTTCTCAATCCTGGAATGCTTGGCGCGGCCAGCGTTTTCAAGGTTGCAGGCAGCAGCTGGCGCAATGCCACGGAAGACACGCAGCGCTTGCTGGCTCGGGCCCTGCGGCCATTCATTCTGCGCCGGACCAAGCAGCAAGTGGCGCAGGAACTTCCGCCCAAGAGCGAGCAGACGATTTACTGTGAGATGGAGACGGCCCAGCGCAAGCTCTACGACGAGCTGCGCCAGCACTACCGCGAGTCGCTGCTGAAGCGAATCGAAAAGGACGGGCTGGCTAAATCGAAGATCCAGGTTCTGGAAGCCTTGTTGCGCCTGCGCCAGGCCGCTTGCCATCCCGCGCTGCTCGACCCCAAACGCATTGCAGAACCCAGCGCCAAACTCGAAGCGCTGCTGGCGCAGTTGCGCGAAGTCCTCGACGAAGGCCACAAGGCATTGGTCTTCTCGCAGTTCACCAGCCTGCTGAAAATTGTTTGCGACCGGCTCGATGAAAGCGGCGTGGTTTACGAATACCTCGATGGCGCGACCCGCGACCGCCAGGCCAGAGTCGAGCGCTTCCAAACTGACCCCAGCTGCAGAATCTTCTTGATCAGCTTAAAGGCAGGCGGAGTCGGGCTGAACCTTACCGCCGCCGAGTATGTTTTCATCCTCGATCCCTGGTGGAACCCGGCCGTGGAAGCGCAGGCGGTGGACCGCACCCACCGCATCGGACAACAGCGTCCGGTCTTCGCCTATCGGCTGATCGCCCGTGACACCGTTGAGGAGAAGATCCTCGAGTTGCAAAACAGCAAGCGCAACCTAGCCGCAGAAATCATCGGGGAAGAGAGCAGCGTCATTCGGAACCTGAAGCCCGAGGACCTCGCACTTCTGCTTTCATAGCGTTCTGGTGACTGCAAATCAAGGAACAGAATGTTGCCGGAGATAGCAACGTATCTCCACCCTGGTCCGGGCCATGGCCTCATCGATACGTTCGAGAATTTGTGTGACCCTACCTACTCGGCGTGCCGCCTATCCGGGTTTCACCGAATCTGCGAATCTGCGAAGTTCGATGGAGATGTTTCCGTCCGGAACGCAAGAAGAATCGATAAGCGTCTCGCTGCAGCGACCACGGCGCGGGGTGTCGTCGGTTTCGCGTGGTTTAGCGAGGCAGGCCACAGTGTGATCCGTGATGGCTCTCCGGTGCCATCCACATCAGCGAATTTCTTCCGAACGTCATTACCCATTTCAACGAATCGACCGCGAAATCCCGATGTTGCCGCGATGCCTAACCTCGTTCGGGCTTAAGCCACGGCCGCACACAGCGTCGCGCAATTCCCTGCGACTCTTTCCTGCGCGGCGCCGGCGGGACGTCGATATGGTATATAAGAGCCCTTGTGAGTTGTCGTTCGCCGCCCGCGGCCCAAGTTTACTGTGGGCTCCCGAGCCCTGTTATGCATCGTCCAGATTTTATGGCGCAGCGCGAAATCATTGATGCCCTCGAAGAAGAGCTCAGAGTAAGCGGCAGGCCGCTAGAGTTCACCGTTTCCGAGGTGAAACCGGATGGCCCGGCGCTGTTTAAGATATTCATAAATTCGGCAGATTCTTCTCACGGACTGGACGAGAGCCTGGAGGGCGCTGCGGCGTGGTGGCCGGGGCCGCCGAAGGGAACAGCTGATGTCCTCTCCGTATCCGCCGAACACGACCAAATCAACATTCGGTATCTGAGTGGCCCACCACCCCGTAAAGGCGGCCAGATCGTGCTGCGCCCGCCGCGCTATCTGGAGGCGCTGCGAGACATTTGGAAGTCAGCGCTCTTTGCGGAGGAAAGTCTGGGGTGGCTCGAGAGAGTCACCGCGCTGCGTTACTCCCCCCTCGTCGATGTGCGTTCCGTACCAGGCTTCCCCCAGTTGAGGGATCGGCAAAGACAAGCATTTGGTCTGCTGGATCGAGAGTTTGGATTCCTGTGGGGGCCGCCGGGCACCGGCAAGACCTATACGGTGGGCGCAATGTTGGCCTCCTATTTGCGCCAAAGGCCACGAGCGAGAATCTTGCTGCTTTCGACGACGAACTGGGCGGTCGACATTGCACTGCTGTCGGTCGACCGCCGCCTGGAAGAACTCGAGCGGGCTGATCCCGCGGCTCACGGATTGCGCCGGCGCTGCAAACGAATTGGAACGCACTTCATCGCCGGCAACTACAAAGGCCGGGAACACCTATTACCAGTTGTTGATAGCGATCTGGTTAGACGAATTGCTGAGCTCGAAACGCAGATGCCGGACCGAAGCAATGCGGCAGCATATGCCACCTGGAAAGACAAGCTTAGCGCTCTCCGAGCACAGATACCGAAGCCAATCGATCAGGCGCAAGTAGCGGCCATGACCACAACCGGGGCGGCCTTTTCCTGCGCAGCTCTGCGGGCTCGCAAACCGTTCGACCTCATCTTGTTCGACGAGTCCAGCCAGGTCAGCCTGCCCCATGCTTTGGCGTTGGCGCCGCTTGGCCAGAGAGTCCTCTTCGCGGGCGACCCCAAGCAGCTTGCGCCGATCGTGCGGTCAGCGCATCGCGATGCCAAGAAATGGCTTGGCGTATCCATGTTTAAGTACATGAACCCACAGAACCGCTGCTTCTTGAATGAACAGTCCCGTATGGCCGAAGAGATTTGTGACATCGTTAGCTGCGTGTTCTATGACGGGGAGTTGATCGTCGCCGAGAAGTGCGCAAGCGACGTGGAATGGTGCGCGGAGCGACGCACGCAGTTCGTCCCCGGGATCGGCAGCCACCGCGTGCACCTCGAAAAGTGCCCAGCGGAAGGCGACTTCAAACAGACGAAGTATGGCATTGGCACACGCTACAAGTCCGCCGAGTATATCGGACAGGTAGTCTCTTCCCTCACCGGCCAGGTCGGTGAGGAGAACGTGCTCGTCTTGACTCCCTATCGAGCACAGCGGGGGTTGATCAAAACTTTTCTCCGAAATGCTGGACAGACCAAGGTCCCGGTCAGCACCGTGCATAGAGCGCAAGGCAGCGAGTATCACACCGTTATTTTCGATCCCGTAATCGCGACTGGCGAGAGACTCCTGGGGCACCCTGTCGAAGGCCCTCGATTGATCAACGTCGCGCTGAGTCGAGCGAAAGCACGCCTGGTTTTGATTCTGTCCGTCGGCGACTATGCCAATGATTACCTGCGGCGAATTGCTCACGTGATCTCCGGTGCGGGATGATTGCGGGAGAGCCAGTCGATGAACATGAACTCGCATTACAACCGGCTTCGCCGTGCTCTTGGGTGAGAGGCTGCCCGAGCGCGAGGCAGTCCGAAATGCCAATCTCTACGCTGGATTGCCTACAACCAGGGCGGGAGTGCAAGAATCATCCTATGACCGCGCGCGGTTTGACGCAGCCTGCCTCGGACCCCCGCAGGGCTTGCTGGGTCAACCCTGCGCTGCCTACGACGCCAAAAAATTGATGTCACCGACCTATCGAATCATTCCAACCCCTTAACAAAAAGTCTTGACAGTGCAGCGCAAGATCCATTTAGATGGTCGCCTTACGATTCGGCCCTCCGATTACTGAAGAACCGGAGAACAACTGCGCTTCACTCGGTGAGAGCCACCGAAAAGGGACACCATGCTGAAAAACCGGGTGCTGTTCACTGCGGTTTTCTTTTTGTTCGCATTCTCCATTTGCCCACTCGTCTACAGCCAGACCAACGGAAGTTTTTCGGGCACGGTTGTGGACAAGACTGGGTCGACAATTTCGGGAGCGAAGGTGACCGTCGCCTCCCAGGACACGGGCATAACCCGCGAGTCGACGACCGACACTTCTGGACGTTATCTCGTCCCCTTGCTGCCCGTCTCGTTTTTCACCATCCGAGTGGATGCTCAGGGTTTTCAAAGCGCCCAACAAAAGGACATTCGGCTGCAGTTGGACGAGCAACGCGAGGTGAATTTCACCCTGGTTCTCGCGTCGGTTACGTCGACCGTCGAGGTCAGCGCGACGGAAGTGGCCGTCGAGACCGCCAATGCCACCCTGGGACAAGTCATCACTTCCCAGCAAGTCGCGGAACTTCCTTTGAACGGCCGCGATTTTGTCCAGCTGGCCACGCTCACCCCCGGCACAACCCAGGAGTCGAATCCGCAAAGCTTCTTTGGTGGTGGTGCCAGCAGCGAAGTATCGGCTCGCGGTACCTTCTCGCTCTCGGTGGGCGGATCGCGCGTGCAGAGTACCGACTGGCTCTACGATAACAATGACAATAATGAGCTGACGGCGGGCGGGATCGCGATTTTGCCTTCGATTGATGCCATCCAGGAATTCAAAGTCCTGACCTATAACTACTCGGCAGAGTACGGCACCCGCGCGGGCCCGACCGTACTCGTCACGACGAAATCGGGGACGAACAAGTTCCACGGCTCACTGTTCGAGTACTTCCGCAATACTGACCTGGATGCTCGCAGTTATTTCGCATCCTCGCGTGAGCAATTCAACCTCAATCAGTTCGGTTTCTCTCTGGGAGGTCCGATTCGAAAGGACAAGACATTCTTCTTCCTGGACTATGAAGCCAAAAGGCAGCGCCACGGGATACCGTTCGTCGGTTTGGTTCCGACGCCGGCCATGATGAATGGCGACTTTCGATTGGATCCGTTCGGCAACACCCGAGGGCCCAACAACGCAAGCCAATTTGGCAATCTTATCAATCCTTACGCCACCGGAGCCGAACCCACCACATTCCAGTGCCTGCCGGGCACACAGAACTTGCCGACTCCGACCTCCGAGCCCGTGCTGCCGGATGGAAGCCAAGCGGCGGGCGCGACTTGTAATGTAATTCCGGAGGCGATGTTTGATAAGGCGGGCGCGCAAGTGATTAAGCTTTACCCGGTCAGCAATGCGAGCAACGCGGCGCTGGGATACAACTACACCAATGTGCCGGTGAGATCGCTCAACGAAGGCAAATTCGACATCCGCCTGGACCACAGTTTTTCCAGCAAGGATTCAGCGTTTGCCCGCTTCAGCTACGATCAGGCGGTGACCTTCGATCCCGGCGGTTCGCCAGGATTTGCCTCGGAGAATCCTTACGGCAGCACCGAGTACCTTACCAACCACGGCCGCAACGCGGCTGTGTCGGAAACCCACGTCTTTTCCGATCGCACGATCAATCAGGCGAGTGTCGGTTTCAACCGGATCTTCAATCACATTCTTCCCTTCGGGGTTTACGGCGGCCGCGCGTGCACGGCCGCTAAGTTGGGGATTCAGGGCGCCGATCTTGCAAGTCAGTGCGACAGCATTACCGGCTATTCGGCGAGCCTAAACCAGACCACACTGGACTGCATGAGTTGCGGTCTCAGTTCGATTCAACTGACGGATTACTGGCCTATCGGGGATCGCGGGTTTGCTCCCTTTCAGGGCGGGACCAACGTCTTCTCCGCTTCGGATACGCTGGACATGATCCGAGGCAAGCACGACGTCCGGGTCGGCATCGGAATCCGCGCCAATCAAATGAATGTGCGGAGCAATGCTTTCCAGGACGGCGCTTTCTTTATGCTTGGCGGTAGTGGGTCCTATACCGGAGACGATGCCGCAGATCTTTTGTTGGGCCAGGCCAGTAATGGGGCGCTCCACGACCAGACCTTCGACGGGGCCACGACGGGCCGCCGCTGGAAGATGTTTCGCCCGTTTGTGCAGGACGATTGGCGCGTAACCAACAATCTCACCTTGAACCTCGGACTGGCTTGGGCTCTGGTGACTCCCGAAACCGAAGCCGAGGGACGCCAAGCGAACTTCGACTTCGCGACCGGCAAGTATTACGTTGCGGGAAATAGTCCGCAGGCGAATTGCGCGGAGTGTATTCGTAGCGATGGAAGCGCCGGTATCCAATTCGACAAGACCGCTTTGGAACCGCGGATTGGATTGGCGTGGAAACCGTGGGGAAGCCAGAACACTGCCATCCGCGCGGGATACGCGATCTTCCACGATTCGGCGTGGAGCCAGGGCGCGCAAGGACTCTGGGAGAACCCGCCCTACTTCGCAGAAACCGATCAGTTCAATTTTTTTGCCGGCGTCCCTTGTCCCTTTAATAACGCTACGTCCGCCGCCCCGCTGAACTGCGGCCTGCAACTTGGTCTTTTGCCGGTCACCCTCCAACCCTATAGTGCACAGCCCAACCCGGCCAAGTTCACGGGAACAATTTATACCCAGAATTTTAACTTTAAGCAGGGCATGGTGCAGCAGTTCAACTTGAATGTTGAACGCCAGTTGCCCGGAAGCGTGGTCATGACGGTCGGGTACGCCGGTTCTCGCAGTTCGCACATCCTGGTGGCCGGCCTAAACAGAAATGTGGGATCCCCTGAGGCGTGTGGCGGCGTGGTCAAAGGTTACACCTTCGGTTGCGGCCCGGGAGGAGCGGCGATCGCCCAACCGTACACTCTCGATGGCCCGTTCACGAATATTTCCGAGTTCGCTGACATTGGCCGCGCCCGCTACGATTCCCTGCAAATCAAGGCCGAGACCAAGAGCGCGCGCCATGGTCTGTACGCCCTGCTGGGTTACACCTGGTCGCGTACCTTCGACTCCGGGATGCCCGACGGCGCCGGCACGATGCCCGGGGCGACCTACTGGCCCTTGCCCGGGAGCTACAAAGCCGATTGGGGCCTGTCTCAAATCAACCTGAACGACAGTTTCACGGCCAGCATTCTCTACGACTTGCCGTTCGGCAAAGGGAAGACGTTCGGGGGCAACTGGAGCGGTCCCGTCAATACAATTTTGGGCAACTGGAAACTGAATGTGATCGAAAAAATCACCTCCGGGTTCCCGCTCTTCATGACGGCGAGCAACAACGGGCCCTTCAGCGGCTCCGGAGTGTACTTCCAGTGGAACGGCGTCAGCCTCAACCGTCCAAACGAAGTCGGCGACCCCAACGTAGCGGGTCCAGTCGCCGCGAATCCGACCTGCGCGGCGCCATCCCAGGTACACACGCTTTCGCATTGGTTCAATCCCTGTGCTTTCATGGATGCTCCCGCGGGAGAACTTGGGGATTCGAGCCGTACTCCACTTTACCAACCGCGCTTCGTGAACACGGATTTCTCGGTGATCAAGGACTTTCCTTTGTCATTCCGCGAGAGCATGTACCTGCAGTTCCGGGCCGAGATGTTTAATCTCTTTAACCATGCTCAGTTCTTTCTGGCCGGTACCCCCGGCACCCAGATGCAGGACATCGATTCGCCGTCCAGTTTCGGAATCGTCAACGAGACGGTGAACAATCCGCGGGTGATTCAGTTTGCCTTGAGGCTTAACTTCTAAGAGGCTTACCTTCTAAGGTGAGCCGAGGACGAGCCTTCCTCCGGGGGCAGATTGAACCAGCTGAGAAATACTCAGACTTCGCCCAGTCTGCTGAGATTTGCGACCGACTTGATGACGAGGCCTCTGCCTGACAATCACGAACCGAATCGGTGCTGCACTTTATGAATCGTAGCCTCCCTCGTTGCATTTTGAGCGTCGCCGCGCTGGTTTTTCTTTTCGTCTGTTTTGCTTTCTCAGAGGAATGGAAGTCCAACCACGCCCTCGTCCCGCCAACTGGCATCCTGAATCTGTCGGAGCTTCCGCCGCCGAGCGAAGTCTTCTTCTTTGGGCCCGAGCAGCCATCCGATGCCGCCGCCTGGCTTGCCGGTCTCAAGGCATGGCGCGACGATCGCCGCACTCGCCTGCGCTACGACGGCTCGCAATTCGATCGCCCCGAACTTGAATGGACGCAGCACGTGTTCTCTCAGGTTCAGTTGCTGATTTGGGATCGCAGCATCTACGATCCCGAGAAGGGCGAGTACACGGTCGATCGTTTTCTTACCGAGACCGAGAGCCGGATCGGACCTATCGACGCCGTGCTCATCTGGCATGTCTATCCCAACCTCGGCGTCGACGACCGCAATCAATTCGATCTCCTGCGCGACCTGCCCGGCGGCATCCCGGCGCTTCGCCGGATGATTCAACAATTTCACAGCCACGGCGTTCGTGTATTTTTCCCCACGCTTGCCTGGGACACGGGCACGCGCCCGGAAGGCAATCCTGACTGGGTTGCGATCTCGCAACTGCTCGCCGACATCGGCGCCGACGGGGTGAACTTCGACACGCTCGAAAGCGTCCCGGCACAATTCCGCATGGCTTCGGACGCGACTGGTCATCCCCTCGCGCTCGAACCGCAATTCCAACCGCGCGACGGGTCACTCGCCTGGACCAACCTCTCCTGGAATGACTGGGTCACCTGGGAAGGCATGGCCTATCCTTTTATCCCCATGGTCAGCAAGACAAAATGGCTGGAGCCGCGGCACACCGTCAATCTCACCGACCGCTTCACTCGCGACAAGACCGACAGCTTGCAGCACGCATTCTTCAACGGCCAGGGTTACGCCGACCTGGAAAATCTCTGGGGTTTCTGGTACGGCCTCAATCCCAACGACGCCGAAGCCATCCTCCGCTTCACTCGCATTGAGCGTGCCTTGGCCGACGATCTGCGCTCCCCAGATTGGGAGCCGCATACTCCGGTTCTGCACCAAGGCGTTTTCGCCAGTAAGTTTCCGACGAAGGCCAGCACGCTCTGGACCATCGTCAATCGTAACGAATACGACGTCGCCGGAGAACAACTTCGCGTGCCTCAACAACCGGGTATGCATTACTACGACTTATGGCACGGCACGGAACTCGCCCCCACTGTGCAAAACGACGAATTGACATTCAGCTTCGTGATCGACGGCCGGGGTTTCGGTGCGGTTCTCGCCACCCAACAGAGTCCACCCCCCGGGCCGCTCCGCGATCTTCTTGCCTACATGGCCGAGCGCTCCCGTCGCCCCTTGGCGGGTTACTCGCGCGAGTGGAAATCCGTGCCCCAAACCATGGTTGAGATTGCCGCTACCAAGCTGGCCTCGACCGCTCCGCCCGGCATGATCCGCATTCCGTCAGGGCACTACGACTTCCAGGTTCGCGGCATCGAAATCGAGGGCGGTAACGATCCCGGCGTCGATGTGCAGTACTCTTGGGAGGATTCGCCTCGCCGCTTTCATCGTCATCGCATCGACATCCATAGTTTCTACATCGACCGTACTCCGGTGACCAACGCTGAGTTCAAAAAGTTCCTCGAAGCAACCGACTATCGGCCTAAGGATAAGGACGGGCACAATTTTCTGCGCGATTGGACAAATGGAATCTACCCCGAAGGCTGGGAAAACAAGCCTGTGACTTGGGTTTCGATCGAAGATGCCCGCGCCTTTGCCACCTGGGCCGGCAAGCGCCTGCCCCATGAATGGGAGTGGCAGTACGCCGCGCAATCATCCGACGCTCGTTTGTATCCCTGGGGTAACGGTTGGAACCAGCAAGCGCTGCCCGGCCCAGATCGCGGCCCCCTGCGACGCCCACCTGCGAATGTGACCGACTTTCCGCAAGGCGCGAGCCCTTTCGGCGTTCTCGATCTCGTCGGCAATGTCTCCCAGTGGACAGACGAATACCGCGACCCGCACACGCGCGCCGCTATCGTTCGCGGGGGCGCATCCTATCAACCGCGGGGTTCGATCTGGTATTTCCCGCAAGCTTACCGGCTGGATGAACACCAGAAATATCTCTTGATGGCGCCCGGCCGCGACCGCGCCGGAACCATCGGCTTTCGCTGCGTCATCGATGCCCCGTAGGTTTGGGTTCGGATCGAGGGAGTCTGCCTGCAATCTAGGAATGCGGCACGTCAGTGCAGCTGGCTTTAGCCCTTCAGCGGCGAGCCCTCACTTCGACGCAACGGGTACACAAAGCACCGGGAAACGGTAGGCTTCTTCTGCATGCGTGACTGCGGCTAGAGGCTTCACTGCACTCTTAGGTTGTAGATAAATCATTGCCGCAGCAAGCGGATGGCCTCCCGCATCCCCTACAGCTCCCTGCAATGTGGCCAAGTCCGCGTGGTGGCAGAGATTGTCCGCAAGCAAGTGAGGCGGCAAGCCCCCAGGGCGGGAGGTAGGCTGGCACGCAGGTCGTGATTCGAAGGTGTCCCGATAGGCGAGCGGCTCTGCGGCACCAACCCATAATCTGTGCGAGAATCCAAAACGTGTGCTGCGCTCGAAGCGCTATTCTAACTGGCCGGCCGGATCACACCCTGCAATCGCCGGGCTACAGGGGAGAAAGGAGTCTGCGGCTCTCGCCCGTTCCGCCGACATCGAGTAAGCTTTAGCCTCTGGGGTGCGTGATGAAAGCTTTCCGTTTTCAGTTTTTGACAGCTGCAACCTTGCTGATAGTGGGGCTGGCCTTCCCGAGTCCGCCGTGCCTGGGTCAGGAGATAGCACGGGGGAACTCAAGGCGAAAGATCATCATCGACCAAGACGCCGCCGGGCCCGCGGGTACCGACCAGCAAGCCATCCTCCTGCTGATCCAGTCGCCCCAGACCGAAGTCCTGGGCGTAACCGTGGTGACGGGAGATGCCTGGCTCAAAGAGGAAGTGGCACACACTTTGCGCGCGCTCGAACTCATTGGACGAACCGACATTGCCGTCGTGCCCGGCGCAGAGTTGCCGCTCGTCAGGCGAAAAGACGAGACCGAGCGGTGGGAGCAACGCTACGGCTATGTCGCCTGGCTGGGCGCGTGGACTCCAAAGTATTACCATCCGCCCGATCAGTGGGGAAATTTTCCCGAAGGGATGCCCACGACCAAGCCAGTGGATGAGGACGCCGCTCACTTTCTGGTGCGCATGGTTCGAAAGTTTCCGCACGAGGTGACGATCTACGAAGGTGGTCCAATGACCAACCTGGCACTAGCCATCTCGATTGACCCTGACTTTGCCAGCCTGGCGAAAGAACTGGTGTTCATGGGCGCCAGCCTGAATCCGCAGACCAACGATCCTGAGTTCATGAATGTGCCGCGCCACGAATTCAACCTCTGGTTCGATCCGGAAGCGGCTCACATTGTGCTGGGGGCGCCGTGGAAAAGGATGGTGTGCACGCCCGTCGATATTTCACTGAAGACGAGCATGACGAATGAACTACTCGATCGTATCAAATCAGGTGATTCGCCCGCGGCGCGCTACATTGGCAAATATGGCCGCTTGTTTGGCGAATACAACTATCTGTGGGACGAGTTGGCGGCGGCGGCGTGGCTCGATCCGAGCCTGATTACGAAGAAAGAAACGCGCTACATGGATGTGGATCTGGATCGCGGCGCGGGCTACGGGAACACTCTGACCTGGACCGACCGCGACAAGCCCAAGCTTGAAGTGCAACCAGTCGAAGTGCAGGACGATCTCGACACCGCAAAGCTCTACAAGATGTTCGTGGATCTGCTGACCGCACCCACGCCGCACAGTCCTATGTAGCTGGGATGTTCGTGATGTTCATTCCCATGTTCCGGTGGGGAGATTGCGAGCACTGTGCTCTACCCACAGATCACGGCTGGCGTGGGTGTTCTTCCGCTTATTTCCCGAGCTGATCGAGCATCTGCCGGGCTTGCGGGTGACCGGGATGTTGTTTGAGGAGTTCGAGGAGCACAGAGCGGGCTTTGTCGGGCAGGTCTTCCAGAGCGTAGACACGGGCGAGGTTCAGGTAAGATTGATCGAAGGCGGGGGCAAGGCGGATGCATTCTTCGAAACTTGCGACCGCTTGGTCGCGGCGTTGAGTGCGTAGATAAAGCACGCCGAGGTTGTTGAGTGCCTCGGGATAAGCGGGACGAAATCTTAAAGCTCGTTGCAAATAGTCGTAAGCACGGCTGGTGTCGTTGAGTTGGGCGAAGACCATGCCCAGACTGTAGTTCGCCTCGGGGTCGTCGGGGCTGTCCTTCAGGGCATGCTCAAGCACGGTGCGGGATTCATCCCATTGCTTCTGCTGGCGGTAAGCATTGCCCAGATTCTTGAGTGCGATAAGGTGATCGGGACTCAGTCGCAGAGCCTCCTGAAAATCCAGAACCGCTTCCGAGGTGCGGCCCTCGTTGGTGGCGAGAAGCCCCAGATTGTTCCAGGCGTTGGGCAGAGTTTCGGGATAACTGGAGGGGAGTCTGACCGCCCGTTCAAAGCTGGCGCGCGCTTCGCCGGTCTTCTGTTGCTTCAAGTAGATGCTGCCCAGGCCGTACAGAGCCTCGGCACTGGAGGGGTCCTCGCCGAGAGCACGGCGGAATGAGGCTTCAGCTTGATCGAGATATCCGCGCTGAAAGAAAACCGAACCGTAGGATAGATGGTTGCGGAGAAATTCTGGGCTGTCGATTACGCCGGGGAATGGCAGCGCTTTGGCGAGGCGGTCGGTGGAAGTTTGGGGCAGGTGCCGATAGTCTTGTTCGACGTGCCCGGAATTTACGGGGCCCTGGTAAATCTTGACGATGTCGCCCTTGGCGTCGATCAAAAGCGAGGCGGGAAGTGTGAGGTCGCGGTGCCGGTCAGACAGGTAGCGATAAAGAATGTTGTAAATGCCGGCCACGTCATCGGATCCGGCAAGGACGGGAAATGAAAAATGCTGCTCGCGGGCGCGGACTGTTCCGGCATCGGCATCGTCGAAGTTGACGGTGAGCAGTTGCAAGCCTTGCGATTCCCAGCCGGCGTAAAGGCGGTTGAAGACCTCCAGGTCCTGCTGGCAGGCCGCTGACCCGGCGACCCAGAAATTGAGCAGCACGGGCTTGCCGCGAAGCGCAGCAAGGGTCCTGGTTTGTCCGGTTAAGTCAGGGAGAGAAAAGTCGGGCGCGGAGATGGGTGCAAGCAGCCAGGTTTCAAAGATGTTCGGAAGGGAATCGGATGGTTGCGCTCTTGGCACTTCGGCGCCGGACTTCACAGTCTGTGTCTTGAAGGGCTCGACGCGAGACGGTTCGGAGCCCTCTTCAACCCAGATGCGATGATTGAGTGGGAGGTCGTGGAGTTCCTGCATTAAGCCGCTTGGCCAGCGGATCGAGGCGTGCACCGTGCCTTTCGCGTCTCCAAGGCCGAAGAAAATTTCTTTGGTGTGTTGAGAGAGAAACCCTGATCCAGCTTGCAACATGCGGCTCTGATGGCCGGCTTCGGTTTCCACGGTGACGGTTGCGCCGATGGCATCACGATTGGACCTAACGCCGCCCCGCAGCCGGAAAGCGATCGATGGCGGCAGATCCTTCATCACGTTCCTCAAGAGTCGCAACTGTGGTGCGTTGCGGTTCTTCAGCAACACTTCGAGCCGACCGTCGTGATCGAAATCAGCAAGAGCGAACGCCCGGCCATCTTCGACAAAGTCCAAGCCGACGGCTCCGGAAACGTCGGAAAATGTTCCGTCTCGGTTGTTCAGATACAAAACATTGCGCTCGTATCCGCTCCAACTGCGGTCGGAGCGGATGAGTTCGTTGAGTGCGTCCCATGCCTGCTCGTAAGCGTGCGCGGGCTTGGCTTGCGCCGGAGAATGAGCGACGACTTGGCGCCAAAAAAAACTGATGAGGTCTTCCGCTCGATTTTCAGCCTCGGCGTCGCCCGGGCGCGATGGACCGGAGACCATGCCATTGACGATATACAGATCGGGGAAGCCATCGTGGTCAAAGTCCCAGGCGTCGCTCGACCACGACCAGCGACCCATTTGCACTCCGGCGGACGCGCTGGCGTCTTGGAAACCGCCGCCGCCGTTACGAAATAACGAATTGCCCAGGGCGTGTTTCCGGTAGAGCGCGCGAACCTCCGGCGGCGCGTCTTGCTGGAAGATTTCCTGCATCGCCACGCGTTTGCCGGCGGCGGACCACATGTCGGCGACGTAGAGATCCTGAGCGCCGTCGTTGTCGTAATCAAACCAGCAGACTCCCATGCCTGCGCCCACGTCTTCGACCCCGGCCTGGGCGGCGATGTCGGTAAAGGTTCCGTTGCCATTATTGCGGTAGAGGTTCTTGCGGCCAAAGTCGTTTACCACGTAAAGGTCGGGCCACCCGTCACGGTTGTAATCGCTCCAGCCACAGCAAAAACTGTAGCGCGTGTTGTTCTGGTTGAGGCCGGATTCAGCAGTGACGTCGTAAAAGGTTCCGTCCCGATGGTTGCGCATCATGAAATTGGGGGGGCCGTTCTCTGCATCATAGTAAGGGGAGGGGTACTTGTACTGGTCGGTGCCCTGATAGTAGATGTAGAGGCAGAAGTAGACGTCCAACCAGCCGTCACAGTCGTAATCGGCCACGGCAGCGCCGGTGAAGGTGCCTTGCGGCGGCGCGGCGAAGTGAAATGCGTCGGGCTTCTGGCGAAACCTGCCTCCTCCCTGGTTCAGAAATAAAAGAGGGCCGCTGGTGCAGACGACGATTAAATCCTGAAGCCCATCGTTATCAAAGTCGGCGAAGAGCGCGCAGGACGTATTCGCGAGAAGACCCAAGCCGGATGCCTCCGTTCTGTCCTCGAAGGTTCCGTCGCCTCGATTTCGATAAAGGCGGTTGGGCAGGCCGCCGGGCTGGCAAACGTAGACATCATCGAAGCCGTCGTTGTCGATATCGCCGACCGAGACGCCATTGTGCCCGTAGATGTCAATGCCGCAGACGGCGTCAAGAACGGTTCGCCAATAGTCGGCGCCTCGAAGCATTTGGGAGGAGTAGGACGGATTGCCGCCGAGCGCCTGCGCAGTGATGTCGGCGAACGTGGGGCTGGAGGCCCGGCTCTCGGTCTCATCAAGCGCTTGCCATCGGCGGAGACGAAATTCGCCAGAGGAGAGCGCTTCCCATTCGAGATCCCAGTAGCCCGCGCGCTGTTCGCGGTAACAATCGCTACCCGATCCGACCAAGTCGTAACGCACGCCAGTGCGCAGAAGGGCGGGGACGGCATTCATGTTGCTGCCGTCGATCGCCACGACCTGGAATTCAGCGGTCATGATTTGGGAGAAGATATTCATGGCGGATCGCAATTCCTGAAGGAAAGCGTCGCGTGTGAGAGCAGGCTGAAGGCTGAATCTATTCTGACGGATTTCAAAAGGAGGAGCGGAACGCACCAGGTGCGATTCAAGCGCACGAAGGGAGGAGCCAGAAAAATCCGAGGCGAGAGATTTTTCGACTGTCTGCACTTCGTGCGGGGATTGCAACAGGCTCGAACTCCATTCTGCAAGAATGGTGGCAATCTGATCGGCGTATTTTTCCGTGATGAAATTGTCCTGACCCGCCTCAGTTTTGAGCAGCGTGGGATCGATCGTCATTTGGGCGCGATAGTGAGGATGCAGATGATACTCAGGGCTGGGCGAGGGCGTGTTTCCTGTATCGAGAGAGTAAGAGTACGCGAGATCGCGCAGGCCCGCGGGAAGGAGCGCAACAGAGGCGCCCTGACAGCAGCGGAGGAGAAAATCTCGGCGGCTGGGATCGAAGGAATGGAGGGCAGGGGGATGAAGGCCGAGCGAGCGTCGCGTGTTTTCTGGCCGACTCAGAGCGATGTCCCCTGGAAGTTCCCTGGTGAAAGCGTGAGCGATTATATGAGAACCCGCGATGGCGGAGGAAGTGGCTGATAGCAGAGTGGCCCGCACGCTCGTGCATAAAGCTGCGAGACAATTATCTTGGGATGACGGGGAGCGCGAGGGGTAGCCGGCTCGATTGAATGATGGACCGGCATCCGCTGTACAAATTGAGATCGTTCCTATAGAAATTAAGGGCAAAGCCACGTCCGGCCTGTCCTGGCGCGACGGCTCGGGGGATCAACGTTGTATTTCCGGCCCAATACGCTGAGCGAAGCGGTTCAGATATTTGCCGAAAGGCACGGCCAGATTCTCTCGGGAGGCACGGATTTCTTTCCGGCGCTGGGTGAGCGGCCGGTGACGGGGCCGGTGGTTGACATCTCCGGTGTCTCCGAACTTCGGGGCATAGTGGTCGAAGCGGACTGCGTGAAGGTGGGAGGATTGACGACCTGGACTGAGGTCGTGGCGGCGCCCCTGCCGCGCTGTTTCGACGGCCTTAAAAGCGCGGCCCGGGAGGTGGGATCGATTCAGATTCAAAATCGCGGAACGGTGGCCGGCAATCTCTGCAACGCATCTCCCGCGGCGGATGGCGTGCCTCCACTGCTGGCTCTCGATGCCGTCATTGAACTATCCTCGGTCGCTGGGACGCGGAGGGTGCCACTTTCCGAGTTCATCGTGGGGAACCGGAAGACGCTGCGTCGTTCGGATGAAATCCTGACACATGTGATTGTTCCGCGCGCTGTGGACGACGCCGCATCCGTCTTTTTGAAACTCGGTTCCCGGCGTTATTTGGTGATTTCCATCGCCATGGTGGCAGCGATCGTGAAAATGGATGAGGTGGGCCGTGTTGCGGAAGCGCGCATCGCGGTGGGCTCGTGCTCTGCCGTCGCGCGAAGGCTCACGACACTGGAACGCGCTCTGGTCGGGGCGCCGGTACGGGACGGGCTGGGCGCACTCGCCTTGGCGGAACACGTCAAAGCACTCTCTCCGATCGACGACGTTCGTGCTACCGCCAGTTATCGCCGGGGCGCTGCTCTGACTCTAGTTGCGCGGGCTCTCGACGCCTGCGCGGGGAGGGGCTGACGATGGCGGCCACGATTTCTCCCCAGCCCGCAGCTCAGACTTCCATTGCTTTCTCACTGAATGGACGAAGCGTTGCGGTTTCGGTCTCCCCAGTGGAACGACTTTCCCGGGTGCTTCGTGATGATTTGGGAATGAGGGGGACCAAGGTCGGTTGTGACGCGGGAGACTGTGGCGCTTGCACGGTGTTGATTGATGGCGAGGCCGCCTGCGCGTGCCTGGTCGCCGTCAGGCAGATCGAAGGATGTGCAGTCACCACGGTGGAGGGATTGCCGGGACGTGCTCCGGTGTATGACCGCCTGCAGAAATCGTTCCTGCGTCATGGCGCAGCGCAGTGCGGTATCTGCACGCCGGGAATGCTGCTTTCGGCGACGGCTCTGCTCGAGCGGAACGCCTCGCCTGCAGAGAGCGAAGTCATGGATGCAATCGGGGGCGTGCTCTGCCGCTGCACCGGCTATCGCAAGATTGTCGCTGCGGTGAGGGATGCGAGCTCGGGCGCGAGCGAGCGGCCCTCACCTGCCGCGGGAAATGCCGTTGGCGCCAGGCTGATCCGGCTCGACGGAAAGAGCAAGGTGGATGGAACGGAGATTTTTGGAGCGGATGAAGTCCCCGCCGGGACACTCGTCGTACGCGCGATCCGCAGCCCTTATCATCTCGCACGCTTTCATTTCGGTGACGTGGAGGGGTTTGTTGCCGCGCATCCTGGAATCCACGCCGTGCTGACCGCGAAGGATGTTCCCGGAAGAAACTGTTATGGCGTAATCCCGCGCTTTGCGGATCAACCCGTCTTGGCCGAAGCTGAGGCAAGGTTCCGTGGAGAAGCAGTAGCGGCGGCGGTTGGCGAGCCAGATGCGATCGAGAGTATGGACTGGACTAGCTTCCCGATCGTCTGGGAAGAGTTGCCAGCGCTTACCACGACTGCAGCAGCGCTAGCGCCGGATGCTCCGCGTGTTCACGCCGATCGCGAAGGGAATATCTTGGTGCGGGGGCGCGTAGCTCGCGGTGATGTGGAGAGAGGCTTGGCGGAATCTGATGTGGTGGTCGAAGGCGAATATCAGACCAGCTTCGTCGAACATGCCTATATAGAGCCGGAAGCGGGATTTGCCCAAAGAGTGGGCGACCGGGTTGAGATTCAAGCCTGCACCCAATCCCCGTACATGGATCGGGACGACGTGGCAAAAATCCTCGGGATCGCTCCTGAGGCGGTGCGCATTATTCCGACGGCCGTCGGAGGCGGCTTTGGATCGAAGCTGGATTTGTCGGTCCAGCCCTTTGTCGCGCTCGCCGCCTGGAAGCTGGGCCGGCCGGTTCGCATGGTGTATTCGCGGTCAGAGTCGATCATGTCGACCACCAAGCGCCATCCGTCGCACATCCGGCTGCGTGTTGGCGCGACCAAGGATGGCAAGCTCCTGGCTATGGATTTCGCCGCCGATTTCAACACGGGCGCCTATTCCTCATGGGGGCCAACCGTGGCGGCGAGGGTGCCGGTGCACGCCTCCGGGCCCTACCATATTCCACATTATCGTGCGCAGACTAGGGCGGTGCATACTCATCTGGTGCCCGCAGGAGCCTTTCGCGGTTTCGGTGTGCCGCAAGCCGCCATTGCGCAAGAGCAGCTATACGATGACCTGGCTGACCGGCTCGGCATGGATCGGTTGGAATTCCGAGTCAAGAATGCGCTGGAGGATGCCACTCCTACCGTGACCGGCCAGGTGCTCGGAGAAGGCGTTGGAATCCGCGCGTGCTTCGAGGCTTTGCGGCCGAGATGGAAAGCCGGGACTGCGGAGGCTAGGTCATTGAACGCGAATTCTAACGGGCCTTGGCGTCGCGGCGTGGGTGTTGCGGGGATGTGGTACGGCTGTGGCAACACTTCGCTTCCGAACCCATCGACCATACGAATCGGACTGAAACCGGATGGCAGGATTGCGCTTCACCAGGGAGCCGTTGATATCGGGCAAGGTTCAAATACGATCGTCACACAAATCTGTGCCGACGCACTGGGGGCGCCCATCGATTGCTTCGATCTCGTCTCCGGCGATACCGCGATCACGCCTGACTGCGGCAAGACTTCTGCCTCGCGGCAGACCTTTGTGACCGGCAAAGCTGCGCACATGGCCGGCACCGAGCTGCGGCACGCAATCGTGTCGATGGCGGGCGCATGTGAGTGCGCCGCGCTTACCTTCGGAGATGGGTGCGTTCATGTCCAGGATGGCGAGAGGCACCACGTCATAAAACTCTACGATCTACCAGCCGACAGGCATGGCTATGCGATTACCCGCGAGGCAACATTCGATCCTCCGACCAGCCCACTCGACGAAAATGGACAGGGCGTTCCCTACGCAGTTTACGGTTTCGGCGCACATCTGGCAGAAATCGCTGTCGACACCGAGCTCGGCACGGTGCGGGTACTGAAAATCACCGCCGCCCACGACGTTGGGCGCGCGATCAATCCCACCCTCATCGAAGGACAGATTGAAGGCGGAGCCGCGCAGGGATTGGGCATGGCTCTGATGGAAGAATTCTTTCCTGGGAAAGGCGAGAACCTTCATGACTACCTGATTCCGACGGTGGGCGACATGCCTCCGGTGGAGTCAATTCTCATTGAAAATCCGTCGTCCATCGGTCCGTTCGGGGCTAAGGGGATCGGCGAGCAGGCGGTCATTCCGACCGCGCCCGCGATCCTGAATGCGCTTCATGACGCGGTTGGCGTGCGCATCAGGCGTATTCCCGCGACACCGGACCGCATATGCGCCGCCATCCTCGCTCGGCGCGGTGCCGGAGACAAACGTGCCTGAAGATGATGCGATTCGATGCGATGCCTGCCCGGTGCTGTGCCACATCAGGCCGGGAAGAACGGGCGCGTGCGATCGCTACGGCAACAACGATGGACAACTGGTCAGGCTTGATCCTCATGTGGTTCTCGATCACGCTTTGACGCGCGGCGACTCCGTGGTTCCATTCCTCGGGCGCGGCCAGGAATGGGATGGCAACATTGTCAGCGGGCCGGAAACCTTCATCACCGCCATTGGCGCGGGCACGACCTACCCCGATTACAAGCCGGCGCCGTTCATTATCTCCTCCGAAGTCCAGGGCGTGGACATGGTCACGGTGGTTACCGAAGGGATTTTCAGTTATTGCGGCGTCAAGGTGAAGATCGATACCGACCGCCACCTGGGGCCGGAAACCAAACTGGTTCGAGCCCGCGGCGAGCCGGTGGGCCATGTCACCACCAGTGAGTACGGCTCGCAGATGCTTTCGCTCGGCGGAGTTCGACACCTTACAGGCGGTAGCCGGGGAGAGGGCGCCGTCACCTGCGAGACCCTGCTCAATTTGTGCAACCGAAAGCCGGTGGAACTTACGGTTGATGACGGCGCCACCCTGCGGGTCGAGGCGGGTAAGCCCCCGGTGGTTGACGGCGCCCAAGAGGAGCGCATGCGCGTGGGCTGTGGTTCTGCGACCATCGGCATGTTCGCCAAACAATGGTTCGGGAAAGTCGATGAGGTGGTGGTGGTGGATGACCACATCACCGGAGTTCTCTCAGAGCATCAGGCGGGGAAGCTGCTGGGCGTTCCGCGAACTGGAATTAAAATGAAGGGTCGGCGCTCAACCCCGGGCCGTTACTTCCGAGTCGCCGAGCCAGGAACGGCATGGGGTGGGACGAACCTCGAAGATCCGCTGTCGATCCTTCTGGGTTTCAATCCGAAAATCGCGTGGCCCAGACTGCGATTGCTCATGGTGAGTACGACCGGCGAGCACCATGCCTACTTCGAGTTGGACGACTCTCTGCGACCGGTGGAAAAAGATTTGCCCTCGGCGCTGAGCGAATCGGTAGCGAGAATCCAAGAGAATTGCGAGCCTGCCTTGTGCACCGTCCTTTTTATGGGAGGCGCCGGAGGTTCGCTGCGCTCTGGGGTTACCGAGAACCCGGTAAAGCTGACGCAGTCTGTGAAGGTGGCCTTGACCCGCGTCACTTGCGGCGGTGCGCCGGTTTACGTTTGGCCGGGTGGAGGCATCACTTTTATGGTCGATGTGACGCGCATGCCGGAAAATGCATTCGGATATGTGCCGACCCCGGCGCTGGTTGCTCCCATTGAATTTACGCTCAAGCTCAGCGACTATGGCGTGCTGGGCGGGCACATCGATCACGTGCGTCAGTTGAGTTCTATGGCGCCACCGGGAGGCCGTCGGCATCTCTCCGCGCACCCGGATAATCCCTGGCCGCTGGCTCCGGCCAAATTGCCGAGGACCGGTCCATGAGGGCCCAGATAACATTTCTGCCTGACCAGCGCCGGTTGAATTTGCAAGATGGGCCCATCGATCTGATCATCGAAGCGTTTGGGCCGGTTGGCGAGATTGAGGTGGCTTACCGGGTGGCGGCGCAGCGGTTTGTCTCCGTGCTCGATGAACTCTGCGGCGAGCTTCAGCTTCTGCGCGAGCCCGCTCGACGGGGTAATCCTCGGCCCGCGGGTTCGGTGGCACGACGGATGGCGGCGGCAGTGGCTCCCTACGCCGAGCGGAACTTTATCACGCCTATGGCGGCGGTAGCCGGCGCGGTGGCAGAGGAGATTCTCGACACGATGACTTCTGCGGCAAACCTCTCCCGAGCCTACGTGAACGACGGCGGAGACATCGCGCTGCATCTCGCGCCCGGCGAGCAGTTCGTTGCTGGTATGGCCGAACGGCCGGAGCGCCTTTCACTTTTCGCAACGGCGACGCTGGACTCAAACCAGCCGGTTCGAGGTATCGCAACCAGCGGTTGGAGGGGCCGCAGTTTTTCGCTCGGCATCGCCGACGCAGTGACGGTTCTTGCTGAGCGCGCAGCCATGGCTGATGCGGCGGCCACGATCATTGCGAATGCGGTCGATCTGCCCGGACACCCGAATGTGGTCCGCGTTCCCGCCTGCGATCTTGCTCCCGACAGCGATCTTGGAGGGCGCCTGATCACGCAGAATGTCGGCGAACTCATCGCAAGTGAGATTGCGGCCGCACTGGATGCGGGAGCTGCAGTCTCGGAGTCGCTGTTGTCAGAGGGACTCATTCATTCTGCAGCTTTGCATCTGCAGGGCCGTACTCGAGTCGTTGTTGCCACCGGGGCAGATGCCATGGAAGAGAAGGGACAACGCAATCGGAGTTGGGTTCATGCTTGAGGTCCGGGTTCGAAAGAAGTTCGTAGCGGTCGAAGAAATTTTTCACGAGGGGGGACCAGTTTCGCCAGTCCCGCTGCGCCGCTCCGCGGCGCTGGCGGTCATCCACAATCCCTTCGCGGGCAAGTACGTCGCGGAGATCGCGGGTTTCATGAATGACCTCAAGCCTCTGGGCCTGGAAATGGCGCAGTCGTTGATTTCGGCGTTGGGTGGTGATCCGAAAATTGTGCAGGGTTATGGCAAAGGCGCGATTATCGGCGCCGCGGGGGAAATCGAGCATGGCGCCTTGTGGCACGTTCCCGGGGGGTACGCCATGCGCGAGATTCTGGGCGATGCCAAGGCGATCGTAGCTTCGACCAAGAAAGTTGGCGGCCCGGGGACTAGGCTGGATGTGCCCATCACGCACATTAACGCCTCCTATGTGCGAAGTCATTTCGACGCCATGGAAGTTGGCTTGGCCGATGCCCCGCGCGCAGACGAGATTCTGCTCGCGCTGGTGATGACTACAGGTCCAAGGGTTCATGCCCGGGTTGGCGGCCTCAAAGCGTCGGAGATTAAAGGAGAGGATGGACTGCGATGAGGGCTAACATACGCAAGATTTCGACCTTCGTTGAGGAGACCAGGAACGAGATGGGCAGAACCATCGACCCGCCAACCCGGCGCGCTGCAGCAGCCGCTGTGATCGAGAATCCATGCGCCGGGAAGTATGTGGAAGACCTGTCTGAGTTGATCGCAATCGGCGAGGAACTCGGCGAGTTACTTGCGCTGCGGGCAGTCGCGGCGCTGGGTATTCCGGCCACTGCGGTTGAGAGCTATGGCAAGGCTGCCGCCGTGGGCGAGAACGGGGAGATCGAGCACGCTGCCGCCATTCTTCATCCCAAGCTGGGCGCACCGGTGCGGAAGGTTCTGGGCAAGGGCGCGGCACTGATCCCTTCTTCTAAGAAGCGGGGTGGACTGGGAGTTGGTCTCGACGTGCCGCTTGGCCATAAGGACGCGGCGTTCGTCCGCAGCCATTTCGATGGCATCGAGGTTCGCATCAACGACGCTCCGCGGGCTAACGAGATCATGGTGGCGGTTGCCGTGACGGATAGCGGACGCCCGCTGGCACGCGTCGGCGGACTCACCAAGGACCAGATCAAGGGTGAGGACGGATTGCGCTAATTCGTCATCAGTTGGGACGAGCCAAACGCGGCTCCGATGTACGACCGGTGCGCGTAGCTCGCCTATGCATTCCAAGCCAGCGACGTGGAGACGGTGGTAATCGGGGGGCAGGTGGTGATGCGCGAGCGAAAACTTCTCACGGTCAACGAGGAACAAGCGATCGCGAAGGCGCGCGAGTATAAAAAGACAATCGCGGCATCGACCGGCCGGCGATCGGGGACGAGCCGTTTTTGAGGCGATCGCTGCGGAGCAAGCCGGTATCGCCGCATTCAATACTCTAGCTTAGCGCTAGCTCTTCATGATCTCCGGCACGTTCGTCGCTGGCGGAGTGTTGCGGCTTCTCTGCGCGCTCACCATGCCATCAATGATCACCATTCCTATTCCTGGAAGGTCGCCTTTCTGAATGCTGTCGAGCACATGCTTGCCTGCTGAGTGCTGCGCGCGATCCATGAATACGAAACTCGCGGCCCGGCCAACCGCAATCAGCCCGCAGTCTAGATTGCGGATCTTCGCCGTGTTCCCGGTGGCAAAGCAAACGGCCACTTCGGCCGGTACATCCCCCAGTGACGACAACATGGCGATCATGCGTAATATGCCAAGCGGCTGCACTCCCGAGCCGGCGGGCGAGTCCGTGCCCAGAATCACGCGATGGAATTGCTTCCGTTCTTTCGCCGTACGCAAAGTAAGTAGTGCTGCTCTCTCGTTGCCGTTGTGAACAATTTCCAAGGCTCGCGAAGAACTCTCGCACAGGCTTACGATTTGATCGTCAGGCAGGGCGGTGTGGCCGCCATTGATGTGGCCGATAACGTCGGCGTCGGCCGCGAGCACAATTTCTTTGTCGATCAAGCTGGATCCAGGAATCGAGGGGCCGCCGGTGTGAATCGTGCTTTGCATCCCGTACTTGCGGGCCCAGTTGACCATCTGCCGCGCGGTTGAACCGTCTTTGACGCCGCCCAGACCGATCTCACCCAGCATAGTCACGCCGGCCTCTGCCAGTCCTTTGAAATCTTCTTCAACCATTCCGTGCTCGATCACGGGCGCCCCGGCGTGGATTCTCACCCCACCCGGCCGGAACGCAGAAAAAGCCCTTTGGGCAAAAATGGCCATGGCCTTCAGGCCAACCACATCTTTGGGGCGGCCAGGGGTGTGCACTTCGCCCGCCGAGATCATGGTCGTCACACCGCCGTGCAGATAGCTGTCGATCCAGCCCAGCTGATTCTGACGGGGCGTCCAATCGCCGACGACCGGATGCACATGGCTGTCAATCAACCCAGGCGCGAGGGCCGTACCCTTGGCATCGACCACGGTGGCTGCGCCTTGCGTGTCAATGTCTTTCTCTTTGCCGACCGCAGTGATTTTTCCATCAACAACCACGACGGTGTCCGCGTCGAGGACCGGGTGATTCAGATCTCCGCTCAAAAGGATTCCGATATTTCGGATCGCAAGACGGGTTTCGGTCTTCGTTCGGGGCAACTCGATCTGAGCCATTCTGCGTAGCTCCTTCGTTAAACGGATCAGTGCGGTTCCGCAGATTCCTCGTCTGGCGCTAGAACTCTGCCACGGGCGCGACTGTCAGTATACAAATGAACCGGGTGGATACAAACGCGCGGCTCCACGGCAGCGGGCGCCGTTCCCGGACGCAGCTGGTCTAATTAAGAGCAATTAAGAGCGATTTGCCTTGTGGTTGTCCCATGAACAATGTTATAAGCTCGAAACTCCTCTTGGTTGAGAGGCGGTAGAAAATGGTGAGCGGCAAGGTTATTTTCTGGGAAGTCGACACGCAAGCCGACTTCATGCTTCCCGGAGGCCGGTTGTATGTGCCCGGCGCGGAAAGGCTGCTGCCCAATATTCGGAAGCTCACGCAAGCGGCCCGCGAGGGACGAGTGTTCCTGGTTTCGCATGGCTGTTATCACGCAAATGACGACCCCGAGTTCAAGACATTTCCACCCCACTGCATCAAGGGGACAGCTGGCGCCGGATTTGTTATGGAGGCACTGACCGACAAAGTCGTTACCATTCCCAACGAGCCGACCGCGAAATTGCCAGACGACATTTTTCAAAGCCAGCAGGTTCTTCTTGAAAAGCAGACTCTCGACATTTTTGAGAGTCGGCACGCCGGGCCGCTGGTCGAGCGCCTGGAGCGCGACGCCGAATTCGTTGTCTTCGGAGTGGTCACGGAATACTGTGTTCGGTTTGCCGCCAAAGGCTTACTCGATCGTGGCCGGCGAGTCTCTGTTGTGCAGGATGCAATCGAAACCCTGACGCCCGAACAGGGCCAGCACACGGTTGCGGAGCTTCAGAGTCTCGGGGGCAGCTTCATTACGACGGTTCAGGCGCTAGCTCTCCTCGACGGTCCGAGATAACACCTTGTGGTCCGCAGTCGAGGTCTTCCCGGTTGAACTTCCAGGGTCCGGAGGGACGGACTCCCTTCCTCATGTCAGCCGATCCGGGTTTCCGGCTTGACGATGATTGGAGCATCCCTCCACGGGAACCAGCGTCGCTCTGCCGGAGATGATCGAATGTCAATGCTACGGCTTCATGCTGCCTCAACCCACACGCGAGTAGCAAAGCGAGTAGGCCCGGTCACATTTTCCTTTCAGTCATTCACGATCGGGAGCTCGCCAAAGCGCATTGCCTTGTTCTGCCGTTAACCAGTTTCCGAGGCGGATGCCCAGCCTTCTTCAACCCTTTGACGCGACGAATACCGGCCGCCCAATCTGCGCTGAGAAGACCGCAGTCGGCGGCTTCGTGGGCGAGCCGGCGCACCCGCCAAGACGAAGATTGCTGGTTCCGGAAGCGGTGCCATAGAAAAGGGTTGATTTTTGGGGGTGAAAAAATCGATGATGAACTGGACTGGGTCGTCAGGTGTAGGGGTTGCGGCGAGTTATACGTCCTCCGCGAGGTTGGCGCGACACACCATACCCTCTCACAGAACGCATACCCTCGAGTAGTTTCAGGCATCAGGGATCGGTATGGGACATTACTGCCGGATCTGCGGGCGTGAGCGGCCGAACGAGCAGTTCTCGGGCAAAGGTCACAAGATTCATGTGTGCAAGCGCTGCCAGGCCAAGCCGAAGACCGAGCGCCGAGCCATCGAGGACCAGGACGATATCTTCGGGTTTCTCAAACAGTCGCACATCTCCGAAAAGAATGTGATTCGCCTGGAACAAATGGCGAGGTCGGACAATCCACAGTCGCCAGTCTCGCCGCGATTGTCCTGGAAGTGGCCCGGCTAAAGCCCTACAAAACCAGGAGACTCAAATTCCTTGCGCAGAAGCATCCGGAACTGCTGCGCAAGTTGGAGGACACGGGCTTGGTTTTTGCCCATACCTGGGACTGGGAGACTAGGGAAGTCTTCGCCCAATCCAATTCGGGAGAAGCGGAAGCTATTGTGCTAGAGGATTGGGAGGGAACAGATTTGGCCGCGCAAGAGGACTGGGAGATACCGTTCTGACTGACTTGGTTCAGACCTCACAATTCTCGCCCATTTGTCTCACAGCCAGGTACAGAAGGCCCGGGAGCTTCGGCTGAACCCGGCGAAACTGGGCCAGATCGAAAACCACAGGCAGGAGCCGTGGAAACTGCCACTGCCCCAGTTCATCGAGCAACTCCATTGCGAGCGTTTCTGCAAAACTACTCCCGACCACGTCGTGTCTATCGAGGAGCGATGTCGAGTCGAAGGGGCCCAAAGAGCAGCAAGACATGCCGCCAGGCAGCAGCGTGCAAGGGACAGCTCATCAAGCACGGTGAGCGACGTCCGCGATACTGCGGCGCTGCGGTCCGAGGTGCTGAGAGTGCAACCACCAGGGGCGGTGACGTGAGGCGAAGTTGTCGTATTGACATCCGGTGGGTGGAACAGGAACTGCCGTCCCGAACCAGTGGCGCATGAGCAGAGTGGGCTCTGGGCAGGCTCCAAGCCTCCTATCGCGAGGTGCGTTGCAACCCTTCAGGCAGCTTTCAATTTCTCCTCGACATAGAGTGAGAGCTCAATCATGCGCTCCATCAATTGTTCGGCTGGCAGTCCCCTAAAGTTTTTGAGCACCAACTCCTTGACGTAGAGCCGCACAAGATACCGCAACTGGAGGGCGCGGCTGCGCGTGGCGAAGACAAAATCGCGATGCCCGTTATTGACGACGATCAGGTTCCGCTCGACATCGAATCGCGAGCGCCAGAGTTCTCCAGCGGCTCGTTCAAACGTGTAGCCCGGCAAGCCGCGCGCATTGAGGAGAGAAGGGCCCACAGCCGCATCAAGGCTATCAGTGACCGTGATCAGTGCCTCCGCACTGCAGCACACACCTCGCTGTGAAACGGTGACGGACAAACGCACGAGACCGGGCGACGACGGCGCTTGGAAGCTAACTTCTTGGTCGGAGGCGGACGAGAGCATGCCACTCCCTTCGCCGATCTCCCAGCTAAACAGCAAATCCTGCTCGACCCGCCGGTGCGAGCGATCCCGCGGCAGTGCGCGAAAGCGCCGACTTTGGTTCACAGTCAATGTGCTCGCCGCTGGCGAAATCACGACAGTGCGCAAAGGCCCAGCATAGTCGA
The DNA here is from genome assembly GCA_049513475.1 of Candidatus Sulfotelmatobacter sp. Classification (GTDB taxonomy): domain Bacteria; phylum Acidobacteriota; class Terriglobia; order Terriglobales; family Acidobacteriaceae; genus Sulfotelmatobacter. The sequence goes on along the minus strand of JBEKWC010000027.1, from coordinate 13,727 downwards.
AGAATTGACGCTGGGCGGATTCGCTTCCGCTTGGTTCCGGAACACCGGGCACGGGCTCCTCCTTCTCCCCAGATGCCTCCACGCGTCGCTCCGGCAGCTCGCCGCCACCTACCGCTTGCGGCGAGCGTGACTGGATGTCAAACCAGTCGTATTCCTCGGGCGGCAAGACCAGCATGGCCTCGCGAAAGGCACGCTGGATGGCACGCAAGGACTCTCGGTTCGCCTGTTCTTCCTCGGCGCGGCGCTGCGCGTCGATGAGGCCATTAAGGTGTGCTTCGAGTGGTACGAGAGCTTCCGCAAACGCCCCATAGCGTTCATCGTGGATGACCCCGGAACGGGTGCTGGGTGTCAGATTCAGGTAGGGCACATCGATCAGACCCTGCAAGTAATGAGAGTTCCAGGGCGCGCGCTCCAAACCGGGCAGCGTACCGATATCCTCGATCACCCGTGTGCCACCTCGGGTCAGGGAGACCCGGCCGTTCTCGGCCGGTTCCGTGAGATACAGTTCGGCATACGCCTCGCCGAATGGGGATCGAACTGCCGGCAGTTGGTGGAGCAAGCGCCCTTCGAACTGCCGCGGTTCGACTTGGTACTGCTTGCGCGCAAGCTTGTCGACCACCGTTATGCGAACCTGGGTAGCGCGGATCCGGTCGCGCAGCTCCGAGGCCAGATACCACTGGATCTTCTCGCCGCTCAAGCTACGGATGCCGTTGAGCAGGGAGCTGATCTTGAGCTCAGTGCCAGGGTCAGCAAAGAGCACGCGTCGTGGGTTCACGGTGTAGCGCGGATCCCCTTTGTTCATAGCCATCTGATAGAGGCGTTGATCGGCACCCCCCGAAGTCATCGTGAGCCTCTCGCCCACGGTCCAAAAGCTCAACAGTCCTATGCCAAATTCCCCTTGCAAGCCTCCTCCGGAGCCGTCTGCCTTCAGGCGTCGCTTGATCGAGTCGCAGATATGAGTCGCGACGTACTTGAAGTCGGGCAGCCCGTGCGGATCGCGGGGGACGCCGTCGCCATCGTCCTTCACCATCAGATAGTGCTCTCCGTGCTCGCGGCCACGCGTAATAGCGATGGTCTTGGCGTGCGCATCGATGCAGTTCTCGACGAACTCCGCGATGGCCTTGAGCGGATTGCTTTGCGAAAGGGCGATGATACGGATCGCATTCCAATCATCGCCGATCCGCAACTTACCGCTTTCTGATTCCTTCGCCTTACTTGTGCTCATTTTGGCCATGGTGACAAGGAATTCGACGCGTTGAGTGCGACAGAGGACAACGGTCTCAGCCTCCATCCGGCACTCACTATACCGACAGCCTTAATGCCGGGCAAGGTGCAGCCCCCACCCTCCCCACCCTCCGGTACACCTATTAGGATGCTTGCGAAGAACACAAGAGGTGAGCTTGGCAAAAACCTGTTTGCTGCCCTCCAGCGTTCATCGGAGCAGCGGAGACAGGAAGTCTTTGCCTCCTCATCCTACCGCACCGCCGGGCATTTATCCCGCAGCAGTTCTAGCCTGTCTAGCCTGACTCCTGCCCTCTTGACCAAGTTTCTCGAGAACGCCTGAAAACAAGAAATAAAATCGCAGCGCGTGTTGTCCCAACGAGATCCCCAGCAGCTTGCTCGGATTGGCTTTCAGGTCTTCCCATTCGTAGTGGTTCAGTGGTTCGTGAAGCTGGTTGTGGTGATGGCGGCCCGCGTCGAGATGGAACGTAGCACACCCATCTCTTTTTTCGTCAGCGGACGGTCGATTTAGCGATTTAGCGAGAATCGTAATACTGGTGTTCGCCAAGACCCTCGGCGCCAGTGGCGATAAGCGACAATCCTTCTACACCCGCCGGTGCCGGTGTTGGCAAAGGCAGGTCCAGGACTGGGATCTTCTGGCACGTTTTGCCTCGACCCCAAATGGCAACAATTTGGCCATCTATTTTCGCGTCATGTCGACTTTCTCTACCTCAGCATCGACGTATCGACGCCTAGCTCTGACGGCGGGGTGCATTTCCGTCAGTTCGCGGGTCCTCCGCAGGAGCTTAGTCGCTTAGTCTGCGCGAAGGTGGCATCGTTCTTTACCCTGAGACTGGGATCAATTGTTTCGGTGCAGCGTTCTGGAGTTTCGCCTGCAGTGGAGTGTGGTTGGCCCTTTTTCCAGTCTCATGCGCAAGGCAATTGGCAAGCAAGAGAAGACCGAGCGACCGTCCCATATCGTTCAGGCGCGTCACACTCCGTCACAATGGGATCCGGTGTTCTGTAAGTGGTTGAAAATAAGAACTTGTGGCAGCCGGACCTGTAAGCCGAATTCTGTCCGCCGGATTGTTCCGGCGGGACGGCCATTCCTCTGGGCCGCGCATCGCTGCGCGGCTCTAGCGACCTACCCGAAGGTTGGACGCACCGAGCCGGCACGTGCCCGCAACCCGATTGCTCAGGCCGCGGACTCCCTTCCTATTTGGTCTTGCTCCGTGTGGGGTTTGCCCTGCCCGTGGCATTGCTGCCGCGGCGGTGCGCTCTTACCGCACCTTTTCACCCTTACCCCGCCGATGAAGGCGAGGCGGTATGTTTTCTGTGGCACTTTCCGTCGAACGGACTTGAATCCGCCCTCCCGGACGTTATCCGGCACACTGCTCTGCGGAGTTCGGACTTTCCTCTCCCCGCGCCCGAAAGCGCTGAAAGCGGCCGTCCGGTCCGGCTGCCAACTAGATCATTATAACCTCGGATTCTGGCTTCCGGTTCCCGGCTCCGGGTTGGGCGTGATCGCACGCGCGGTACCTTGCCTGATAGACTTAGCTTCTCAAGGAGCCTCCCGGAAGCCGAGCGCCGGAAGCCGAAGTCATGCATACTATCGAAGCCATCCGAATCGCGCTGCAGTCGCTGTGGGTGAACAAACTGCGCTCGGTGCTGACTCTGCTCGGCGTGGTGATCGGAGTGGCGGCCGTGATCGCCGTGGTCACTTTTGTTTCCGGCATCAACGACTACGTGGCGCAGAAAGTTTTCAACCTGGGAGCGGATGTTTTCCTTATCTTCAAAGTTTCTCCCGCCGTCACCAACGTCGACCACTTTCTGGAAGGCGAAAAGCGCAAAGACCTGACCATCGAGGACTATCAGGCGGTCGCCGACGCCTGCAAACATTGTGTGCTGGTTGCAGCTTCCACCCGCAACGAAAGCGGCCATGTGAAGTACAACGAGCAATCGATCAGCGATACGGTGGTGCGAGGAGTCACCCCCGGGATGGCTACGATTCTGGATATCGACCTGAGCGCCGGCCGCATGCTAAACCAGACGGACGTGGATAATCGGTCTCCAGTCGCCGTGGTGGGAGCGGACATCGTAGAGCATTTGATGTCAGGGACAGACCCGCTGGGCAAGGAAATTCGGGTTGACGGTTGGAGCTACCGGGTGATTGGCGTCGGAACAAAAAAAGGAAAGACGCTCGGGCAGAGCGCCGACAATTACGTGATGATTCCCATGACGGCGTGCTTGAAACAATATGGGACCCATAACAATAGCCTGCGGATTGCGGGCAAGGCCTGGAGCGCCGGCGTTCCGCTCAACGAGGCCGTCGATGAAACCCGGGTCGCGTTGCGCGCCAGGCGCCACGATGCGCTCGGCGGCGACGATAGCTTCGACATCGAAACCAATTCCAGCCTGCTCGGCATATGGACGGACTTCAGCCAGACATTTTTTATCGCTACAATCGGCATTGCCTGCATTTCGCTGGTGGTCGGCGGCATCGTGATTATGAATATTATGCTGGTGTCGGTGACCGAGCGCACCCGCGAGATCGGCATTCGCAAAGCGCTGGGCGCGCGGCGCGAAGATGTGCTTCTGCAATTTCTGATCGAGTCGGTTACGTTGTCGGTGATCGGCGGCGCGCTAGGCGTGCTGCTGGGAGTCATCGTGGCCGAAACGGTGACGCTGCTGATCGGGATGCCGTCGTCCATCAAGCTGTGGGCCGTAGCCTCCGGGCTGATTGTAGCGGCCAGCGTAGGAGTTTTTTTTGGAGTCTACCCCGCGCGCAAAGCGGCGAAGCTGGATCCGATCGTGGCGTTGCGCTTCGAGACTTAGAAATCATTTTGCAATTTACTAATTGGGTGATTTAAGAACCTAAATCGCTTTGGGTTTAGATTTACAAATTACTAAATTGCTAAATTCTTCCATGCTTCACAAAGACGAATTCGGCGAGATTGTGCAGATGGCGACGGACACCATCCGCGGCAACAAGACGCGCTCGTCTTTAACTGTGCTCGGAATTGTGATTGGCGTCGCCATGGTGATCGGGGTCTCTTCGATCGGCCGCGGCCTCGATGACAACGTTAAAGACATGGTCAAGAGCATGGGCTCAAACCTTATCTTTGCCTATCATCTGGAGCCGTTTACTTTCGGTCGGCCCACCGAAGAAATGCGCACGCGCAAGAAGCTCACCTTCGAAGATGCCGAGGCGGTGAAGCAACTGCCACACGTGAAGGCCGTTTCTGCGGGTATTCGCTTCTTCCGGCCCGAGCTGGGAGTGGGCACCTTCGCGGTCAAGTATCAGGATCGAAAAGTGAAGAACACAATTCTCGAAGGCGACACTGCCTCCGGAAAAGACGTTTGGGACCTGCACATGTCTGCGGGCAGGTGGTTCACCGAGGCCGACGATGAGCGCCGCGCTCCCGTGATTGTGCTCGGCTACGACACGGCTTCGGAGTTATTCCCGCTGGAAAATCCGCTGGGCAAAGAGATCAACATCGAAGGGCGCTTGTTCGAAGTGATCGGGGTTTTGGAAAAGCTAAAGTCGGTGTTTGGCGGAGGAAAAGATCCCAACGATAACCGGGTGCTGATGCCGCTTACGACTTTCAAGACGCTGCACCCCGAATTGAAAGATCATTGGCTCACCGTCAAGGCCACGTCGCACGACGACATGCCGAAGGCGGTCGATGAGATGCGCGAACTGCTGCGGAGGCGGCGCAAGGTCGCACCCGATAAGCCAGATGACTTTGCCGTGTTCACTTCCGATTCGCTCTCCGACGTCTGGAACCAGCTTACAGGGGCGCTGTTCATCGGCATGTTCGCGATTTCGAGCGTGGGCCTGATCGTCGGCGGCGTGGGCGTGATGAATATTATGCTGGTCAGCGTGACGGAGAGGACGCGCGAAATCGGCGTGCGCAAAGCCATTGGCGCGCGCAAGCGCGACATCCTGCTGCAATTTACTTTGGAGGCAATTATTCTCACGGCCATCGGTGGCATCATCGGAATACTTCTGGGAGCGGCGATCGTTTGGGTTATTCCGGAGATGTGGCCGTCGCTGCCGGCGCGCATGTCGATGTTCTGGACGATCTTCGGCTTTGTTTCCGCGGCGGGGACGGGGCTGGTCTTCGGAATTTATCCCGCATGGAAAGCCGCGAATCTCGATCCCATTGAGGCCCTGCGATACGAATAAGCAGCGCCGCCGTCTCGGCTTTTCGACGAACCGGGCCGGCGTGATCCTGGCGCTGCGAACCGCATGATTCACCACTTCCTCACCGCGTTTCAAATCATCGCGGCCATCGGAATTTTTTCCAGTTCCGCCTACTACATTGTTTGCCTGTCGAGCGGGCTGACATTCTTGCGCCGGCGGGCGGCGGGCCAGGGCGCCCGCCCCACGCCCGCTCTCCCGCCTGTTTCGATCCTGAAGCCGCTGAAGGGGACCGATCCCGAGATCTATGAGTGCTTTCGCGGCCACTGCCTACAGGATTATCCGGAATACGAAATTATTTTCGGTGTGAACGATCCCAACGATCCGGCGATCGACAGCGTGAAGGAGTTGCAGGCTGAATTTCCCGATCGCAGAATTCGGTTGCTGGTGACCTCAGAGACTCTCGGTGCGAACCTGAAAGTCAGCAATCTGGCGCAGATGCTACCCGAAGCGCGCTACGACTACCTGATCGTCAACGACAGCGACATTCGGGTTGCGCCCGATTATCTCCGCCGCGTAACCGCGCCGCTGGCGGACTCGCGCGTGGGCATGGTCACATGCCTTTACCGCGGAGTGGCGGGCGCGACCCTGGGCTCGCAACTGGAAAGTCTCGGCATCAGCACGGACTTCTGCCCCAGCGTATTGGCGGCGCAGCTGGTGGAAGGCGGCATTCGTTTCGGGCTGGGATCCACGCTGGCCTTTCGCCGGAGCGAGTTGGAAAAGATCGGAGGGTTCGCTGCGCTTGTCGATTACCTCGCCGACGACTACGAACTGGGCAAGCGAATCGCAGACTTGGGATTCACCGTCAAGCTCTCGGATGTTGTGGTGGAGACTTATCTTCCGGCCTATAACCTGCGCGACTTCCTGTCGCATCAGTTGCGTTGGGCGCGCGGAGTGCGCGACGCGCGCGCCGGGGGTTACGCCGCCCTGGCCTTCACCTTTGGAGTCGTATGGGCATTGCTAGCGGTGGTTGCAAGTGGGGCAGCACGCTGGTCCGGTTTGGCATTAGCGCTGGTATTGATTCTGCGTTTTGCCGTTGCAATGGTTGTAGGCAACTCGATATTGCACGATCGCCGGATTGTGAAGAAGGCTTGGCTGATTCCGCTGCGAGATCTAACCGCAGTCGTCATTTGGATGATCAGCCTCGGCGGCCACACCGTGACGTGGCGCGGAGATCGCTTCCATTTAAAGGGCGGCAAGCTTACCCGAATTGCGCCGGAGGCGAAGAGTTGGTTGCCCGGAGACCCCTCGCCCCGCTGAAAAACGCGGGGCTTCGGGAAGACGCCCTCCCCACACACGATAGCGCATCTCAGGCGTGCGCCGTGGCCACGCTGCAGTGATCCAGAACGCTGCGGACTTTGTTGGCCAGTTGGCTCAGGGTGAAGGGCTTCTGAAGAAAATTAGTTCCGAGATCGGCAACCTTGTGGTTGATCACAGTCTGCCCGGCGTAACCGGAGACGAAGAGCACGCGAGTCTCCGGACGCAGCGTTAGCAATTCCTTGGCCAGTTGTCCCCCGCTCATGTGGGGCATGACTACGTCGGTGACCGCCAGGTGGATTGCGGATGCGTGGTTCTTTGTGACCACTAAAGCGTCGGCACCATCTCTGGCTTCGAGAACCTGGTAGCCGCGCAGGCTGAGAAATTCCGCCGCTGCTCGGCGCAGAGCATCTTCATCCTCAACCAAGAGCACGGTCTCCGTGCCCCGCCGCATCACTTCCGGAGCCGTTGGCGGCTCATCCGGCACGGCCAAGCGATCCTGCACGCAAGGCAGGTAGATCTTCACCACCGTGCCCATGCCCGGTTCGCTGTAGGCCCAAACGAATCCGTGATTTTGCTTGACGATACCGTAAACCGTGGCCAGGCCAAGCCCCGTGCCCTTGCCGGAGGGTTTGGTGGTATAAAAAGGCTCGAAAATGTGCGGCATTTGCTCGGGAGGGATTCCGCTGCCGGTGTCGCTCACCGATAAAACTACGTAACGACCCGCCGGGATGACGACTCGCTTGCGCTCGGAATATTCCTGGTCGAGGTAAACATCGGAAGTTTGAATCGTAAGCCGGCCGCCTTGCGGCATGGCGTCGCGGGAGTTCACCGCCAGGTTCATGAGAATCTGTTCGATCTGCACAGGATCCAGACGAATTCTGCCCACGCTGGTTCCCGGGGTAAATTCGAGTTCGATGTCTTCTCCGATCAGCCGGTGCAAAGTTTTGACGATTCCACCGACGACCGGATTGAGCTCGGCGACGCGCAAGGCTTGCGGCTGCCGGCGGCTGAAAGCCAGCAGTTGGCGAGTAAGCTCGGCGGCGCGGCGGGCGGCAGAGAGAATCTCCTGAATGCGCGACTCGGTGGGGCTTCCGGGGACCACAGAGTCGAGCGCGAGTTCGGAGTAGCTGATGATGATGGTCAAAAGATTATTGAAGTCGTGGCTGATGCCGCCGGCGAGCCGGCCCACGGCATCCATTTTTTGCGCCTGGATTAATTGCGCTTCCAGGCGCAGGCGGTCGGTGAGGTCTCGGTTGTTGGAGACAAAATGGGTAATGGCGCCGCCGGCATCGCGGATGGGGCTGATGCCTTCGTCGACATAATACAGCTCTCCATTCTTCTTGCGGTTCACCATGATGGCGCGGTAGACCTCGCCGGAGCAGATGGTCTCCCATAATTTGCGATACATCAGCGGCGCCTGCTGCCCGGAATTCAGAATGGCCGGGGTTTGGCCAATCGCCTCTTCCCGCGAATATCCCGTCAAAGCTTCGAAGGCGGGATTCACGTATTCGATGACTCCCACACTGTTGGTGATAAAAATCGTGTCCGCGGATTGCTCCACCGCGCAGGAGAGCTTGCTGAGCGAGACTTCCGCCATTTCGCGCCGCTGCTGAGTGGCGTGTAAGTTGAGCGCGCAGCGCATCGTTCGCACCAGGTTGGCGCCGTTGAGTTGGGCCTTGTCCATGGAATCCCAGGCGCCGGCTTGAATGATCTCGGCCACCAGCTTTTCGTCGGCGTGCTCGGTCAGCACGATGAAAGGCACGGTACGCCCAGACTGCAGAAAATCTGAGAGCAGCTTGGTAGCGGCCGCATCGCCGGTCTCATGTTCGAACAGGACCAGGCCGTAGTGGCCGTGCTGCAGCATGGTTTTGGCTTCGTCCAGAGTGCAGGCGTGATCGATCTCCGCTTGCAATTCGCTGCGGTTCTGGTTAAGGATCTCGCGAATGAGGAAAAAATCCTCTTCCTGATTTCCCACCAGCAGGACGCGCAATACAGACGCGTCAACTTCGAGTTGGATGGCTGTGGACACTCAATACCGTTGTTACTCTCTACATCGGAGAATCTCGCCGGGATGGTTGGCGCTGGAGGTGGTGACGGCAGAGGAGTTCGCGCCCGAATCCGAGATTGGGAACAGGGTCAGGATGGGATTCTCGAGGTCTCACGTTCTTCTCCTCTCCTCAATTCTTTCTCCGCCGGCTCGTTAACCAAGTCCGAGTCCCGTCGTCTAACCACGCAGTATAGATATCTCCGCGGAAGAGGGAAGAAGAGGGAAAAGGCACGCAGAATAAGGGAACTGCCACCGGAACTCTCGCGTATCGATAACAGGCGGGGCGCACTCGGCAGTCATGGTCGGCCGCCATGGTCGGCCGCCATGGGTGGTGGAGGGATTATGCAAGTCGATGTGGGGCAGGCTCAGGCAGGCGGCAACGCCAGAAACGGTAGCGCCGGCGAGAGTCGTGGTCCCGTGCACGAGGTGGTGCGGCAGGCTCATGAGGAGCTTCGGCAACTGCTGCAACAGCGCGCAGAGGTGATGCGCCGCATCGGCACCATCAAGCAAACCATCTCCGGCCTGGCCAACTTGTTTGGAGACAGCGTGTTGAACGACGAGTTGCTGGAGATGGTGGATCGCAAGAGCAGCGGCCGCCAGCCCGGTTTTACGAACGCTTGCCGAACCGCTCTCATGGATTGCAACCGGGCCCTGAGCGCGCGCGAGGTCTGCGACCGAATTGAGCAGAAGACTCCAGCCTTGCTGGCTCGACACAAAGATCCTATGGCCTCGGTTACCACGGTGCTCAATCGACTGGTGGCTTACGGAGAGGCCCGGGCCGTTGCCCTCGACAACGGCCGAAGGGCCTGGCAGTGGGTTGCAGATTCCGCGGCTGAGTCCAAGGGTTTGCCCGCGTCAGCCTGAGAGTAAATTAATTTGGCGGCAGCAACATTCCCTTTTCCAGATGCCGCGTAACGTGCGCGTAGGAAGCGGCATGCGGATCGTGGGTGACCATCACAATCGTCTTGTGGAAGTCTTCGTTCAGCCGCTTCAGGATTTCCAACACTTCCGTCGCAGAGTGACTGTCCAAATCGCCCGTGGGTTCGTCCGCTAACAATAAAGTAGGATCGCTCACGATCGCGCGAGCGATAGCGACGCGCTGCTCCTGCCCGCCGGAGAGCTGCTTGGGCAGGTGGTTGACGCGCTCTTCCAGGCCCACGAGCTTCAGCGCGGTGAGCACATGGTCGCGCCGCTGCTGCTGATTCAGCTTGGTCAGAAGCAGAGGCAGCTCAACGTTTTCGAACGCGGTGAGCACGGGGATCAGGTTAAACGTCTGGAAGACGTAACCGATGTTCTCGTTGCGCCAGTGCGCGGCTTGCGAATCATTGAAGCGAAAAATGTTCTGGTTCTGCACCAGCAACTCGCCCGAGGTCGGCCGGTCGATGGCGGCAATCATATTCAGCAGCGTGGTTTTGCCCGAGCCTGACGGCCCCATCAGCGCGAGGAATTCTCCGGTGGCGATGTCGATGGAGACGTCGTCGAGCGCCTTCACTTCAAAAGCCTCGCGCTTGAAAATCTTGCTGACGTTACGGGCCTGAACCACTTTCGTTCCGGTAGCGACCTGGGTTTCAGCGACTGTGTTCATGATTACGATTGCCCCTTCATTTTGATTGAGTCCCCGTCTTTGAGTTCTGCCGGCCCTTTGCTGATTACGCTTTCCCCCCCGACCAGCCCATCGACGAGAAAGCCGTCGGTGCGCTGGCTAAGCACGCGCACTTCGCGCATGCGGGCCTTGCCCTCGTAGGCAAGAAATACGACTTTCTTGCCGTCATGATCGCGCAACGCAGACGCGGGCACAAACGCTCCTGCCGGCTGCGTGCTGCTGGGCTTTTGCTCATCGGCCAGAAATTTTACCGTCGCGTTCATCTCGGGCCGCAGATATTCATCCGGATTCAGCACCTGCACCTTCACCTGCACCGTAGCTTTTTGGCGGTTGGCTTCGGGCGAAATCTGCGCGATCTCGCCTTTGTACTTGCGGTCGGGGTAAGCGTCCACGGTGACGATGCCTTTCTGCTTCGGGCCGAGGCGCGCGAAATCGGATTGCGCGATGTCCAGCTCGACTTGAATGTCGTTCAAATCGGCGAGCGATACCACCGAGCCTTGCGGTCCGCCGGCCGCTGCGCTGGCGAACTGCGCGGTGATGAGTTCTCCTTTTTCGGCGGTGCGATCGAGAATCGTGCCCGTAACAGGCGCGCGAATCACAGTAGCGTCGAGTTGAGACTTGGCGTAATCCAGCTGGCCTTGCGCCTGCGCCAGCGATCCGCGGGCGCGGGCGAGTTCTTCCTGGCGCGGCCCGAGCTTCATGAGTTGCGAAGCTCTCTCCAGGGAATTCACGCGCTGCTGATCGGATTCAAACTTCGCCGTGGCGTCGTCAAGAGCCTGGCGTGAAACCACGCCTGCGCCGGAAAGTTCCTTGATACGATCCAAGGTCAGCCTGTCGTTGACCAGCGTGGCGCGCGCTTCATCCAGATTGTGCTGAGCTTGCTGGATCTCTTCGGGACGGGAGCCGTGTTCCAGTTCCTGAAGATAGGCTTGGGCGTTCTCCAGCGCTCCCTTGGCCTGCTCATAGTTGGCGCGGAATTCCTCGTCCTCCAACCGCACCAGAACTTGCCCCTCTGTTACTTTGTCGCCCTTTTCCACGCCGATCCATGCCAAGCGCCCGGTAACTTTGGAGTTCACGTTGATGGTGTGGTGAGCCACGATGTAACCCGTGGCCGACAGCACCGTACCGCCAACGTCGCTGCTCTCGGCCGAGGCGCGCACGACTTCAACCTCGGGCACGTCACGGGAGAGAAAACGGTAAGCCAGGGCGGAAAGGCTGAAGAGGACGACGATTGCGATCCCGATCACAATGTAGCGGCTAGCCCAGGCCGGCGGTTCGCCATCGCTCGGTCCGCGCGCAGAGCGGTCGATGCGCAGGCTTTGCAAATCTTCGTGTTTGGCGTCAATCGGCATAAGAATAAGTACGAATCAACTCAGGTTCCGGTTCACTGCTTAAGCTGCGCTCCGTGCACGCTAACCGCGCAGGGCGGAAAGAATATTCTGCCGCGCCGCGTGCCACGCCGGGAACAGCCCGCCAAAAAATCCCATGAGCAGTGCGAACACGACGGCATAGATCGCAACCCGCCACGTGATTTGCAGCGCGAAAACCACCTCGCTGAACGTCACCGCGTTCGACGTTCCCGTCTGCATTCCGTTAAAAGGCAGCATCAGCAGAATCCCCACGAAGGCGCCCAGCAATGCCAGCAATAAAGATTCCAGAACAAACGACGTTAGAATGGAGGGCCGCGAAAATCCCAGCACGCGCAGGGTTGCGATCTCGCGCCCGCGGTAGGCCACAGCCGCATACATCGTGTTCATGGCCGCGAAACTCGATCCGATCGCCATGATAATCGCGACCACGATGCCAATATATTTGATGGGAGCTCCCGACCTGGTTTGTTTCGAATAATAGTCTGTCTCCAACATGCCTTCGAGCTTCAGGCGCTGGTCGTCGCTCACGCGATTCTTTAGCGCATCGGCGGCGATCGGATCGGTGGCGCGTAGATACGCCGAAGAGTAGCCGCCCTGCCGGTCGAAATCCGCAGCCATCTGATTCACGTCGCACCAGATTTCGGATTCATAGGCCGACCCTCCGGCGTCGAACACTCCCACCACTTTCCACGAACCCTTGCCGAACTCCATGGTGTCGCCGATGTTGGCGTGGGAAAAGCGCGAGCGAATGGATTTGCTCACCACCACTTCGCGCTGCCCGGTCTGAAACCAGCGGCCTTCGATGAGCTTCGCGCTGGGACGAAGTTCGAGGCCGTCGGGCATCATGCCGCGCACCGTTACGTTGACTTCGCCGGTGCCATCTTTGCGGGGCAGTACGATCACCACCACCCATTCGCCCGAAACCATAGGCTCGCCGTGGCTGTCTTTGGCGATGCCGGGTAGAACTTTCAGCGTGGGAAACAGCGCCGCGTCGAAGCCGCCGGAGAGTTCCGCCTCCGACCCCTTGCGCAGCACCAAAATATTATTGGGATTGCCGCTCGAGACGAAAGCCTTCTGTAACCCCGCCAGCAGCGCCATCAGAAAGATCGCCGTGGTCACGGTGAGCGCAATGCCCAGCGCGGTCATGATGGTAAGGCCCTTGCGCAGCTTCAAATTGCGGACGTTATAGCTGATTGGTATCGCCATAGATATTCACTTCTCAATTCAGCGGCGAAATTCAGTAGCGCCGGCGGTCGCCGGGGCCTCTCGCCCCCGCAGCCGAGCCAAAGCCAACGACCGGCAGCGCTACCCGATATGCCGCAATCCCTCCACGATATTCGTGCGCGACGCGCCGTAGGCGGGGACGTATCCGCTCATGAACCCCACCGTCGCCGCCACCAGCAATGAAATTAAAATCGTGGGCAGCGTCACCTTCATATCGAAGGGAATGCCCAGAGCGACGGCAGAATGCGTAATCAGGCGGATCAATCCTGCCGCACCCAGGATCCCGAGCAGGCCGCCTGACACCGCCAGAGACACCGCCTCGAATACGAATAAAGAGAGCACGCGCTGCCGGGTAAAGCCGAGAGTCTTCAGCAAAGCCACCTCGCGCGTCCGGCTGCGCACCGACATGGCCATCGTATTCGCCGAAACCAGCAGAATGGCAAAGACCACCGCGCCGCAGATGCCGAGAATAAACGCCTTCACGTTGCCCAGCGTAGCCACGAACGAAAGCTGAAAAGCCTTTTCGCTTTCGCTCTTGGTTTGGTCGGGAGAGTTGCGGAACATATCGTCGATGATGCCCGAAACTCGCGCCACATCGTTCGCCGTGGCCACCTGCGCGGCGTAGAATCCCGCCTGCCCTTTGAACCACGGCACCGCCTCTTCGAGATACTTGGCATCGAAATACAGCGCATTCTGCGGCGGATCGCGATGATAAATTCCGCGGATGGTCAACTCGGGGTTCACCGGAAAAATGGTCCCCAGCAACGTAATCTTATCGCCGATCTTCCAGCCATATTT
>JBEKWC010000026.1:0-71545 GCA_049513475.1 Candidatus Sulfotelmatobacter sp. | reverse complement strand
TTCAGAGGTGTGTGCCCCGATACTTTCGCAGCGAAAGGAATTGGGCCGACCACCATCAGCGGCCACGATGCCCAAGTAGCATGGCTGAGCTGTGGGACCCTCGAGTCCGGATCAAGCGCACATAGCGAGTCTTTCCTCATTGTTGCGATCAAGGGTACGCATGATTTCTATAGAATTCTGTGGGCTGAGCGTGGTCCAGCGTCTAGTCAGCCCATTGTCTTTGACGAGGTAAAGTGGGGAGACAGATTAAAGAAGCTGAATGATATTAGAATTTGCGCCAGGGTATCTGGAGAGGCAGCGCCTTATCCAAGCTGCACTGACCAGAAATAGTTTGCTCGTAATTTCGTGCGTACGAGGAATACATGCTTGCGGCGCAAGCGGCGTTGCGTGAGCCACCCGGCGAGGCACGGGCTCGTGTCGATGATCTGGAATCAAAGATGCGCCGCCTGGGAGAGCCGGAGCAACTATAAGCTACCAGTTTTAGGCAAAGCAACGACGCGCCAGTCCAGGTTGCGACGCAGCGTGAGGAATTGATGCAGGCGCTGGCTTCGAAGTAGCGCTCGGCGCTCAGGCGAATGACTCGCCGCCGCTTCTTCGGCCCGCCAGGAAGTCACAACTCAACCAGCAACGTTGTCGAGAACGGGCGCAGTGACGGTGGTCTCCCGGTGGTTATTCGACGTGGCTTTCGCCCCGCCAACTCAGTTTGACTTGGCCTAGTTCTGGTTCCTGTTCGCCGGGTAGGCGGTGGCGCGGCCCGGGCTTCGCATGATGCCGGCGTCTCCACTCCCCCTAACATTCCGTAGGGCGGATTTTCTCCACTACGGCTTCAAGGCCGGATTTGCAGACGGGGACTTGACAGCAAAAGACGAATGCAGTCCAATGAGGCTTACATATTGCGACCGAGTTGCAACTAGCGAGTGGGGGGAAGCCATGCCAACTGAGGCCGTTGTAGCCAGTGACTCGCACCTGGGTAGGTCGAAAGGTGACACCATCACCCGTCCCTCCCTGATGAAAGAACTGGCGGCGCGGGGAATACGCATGACCGCTCAGCGACGCCTGCTGGTTGGCATTATTCAAGATTCGCCCCGGCATCTCGATGTTGCCACTCTGTTGGAGATTGCCAGAAAGCAGGATGCGGCGATCGATCGAGCCACGGTCTACCGAACGATTGCGTTGCTTAAAAAACATGGGTTGATCGACGAGTTGGATTTGATGCACATCGAAGGTGAAAAGCACTATTACGAAGCCAAGACCAGCCGCGATCATTGCCACATGGCATGCTTCCGATGCGGCGCCATCATGGAGTACGTGAGCCCATCCTTCGACAAACTAAAGGAAGAAATGGCCCAGCAGAGCGGTTTCCAGATCCGGGTTGTGCGACTGGAAGTGGGCGGAGTTTGCAAACGGTGTCAAAAAACTGGGAAGTAGTGGTTGTTTTTTGCGACTGTCGCTGCGACACAGTCGCATCTTAGGAAGTTGCCGAAACTCGGTAAGCGTCCTAAAGACAATGGCAGCGTGGCTGACAGGGGCAGGTCTGAATTTGATTTTTCTTATTCATCTCTCGAAGCGTCTCACCCTAGTTCTTTCCTTTGCGATGATCACGCTCGCCGCTGTTCACTCGTGGGCCGGGACGGGTGGAAGTGTGTCAGGCACGGTAAGAGATGCAAGCGGTGCTGTAGTCCCTGATGCAACCGTGAGCGCAAAGAACCTTGAAACGGGGGTGCAGCTCCCGGGCGCAACCAACGGTCGTGGGTTTTACTCCTTTCCCGAACTCCCCGTAGGACGTTACACCATCGCGGTCGAGAAGACGGGCTTCAGGCTCTACCAACGAACCGCTATTACCGTCGACACCAACCACGCGTTGACAATCGACGCGGTCCTCGATGTGGGCTCGGAAGGAAATGCGGTTACAGTCATCGACACGGCCGTGCACGCGGAAACATCTGAGACGCAGATGGGCGAAGTGATCGACGGGAAGAAGATAGAGGCCGTGCCCTTGAACGGGCGTAGTTACACCGATCTTCTAGCGTTGCAGCCGGGCGTGGTTCCTGCGACCTCACTCACCTCGAACACGCAGCAAGATGTGGGCGTGAGCGCCCTTTCGCCCTCAGGGGGGTTGAATCCCGGTACGATTTCGATCAACGGACAGCGCGAGTTCTCGAATGCATTCACGGTGAACGGAAGTGACGCCGAGGAAGACGTGAATTCTGGAACTGCGATCATTCCAAACCTCGACTCCGTCGCCGAGTTTCGCATCCTTACTAACAACTTCGATGCGGAATATGGAGGACACAGTGGAGGCCAGATCAACGTCGTTACAAAATCCGGTACGAATGCCTTTCGTGGCGACGCGTTTGAATTCGTTCGCGACACGAGTCTCGATGCCCGCAACTACTTTTCTCCGACACGCGGCGCCTTTAACCAGAACCAATTTGGGGGGACATTCGGCGGGCCGATCCGAAGAAACGGGACGTTTTTCTTCGCCGATTACCAAGGGACTCGATTGACGGAGGGTGTGGATACGGGCGATATTCCGGTGCCAACCGTCGCCGAGCGCAACGGCGTCTTTCCGAATGGCGACCTTATTCCGCAAAGCGAATGGTCTGCCCCGGCCCGGCATCTGCTCCAATATATACCGCAGCCCAACGTGGGCAGGAACGAATACGCAACCTCTGCCTACAACGAAACTTTGCGCGACGATAAAGGCGCGTATCGCCTTGACCACAACAGTCCCTGGGGAACGCTCTCGGCTTATTACTTTCTGGACGACTACACGCTCAACAATCCGTATCCTGTGGCCCAGAGCGGGGCGAGTGTGCCGGGCTTCAACGCGCTATACCTGGGACGGGCGCAGTTGCTCAGCCTGAGTGACACGAAGACGCTGGGCTCGACGTCGGTCAATGAATTTCACTTCACTTACATGCGCGATCACAGCGATCTCGGGAGGCCGGTCGGCGGACTCGGTATCAGCCTGGCGTCGCAGGGATTTGTGACCGGGGCGGCGGGAACACCGGGCATCGTGCCGCTCAATCCGCAAGGGGAAGGGGTTGAAAACATCGTCTTCAATGCGTTTTCGATCGGAACCAACGCCAATGAACTGAAGCAGGCAAACAATACGTTTCAGTGGACGGACAATTTCTCAAAAGTCGTGGGGCGTCACACCCTGAAATTCGGGCTGGAATTTCACTACGACCAGGTCAACACCGATGCTATCGCGCAATTCAACGGCAACTTTCTATTCACGGGCAGCGATGCGGTTTCCGACTTCGAGGATTTCTTACTGGGACTTCCGAGTCAATACAACCAGAGCCAGTTGCAACCGTTTTATGGTCGCAACAAGTACTGGGGCTTGTACGTGCAGGACGGTTGGCGCCTGCGCTCCGACCTGACTCTGAACTATGGCCTGCGCTGGGATCGCATCGAGCCCTGGTATGAAAAGAACAACAGTATCTCTGCGTTCGAACCCGGAAAGCAGTCACTGGTGTTTCCCGGAGCGCCGGTAGGAATCTTGTTTCCCACCGATCCGGGCGTTCCTCGAACCCTGGCGCCTCCCGGAAACCTGGGCTTCGCTCCTCGCATCGGCGTGGCTTATTCGCCCGAGGGAACGGAAGGCACCGTTCTGGGCGCGATTCTGGGTGGGCCGGGAAAGACAAGTGTAAGAGCCGGTTTCGGAATGTATTACACCGCCATCGAGGCACTGACTGTGGGCATCCTGGCGGGGAACGCTCCCTTTGGCATCACCTATTCGAGTCCCGCACCTCCGCTGTTTGCTACCCCGTTCATCACCGCGTCAACCGCGCAGTTCCAGGGCCAGCCGTTTCCGGTTGCACTGGTCACACAAAGGGCATCCCGCAGCCACCCGGACCCGAACGTCAATTGGTCGCAATATGAACCGATCAGCGGCATTCCCGGATATGCAACGACGAACCGAATCCCGTACGTCGAGGAATCCATGCTGTCGCTGGAGCGCCAACTGGGAGGGAATACGGTACTAAGCGTCAGCTACGTCGGAACCCAGTCGCACCGACTTCTCGTGATGGAGGAAGCCAATGCCGGCGATCCCGCGCTTTGCGTGAGCCTGAGTCAGCCGGGCGAGGTGTCGCCAGGTTCTCCAACCTGCGGTCCTTTTGGAGAGAGCAATGTATTCACGACCGTCTCGGGTCAGGTAATCGGGGGCACACGAGGGCCGCTAGGTTCTAATTTCGGAAGCGACACGAAGCAGACGACGATCGGGAAATCGAATTACAACGCTCTTCAGCTCAGCCTGCGCCACACCAGCGGACGATTGGAACTGTCGGCCGGATACACCTACGGCAAGTCACTGGACGAGTCTTCCAATCTGGGGGACGAGGTCAATCCGATTCATCCCGCTCTCAGCTACGCCCTGTCTTCTTTTGACGTCAGGCACAACTTTGTTGTGAGTTACAACTACAGAATTCCATTCGAGAACCTCGTCCGAGTCTCCAACCGCTGGACGCAGGGATGGGAAGTCTCGGGGATCACACATTTCAGTTCTGGTCTGCCCGTGACTCTGGTTAACTACGGTGACAATTCCCTGCTTGGGACCGAACCGAATGGCATCAACTACTTCGGAATTGATGAGCCCGATTACTCGGGAGGTACACTTGATCTAAATCACAACCCCCGCAATGGCCGGCCTTATTTCCGCATTTCTCAATTCAGCGAGAATGCCTTGGGCACGCCGGGTAACGCCAAGCGGCGTTTTTTCTCCGGACCGGGGTTGGACAACTATGATCTGGCTCTTCTCAAGAACGTGCCTTTGACTGAATCGAAATCGCTCCAGTTCCGGCTGGAGGGTTTTAATGTTTTCAACCACGCACAATTCTTCGGACCCCAGTCCGTCGACGGCAATATCGGCAGTTCGACCTTTGGCCAAGTGGTGAGCGCCAATCCGCCACGCCTCGTTCAGTTGGGCGCAAAATTCCTTTTCTAGCGTACAGGATTCTCTTCATTTCACTTCTAGTTCGACCGGTTGTTGATGACCGGAGATACGGAAGAGTGGTCGAGTCCAATCCGCGATTGTGGTCGGACGGGCAAACGTGAAGTAATCCCAAGGTAAGGTCTGCCGACAACCCGCTCTCAACTCTCAACGATCGTGTTCAGCGGATCCTAAGAGGCTTTTCGTGGCTCTCACAAGTGCGGGCCGGCGCTATAATGCTCCGCATATTGTGGCGCCAATCATCGGTCCCGATTGAGATTTACTTGAGCCGGCGATAGTCGAACATTTTCCTGACCACCCTCCAAACAAGACGTTCGATAGCGATCACTATGGTCAGGACGAGCAACCCCGCAAACACGAACCACCACTTCAAATGGGCAAACACTCGGATGTAGGCCCCCGTTTCACTAAAGCTGGACCACTCCTCCACGATCCGTCCGTCCACGATCCGCCAAATGGTGATGCCACGAACTTCCATTCTTGTTCCGGTGGGGGGAAGACCTTCATAACCGGAGCCAGTATGGGTTCCTTGAAATGTCCATAGCACAGCCACCTTGTCGCCTTCCGCGACCATTTCCTGGATGCTCATCCGGAGGTCTGGAAATGCCTTCTTTTCAGCGTGCACCGCCTCCTGGTCTGTCTTCAGGTCCACCGATCGGTGAAGTCCGTGGTTTTGGAAATCCGGTGCGTAGATTTCGTCCGCCACTTGGAACTTTCCCTGGTTGAAAATCTCGTCAAACACGCGCATCGCAACGGCCTTGTTTCTGGCCTGGATCGAGCCATCCAGGGGTAACTGCCCCTGGGCCATCAACAAAGCGCCGGTCACGAAACACTGGGAGAAGAGGGACAGCAGGCGCATGGCTACCTCTCGGCTGATCATTTGGGTTGGTGGAGCACGGGCCGCGGCGTACCCACATTTTAGAACTGTTGATCATAAAGCAAAGGTGAAGGGCAACCCGGAAACTACAAGTCAAATGGCGAAATCGGCGATCGATCGCCACCTTAAATCCGCGCGGAGGCGACCTCACTGCTCGGTGCTTCGATGCTCAGTCGTGTGATGATCTCTTGTGAACCCTAGTGGTCGATTAGTCGATCCGCGCACCAAGCCCGTTATTCGCAAGCCTGACTTCGAGTAAGAAAAGGATTTCCGGATCCCCGATCTCACCCGCCCGTTCCAGAGCAAACGGGGCGAGATCTCGGAAGCGGTACCTACGAGTTGCCGAGAAGGAGAGACGGATGGCCACCAGGCTTTCAGCGCGAGATTCGGATCGTCCGGGTCGGTGTCTTCGCGGCCCAGTTTGTCTACCGGTTCCATCCCCAATCGAAAAAGTTTGAGGGCAAGGTCGACCTCAGCAGGTTGCCTCTCAATATCTGTCGCTTCCGTCCCGTATTCCATTCAGGGGTATCGATGGGGTGCATTCTTCAAAGCCTCTGCCATTCCCTCAATGGCCTCCTTGGAAGCCGGAGGATTTTTCTTCATCACCGCTCGGGCTATGGAGAGAAGAGCTTCGGCGCGAGGATTTCTGCCAGGGGAAATGTCGTCCGTCCGAGTCGGGCAGAGTGGCCGCTGCCGCCATCGCCTGCCTGGAGTGATCTCCGGCCATGCCAATCATCTCCGCTATGCGGAGATTGTAGGCGTCCGTTGGGTTGGCTTCCTGGAGGGCTTGTCCAACGGAGTTTGCGGGGCCGAGGGAGCCCAAGATTTAATCGGTCGTGCCAAAGGAGCCAAGCGTCTCGGTGTTCGGATCGGTCATTGCTTGACCATCGATCGCTAGAAAAGTTGCTGGCAAACCGTCAGACGGCCTTCGAGGCCAACGCTTTTGAGGTGATCACCGAGATCGATGGTCAGAACGACATCTTCAAGGCGAATTGAATGATCCTGGGCTGGGCCGTTCCGTAGGTATTGGAGGATGAGCCTCCCGCCAATCCGGTAATTTGTCCAAACGTGGTGCCAATGTCGGCAAGGTTACCATCCGGCTTGCCGAAATTGACATTGTTGAATGCATTGAAGAACTCGGCTCGGAATTCCAGCGCAAGCCGCTCGGTGATCTTGGCATTTTTAATCGCAGCCAGATCGGCATCAAAAAATCTCGGACCACGCAGAATGTTCTTCCCTGTATCTCCGAAAGTCCCAATTGCGTTCTGCTGAAATGCACTCGTGTTAAACCACTCCTGCACTTCGGCGGCATGGGAACGACCACCGCCCAAGATGGCTTGAGAAAGACTGGACACGGCCAGATCGGCGCGATCCCCTAACATGCCGCTCAAAGAATTGTCAGCGCCACTGAAGATAGTAAATGGAGATCCAGTCTGCCAGACTACGGTTCCGGAAAACTCCCATCCATTCACAATTGTGCCGGCAACCTTAGGCAGACCGACATGCGGGACCGTATACTCGCCGTTGATTTTGAAAGTTTTATTGAGATCGTCATCGGAGGGGCCGTAATCGAACGAGCGTCCGCAATAGCAACTATTGGTCAAATAGGGGGATCCACCAATGGGGGCAAAGTCATCCAGTTCCCGGGCCCAGGTAAAGTTGGTCAGAAAAGAGAAGCCGTGGGTCATACGTTTTTCGAGGGTTACTTGGGCGGCATTGTAGTTGCTGTCGACTCCGGAATTAATGGAACCAATGGATCCATAAGAAGGATAAAGCAGGCGCTGCGCTTCATTGGCCTCTGTCGAGTTCGGTTGACCGGAAGAGTTGACACCCGGGACATAAATCGCGGGGTTCAACTGCAACAGGCCATTCTCCTGGTCGCCCGTACCGCTGAGATGATGTCCGTTATTGCCCACATAGGCCACGCGCAACATCCAGTCTTGTTTGAATCCGCGTTCCGCAGTCAGATTCCAGGACAGCACCATGGGTAAGCGGAAGTGGCGGTCAAAGATCTGGCTGAAAGAGATATCCGAAGGGAAAGTGACGTTTGGACTCGGGGTGACCGGACCGAACTGCCCAGGGAATGGGTTCGCGACTCCCGCGCTGCCATAGGGATCGGCCAGGGTGACATCGCCGAAGTTCACAATAGGAGCAAACGGAGGAACGCCCACCACATCCTCGAAGGCAACCGTGTTAGGAGCCTCATAGTAATAACCGGCTCCCCCGCGAATGCTGGTGTTGCCGTCTTTTGTGATCCGATACGCAAAACCCAGGCGCGGCCCAAAGTTTTTGGGGTTGTTATAAATCGAAGAAGCCGGGCACCCGGGATCGTGATTCTTTCCGCCGAATAGCATGCCCAGGGGAGCAGTCGGGAAACGCCGAGACTGTGCACCCGGAACAAAGCAGGCCACTCGCCCCTGGCTATCGGTGTAGGGGAAGAAAGGATCCCAGCGCAGTCCGGCGCTTAACAACAGCCGGGAGGTAGCCTTCCAGTTGTCCTGCACGAAGAGGCTTTCCCGGTACCCAGTAACATTCAGGTAAAGTCCGCCGCCTTGCGTAAAGGAGGACACGATTCCCAGTTCGAAGTCTGCCCGGGGATCGTTGGTCAGACTCTCGAAGTCGAAAACTCCACTTTCTTGGTACTGATTTCCCATGGGCAGGCGAACCCGCAGAACTTCCCCGCCGAACTGCACTTCATGCTTCCCTTTGATCCAGGTGGCAATTTCCCGCAGAGATTGATCGCCGCGATTCCAGATGCCGTAGGGCGTGCCCGGCAGAGTAAAGTCCCCACCGTCTGTCACATTGAGAACGGCCGCCTGTCCTCCGCCACGATTTTGCGGAACCGCCATCCTCACACCTGCATCGGCCATGCTGAAGGGAGCCGAGGAAAGCGTGGTGCCATTTTCGCTGTTATATCCAAAGTAGCTGTTCAACAGGAAGGTAGGGGAAATCGTATCGATATCGACAACGCTTACGTTCTTCAGAACCAGGTGTTCGGCATCGCCTCGCAGCTCCAGAAGGTTCGTGGAAGGCGGGATAAAAACCGGGTCGGTGTAGTTCATCTCAAAGTAATGAACGCTCAGATGATGCTTTCTGAAATTGAAGTCCACCTTGGCCAAATATTCGTCGGTGTTCTGAGCATCCGGCCCACCGTTAAAGTTAAGCAGATCGTTGGGTCCCGGAAGGGGAATATGGTTCAGAATGTAGGTGGCGACCGGACTTACAGGAATGCGATTGTTAGTGAAGTTCCCACCTGTCAGCGGATTGATCAGCTGTATTGGAGTTGGTCCAGTCAACAAATCCGAAAAGTCTCCGGTACGTTCAGCCGCGTTCGGAACGGAGGCAATCTGGCCGTTGTTGGCGGTCCGGAAGCGCGTGCCTTGGTAGCTTCCGAAGTAAAACAGGCGGTTCTTGATCAAAGGCCCGCCGATGCTTCCCCCAAATTGATTCTGCTTAAGGGGATTGACCAGTCCTCCAGAAAAGTAATTGCTGGCGTCCAGCGCCGAGTTCTCCAGAAATTCAAATATATCTCCGTGAATGTGGTCCGTTCCCGATTTCGTGACGACGTTGACGACCCCTCCGATCGCGTTGCCGTAGCTGGCGCTCATATTGCCCGTAACCAGATTGAACTCTTGGATCGCGTCAGGATTCGGGAAAGGTACGTTGGTATTGATATAGGTGTCGTTGGCATCGACGCCATCCAAGAGATAATTGACCCCGTTTGCGCCGCCCCCGTTCACTTTGGCGTACTGCTCCGTCGGAAAGACGCCTCCCTCGCAGTTGGCGGCACAATAGTTGGCGGTAACGTTGCTGGTTCCCGGCGCTAGAAACACCAACTCCTGCACGTCACGGCCGTTCAGGGGGAGTTCGCTGATTTCCCTTTCATCGATCAGCTGGCCGACTGTGGCTGAGTCGGTCGTAACCAACGACGAATTTGCATTGACCACCACCTGCTGTGTAACCGCGCCCACTTGCAGTTGCACGTTGAGGCTGGCTGACTGATCGACAGCCAGCGCAATGCCCTTCTGAACATACCGGGCATAGCCCGCCATCGAGACCGTGATCTGATAAGTGCCTACTGGCAGACTGGGAAACAGATACTGCCCGGCCGAGGCGCTAAGTGTGGTTTGGGTATACCCGGTCCCGAGATCCAGAACGGTGATGGTCGCTCCCGCCACCATCGCACCCGACTGGTCGCTGACGATGCCACTGAGTCGGGCAGTCGTGAACTGCGCCCGCATCGGCATCGTTGACCCGAAAACCAGAATAAGCCCGAGGAAAAAACCAATCCACCCATGCGCCGGCAATAGGTTCTGACTACCTCTTTTCATGGCTCTTGTCTCCTCCCCCGATAGACCGCCACAGTTCGACTCGTGGCGCCGCGCGATTTAGGCCTGGGACCGTACGATGGCGCGAATCTATCACAGCGTGCTCGTTTGTCAACCAATTTGTTTGTTTCTGATCGATCTCTTTCCCGCATGTTGCCCAATGATAGACACGCCAGGAATTCGGAACCCGCTCCTCCCTGCATTCTTCCGCCCCTTAGGGAAGGATTGCCTTGATTTCCGTGATCTCGCAAAAATCCACCAGAGCCGAGAATACTTCCTCTCCGTAGCCGAGGCAGGCATACTCGTTGGTCCAATGTTGGAGCAGGGCTTCGATGTCACAATGGGCAGTCACGAAACCGTGGGGCCAAAACGGAATGCCACATTCATGGAGGCGGCTTGCCATCTGTTTCGCAGGCGGCTCGAAAATGCTGGCTCTGGTAATGATCATCTGAAACTCTCCGTTCACTCTGCCGAGTCGGGCCAACACTCCTTCCCCCACTTTGCAGATCAACTTTACGGACAAGCCACCCGCTTCGCCCTCCGTCGGGATACCGTGTTCGGAAAAACCAGCCGGACCCAGTTTGCCGGCTAAAGAAGGTGGACAAGCTCCATCTCCGATGATCTTTATTTCTCTTGTTTTCTTATCGATGTGTTGCAGATCGCCATAGTAAACACGCTCCTTGCTCAAGTTTGTAAGCAGGAGAACGGTCAAGGCAGTGTTGAAATCGCCGAGCGTGGAAGTACCGACTCCATCTTCGAGCATCATGCTCTGCGCAAAGCACGTGGCAGAGTAATCGCCGGCCACGCCGGGAAAGGATTGGATCGTATAGAAATCAAACTTTTCTTTGGCTACGATTTTTCTCAGAGCGAGATAGAGCCGCATCGAGCGCTCGGTCATTGCGTTTCGCGGCGGTTCCGCGCCAAACAACTGCTTCAGGCGTGGCTGCAGATCATCCAGATCCCTCGAGGGGATGGCTTCAGCAGTTTGCTGCAACTCGGTCGTATCGCGGGAATCAATGTCTACACCAAACATTCTCATCCATTGGGAAGGATCGGCGGCGCCGCAGCTTTGACCCATCCCGCGACCGCCAAATGCGCCAATCGTGGACATGTTCAGTAAATTTTTCACCCGTGAAGCGCGAGCGTAGCTGACGATCTTGCCGACGGTGCCCGGTTCCTCCAGGCTTCCGTATACAAATTTGTGCCGGAGGCCGATCTCGAGCAACCCCCCGTGCAGCACCAATCCGCCGACGGGTCGCCAGCCCTGAGAGCCGGGGTGCGTCCACAACAGTAAGCCTTTGCCGCTGGCGCAGTAATCGCGAATGGCGCCCACCAGGTGCGCCGCCCAGACCCAGGTCCCGGAAAACAGGACCACGGCATCGATGGCATCGTCACATTTCATTTTCCTGAATGCGGCCCGAGCTTCTTCCTTGCTGGCGACCACAATGCTATGCTCGATCACCCTCAGACCCGCCGCAGCCAGCGCACTCTTGGCGCGCAGAACCAATGCGTCATCGATGAATGGATTGCCCATTGGGTCAGCCAGACCATCTTTGTGAACACCAAACACTATGAATCCGATTGTGGCTTGAATCACCATTCCTCCTGTTCGCCTTGGGAACTTTCATCGCTCTGGAGCACCGTAAGCGCTGAGCGCAAACGACGGTATTGTCGGACTGGTTGCGCGTAGGCGGTAGCAATCGTCGGGTCGGGGGAGACCACCGAAACCTCGTGGACTACGAGTCCCACGGCCTCCTGGAAACTCCGGTATTCTCCAGCAGCGATTCCGGCGAGTATGGCCCCGCCGAGACACGCGGCCTCCGCACACTTCACGACATGCAGCCGCCGACCCGATAAGGCAGCTCGCAGCTCGAGGCCGAGGGCCGAGCGCGAGCCTCCGCCGGTGACGTAAATATCGTGAAATTCTCCGACCGCCGCTGCCAAAATGTCGGTCATCTGTGAGAGCTCACAGGCGAGTCCTTCGAGAATGCCTTTGTAAATCTGGCTTCGGGTTGTGTTCGGGCCCAAGCCAGAGATCATTGCGCGGACATGGGGGTTAAAGTCGGGATTGCAGGTGCCAATCAAATTGGGGGTAATGCAAAGACCGGTTGCGCCCGCTGGGGCGTCTCGTTCCAAGGTCGCGTAGTGGATCGACTCTGCGTTCGACAAATCCCAGTCCTCAGCGAGCGCGCCGCCGTATAACAAATCGTGAAACCACTTGACCATGACTCCCGATGGAAAATACGCCAGCGTGACAAACTTGTCCGGAACCACGTGGCAATAAGAGTTCAGAGAAGCAGCCAGTGCCGTGTCCGCCAAGTTGGGCTGATCGGAAACCGCCAAGAGACATTCATACGTGCCCATCGAGTCGGCCACCCGGCCCGAAGCGATCGCGCCGACGCCCAGTGCACCGCAGGGTTGATCGTGCCCTCCCATCACCACCATGGTTCCGGGTGAGAGACCGAGTTGACTGGCACCGGACTCATCTAATCTTCCTGCACAGGTTCCGGCGGGTACGGGAGTGGGTAGGAATTCGGCGTTTATTTCTGTGGCAGCAAGAATCTCGTCAGACCATCGTTTCTGCCGTATGTCAAAGGCCAGATAGCGGGACGCCAGAGAATAATCGACATAGGCGGGTAGTCCTAGTTGTGCAAGTACATACCCAATGACACTCAAGAAACGGAGCGAAGGAGTGAAGATCTCCGGTCGGTGCCGGCGCAGCCAGAGAATTTTTGGAACCGGATACATAGGATGAGCGAGAAGGCCGGTAATTTCGAAGAGTCGCTTTCTCCCGATTGTTCTTTCGAGCCAGACCGCTTCTAGTGTGGCTCGATTGTCCTGGTTGAGAATGGCGGGAGCGATTGCCTCGTTGCCTCCACTTACCGGCACGAAGGTTTCGCCGTGGGAACTCAGGCACAACGCTCGAACCGGATCGGAAAGATTTCTACATGCGGCTTGCGAACAACGGCAGACCGCCCGCCAAAAGTGTTTGGGATTCATCTCTGCGCGCGAGGGAGCGGGAAATTCCGGTGTATACGCGCAGGCGTGCTGGGAGAGTATTTCACCCGAAATCGCGAACACGACCGCTTTGCATCGGCTCGAACCTATATCAATGGAGAGCAAACTCATGACGGTTTCGATTCCATCGTTGTTCCCAACTCCTGTTGCCGAAAACCGGCTGCGGGCGAGGAGCTGGTGTCGTCATTTTGGGACTGGCTGAAATTCTGTCGTGATCGCTCCGTCCAGGGCAGCCCGCGCCTGTTCGAGGAATTTGCCGATGTGGTCGGCTTGGAAAACATTGCGGCCAAAGAACACACCGGCTGCGCCTGCGTTGGCAACATCTCGGACCACATCGAGTGCGTGTTGGTCGGAGGCATGACGGCTCCCACCCAACACCAGAATCGGAATGGGACACTTTTCCACCACCGACCGCATCGAGACCTTATCCCCGCTGTAATCCGTCTTGACGGCATCCGCGCCCAGCTCGGCTGCCATGCGGGTGTGGAGGTTCAGCCACTTGGGATCGCCTGGATTCCGCACATCCTTCCCGCGAGCGAGAGATTCAACAATCAGGGGGATTCCAACTCGTTCACACTCGCGCGCGACTTCGGCGTTGCGCGTAATTTCCTTCATCTCAAAATCGGCATCACCCGTACCGATGATGAGATAGGTGAGAACCGCATCCGCCCCGAGCCGTAACGCCTCCTCTGGACGTGCGAGAAGCGAACTCCGCAACGTCCCGTTTCCGTTCTGCTCACGTGCAGACCAAACCGTAGTCCAATCCAGGCGGGCAATGAGCGCCGGCATGGGACCGGGCGTGGTCGAGTTGGCGTATTGGCGCATAAGTCCAAGATTGAGAAGCAATGCGTCGACTTTGGCTTGGGCAAACTGGTGAATCTTTCCCAGGGGGTCTTCAGTTCCAGGAATCGGGCCCAGCACCAAGGCGTGATCGAAAGCCACGATCAGAGCGCGGCGGACCGCGCCTCCGAGCAAACGACGCAAGCGAATGTTCTTGCCGCAATCACTCACGGTTCCCTCACGCCCTCCCCGGGCCTGGCAGACGGACTCAAACTATATCGTATGCGAGCGATTGTCAACCTATTTTGTTTGAATGTGCTCGTTTGTGCCGCAGTGTGGGCGTTTTTCGTAACTCCGCAACCATCACTTCGACCCCCGCTTCACGCAGGCCTTTGACGTATTTTGGATCGGTGCCCGCGTCGGTGACGAGGACGTCGATGTCTGCCACGGGGCCGACATAGGCGAAACTCTGCGTACCAAACTTGCTATGATCCGCCAATGCGATCCGGGTCTTCGCAGCTCTCGTGATCATTTTCTTGATCTGGGCCTCCGCGTGGTTTGCAGTGGAGACTCCGTAAAAAAGATCGATGGCGCTCACTCCAAGAATTGCCTTGTCCAGTCGAATCTCGGAGAGAGCGCGCTGAGCCCATTCGCCGGAAAAGTAAAATGTGTCCTTTTGCAGATCGCCGCCGGTGCAAAGGACCGTCACACCCGAACTTCTTTGCAGCAGGCAAACGATCGTGGGAGAATTTGTGACAACGGTCAGCCGATTGCGCTGACTTAAGCCACGGGCGAGCTCAAACACAGTCGTACTTCCCTCGAGAAAAACAGTCTCCCCATCCAGCACCAAACGTTCAGCCGCGCGCGCAATCGCCTGCTTCTCATTGCTGTGGCTGTGGGATAACGCCTCATACGAGGGCTGGAAGTTGGTGCTGGACATGCGAGAAACCGCTCCCCCGTGCGAGCGGACGAGTACGCCCTCCAGTTCCAAGGCGGCCAAGTCACGCCTCACCGTCGCTGCCGTAACGCCCAAAGCGGCGCAGAGGTTGGACGCGGTGATGGTGCGTTGATTGGAAAGCATCTCTCGAATGCGAAATCTACGCTCTTCTGCCAGCATGATCGTTGTCCTCTCCTGGCACCCAGGACTGCCCTGCCCGGCGCCGATTCCGTGGTCGCGCCGAGCCCATTGTAGCCGGAGGTGGGCGATTTGTATCGCCGATTGCGTGCCAAAGAATCATAATCGAATACAAACAAACAAATTAAATTGACATGCGATCACATCCTGTGTACATTCCCGCCAAACGGCATGGGTTGGGTCAGAAGATCCGCGGGTTTTTGGGGGACCGTTCAGCGCGCTCGCAGAGTATCGCGCAGCTTGCGGTGAGGGCCAGACGGATTCAGTTCGCCATTCAGGGCCGCCCGGACCGGCATCCTGACTTTCTTGTAGGTGCGAAGTGAATACGACGTGGGCATGCCCGACTGGTCAGGATTCTGGATGAGAAGCGAATCAATCGTTCCGAGGACAGCAGGAGGACTTCATGGTTGCGCACAATGGTCACGGTTCAGTTTGGAGCGAGGGGTTGGCGGGCAGAATCCGCGAGATCAGGTGGGGGGGTCTGTTGATGGCCTGCTTGCTGCTGCGGGTGGACGGGTGCCTTGGCTTTTCTGGGCCGGTTGGCGACTCTCAGGCAATTCATATCGAAAACTTATCCGTGGTCGTTCGGGCGGGCGACGGAACCTATGAAATCCAAACAGGAGATGGCGGACGCAGCGTCATGCATGCAGGAGTTGCAGCGGAGATCGATCACAAGTGGGTTAAATCGACCGAATATCCGAAGCACGAGATCACCCAGTCAAGTTTTGAGGATGTTCTCGGACAAGGCAAAGAGATTACGGTGACTTCGTCAGGACTTGCGGATGTTCCTGATCTTGCCTATACCGTACAAATCTATGAGGGCAGGGCTTTTGGCGTCATCGAGGTTGCGGTGCAAAACCACACCGGCAATGGGGTGGCCATCCAACGGATACGAAGCGTCGAAGCCTTCGGAAACACAATCATCGATCTCGGCGGTGCGCAGAAATCGGACCGAGTGCTCTCCGACAGTTTCAGCGAGGATTGGCCTCCGTTGCAGATTTATGATTTGGGAAAAGCTCCCCAGGGAATGCACCGTGCCGTGGGCAGCCAGCTTATCTACAACCGAGAGAGCAGGAACAGCTTCTTCTTGGCCGCCCTCACGTCCAACCGCTTCCTCACTATCTTTCATTTGCAATCGCGCGATTCCTCGCCGGACACACCCCGCATCGATTCCTACACGATCGATTCAACTGGAACAACGGAGATACAAGCAACAGATCCCGAGTCCGGCCTGCGCGAAGGCCCGGCGGAGAACCTGATCGAATTAAATGTTCCGCTTCCCGCAGGCGAGTCGGTCAATTCAGAGCGCCTGATGTTTGCTGCCGGAACAGACTATCACTCGCAACTCGAACATTATGGCAGCGTGATTCGCGAGCTGCATCACAGTCGCATCGGCGCAGAGAACATGCTGGGTTGGTGGAGTTGGACGGCATTTTACACGAAGATCACGCAAGGCACCGCGCTCACGAACGCGCGCTGGCTGGCCGAGCACCTCAAAGATCTGGGCTACGACTATTTTCATTTTGACCTGGGTTACGGCTATGATCGCGGCGAGTATGCGACGCCCAATGTTTCACAGTTTCCTCGGGGGATGTGGGATGTAACCCACCGCATTTGCCGATTAGGATTGAAGGTAGGGGTTTGGACGGCTCCGTTTGAGGTAGGCGAGCGCTCCTGGGTTTACCAGCACCACAAGGATTGGCTGGTGCACAACGCACACGGCAATCCGATCGCAATTGGAAACGCCGAAGAGGTGGAGGGCGAACACCTGTTCGTTCTAGACGTCACCCATCCCGACGCCCAGCAATATCTTCAACAGACCTATCGCACGCTGACCCGAGAATGGGGTGCTCGCTACATCAAGCTCGACTTCATGGATAATACGGCGATCGAGGCGTATTATCATCGGCCGAACACGACCGCTCTCGAAGCCCAACGAATTGGCCTTGAGATTATTCGCAAGACAGTCGGTGAGGATGTGCTCCTTGATAAGGATGGAAGTCCGATGTTGAACCCCGTGGGTCTGGTGGACGAAGGCCGTATATCCCAAGATACAGGACACGCGTTTCTCCGCAGCAAGGAGGCTGCCCCGGGCATCGCGGCGAGATATTACATGCATCGCAACTTTTTCGTCGACGACCCGGACGCGTTCACGGTTTCCCGGCAACTGCTGGAAGAGCGAACCATTCAATCTCCACTTACATTGAGTGAGGCTCAGGTTTCGATCGCGCTGGCGGCCTTTTCAGGGGGAATGTTCGAAATTGGCGACGACCTTCCAACCCTGGGGAGCGATCCGGAGCGTGTGGCATTGCTCAAGAATCCTGATTTGCTTGCCCTGGCAAAACTTGGGCGGGCTGCCTTACCTTTGGATCTTCTCACGTATACCGATAAGGATGAGCAGCCAAGCGTTTTTCTGCTGGACGAAGACCGACGGCAGTCCATCTTGGCTGTTTTTAACTGGACGGAACAGCCGCGTTCCCGCTCTTTTTCCCTTTCCGATTTAAAGCTCTCCGCTGGCCATCTCTACAACCTATTTGACTCGCTTTCGGACGGTCGACCGCTGTCGATGGACCACAAAACGATCCGCTTGGATCATCAGCCCGCACACTCCGTCAAGGTGATCAAGATCATTGATACTTCGATTCCGCCGGCCCCGCCTTCGCTTGCCGTCCACGTACCGTCTCAAGCGAAGATCGGGGAAGAGATCGAACTGTCCGGCGTGGCATCGAAAGACGGAGTGCCCGCTCTCGCATATCATTGGGATTGCGGCGATGGCGTGCTCGCCGATGGCGCACTCCTCGCTCATGCCTATACCGGCGCTGGAAATTACAAAGTGCGGCTCACCGTTGAGGGCCTTGATGGCAAATCCGCGGAGAGGACGTTTTCGATCGCGGTTAGCGGAGCGGTGAGTCTGCCCTCTCCTCTGCGTTACCTGGAACCGCACGAATAGCTGAACGCGAAGAAACGTTGCCGCCGAAGAGACTAGAGTGTGGCGGACGACACAGAATCCTAGCCCGAATAATTCACGAAATCACTAGCCAAAAAAGAAAGGATGCTCTAAAAGGAAGATGAACACTGGGTTTCGGGACCCAGCATTCCCTTTCGGAGCATCCATCACTTGATACAAAGGACGTTATCATTCCCTAAAATCGACGGCGAGAGAAAGAACCTGCGGCAGTCGATGGTTTGCCTTCATCGCCGCCTTGTCAACAGAGAACAGAGCGGCGAAGATGGCCCACATTTCCCCGACGCCGAAATCGGGCGAGCGCCGCTATACATCCCGTCCGGGCAATTTTCGACTGAAAGCCAGATCCGTGGTTCCCAAAGCTATCCGTATTTCTTAGCGATTCTCGCATCGCCAACCCGAAGGGAGGGCCGAAGCACACTTCTGTGAGCAGAAGCCCGCAATCGCCTTCTCACATTCTCAGAGCCGATTTTTCGTTTTCTTTTTCCTCTTTTTACTGAGGTCCTCTAACAGGTACTTAAGGGACGCGCATTCTTGAATCACAGCCTCAAGCTTTGGAATCGTAGTGCGCAATTCACTCTCTTCGACAATGCCGTCAGCGAGGGTTTCCGCGACGCTCTCCAAAGCTTCGCCGACTTCCCTGATCAACCGGGACACCGCAACCAGCTCCTGCTCCAGGGTAATGTTTGGTGACGGGAGTTTAAATGCGACCCGTCCGGCCTGGCTTTCGAGAAAATCCAACGCTTCATAATTACCCAGAAGGACGCACATTCGCGGCAGGAAGTGCGCGGGCACCTGGCGCTCGCCTCTTAGCCAGTACATGAGAGACCGATAATTAGTTCCCAGTTGCTGGGCGAGCAGGCGGATGTCGTACTCGGCTTTGGTCTCTACAACTCTACTCAGAATGGAAGAAATGTCGTCGGGGGGCACAATCGGTTCCCTAACCTCACACCTAGTCTCGTTCAAAAGCACCGTTCATTCTGAACAGTGAAGTTGCCCATTCTATCTGAATTGATCGGGCACGAGCGATGCGATTAGATTGGCTCAGGGCAAGAGCGCATTTCGGGCCATCAGCGACACAAAAGGAAGCGCATGCATCGATTGATGTGGAGCTCGGAACTATATGAAAACATTGTTAAAACGATTGACAAGGCACCCGGTGGGAATTAGCTTTCTCGGTCACCACATTGACACTTCCTTTGTGAGGCTGCATTCGTTAGTTAAGTAGGAGGGCCCATGTCCAAGAAGTGGTACAACTATATCGTTTCGGTCGACGATGCGGCGGGCGCCGAGTCAGACGCCAACGTCTCGCCGAATAGCAAGAACGCTCCGGCCAGCGCCAAGAGCGCGGCGCAGAGCGTGGCTGACATCGCGTCCGGCATAGCCGCGGAGCCGAAATTTACCACTCCAATCTCCGATCCGACTTCGTTCGAGGAGATTTACAAGGCGGCGGAAATCCCGCCACCACCCCAGGGCTATTCGATCCTCAAAATCTCGCACATGCTGGAGAGCGAGCGCCTTCGCAATTTGCCCTCAGACGTAAAGAAGTCTACGGTTTTGGTGGCGCTCGACGCCGCGGGCGTGGACATTAAGGATGTTATTCAGGATGCCATCCGGCGTGATCGCGCTTTGGATGGGTACGAGCGGGTACAGCAGCACGCTGCCGAGGAACTGGAAGGACGCAAGAATAAAGAGAACAGCGAGATTCAGGCGCAAATTGATAAATATGTGACCGAGCAGAGAGCGAAGATCCAGAGTAACAATGAAGAGGTATCACGGGAAAAAGAACGCTTTACCGGCTGGCGGTTGAAGAAGCAGCAGGAAGAAAAGAAGATCGCCGAAGCGGTCGGCTATTTTGTAACCGAAAATCCTATTACGACGGGCGATGTGAATGCGCCCGCGCCCTCATCGAAGACAGCGCAGCGTTCCTGACAGGAGGAGTTTATGTGGCAACGATTAACGAGGGTCGTACGATCGTTCGTAGGTTTTTTCATCTCTGCGTCGGAAGACCCTGAGCTGATTCTCCAGCAGAATATCCGCGACATGAACGATCAGGTTCCGCGGATGAATGAAAGCATTGCCATGGTGAAGGCAAATGTGACGCTGCTGGAAAAAGAAGAGGCCAAGTACAAGGAAGCAGTGGGCAGCCTGACGGCCAGGGTGAAATCCGCAATTCAGGCCAATCGCGACGACATCGCCGCCGCCTATGCCACCCAACTGGAGCAGACCAAGAGCGCGCTGGCAAGAAATCAAGGCCAGCTGACGACCGCTCGCGCCGCGTTCGAAAAAGCGATGGCGGTGAAGCAGGCATTCATGCGCGAAAAAGACCGCAAGACGCAAGAGGCGCTGAGCGCGATCGCCGATTACCGCCGCTCCCAGTGGCAGAAAAAAGTTGCCGATGCCATGGAGCAGTTCGAAGTCGCGGGCATTAGCCAAACGCACGACGAGATGGTTCGCAAGATTGAGGAAACGACTGCCGTCAACGAAGCTCGCATGGATATGGCCATGAGCAACGTCGACCAACAGAAGATCAAGATTGACGACGATGCTGAAAAACTTCAGGCGAACGAACTGGTAAAGCAATTCAAGATTGAGATGGGTCTGGCCTCGCCGCAAGCGGCATCGGCGGGCTCGGAAAAAACCATTGCCGCGAAGGAACCTCAGCGGTCGTAGAGGGCAGTAGAAGCTTTCAACACGCAGATAAGCGCAGGCGCTTGTAACAGAGCGGGAGGAAAATCATATGGCGGTCAAAATTGAGCGAGGTGGATGGGTCCTTATTTTCTTAATCGGTGTAGCGCTGGTTGGCTACAGCCTGAATCGATACGGAGTCATAGATTTCAGCAAGATGATGGGCGGCAAAAGTGCTTCTGGTAGCGGGGAGACAGTAGATGCGAGCAAACCTCTGCTGATACCGGCGTCTTCGAGCAGCAGCGATTCCGAAGTCCGTGTCCGCGTTAATGTGTGGGTCGGCTGCGTCGGGGGCCTGGTGGCCAACGGCGGGCTGGACACTCAGCCGGATTCCATCTATGGCAAGAAAGGTCTGAAGGTTTCGTTCAAGATCATCGACGATTGGACGGAGGGCTCCGCCGCTTTGGCTACGGACAACGTCGACGTGATGTTGACCACGGCCGACGTCTACGCCAAAGATTACGCGCAGTTCAAAGAAAAGGGATTCGGGTCGCATGCGTTCTTGATGGTCGACTGGTCACGTGGCGCCGATGGCGTCATTGGAAAGCAGGGGATAAATAGCATCGAAGACCTGGCTGGCAAGAAGGTCGCTTTTGCGCCCTACACTCCCTCGCACTTCTTGCTGTGGAATGGACTCAAGACGTCCGGGCTAAGCACAGCGCAGCGCAATGAAATATTCAATCAGGCGATCCACACCAAGGATGGAATTGAGCCGGCGACCCTTTTCGCGCAGGAAAAAGTTGATGCGGCCGTGGCTTGGGATCCCGACATGAGCGACGCGGTCGCAAAGCGGCCCGGATCGAAGAAGATCTACGATACAAGGATCGCAAACCGTCTCATCGCCGACATTCTGGTGGTGAGTGACAACTTTTCCGCGAAGCACCCGCAGACGTTGCTGAAGTTTGCTCAAGGCTGGCTTGAGGGCGTTGAATTCATCAAGACACAACCGGAGCGTGCGTACAACCTGATCGGAACGGTCAAGGATTTCAACATCCCCTCCGATCTCGCCAAAACCATGCTCGGTGGCGTAAAACTTGCCGACTACGCCGACAACCGTTCATTCATGGGTACGGCCGGCTCCAATGCCGATTACGCCAACATCCTTGGCATGGCCCAGGAGATGTACCGTGAGTTGATGGTCATCAAACACACTTTCAATCCGGAAGAGAGCTTGGATCGCCGCTACGTCGATAAGTTGGCCGACAACTTCTCCATGGCGTCGAGCGAAGCGCCCATCGAATATAAAGAACCTGCGAAGGGCGCAACACCAATCGCTACGCAGCACCGGTCGATTTACTTTGATCCCAATTCTTCCGCGATGAGCCTCGATTCGCGCGCCATCGTCGACGAACTAGCGGGCACGATGCGTGCTTATGAGAACACTATTGTCGATATCGATGGCAACACTGACTCTACTGGTACTCGTGCTTACAATATTCAGCTCTCCCATGCGCGCGCGGACGAAGTCAGGAAGTACCTGATCCAAAAGTATGGCTTTCCGGCGCAGCGACTTCGCACGGCGGGCAATGGTCCGGATAAACCGATTGACAGCAATGACACGCCCGAAGGACGCGAGAAAAATCGGCGCACCGATATCAAGGTCTATGCCAACCCCTCGAGCTAGCTTCTCGAACTCAGGATAGGACACGATGAGCGATTGGTTCACCATGCGGAAGGATGTGCCGCCGTGGGTCCGATGGGCGGCCCCGTTGATCACTTGGGGGGCCATCATATTATTCTGGATCTTGTTGCCTTACTGGGAAGGCCCGCACTTTTCCTTGCTGCCCACGCCCGTCGGCGTAATCCGGTCCTTTAAATTGCTATGGACGGAATACGATCTGCTCGGAAATGTTTTCATGAGCTGGTGGCGCATCGCCCAGGCATTCTTCTGGTGCGCGGTGGTCGCCATCCCGCTTGGCATTCTGATGTCCAGCTACCGCTGGCTTTTCGAACTCATCAACCCGGTAGCTGCGCCGATGCGCGCCATGCCGCTCACGGCGTTTCTTCCCGCATTCATCGCTCTGTTTGGGATCGACGAAACCGAGAAAATTGCGTTTCTATGGTTCGGAATGTTTTTCTATTTGTTGGCGGTGGTGGTCGAAGAAGTCAACCGGGTAGACAACGCTCTGCTCGAAACGGCTTACACCCTTGGAGCCAATCAGCGGCAAGCTTTGTGGCTGGTATTTCGCGCGTCATTGCCGGCGATTTTCTCGTCATTCCGAATCCTATATGACATCGGCTGGACTTACGTGATACTGGCGGAGATGTTAAATGCCCGTAAGGGCGTGGGCTATATGGTGGAGGCTGCCCGCAAAGTGCTGGACTTCGATCGGGTCTATGCGGGAATCATCGCGATCGGCATCGCTGCGTTTCTGTTCCGGTTTTTGCTGACGTTTCTGGAAGGCGTTCTCTTCCCCTGGCGCAAAGCGACTTCTACGCTGGCCGGAGGCGGGGCGGCTGTTCCCAGCGCCACGGCACACCTGAAGGCGGCCAAGCACCGAGCTTAAGAATAAGAATCTTAAGAATATGGAGCCGAAGAAATCTAAGATCACGGTCAGCAAAGTCAGCCGCTCATTTGTCGCGGCCGACGGTTCCAGAACTGACGCCCTTGAGAACATCAATTTCGAGATTGAAGATGCGTATTCCCGCGAAGGGCGCGATATCGGTGAATTCCGCGTTCTGCTCGGTCCTTCCGGATGTGGCAAGTCGACTCTGCTGCGCTTGATTGCTGGATTGGATCAGGCCGATACCGGCGAGATCCTGGTGAATGAAAAGCCGATACACGGTCCCGGAAAGGACCGCGGCATGGTATTTCAGAAGTACACTTCGTTTCCCTGGCTCACGGTCGCTGGTAACATAGCATACGGTTTGAAGATCAATGGCGTCGCGGAAACGCAGCGCAAGGAGACGGTGGCGCAATTAGTGCAGGAAATTGGACTCAGCGGCTTTGAAAACGCCTATCCGGAGACGCTCTCCGGAGGCATGCAGCAGCGCGTTGCGATTGCACGGACCCTGGCACTTCGCCCCTCGGTTATCCTGATGGACGAGCCGTTCGGGGCGCTCGACGCGCAAACCCGCAGCGAAATGCAGCAACTGCTGCTGAAAGTTTGGGACGAAACTGCCAGCACGATCTTGTTCGTTACGCACGACGTTGACGAGGCGGTTTACCTGGCGGACAGGATTTTTGTTATGAGTGCGCATCCGGGGACGATTATCGAGGACGTTCAAGTACCCTTCGAGCGTCCTCGCGATCTCGGCCTCAAAGAGCGGAATGAGTTTCATGAGTTGGCGAATTACGTTCTCGGCCGTCTGCGCAAGGCTCCCGGCAGCGGACAGGTGCGGGTGAGTGTTTAAATGGCTCCCGCTGATCTCCAGGGCGTGCCCGACGATCAGCTCGGTGCTTGCAGGCCGCAAGACAAAATCAACTTTGTAAAAGAGGCATTCCATCTCCAGTACAACTGGATCGCCATGGTAAGTGCAGGCGCGTTTGCACTGGTGAGCGGGAGCTTCCTTCCGATTATCCTGGCTGGCGGTCTCGAACTGATGTATCTCGCCATCGTGCCGCAACACTGGCGCTTTCAGCGGCTGGTGCGTTCCTGGAAATTCTCCGAACAGCAGCAAAAGCAGCAACAACAACTTGGGGACCTGCTCCGAATGCTACCGGCCGATCTGCAGAGCCGGTATATCCACGCGGCTCAAGTCTGCGGTTCAATCAGAACCAACTTTGCGCAGTTCTCCTCGACCTCGCAGATCTTCTTGCAGCAAATCGACACGCGCCTGCAGGGCCTGCTGAATGGATACGCTCGGCTCTTGTCGAGTGCGGCGCAGCAACAGCAGTACTTGAGAAACGCCGAGCAGGATGGAATCAAACACGAGATTGCCTCTTTGCAGAAGAGTTTGAGCAGCGACCCGCCGAAAGTTCAGGAGATCAACAAGAAACGCATTGAGATTCTTACTAAGCGCCTGGAGAAGTTCGATAAGATTTCAGAGAATCGCAAAGTGGTCGACGCCCAGTGCTCCGCAGTCGAGGATGTGTTGATGCTCGTGAGGGATCAATCGGTGACCATGCGCGATCCGCAACAGGTCAGCGAGAGGTTGGATAGTCTGGTAAAAGACGTCGAGCAGACCGAACAGACGGTGCAGCAGGTGGAAGCCATTTTCAGTGGCATGTCGCCGGACCTGGACGGACTGATGGCGATGGACGATTCGTCCACGTCCTCGGGCCCCAACCGTGTACGGATGTCGAACTGATGTTGAACACTGATGTCAGACCAAGATGCCTTCAAATATAGCGCCGACCCCAACAACGATAGGGAAATATCTCGACGCACTTCCCCCGTGGGCGCGCGAACTTTCCGAAAAGTACTACTCGCGCTCGTTTGCGCTCTTTGTGCTGCACGGGAATGTGCGCGACCTGGTACCGCTTCGCGGTCAGGACTCGACAACCTTCGTTCCGCTGGATGAGTTTCTTTCCGGGGCGCTCTTTGGGCAGCGCGACATAGTTCTGCATTACGACCGTGGCGGGCTGAACTTTGGATCGGCGGATAGCCAAGCCGACTTTCGTCGCGCGCTCGAAGGCTACGACAGTTTTCACGGCACCACCTATTCGCAAGGCGGGCTGCCGCGCAATCCAGACGCCGTATTGAACCTGCTCGACAACTATCTCCGGCTGCGCATCGCCGACGGCAAGAAAATCGGGCTGGTGATCGATTTCGCCGAGACCATCGCTCCCGCAGGCGATGTTTCCGGCATGTCTGCCGATGATCGCAATGCCTTGGTGATTCTGAAGCGCTGGGCGCGCAATTCGGCATTTCTGAATGCCGATGTCACCATTTGTCTCATCTCGGAGAATCAGATCGAACTGAACCCGAGCATCGTTCAGCACCCAGGAGTTTCTTCGATCGGAATTCCGTTGCCAGACTATGGCGATCGCCTGGAGTTTATTCGCTCGCAATTGAAGAATCAGGAATTGCCCGCAGGCTCCGAAGTTAACGATGAAACTCTGGCGAAGCTGGGAGCTGGTTTGAAACGAGTTCAGTTGCAGAGTCTGATCTCCCATGCGGTGCAGAATCGGCAACCGCTCACGCTGAAGTTTCTCTCGGACCGTAAGAAGGACTTGATCGAAGCCGAGTCTGGCGGTCTGCTCGAGTTTGTGCAGAGTCGATTTGATCTCTCGTTTGTGGCGGGCAATGACCAGGCCAAGCGAAAGCTGCAGGATGCCGCCAAAGCCATCCACGCCGGTAACACCGATGTCCTCCCCATGGGTTACATAATCTGCGGGCCAGTGGGAACGGGCAAGACTTTCATCACAACTTGCTTTGCCGGAGAAGTCGGAATTCCGGCGGTGACCCTGAAGAATTTTCGCAGCATGTGGCAGGGCGTTACGGAAGGCAATTTGGAAAGAGTCTTGACTTTACTGAAAGCGATGAGTCCGATCGCGGTCATCGTGGATGAGGCTGACGCTCAACTCGGAGACCGATCCAGTTCCGGCGATAGCGGCGTGGGAAATCGCGTGTTCGCCCAGATCGCGCAGTTTATGGGGAATACCGAGTATAGAGGCAAGGTGATCTGGTTTCTCCTGACTTGCCGTCCCGATCTCTTACCGGTGGACCTGAAGCGCCAGGGCCGTGCCGAAGAGCACATTGCTCTTTTTTATCCCGACACGCAAGAAGAGCGCCTCGCGCTTTTACGCGCTATGCAGCGCAAGGTTGGCATGAAGCCTTTCCCCGAGGAAGTGGAGACGTTCTTCCTGGCACGGGCGGGCAGCCTGTCGGGGGCCGATATCGAGGCGGTCCTGGTGCGCAGTCACATGAGGAGTA
Organism: Candidatus Sulfotelmatobacter sp.; assembly: GCA_049513475.1. Classification (GTDB taxonomy): domain Bacteria; phylum Acidobacteriota; class Terriglobia; order Terriglobales; family Acidobacteriaceae; genus Sulfotelmatobacter. The sequence continues at coordinate 44,975 of JBEKWC010000026.1, read as the reverse complement.
GTTTGCAGAACAAGCCCGGCGTTGATACGGAAGACTTGAAGGCAGCCCTCGAAGATTTCATCCCACCCTACTACCCGACCGAGATCGATCTGCAGAATTTAGTGGCGGTATTGGAGTGCACAAGTAAGAGCCTGCTACCAAAGAAATATCGAGATATGGACCGCGGTGATTTGATCCGTCAGAGCAACGAACTGATGGCGTTGTCACGAAAGACTTCGGACTAGCCCCGTCGCTCCACGCAGGAAGAGGTTCAAATCACAATTCCATCCATGCGCATGCTTCTCTTCTGAGGAGTGAACAAGGGCACCGGCTTGGGCTCGATCCGCGGGGCATTGTTCCGCCAAAAGGTCTGGAAGTCTCGCTTCTCTCCGGTGCGATAGAAATGCAGCAAGTAGGCCTGGTCGCAGGCTGTGTAGTCGCAGAACCACTGATCAATCTCCGTGATCCTGATTTGATGAAACATGGCAAGTCCGTAGCAGGCTGCTTCTCGTTCGTAGGAGATGATTGCAGGGAATAGGTCTTCGCTCACCGGCGGCTGATATTTCCGGCCAAGCTCAAACAGAGCGGGATCGACATTCCACTGCACTGTGTGACCAAAGAGATGTCCCAGCAGAAACAAACGCTGTTCCGGATCGACCGCATAGTCGATATCGATTTCCGAGCCGTCCAAGTCGCCGGTTAACGGATCAGGAATATCTCGGGTCACGATGCGGATGCCGTAAAAGCTCTCCAGGTGCTTCTGAACCCGCGCGCAGTATTCGTCAAACAGAATTTCCATCCGTCCATTGTATGCAGTCGGACGGCAAGTCACTCGCCGTTCCTTCCTCGAATTTCTAACCTGACAATCAACAATCTGACTTCTTTTCAAGGGAAAGGGGACCTGCTGCCCGGCACGGCTCATTCCTGCTTGGCTTGCGCGAGCACGAAACTCTGGAGGCGGCTGAAAGGAGCCGTTTCCTATAGCCAAGAAACATCAGCGCAAGTCTGTCAGTCGTTCTGCGGCCCTTACAATCCCTGAACTGGAACAATCCAAAACCGGCGTGCTCAATACGCTTGCTTCTCCACACTCGCGACGAAGCTATGAATACGCGATCGAAAGGTTCATTGTTTGGTATTGCGACTAGCCTCGATTAGGGTTTAATCGGTCCGTCGTGGTGCGCTATCGCTCCTTTATCATTCACTACCCGCCGGTTAGCCTCCGAGTTCATAGTTTGGTCTATCGGCGACGAACCACGGTGATTCCTGTTCCGGAAATCGTAACGGGAAGCAGAAACATATTGACATCGCAGTCAAGTCGGACGAAAATTTCGGTCTTCCCTCTCATGAACCGTCGAGGAATCGTACGGTTTGCGCCATCAGAAGACGAAGACTGCATATTGAACGCCGTCCCTGGTTCCACGGGGCTTGGTGTTAGTCCGAATCGAGCCCGGCGTTTGAGCCGCGACCGCCTTTACGATGGCTCTGATTAAACGAGGACGTCCATGAAGCGTGGGATGGGATTTTTCGCATTGCTCGCGGTGCTGGTAGCCGGAACCCGCTTGGCCTCACGTCCTTCTAAGACGGCCAACAGTGCAGGCGATAACCTGCAGCATCTCCCAAATACTATCGAGCTCACGGACACGGACTGTTCTGCATTTATCGATGTAGGGGATGCGAAGGGACTGGTTACTCGTGGTTCGATCAAAACTCTCGTGGGTCAGTACCTGTACGGAAACTCCGCCAACCCAAAATCAACATCCGGGTCGCAAGAGCGAACTTTGCCCCCCGGCATCCAGTTCATCGTCGCGACCCTTCCCGACCCGCTGCACACGCATCTGAATTTGCAGTTCGATCGCACGATCGAAGCCATCCAGCAAGCCGCGCAGGACGAAGGATACACTTACGACTCATCCTGGCTCCCTTGGAAACAGCGCACGGAAGTATATTCCACCCGCGGCGATGAGACGGACGAAGATAAGGAAACCCTTCAGCGCGAGAACTGCCCGGGTCTAATTCTGTTCCGCAAGACCACGCAACTGTCCGCTGCGCAACCTTCGACCGAGAATTCCTCCGAGGAGTTATATGACCTGCCTTACGACAAAGGACTCTTCGTGTTTTTGGTAGCGGAGAAACCGACAACCGGACTCAATCGAATTCAATGGGACAACACCCTCGGCTGGATGGACAAAAATGGCAATAGCACTTCGCGTGGACAGGGCGTGCGCATCCTCGGGCCGACTTTTTCCGGTTCTGTCCCGTCCATGGTCCGCGCAGTGATTGACGGCAACAAGAAGTATCCAGCGACTTTCGCCAACGTTCTTCTCTATACGGGAACGATTCGCGGCTGTTCGGCCTACGCAAGGTTGAAGGAGGAATTAAGTAAGCCAGGCCCACCGCTGGTCCGCACTGAAGACTTTCAGGAAAACGACGCCATCCAGATCGATCGCTATTTCAAATATCTCACCGATCGCGGCCATGCTCTCACCGAGGTCGCGATCCTCTCCGAAGACGAAACCGCTTACGGCGGTCTTCCCGATCACCCGCCCGACGTTGCCCACCCGCAGTCGACATGTGATCCGGGTTATGACGCGATCAACCGTCCGCTCCACTTGTACTACCCGCGCGATATCTCCGCGCTGCGCTCGGCCTATGAGGAACAATCCATCTTTGCGGCGTCGGATAGCTCGAATAGTTCGCATCAAGTCCTTCAGCCGCAGGCCGCGCGATCCACCCACCACGATACGGATACGGTCGCAACCTTCAGCGGAGTAAATTCCGCGTTGGCGCAGGAAGCTCAGATGTACGGGGTGGTGGATTCTTTGAGAACGCATGGTATTCGCTTCGTTATCCTGCGCAGCACCAGCAGTCTGGATCAGCTTTTCTTAACCCGCTTCCTTCATCACTCCTACGCCGATGCGCTCATCGTGACCATGGGCACGGATATGCTATTTGGACGCGAGGTCGACTCCACAGAATTCCGTGGAGTAGTCGCCCTGACCTCCTTTCCCCTCTTGCCGCGCGGCCAGGATTGGAGTGCCGTTGTGGAGAAAGCGAAGCGCCATGCCCATCGTGTCTTCGGCAGCAATTCGATGGAGGGATCGTATCTGGCGGCCCGGTTCTTGATTAACGATCCCCCGGCAGATATCTGCCAAGCGCAATTCGGCAGCAAGCCACCTCAATATCAGCATTGTTTTAAGCCGAATATCCAGGATTATGCCCCGCCATTCTGGGCGTTCGACACCTGCCGTCCCTCCGATCCTCTCACCCCCTCGACCTGGCTCGCAGTCGTGGGCCGGGATGGGTACTGGCCTCTGGCGGTTCTGAAAGAGCCCTACAAAAATCCCCATCCGGATCCGAATGACAAGTCTCCGACCTCACATCTCATTTCGAATCTGGCACTGGTGCAAGCCCCGGCCCGCAGTGACACAATCAAGCTTTCCAACAACCGGCCTCTTTCCTTGTCGGTAGCTTGGAAGCTAGTTTGCGAGTGGGCAGTGTTCTCCATGCTGGTGCATGCCTTCGCCTGTTGCCGCGGATGGAAGTATCAAAATCTGAGCGCGTTAATTCAGTTCCAGCCCGCCCCAGGAAGCCGTCAGCTTACCCTCATTACGTTCGGTTGGGGAGTCCTTGTGACGGCGCTCGTTCTCATGTTTCGCTCCGCCGCATGCATCACCCGTTTTCTTAGTTGTCAGGACTCAGCGTGGATTTGGATTTTAACCGCTCTCGCATCGCTCGGTTGTGTAGCTGCGGCTTTTGATATTTATCGGCGACTCTTCGTTATTCCCAAACCGGCTCCAGCATCGTCCACCCAGCAAACCGCGAACCCGCCCCAACCGACCTCCCGAGAAACACGGGAGGAATCCGAGCGCGCAGATCGCGAGTCCGCCAGATTGCTCCGGCACACTCGTCCGAAACATTATTGGATTGCCTTTCCGTTCTTGCTCCTGGTCCTTGCTGTTTGGGCGGGTTGGAGCATGTTCAATCATTCCGACCCCAACGTAGTGCCCACCGCCTTTCGGGCCGTTCACCTGACCAGTGGATTGTCGCCCATGGTTTCGCTCCTGGTGATGCTTGCCGGAGTGTATTGGTGGTTTTGGTTTACGCTTTCGGGTCTGGCGCTGCTCGGCCCGGGAAGGCCTTTGCTCCCCCGCCTTCGCGGCTCTTTTGCCCGGATTGGGGATGAAATGGCTCGCAACATCGAAGGCTTTGCCATGCCTTTCCCCAGCCCCGTCGGCGAAAAGCGGATTTTTTATGTCTTTCCCCTTCTCTTCCTTGGCTTGCAGTACTGGATCCTCCACCGTTCCTCGGCGGATGGTCTTGACTTGATGCTTCACAGCCTGGAAAGTGCGTCCTTTGATAGAACCTTGCAGGTGATTTTCGCGATTGCCTTGGGTCTGCTGATTATAGAAAGCGCTCAGTTGCTGAGCACCTGGCTGGCGCTGAAGCGGCTTCTGCTCGCCTTGAACCGCACCCCGCTACGCCGCACCTTTCGTGCCTTGCAGGGTCTCTCCATGCATTCGTTATGGACCGCCAGCGGCACGACTTCCCGCTCTCGATACATGATCTTTTCCCATCAGTTGGAAGCAATGAGCCATCTTCGCAATGTCGTGCAATCGTTGGACGCGCTTGGCCACGGATCGAAGAAGATAAGCGCTTACCTCGACCGCGCGCGCGACGAGGCCAAAGAATTCCTTGAAAGTCTCTCGAAAACAGAAGGTGTGGAATGCGCCGAAAATCCCGTGCCGGGGGCTGACCTTGCGATGATCAACAACCGGCAGAGCCGGCGCCTACGAAAAAAGTTTCGTCTGTGCACCGAGCAGGTTTTTCAGGAATTGATCTTGCGGTGGCGGGATGAGAAAAAAAGCCTCGACCTGACGGAAACTGGCGCGAAGGCGGGCGCCGACCAGGATTTACCATTGGCTGACAACGAAGTTACGCGTCGAGCCGAGGAATTTGTGTGCCTGAGCTATGTCGGCTATTTGCAGAACCTTCTCGGCCGGATGAGAACCATGGCGCTTTCGATACTGGGGCTCTTTGCCGCCATTGCATTTTCCCTCGCCTTCTACCCGTACACTCCTCGTCCGGCGATCGTTCTCTGTTTGCTCGCGCTATTGTTGATTGTGGGGTCTGTGGTGGGTCTGGTTTACGCAGGACTTGCCCGCGACGAAACCGTCAGTCACATCACGAACACCGAACCCGGCGCGCTAGGATGGGACTTCTGGACAAGGATTGCGGGCTTCATCGGCGTTCCTCTCATCGGACTGGTCGCTGCCCAGTTCCCCGGGATAACCGATTTCCTTGTCTCATGGATTCAGCCCGGATTAAACGCGGCCAAGTAAGTGGTTACTGACTCTTAAAGTTTGTGCGGACCGGAGGACGGAGCGGGCCCGGGATCTCAAGAACGCCATCAGGTTCCCGATCCGAGTAGGGTTCTCGCTGATGCTGTCACCCTAACCTTGTCGGCATGCATCGTGGACAACGTTGCTATTTCGCGATCGTCACTCCTTCTATTGAGACCTCCGCGCGCCAAATTTGTGCTTGATTGGAGTGACGCCGGGAAGGGCGAAGAGGTCGTCTCGAATCGCAAATGACAAAGGACGTTTGCTTCAATGATCTTAATTCGACTTTCGAGATTCGACTTTCGAGGAGATTGTGCTTCGAAGCCTGAGGACCATTTTCTTGGCTAATGTCTCGTGGGTACGAGACTGTGGAGGCGGCTAAAAGGAGCCGCTTCCTATGCCCCGCAAACACCAGTCCGAATCTGTCGGTCTTTCTGCGACCCTAACCATCCCTGAACTGGAATAATCCAAAGGCGGCGATGCTCAATGCGCTCCCGTCTCAATCCTCTCGGAGGAGTTACGAATCCGCCATTGAAAGGTTTATCGCCTGGTCTTGCTCTGAACCTAGATTAACGTTCAACCGATCTATCATGGTGAAGTATCGCGCATTCGTAGAACGCCTCTCGGCCCGGACGTTATCCTTTCGGGTAGCTCCACGCTGACATCGACGCTGCTCGAACATGGGCTTGCGAATGAAATCCTGATGGTCGTCTTTCCGGCCTTGTTGGGCAAGGGGAACCGCATCTTTGCGGACGGCACCCCGCCACGCTCATTCGAGCTCGTCAGCACGAAAGCTCTGGCATCGGGCGTCATCCTCAGCACCTACAGGCCGAACGGACCTTTGCGCACCGGTACCATGGGCGCATAGGCGTAAGCCGACGTCAGAGAGCATGGGAAAAAAGTGAGAACTCAAATGAGAAAGCTAATCTTCGCAATCAACACTACCTTGGATGGCTGCGTCGACCACGCCAAACAATCTGTCGATGAAGAAAAACTTGAATATTTTACTCACCACCGTTGGCCCCTGGGGTCACTACCGACGAACACGCTTGTCTTTCCATGTCCCTCTCGGCAAGTGATAAAGCTGGGATGCCAGCACTCAAACATCCAATCCAATCGACCTCATCAGTGCCAGCCCATTACTCTTCGTAACAACACCTTCTCGCAGCTTGTAATCGAACAGCATTTTCCCGTTCTCGAATTCCTCTTGAAAATGGACGTTGTAAAGTTGCCCGTTCAGCGACCCTCCAATGTCCGCCAGCGCCAGATCATGGGTACTCACCAACCCGATAGCTCCGCGATCCAGCAAAGCACGCACGACGCCCTCGGCCCCGACACGGCGATCATTTGAATTTGTGCCTTGCAACAGTTCGTCCAGCAGGAAGAGCAACGACAGATTTTCGCTTGCGAGATCAAAGAGCTTACGGAGTCGTGTGATCTCCGCATAAAAGCGTGAGCTTCCCTCTTGCAAAGAGTCGTTTACCCGGATGCTAGCGCCGACCTGCAAAGGAGTCATACGAAGGCGCTGTGCCCGTACTGGTGCCCCAGCCATCGCCAGCACAGCGTTGATTCCAACCGAACGCAGCAACGTGCTTTTACCAGACATGTTCGAGCCACTGACCAAGAACACGCGCCTGCCCTCAGATAGGCAGACATCATTACGAATACAAGCTGCCGCCGGGATCAGGGGATGCCCGATTCCCGTAGCCTCGAAGCATGCGGAACCTTGGACAAGATCGGGGAAAGAATCGTCGGGATGCTCATAACTGTAGGTGGCCAGGCAGATCAGTGCTTCGATTTCGCCAATCACACCTAACCACGGGCGCACCGCATGGCCGTGAGCCCGTCTCCAGCGTTCTGATGCAAACGCCACCTGAACCGAATACATAAGAGGGACATCCAAGATGCGGACGATCAGGCTGTCGCGTGAGTCGATTAAATCAACGATAGTTCTCAGCCTTGCAATGGCACGCGAACCTTCGAGTTGATGTGACGAAAGATCACCTTGCAGTGATTGGAGGCGAGCTCCACGGAAAGTGTGCCGTTCGATTCGTGCCAGGATGCTAGAAAGCACGTCCAAATGGTGAAATGCTTTCTCGGAACCGTGCAGGACTTCTTCCCGTGGCTTTCGTAGTTGATAGCCTAAAATGGCCTCAATGAAGACGACTAAGAGGACCGGCGTGATGATTCCCCAGTACCACCAGACCGCCGCGCCCACGAGCCCGGCAAGGACGAGGATCGGTGCCAACCATTGAAGCCAAAGAGGTTTCAACTGGTTCGCGGCTTCAGCCCAGCCCAACAACGCTTCGGGATAAACTCCCACACTGGCATCTTCGCCGAGTATCGCTAAATCCTCTCTGAAATCTAGTTGTTCGCATAGCTCGCGAACCGCTGAATGCCGCTCACTAATCTGATCAACGGCTGGGGCAAGCAGCCATTTAGCGAGGGTCTCCTCACCCATGCGCGTGCGTGCCGTTGAGAGAAGTTCGAACAGACTGCCACGACCAAACAAGTCCAGATCGGCAGCATACTCATGATGGGAATCGTTGAAGCGTTCGCCCGTCTGCCCCTTGCCCATCCAGCGGTCTTCGATTCGAGCAATTCCCGCGCGATAAAATAAAACTCCGCGCAGCGCTGTAGCTCGGGCTCGCAAAACACGCGAATGATAAGCCGCAACCAACGCGAACACGACTGCTGGTGCAGCGAGCCACCAATACGAGAACGCACGTCGCCAGATGGATTCCCAAGCCATCCCCGCTGCTACCAATGCCAACGCAAGGCGAATGTTTCCAAGCCGAATGTGAAGTTTCTCCTGATGAGCGACGCGAGATTCGCGGTCCTCGAGACGCTGCCTATATTCTTCGGCGGCCAGCACAGTTTGAGAATACATCAGATGTTCGGATGCCGACTCCGCCCGCCTCCGGGCGCTCGCCGCTTGCAAAGATTTCCTCAGCCTCCGGAGCGACCCCGACCCCGACGTCCTCATCTCTGAAGCTAGCCAAAGCCGGAGTACGCGAGGGTGCAATCGCCGGGTGGTCTATAACACCAAGAAATCTGCCAACCCGTCAGGCTTCCTCCTGGCGTCCTAACCCGTCATCAAGCCGTTGGCCGCTAGAGCGGAGAGTGTTATAGGGCAAATTAACTGGCCCCTTCCGAGCTTGAGCGTTTCGTCATCCTCGATCACTCGATCGAGCGGACGCTCGCTCACGGCCTCATCGAGTTTTGTGAATAGCGCCATCATGCTTGCGACATCGGGAGCGGTGACGGCGCGAGCCGCGAGTCGGCCGTGGAGTTCTTGGGGAAACGGGCGTGGTTCTATCTCCTGCACCAAGTTTAGGAGCATGGAGTCGGGAGAATGTTTCATAATTCTCACGATGGGAAATTGAACAGTACCTTAATCTTCTTAATCTTAGACACACGCTCGGAGGCAAACTCATTATTGTCGTGACCAGACCACGTCGTCGCTCACGAACACCAAAGCGATCAAAACAAATACCCGCTGTCCCTTTCTGATTCGTTTGCCGTTAGAGGGTTCGACTTCCCTGCGTCGCTCAAGTATCCTTTTCCCGACTACCGGAGGCTCGAATGCGCCTTTTTCGTGTTGTTGCCCCTCTTATTTTGTGTGGCATCGCCCACTCTGCTGTCGGAAAATCGGGTACGCTACCGACCTCAGCAGCGAAGGAAGCTGCCCTGCCGGATGACATTCCCAAGTCCATCGCGGACAGCGTCAGCGGCACGCTCCAGTTTGCGGAAGGGAATTTTATCGGCCTCGCTGAAGCCATGCCGGAAGACAAATATTCCTACATCCCCACAGTCGGCAAGTTCGACGGAGTCCGCAGCTTCGGGGAACAAGTGAAGCACGTCGCCTGCGCCCAGTTCGCCTTCTTCAACGAGTTTGAGGGAAAGAAACCACCTGAGGACTGCGAAAAAGGTGGCCACGATCCAGCGAAAACCAAGGCCGAGTTAATAAAGTATCTGAAGGACTCCTTCGACTACTCGAACCGCGTGCTCGCCACGCTTACGGCGACCAATTCGCTCGACCGTGTCGAAGGCCGTTACGCCGGACCGAACACCAAACTCGGCATTTCAGTGGTTGCCGTCTGGCGCATCACCGACCACTACGGACCGCTGGTCGAGTATCTGCGCGGGAACGGCATCGTCCCACCGATGACGCAGAAATACGGGGTGAAGGTTAGGTGACGCGTTGGGCGGCGCTCCGATTTTCCAATCTCAGTGGAATGTCCTTCGTTGACTCACCTTCTTCATATCCTTAAGATTGCAGCCTGAGTCCAGCACCCATGATCGGTTTGACCGTCTCGCACTACCGCATCGTCGAAAGCTGGGCGGATGGGGTGAGAGAGGCCAAAGTCCAGGCCAGACCGGCGTTATACTTCAACGTCGAACTGGCCGCCACGTATATGCTTCGAGCAAAATTCGCCTTGTCAGGAGGACGAGCATGAACCCTAACTTCTTGTCGAATCGCAGATGCTTTCTCACCGGGACCGCCCTCACTGCAGGAATGTACGGACTTAACCTTGCAGCGCAGCCCGCTGACACAAAGACGGAAAAGGACTCAGGCTTGTTGGTCATCGGTCCCAAACCAGGCTACACGCCTCAAGTCGGCACTCTCGTCTCCATGCTCACCTACATTCAGACCGCGGTCACCAGCTCAGCCAAGGGCCTTACCACAGCTGACCTAGACCATCTCTTCGACGCGAACGCCAACACCATCGGAGCGCTCCTGCTCCATCTTGCTGCGACCGAAACCTATTATGCGATGAATACTTTCGAAAATAAAAAGTGGGATAGCTGGTCTGACGATGTAAAGAAAAAGTGGGACCCTGCGATGAACCTTGGCGATGCCGGTCGCAAAACCATCAAGGGCCACGATCTCGACTACTACCTCAACATCCTGCACGAAACCCGCGAACACTCCCTCGCCGAATTTCGCAAACGAGATGACCAGTGGCTCCTATCGACAGATACAGAGCAATTCGGTAGCAGCGACAAGGTAAACATCTACTGGAAATGGTTCCACGTTTGCGAGCATGAATCTCACCACACTGGCCAGATAGCTTTTCTAACCAAACGACTGCCGGGTGCCAAAGCCGCTCCTGCAGGCTCATAGGCGGTTGCAAACCGAAATGGTCGACAACGAGAGTTAAGGTGGCGGGGCGGATCTGAATCGTTTACTAACCACGCGACTTTCACGTTTTGACCTCTGGCCGCTGCAATCGAGCACTTCTAGCCGCACACCTTCCTCCACCGTTACGAACCGCACCTTATGCACGGACGAGTCATGCCAGGGCTCGGATTTCTGGGCTCGGCTGATGGCGCTGGTCGCCAGAGCCAGGACAAGTAATATCCGGAATCGCGTAAACCATTCCATTGCGGCTGAGTATATCGCCGCTTCTGCGAGGAGTCCCTCTGTCAGTTGGCGAAATCAGGCTCATTGATCATTGATCATCGCCCAACCCCCGCGTGTGCCCGGCGAGATGAAAAGTATGCCCCGCCTGCGAAGGCGCTGGAGGCTGTACCTTTGGTCACCTGAGCCTCGTACCTTTCGTTTGGCCAGCATTACACCATGGGAACGCGACAGGGCGCGCCCACTTGAGTTTTCCTTATAGGAACGGCCTCAGCCTAGACGACCTGGGCAGAACCGTTCGAGGAGGCTTTATGCAGCGAGTGGCTTGGCGGGTTTTCTTCGTCGGACTATTACTCAGTGCAGCCGCACTGGGGCAGTCCCAGGCCGGGGGTTCGTTGGGCGATGTGGCCCGTGCGAACCGTGACAAACAGCAGGCAGAAGAAGCAGCCGGGAGGGCGCCCAAAGTGATTACGAATCAGGATCTACCCTCAGCCCCGTCCGAGATCCCGGAGTCCTCGGAGCCGATGACCATGGTATCCGGAGTGAAAAGGCCGGTTGATCCCTACTCAGAGCTGCGCGCCAATCAGCGACTGGTGGGCGAGCAGCGTTCCGGGGAGCAGTGGAGAGCGCGAATCCAGGACCAGGAAGCGCGGATCGCCGATCTGCAGGCGCGCATCGACCAAGGGAATCAATCGATGCATGCGGTCGTTGGCACGGCGCAGTACGAAACTCCGGTAAACCGCTATCAGTCGATTCAGATAGAACGCCTGGCCCACATGCAGGAGATGCTCGAGCTGCAGCAGCGAAGATTGGCGATGATGCAAGATGCGGCCCGACTCACCGGCATGGGACAGTAGCAAACCTTGGGCGCGCAAGTACCGACGCTAATCGCCGAACAGCTCGTCGCGACCTGGTGAATGGGCGAAATGACGATTCTGGTTGTGCGGCCCGTCTCGACGCAGCTCAGATGACGCGTTGAGATGTCGGCACCGAGTGCCAGGTCCAGTTGGCTGACGCGCCGAACCGCGCGCCCGCAACGCAGCGGAATGGCGAAACAAAAACAACGCCTTGTTAAGGACGGAAGGACGGTTGTAGAGTTTGCAGCGCTGAACGCGCAAAGGGACTAACAAGCCTCGGCATGGCCTTCATTTCACCGGTTGCGACCTTCAGTCGCCAGAACACCCAGCTTATTTCTTCGGCCGCTCGCACTCAAAGTTCGCGGCGTCATTCGGATCGCCGCTGCCTTTGTACTTCGCCGCCTGCGGATACGGACACAGAGGCCGCGTCATCTTCGCGTGCGTTCGGTCCTGGCCTTCGAACTTCGACGCAATAATTATTGACGGCGCCGTGCCCTTTTCCACCCACTGCTCCAAAGAAGCGTCCACGCTGTGCTGCGGATCGTCGAACTTCAGATCACCGACCGCTCCGAACGAATCCGGCCCCGGGCCCCCGGCGCAGTGTTGCACGCCCGGCGCCATGTAGAGGCGGACGAAAGAGTCGACATCCTCTTGCCCCATCTTCTTGACGACGCTCTCGTAATAGTCGATCGTGTTCAACGCCGTGATCGCCGGATCATTCCAGCCGTGATAGAGAACCAACTTTCCTCCTCGGGCTTTGAATGGCTTCAGGTAGGGATCTGTAGCGTTCAGGGCCTGTGCGGTTCTCTCATTGGCTGCCTTCAGGTCCGCATCAACCCTGAACGTCTTGTAGTCCCAATCGGACTTCCCGAATACAAAGTCGGAAAAGAATCCGTTGCCGAAAAACGCCATGAGACTCTTCGCGGGCGCCGGGCCGGTGATCCAGAGTCCCCAGCCGCCTTGGCCCTCTTCGGCGCCGGGCAGATAGCCGGGGTAAACCACGTGCCCTTTGGAATCAAGCGTTCCCGCGTAGAGTTTCTTCAGCGCAGTGACCTGCGCGGCCGTCAGGCATTTGTCGGAATCCTCTCCCGTGCACTGAATCGTCGCGGGATCGAAGTGACACTGCCGCGGATCGTTCAGAATCCCATCGTGCACGCGGTCCACCTCGTCGCACGCGGCGTTCACAGCCGCCGCAATCGTGGGAATCTTTGCCGGAGGAATAAAGCTGCCCGAATCCATCGTCAGGGCCTGGGTGTCATAAGCTGCAGTCGCGAACAGAGCAGTCCAGTAGTTCGCCGGAGCGCCGGCTAAGATCCCGTCATAGTCCTCGGGATAACGTTGGGCTTCCATCAACGCCTCACGCCCGCCGTCGGAACATCCGGCGAAGTATGAGCGCTGCGGAGGCTTGAGGTAATAAGCCGCGATGACTGTCTTGGCGATGCGCGTCATCTCATGAATTCCGCGATGACCGAAATCGATGATCTTTTCCGGGTGCCCCATCGCCCAGCCCGCATCGATCGGAGATCCAGTATGGCCCGTGTCAGTCGCCGTCGCGGTGTACCCCGCCTTCACCGACATTGCGAGTTGCATGTCGTCAATCAGTCCGGCGAATCCGCCATTGCCGATCCCTTGTAGCTTGCCATTCCATCCCGAGACCGGAAGCCAGACTTCGAGTTTGATGTCGGAATCCGAGGTCGGCGTCGCCTCGGCAACGACGCGGCAGAATGCGGGAAGGCTCTTATATAAAGGCGAGAGATCGGTGCCGCTAAACGGCGCGGGAGGGCCGTTGAAGGTGCCCGCCGCAACCGTCTGCGCAAGGGTAATCGTAGTGTTGGGAATGTTCGCCGCAGTCAGGCGGGCGCACGCGTCCTGGGCGTAGGCTGCTGCGCTCGAGAACAGCAGTATGAACGCGACAGCCCATCGGGAAGACCCTTCTTTCATATGCGCTCTCCTGAGTCTGAGCACCACAAGCAGTGCGAATCCTTTGATCGCGATTGCGCTGATTTTCTTAAGCATTGTTTTCCTCCTTAGAATGGACCTTTCTGTCAGCCCGCCATGGATCGCGAATAGGGTGGCAGCCGCGGCCGCCATTGACGCCAGAAGCCTGAGAACAACCCCCAACGAAAGCGCAGTCGAATTCAGCCAGCGACTCATCAGTGAGGATCGCGAAGTGGGACGCTAATCCTAGCATCGGCTCCTTCCGCCTGTGAATCTTAATTGTTATTCCCTGGCTTAGTGCGACCGCGAAGGTCCCTTGGCACGGCGATGGAGCTTAATGCTCCGGCCGTTGTCTTTGCCTAGTGGTCGGGGCCAATGTTCCCGGCGTCTTCTGGCGTTTCTTCCGTCAATTTAGGAACGAGAGCATGCCCCGGCGCTCCCTGGCCGGTGAGGAAATCCGGAGGGTGAATCTCTTTATCCCTCCTCGGTGAGCGTGGCGAGGTCATACGATATTTCCTCCATGGAAGCTATCAATGCCAAAGTCTTCTGGCTCTGATCTCGTTCTTGTTCTTGCTCTCCTGTATGAACTGCTCGAACGACTGCACAGCGCGGACCCGCAGTTTTCCCTGGGCGAACGCGTGAACCCTTCTCCGAGAGCCGGATGCATGAACTGCGCCGGTCCGGTTCGATAAGGGGGGTGTGGAAACGTGGCATGGTGCGCATATTCAGGCTCCGATGAACGAAAGCGCCGGACTCGGCTAGGCCACAGATAAACCGTCGCGCCACTTCTCGACTTCACCTCAAAAGTAAGTGTCAGAGCAAACCGACGGTTGACAGGATTAAATCGTAAGCGTTCGCCCGAGACCGCAGGCCGCCCGCTTTCATACCGAACCCGCGATTGTGAGCGATGTTTCGATGTTTTCAAGGCCCGAAACCAGGAACAAGCCGCAGCGAGCGAGGGTTCCGAATTAGGGCGACTAGGGCAAAGATTGAGGCTTCTGCAGCTTAGCCTTCGCCTGAATGGCTGCGATCTTCTGCAACAAGGCTGTGATCGGCGGGGTGGCCCCCCCTTCGTTGTAGAAAACCGACTTCCTTGTCCCGTTGCTGAACTGCGGCAAAAGGCCGCCGAAGCTCTGGGACTCCTCGGCGATCGGCGGGCGATTCTAACCCTCAGCGGGCTGCTCCAGGACCCCGATTACCGAGTGCGCGAGTCCGCCGCGTTTGCGCTCACCCGATTCGCGGATTTCCCCGTTTCGCCCGAACTGGTTACGGCATTGCGCGACACGGACACCACCGTGCAGTTGCACGCATCGCGAGCGCTGCTCCAGTGTCATGATCCGAAAGCCATCGACGCTCTGATTGCGGCCATGCCGAACCCCAATGCCATCTATACACTGGGCGAATCCCATGATTCGCGAGCCATTCCCGCATTGATCAAACTGCTGCAGAACCCCGCAAACCAAACATCAGCTCGCGCTGCGGCAGCAGCATCCCTCGGCACGTCAGGGGATCTTCGGGCCGTTGAACCGCTGATCGCGAGCCTCGCGGAGGACAACGCCGCCATCGCCCAGCAGGCCAGCTTAGCGCTCGGAGCCCTCAAGGACAAACGCGCCATTGCACCCCTCAGACAAGCCCAGGCTCGCTGGAGTGGCGGACAACGCGAGAACGCGGATTCCGTTCGAAACTTTTTTGTGCAGGCCCTTCTGGAACTCGGGGTTACAGATGTCGTTCAGGGGGCGACGGGAATACCCGTGCATTGATTGTTCTGTCATGAAAATTCGCTCCGATCATGCCGCTTCTTGCCCGTGCCAGCGGGGTCGTCCGTACTACCCAGTTCGGGACACTCCTGCGGCTATTCTCGGATGGGGCAATTTCTCGATTATCGCCCAGGTCCCGGCGACGGAAACGAGTGGTCCTATCCAGGTGACGGTGGTGGTGTCTCCAATACCGCCAACTTCACGGTGTCCGCGGCACTTCCGACAAGTCTTGCACTTTCCGAGCTGACGGGAGCTGCCGGTGACACTGTCACGATCACCGGGTCCGGATTCGGTTCAGGCGGAACAGTTACCTTTAACGGGGTTCCAGCTTCCGCTAGTTCCTGGAGTAACGCAATGGTTGTTACTCAAGTCACAACCCACTCCAAGAGAGGCGCCCTTTTATAATGCGGTAGCGTCATGTGACATCGGGTTTGCTCGTCACAAGTTTTCTGCCTATCCCGCAAATCCAACCTGAAGGCCAAGAACGGCATGCGCAATGATCTCGGATGTGTTAACCATCAGTCGCGCCGTCGAACGGCGAGCCTACTCAAGCGGCTGTAACGCTCTAGCTGAGTTTTCCGCAGCGGTCTAGCATCGGTCGCGGGTATGGAGGCCCCACAAATGCTAGGCGCGTTTCTTGAGCATCCCTTTTTCCTCCATCGTCACCGACAAGCACTGCGGCTCAAAGAGCGCGAGTCATTCCTCAACCACCTGCAGCCACAAGGTACCAGCCGCAAGGCACTGAGGAACCTTTCTGCTGAATTACTGCAAGTGGTGCGTTTTCTGAAGCTGACGGAAATGCGGGATGTGTCACTAGAGGAAATCGAACGAGCGGCGTGCGGTTGGGCGCGCCAGGAGCGCGCTAATCCAAAGGCACATTCCTACGGCACCTCGGCTTCATCCTTTATATATGCGGCTAAAAAATGGCTGCGATTCCATGGCCAACCCAAGCTTCCGAGAGCTCCGCCGGGGCACGTCGTCTACGAGCAGCGAAACTGGCGGAACTCGAAAACCTTCCCATGCGCGTGGTCAAGCTGACGGAAGCCGAGGCAATCGAGGCGCAGTGCGTTGAGTTATCTGTAGTTGGCAACAGTTTTTTCCGTTGTTGAGCGGGTCGGCACGTCGTCTACATGTAAACGACGTGCCGAGCTCCCAGTGTGCCTACCACCATCGTCACCCAACCAGCGCCATGCAGATGGTCAGGGCAAGCGCCGTGGCGAGGACGATCACAGGCGTCGCCCACAGGCCGAGCATCACGAATTTCCCGGCGCGGACTTCTTCCCCTTCACTCCGCGCGAGCGCTAGGACGAGCATGGTCGCGAGTGAGCCGAAAGGCGTGATCAGCGGCCCCACGTCAGCGCCAACAAGCGAGGCGAGGACCGTACCCGTACGGGCGTGCGAAGCCAAAAGCACGCTTCGCGCGATCAATGCCGCCGGAAGGTTGTTCATAATATTGGAAGCAAACGCCGTCAGACCCGCTGCAGCGAAGAGTTGTCCGGGCGATCCCTGTCTTATGTGTTCAAGCCACCTGGCCGACGCGGGGACGATGCCCAGATTTTCAAGTCCCTGTACAGCGACGAAAAGCCCGACAACGAAAGGAAATAAACCCCACGAAAGCTCACCCGCCGCTCGAATGCGAACGCGTCCCGTCGCTGCGCCGGCGATCACGAGCACGCCGCTGCCCGCGAAGGCAATCACGTAGGGCTCAAGCGCCCAGAGCGGCGCGAGAAAGTAACCGATGAGCACGATGACGAGGACGGTCACGCAAGCGAGGAAGTAGGCCCGATTCGGCACGACGCTCGCCGGTTCCGGGAGCGATTCGCCGTCGAAGCGGTTCGGGAGTTCGCGCCGAAAGTGCCAACGCAGCAGAGTGTAGGTAGTAACGAGCGCCATCAACTGGGGCGCGATCATTCTTGTCGCGAACGATCCGAACGTCAGGTGGAACGCGTCCGCGAACAGAAGGTTCGTGAGATTGCTGATCGGGAGCAGCAGCGAACCTACGTTCGCGACAAACGCGCATAGTCCGACATAAGGCGGCGCCGGGAGCTTCAGCCTCTTCACCATGGCCAGCACGACAGGCGTCAGCATGACCGCTGTGGTATCAAGAGAGAATATCGCAGTGACGATTGCGCCGAGCACGAACGCATTTCGGTAAAGCGAGTGCGCGTTTCCCTCGGCAGTGCGCGCGCACCGAATCGCGGCCCAATCGAAAAAGCCGCTCTTGCCAACGAGCAGGGATAGTGCAAGCAACGAGAGAAGAAAGAGAAGCGCGTTCTTCCCGGCTAGGGTCGCGCCCATCGCCTCATAAGGCGACACGAGCCCGAGCGCGAGCATTGAAGCTGCCCCAAGCACCGTCCACCAAGCCTCGTTCCATCGGCGGGGTCGTACGAGCACTAGGGTGAGCATCGCCGCGAAGACGATTAGAGTGACGACGATGCGCGCCATACCTGTCACTCTGTTGCCAACCGGGTGTTCTGCGTTTCGGGCATGAAAAAGTAGAGAATAACCAACGCGGACAAGGCTACCCCCGAAAGAAACAGGAATCCGGCCCGGAAGCCTATGTGGTGAACGATACTACCGGCGATGACCTGGCTCAGGGCCGCGCCGATACCGACGGCAGTGGTGATGGCTCCCAGCGTGAGATTGAATCGTCCGGTACCCCGAGTCAGATCTGCAATCACGAGCACTGACACCACTCCGAAAATTCCCGCTCCGACGCCGTCCATGATCTGAATGGCCACAAGCAATGCCGAGCTGGACGTGAGAGTGTAAAGCAGGCCACGAATCGGCAGAACGCTGAACGCAATCAGCAGAAGGGGCTTTCGGCCCCAGGTTCCGGCCTCGCGTCCCGACCAGGACGCGATCAGCGTGACGACGAACTGGGTCGTGACCACGCAGGCGGACATGAAGAGCATCGAGCTTCGCCCCCGGCCTTTCGCCAGCATTTCGCCGAGCAGCGGGAGCATCGCCGCGTTTGCAAAATGGAACATCACGGCGCAGACCAGGAAGATCACCAGGGGGCGGTCCTTGAAGAGCACCCGGACGCTTTCAGCTTTGCCACCTTTCTCGCCGTCATTTGCGCCTCGGGCCATTTCATAGTCAATCTCGGCGGGTCTGATCAGAAGGAGGACGAGAATCGTGGGGACCGCGAAAGCCGCCACGAAGAAGAATATGCTCCGATTGGAAACGAAGTAGCCAAGGGCACCCATGGACAAGGCGGCAATCACATTGCCAGCCGAGTTGAATGTCTGATTGCGACCTTGGCGGGTGTCGAATGCGGCGTGTCCCACGATCCCGAGCGACATCGAGCAGATGGCGGGGAGGAAGACGCTGGAAGTGCCCCCAATCAGGACCTGAGCACCCATGACCGGCCAGAACGACGGAAGCAGAGCGATCAATAGCGCCCCGGCAGCCAGAGCGGCCACGGCCACACCGACCAGAGCCCGCTTCGATCTGAGAAAGTCAACGAGCGCACCCGCCGGCGTCTGCGTGAGAATTCCTGCGATCCCACCCACCGTGAGCGCAAGCCCGACGCGCTCTTCGTCCCACTTGTAGCCGGCAAGATAAATCGCGAGGAACGGACCCACCCCCGTCTGTACGTCGGCGAGAAGGAAATTAAGCCAATCGAGGCCAAGCAGCGTTCGCCGCGAAGGGGACCGTTGATGGTCAGGGGAGCCGTCGGGCTTGCGTGCTTTCTTCATGTTGGAGATCATCTCGCGGTCGGGGTGGCTTGCAAGGAGGCCTAACTGCAAAGGCCTGCCTCGGGCGTTTGCAGTGACTCTGCAAGTGACGCGACCACCAGTTTAGAACGTGCATGCTACGAACTGCATTCTCGCCAGACTGCTCAAAACTGCACGCGTTTCATGGACGGTTGTGCTTGCGGGGCGGGTGCTGGAATGGGGGCGGCGTACGGAGTTCCCCTGGGCGGTGCACTCTTTGCACTGGAAGTCATGCGTGGTAAACCGGCGCTCCGTTTTGTTCTTCCCGCCCTTTTTGCGTCGATCATTGCGGCAGGAGTTTCGTGGTTTGCGTTACCCAACGCGCCTACGTACGTGATCCCGGCCTTCGTTAGCTCCGCGTCAATCATTTTGTGGGCAGTGGTCGTGGGGCCGATCGCGGGTCTGGCATCCGTTGGCTACGTTCGCATGGTGACCTGGGCGGATCGCCACCGGCCCGAAAAGTTGGGGCCGGATCACGGCACCGATCATCGTCACTGAAGCGCTCGGGATCGTCTCGATCTGGTTTCCGCAGATTCTTGGTAACGGAAAAGACATTTCGCAACTCGCTTTCACGGGTACTGAAGTGGCGGCGGACTTCTTCTTCAAGCTTTAGGACTCGGTTGAGTTCCTGAACGATTTTCATCGGGATTTTTTCCCTCCAGCGCGGCGCTGCACAAATCTCTCCAGCTCTTGCGGTGCGCTTCAGCCATGGCGTATTTCGGAACGCAGCATTCATTTCAGTTCCCGGGGTCGCCGGCATCCTGGCTGCTGGCTAGCGTCTGCGCCCTCGCCAGCATCGCATCCAGCTCTCGGCGCGGATGAAGCTTACCACTGAGCACGACCGCCTGAATCGAGCGCGTGTTATGAATGTCGGCGAGGGGGTCCTTGTCGAGCAAAACAAGATCGGCAGTCTTGCCGACCTCAATGGTTCCGCGGCGGTCAAGTTGCCCCATAAAATCAGCGGCATTTCGAGTGGCGGCCTGGAGAGCGGCAAGCGGAGACAATCCGGCATCGACCAGAAGCGCAAGCTCATCGTGGAGGCCGAAGCCGGGGAAGCACTGCGGGTTCATGGCATCCGTGCCGGCGAGGATGGGGACGCCCGCCCGGTACATGAGCCCAACAAGTCTCTTGGATTCGTCAAACTGAAGCTTATTTAGTTCGACAATTGCGGCCCGAGGCTCGGGAGGAACGTTCTTGTAATAACCGGCATCCCATTTCGCTCGCACCTCTCTGCTCAAATATTTCAATCGTGGGTGATTCGCAGGCAGCGGATCGTTGATCTGTGCTCGCAGCAAAGTGAGGGTGGGACATTGCCAGGTTCTATTCTTCACGAAAAGTGCGAACAAGGACTGGGCGGTAGCATCGTCAAAAGTTTCAACGACGCGCATGTTAAGGCGTATGATGCTTTTCCCTGAGTCGATCTTTGCCGCCAACGTCGCGCCCGGCGCCCGGAACAATGCTTCCTGCTGCTGCATCTCGAAATCGATCGACTTTTCTTCTTTTGAGCAGCCATCAGCCACGCGTGTGAGATGCTCAATACTTTTCTGGCCTGCGTCGGACGCTTCTGCAGCGGTCACCGATTCCGGAACATGTCCTTCGAACGGAATACCACACTTGTTGGCCTCGTCGGCGATCGCAAAGTAGGCGTTGCGGGATAACCTGCTATAGACCTTGATGAAGTCTGCGCCACGATCCCGCTGTTGTTCCACCACTTTGCGCCCTTGAGCTTCATCGGTGACAACAACCGATTCGGGCCAGACGGGATTTGGACCATCGATGATGGGACTGCCGAGGTAGATCGTCGGTGATGGATCTTGGTGGGAAAGATGCGTGGCGCGCCACGCTTGGGCGTCGGGGGGACCTGACATGTCACGTACGCCGACAACTCCATTCGCCAGAAAAAGAAGGTGGCTCCAGGGAGCGCGGGCATCTGACGCCCCGTGGACATGCATATCCCACAAACCAGGGATGAGAAACTTGCCTGTGCCGTCAACGACTACGGCTTTTCTCGGGATATGTGTCTTTCTGGACGGACCAATTGCAATGATGCGATCGCCATCTACGATCACTGTCATGTTAGGCTCGGAGCTACGGCCAGTGGCATCAATCACGGTTACGCGTTTGATCACAAGCGATTGAGACCAGGAAGAGACGCCAAATAGAGTGAACAAAAGAATCAGATGCAGGCTGCGAGCTGGGGACATCGCGACCAAGGCCGTAGGCATTCGCGCAAGTTGCGGAGCTAGGAGGCCAGTGATTTGATATTTCATCCTGGCTGCGAGTATAGACAATTTCCTGCGCACCCACATACCGTCAAAATTCGCAGCTTCCGCGGGCACCCGGCGCAAGAAGTGCACCTTGGGGTCTTCTTCCCGCAACTCCACAAGGCCATTTTTTGCTACATTATTTACAGGGCTCTCGGGCAAGGAGGAGTCAGATGCTAAAGCGACCTCAAATCGCCGGCACATACGCATGGAAGTGCGCTCTCCTCTTTTTGGCTTCTGCCGTATTCACTTGGGGGTTGCAAGCAAAACTCTCCCTCTACAAGTCCCAGCAATCACCATCTACCGTCACGGTTGCCAAGCTTTTGACGGAGCGGCGTTCCGCCCAGACGGTGGCCTTGCTTGAAAAGGCCCTCAAACCAGGTACGGCTCAGGAGACGTTGAACCTGATTCCGCGATTGGTTTTGGCCCAGACGATCTTGTTTCCTACATTCAAGTTTCACCAAGTTGAAATGAACTTCTGCAGGTCTCGCAGATGGAACTTCCACGATCCGCACCTCACGCAACGTCCCCCGCCAACCTTCTGACAATCCTTTACGGCGATATATTTACGCCAAACTCGGCCTATTCTCAGCTCTCGAATAGGACCGATAGGGTGATCGCCAGTCTCTTTTAAGGAGATGTACTGTCGTCGATTCCAATCCCGAATGTGCGGGATTGAAAGTAGGTGGCTCCATGCATCGTAAGCGCATCCTTTGGATCGCGGTGCTTCTCTGCCTTTTATTGGCAGGTCTCTTCCTGATCGTTCGAAATCACTATGGCAAAGCTCCGGCCGAGCAGCCGAGGGCGGCCGCAGTCGTCGCGGTTACGCGTGGCAATCTGGCCAGTTCGCTCACCGTTGCCGGTCAATTTCAGCCCTATCAACAGGTGGATCTTCACGCCAAAGTCTCGGGATATATTCGCTGGATCAAAGTCGATATTGGTGACCGCGTTCGTCAGGGCGAAGTCATGGCTCTGCTGGAAGTTCCAGAGTTGCAGAACCAAGTGGAGGGCGCTCAGGCCGAGGTCCGCCACAGCCAATCTGATATCACTCGCGCACAAAGCGAGGTCGTCAGCGCCGAGTCGACGTATTCCGCAGTGCACGCTGAGCATACCCGTCTAGAAGAGGCTTCCAAAGAGAGACCTGGGCTGATCGCGGAGCAGGAGTTGGATGACGCGCGAGCCAAAGACCAGGAAGCGGCGGCACAAGTCGGGGTCGCCAAGGCCTCGCTCGACGCCATGCAGCAACAACTCGGCGTTTCTAGCGCGAGTCGCAGCCGGCTCGAAACCATGTCCAGATACGAGCAGATCATAGCCCCCTTTGCAGGTGTGGTGACGAAGCGCTACGCCGATACCGGCTCGCTTATTCAAGCCGGACAAGACAACAACACGCAGACACTTCCCGTAGTACAAGTGGCCGAGAGCGACCTGCTCCGGCTTCGCATGCCCGTACCGGAGAGCGACGTACCTTACATTCAGGTCGGCGGCAATGTGCAGGTGAAAGTCAACGCCACGGGGCACACATTTACAGGCAAGATCATCCGTTTCGCGCGCGCACTCGATACCAACACCCGAACCATGCTGACCGAAGTCGATGTCCCGAACCGTGACCTGAGCCTGAATCCAGGAATGTACGCGGAGACAACCATTCAACTCGAACACAAGAGTGACGCTCTTATTTTGCCGGCACAGGCTGTGGTGCAAAATGGCGATCAATCTTATGTGCTGATGGTCGATGCGACGAACCATGTCGAGAAGCGCAATGTGACTCTAGGAATTCAAACCTCGAACCGGGTGGAAATTACCAGCGGCCTGCAGGCTGGTGACAACGTGATCGCCTCTGGGCAGACGGGCTATCAGCCCGGGGAAGTTGTGTCCCCGCACGCGGCATTCATCCCAACGGCGGCGCAGGAGGTAACCGAGTAATGTCCTCTTTTGCCATCAAGCATCCGTTCTTCATCCTGATGCTTTGTCTCATGGTGATCGTCGTGGGGGTTACCACAGTCGCGCGTATGCCCGTCGATCTGTTTCCGGAAATTAACATCCCGGTTGTCGTGGTCGCGACCTTCTACGCAGGCATGCCGCCGCAGCAGATCGAGGCGGATATCACAGATAGCTACGAGCGTTTCTTCACGCTGGGAAGCGGAATCAACCACATCGAGTCGCGATCGCTGCCCGGAGTGAGCCTGATCAAGATCTACTTTCAGCCCGGCACCGACGCGAACGCCGCTGTCAGCAATATCTCGAATCTCGCCATGGCGAATTTGCGCCGGCTTCCGCCGGGAACCCTGCCTCCGGTAGTGCTGAAGTTCGACGCTTCGAATCTTCCCGTGTGTTTGGTCACGCTCGAAGGCCAGGGTCTCGACCAGACTCGGCTGAAGGATCTGGCGCAGTTTGAAGTACGGAATCAAATCGCCAACGTTCCCGGCGCTTCCGTCCCGCAGCCTTACGGCGGCAAATACCGGCAAATCCAGATTTATGTCGATCCGGTCAAACTGGAAGCTCACCAACTCTCGGTGATGGACGTGGTGCGCTCGGTGAATGAATCGAACTTGATTCTGCCCGCCGGCGACGTGCGCATCGGACCGAAGGACTATAACGTCTATGCCAATAGCCAGATTCCGGTGGTTGAGGAAATCAATGCCATGCCGATCAAGACGGACAAACAGGACCATCGGGGTGAATCGGTGTTTGTTGGCGATATTGGGAAAGCGGTGGACTCAGGCCAGCTGCAATACAACATCGTCCGGGTCGACGGTCAGCATTCCGTATACATTCCGATTTTGAAGCAGGGCGGCGGATCAAACACGATCAGTATTGTGAACGGCATTCGAGAGGCCGTGAAACATCTGCTTGATATTCCGAAGGCGCTCAAAACGGCGGTCGTCTTTGATCAATCGGTTTTTGTGAAGATTGCGGTGAAGAATGTGATCAACGAGGGCAGCATTGGCCTGTGCCTCACTGCGCTAATGATACTTCTCTTTCTCGGCAACCTGCGCGCGACGATTTCGGTATTACTCTCGATCCCCATCTCTTGCCTCGCCGCCTTCCTTGCGTTGAACCTGGGCGCGAGCACCATCAACACCATGGTGCTTGGCGGCATCGCGCTCGCCCTTTCCCGCTTGATTGATAACTCGGTCGTCGTTCTTGAGAACATCTTTCGTCATATGGAGTTGGGCGAGCCGGCGGTTGAAGCCGCCATCCAGGGAGGCAAAGAGGTCCAGCTCGCCGTGCTGGCAGCTACCTGCAGCACAAGCATCGTTTTCTTTCCTGTCATCATGCTCTCGGGCGTCAGCAAATATATTTTTAGCGCTCTGGCCCTCGCGGTCGTGCTGGCGCTGTTTGCTTCTTATGCCGTCGCCATGACTGTGGTGCCACTTTTTTGCGCGAAGTTCATCCGTCTAGAGCCTGAACACAAAAACGCTTCTTATAGCACGGTGGGCGGCGCCAGGGAGGCAGTACAGGAAGTCGAAGGGGAACAAAGAATAAAGCGCGCGAACATCTTTCGACGCATCGTCATCGCTTTCAATCAGCAATTCGAGCGACTGCAGCAGGCCTACGAAAAAGCGATCGCCGTTTGTCTGGATCGTCCCGTCTTGATCGTATGCAGTTTTACTGGTTTCGTGGCGCTAAGCTTCGCGCTGTTTCCATTCCTGGGCGTGGCGTTCTTCCCGCGCACCGACCCCGGGCAATTTGTCGTCAATGTCAAAGTCCCGCCCGGAACTCGTCTTGAGGTGACTGACGAATATGTCGGGAAGATGGAGCAGGATATCCGCAATGTGGTGTCGCCGCACGACATGAATATGATTGTGTCGAACATTGGCATTACGCCAGACCTTTCGGCCATCTATACCAGCAATTCCGGTATGCATACCGCCTTCATTCAGGTCAGTCTCAAGGAGGACCATAAGACCAGCAGCTTCGCTTACATGCAACGTCTGCGCGAGAGGTTCGCCAACGACTTTCCAGAGGTGAACACTTATTTCCAAACCGGTGGATTGGTTGATTCCGTCGTTAACCAAGGGCAACCCGCTCCGATCGACATTCGAATTGGGGGCAGTGACTTGGATGAACCGTTTGCTTTGGCCAAGTCCGTGGCTGCGAGGGTGAAAGCATTGAGTTCGGTCAACGATGTCCTGATTCCGCAGGACCTCGATTATCCGGGGCTGGAATTGAATATCGATCGCGAACATGCGGCGCTGCTCGGCATATCGCCGGAGGTGGCGCTCGATAATGTCATCACCGCGCTTACATCGGACACGATGATTGCCCCGAGTTTCTGGGTCGATCCGAAGACTGGCAATAATTACTTTCTCAGCGTGCAATATCCCGACAATCAAATTAAAACTCTGACCGACTTAAAGCAGATTCCTTTGCGCGCCCCCGGAGCCGCAAACACAACACCGCTGGAGTCCCTCGCATCAATCAAGCAGATCAATACGCCAACGGAGGTCGATCATTACCAGCTGCGCCGCAGTTTCGACATCTATGTCATGCCGAAGAAGGAAGATCTGGGGCGCGTGAGCGCTGAGATCAAACACGTCCTTGACGGCATGCACCACTCTTCCCAGATCACCGTGTCGATGGGCGGAGCGATCTCGGATATGCACAGTTCGTTCCAGAGTTTCGGCATCGGTCTCATCCTCGCGATCGTGCTGGTTTATCTCATCCTGATGGCGCAGTTCGCGTCGTTCTCCGATCCCTTTATCATCTTGCTGGCGATTCCTCCAGGGCTTTCGGGAGTGATCCTATTCTTGATCGGCACGGGCACGACGCTCAACATCATGTCGCTCATGGGAGTCGTCATGATGACCGGAATCGCCGTTTCCGACAGCATCCTGATCGTGGAATTCGTCGGCACGCTCCGCGCCGATGGGCGTCCCCTCAAACAAGCCCTGGCCGAAGCCTGCAAGGTGCGTTTGCGTCCCATTCTGATGACCACGCTAGCCACCATCCTCGGCCTCATTCCAATGGCGCTCGCTCTGGAACCGGGCAGCGAACAATACGCGCCGCTGGCACGAGCAATTTTGGGAGGGTTGACCGTTTCCGGCATGGTAACCGTTTTTTTAGTGCCGACAGCGTACCTGCTGATTCATCGCAAAGAAATTCGTGATGACGAAATCGAGCCCCGATCCGGTGAGGTGACCCATGCGTAACCGAAGACTTTTTCTTCCGCTCTGGTTTTTTCTGTGTCTCGTCGCCATGGGCGCACAAAAGATCGTTGCGCAGCAGATCGAGCAGCTTCCAGATGCGCCGCAGCTCCAGGCTCAGGCACAGCCGAGAACGCCGGCGTTAAATTCCGCGACAACGAATTCTCCCGGCTCCCTCCCGCCAGACTCAACTGGAGAAATGCTCACGCGTCAACAGGCGGAGCAGTTAGCGCTCAAAAACAACCCTCGAATCAGCGTCGCGGCGCTGCTTGCTCGGGCACAAAAACAGGTCGTTCGCGAGACTCGCTCGGCGTTGCTTCCAGCGCTGAATGGCAATCTGACTGGAGTTGATGCTGAGGAAGCAAGCCGGATCTCGGCTGGGTCGTTGGACGCCTCACGGCTTCTCTATCACGTCGGCGCAGGGGTTGACCTCACTCAGTTGATCACGGATTTCGGCCGCACCCGCAATTTGGTCGCTTCCTCATCCTTTGAGGCAAAGGCCTCCCAGCAACAATCGCAGGCGACGCGGGAGGACATCGTCCTGGCGGCGGACATCGCCTTCTACAATGCTCTGGAGGCCCAGGCCACGCTGCAAGTTGCGGAAAGCACCGTCAAGGCCCGCCAAGCGGTCGGCGATCAGGTCAAAGCGCTAACTGCCAGCAAGCTCAAATCCACCCTCGACCAGAGTTTCGCTCAAGTCAATCTGTCGCAGGCCAAGTTGCTCGATCTCGATTCGCAAAATCAGTTCGATGCCGCGATGGCGAATCTCAGCGAGGTGCTTGGCACAGCCAGCAATCAACAGTACCAACTCGTCGACGACCCGTCGCCACCGCTGCCGGTCGCGCCTTCAGCGGACGCAGTGATTGCTCTCGCCTTGCAACAGCGCCCCGATCTTCTTGCTCTCAAACTCAATCACGAGGCGGATGTGCGCTACAGCCGGGCGCAACACCAGCAGCTACTCCCAACCATCACCGGGTTGGGCACGGTGGGTATCACCCCCGTCGGATCCAGCGCCTACTTCACCCCTGATTGGTATGGCGCGGCAGGCGTGAACATCGGCATACCGATCTTCGAAGGTTTCAAATTCCATGCCCAGGCCGCGGAAGGCGACTTGCGTGCCAAAGCGTCCGACGAGCAGAGCCGGGTGCTCATCAATCGCATCGTACGGGATGTCCGCACAGCCTGGCTGAGAGCGAACACCGCACAACAGAAAATGAGCGTGACCGCGGAGCTCTTGCAAGAGGCCGACACCGCACTGGACCTGGCCGATACCAGGTATCGCCTGGGGCTCAGCTCGATTGTTGAGTTAAGTCAGGCGCAGTTACAACAGACACAGGCACAGATCGCCGAGGCCAATGCTCGATTTGACTATGAAGCAGACCTGGCCGCATTGCGGTTTCAAAGTGGAATGCAGCCCTGAACGATCTTTGCGAGGAGGGTAAGGCAGCCGATGTTCCGCTTGACGAACGCAAGGCATGCGGACGCGCTACAACATGTCCAAAACAGCACAGTTTTCCAACGTCTGATCTACGAAGCTAGAGTCCAGCCACTCCGTGGTTCGGCGAAGAGATCATCATGGCACAAGCAATTGCTTCCCATTTCATCCCGACAAAGATTCTGGTGCCCGTCGATTTCAGCTCATCATCCGATGCCGCGCTGGGTCGAACTGGTTCCGAATTGCGCAGCCTCCACTCCGCAATCTTGGAGAATCGCGGGAAGAGATAGTTCCAGGTGGCGAATTATGGCCGCACATGTCCAAATCCCACCCCCAAACCCGCCCGCAAAGCCGGTCCAGAACATAGCCTCGTCGGGACTTAGCAGCGCAGAAGCACAGAGTCGTCTTCAAAAAGACGGGCCCAATGCGATGCCCGATGTGTCCGCTCATCCACTTCGAAATGCATTGGCCAAATTCTGGGCACCCGTCCCCTGGTTGCTCGAAGCATCGATTGTGCTTGAGCTCGTGCTGCACAAAAACTTCGAGGCCTCAATCATCGCGGGCCTGCTGGTCTTCAACGCTGCGCTAGCCTATTTCCAGGAAGGTCGCGCCCAAGCTACCTTGAAAGCCTTGAACTCGCGTCTCGCCTTGAACGCCTCGGTCGAGCGCGATGGGGTATGGAAGACGGTACCCGCCGCGGAGTTAGTGCGGGGCGATCTCGTCAAGTTGTCGCTCGGCGGTGTGGTTGCGGCCGATGTGCATTTGATCGGGGGATCTGTCCTGCTTGATCAATCCATGCTCACGGGCGAATCTCTGCCCATTGAAGCTGGTCCAGGCGTTGATACCTACGCGGGAGCACTGGTACGGCGTGGTGAAGCAACTGCGGAAGTGACAGCCACTGGCGTTCATACCAAGTTTGGCCGTACGGCAGAACTCGTGCGCACTGCGCACGCGGCAAGTTCGCAGCAGAAAGCGGTTCTGAGTATCGTGCGAAATCTGGCTATTTTCAACTGCGGGGTCATCCTTATTATCGGAGCGTATGCCTATTTTCACGCCATGCCGTGGAGTGAGATCATCCCTCTTCTTCTCACGTCCGTTCTTGCCGCCATACCCGTGGCATTGCCCGCAACCTTCACGCTCGCGGCAGCGCTCGGAGCGCGATCTCTGGCAAAACGGGGCGTCCTTCCAACGCGGCTCTCCGCGGTAGATGAAGCTGCGACGATCGATGTCTTGTGCTCGGACAAAACCGGAACGCTAACCCGCAATCAACTTTCCGTAATCAGCGTTAAAGCGATGCCGGGGTTTGACGAAGCCCACATTCTCGGCATGGCGGCTCTCGCCAGCTCTGAGGGTGGCGATGACGCGGTGGATGCGGCGATTCGCTCTGCCTCCACCCAAAAGCCGGCATCGGGCCTGCCCAAGCGAATCACGTTTGTGCCATTCGACCCTGCCAAGAAGACATCCGAAGCAACAGCAACCGATGCAAACGGTGGTGTGGAGCGCATCATCAAGGGTGCCTTCACGGTAATCGTGAGCCTCGCGGCCCAATCGCCGACCGCGGCCGGTTCGGCCGACGGGCTTGAAAAGCAAGGCTTCAGGGTTTTGGCAGTGGCTGCGGGCCCTCCAGCATCTCTGAAGCTTATGGGTCTTATTGCGCTCAGCGACCCGCCTCGTGAGGATTCGATCTCTATGATCTCGGAGCTCAAGACCCTGGGTGTGCGCACTGTCATGGTGACCGGGGACGCTCCGGCTACGGCGGCAATCGTTGCCCATGCTGTGGGATTGGATGGGGCTGTTTGCCCGCCCGGAGCGATACCCGAAGGCGTGAAACCGGAGGATTTCGCGGTATTCGCAAGCATTCTTCCCGAGGGAAAATATAACCTGGTCAAGGCCTTCCAGACGAACGGACGCACAGTTGGAATGTGCGGTGACGGCGCCAATGATGCACCGGCACTCCGTCAGGCACAGATGGGCATTGCGGTATCGACCGCAACCGATGTCGCCAAGTCGGCGGCCGGCATTGTGCTGACGGAAGCTGGACTTGGCGGCATCGTCGCCGCAGTCAAAGAGGGCAGGACGACGTTTCAGCGCATTCTTACCTACACGCTGAACTCCGTCCTCAAGAAGATCGTGCAAGTGCTCTTGCTAGCAATTGGCCTGGTCATAACCGGACACGCGGTTTTGACGCCGATGCTCATGGTCATTGTGATGATCACAGGCGACTTTCTTGCCATGTCGCTGACCACGGACAGAGTGCGGCCATCCTCCATGCCAAATTCCTGGCAAGTCGGCAGGATCACGATGGCAGGTACCATTCTGGGAGGCTGCTTTTTGGCGTTTTGTATAGCGGTCCTGGCGGTCGGCAAGTTCGAGATGGGCTTCGGAATCGAAGCACTCAGAACGCTTTCCGTCGTGGCGATCGTATATGGCAGCCAAGCCACAATCTACGCCCTGCGGGCAAGACGCCATCTGTGGGGGCTGCGCCCGACGATATGGCTCGTCGCGTCCTCCGGGGCAGACATCCTTATTATCTCAACGTTGGCCCTTCGAGGGATTGCGATGGCACCACTGCCCGTCTCAGTCCTGGCCGTTGAATTTGCAGCGGCAATCGGTTTCTGGTTGATCCTGGACGGAATAAAGATCCCTGTCTTCGCTCGTCTTGGCATTTCGTAATTTGACTCCCTGCGAACCCTGGCCGGGTGGTGGACACCTGAGTGGAAAGAGAAATTAAACACCTAGATCCACGCACGATGATCGAGATTGACTAAAGATTAATTCTCGTGGCCCCTGAAACGCCCACGGCTGATACAGAACGTGGCTGTCAATTTGAGGCGTGCCTTGGTTGCGTTCTGCTCTTGTTTCGATGTAGATTCAAGAAACGCTCTGTGGGGTACTGTGGGGTAAAGGGAATGCGGTCGATCGCGAAGGGGATAGCATGGCTTTCTCTGCTGCTGACGTTGTCGTCGGCGCTGGCGTTCGTCCTGCACAACCATTCCGATCATGATGACTCTACCCCTTGTCAGGTTTGCGTCGCGGCGCACTCTGCAACACCAACAGCCGCTTCTCCCACGCCCAAACCAGTATTTCGTTGCGTCGTGCGTTTCCGGTCGCAGCCAATAGCGCCCAAGCAGCACCTGATCGGCTTCGCTCTTTGTGTCCGCCCGCCTCCAATCGCCTAAAGATCAAATTCAGCCCTATAAAAGACCCAGTTCGTTTCCACGAACTGTTTCTTTGATCTTTTTCGAGCGAATTCTATGGAGGAATCATGCTGGCTTCATACAGCAAGTCGCTGGGTGCGACTTTTGTGGTGGTTTTCCTTTTTGCCGTCGGCCTGCAGGGGCACGCGCAGTCGGGAGGCAGTTCAGGATCCATCAGCGGCACTGTGTTGGACCCTAGCGGCGCCGTTGTTCCTAACGCGACCGTTGAAATTCACAACCCGGTCAGCCACTTCGACCAGTCAACCAAGACCGATAAATACGGGAAGTTCAGCCTCCCGAACGTGCCGTTCAATCCGTATCACTTGGCGGTGACCGTGACCGGATTCGCACAGAGCGCGCGGGACGTAGAGGTTCGGTCCGTTGTGCCTGTCAGCGTCAGCATCGCTCTCCAAGTCTCCGGTTCGATCACCTCGGTGACGGTCGAGGCACAGGCGGCCGACTTGCTAGAGAACGATCCGACCTTCCACTCCGACATCGACAAGGCATTGTTCGAGAGGCTTCCGTTGGAAAGCTCTTCGTCGTCGCTCAGTTCCCTGGTTACTCTCTCAACGCCGGGAATTGCTGCCGATTCCAATGGCCTCTTCCACGGACTGGGAGACCACGCGGAGAATTCGTTCTCTATCGACGGACAGCCTATTACCGACCAGCAGAGCAAAGTCTTTTCCAACCAGCTTCCCGTCGATTCGATCGAATCCATGGAAGTAATCTCGGGCGCGCCGCCCGCGGAATACGGCGGTAAGACCAGCGTTGTGATTGTAGCAACCACGCGCTCAGGTCAGGGTGTAACCACTCCCCACGGCAGCCTGACCACTTCCTATGGGACCTTCGGAACATCCAACGTGGGGGCCGATCTCGCTTATGGAGGTAAGAACTGGGGGAACTTCATCTCCGTGGGCGCCATGAACACTGGCCGGTTCCTGGATCCGCCAGAGTTCACCGTGTTCCACGACAAAGGTAACGAAGAAAACCTGTTCGACCGCGTGGACTATCAACTCGCCACCGCCGATTCGATTCACCTGAACTTCGGCTACAGCCGGAGCTGGTTCCAGACGCCGAATAACCTCGATGCCGAAAACGCGACTCCTTGGAGTGGGCTGTACGGGATTGAACCGCAAATGTCAGCTTTTGCTGGCAGAGACCCGAACGGAAATATCGTCGGATCTACGGATCAACGTTCCAAGATCGGGTCGTTCAACATTGCCCCTTCTTGGACGCATGTGCTGAATACGAACGCAGTATTTACTTTGGGCACGTTCGTGCGTCGCGATGACTACAACTACTACCCCAGCGGCAACGCGTTCGCGGACCTCGGGCCACCCAGCCTGCAGAGACAGTCGGTGGGTCAGAACCGCACGCTCACGAACGCGGGGCTTCGATCCGATCTTTCCTACGTCAAGGGGATCCACCAAATCAAAGCAGGAGTCGTCTACCAACAAACGTTCCTCAATGAAAACGACACCGTCGGGATCGTCGATCCGACCTACAACGCACCCTGCATCAGTGCCGCGGCGGTGACGGCGGTGAACCCATTTCCATATGTGGCGGCGCCCGCGCCGGGGATCACTGATCCCTTGCGATGCACTGGCGCCTACCAGCCAAATATTGCGTCCAACCTGAACGCGCCTGACACCCCTTTTTACCCTAATTACAATCCGATCCTGGCTCCCCACGACTTGACCCGGGGCGGAACCCCGTACGACTTCAATGGCCACACCGATGTAAAGGAACTCGCTCTGTACGTGCGAGACAACATCACAATACGAAACTGGTCTTTGAACCTGGGGTTACGCGGCGATTTTTACAACGGTCTCTCGACCGCAAGGCAGGCTGAGCCTCGGGTTGGGGTCGCGTACAATGTCAAGCAGACCAACACGATTCTTCGCGTTTCCTACGCGCGCACGCTGGAATCTCCCTTCAACGAAAATCTGATTCTTTCCAGCACCGGATGTTTGAATCCTGTCTTAAACCCCCTTCTTCTGTGCGGCTCATCGAGCGGTGCGCTGAGTCCAGGTTTTCGGAATGAATTCCATGCCGGGATCGAGCAGGCGTTCGGGAAGTACCTGGTGTTTTCTGGCGAGTGGATTTCGAAGTACACGCACAATGGTTATGACTTCAGTGTGCTCGGCAACACTCCGATCACGTTCCCCATTGAATGGCACAACTCCAAGATTCCCGGATACGCTGGGCGTGTGAGCGTCCCCGATATCCATGGCTTCTCCGCGCTCGTGGTCTTCTCCAGTGTGGCGGCGCGCTTTTTCCAGCCTCAGATCGGTGGAGCGGGTGCGACAGTGGCGACCGCTGCCGGGCTTCCGTTCCGCATCGACCACGACGAGAAGTTCAACCAGACCACTCATTTCCAATATCAGCCGTGGAAGCGCGGCCCCTGGGTTGGCTTTAACTGGCGGTATGACAGCGGACTGGTCGCGGGGGCAACACCGTGCTTCGGGCAGCTCGCGTCGAACGACTGCCCGGGATCGCTCGTCCTCGGTGGTGTGAGTAACATCAGCATGGGCGCTGCCAACGTGGGTGAGATTCCGCTTTCTGCCGACCAGGAGTCCGAGGCCGGGTTCACTTGCAACGGCGTCCGCGCAACCCCGACGGCACCTCTGCCTTTCAATTGCCCCGCATCGGCGTTTGGGTCCGCGCTAATCCAGGTGCCTGCCCCAAACACCGAAAACGACGACCACAAGCCGCCACGGATCACGTCGCGCAACCTTTTCGACATGTCGGTCGGCCATGACAACGTGTTCCATGGAGACAAATACAAAGTGAGTGCGCGATTGACCGTCATCAACCTTGCGAACCATTTTGCGCTCTACAACTTCCTTTCGACCTTTAGCGGCACGCACTATGTTACGCCGCGTTCGATAGCCGCCGAAATCGGGTTTCACTTTTGAGATGATCCCGGTCGATGAGGGCAGCGCAGAACCGCCGCTCTCCTTGAAAAACATTCACGAATCGGAAAACAACCATGACAGCAGTCCAAGTTCGCTGTCCGGGCGAGAGGCTGGCAGTAATGGTGCTCTCCGACCCTGCTTTTTGGTTGAGCGCTTGAGCGTTGCGCATCCTCGTGCCGATGGGTGATGTCGGGTTATCCCCTTCAATTGGCGGAATTCTAATTTCTAGGAACTTGGCACGATGTGGCGTTAGAAATGCGGCCAAATCCGATAGGACCCGAGTCTGTCCAGAGACCGCCTACCTCGGAGTGATCGGCAGACGATTGGCTTACTCTAGAGGGATTGGCAAGGATTTTATAACCGCACGCATCTTAAGAGTCCGCCAACCCATTTTGGCGATTACTAATTGGTAGAGCACATTGTGCCGATGAGATAAAGGCGCGGGTTTGCCCTGCAAGAGATGGCACTCCGGGGTAACCGCCGGAGGGAGAGTAAAGCCATGTCCGAAAAGGCCCTTCTGGTGCTGAACCATCGCCTCAACATCTTGTACGGTTGCCGACTTGAAGGGCGCTGGGTAAGGCAGTATTGTGACCTCTCCGCAGGGACAAGCACATGCTAAGTCCTGCGCCCAAGCCTAGCGGACAGGTAATCGAAACTCTTCGAAACGCGACCCGTTCACGCCATGCGAAGTTGGCGTCTTGCCCCGCCATGGTTCGGCTCTTTGACTCCGACTACTCCCTTTCGGAATATCGATTTCATCTCGGAAGGCTTCTGGGGCTTTTCGAGCCACTCGAATGTGCTGTAAGCGCCGCAGGTAGGCCGTCCGATCCTGTCTGCTTTCTTCGAAGATCGCGAGAACTTCGCGAGGATCTGGAGCACATGGGAGTCACGACAAGGGAAATCGACAAGATAGAGAGGTGCCAGCGAATTCCCCTGATCACAAAGGCCGGCTTGCAAGGGTATACCTATGTGATTCTTGGGTCCCTGCGAGGCGGGAAGATCGTCGCCCAGCGCTTGCGGGCCGTGCTTGGCCCTGATGTGAGCCTTCAGTTTTACGGGGACGAGAAAATTCGCTATGAGGCGCTCTGGGCGTCATTTTGCCAGGATCTGGAAACAAATGGGCAGAGCGATTTACCGATGATCTGCGATACCGCGATCGCGCTGTTCGACTTGTACGGCGGCTGGTTCTCCGAGCCACCTTCCGGCACGGGAAGACACTGATGACCGCCGCCCACGAGCTCGTTCCAACCGTTGATCATGAACGATGTGCGCAAGAACCGGTGCAACTGATCGGGTGCATCCAGCCGCATGGATTGCTATTCGCCCTTGGCGAACCAGACTTACTCGTACGGCAGGTTAGCACCAACATCGCCGATCTCCTCGGGATGTCTCCGGAAACCGTGCTAGGACAATCGCTCGAACGGGTACTCGGGCCACAGCAGTTCGAAAGGTTGCGATCGCAATTGCTGAGCGGAGTGCCGCGGGCTTCATGTTTGGTTCGGGTGCCACGTAGCGGAAGCCTACTGGAGATGAATTGCATCACCCACCGGTACGATGGAGTGCTGATAGCGGAACTCGAACTTCGCGAGGGCGCGCACTCGCTGGAGCCACTCGACATCGATGGTCACATACGGATTCCGCTCTATCGCATGGAACAAGCGGCCGACATTCTGGAGCTTTCGCGGCTTGCTGCCGCCGAGATTTGGAGGCTTACCGGTTTCGACCGGGTGATGGTGTACCGGTTCGACGAGGAGTGGAACGGAGAAGTCGTCGCCGAAGTAGCGGGTTCGTCACCGGTTTCCTATATGGGTCTGCGGTTTCCCGCCAGTGACATTCCACCGCAGGCACGGCAACTGTTTCTGGTAAACACCTTGCGGGTGATCGCGGATGTGGACGCGCCGGCAGTTCCGGTCGTTCCGGAGATCGGACCGCCAACGGGAAGACCGCTGGATCTTACCCGTTCCCTGCTGCGCAGTGCTTCCCCGATTCACTTGGAATATCTGCGCAACATGGGT
This sequence comes from Candidatus Sulfotelmatobacter sp., assembly GCA_049513475.1. Classification (GTDB taxonomy): domain Bacteria; phylum Acidobacteriota; class Terriglobia; order Terriglobales; family Acidobacteriaceae; genus Sulfotelmatobacter. Next base: position 9,045 of record JBEKWC010000026.1, on the reverse strand, counting down.
GTGCAGTCATCCTTGACGATTTCCATTATCGTGGAGGGTCGTCTCTGGGGCATGATTGCATGTCATCACTCCACCGCGCGGCGCCTGGATGGTTCGACGCGATCGGTGTGCGAACTGATGGGGCAGACGTTCGCGTCGCAGGTGAGCTTGCGGATCGATAATGCGGCCTTGCAGCGGCGGCTCACCACCCGCAAACTGCTGGAGAACTACATCGCAGAGATCGAAGCGAGCACGTCGGGGGTTCGGGCCCAGAGTTTACAGAATCCGGAGATTCTCAAGATATTCGATGCCGACGGATTGCTGTTGCATGTCAGTGGATTGACATCGTCGCAATGGGTCACGACCGAGGAACAATCGTTGCTTCCCGTGATCGAGAAGCTGCGAGAGCTGTCGTCGCTCGGCATATCAAGTTCGCGAAAGCTCTCTGACCTGTCGTCCAGGGCCGCATCCCATGCGAGCACGGTAAGCGGAGCGCTACTCATCGGCCTCACAGAAGGAAGCGGAGAATATCTGCTTCTTTCGCGGTCGGAGCTCGTAGAAACGGTGGTTTGGGCAGGAAATCCGAACACGGCCGTGACGGTCGATGAACAGGACAAGTTGCACCCGCGCACTTCTTTCGAGGCATGGCGTGAAACTGTACGCGGGCGGAGCCGGCCGTGGACCGACATCGAATTGGAAAGTGCGTCCCTGCTTCGCGAACAGCTGCTGCGGTTACAAGGTGCGGAGAAACTGGCGACCGTGAACGAGGCTTTGCTGCGGGAAATCGCTGAACGCAAGAAAACCGAAGTGGAATTGCAGCAGGCGAAAGAAGCTGCGGAAACAGCGAACCGCGCCAAGAGCGATTTCCTGGCCAACATGAGCCACGAAATCCGCACTCCGATGAACGGCATTCTGGGTATGACCGACCTCACGCTCGATACCGATGTAACGGACGAACAGCGCGGTTACCTGGGAATGGTGAAGAGCTCCGCCGCTACGCTGCTCAGCTTGATCAACGACATCCTGGATTATTCCAAGATCGAAGCGGGAAAGATGACGCTCGATCCGCACCCCTTTAATCTTGAGGAATTGACGGGCGATGTGATCAACAGGGTTGCGATTCTCGCTCACAACAAGGGTCTGGAACTAGCCATCAACATCGAACCCGACGTCCCGCTGGAGATCGTGGGCGATTCCATGCGCCTGGGCCAGGTCTTGCTGAACCTGGTCGGGAATGCGATGAAGTTCACCAAGCAAGGCGAAGTGGTCGTGAATGTCCGGGTGGAGCAAACCGCGAACGAGTCCGAGCGAAACGGCAGCCCGATGTTGCACTTTTCCGTACGGGATACTGGGATCGGGATTCCTCCTCATGTGCAAACCAAACTGTTCCAGGCATTTGAGCAGGCCGACACATCCACCACTCGCCAGTTTGGCGGGACCGGTTTGGGTCTGGCAATCTCGAAGAAGATCGTAGCAGCAGCCGGCGGCACAATCTGGGTCGAAAGCACGGCCGGTGTGGGTTCGGTGTTTCACTTCACCATGATATTCGGCCGAGCGACCGAAGCCCTCGAGATTCCGGTAGAGCCCGCGGCGCTGGAGGATCTGCGAGGACTACCGGTCCTGATCATCGATGACAATGACACCAACCGATGCATCCTCCGCAAGATCACGGAGCGGTGGAAAATGCAGCCGGCGGAGGCAGCTTCCGGGGCGGAGGGACTGAAGCTGCTGAAACAATCGTCCGCTTCCGGCCACCTGTATCGCCTGCTGCTGTTGGACCATCATATGCCCGAGATGGACGGCATCGAGGTCATTCGCCGGATCCGTGCGCAGCCGGAATTGAACGATGCGCACATCATCATGCTTACGTCAGCGGACCAGAGTTCGGCCGTGAAAAAGTGCCGGGAATTGGGAGTGGGGACTTGCCTGTCGAAGCCGGTCAAGCGTTCGGAGCTGCTGCTGTCGATCCGCAAGGTTCTAGGCAAGCTGGAGGTGGAAACGAGTTTGCCCGCAAGCCGTGCGCGTGAAGTCACTACGATCTATCCGCTCCACATACTGCTTGCCGAAGACAACGTGGTGAATCAGAAACTCGGCATAACGCTCCTTACGAAAGCCGGACATCGCGTCTCTTTAGCGGCGAATGGTGTCGAAGCCATAAGCAAGTGGCGAGACGGCGGCATCGATTTGATTTTGATGGACGTTCAGATGCCCGAGATGGACGGCTTCGAGGCCACGCGGCAGATTCGCCAACTCGAGCGAAGCACCGGTAGCCTTGTGCCCATCGTGGCGATGACTGCGCACGCGATGGCCGGAGATCGCGAACGCTGCATCCAAGCCGGAATGGATGACTACCTGTCGAAGCCCATCCAGCGCCAAGGGCTGCTCGGGGTCCTTGCCCGGTTAGCGCATCGACCTGCGGGCCAAGCGGAGCAGCAGTCCATTCACAAAGCAACGCATGCAACGCAATTGGTGGACAAGTCTGAAATCTTGGGGCGGGTGGAGGGCGACGAAGAACTCCTCCGCGAACTGGTCGGAACTTTTCTCACCGAATCCGGACCGCTTCTCCAGCAGATCCTCGACGCAGTAACCCATCAGGATGCGGCCGGATTGGAACGCGCAGCGCACAACTTGAAGGCAACGCTGACCGTTCTCGGCAGCGGCTCAGCCATTGCCACGGCTCAGGCGTTGGAAACAATGGGCCGCAATCGGGATCTGAGCCAAACGGAAGAAGCATTCGCTTCCCTGAAAGGACAAACGGAAGCGCTCGGAGTACGATTAGCTGAGCTGGTGAAAGAAGTCGGAAGTCCTGATCGCTAATGGGCAGCGTACATCTGTCCACGGGGGCTGCGGGCTATGCACTCCACCGACAAGCCGCCAGATGAGAATCGCGGCGGACCCCCACCCGTCAAGAGTGTGCTTCCTCTGGCACTTACAATCGTGCTGCTAGATCAGACTCAGCAACTAGTTGCTACGGGCATCTATGCTGATGGCAGCACGAGCAATGTCACGACTTCCGTGACATGGAGTTCTTCCGGATCGAACCATGGACAGAAAAGGCCGCAACGATTGACAGGGGTGAGGTCGCCAGCGTGATTCCCGAGTCCCCGATTCATTCCAAAATAGGCTGGGACTAAGCAGCAAGCGAAACAGTGAAACGTCACTCGACGAAGCGCTGAATGTGCGAGTTCGAGAGCATGATGTAGCAGTTTTAGCAGGTATGTTCGTAGTTCGGTCAACCAGTCGGACTCTTGGTGATCTGATTCTTGACCTGGTTTGACGACCGTGCCCTGAAATGCGTCATCGCCACGGACTGCCTCATAGCACGTCGATCGCCAGCATTTCCTTGACGTGCGCTGTTAAGCCGCTGGCACAGCGACGGCAAATCCGAAGGATGCCGCTATTGACGTTCACACTCTGATCGATCAAAGCGTTGCTTCCCATGTCACGGGCCGCGCCGCGGACGAGCCGGGCAATATCCTCGCTGTCTTCTCCAAGAGTCGGCGAGCGAAAGCCCCGACGGCTTTAGGACTGGAGTCAAACCGATATTTCCGCCTCAGAGAGATCTGAACGGCATTAGAGAATGAATCTTCCAGTTGGCGGATCATGTCGGAACACTGGCTCGGCGAAAGCAACCGATCGCGTATTTCTGTCAAGAGCGCCTCCAGCATCTCCACGTCAGTATCCGGTTCAAGAATTCGAACCTTAGTCTGCCAGTCCGCAGCACAAATCATCGTGCGAATTCCATTTTCTAGGTCGCTAGAATCGAAGACGATAACAGCAATCGAGACGCTCTTATCGCGCAGTAGGTTCGGTACGTAGTGCAGAAGACAATACTCAAAATCGCTGGATTCGGTCATTACACTTCCTCCTCCTTAACCTTATTATCCACAAAAGGCGTTGGTGAAATACAGCCTTTCGTGTATTCCTCCCTTTTCTTGTTCGGAATTCCCGCATTGGGCATTTTGAATCCAGCGTCGCTGTTGGATGACTTTCGCGAGCCCCAATCAACTCATGTTTAATCTCGTTCAAAAGCTGCGTTCTTGGGGCAATTAATTGATCCCTGGAATCATTTCGGTACCGATCTAGTTTTCCACAGCTGCGATGTGACATCTCCCACAGACCTCAATTTGAGCTGAGATTAGGCTGTGATTTTCTGGCCGACATCTCCGAGCAAAAGGGTCCGGACTTACCCCGGATACTGCGAAAAACGGTATTTCGCACCCAGAAGAACAGGCCGCAAACACGTTTTGCGAATTTGCGAAAGCAGCGTCAACCGTTTCTCGGCGCGAGGTGTCGGAGTGAGCGTAGTCGCAATGCAACATGGGAGAAGAATGCGTGGAGGAGCGCAAGGCGATCTCATGCGCTGCTCTGATCATGGCTTTTACGTGGTGAAGTTTCGTAACAACCCGCAGCATAGGCGTGTACCGGCGAATGAGTGGTTCGCCACGCGGCTGGGAGAGCGAACGGGGTTGCCAGTGCCTGGGACGGAAGTAGTGGAAGTGAGCGAATGGCTGATAAATCATACCTCAGAGCTGAACATCCAACTGGCGCATGATGTGATCCAGTGCCAGCCGGGATCACAGTTTGGTTCACGGTACGTGGTGAATCCGCAAGAGGAGCAAGTATTTGATTATTTGCCGATGGAAATGTTGGACCGGGTGCGGAACTTGGAGACTTTTGCCGGGATGCTGGTGGTGGACAAGTGGACGGGCAACGCCGATGGTCGGCAAGCGGCATTGTGGAGGAAATCGAGAGAGAGGGAGTATACGGCAGCGTTCATCGATCATGGATGCGGTTTTAACGCGGGCGAATGGACCTTTCCGGATGATCCGTTGCGTGGGGTCTATGCGCGAAACGAAGTCTATGGTGGCGTGCGCGGTTGGGGATCGTTCGAGCCGTGGCTCTCGCGGATTGAACAAATGCAAGAGCTGCTTGTGTGGGGGCTCGCACAGGAAATTCCTCCAGAGCGGTACGGTGGAGGATGGAATGCTCGGGAGGAACTGGTAAGCAATCTGATCCTTAGACGACGCATCGTGCGGGACCTGATCGAAGCTTTTCGAGACGATTTCCTCGATTTTCATTGAGTTCTGAGCGACAAGACGAGGCGCGGGCTTCGCCTTATGAGGAATGATCCTTGGCTGAAGCAAGGCACGAAGTTGCGGAATGGTCTTTCAAGACTGCATTGTCCAAGACTGTATTGTCCAAGACTGTATTGTCTGGCTCTAGAGCCGGTTTTCGTTTTGAGCTGCCGGTAGGAAAAATGCGCTGCGGATAGGTAGGGGAGAAACTCGTCCACTTCTCCATCGGGCGGTCTCCAATCTAGAGAAGCAATTTGCGTCACCGCTCTGGTCATGCCATTTTGGGAAGGGTTTTCGGACAGGTCCTGTGGGGTAGTGGGGTATCGATTTTGTCAGCCGCAGACTTGGCGCGCTTGCGCAGTCAGGCCAACCGACGAAGAAACCGGCCGCTATTCCGACGATCCAGATTCGTAGTTTCATCGCTTGTCCGAGGGCAACAGGAACTGTCGCTTTTGGCTCGCTTTCCGCCAAATGTACACGACGGGCCAGACTCCGGAGGATCGGATTTGTTGTGGATACAAGAGGTTGCGCGTCGAGGCAGAGGGCCACTTAAATGCACCAACCGAATAGAGTGAGCATGCTTCTCCTCTTTCAGGTTTCCTGAAACTAAGTCAGCCCATCTGAAGTTCTCTCCTCTTAGCGAACCACAACCCTACAACCTTTAAGGAGGTTGATATGTTTGCACGCAATGTCTCTTTCCATCTGAAGTCGAATATGCTGTCCGATTACACTCGAGCCTTTGAAAAAGACGTCCTGCCTTTGCTGCGTAAGCAGAATGGTTTTAAGGACGAGATCACTTTCTGCGGGCAGGGCGGAATCGATGTGACCGCGATCAGTATCTGGGAAAACAAGAAAGATGCTGACAACTACAACACCAATTCCTATCCGCAAGTGTTAAAGATGCTGGCAAAATTTATCGAGGGAACGCCCCAGGTTCACACCTTTGACGTTGTCAGCTCGACCCTCCAGCGGCACGAACTCGCGACCGCGTAAAGAGACACTCTGAGTTGGTTCGGTGCGAGAAGGCGGGGTTGCGCCCGCCCTTCTCGCGCCATCAACCCCGCATGCGAGGCTTGAGTGAAGAGCGTGCCTCTTCTCGTTTTCAGATTCCCCGAAAGAGCTGTTTGATCACAGACAATAATCAGCCGTGTCTTGCGTTTTAGGCACGTCGGGCACGGGCAAGCCAATCCCATGCGCAGAGAAAATTTGGCTATGGACTCCCCCACTGTGTTGTGCATTGACGAGATTCCACAGGCTTTGGAACTTCACAAAGCGACTCTAGAATCTCACGGTTATTGCGTCAGGATCGCGTCGAGCGGCTACAGTGCGATGAAGATATTGGAGGAATCGTCGGTAGCTGCGGTTCTACTGGAGTACAAACAGAAAGCCATGGACGCGGAAACCGTAGCCTGCCACATCAAGCACCAGTTTCCCAACCTGCCCATCATCCTATTTTCAGCGCACCGCGAGATCCCAGAGCGAATTCTCTGGTTGGTGGACGAGTACGTGATGAGGAGTGAACTGCCCGAAGGGCTGGTGCGGATCATCGAACGAGCGACCCACCCGTATAGGCACGCACTTTATTATTCTAGCGAACGGAATCTGCGTCGCGGGGAGGATAGTCTGTTTAGACTCACCAACTGGCGTCCATGAGCGATATGGCGACGTTACGACAACGATCCCAAAGGCACTTGCGCGAGGCCTTGCGTTTCGCCATCCCCGATCTGCTTCGGCCAATGCTCGCTCAAACTTTCATCGGTTTTTGCGAACATTTCCAGCAGCGGCGCTGGGATTGGTAGCGGCGCGAGCCGCAGGCACAGAGCGAACGCTTTCGGATAAAGACATGGGTTGATCTCTTCCCCCCATCTTCGGTGTCATTGAACTGCGAGACCGTTTCATAGTGCTCATTCTGAGAAATCTCAGGTCAAACTCGCAGCCGCAATAAAGCAGTCTACGCGAGTTTCATTGCAGCTTCGCGCACTCGGTCTTCGCTTGTTTCAGGATGGGGACGCAGGGGTCGGCGTCTTTCCAGTGGCTGAGATGGTCTTTGTATGCCGCCTTGGCCTTGGCGATGTCGCCTTGCATGGCATAAGCTCTGCCGATTTGGAGATGCGCCAATGCGCCGACGGGTTCGTTGAGCACAATTCCGGGATGGTCGAGAATTTTCTGGAACTCGGTTGCGGCTTCGCTGCCCTGATGCGCGGCCAGATAATCCAAGCCGCAGTGAATTCCTCGTCAACGATAAAAGCCTGCCACATGCTCGCGGCAGGCTGCCGCTCTAAGCTACCTTCTCCCCCGCCTCTAGCTTCATGCGATCTTTTTACGTGAAGCCGCGGACATGGTGCGCTTTGCGGATAGGGAAGCAACCGTTTTCGTTGCTTCTTTTGCGGGCTGGGTTCCGTTCTTAGCCCTCGCCCACCGCGCCTTTTGTGCCCGCGCCATTTTCCTCCGTGAAGCTTCCGAAATGATTCGTCTCGGTTGAGTTGCTTTGTGTGAGGCTCCATCAGGCGTTGCTGCGCTAGGCGTACCACTGCCGTTCAGCGATTCCATAACTGAAATTGCTCGATCCAGTTGTTCAACTTGTGACTGCGCTCTAGAACGTTCCCCACCAAGTTCCTGAAGCGCGTTGGTTAGTCCTGACATTTGTTGCCCCCTTTCGAGGGTGACAGCGAATTTGATTGTATCGCGCCGACAAGGAGGGCAGCGAGAACGAAGGCATTGGGAATGAGGGGCTGGCAACATCGAGTGCTCGACCCTAAGCGTCAGAGTAAGAACGTTAGAAGGGTTTGGCCAACAGCAGGATGCGTAGCTGCGAGAAGTCATTCTGGAACGGGGCGATCTGCATCATGGCATCTTCGTCATACTTAGCGGAAGGGTGGGAAGTGATTCGTGTTTCCGCCGATGGCGAGACTGTCCTGCATGTCCACATCGAGGCCACCAGAGTGGGAAGCCAGTCCAACATCCCCACCGGTCAAGCCTGATCCGCGAGCGCTTGTCGCACGGCTTCTGGACGAATTGGCAAGTCTCGAAGGCGCACACCTGAAGCGGCAAAGATCGCGTTCCCAATCGCCGGGGCAACAGCGGTAGTCGCAGGCTCGCCCAGCCCAACGGGCATTTCTGCACTGGGAATAAATTCGATTTCGAGTTCCGGGATTTGTCCCATTCGGAGCACTCTGTAGCTATCGAGATTCGTGTCCTTGGGTTGGCCTTTGACGAACTCGGTTCCCTCATACAGAGCGGTTGAAAGACCCCACAAAGCAGCCCCCTCCGCCTGAGCTGCGGCGCTATCGGGATGAATGAGGGTTCCCGCGTCGATGACGAGGGTCAGCTTCTCTACGGCGACGTGGCCGTTTGAGCGGCCCACCCGCACGCGAGCAGCACAGGCGATCCACGTCGGCATTGAGCGTTCCTGCCCGAAAGTCGAGGCGATGCCGAGCCCGACATCTTTCGGCATGGTACTGCCCCACCCGGCTTTCTGCGCGCAGCGAGAGAGCACCGCGGCCTGCCGGCGCGCCCCGCCCACCGAGTTCGGCGCCGACCCGGCGTTGCCACCCGCGCCGTCCAGCAGGCTCAGCCGGAACGCCACCGGATCGATGCCGGCCTCGTGGGCGACCTCGTCCATAAAGCTCTCAACAGCCCAACTGGTCCAGCCCGCGCCCACCGATCGTAAATAGCCGGAGCGGAAGGTCCGCTCCGCCAAGTCATTGCGAAGTGCCCGAACGCGGTGCGCGCCTACGTTGTACCAGTGATCAGCTCCCGAGATGGCGAAGGGATCGAACGGAGCGCCCTTCGCGTCTTTACCCAAAAAATAAGGAGCGATCGTGGCTGTGGGCCAGCCGGCCGCCGCATGGTGATCCATGGCCGCGACCCTGTTTCCTTCGCCCCAAGCCAAACGCAGGACCTGCCGCGATGCGGATCGGGGACAGTCGAAGCGCATGTCATCGGATCGCGTACAGACCATCTTCACCGGCTTGCCGCCTATCGCGAG
>JBEKWC010000025.1:0-75137 GCA_049513475.1 Candidatus Sulfotelmatobacter sp. | reverse complement strand
AGAAGATCCAATGAATCCGCCAATGCCAGTGATTAAGTAACGCGCCATGTCGTTATGATAGCGGACGAGCGAGTGGAAAAGCAGAGCAGCAACGAACCGAGGTAATGGAAGGCGAGTTCCCGAGTACCTATTTTAGTACTGAGAACTGAGAACTGCTAGGGCGTTTGGCTGCGTTTTAGAATGCGCATAAATTCTTCCCGGCTCAAGAGTTGCCGGTCGGCAAAGAAATTTACCATGGCCTGCATGGCAGCCTTGGGGTCGGTGATTGCGGTCGAGGGTGCGCCTGGTAAAGGAGACGCGCTGCGATTGAGGGGGCCGTTCCCAAGGATCACCGAGGGGCGCGATAGCGAGCGCAGCAACTCGCGCAAGCGCTCGCGGTCTTCATCCGACATGGTGGTGAAGAAAATTCCCATACCCAGGTTCGGGTAGTTCACCCGGACCTCGCCCCGAGTCTCGACGCGGAAGCCGTTGACCTCGATCGAGAGCGAAAGCGTAGAGCCCATGGGATAAGTGCAGGCGGCCTCGACGTAGCAGCCGTGCAGGCTGATGTCTGTGAACGCCGCCCAGGTAGAGACTCCGGTTTCCAATTCGCGAAGTTGCGCGCTGCCCTGGCAGCGGTAGCGGGGACTTCTGCGCTTCTCGGCCCCGGTTCGACCTTCCGCGGAAGGATCGCTGACGGGCGCGCGCTCGGGGGCCAATCCTGCGCCTTGTCCTGCAGGTTGCTTCAGGCTGGATAAGTACGAGGCTCTGCTGGTCTCTTCAGGCATAACTCGGGATTCGATTCTGAGCTTAGGACAGCTTGCGCATACGGTTGGTGTGGCGTCGGCTCGCGATAAGAATCCCTGCACTACTCTACGAGGCTTCCCCCTGAAGTTCTCGCCGGAAGTCGAAGCTGGTCGCGCCGAAAGGCCCTGCCGGATTCCCTGAACGGGAAAAGTTCAAGATTGGAACTCGGCCGCGGGGAATTCCGCCGCCGATTGCCGGATTTTGTTCCAGACTTCTTCGCGTCCGGCGCTGGTCTTTGACGAGAATGCGATCACCCGCGCGGTTGGGTAGGCTTCGGCCAAAGCTTTCAGGTGATTGCGCAGTTGATTATTCGAGAGCCGGTCGCTCTTGGTGGCGATCAGAAGAAATTCTCGGCCGGAGGAATTAAGAAAGTCCAATAATTGCCGGTCGCTGTCTTGCGCAGGCACGTTGATGTCGACCAACGCCAGGCACAACGCCAGCGTGGGGCGGTCGTTTAAATACGGCTCGATGAACTTGGGCCACTCCGCGGAAATCTCGCGCGAGAGTTTGGCGTAGCCGTAGCCGGGCAGGTCGGCGAAGATGACCTCGGGGCGCGGCTTTCCGGGCCAGCGCACTTCGAAAAAGTTGATGCTGCGTGTGCGCCCGGGCGTGGAACTGGTGCGGGCCAGCTTGGTGCCCACGAGCGTGTTGATCACGCTGGACTTGCCTACATTCGAGCGGCCTAGGAAGGCGACCTCCGGCAGGCTCGGAGCTGGGAAGTGCGCGGCATCGGTCGCTGCGGCCAGGAATCGCGCGATAACCCTCATGCTCCAGTGTGCTATGCAGCAGCAGCGATTGGCAAGCGAGCGCGGGGTAGGTCAGCCTGAAGGTTTCTGCGAACGTCTCTTGAAGAATAGGCGCCAGTAGGCTACGCGATCCTGGCTGTACGACTAAGGCCACTCGCAGGGTGACCCCGATTAAGACGGCGGCCACGATGAAAGCAGACGAGAGCGCGCTTCCCGCGTGGAACGGCAGATCATACAGATGCGCAACTCCTAACCAATTCTAGCTTAGGTTGAGAAGGCAAGGAAGAAAACCCCAGGCTAAGGGCCCGCTCTTGGGGCAGCACCGAGGGCGAGATGTGCTCGGAACAGCCGGGCAGGGAAGCCGGCGCTACTTTATTTCGCGTTGGAACTGCTTGCTCAGGGTGAGCGCTTGATGTTGATACGACGATCCGATATTTGTGCCGTAGATCTTGTCTGGGCGGCGCAAGAGTGGCATGTAGTTCAGGCGGCCTACCAGCTGGCCGTGCTCGATCAGGAACGGGACTTCGTGGGCGCGGACTTCGAGGACGGCGCGGGTGCCTTTGATGTCGCTGGAGCCGTAGCCGAAGCCGGGATCGAAGAAGCCGGCATAGTGGATGCGGAATTCGCCGTCAGACGGATCGAAGGGAACCATCTCGGCGGCGTAGTCGGGCGGTACGCGAACCCTTTCGCGGGAGGCGAGGATGTAAAAGTCTCCCGGCTCGAGGATCAGATTCTTGGCCGTGTTCTGATGGCGGACTTCCCAGAACTCTTCGGTCGAATAATAGTTGATGCGGTCGAGCTCGATGGTCGGGGCGTAGCGCCTGGCTTTGTAGGCGATGATTTCGCCGGGTTCGGCGGCTTCGAGGTTGACGGTGATTCGCAGGCCGCGATGAGTGCGCGCTTTGCTGGGGTTTTCTTCTTCGTCCATGTAGACGAGCGGTTCTTCCTGGTCGAGCTCGCGGATGGTGCGGTCGCCGGCAACGGGGCTGCCTAGCACGAAGCGCAGCTGGCTTAGGCGCATGCCCGCTCGAATCGCCACGGTGAAAGTGCGGGAGACTACCTCGGCATAGAGTTTGCCTTTGTAGCCGGGCGGGACGCGGTCGAATTCGGTGCCGTAGTCGGTGATGAGGCGGGTGAAAATGTCGAGGCGTCCCGTGGTGCTTTTTGGATTCGCTTTGCCGGAAATATTTTCGGGCAGGTTCAGCTCTTCGACCAGCGGAACGATGTAGACACAATCTTTTTCCAGAACTGGCGCGCCGGTGAGGTCTACTCTCGCCATGCGGAGTTCTTTGATCTTGGCTTCGACGGTGCTGTTCGGTCCGGGGAGAAAGCTTGCGCGGACTCGATGCGCCATGTCGCCCAGGCGCAGATCTAGACTCGCAGGCTGGATGTGGTCGGGGTTGATGGCGGGTGCGGCGCTGATGTTTCCGCGCGCGATCAGGTTGGTGATCTCTTGTGAGGGCAGGATTCCTGTGGTACGGGGGGGAGCGGATTCGCCGGGGGACTCGGGCGCGTTTTCAAAGGCGATTTGGCTTTGATTCGAGGTGGACATCGTGGAAGGTGATTTTACCCTAAAGATGCCGGTCGGCGGCTAAAAGCCGGTTGTGATTGAATCGAGTCAGGGCGCGGCTGAAGCCGCGCGCTTTTAAAGCCTACTGATGCGCCGCCGGACTCTCTCCGGTGCTTGAAGTGAGAGGCGGCGCGATAGGCTGGGTTACTTCTTCCTCGCGCAGCGCGGTCAGAGGCGATTCCAGGGCAATCTGCAGAACCTGGTCCATGGTATCGACGAAGTGGAGCTTCATGGTGTTGCGCAGGTTCTCGGGAACCTCGGCTAGATCTTTTTCGTTGTCCTGCGGGAGAATGATTTCGAACAGTCCGGCGCGGTGCGCGGCCAGCAGCTTTTCTTTGAGGCCGCCGATGGGCAGCACTTTGCCGCGCAGGGTGATTTCGCCGGTCATGGCAATGTCGCGACGCACGGGAATTTTGCTGAGCGCGCTGGCGATGGCAGTGGCGATGGTGATGCCGGCCGAGGGCCCGTCTTTCGGGATTGCTCCTTCGGGCACGTGAACGTGAAGGTCAAGGGTGCGATAGAAATCGCGCGTCAGGCCGAGACGGTGTGCGCGCGAGCGAATGTAGGACAAGGCGGCTTGCGCCGATTCCTGCATCACGTCGCCGAGTTTGCCGGTGAGCGTGAGCTTGCCTTTGCCATCGACTACCGTGGCTTCGGTGCTGAGAATCGAGCCGCCGACTTCGGTCCAGGCCAGGCCGGTGACCAATCCCACTTCGCTTTTTTCGTGAGCCAGCGTGTCGCGGAACTTGATGACGCCGAGGAAGTCGGTAACGTTCTCGCCGGTGACGGCGACGGTGTAGTTCTCGCCTTCTTTGACAACCTTGCGCGCGACCTTGCGGCAGACGTTGCCGATCTCGCGCTCGAGATTGCGGACTCCGGCTTCGCGAGTGTAGGCGCGGATCAGGGTGGTGATGGCGTCGTCGGTGAACTTGACGTTCTTTTCCGACAAGCCTGCCTGCAGCATCTGCTTCTTGACCAGGAATTGTTTCGCGATTTCGAGCTTTTCCTGCTCGGTGTAGCCGTGCAGGCGCAGCACTTCCATGCGATCCTGCAGCGCGGGAGGGATGGTGTGCATCACGTTCGCCGTGGCTACGAAGAACACCTGCGAGAGGTCGTATTCGACATCGAGGTAGTGATCGACGAACATGTAATTCTGCTCGGGGTCGAGCACTTCGAGCAGGGCGGCCGAGGGGTCGCCTCGAAAATCCATCGACATCTTATCGACTTCATCGAGCATGAAGACCGGGTTCTTGGTGCCGGCCTTCTTCATCATCTGAATGATCTGGCCGGGTAATGCGCCGATGTAGGTGCGGCGATGGCCGCGAATTTCGGCCTCATCGCGCACTCCGCCGAGCGACATGCGAACGAACTTGCGTCCCGTGGCCTTGGCGATCGACATGCCCAGTGAGGTCTTGCCCACGCCCGGAGGGCCAACGAAACACAGGATCGAGCCTTTTGGATTTTTTACCAACTGGCGCACGGCAAGAAATTCGAGGATGCGCTCTTTAATCTTCTCCAGCCCGTAGTGATCTTCGTTCAGAACTTTTTCGGCGCGCGAGATGTTGCGAATTTCTTTCGAGCGTTTCTTCCACGGCACGGCCAGCAGCCAGTCCAAATAGTTGCGCGAAACCGTGGATTCAGCCGACATGGGCGGCATGGCCTCGAGCTTCTTCAGTTCCTGCAGCGCCTTGTCTTTCACGTCCTTCGGCATGCCGGCCGATTCGACCTTCTTCTTCAGTTCGTCGAATTCGCTCTTTTCGCCGCGGCCGAGTTCCTTCTGAATGGCCTTGATCTTTTCGTTGAGGTAATACTCTTTCTGCGCTTTTTCCATCTGCCGCTTCACCCGTGACTGGATGGTGCGGTCGACGTTGAGTTTTTCGATTTCCACGTCGAGCACGTCGGCGATGCGGTTCAGGCGCTCGGAGGGATCGAAAATTTCCAGCAGTTCCTGCTTTTCTTCAATCGAAAGCTGCAGGTTGGCGGCGATGATGTCGGTGAGCTTGGCGGGGTCCTCCATGCGCACGGCCGAGATCATGGTCTCGTAGTTCAGCGCCTGGCAGAGCTTTACGTATTGCTCAAACAACGTGGTGACGCGCTGCATGCCCGCTTCGATCTGGGCGTTCATCTCGACGGGGTAGCGGGCTACGCGCACCGAGGCTTGCATGTAACCATCGCCGTCGGTGGCTTGCAGCAGGCGTCCGCGCTCGATGCCTTCGACCAGAACTTTGATGTTGCCGTCGGGCAGCTTGAGGCTCTGCACGATATTGACGATGGTGCCGACCTGGTAGATCTCGTTGGACTTGGGTTCGTCGATGGAGGCGTCGTGCTGCGTGGCCAGGAAGATTTTCTTATCCGCCGCCAGGGCCTCTTCGAGGGCGCGCACGCTAGACTCGCGGCCCACGACGAACGGAGTCATCATGTAGGGAAAGATGACCACGTCCCGGATGGGCATCATGGGCAGCTTTCTGGTTTCGAATTTTTCCTTGGATGTGGTCACTCAATCTCCCTGGGTTGTAACGCCTAATGCCAAATGGCGCTTGATTCCAAACGGCGATAGGAATGACAATCGGCCGTACCGCCCTGCCAACCACCAACAAGTATCAGTTTACTACTATTTTAGGGTCGTTTTTAGGGTCGTTTTGCTTACCCGGCTTTTTCCATCATGGCCAGGGAGGCGTTGCGTTTTTCCACCATCTCCCGCGTCACTTCGAACTCTTTGAGCTTTTTCTGGCTGGGTAGGTGGAACATGAGATCGAGCATGAGTTCTTCGAGAATCATGCGCAGGCCGCGGGCGCCCACTTTGCGGGCCATCGCCTGGCGGGCTATAGCTTTGAGAGCTTCATCGCTGAACTTCAGGCGCACGTTTTCGAACTCGAAGAGGCGCTGGTATTGCTTGACGATGGCGTTCTTGGGCCGGGTAAGGATTTCGATAAGCGCAAATTCGTCGAGATCTTCGAGCATGCCCATGACGGGCAGGCGTCCGACGAACTCGGGGATCAGGCCAAACTTGATCAGGTCTTCGGGTTGAATTTCGCTAAGCAGTTCGAAGTTGCGCTTGCGCGCTACCTTGGCCTCTTCCTTTTCGGCCTCTTCGCCGCTGCGGAAGCCCAGCGATTTTTTGCCTACGCGGCGGCCGATAATTTTCTCGAGGCCCACGAATGCTCCGCCGCAGATAAAGAGAATGTTGGTGGTATCGACCGGAGTAAATTCCTGGTGGGGATGCTTGCGTCCGCCCTGCGGGGGAACGTTGGCCACGGTGCCTTCGAGAATCTTCAGCAGGGCTTGCTGCACGCCTTCGCCGGAAACATCGCGAGTGATCGAGGGATTCTCGTCTTTGCGGCCGATCTTATCGATTTCGTCAATATAGATGATTCCGGTCTGGGCGCGGCTTACGTCGCCTTCGGCGGCCTGCAATAACTTGAGGATGATGTTCTCGACATCTTCGCCGACGTAGCCGGCTTCGGTGAGGGTGGTGGCGTCGACGATGGCGAAGGGCACGTCGAGCATGCGGGCCAGAGTCTGCGCCAGCAGCGTTTTGCCGGTGCCGGTGGGACCGATGAGAAGGATGTTTGACTTGCTCAGTTCAATGCCATCGCCCGCGACCTTCTGGCGATTCATGAAGATGCGCTTGTAGTGGTTGTAGACGGCGACGGCAAGTTTTTTCTTGGTCTGTTCCTGTCCAATGACATATTCATCGAGGAAGGTTTTGACTTCCTGCGGCTTGGGCAACTGGTTCGGAGCCGCTGCCGCGGGCGTTGCCGTGCGGTCATCTTCGAGAATAGAGTTGCAAACCGCCACGCACTCATCGCAGATGTAAGCGCGTGGGTAGTCGCTGGGCGACGAGATCAGTTTGGCCACGGCATCCTGCGATTTGTGGCAGAACGAACAGCGTAGAATCTCGTCGGTTCCCGACTTAGTTTTCACTCGGTTCCACTCCTTAAGGTTCTTCGCGGCGACCGCGGGGTGCTCCGGAGCTTTCACTCGGGTGCCGTTGCTTTCGCGCTGAACCATCCCCTGAGCTCGTGTGAACTTCTCTCAGTCCCGGTCCGGGCTTTTGTCCCAGGCGCCAGGCTCGATGTAAGCGCGAAGGCAGATCATACCGCTTTTGCGGTCTTATAGATGATATCGTCTATGATTCCATATTCCTTAGCCTGCTGGGCGTTCATGATGAAGTCGCGCTCGACGTCTTTCTCGACTTTATCCAGCTTTTGGCCGGTGTGCTTGGCTAGTAACTGGTTTGTAATCTCGCGCATGCGCAGGATTTCGCGGGCGTGAATGTCGATATCGGTGGCCTGGCCGGACAACCCGCCCATCGACGGTTGATGAATAAGAATGCGCGAATTGGGCAAAGCCAGCCGTTTCTTCGGCTCACCTGCAGCCAGCAACAAGGCAGCCATTGAGGCAGCCTGGCCGACGCAAAGAGTCATGACGTCATTTTTCACATATTGCATGGTGTCGTAAATCGCCATGCCAGCCGTGATCGAGCCTCCCGGAGAGTTAACGTAGAGCTGAATGTCTTTCTCGGGATCTTCCTGCGCCAGAAACAGCATCTGGGCGATCACCAGGTTGGCGATGTTGTCGTCAATCGGCGTGCCGATAAAGATAATGTTATCGCGAAGCAGACGGGAGTAAATATCGTAGGCGCGTTCGCCCCGCCCGGTCTGCTCAATGACCATCGGTACCAGCATCATTTGGGGATCGTTTGGCTTCATGGTTTAACCTGACCTGTCTTACCGGCCTGCGTCACCGGAAATGCCACACTCCGCCCCGGAATAACGCTTTGCAGTCGCTGCTCGGGGAGGGCTGAAAGTGTCGAAATGGTCCGCATATTTAACCGCCTACGCGGACTGATGATAGAGAAAATCGAGGGTCTTCTCGCTGCGGATTCTCATTCGGATTCTATCGAGGCCCCCATCCTCTGTCAAACGTGCGCGCACCGCTTCCGACGTTTGCTTTGACTGCTTCGCCAGAGATTCCAGCTCCCGGTTTACATCTTCGTCGCTGACCGCGATTTTTTCGAGGTCGGCGACGCGCTCCAGGAGCAACGAAGACTTTACATCTTGAATAGCCTGCTCGCGCTGGCCCGCGCGCAGCCGCGGCAAGTCCATTTTCTTGAGGTCTTCCATCTTCATGCCCTGCGCCGCAAGCGCCCGCAGGCCGCGCTCCAGGCGCAAATCGATCTGCCGGTCGACCAAAGACTCGGGCACTTCGAAGTCGTTGCGACGAACCAGTTCGGCCACCAGCTTATCTTTGGCGGCATGCTCGGTGGTGTGGCGCTTTTCGGCTTCGATGTTCTCGCGAACCTGCTTGCGAACTTGATCGAGGCTGGTGAACTCGCCCAACTCTTTGGCGAAGTCGTCGTTGAGTTCGGGCAGATTCTTCTGCTTGATGCCATTGATCTTTACCGTGTAGACGAACGTCTTGCCCGCTAGGCGTTGATCGGAAATATCCTCGGGATAGCTCACGTCGAAGGTGCGTTCGTCGCCGGCGGAAGCTCCGGTGAGATTCTCGGTAAATTCGGGCACAGTATTCTTGCCGCCGATCTCGATGAGCACATCGTCCATATGCACGGGGTTGGCTTTGGCTTCGGCCACATCTTGGCTGTCTTTGGGCTTGCCATCCATGGAGGCCTGCGCGAAATCGCCGGCAGCCAGGGCGCGTCCTTCGACGGTGGTGTAAGTCGCACGCTGCTCGCGTTCTTTGGTCAGCGCCTGTTCGACTTCTTCGTCGGCGACGGTAATCTCCGGCTTGTCGGCGCGCAGATCCTTGTAGCCCTCGACTTGAATTTCCGGCAGCACTTCGAAGCTGGCCTTGAAAGTCAGGGGCTCGCCGTCGTGAATGTGCAGATCGGTCACGCGGGGTTGCGAAACTGGGATGAGGCCCTGCTTCTCGGCTTCCCGGCGAAAATATTTCGGAACCAGCGTTTCGATCACATCGTTCTTAAGGCCGTCGCCGAAGCGCTGCCGAATGATCGAAGCCGGCACGTGCCCGGCGCGAAAGCCCGGCAGCCGCGCGCTTTTCTGATAGCGCACAATCTGCAGCTCGGTCTCGCGCACAACTTCGGCGGCGGGGATCTCGACCGAGATCTCCCGCTTGATGTCTTTATTATTGCCGGTACTAGCATGATTGCCGGTACTAGCGGTGCCGGTCGTTTTAGTCTTTCCTTTAGTCTTGGTGTCTTCAGTAGTCTCTGCGGGGCTCACGTTACGCCTTTCGCCAGCCGCTGCCTTCGGAGGCTCCGTCGAACAAACGAAGCCAAGCCGAATTTATACGGCGTTCACTTTGAGTGTAAAGAGAGAAGCAGGCAGCGTCAAACGGCGGCGGGGAGAGCCATAGGCGAGGTGAAAATTCTGGACTGCACTGCAAAAGTGAGACACGAAATGAAGGGGCAATTTCCATTGCATGGAGGAGAACAAATGGAGGAGAACAAGGGATACGCCCCGACAGCAATATTCCCGCGAGTTGAAAGTCACGACGATGCGCGAGTTGGATGCAGGAAAGAGTATGGCGCATGTGGCCCGCGAGTATCAGATCAGTCCGAAGCGGCTAGAAGTCTGGAAAGGCGAGTGGCGAGCCAAAGGTGAGCTGGCATTTGCTGGTCAGGGCGGGCGTCCGCAGGCGAGCTCGGATGCAGCACGGATGGCCCTGCTGGAACAGAAGATCGGATAGCAGACGATGGAGATGGATTGTTTAAAAAAAGCCTTGCGGCGTTTCAAGGAACATGCGCTGCCTGTCGGCGGCAATGGCAAGGCCGCCTCTTTGAGCAAATCGAGCCAGCCGTGAAAGAAACGGGGGCAGCGGTGATGGAGCTCTGCCAAGTCGCGGGGGTGAGCCGGGCAGGATACTACCGTTTCCAGCCGCGCGTACAAGCGTCCGAAGCGGACCTGGACTTACGCAGCGCGATTCAACAGCAGATCGCGCTGGAGTGGCCGAGTTATGACTATCGTCGCGTGCATCGCGAACCGATGCGGAGGGGATGGAAGGTAAACCCCAAGCGGGTTCTACGGCGGATGCGGGTGGATCTGCTGTGTTTGCGAAAACGGAAATTTATTCTGACCAACATGACGCCGAAGTTCGACATGTGAGCGATGTCAGTTTGGGGAAAGAGTGGGAGAATTTGTGCCGCAAGAGAAACGCATGCCGTGGGCCCCTCGGTTCGAGTTTTAGAAACCAAGCCGGTAAGAATAGAAATTTCCGTCGGTGCCGCTATAGCCGCGAGATGATACGGCGAAACCCGACAGGGTGCGGAAGAACTGCTTGTCTTATACGAAAACCGGACGAAAGATCGTGGCGGGGAAGGATAAAGACAAAGAGACTGGAGCCTAAATGTTATTCGATACAAATACATTATCTGATGCAGTCCTGTTACACGTTCATGGCCGGCTCGATGGAACGGCACGAATTCCGTTTGGCCACAATCCTTGATTGGATTCGACCGCGCTTACGCCTCTGGGTGGCTCGATCACGAAAAAGCAATCGACAAAAAAGCTGACCGAAGCCTGCGCGGCTCCGGTCAGCGAATGAACGTAATCTGAGGTCGCAATTCCCGTGTGACTACTGCTTGTCCTCTTCTCTGGCTTCTGCGACGTGCGCTTGATGTCCCGCTTCGGACACGGCCTTCACGAACGCATTCGCGCTGGCCGGCGTGGTCGCGTGGCCGGAAAGAATGTTGCGGAACGTCATGGGGTGGCCATAAATGGCGCGGGTCGAGTCGTTGTCCTGCTCGATGACTGCGCCTTCGAGGGTGAGGCCGGCAAATACGCCTTTCGAGCGCGAGTAGGTCAGCACTTCCGTGTTCAGCAAAATGTCCGTTCCAGCGGATGTGTGACGGCCTACCGGGCCGGCAGCGACTGAACCTTCACCGGTCATCTCAAACTTGCTCGAAAGCAGATGCTGCAGCCCGCGATCGTTCATGACCAGCATGACCAGATCCACACCTTCGACGCCGATCTGCAATCCCCAACTGCCGCCGCCCACGGAAACGAAGGCGGGCGCGCTCCAGCCTTCTGCAGTGCGGCAAGAAGCTACGCCGCGGCCATGCTTGCCGCCGAAGATGAATCCGGCTTTGACCAGGTTGGGCACGACGACCATGCACTTGGCGCCGTTCAATACCTCCTCCGGGATGCCTTTGTCGGGGGTTGACATGATGGACTGCAGAACCTCGACTGATTTTTGCATGCGGTCTACGGTTTCTTCCCGGTCCGAGCCGGCGAATGCGTACGTTCCGACCAGGCCGAGCAAGCTCATCAGCAACAGCGAAATTGTTTTCTTCATGAAATATTCCTTTCAGAGGGTGGAGCTTTATTCGTGGAGCTAAGGGGAGACAACTTCAGATGGCTGACTTAGTTCAGAAGACCTGAAAGAGAGAGAAGGAGTGCTCGTCTCTGAGGGCATGATCGCCCATGCCGTGGGGAATAGCTGGTCAGGATTGCTCACTTTCGCCTGGTTGCCAAAGCTCGGGTTCGCCGGATTTCGTGATGTTGCCCAAGTTGGGAGTGATTGTGAGCAATCCTGCACAGCATCTCAGCCCGTCGCCTGTCATGGTTGATGTGCAAAAGCCGAGACCTAGCCCAGGCTCTTCGATCATTCGTGTCTCTTGGCCGGGTGACGGAGACCTTGTTCTATGGCGGAAACAGTGGAGGCGCTTCAATGACGAGTGCACCGCGGCGCCCTCGTTTTCGTAGAAGGTTGGCGACGATCGCCGATTTCCTTCGGAGTTTGAGGACCGCGCTAAGACCACCGACGCGAAGGGTCGGATCACAAAGGATGTGTCCCTTCTGCAATCTGATTACCCCACGCTCCGGACCATGCTGTTTGGAGTGTGGAAAGTCGTTCGGCAATGCGTAGTTGAGGAAAGGGCAACGAGTTCAAACCGTTAAAACTCTCACCGAGGAGAACAAATATGCTATGGACGATTTTTGTTGTGCTTCTGGTTCTTTGGCTTCTTGGCTTCAGCCTGCACGTGGCCGGCGGTTTAATCCACCTGTTGCTGGTGGTGGCGCTCGTGGTGTTGGTAATTAACCTGGTAAGCGGACGGCGCGCGGTATAAAAGAGACGCTGGGCCAACGCAGTGGGATTCCCCACAATGCAATCTGCGGAATACTACTTTTTCTGGAAGACGGCGCGAAAGCTCCGGTCGGCAAATGCTTTCAGGTTTCGCAGGGCGGCTTGGGGGGAGCTCTCCGCGCGAGGAGCTTTAGCTGCCGCTTGGGCGCGCGCAAGATGCGTCTTGAGGCACGGATGCCCGGTGCTAAGCGTGCATTTCTCTTTCGGTTGCGCCCGGCACATGGGGCACCTTACGGAGAGTATCTGCCGCAGCGTGAGTTCCAGTTCCACTCTGCGATTCTCCGCCATCGCGCTTCGGAAAGCTGGTCAATCTTGCTCGGAACCTTTGGCTAGAATTGGATGGTTCCGTTGCGAATGTTTTGCCAAACGCCTTCCGAAAAGGGTGCGTTCTTCTGGTCCACGGGGGGTCTAGAGGGATTGGCCGCCGAGTCGCCCGCGGCGAGCCGGGCGGGTCCGCGAAAATGCCGTGGGGATTGAGTCTTGTCCTTGTTCTCCAGGCGTTGCGCCGGCCGCCCGTGCAGCATGAAGTGGACAGTGGCCAGCAGGAAATGAGCTCCGTCGGATTTCGTGACCAGTGCGTCCACGGATTTCAGCGCGCCGTCGGGCAGTTCCAGGTGATCCGCCACCATGACGACGGGCAGCTCCGGGCAGACCCGCTTGATCTCATCCGCGATGACCGCGCCGTCCAACAGGCCAAGGTGATACTCCAGCACAATCGCGTCCACGGGCCGGGACATGAACAGCCGCAGGGCTTCGCTACCGTTGGATGTGGTGATCAGCTCGTACCCGCTCTCTTGCAGCAAACTCAATTGATCCGGATTCCGGTGGACGCATAATAATGTGTTGTTCGCAGCCATGCAGTGCAGGTATATCGGACGGCAGCGGGCAGGTCTGTTCAAAATTGCTCACGGAAAATGCAGCCAGATAAATCGCGCGGGCGACCCGTGCATATGTAACCGCGGCGTGTGAGGGGATTGGACTAATCGTGCAGAACTACGTTAAGCAAGGAACTGTGGACTTGCAAGGCGCCTTCGGCTCCCCCGGCGTAGTCGATGAAGCCCATTTTGCGGAAGCGATTCATGAAGAAGCTGACGCGCGAGCGAGTGGTGCCAACCATTGCGGCCAGAGTCTCCTGGCTGATCTTCGGAACGACGGTCTCGGGAATCCCCTCTTTGCCGAAGTGAGCCAGCAATAAGAGAACGCGGGCCAGCCGCTTCTCGCTGGAGTTGAAAAGCTGATCGACCAGATCCTCTTCGTAGCGGATGTTGCGCGCCAACAGGTAGGCCACGAACATGTCGGAAAATGTGTGTTCGCGGTGCAGGGCATCCATCATCGCCTTCTTCTCCACCCGAAGAAGGTCGCAATCCGTCATGGTCGCGGCTGAACCCATGCGCAGAACCTGACCCGCCAGGGCACCCTCACCGAAGAAATTGCGCTCGCCCACGATCGCGATGGTCGCCTCCTTACCCGCCTGCGACACGACGGTGAGCCGCACTTTGCCCCGCTGGATATAAAAGACGGAATCAGCCTCGTCCCCTTGTGCGAAGATGACTTGTTTCTTTTCCACGGACAGAATCTTCCTGCCATCGCCGATCGTCGCCAGGAAGGTGTCGGGGTCGAATCCGCGGTTTGCATTTACGGCCGCAGACGATTTCATAGATGAGCAATTATAGGCCGTGACCGGGGTCGGAAGTGAGCAATTTTGTACACTTTCCCCACGGCGTGGGAAGCTCCGGCGCGCATTTCCATTACTCTTCCAGGGCCGCCAGTCGCCGGTCGCGATGGGATGAAGTGCGTGGCTGGCCCGTGCTGAGTTCACATTTTTCACCGACTTTAGCGCCACAGGTGGGGCACCGAACGGCCAGGGTCGGATCCTTTACGACTTTCATGGCCGCATCATGCGCTGTTGCGTGGGCAACGCACTGACCAATTGTGCTCACTCTCGACCCTATTTTCTTCGCTCCGATTTCTTATCCGGATCGTCCCCGTTTGGGGGCGACGCCTTTCTCCGTAAGTGAGCTATCTTGACCAGACGCTGTCCTCAGCAACTGTCATGATGCAATCTCTGAGTGTGCAGACCGAGCTGCGGACGCTGATTTCGCAGCTGTCATACCAGGCAGCCCGAGCTTCAAGTGTTCACGAAGGCGGCCACATCCAGCGTCAGCTCTCCATCCGTGTAGAACCCGCGAACCTGCGGTGAACACGATTTGACCCTAAGCTCCGAATTTGAAAGCTGAGCAACCCATCCCTCGAAGGAGCGTTCGCTCACGCCAAGAAGAAAGGTAAAAGATCATGCCGTTAATTCAACTCCTCGAAGTTCTGATCGTGGTAGGCGTTCTGCTGTGGCTGGTGAACCGATTCATTCCCATGCAGTCGTCGATCAAATCGATTCTGAACGGCGTCGTCGTCATCGCCGTAGTTCTATGGCTGCTGAATGTCTTCGGGATGTTTCATTCCCTGTCAGGTATCCGTATCGGAAAAGGATGAGGCGAAGCAGCCCCTATCAGCACCCAGCAAAAATCGAACCCTCGGCAACGCAACCGGGCAGCATACCTGCCACAAGGAGATAGTGTGAAAACAAGATTAGTGTTCGCAGCCGCAGTCGCACTCAGTTTGCCCGCGGTCGCTCAGACCGATACTCGAAGCACAGTGGAAGTCGAGCGCATGACTTCGACGCCCATTTTCCGGGTGACCATAGTCAGCCGCACCGTGCAGGCGGTCAACTACGAATACCGCAGCGGCAGCTCCAAACTGGATTTCGCAGGCACAGCTCTAATGCCATCGGCAAACGGCGAAGCCAAGGTCAACAGCAGGAAGGGGGCGGTTGAAATCGAAGCCGAATTCGGCAACCTGCAGAAGCCGGCAGTTTTTGGCAACGAGTATCTCACCTACGTCCTGTGGGCGATCTCACCCGAGGGCCGCGCGGTGAATCTGGGCGAGGTTCTGGTGGGTGGTAACGACCGCAGCAAGCTGCACGTCACCACCGACCTGCAGGCTTTCGCTCTGATTGTTACGGCGGAACCTTATTATGCGGTGCGGCAGCCCAGCAATGTGGTCGTGCTGGAAAACGTTGTGCTCGAACGCACCAAGGGAACCAGCGAAGCGGTGAATGCCAAGTATGAACTGATGGAGCGGGGCGGCTACATTCCCACCGGTTACAAGTTCGATCCGGTGGTGTTGAATGCCAAGTTACCGCTCGAGTTTTTCGAGGCGCGGAATGCGCTGCGCATCGCGCAATCCGAGGGCGCGGAGCAGTATGCCCCGGACAGCTATCGCCACGCTGTCCAGTTAATGAACAACGCGGATGGTTATGCCGTCGCCAAACACATGGACCGGAAGCCCCTGATTGCGGTTTCCCGCGAGGCGGTGCAGACGGCAGAAGATGCCCGTGAAATTACGGTCAAGAAAATGCAAGAGGTGCGTTTAGAAAACGAACGCCAGGACTCGGCGGACGCTCAGGCGCAATCGCAACAGCAGGCGGATGACGCTCGCCGGCAAAGCCAGCAAGCTCAATCCGAAAACGCGGCGGCGCAGGCGGCTAAGGCTGAGGCCGACATGGATGCGGCAAAAGCCCGTTCCGACGCCAGCGCTGCACAAACTGCCAACGCGAAGGCTCAAGCCGATATGGCCGCGAACCAGGCCGCATCTGCGACGGCCGTCTCGGCGGCTCAGGCGGATGCGGATCAATCCCGTGCCGCCGCGCAACAGGCGGATAGCGACAAAGCCGCCATGCGCGCGAAACTCGCCGAGCAGTTGAATTCCATTCTGCAGACGCGCGAAAGCGCCCGGGGCCTGATCGTGAGCATGTCCGACGTGCTGTTTGACACCGGCAAATACTCGCTGAAACCGGGAGCGCGCGAGAAGTTGGCGAAGGTTGCCGGCATTCTGCTCGCCTACCCCGGACTCAACATCGAAGTCGGAGGCTACACCGATAATGTCGGCGGCGACGCTATGAATCAAACCCTGTCGGAAAATCGCGCCAGTTCGGTGCGCGATTACCTAGTGCAGCAAGGCGTGGCCAGCGGCGCGGTTTCCTCGAAGGGCTTCGGCAATACTCTGCCGGTCGCCAGCAACGACGACTCCGCCGGCCGCCAGCAGAACCGCCGCGTGGAATTACTGGTCTCCGGCGAGGCCATTGGCACACCGGTGAACGCAACTACCGGCAGCTTACGTTAAGAGCAAGACGGACGCGGGCGCTTGCGCCCGCGTCCACACTGATAGGAATGGAGGAACACTCATGAGACTACTTGCAGCGATCGGAACGGCAGTTTTGTCGCTTACCATCGTAGCTCCGGCATACGCGCAACAGGAGCAGCACGAGCAGAAGGAAGAAGAGAAAGACAAGCCTGCGCAGGAAAAAGAAAAGAAGGCACAGCCAGAGAAGTCCGCAAAGCCCGAAGCGAAAAATGCTCAGGAAGAGAAGAACGCCAAGCCGGAAGAGAAGAATGCAGGGCACGAGGCGCCCGCACGAGCGGAAGCTAAGCCCGAAAGGCAGGAACAGCACGCCGCTGGCGGACGCATTCCCGACGACCGTTACAAGGCCAACTTCGGGCGCGAACATACGTTTCGCGTCAGTCAGGGCGACTTCAGAAGTGGCCGCTTCCAGTACGGCGGCTATTGGTTCGGCTTTGGCGGCGCGTGGCCCAGCAATTGGCTCTACACCCAGGATGTTTACGTGATCGAGATCAACGGGGCGTATTACTTGTGCAATCCCGTGTATCCCGGCGTCAACCTGGCCATTAACGTGACGTTATAGCGCGATGAAGCGGCTGAATCATTGCCTGGCGCGGGCTCGTCTCCGGGCTCGCGCCGGAACTTCCAGATCGATGGGGCGACAAATTTGGCTCCGACCAAACGCTCGATTGGACTCGCCGGCACATCAACCCTTCGCTGAAAATCATCCGTAGACGCACGGGCAGATTTAGCTACGCGCGCGCTCTATGCTAGAGTTTCTGTTGACCGATCCTTCTTCCTAGCGGGGATCTTTCCATGCATCGGCCCGCGCTCCTGATCGCCGCACTCTTCTTGGCTCCGTCTTTCTCGTCGGGCCAACAAAATGTCACGCCGCCATCAACGCCTTCCAGTCCACGCAGCCAGCCCGTCGGTACCGAAAATGTCAGTGTTGCCGCGCCGCAGGAATGGACCAAACTTAGCTCACGCGCGGATTTGGTTTTAGTGCCAGTGACGGTGGCCGATAAGTCCGGCAAGCACGTCTCCGGACTTAGGAAAGAGGCGTTCCGCATCGAGGAAAACGGGAGGCTGCGCAGCGTTTCCGTCTTCGAAGAGACCAAGACCGAGAAGCTGGTTGCGGCAAGCAAGAACGGCGACGACGAGGGCTACTCCAACTTTGTTGCCGGTGACCAGCACTCCTGGCGGCTGACCGCGGTCGTCCTCGACATGACCAACACGCCCTGGATGAGGCAACTGGAAGCGAAGAGGCAGCTTATCGATTATCTGCTGCGCAGCGCGGCGCGCGACGAGCCCATGGCAATCTTCGGCCTCAATAGCACAGGGCTGCACCAACTGCATCCCTTTACCACGGATACTAAGGTTTTGATCGCCGCGCTCGAGAAACTGAAGCTGTCGTTGAGTTCGGAAGAGGGCACGCAGACACCCGAGCAATTCACCGAGGACCCAGCGGAACAACAGCAAGCCTCGGCCGAAGAGATGCTCATGAGCGACTTCATGCAGGACCTCAGCGATACCGCAACGGCGAACTACCAGCGCATCGCGACCCGCCAAACCCTGCTCAGCATGACGCAACTTGCGCATACCTTCGAAGCGATTCCCGGGCGCAAGACGCTGCTTTGGGCCAGCGCTGGTTTTCCCTTCATGATCGACGATCCGCGATCGTTCGCGCGGCAGGGCGACTACCTGCAAACCGAATATGAGGAAGCTTGGCGCGTGCTTAACGCGGCGAGCATCGCCGTGTACTCGGTCGATTTGAACGCTTTGGATTTCAGCGTCCGAAACCTGCCCAGCCACAACACCGGAATCTCCAACACGCAGATCAATAACATTCGCGGGATGAATGGGAACAAATCGGCGATGAAGTTACCCTACGATAAGTTCATGGAGCAGCAGATGACCTTGCACGCCTTCGCTGACGCTACTGGCGGCCGCGCCTGCATCACGGTCGAGGAGTTGGATAAGTGCTTCGCCGAGGCGGTCGACGATTCGCGGGCCTACTACATGCTCGGCTACTATCTTGGCTCGGATGTGCAACCGGGATGGCGTCGGCTCAAAGTGAAAGTCGCGGGCGATGGACTGCGGGTGCGCTACCGCAGCGGATTTTACGCTACCCCCAAGCTGCAGGATTCCGCCGAACTGCGGCGCCAGCAAGTGGTCGACGCGCTGGCGTCGCCGGTGCAATACACGGGTTTGCAGCTGAACGCTCACTTCGTCCCACCGGCGAGTGATTCCGCTACTTCGACTTCGACTGGCGGGCAGAAGAGGCCTGCGGAATTTATTCTTGGGGTTCGGGGGAACTCCATCACCATCGACCGCGAAAAGCGGTATGCCATCGATCTGGAAATCACCATCCTAACGATGGATGGGGAGGGCAGGGGCGTGGCCAGCAGTTCGCAAGTGGTTGCTACGAAGCTCAATCCTGAGAGAGTGGACAAAATTCGGCAAGCCAGCCTCGGAATTCCCGAGAAACTTGATCTGGCTCCGGGCAAGTATGAAGTGAAGTTTGCCGTTCGCGATAACCCTACGGGGCTGCTGGGCACGGTGAACGTGCCCATTGAACTGAAGTGAATTTTTCCTTCAATGGCGGGATGCAAACAAAAGGGGCGCCGAGGCCGGAAGCTTACCTCGGGCGCTAGAGCGCGACTGGGTGGAACGGGGTAACGGCACGACAAAACTTCGTGCCCTTCCCTATCCGACTGAAGATAGAGTTTTTTTCTGCAGTCGCCTGAATATATCCTCAAATAAATACGTGAATACGCCGAATCCCCACTGGCTCAAAGTTCTGAATCGCGAAGTTATCGCCTGTACGCGGTGTCCCCGGCTGGTCGCCTATCGCGAGCAGATCGCGCGCGAGAAGCGCCGCGCTTACCGCGACTGCGAGTACTGGGGCAAGCCTGTACCGGGCTTCGGCGATCCGAAGGCGCGGGTGCTGATCATGGGGCTGGCTCCTGGAGCGCACGGCTCGAACCGTACTGGGCGCCCGTTTACCGGTGATGCTTCCGGCAAGTTCATGTTCCCCGTGCTATTTGAAACCGGATTCGCCAACCAGCCCCATGTCACCGATCGCAACGACGGACTCAAACTCAACGACCTCTACATCACGGCTGCGGTGCGCTGCGCTCCGCCGGCGAATAAACCCACGCCGCAGGAACTAGCCGAGTGTTCTAACTTTCTCGACCGCGAGATCGCCGGATTAAAAACGGTGAAGGTTGTGGTCGCGCTGGGCAAGATCGGCTTCGACGCTTACTTGAACTACCTGAAACGTCGAGGCTTGCTACCGACCCGGCAGCCGTATCTCTGCAAGCGTTTTCTCTTCAAACATGGCGCCAGTTACCGGTTACCCGATGGTAAGGTGTTACTGGCCTCTTACCACCCTTCGAACCAGAATACGCAGACGGGCAAGCTGACGCGGGAAATGTTCGTAAAAATCTTTAAAGAGGCGGCACGAATGGCCGATGTATAGGTTGAGGCGCCGCCGGAGCCGGATCGCTGCACCCACTCCTCATTGGAGTCATTGCTCACAAGGCAGGGTCACGAACTGGGGCGGCGCCGATTCATGCGTTTCACAAATCTACCTCAACTTCGTTGCCGTCACTTCCAGTTGAAACTGCCTTTTTGAGTTCGGATCATCCACGCTGCCGACAACCATCGGTTTGCCCAGCAACGCTAGGGTGCTGGCGTTGATCCTCAACTGGCGCAGCACCGGGTGGGAGTCGTGTCCCTGCGCTTGCTCTGGAACCGCGAAGTTGCTCATTTCCGCGCGCACGCTTAATTCCAGTTGACCCCTGCGCTCCGACAACCTGCCGTAGATCATTGTTCCTACATCGAGGTACTCGAACTCGCCTTGCT
Organism: Candidatus Sulfotelmatobacter sp.; assembly: GCA_049513475.1. Lineage (GTDB taxonomy): Bacteria > Acidobacteriota > Terriglobia > Terriglobales > Acidobacteriaceae > Sulfotelmatobacter. The sequence continues at coordinate 54,929 of JBEKWC010000025.1, read as the reverse complement.
TGGCCTCGACCGGCACCCGCGTCCCGATCTTAATCTCGTTGCCATCGTTGACGTTGAGATTCATGGAATACTGGCGCGAGTTGATGCGCTTCCCGTCCTCGATCTCGTTGACCGAAAAATCGAGACGGTACGCTTCCACCGGCTTGACTGCCTCTGGAGGCTCCGGCTTGGCCGCGGAGTTGCTGGTTTCTTGCGAAAATCCAATCGTGGCGCCTTGGCTAAGAATGAATCCCAACGCTAAGACCGAACAGAGTATCCAACGCGTTCGCATTTGTGTGCTCCTTGTCGATTCGTTTTTTTTCTCTCGACTAATTACCAGTTTCGTGGTCGATCGCATCGCTTGCCTCGTCTGTAAGTTCCTGCCGCAACGACTCCATTCGTGCTCGTGCCACAAGGGCGGCGTGATCTTGAAACTTCGCAACGTAGCTCACCAGGATATTTTCCTGCTCGTTCAGCGGTTGCGGCGAGGGAAACTGATCGAGCTTCGGAGCAGACGCGACAGCCTCGCGGGGACGACCCACTCGCCGCGTCGGGAGTCCGCTTGAGGTCGCTGGCACGGACCGATGAACCGGGCTGCCAATGCTATCGGCCGCAGCGCGCAATTTGCTCTGGTCGTGTTGCGCAGATGGGGGCTGACGGGAGGTGGCGGCTGGGGTGTGCCTTCCCAATCTCCATACGAAAGATATTGCGGCCAAAATCACCAGCGCTGCCGGCACAAACAGAGCCGGCCAGTGCCAGAATGTCGGCGCCAGCCTTTGCTCCTTCTGCGACCACAGACTCGCCAGCACACGCTCTTCCAGCCCCGCTCGGGGTTCGACCGCGGCAAACGTCGCCATGGCGCCATCGAGTTCGGAGTCAAGCGCGTCGTGATCCCGATTCTGGTTCCCGCTGTCCTGTCGCCTATTCCCGTTCGTCATGTGGTTCACTCCCGGTACCCATTCGCCGCCTCAATTTTTCCCGCAGAATTTGCCTCGCCCGAAAGACGCGCGACCGTGCAGCCGCTTCTTTGATTCCTAACGTCGCAGCCACCTCAGGCAGCGACATTTCTTGTAACGCAGATAAAATTAGCGGTTCGCGCAGCTTTTCTGGCAACGCGCCGATAAGTTTTTCCAACCATCCATCGATTCGCGCGCCGTGCATGGCCTCATCGGCAGGTTCGTCACGTGAGGGTAGTTCTGCACGTGGCCGTTCGGGATCTTCGAGCGGAATCTCCCGCTTGCGGCTGCGCTGCTTGCTCCGATCCACCGCCACTCGCCACGCAATGCGCGCCAGCCATGTCTTCGGATCCTGCACCGTGGCCAGCTTGTGGCCATAGCGCAATACCCGAAGAAAGGTCTCCTGAGTTGCGTCTTCGGCATCGTGATGGCTGCGAAGCGCGGCGTAGGCGATGCGATAAACCAGACGCGAGTGCTGCCGGACCAGTTCTTCAACAATTTCGGATCGACCGCGCACCACCGTCAAGGTCTCGTCCAGGATTAGCTCTCCCATCGACAAGCGCTTGCCCTCATTCATGAATGACCGCCGAGTAGAGCCAATTGTTCAGGAATTTCTTTGCGAGAACCCTAGGCACGGAGCTAAGTTGCAGGAAACAACCGTGAGATCTTAAAACCCCACCATCACCGGCTCCGGCTCCAGCCGCACGCCCCAGATTTCTTCTACGCGCTGCTGAATCTGTTCCTTCAAAGCCAGCACTTCGGCGGCGGTGGCTTCACCGCGATTGACGATGGCGAGGGCGTGCTTGCTGGAGATGCCGACGCGTCCAAAGCCGAAGCCTTTGGTAAAACCGGAGCGCTCGACCAGCCACGCAGAGGAAACTTTCTTGTGGCTCTCCAGCGCAGGATAGCTGGGGACGGTCAGTCCTCGCGCGGCCGCGCGTTGCTCGAGCTGTTCATGCTCGGTCTCGGTGAGCACGGGGTTCTTGAAGAACGAACCGGCGCTCTGGCAATCGGGATCGCCGGCGACGATCAGCATTCCCTTCAAGGCGCGGATATGGCGCACCGCTTCGCGGGTTTCGGCGAGATCGGGCGAGGTCTCGCGGCCTTCGAAGTGGCGTTTGAGATCAGCGTAGCCAATGCGCGGCCTGCCCCCTGGTGTGAGCGCGTAGTGGACGCGCAACACGACGAAGCGTTCGCGCTCGGTGGTATTGAAGATGCTGGTGCGATAGGCGAAGCCGCAGGCCGCGTTGCACAGTTCGCGCACCTGGCCGTCTTTTAAATCGAGAACCTGCACTGAGGCGATGGTCTCGGCGACCTCTTGGCCATAAGCCCCGACATTCTGCACCGGAGTGCCGCCGACGCTGCCCGGAATCCCGCTGAGGCATTCGACTCCGGCACAGCGCGCCATGACCGCGCGCGAAACGAATTTGTCCCACGATTCTCCAGCGCCGGCCTCGAAGAGAATCTTGCCCTCTTCATCGGGCCCGCTGCGCTGCTCGATACCCAGGATCGCGATTTTCATAACCAGCCCCGGCCAGCCGGCGTCGGCGACGACAAGATTGCTGCCGCCTCCGAGAACGAAGAGCGGCAAGGCGCGCGAGCGCGCGAAGGCGACCGTCTGCTGCACATCGCCGACGCTCGCGGCCTCGACGAAATATCGAGCCGGGCCTCCGATCTTCAAGGTGGTGAGCGGCGCCAGCGGAATGTTCTCGAGCAGGTTCACGAACTAATATAAACACAGTTCCCAGTTCTCAGTTCTCAGTTAAGGCACCGCGGCTCTGAATTACGCTCAGATTGTCGGGCTACGATCCGGAAAGCGAAGCCCTAAAACAGAGCTCTGAGAGCTGAGAGCCGTAAGCTAGAGTTGAGAACTGAGAACTGAGAACTTCCACTAGTGTCCATAGCCGTCACCGTCGAGAGAAACCTTTCCGCGGAACATACGGTAGACGATGATGAAGTAGGTGAGGGCCAGGCACATGCCGACACCCCACCAGATCAATCCCACGTGCAGGGCATAGGGACCGGAGAGTGCCTTGGCGATGGTGATGTCGTACTGCGAGCCGGTGGTCGCAGGCAGCAGTCGCGGGTAGAGGCCTAGCACGGCTCCAACCAGCATCACGGTGAGGTAGGCGCAGGAGCAGGCGAAGGCTTTCCCGTCGTCGCCTTTGCGGGAGAAGCGCATGATCCCGAGCAGGGCGAGCACGACCGCGACCGGCACCAGAAAGGCGATGGGATAGGAGCGATAGTTTGCCAGCGTGTCGGAGCGGACCATCATGGAGGCGGGCAGGCTCACCACGGTCAAAATCAGCAGCAGTAGCCAAAGCCTTTGCGCCAGCGTGCGGGCGCGGTCTTGCAGATAAGACTCGGTCTTGACCGCGAGGTACAACGCTCCATGCACCGCCAGGGCGAGCAGGGCGAGGACTCCGCCGATCACGGTATACCAGTCGAGGATTCCGGGCTGAGCGCCGGTGCGCCAGTTGGTCCAGAGCGGCAGGAAGAAGTAGCCATCTTCTTTCAGGGGAACCCCGCGAATCACGTTGGCCAGCGCCGCGCCGTAAAAAATCGCCAGCAGGGCGCTGGAGAAGACGAACACGCCGTCGAAGAAAGATCGCCACACGACGGCGTCGACATGCATGCGCAGTTCCACGCTGACCCCCCGCAAAATTAGCAGCCAGAGCACAATCATGAGCGCCAGATAGAATCCGCTGAAGGCTGAGGCGTAAAGAAGAGGAAAAGCGAAGTAGAGCGTGCCTCCGGCGGCGAGCAGCCAGACTTCGTTTCCATCCCAGACCGGGCCGATGCTGCGCAGAGTGATCCGCCGCTCCTGCTCGGTATGCGCCAGAAAAAGGTGAAGCATGCCCACGCCCAAGTCGAAACCATCCAGCACGACGTAAGCCACGATCATCACTGCGACAATCCAGAACCAGATGAATCCCATGATTCTTTCCTTCTCAGCCGTTCATGAATTCAGTTCGTGATCGGCCCCTTCCTCTTCCTCTAGATCGCAATTGTGGATGCGCTTTTCGCGGGCGCGCCGCCGGGGCCGATATCGATAATCCGATACACCATCACCACGAAGAGAATCGAGAGCAGCGTGTACAGTCCCATAAAACCGAGCAGCGTAAACAGGCTGTTGCCGCTGGAAACATATTTCGAATAACCCTGCGAGGTGCGAATCAGGCCGTAAACCACCCAGGGCTGGCGGCCGATCTCCGCCGTCATCCACCCGGCGGTGTTGGCGATGTAGGGCAGAGGAAAGCTGAGCAGCAGCGGCCACAAAGCCCAGCGCCTCTGAAACAATTCGCCTCGCCACAGGAGGAGAACTGCGATTGCCATAATCAGAACAAAGTAAGTGCCCAGCCCAGCCATGATGTGGTAGCTGTAGAAGAGAAGAATCAGCGGTTCCGGCCATTGATCGCGGGGAACTTTGTCCAAGCCCTCTACCTCAGCCTTGGTTGTGCCATAGATGAGGAAGCTCAACATATCGTTGACCGCAATGGGATTGTCGATGGTCTGCTGCTCGAAGTTGGGCTGGCCCATGAGCACGATGGGCGCTCCCGCCTGGGAAGCGAACAGCCCTTCCATCGCGGCCACCGCCGCGGGTTGGTGCTTCGCCATGTACTTGCCCTGCAGGTCGCCGGTAGGAAAAATCTGCGTGACGCAGGAGATCACGCCGGCAATCACGCCCACTCGCAAAAATATTTTTCCATACTCGGTGCAGCGGCCTTCGAGCACGTAGAAGGCCCCGACCGCGCTCATCACAAACGCGGCCGTAATCACCGCGCCCGACATGTTATGCGCGTACTCCAGCAGCGCCCAGCGATTCGTCAGCAGACCCCAGAAGCTGGTCACTTCATAACTTCCGTAGGGCAGGATGCGGTAGGCCACGGGATGCTGCATCCAGGCGTTGGTGACGATGATGAAGAAACCGGAAATCCATGAGCCCACGAATACCAGGAAGGCCGACGCCCAGTGTTGCAATGGAGAGAGCCGCTTCTCGCCGAAGAGAAAAAGCCCGAGAAATGCCGACTCCAGAAAAAACGAAAAGACTCCTTCCATGGCCAGCGGCTGTCCGATCACGCCACCTGTGATTCGCGAAAATTGCGACCAGTTGGTGCCGAACTGAAATTCCATGGGAATGCCGGTGACCACGCCGATCAGGAAGTTGATGGCAAAGATTCGAGCCCAGAAGCGCGCCGCCTGGTTGTAGAGTTCGTTCCCGCAGCGCAGTGCGATCGTCTTGAGGACGACGATGAGCAGGGCCAGTCCCATCGTGAGTTGCGGGAACAAATAGTGGAAGGTGACGGTAAAAGCGAAGTGAATTCGGTGGAGGAGGAGTGCGTCCATAAGGTTTAGATATTCAAGTTTATATAGATGTCGGCTCTATGTGCGACAGTTAAATGGAGGTCGATTCAAGTCGCTGTGACCTGCGTCACGCCGTAGCGCGTGATCGTAGCTCGCCGGGGGCGAGGACGCCCCCGAACCAGCCGGCAGGATGCCGGCGCCACTGTTGCCGTGTGATCGCCGTTCTACAGATCCAGGTATGCCCGGACTGAACTCATATCCTTGCTGGTCCTCACTTTAAAGCCCAGCCGCTTCATGATGACCTGCATGGCGATGTTGTCGGTGAGCATCTCCGCGGAGACGCTGCTTACGTTTTCTTTGCGAGCAATCTCGATCACCCGGCTCAGCAGTTCGTGGCCCAGGCCAAGTTTCTGATAGCGGTCGGACACGAGCACCGCCACTTCCGCATCGTTGCCCGCCTGGGCGCGATTCATGCGTCCCACCCCCATGATGCGCGGCTCACCGGTTTCGGGGTGAGTCCCCTCGGCCACCAGCACCATTTCGCGGTCGTAATCCCCGAAGCAGATGCGCAGCAGCCGCTCGTGAGCCACGCGCCGGCTTAAGCTGAGCGAGCAGAAGTAGCGCAGGTAAACGCTGCGATCGGAGAGCGTTTCGTGAAATTTCACCATCAGCGGCTCGTCTTCGGGGCGAATCGGACGGATGGTCACGTTATTTCCGTCGCGCGTCTTCCACGACCAGACGTATTGCAGAGGATAAGGACGGATCGCAGGCTTGGGCAACTTATCAAGAGTGACAGCGGGGCCGTGCAGCACGACGCGAGCATCGAGCGCCAATAGGTGGTCGGAGGAAGCGATCAGAGGATTGATATCGATCTCCGAAATCCAGGGCTGCTCGACGACCAGCTGGCTGAAGCGAACCAGCAGAGCCTCGAGCGCGGCCATGTTCACGGGCTTGCGTCCACGAACTCCCTTAAGAGCGGTGAAGATTTTGGTCTGCTCCATCATACGTTGGGCCAGCGTGGTGTTCAGAGGAGGAAGCGCGAGGGCACGGTCGCGATAAACCTCAACCAATTGTCCACCCGATCCAAATAAGAGCACTGGGCCAAATTGCGGATCGATGCTGCTGCCGAGAATCAATTCGTAGCCATCGAGCTTGACCATGGGCTGCACGGTGACGCCGCCGAACTGATCCAGACTGGCTTTTCCGGCGACCGCAGCCCGAATCTCGCGATAGGCGGCGCGGACCGCGGCTTCGTCGCGCAGGTTGAGCTTGACTCCGCCGACATCGGTTTTGTGGGTGATGGTTTCCGAATAAATCTTCAGGACGACGGGGAAGCCGATTTCCGCCGCCATCCGGGCAGCTTCATCTTCGGTTGTCGCTATGCGCGTTTCGACGGTCGGAATGCCGTAGAGCGAGAGCAACTGCTTCGACTCCGGCTCGGTGAGCAGAACGCGGCCTTTGGTGCGCGCATTTTGAATGATCCCTTCGACTTTACTGCGCGAGGCGCCGTTCAACTCCGAGCTTTCGGTAAGCTGCGGCGTTTCGTAAAGCCCGCGGAGGTTGTAGGTGTAGCGCCACATGTAGGTGAAAGCGCGCGCCGCCGTGTCGGGGAAGGGGAAGGTCGGAATGCCGGCTTTGTTCAAAGCGGTTTCGCCTTCGGCAACGCTGGCGCCGCCCATCCAACTGGCCAGCACGGGTTTGCCCGACTCCTTGGAATACGGCTTCAGGCGCTCCGCGATCTGGGCTGGGTCGGTCATGCCCTGCGGGGCTAGGATCACCAGCAAGCCATCGCTATTGGGGTCTCGCGAGGCAATCTCGAGGGCGCGGGCGTAGCGCTCGGAATCGGCGTCGCCGAGAACGTCGATGGGATTGTTGTGGCTCCAGTGCGCGGGCAAAAATTCGTCCAGCTTGTGCAAGCTCTCCGGATTCAGCTCGGCCAGTTCTCCGCCGTTCGCCACCAGGGAGTCGGTAGCCAGCACGGCGGGGCCGCCGGCATTGGTCAAGATGGTAAGGCGCGGGCCTTTCGGACGAGGCTGGCGGCCGAGAACCTCGGCCATATAGAAAAGGTCGGCGATACTGTGCACGCGCAGAACTCCGCTGCGGCGGAAGGCCGCATCGAGGACTTCGTCGCTGCCGGTAAGGGCTCCGGTGTGCGAAGCGGCGGCGCGGGAAGCAGCTTCCGAGCGTCCGGCCTTGATCACGATAATGGGTTTGCTGAGCGCAACTTCGCGAGCCGCGGAGAGGAACGAGCGCGCATCGCCCACCGACTCCATATAGAGGAGGATGCTCTTGGTCTGGGGATCGTCGCCGAAGTGGGAGATCAAATCGCCCCAGCCTACGTCGAGCATCGAGCCGGTGGAGACGATAGAGCTGAAACCAACTTGCTCGCGCTCGCTCCAATCGAGGATCGCTGTGAGCAGCGCGCCGCTCTGGCTCAGGAACGCGACGCTGCCGGGCTGCGGCGCCGATTTAGCGAAAGTAGCGTTCAAAGAGATGCACGGGCTCATAATGCCCAGGCAGTTCGGCCCGATCAGCCGCATGCCCGAGGCGCTGCGTTTTAACTGCTCTTGAATCTGTTTTTCGAGCGCAGTGCCTTCGGCGCCGCGCTCTTTGAAGCCCGCAGAAATCACCACCGCCGACCTGACGCCCGCGTCCACGCATTCGCCGATAAGCAACGGAACCGTGGTAGCCGGTGTGGCCACAATCGCCAGGTCGACGGGGTGAGGGATGCTTCCGATCGTCTTGTAGGTTTTTTGCCCTAGCACTTCGGCATGCTGCTGGTTGACGGCATACACTTTTCCTTTAAAGCCCTGTAGAAGATTCTCCAGAACGGTTCGGCCTACCGTGCCGGCGCGATTGCTGGCGCCGATGACGGCTACGGAACTGGGGGCGAACATGGCGTCGAGGCCTTGCTTCTCGGGATGCGCGAGTTGTCCGCTCGGCATAACTTCTACAATACTTGCTTCGATCGGACTCATTAAAGACTCCTTATTATCATCCTTATGAATTTTGCTGGCGTGCTTTGAATCTTCTTAGCGTCGAAAAAGACTTCGTAAAGCATAACCAGCGCTGGCATCCTTGCCGGCTGTCCCGGGGCGTCCCCGCTCCCGGTGCTGCGGGCGGGGATGCCTGCGGGACGGCGGCGCCACACCGCTTAGCCATAAACCATCGGCGAAGGCTCCGTTTCTCCTTAGCCATCCATCGTTAGACTTTGCCCACTGAATCCCGTCGACGTTCAAACGCGAACCGTTAGCACCGGGCACGCCGCCTGCGCCACAATGTGCTGCGCCGTGGTGTGCGTCATGTGCGTAACCACTCCCAACGGACCGTGCGGCGGCCGCACCCCTAGAACAATCAAATCTGCCTCCCAGGTTCGGGCGATTTCAACGATACGCTCTGCGGGCCGTGCAAATTGATGCCCAAACTCCACCATGCACTGCACATCACACCAGGGCTCAGCTTCTGCCGGTACTAGACCGCGGAGGCGCCGCGTCAGGGTGGATTTCACCTCTTCGGAGTCAACAATCCCCGCAGCCGAAGCCTCAACCACGTGCAACAGCGCCAGCCGGGTTTGATGCTCTTCCGATAGCGACAGCGCCAAGGGCAGTGCCGCCAGCGACTCTTCCCCGAAATTCGTAGCCAAAAGAATATTTTGGTAGCGAATTTCGCCGGCGGCGCTGGACGGCGCGTTCGGCCCCACGCTCAGAACCGGGCAACCCGCCTGCCGAAAAATCTTTTCGGCGACCGATCCCAGCAACAGCTTTTTAGTGCCGGTTCGGCCATGCGTACCCACGACCAGAAGATCGATATCCTTTTCTTCGATAATGCGGGAGAGCACATTCCACACATCCCCGATTTCAAAAAGTGTTTCGTGAGGCACGCCGCGAAGTTGGTCTTCCAGAAGAGCCGTGGCCTCCTGCTGCAAGTCTTCGCTGCGGTCGATCTTCGCCGCCCAAGCCTCGGGCGCGGCAAAAAGATAATCTTCGGCCGGAGCCACGTGCGCCCCGAACACTTTCGAGCCATACTGCCGGGCGATAGCCAGGGCATAGGGTAACGCCACGTTCGAATAAGGAGAAAAATCGGTTGCAAACAGAACGTTCTTCAGGGCAATCCGCTTGCCGGCTTCCAAGGTTTTCATAAAGCACCTCCTATTGTCAGTAACAGGTGATTGCCTGACAATCTCGGGCATCGTTCCCGCGGAATCATCAGTACGCGCGAAGGATTGGGAAGCGGCATTCCGGGCTGTTTGGCCGCGCGTGTCCGCATTCGCAACTCGCGCCGACAGCTTGATTCTCCATGCTGGGCGACCCTGGGACGATGCCACAGGTCACAGGTTTTGGTGATCCGCGTCACGCGCGGGCGGTGGTACAATCTGCGCTGAGAGTGTGAAGCAATGCGCGCGCCCTACGGACTAAACATCCTCGACAACTGCCTGACGTGTCCGGTGCGGGAGGAACATCTATTTTGCAATCTGCCGGTAGCCGCCGTGCAGCGGCTCAACGAAATCAAATCGACCGCCGTCTATCCGAAGTCCGCAATGTTGTTTATCGAGGGCCAGCAACCGCGGGGCGTATTCGTGCTGTGCGCCGGCAAGGCGAAACTCTCGACCTCATCGGCAGAAGGCAAAACTCTGATCACAAAAATCTCCGAAGCCGGTGACGTGCTGGGACTGAACGCCACCATTTCCAACCGGCCTTATGAAGTAACCGCCGAAATGATTGAGCCGGGGCAGGCGAATTTTATTACGCGCGGCGCGCTGCTGCATTTTCTTCGCGAGCACGGGGAAGTCGCGGTCCGGGTTGCCGAGCAGCTCAGCCGCAACTACTACACCGCCTACGAAGAGATTCGTACCTTGGGCCTGACGAATTCTCCCGCGGAAAAATTAGCCAAGCTTTTGTTGGGATGGTGCAAAGGCGCCAATGGTAATGGGGATGCGCTGCAGGTGAAGCTGACTTTAACACACGAGGAAATCGCGGAGATGATCGGCACCAGCCGAGAAACCGTGAGCCGCTTGTTTTCCGACTTCAAGAAGCGCCAACTGGTCCAGTTGAAGGGGGCTACGCTGCAAGTCCTCAATAAAGCCGGGCTCGAAAAGATATTCAATCCCTAACCACAAACCAGGAACATGAAACGCGTCGCCGCGTATCGCCATCCATATCCGGGCACTCAACCCAATCATTTGCATCCGCCCTACGTGTCCTCGATCAAGCGCGCCCCGACCAAGCCGCCGGTGAAAATCCCCTACACGCTTTCCGAGATCACGGGTCCGTCGTTTTCTCGCGACATCGTCGCGCCGATGGCGAGCGATTTGACTCGCGGGCATCCGGGGGAGCCGCTGGGCGAGCGCATCATCGTGAGCGGCCGGGTGCTCGACGAAAACAGCCGGCCGCTCGGGAATACTCTCGTAGAAATCTGGCAGGCGAATGCCGCCGGCCGCTACCGTCACGAGTGGGACCAGCACCAGGCACCCCTCGACCCAAACTTTGCCGGCAGCGGGCAAGCCGTGACCGATTCCGAGGGCTGCTATCGCTTCGTCACCATTCGTCCGGGAGAATATCCGTGGCGTAATCACTACAATGCGTGGCGGCCGGCGCACATTCATTTCTCGCTCTTTGGTCCCGCGTTTGCCACGCGCCTGGTGACGCAGATGTATTTTCCCGGGGATCCGCTGCTGCCGTTCGATCCCATCTTCAATTGCACGGCGGACGAAAAAGCCCGCCAGCGGCTGATCTCGGCCTTCGACTGGGAAACTACGCTGCCGGATCATGCGCTCGGTTATCGTTTCGATATCATCTTGCGCGGGCGCGAAGCCACGCCCATGGAGGAATAGACGATGAGTTTGCAGGCCACAACCTCGCAGACGGTGGGGCCGTATTTCAAGATCGGGCTGGAGTGGCTGCACCGCGACAACCTGGCGGGTGAAGGCATAGCCGGCGAGCGCGTGACCATCCAAGGGCGCGTCTTCGATGGCGACGGAGTTCCCGTCCCCGATGCGCTGCTGGAACTCTGGCAAGCCAACGCGCACGGAAAGTATGCGCATCCCGAAGACACCCAGGATAAGCCGCTCGAGGCCGGTTTCACCGGGTACGGGCGAGTGCCGGTCAATGCGGAGGGAATATTTCGCTTCACCACGATCAAGCCTGGGCCGGTGCCCGGCCCGAAAGGAGGCGAGCAGGCGCCGCACTTGATGGTTTCGGTGTTTATGCGCGGCGTATTGCGGCGGGTGGTGACCCGCATTTATTTTCCCGGTGAAGCGCGCAACGCGGCCGATTTTATTCTCCACCTGGTGGACCCGGCGCGGCGTTCGACTCTAATCGCAAACAAGACTGCTGGCACTCCAGGTACGCTGGAATGGAATGTGGTTTTGCAGGGCCCCGAAGAAACGGTATTCTTCGATCTCGGGTTATAGCGGCAGGCTTGCAGACCTGGCAGTGTGCCATCCAGATGACCTTGCTCGATCCACTCTTCGGCTCGGCGGCAATGAGCGCGGTCTTCTCGGACGCCGCTCGCCTCCAACGCATGCTGGACTTCGAGGCCGCCTTGGCGCGCGCCGAAGCCCGCTGCGGCGTGATCCCGGTCGCCGCTGCCTCGGCCATTGGCGCCAAGTGCAAAGCAAGTCTGATCGATATCGATGCCCTCGCGAGCGCGACTGCGAAGTCGTTGAATCCGGCGATACCGTTGGTCAAACAAGTCACCGCTTTGGTCGCGAAGGATGATCCCGAAACGGCGCAGTACGTGCACTGGGGCGCGACCAGCCAGGATGCCAACGACACCGGCCTGGTGCTGCAGATGCGAGATGCGTTCGGCATACTCGACGCAGATATTCTTGCACTCTGCCAAGCTTTGGCCGCGCTCGCGCGCCAGTATCGATCTACACCCATCGCGGGCCGCACGCTCATGCAGCACGCTTTGCCGACGACCTTCGGCGCGAAGATTGCGGGATGGCTTGACGTGATCAATCGCCACCGCGAGCGCCTTTCCGAAACCCGTGCTCGTGCCCTCGCGCTGCAGTTCGGCGGCGCTGTGGGAACGCTAGCCGCGCTAAAAGATAAAGGAATGCAAGTGGCAGAAGCCTTGGCGGCAGACCTGCACCTCGCAATGCCCGCAATGCCATGGCACACGCAGCGCGATCGCTTGGCCGAAGCCGCGACCACGCTCGGCCTCTGCACCGGCACTCTGGGCAAAATTGGCCGCGACATTTCCCTGCACGCGCAAACCGAAATTGCGGAGCTTTCCGAGCCCGCCAGCGAAGGCCGCGGGGGTTCCTCGAGCATGCCCCACAAGCGCAATCCCGTCAGTTGTGCGGTGGTGCTGTCGGCGGCAACGCGCGTCCCTGGACTCGTGAGCACGATGCTAAGCGCGATGGCGCAGGAGGACGAACGCGGCCTGGGCAATTGGCAGGCGGAGTGGGAGACACTGCCCGAAATCTTCCGCCTGACCGCGGGAGCGCTACACCAAATGGTAACGATAATCCCTCATCTCGAAATCGATGTGGAGCGCATGCGGCAGAATCTGGACGCGACCCGCGGCCTGATTTTCGCCGAGGCGGTAACCACGGCGCTGGCGGTCCGCGTCGGAAAATCTTGCGCGCGGGAGTGGGTCGAGCGAGGGATCCGGGAGGCGCGCCTCTCGGGGCAGCATCTGCGCGAGGTTCTGGCGGAGGACAAGGCCATCGTCGTGCACCTGCCTGCCGCCGATCTCGACCGCCTGTTCGCGCCCGAACATTATCTCGGAGCGGCAGAGGAATTTGTGGATCGGGTGCTTTCGACAACGAAATAGAAGGATCAGCGATGCCATTCGTTGGCCTTGGAGAATGGAAAACGCACTACGCGCTCTCCGGAGACGGAGAAGATGTGCTCGTGCTTTCCAATTCGCTGGGCACGGATTTTTCCATGTGGGATCCGCAGCTTGTCGAACTGGAGAAGAAAGTCCGCGTGCTGCGCTATGACACGCGTGGCCACGGAAAATCTTCGGTCACGCCGGGGGGCTACAGCATCGAGCAACTCGGCCGCGACGTGCTTGGCCTGCTCGATTCTCTACGCATCGAGCGCGCCCATTTCTGCGGCCTCTCCATGGGCGGCATGATCGGCATCTGGCTGGGCATTCACGCCCCCGGCCGGCTGTATCGCCTGGTGCTGTGCAACACCGCCGCGCGCATCGGCTCCAAGGAGATGTGGAACGCGCGCATCGCAACCGTTGACAAAGATGGCATGAAGCCAGTAGCGGCCGCGGTCATCGAGCGCTGGTTTACGCCCGGTTTTCGCGCGGCATTTCCCGACGAGGTGGCGACGGCGCAGAGCATGTTGGAGAATACGTCTCCGGAAGGCTATGCCGCCTGCTGCGCCGCCATTCGCGACATGGATCAACGCGACGCGGTCTCGCAGATCTCGCTTCCGACGCTCGTGATCTACGGCGCGAGCGATGCGGTGATTCCGCTCCCCGACGCTCACTTCCTCACCCAGCAAATTCGCGGAGCCCGAGAACTAGAACTGGCCGCGGCTCATCTTTCCAACCTAGAACAGGCCGAAGAGTTCACCCATGCTGTTCTGAGTTTTCTCTGCAATCAATGATGGAAGCACACGATGGATGAAAGCAAGCGTTATCGGCAGGGCATGAAAATGCGGCGGGCTGTGCTCGGCGACGAGCACGTAGACCGCGCCATTGCCACCACCACCGACTTCAACCGCGACTTCCAGGACTTCATTACGCGCAACGCCTGGGGCGATATCTGGTGGCGTCCCGGCCTTCCGCGCCATACCCGCAGTCTGCTGACTCTCGCGATGATGGTGGCGTTGAATCGTGGCGACGAATTCCGCCTGCACGTGCGAGCCGCCTTCAACAACGGCGTGACTCGCGATCAGATCAAAGAAGTTCTGCTGCAATCCGCCGTGTATTGCGGGGTACCCGCGGCGAATACGGCATTTCACATCGCCGCAGATGTATTCAAAGAAATGGATGCACAAAAGATCGAGGGCAAGGCTGAGCCAACTTCCAAGAAAAAACGGCGATGACGGGCGCGTAAAAGGCCACTTTTTATTTCTTGCGCGGTCTCCGCTTCTTCATAGCAGAAAGTTTGCGGATGACTTCGCGGGGCAGCGGAACGCTCTTCAGCCGCTGCGGCTCGGTCGGATGCGCGGCGGCCCAGACATGCGTTTCCCATCCTTCCATTGTCAGCTTGCCATCGCGCAGGAATTTATGGCTGATCACGAAGCTGCTGCGTTTCCATTCCGTCACGCAGGATTCCGCCACCAGTTCGTCGCCGAACGAAGAGGGAGCGATGAACCGCCCACGCGCCTCCACGATCGGAATGCCGATCACACCATGCGCTTTGAATAGCTCTTGCAGGGGAAGCCCGGCGGCGCGAAACAGCGCCGAGGTGCACTCATCGAACCAGCGAAAATAATTGGCGTAAAAGACGATCTGCGCCGGATCACAATCTCCGAACTCGACCCGGATGCGAATGCGATTCACAAACATATTTTTCTTTCGCCGTGCCTTCACTGCGAATCCCGCTCCAGACCCAGCAAGCGGCAAGCATTCTCTTTGAAGATCAGCGGCTCGACCTCCGGGCGAAAGCCGGCTTGCTTGAAGTCCGCCATCCAGCGCTCCGGGGTGAGCAGCGGAAAATCGGTGCCGAACAACATTTTATGCTTGAGCAAAGTGTTGGCATATTGCACCAACTGCGGCGGAAAGTATTTGGGCGACCATCCGGAAAGGTCGATGTACACGTTGGGCTTGTGCAGGCAGACGGAGAGCGCCTCGTCCTGCCACGGCCACGAGGGATGCGCGATCACGATCTTCATGTCAGGGAAATCCGCCGCCACATCGTCCAGATAAATTGGATTGGAATATTTCAGTCGCAGCCCACCGCCGCCTTTCATGCCGCTACCCATGCCGGAGTGCCCGCTGTGAAAAACCGCCGGCAAGCCATGTTCGGCGACCACTTCATACATGGGATAGGCCATGCGGTCGTTGGGGAAAAATCCCTGGCAGGTGGGATGGAACTTGAAACCGGCAACGCCGTGATCGGTGAGAAGCCGGCGCATTTCGCGGACTCCGAGTTTGCCTTTGTGCGGATCCACGCTGCCGAAGGCCAGCATGATATCGGAATTCGCCGCAGCCGCCTCGGCGATTTCCTCGTTCGGAATTCGCCTGCGACCCATTTCAAATTCGCTATCAACCGTGAACATAACCAGGCCGATTTTGCTCTCGCGGTATAACGCAATCGTTTCCGCAATCGTGGGCAACTTCCCGGAGTTGAAATATTTCACCTTCGCGCGATCGAACTCCTCGCCGAACGCGTCGTAGGGCTGGTGACACGAAGCCTCAGCGTGAGTGTGCACGTCAATCGCGATGAGATTCTCTACATTCATTCCCCACCCTTATATAAAGCCAGCAACTCGCCCACATCACGAATGGTGATGTGCGGATGCAACTTTCTCGGCAGGTGGTCGAATGAATCCGCCTCGCCCAAGCCGCTGTGAACCGCGATGGCCAGCGACTTCCCCCGATGTGCCATGGGAACCTCCAGCGAAGGGTCGTCCCCGACCACCGCGAGGTCAGCCAACCGCAACTGGAGTCGCCGGCCGGCGCAAAGCAAAGCTTCGAGAGAGGGCTTGCCGATCACGTGAATCCGGCATCCGGTGAGATCGCGAATCATCGCGGCTATCGCGCGAGACGTGCCCAACGCCTTGCCTTCGGCGGTGGCAAAAAAAAGCGATTGCGAACAACTATAGATGCGGGCGCCGTTCCACGCGGCGTAACAAGCCGACTCCAGCGCGCTCATGGTGAATTCGCGATACCAACCGATGAGCACCGCATCGACCTGCGGCTTGCCGATAGGAGGGACGATCTCCATGCCCAAGTCGGTGAGCGGCTTCGTCATACCCTCTCCGCCAAGAGCCAGAATTCGGCGATAGCCGCGCCGCGAAAAAACATCGGCGGCGCTGCTCGCCGGAGTCATCACCGCATCGTCTGGTAGGCGAAATCCAATCTTTCTTAGAGTATCGACATATTGTGCCGGAGTATGCGCGGTGCCGTTGGTGAATAAGAGAAATGGCACTCTTTGATCCGCGAGCCAGCTGGTGATTTCCAGCGCTCCGGGCAGCGGCTTGAGCCCGTGGTTCGTCTTATCGCCGAGAACCAGAGTGCCGTCCATGTCAAAAACGAAGCCGCGGATTTGGTGAAGACGCCGCAGGGCGGCGGATACCCTGGGCGCGCTTTCTTTTCGCGACTTAACCATTCACGCCCTCATGCGCCGCACCACGATGCAATTCCAAACGAAAGCCCGGCTTTTCGACGATGACATCAGAAGTCGCAGGGCGCTTGGCCAGTTCGCGAAGTAGCTTGAGCACAGGTTGCATCTGGGGGTTGTAATGGCGCTGAGCCGGCCCAGCGGCCATCATTGCGTCCACCTGATCGGACGGCATGGTCGCGCGCAGCAGGAATTCGTCGTCGGAAATTCCGGGCTTGAACCTCTTGCGCAGTTCGTTCGGCGAAAGAGGGGGCGGTTCGTGGGCCAACTCGCGGGCACGAGTCCGCGCCAGAATTTTACCTCTTACATTCGGCTCAAGTTCTCCCGCGGGTCGCCCGAAGCTGCCGAGAACATAGCGAATAATCTGGTCGGAAACGTTGTCGTACCGCTCCGGGCTGAGAATGTTATAAAGCGCCTGGTTGAAAACAATCTGCGGGAAGGGCGTGACCATGATGGGATAGCCCAGATCGGCTCGTACCCGCGCCACCTCGTGCAGAACTTCGGAGAAGCGATGTTCAAGATGAATCTCGGCCAACTGCCGCCGCGTGGTGGTCATCACTCCGCCGGCGGTCTGATGGCGAAGGAACGAGGCGTCAAATTCCTGAGGCGTTCCGGCAGGGAGATTTTCCGCTTCCGCGAGGTCGCGCAAAAACCCGGCGGCATGCGCCAGCGCGCGATCGTCGACATCGACTGTATGTCCCAGCTCGCGCAGATTGGAGACGATGTGCTGCGCGTCGGGCAGGGACGAACCATTCGACAGCGGCCCGCAAGCCACTTGCAGCACATCGATGCCGAGTTCGGCCGCCGTCATGTAGGTGAGTGGCGCTAACCCGATGGTGCAGTGCGAGTGCAATTCGAGAGGCTTGCCTTCAATTTTCGCGCGGATAGCGGGAATCAAGGTGCGCGCGCGCTCCGCCATCAAAAGCCCCGAAGGATCTTTGATATAGAAACGGTCGATATGCGGAGACTTCACCAGTTGCGCCGCGAGCTGCGCGTAAAAGTTATCGTCATGCACGCTGCTGAGGGTGTACGTCAGGGCGGCGATCACTTGCGCGCCGCCCGCTTTCTTGATCATGCGAGCGGATTCGAGCAGGGCTGCGACGTCGTGCATGGGATCGAGCACAACGAAGCGCGACATACCATTCGCCACCATGCGGTCATACACCAGTTGCATAAAGTCGGGATGCTGCGCCTCCCAGGAAATAAATCGCAGCCCCGTGCCGATGAATTGCAGCGGCGTGTTCGGCATGAGTTGATGCGTCACGCGAATGCGCTCCCACGGATCTTCTTTGTGCGTGCGCACCGCCATGCCCATGTGGGTGCTCGAGGTGAAATCGAGCGCGAGAAACCCCACACGGTCGAGCACCGGCGCGATCGTCGCCACATGGGCTGTGGTAATGCCCGTGGCGCCCCAGAGGCTCTGGTTGCCGTCGCGCAACGAAACGTCGATGAGTTGAATGTTGGCCATGTTGGCTTACGACTGGGCGCTCACGATACTCGAACCGATCGGCCTTGCAGAAAGCGCGGCAGATAACCGGTATCGACGCCGCCCTGCGCAAATTCTTCCTGTTGCATCAGTTCGCGGTGCATCGCCAAATTTGTGGTGATTCCCTCCACTTGGAATCGCGACAGCGCCGCGCGCATTCTCGACAAGGCTTCGGCACGGTCGTGCCCACGCACAATTAATTTTGCCAGTAACGAATCATAATAAGGAGGAACCTTGGCGCCGGCCTGCATGTGCGTATCCACACGAACACTCGGGCCCACCGGCACCGCGGTGCTGCGTACCGTGCCCGGGCTGGGGCGAAAATCGAGGTTCCAGTCTTCCGCGTTGATTCGGCATTCAATCGCGTGTCCGGAAAACACTATGTCGGACTGCTTCCACCGCAGCGCGTGGCCTTCGGCCACGGCGATCTGCTCCTCGACCAGATCCAGCCCGCAGATCGCTTCCGTGACGGGATGCTCGACTTGAATTCGAGCGTTCATCTCCAGAAAGTGAAAGGCCTCGCGCTCGCAATCGACCAGCATCTCTACCGTGCCCAGTCCCCGATAGTTCAGATGCCGGGCGAAAGCCACGGCCGCGTTCTGCATTTGTTCACGCAGAGCCGGCGATAAATTCGGCGCCGGCGCTTCTTCCACAAGTTTTTGATAGCGGCGCTGGATGGAACAGTCGCGGGTACCCAGATGAATCACATTCGCACCGTCGCCGAGCACTTGCACTTCCACGTGGCGGCCATGCGCGATGAATCGTTCGAGGTAAATTCGCGGATCGCCGAAGGCTGATTGCGCCTCGGCGATCGCCAATTCCATCATGGAAGCGAGTGGATCGGCGCGATGCACCTGCTTCATGCCGCGACCGCCGCCGCCGCCAACGGCTTTGATCAGAATCGGCCAGCCCACTTTGTTCGCCAGTGCATGCGCTTCTGCGACGCTGCTTACCTCTCCGCCCGGAACCCCGGGCAGGCCCGCGGCTTCAGCGTGCGCCCGCGCTTTGAGCTTGTCGCCGACCGCATCGAGTTGGGCCGCCGTGGGCCCGATGAAAACGACGCCGGCTTCGGCACACGCGCGCGCAAATCCGGAATTCTCCGAAAGAAATCCGTAGCCGGGATGGATGGCGTCCGCCTTCCGCTCGATCGCAGCGGCGATGATCGCTCGCATGTTCAAATAACTGGTGGAAGAATTGGCAGCTCCAATGCAAACCGTCTGATCCGCCATGCGCGCGCCCATCGAATCGAGATCGGCCTCCGAAGCGGCCAGCACGGTCTCAATACCAAGACGCTGGCAGGTGCGAATGACGCGCACCGCGATCTCGCCGCGATTGGCGATGAGGATGCGGCGAAAAATCACGCCGCCTCCGGCTTGATGCGCATCAGCAGGGCTCCTTGTTCGGCGAACTGAGCATTCTGAATGGCAATGTGCGCGACCGTGCCGCGGGCTCCCGCGTGTACGGCCGTCATGAGCTTCATGGTTTCGATGATGCCGACGACCGTGTGCGCTTCCACCTTGCTTCCTTCCTCGACAAAAGCGGCAGCGCCCGGCCGCGGCGCGCGATAGAAAGTTCCCGGCAGTGCGGCGCGCACGGTGATCGTCCCCTCCGTGTGTTCGCCGCTGGTGTGCGAGACAGGATTCGAGTCTGCCACCGGGCCCGTCTCAACACTCTTGAATAGATTCGGGGGCGCGAGCAGTTGCGCTTCTTGCGTCCACTCCCCGCTGCGATTGCGGCGCAGCGTCAGCTTGAAACGCTCCGTCTCCAGACTCATAACGTCAAACGAGGCCGAGTCCAACAAAGCGAGAATTTCTTTCACATCCTGGTTCGTGAACTTCATCGCTTCGCCGTTCCCCCGCTCATCAGCGAAACCACGTGATCAAAAGCTTTTTTCTTCGGGGCGGCGACGGGTTCTTTCTCCTTGGCCGCCCACACTGTCTCTGGCCGGCTCTGCAGCAGAAATACATTGTCCCCCGGCGGAAGATCGCGCGCCACCGCGAATTCAATATCCTGCGGCGCACCGTAATGCCGTTCGACCTGTTTTGCGATCTTCACCAGTTCGTGAATTTCTTCATCGGACAGGCACGCAACGCTCTGCCGCTCCAGCGGAACTTCGAGATCGGCAACCCCCGCGCCTTCAGCATGGGGGCGATGCTCGCGCAGTTTAGTCGAAACTTTGCGGCTGACGATTTCGCCGGTAACTTTGCCGATCACGTATTGATCGGGGGTCACTTCGCCGCTGACGACGGCCGAACCGAGCCCCCAACTGGCCTCAAGCACAACCACCGAGCGATCGCCGCTCTTCGGGCTGCGGGTGAACATCACTCCCGAGCAGAGGGCATCGATCATGCGCTGAATCACCACGCCCATCGCCAGGCCATCTTCCGGCAGATTAAGTTTGCGCCGATAAGTAATGGACTCAATGCTGTAAAGGCTGGCCCAACATCTGCGCACGTGCTCGATCACGGACGAGGTGCCGCGTACCCACAGATAAGTGTCCTGCAGCCCGGCAAAGCTGGCTTCAGTGCTGTCTTCGGAAGTTGCGCTCGATCGGATCGCCACCGGCTGGTTCGAACCGGTCGTTGCGGAATGCAATTCGTTGTAGTGATCGGCAATCAAAGTCTGCAAATCGGCGGGCAATGCTTCCCCTTCAATTCGTGCTCGCACTCGCCCGCTGAAATGAGCGATGGCCTCCGCGTCTGCGGCTGAGAGCTGGCTCACCTCCCGGCGAATCGAGCCTTGCGGATCGATCTCAGCCAGAAAACGCTCGAAAGCGTTGGTGGTCACGATGCATCCCGGAGGCACGCGAATGCCCGCGCTCGCGAGCTCTCCTAAACTTGCGCCCTTGCCGCCGACCGTCGGCCGATCCGCGATTCCGATTTCGCTGAATCGGGTTACGTAAATCCCATCCGCCATGATTCGTCCTCGTGCTTCCGATTCGAATTAATCCAGAATACGAACGACACCGCGATTTCCATCGACGCGCAGGCGCTGGCCGGTCTTGATGCGATGAGTCGCTTGGCCCGTGCCCACTACGGCGGGCAAACCATATTCGCGCGCCACGATGGCCGCGTGTGACATGGTGCCGCCAATATCGGAAACCGCCGCTTTGATCTTCCCGAACACGGGACCCCAGCTGGGCGCGGTCACGGGGCAAACCAGAATTTCGCCCTCGCGAATTTGCCCGATGTCATTGACGTTCTTGAGCACCCGCGCAATGCCTTCGACGATTCCGGGAGACGCGGCGAAGCCAACCAGCTCTTTTGAATCCAGAGCCTCTTCCGTGGAAGACCAGGTTTCCAACGTTTCGGACGTGATGCCCCACAACATCTGCAGCGCAGGATCGTTAATCGCTTCGGGGATGGGGCCGAGAGCGGGGGGCGCGTCCCACTCTTTTAGTTTTTCAAGAATGCGCTTGCGCTCTTTTACGATTGGGCCCCAGTGCGCGCCGCCCAGCGGCTTGCCGCCGCCCGCCCAGGCCAGGCTCAAGTCCGCCAGCGCGCTTTCGATTTCTACATACTGCAAATGAAAGATGTCGTCGCCCTCGGGGATCACCTCATGCGCGGCCAGCAGCGCGCCGAACTCCGCCACCTTTTTAAAGAAGAGAGTGGTGAACCAATGCTCGCAATAAAATTTGTGATTTTCGACGAAAGGAAATACCAGATGGCACAGGCCCAGCATCTGATCGAATGCGCCGCGCTCGTCTTCATTGGCCAGCAACTCGCGGAATTCAGAAATGATGCGGCTGCGCTCTTCCTTGAGTTTTTCTGTGGGGCGATCCAGCGACTGCCCTTTTCGCAGCATCTCCACATAACGCGGCAGAGCCGAGAAGGGCACGGAGAGATCGGCGTTCCAACTCCGATGATGATGATAAAAACCGTCGCCGGTCGACATGTGAAACCAGGGCTCGCGCGACCGGTCGAGCTCTTCCAGCCAGCGCCGCCCGCCCTCGCCGCGGTGTTTCATCTCGTCCAAAACTCGCTGTGGATTGCAGTCCTCGACGAACAGATCGTCGACTCCGAATTCGATCGACACTTTCGCCAGCCGCTTGAGTTCGTCGTCCGGTCGGAACATGAGCACTTCAATGCCGGCGACCATGCGCGAAATGGTTTGATCGGGCGTCTCCGGAAAAGCTTTTTTGCAGAACTGGAAAAACACCATGTACGCTCCATAGCCCAGCATCAGCATCTCGAAGTGGTGGTGCCACATCTTGGAGTAGGCTTCCATCACGCGATGGAAATTCTCTTTGATGAAGTGGTTCTCGCCCAGGCCGGTGGCGTTTGTCACCGTGGCTTGATCCTCGAATTTCGGCAACTTCGGAACCTGAATCGATTCGACCTGGCGAATCAGGCTCTCCATGCGCACGATCCACTCTTTGAGGATGCGATCCCAATTCTCGTAATAATATCCGGCGCGCTCCTGAAACAATTCCAGGCGGCGGCCAATTTCTTCGGGATCGGCGACCGGGTTCGCCGTGATGTAAATGCGCCCATTGACGATGCGATGTTCGATGCCCAGGGTCGTGGGGAAAACAAAGATTCGCGTGGTGAACGCCCCCAATCCCTCGTATGCGACCTCTCCCGTAATCGCGTCGAAAGCCGGCATGGGCTCGGGAAAATGCATGGCGTTGTAAAACCAGAAGCGCCGATCGTCCTCCGGCTGGAACTTTGTGTAATAGGGATACATCTTCTCCCAGCCTTCTGCGCCAGGTACGGCGGCAATCTGCGAAGGCAAAAGAAAACTGCGGGGTTTGCTCTCAACGGCCATGCGGCTCCTCCAACGGGACCTCTCGGACACTGCCGGCAACGGCGGCGGGCTGCTCTAATTTGTAATCGCTCTGCGTTCGCGCATATTCCAGGAAGAAATCGAGCGAATCGGGATGTGCCATCGCGTTGCGATTCGCAGCCTTATCAACTGCAACGCCCAGCAAAACCTTCCGCACCGCGACTTCCATTTTCTTTCCCGTAAGCGTCATCGGAATCAGCGGCGCCTGGATGATGCGATCCGGAACGTGGCGCGGGGAGTATTCGCACCGCAATTGCTCTTTGATCTTCCGCTCGAGAGCGACGTCCAGAGAGTATCCCGGGTTGAGCTTCACGAACAGCGGCATGAAAAACCTTTCCCCCGGCAAATCCAGGTTGACCACCAGCGCGGAATCGATTTCCGGCAAACTCGCCAGCCCGCGATAGATTTCGGCCGTGCCGATGCGCACGCCTTGGCGATTCAAAGTCGCGTCCGAGCGCCCGTGAACAAAACACCCGCCGCGCCCATTGATGCGAAAAAAATCGCCGTGCCGCCAGCATCCTGGAAATTGCTCGAAATATGATTCGCGCAGGCGAGAGCCGTCTTCGTCATTCGCAAAATAAATCGGCATCGAGGGCAAGGGCTCGGTAATCACCATCTCGCCCACTTCGTCGACCACGCTTTGGCCGCGATTGTCGAAAGCATAAACGGCTACCCCGAGCGACCGCGCTTGAATCTCGCCCGCATAAACGGGCAGAGTCGGCACACCGCCTACAAAGCCTGTGCAGCAGTCGGTTCCGCCGCTGCCGGTTGCCACCCACAAATCTTTTTTGACGTTGCGATAGAACCACGCGGTGCACTCCGGCGAAACCGGCGACCCGGCGGGCATCACGGCGCGAAGATTCGACAAGTCGTATTTGTCGGCGGGAACGATTCCACTCTTCACCATCAATTCGACGTAGGATGGACTCGCTCCAAAAAAACTTGCCTGGCTATCCTGCGCGATCTTCCACAAGATGTCGGCCGAAGGGTAAGCCGGATTGCCGTCGTACAACACCGGGCATGCCCCGCTCATGGGCATGCTGGCCAGCATGTTCCACATCATCCAACCTGAGGTAGTGAAAAAGAATGTTCTCTCGCCGGGGTGAAAGTCCATATGGAAATGCTGCAACTTCAGTTGCTCGAGAATGATGCCGCCATGCCCGTGCACGATCGCCTTGGGAAGCCCGGTAGTGCCCGAAGAAAACAGCACCCACAACGGATGATCGAAAGCCACCGGCTCGAATTGAAACTCGCTCGCCGGGACGTCGGCTTGATCCAACAAGCGATCCCAGGTGAATCCATCATTCCAAAGTGTCGTCTGCTGACCCATGGGGTTAGGCACGGAAACGACGTGTTGAAGCCCGGTAAGGTTTTCGAGGAGGTGGCGCACTTCTTTCGCGCGGTCGAAGAACTTTCCTCCATAAACGTAACCATCTACCACAAATATCACTTTGGGAGATAACTGCTGCAGGCGATCAATCGCGCCCTGTGCGCCGAAATCCGGCGAGCAACAGCACCAGACGGCCCCGATCGCAGTGCTGGCAACCATCGCGATCATAGTCTGCGGAACGTTTGGCATGTAAGCCGCGATGCGGTCCCCCGGCACCACTCCGAGAGCGCGAAGCTGATTCGCCAATATACGCACCTGTCCCGCAAACGATTCCCACCGCAGGCCGGTAAGAGGCACGGTCTCGGACGCGTATAAGAGGGCGTCCGTCCCCGCTCGCTCGTGCCGCAGGACATGTTGTGCGTAGTTGAGTCGTGCGCCGGGAAACCACTGCGCGCCCGGCATCGTTCGCTGGGTCAGCACGCAACGGTAGGGTGCGGAGGATTGCACACCAAAATATTCCCACAGCGCCTGCCAGAATCCTTCGATGTCGGTAACCGACCATTGCCACAGAGATTCGTAATCGCCGAACGCCAACCCACGCTCGCGGCTTAACCACGCGCCGAATTTCGTGATATTACTTGCGGCTATTTGCGCGGGCGCCGGAACCCACAGCAATTCGCCTTCGCGAACGAAAGTTCCTTGCTCCGCAGAGTGGGCCCGGGGATTGGTCATTGTACTCAGAGGTGGTTCGACTTCATCTCGCGCGCGATATATTCCGCTTGCCGCAGAGCCAGCGCGACGATGGTCAAGGTGGGATTCGCTGATCCGGGACTGGTCAGCGCGCTCCCATCGGAGATAAAAAGATTGGGAATGTCATGAGTCTGTCCCCACTTATTGCTCACGCCGTCCTGCGCTTTCGCGCTCATGCGCGCAGTCCCAAGGTTGTGAGTCGCGGGCGGCGTTGGGCCCATCACGGTCCGTTGGGCGCCGACCGACTCGTAGAGTCTTGCCATCTGCCCGCGGGCGTGCTTCCTCATGGAGCGATCGTTCGCGTGCTCGTCCACGTGCACGTGGGGCACCGGCAGCCCGAGACGGTCTTTTGTAGTATCGCTCAAAGTTATACGATTGTCGGCACGCGGCATATCTTCGCCATTAATGAACATCCCCGAAATATTCCTGTAGCTGTCGATGATCGATGCGAAATCGCGCCCCCATCCACTCGGTAGACCGACCAGGGGGAACGTCGGCAGATCGAGAGCGCAAAGCTCAAGACGATAGCCCCCGACAAAACCACGGGCTGGAGCATTCACGGCCTCGTCCTCAATCACCCCGGCGAGCGTAGCTCCGCGCCACGAGTACACTGGTTTGTCAAAAATACCCCAGGCAAAGCCGGTGATCTGATGGCAATAGTTGCGGCCGACCTGATCGGAAGAATTTGCCAGTCCATGCGGGTAGCGGACAGACTCCGAAAGCAGCAACAGGCGCGGGGTTTCGATCGCATTTCCCGCCACG
Organism: Candidatus Sulfotelmatobacter sp.; assembly: GCA_049513475.1. Lineage (GTDB taxonomy): Bacteria > Acidobacteriota > Terriglobia > Terriglobales > Acidobacteriaceae > Sulfotelmatobacter. The sequence goes on along the minus strand of JBEKWC010000025.1, from coordinate 29,322 downwards.
CAAACCAGGCGCGCGTGCTGTCTGTGCTCGAGTCCATTCTTGTCTCGGTACACCACACTGGAAACCCGGCCGCTTTTCGCGTGTTCAATTCGGCATGCGGTTGACTCGATGCGCAAGTCCAATTTGCCCGTAGCTTCGGCTCGCGGTATTTCGGTGTAAAGCGTGCTCCACTTGGCCGCCACTTTGCACCCTTGCACGCAAAAGCCCTGCTGCATGCACAGCGAACGCTCGTCGTAAACCTTCGAGTTAATCGCCATGTGCCCGGTGTGAACCTGTTGGTACCCCAATTTCCGGGCGCCCGCGTACATTATCTTAAAGTTATTCGAAGCCGGCAGTCCCGGCATGCCGTTGCGCCGTGTAACCCCCATTCGCTTTTCGGCGAGCTCGTAGTAAGGCTGCAACTCCTCTAGCGAAATCGGCCAGTCGATCAGCGAAGTTCCGGGGATATCGCCGTACTCGGTCTTTGCGCGAAATTCCCAAGCCTGCAGCCGCGGCGCAGAGGCCGTCCAGTGCACCGTCGTCCCACCCACCGTTTTGCAATGCCACGCCGGCATCGTTGGAAAATCGCGCGCCACACCCCAGTCGCCGCTCTGTGTGCGCGTATCGAGCCACGTCAGTTGGAGGAAGGCCTCACCCGGAACCTGCGAAAATGTTTCCGTACTTTGCCGCGCCCCGGCTTCCAGCAACACCACCTTGACTCCCCGACGCGTAAGTTCGTGCGCCAGAGTGCCGCCACCGGCGCCGGAGCCGATAATCACGACGGCATCTTCGTCCTTCAATGAGATATGCGCCATGGTTTTCGGGTCTCTAGCCGAGCGGCATGGGCCCGCTATCTTCCAGTGGAACTTCCGGCAGCCAGTGCAGATCGTTGAACCCCCGCAGCAAATATCCGCCTTCAGAAAACGACTCTCCCTGATACCCGAAGCATGCGTAGGCCATGGGACTCGCGTATAAACGCTGAACGGTCTTCAGCCTCATCGTCTGGAAAAAATCTCCCGCTTCCATGGTCTTGAGTGCGCTCACGCGTTCGGGTTCGGAGAGCTTCGCGAAATTATCCGGAAGGCTGCGCACGCCCGCTTTCAACAATTTCAGCAACCTGTCGTCCTTGCGCGATTCTTCATCGATAGAGCGAACCACGCCGGCATAGGCAAGATCATCGAGCCGGTCGTGCGGAAACAGGGTGCGTGCCATCGCAACCAGCTTGGCCGCCTCCTCGCTGGATAGCGCCCCCAGTTCGATGGCCCAGGCGCGCCCTTTTGCGACAACCGCCAGCGGAGTTCCGGCCACAACCAGTCCCGCAAGAATTCCGGTCGTTGCTTTCAGCACTCGCCGGCGATCAAAAACTTTCATCGCATCCATGATTCGCTAAGCGCTCTCGAAGGGATAGTGCCGCGGCGCGTGTTGCACGGAGATCCACTTCAAGGTAGAAAATTCCTCCAGCGCCCAGCGCCCATTTAATCGTCCGGTGCCAGACGCTTTTTCACCGCCAAAGGCCACCAGGGGCTCGTCGTTGACCGTGCCATCGTTGATGTGCACCATGCCGGAATCGATTTCTTTGGCGAGCTCCGCGCCGCCTTCCACATTGGTTGTAATGATGGCGCCGGTCAGCCCGAAGGGGCTGTTGTTGGCGATGCGGATCGCATCCTGCGGAGTTTCAAATGGCATCACACAGACCGCGGGGCCGAACAGTTCGTTCTGCGCGAGCCACATATCATCGCGCACATCTACGAATACCGTCGGAGAAACCAGATTCCCTTCCACGTTGCCGCGCAACCCAACCTTCGCGCCTTCGTCGATCCCCCGCTGCAACTGTTTTGAAAAAGTGTCGACCTGCTTGCGGTTGATGAGCGGCCCGATCTCGGTTTGCGGATCGCGCGGATCGCCGACTTTCAGAGCCGAAACCCGAGCGATAAAGGTTTCCAGAAACGCCCCGTAGATTCCGCGCTGCACCAGAATGCGATTGGCGCACATGCACACCTGGCCCTGGTGCATGAAGCGGCTGAACACCGCCGCATTCACCGCCAGAGTCAAATCGGCGTCGTTCATCACGATCAACGCGCTGTTCCCGCCGAGCTCAAGCACGGCGCGTTTCAAGCAGCGGCCCGCGACCGCGCCCACGTGCCGCCCGACCGCTTCCGAGCCAGTGAAAGAAATCACGCGCGGCGCGGGATGCTCCACAAACGCGTCGCCGATCTCAGCGATGTCGGCGACCACAACATTCAACAGCCCCTTCGGCAACCCGGCTTCTTCAAAAACTTTCGCGATCAGCGTACCGCCGACGATCGGAGTGTCGTCGTGCGGTTTCAGGACCACGCCGTTCCCCGCGCCCAAAGCCGCCGCCACCGACCGCATGCTTAGGATGAAGGGAAAATTGAAAGGACTGATGACTCCAACGACGCCGACGGGAACACGGTACAGGCGATTTTCTTTGCCCGGGATGGGGGAGGGAAGAATCTCCCCCGTCATGCGGACCGGATACGTCGAGGCTTCTTTCAACGAACTTTTGACCAGCAGGATCTCGACGAAGGCTTTCAGCCGCGTGCCGCCAAGTTCATCGACAATCAAATCGGAAATTTCTGGCTCATGCGACTCCAGCCACGCCAATCCTTTTTCGAGGATCGCTCTCTTCTCAAAGGGATTCACCGCGGCCCAGACTTTTTGCGCCGCCGCCGCCGCTCGATAGGCCTCGTCTACATCAGCCACGCTGGCGAGTTTGAAAGCTGCGATCAATTCGCCGTTGTAGGGATTCGTATCCGCTAGAACTCGGCTGCTTGCCCCATCCCGCCAAACTCCACCAATATACTGCTGGTTCAGGCCAGCCAAGGAATTCACCCGCGCTCGTTTCTCCGCAATTTCCTGCACTGTCGACATAACTCGAAGATCTCCGCTAACCGAACGATTTACCACACGAGTGCCAAGCGATGTCAACAAAAATCGCCTTTGCGCGAGAAATCTGCAATGTTTTCGAAAGGCGATGGTTGATTCCACTCAAAGCAATGCCCGGGCAGAGCGGACTTTTTCTCGTGCTGTGATGCAGGATTAAGTATTCAGGTCTACACCGCGCCTCCGGACCTATGATATAACCCTTGCCTTCGCGCCGGTTTGCGTTCGGCAAGCGGGCCTGAAGGATCAATTGGCAAAACCATGACTCGTCCTTCGCGTAACGTCTCCTGCGACGCCGAACCGCCCGACTGGAACACCTTCGCCAACTCTCCGGCATTCAAGCAATTGCTCCACGCGCGAAGAAAGTTCGTCATTCCGGTTTTTCTTGTGTACGGCGCCTATTACCTCTTGCTTCATTTGTCTTTCGGCCTGGCGCCACGATTCATGTCGACTCCGGTGTTCGGCACGCTCACCCTCGCCTATGTATTTGCGCTCTCGCAATTTGTCTCGGGAGCAATTGTCGCAATCCTATATTTGAGATTCTCGACAAAAATAGACGAGCGCATCGGAAAGTTGCTGCTGGATCGGAGCCGTCGCAAGGGAGGCATCTGATTGTCCATTTCGCTCGCGGTATTCCTCTCCTTCGTCGCCGCGACTCTCGCGATTACGCTTTGGGCGGCGCGGCGTTCCGGCGGATCGACCACTTACTTCGCCGCGGGCCGCAATATCACCGCCTGGCAAAACGGCTTTGCCGTGGCTGGCGATTTTATGAGCGCAGCTTCGTTTCTCGGGGTCGTAGGTTTGATCGCGCTCGAGGGCGTCGATGGGTTTCTTTATGCCGTCGGCGGCTTCATGGCCTTCGTGACCATTCTGCTGCTGGTGGCGGAACCGCTGCGGAATGCGGGGAAGTACACCTTCGGAGATCTCGTCGCATTCCGCTTTCATTCGCGGCCCGTGCGCGCCATGGCAGTGGTAAGCACGTTAACAGTAGTCACGTTTTACATGATCGCGCAGATGGTCGGCGCCGGCGCGCTGGTTCGCCTGCTGCTCGCCGACTCGGGCATCAGCTTTAACACCGCTGTAATAAGCGTGGGCATTCTGATGATGGTGTATGTGATTTTCGGCGGCATGTTGGCCACCACGTGGGTGCAGATCGTCAAAGCTATGCTGCTGATGATCTGCACCATTGCACTTTCAATACTTGTATTGAGGCATTTCCATTTTCGGTTTAGCGAATTCTTCCGGGCCACGCACGCGATTTCGTATCACGCGAAGGGCGAAGCCGTGGTGAAGAACTTCCTTCATCCCGGTCTGCGCTATTCGGGCCGCGGCGGCACTTTCGATCTGCTCTCGCTGGGGACGATTTTTATTTTTGGCACGGCGGGCGCGCCCCACGTGCTGGTGCGCTTTTACACCGTGCCCGATGCCAGGACGGCGCGAAAAAGCGTGGTTTGGGCCATGGCCCTCATCGGCAGTTTTTTTGTGATGACGTCAATGCTCGGCTTCGGCGCCGCCGCGCTGCTGGGTCCGGACTTCATCCTGGCAAATGGCGGCACCAACATGAGCGGCCCTTTACTGGCTCGTGCGTTAGGCGGAAGCGTGTTTCTGGCGATCGTCTCCGCCGTGGCTTTCGCCACCATTCTCGCGGTGGTCGCGGGCCTCACCATCAGCGCATCGACTTCCTTCGCTCACGATTTCTGGGTCAACGTGATTCATCGCGGGGCGGAACGGCGCGCCGGAGAAACCGTGATGGTGGCGAAGATCGCGGCGCTGGCCGTAGGCGTGGCGGGAATTGCGATCGCCATCGTTCTCGGCCCTGCCGCGAACGTCGGTATCCTCGCGACCATGGGAATGGCGGTCGCAGCCTCCGCCCATTTTCCGGCCATTGTGTTGTCGCTGTATTGGCGCCGCTTCAACACCGCCGGCGCGATCTCAGGGCTGGCGGGCGGTCTGGTGGCTTGCCTCGGATTAATGCTGGTCAGCCCCACTTTCATGGGAGTCGATTCTCCAGGCGCGGTGGGAGCCGCGCGGCACATTTTGCAGGTGCGGCCCTGGTTTCCCTTGGAAAATCCGGGCATTCTCAGCGTGCCTCTCGGCTTTCTCTGCGCAATCTTGGGAACTTTTCTCAGCCGCGAAAAAAGCTCCGAGGACAAGTTCAACGAACTGCTGGTGCGAGCCAACACGGGGCTGGGGGCGGAAAAAGCGGCTGTTCACTGAGACGCGGAGCACTCACCGATAATCGGGAGGATTCACCGAATGATCCATCCCCATGCATTTGTCGCCGCCCGGTGTCACCCTTACGCTAATCAAACAAGGTCGTTTCGAAGAGAAGGCTTCCCGCAGAACCGGCGCCAACTCTTCACAGCGCTCCACACGGCTCGAGGCCATGCCGTAACCGCCGGCAATTTTCACGATGTCGATAGCCGGCAAGTCCATGCCGGGCACGTCGCGGCCTACTCTGGTGAAATCGCAGAAACTTTTCAACGCGGAATAATCGCCGTTGTGCAGCACGATAAAAATCACGGGCGCGTTTTCCTGCACCGCTGTCCACAAGGCCTGAATGGAGTACTGCACCGAGCCGTCGCCCACCGGGCACACAACGCGGCGCTCGGGATGGGCTAGCTGAAGTCCCACCGCCGCCGGCAATCCAAAGCCCAGAATTCCGGAGCGCACCGAGTAAAACGAACCCGGCTCATCGAGCAGGATGTGCGCGTCAAGATCGCCCTTCGAGGAGGGGCATTCTTCGCAGATAATCGCGTCGCGCGGCAAGAGTTTATTCAGAACATTGAATAAGTATGCAGGAGTGATGGGATGGGCCGCGTGGACCTCAGCCGGAAGATTTCTCGCCGTTCGAGCGCCGCGGGATCGCGGCTTCGAGTTCCGAAGCAGATAGTTTGCGGCTTCCGCGACGTCGCCGACAATACTCCTCCCGGCGAGGGCGGCGGCGGCGTCATGCGGCGAGTTGGTAATCTGAAAGAGTTTGGTAGCGGGGGTTACCGTTTCGCCAGGAACGTACGCGTAATAGAGAAAAATCGGAGCGCCCAATACGACGACGAGATCATAGGCCGACAACTGCTCTGCCAGCGGCCTCTGCGCCGGGAGCAGGTGGCCGCGGAACAGCCGGTGCCGGCGCGGAAACGTCCAGCGCGAGGCGATGGGTTCCTGGTAGACATCGGCATCGAGATGCTCGGCCAGGGCAATCACTTCGTTCCAGCCCCGGTCTTCCTCGATCTGCGAACCCGCGACCAGCGACGGATTCTGACTGTGATCGAGCGCGTAGACGATTTCGCGCAGGGCCTCGCGATCGGCTAACACTGTCCCGCTCGTGATGCGTACGGGCTGCGATTCGCACGAATGCGTCCAATCATCCATGGGAATGGAAATGAATACTGGCCCCATCGGCGGCCGCATCGCGAGATAGTATCCGCGCGCAATCGCAGCGGGAACGTCCTCCGCGCGTACCGGTTCCCACGCCCATTTGACGTAAGGCTTCGCTACATCTACGGAGCGGCTCGCCAGAAACGGTTCCGACTGGATTTGCCGGCGATCTTGCTGCCCCGCCGTCACCACCAGCGGCGCGTGGCAATAATGCGCATCGACAATCGCGGCCAGCCCGTTGCCCACGCTCGCCACGGAATGCAAATTGACGAATGCCGCTTTGCCCCGGGCCATCGCATAACCCACGCCCATGCCCGCGGCCGAGCGCTCGTGCAGCGCTAGAACGTATTTGAAATCCACGGGCAGGTTCCGCAGAAACGGCAATTCCGTCGATCCTGGATTACCGAAGATCGTGGTCATTCCCAGTTCGCGCATCACTTCATAAGTAGCTTCGCGTACGCTTCTCATCCTCTCTCCGCACCACCATCGAATTGCGAGTGTTATATCATCTTGCGCGAGCAGCGAGTTTGTCTTCGCGTTGGCCGCACAAACTCATCGGAGAGCAATGCCAAAGAGAATTTGCATAGTGGGATGCGGCGCGCTCGGAAGCGTGATCGCCGGACATCTGGCGCGCCTTGACAATCTTGAGGTTTATGCCTTCGACGTAAACGAGCCGCACACGCTCGCAATTCGAGAGCAAGGTCTCAAAATCAGCGGCGCTGCGAATTTTACGGCCCGGCTTCTTGCCACCACCCAGCCAGCTGAAATTCCGGCCTGTGATTTCGGAATCTTCGCCACCAAGGGCGCGCACACACGCCAGGCCGTGGATCAGAGCGCGCATATTTTTTCCGAAGCCATGGCCGTGTGCTCGGTGCAAAATGGACTGGGCAACGAGGAAGTTATCGCCGAGCGTATCAGGAACGTAGTCCGCGGCGCGACCACCATGGCGGCCCACATGATCGGACCCGGTCACGCCGGCTTCGAGTTTTACAGCGATCTCTGGATCGGCCCCTTCGAACCCTCCGGTACCCCATACGCCAACGTCGAGCAGCTCGCACGATGCTTGTCAAGCGCAGGCCTGCGCGTAGTTCCGATGCAAGACGCGCGCGGCGCGCAGTGGACCAAGTTGATTTTTAACTCCGCGGTGAACCCGGTGGGCGCGCTCACTCGGCTGCATCATGGCGCGGCCACGAGGTTCGCACCCACGGGCGCGCTCTACGAAGCTTTGTTGCAGGAAGGAGAACGCGTGGCCGCGGATTTAGGCATCACCCTGCACGGCGATCCCCGGCAAATGGTGGTCGAGGGCGCAACCGCTCCCGGCAAACGCAACGTGTCGATGCTGATGGATGTTCTAGCCGAGCGTCCCACCGAAATAGATTTCGTGAACGGAGCGATTGCCGATGCCGGGGAAAAGCTAGGCGTGCCTGTGCCGTTGAACCGCGCGCTCTGGCAACTGATGAAAGGCCTGGAACATTCCTGGACGGATCCTGCATAACGGAGGGCAGTCGCGCACGCGCTAGTGAATCCGCGCCCCGTCAACTTTCGCGCGAAATAACACGTAGGGTTTCACGCGCAGATCATGGCCGTCATGGAACGGTGGCTGCCGCTCGATCTGATTCACGGTGAAATACAAATATCCATCGGCGGCCAGCGAAAGCGTATCCGGCCACAGCACGCGCGGATCGTGCACGAGCGTTTCAATTTCTCCGTCGGTTTTTCTTCTGTGGATGGCATTGTGCTCGTAATCGCTCATGTACACGCGCCCCTGGGCGTCCGATTCCATGCCGTCGCCCGCGCCGCCTTTATCTCCCAGGTCTTTCACGGTGGCCGCAACTTCGGCGTCGCTACGACGCTGGTCTGCCAAGGCATCGACGCTCACACTGAACAAACGCCGGCTGGTCAGCGCAGAGTAATACAAAGTTTTTCCGTCGGCACTGATTGCAATTCCGTCGGCGCCCACCTGAAAGCGCGACGCCGGCTTTCCTGGAAGCCGCATCTCCATCACACCGCCTTCCACCACTGCGATGAAGTCCGGATCCGACTTGGTCGAGGGATGATCGTTTAGCCGCCGCCACGTTTTGCCCGAGGCCAGATCGACCACGATGATTCCATTCGGTCCGCTCGAGGTCGAATCGGTGATGAAGGCCGTGCCCTCCGCGCCGCGATGCAAGTCGAAGCGCACATCGTTCACGTAACTTGTTTTCAACGCCACGTCCGCGGGAAAGATAATTTTCTTTGCGATCCGATTGGTTCTAAGATCGACGGCGATCAATTTAGGGCCGCCCACATTGACCGGGCCGAAGGCGATGCTCCCGGTGTCGAGGATCCATAGAAATTTATTGGCGGGGTCCACCACCACGCTCTGCACCGAAACCAGCTTCTCGGCCTGATGGTCGCCGGCCGCATACTGATTGATTTCGGACGAAGGGAACGGTACCGCTTTTCCGTTCACCACTTCCGCCACCGTCGCCTCAACCTCGTCGCCCCAGCGGGGGAAGTTAACGAAAATTCGTCCATCATCCGCGACCGTTACCCCTGTGGGCATTCCCTCGGGAAAGGTCGCCACCACTTCGATTGTTCCAGTGGGACTATCGGTCGCGAGTTCCTGAGCGATCGCGGCAGAGGTAAACACCGCAAGCAGCAACAATCCTCCGATTGTTTTCATGATGAAATCCCCCGATGGCCTGCGCGAGCGGAGTCGAAGCCCTAACGCCGCTTCGCCGCCGACCCTCTAACCAAATTCGAAGCCAAATTCGAATCCGCCCGCGGCCCGTGCTCCGGCAGTTTGTAGACGCGCCGCACAGATTCTAGAAACGACAGCACCGCGGGCGAGTCCTCGCCCTTGCGCCAGGCCACGTAAACTTCAATGCGCGCATCCGGCTCATTCAAATTCAGCGTGACCAACTCGATGCCATACACCGACCGATTCACGGTTGCGCCCGTGCCCACAAAGATCGCCTTGCCCGCGGCAATCATGATCGCGCCCGACTCTTCGTGCGCCTCCACGTGGGTCACCGTCAGATGCGGAGTGAATCCATTTCGGCTATAGAGGCCCAGAATCTTGTCGTACAAGCCGCTGGAAAATTTGCGGTCGAACAAAATCAGCGGCTCGTCGGCAACCTCGCGCAGGCGCACCGACCCGCGATTGGCCAGGCGATGGGTCTTGGGCAACACCACCACGAACTCTTCTTCGAAGAGCAATTCACAATTGAGATTCACCTGATCCACCGGCGGCCGCAGAAAGCCGACGTCGATTTCGTTTTTCAGCAGGCCCTCGTTCTGCTGCGCGGAGAACATGTCTTTGCATTCCACGTCGATGTCGGGCATTTCCGTTCTGAAATCAAACACGACTTTTCCGACGACGCCGCCCAGCCCCGAGGCAATCCCGACGCGCACGCTCCCCGATTCTCCCTTTTGCGCCCGGCGCGCCACCTGCCGCGCGTGGCCAGCCAGCACGATCAACTTTCTCGCCTGTTCCAGAAAAGCTACGCCGCCTTTAGTCAGCTCCACGCGCTGTTTATCGCGCAGCAGCAGAGTCACGCCGAGTTCCTCCTCCAGTTGCCGGATCTGTCGGCTCAAGGGAGGCTGCGCGATGTGCAGATGATCCGCGGCCTTGCGGAAGTTGAGGTGCTCGGCGACTGCGATGAAGTAGCGAACGTGGCGGAGTTCCATTGGAAACGGATTCTATAACAGCGCCGCAAGCGGACTCCTGTTGACCAGCAAGGTTCGCTTCCCCTGAGCAAATGGTTGAGAAAATGCTTTCCGTAAAGCTATTTCCGTCGCGATACCTAATTAGTATCGCGCTCCTTCGGAAGATGTATTGGACAGTCCGCTTCCGGGCCGTGTATCTATTCGACTGCACAAAATCAATTTTTGTGATCAAGGCGAGAGGGGGCCTGCAATCCATGAAGATTGAATCCCGGCAACCGGCAAATACAAAACCGCAAGGCTCTCATTGAGCCCCGCTGCCATTGGCAGGGGGCTTGGACGTTGAGGTCAATAGCAGTTTTCCTGTCAACGCATCAAGGGAGGGTCTTGTGGCAAAACGCATCGCGGTAGTCGTATTGCTTTTGGTTTGGAGCGCCTGCTTCTCCCTACCATTCGCCTCCGGTCAAGCCGGAGTCAGCTTCGCCCGGCTCAATGGAACCATCTCGGACCCCAACGGCGGAACCTTGGCTAATGCCCGAGTCCAGTTGCACGAGATTGACACCAATCTCAATTACCCGGCGGCCACCAACGCCGACGGCTACTACGTCCTCACCAACTTGCCTCCCGGCAACTACGAGCTCACGGTAACCCAACCGGGCTTTACGAAATCGATACAGAAGGGAATCGTGCTGACCGTTGGACAGACTGCCACCGTGAACCTGACCCTGAAGGTCGCGACCGCCGGCGAGGTCGTCACCGTGAACACCGAGCCGCCCACGGTCGAGCCCAGCCGCACCGAAATCAGCCAGGTCATCAACACCCAAGAGATCGCCGAGCTTCCTACTTCCACGCGGCAGTTCGTAGATTTCGCTTTGCTGACTCCGGGTGTTGCAACCGGCCGAACCAGCTTGCAATCCACTTTCACCGAGCCGGAAGTCACTCGCATCTCCTTCGGCGGCATGCGCGATTTGAGCAATGCCGTCACCGTCGACGGGGCCGATTACATCAACGAGGCCACCGGTTCGCAACGGGCCACACCCTCGCAGGAAGCGGTGAGCGAATTCCGCGTCGTCAACAATAGCTTTGGGACCGAATACGGCCGCGCCTTGGGCGGCATCGTCAACGTCGTCACGAAGTCCGGCACTAACGATACCCACGGATCGGCCTATGTCTATCTGCAGAACAAAGCGGCCGACTCGAATTCGCTTCTGACCGTGGCTCCCTACAACGCTTATCGCCGCGGCCAATTCGGCGGCACCCTCGGCGGCGCTCTCAAGAAAGATCGAACGTTCTTCTTTACCAACTACGAAGGCCAGCGCCTCGCGGAATCGCCGACCTATCCCTTCACCCTCGTCGGCAATGTTGCCGCTGGGATTCCGGACAATTTGCCGCTCGTGAATGGCGCCAAAGCGCTACTCGGATTGCCCGCGGAAAATCTGAACATTCTGAAGACTCTCGACAACGACAACGGTTTTGCCCGCCTCGACCACCAGATCAACAACACGAATCGCCTGGCCATTCACTATGGCATCGTCGACGCGCGCGACCTGAACGTGCTGGTCGGCGATACGCTCGATGGCGGCGGCATCGGAGCTCCCAGCAGCGGCCACGACACGTTCCTGCGCGATCAAACTCTCGCCGGTTCGTTGAATTCTGTTCTCAAACCCGATTTAGTGAACACAGTACTTGCGCAATATGCCCGCCGCCATTACAACTTCCCCGGCGTAACCGGCCAACCCAACCTCGATATTCCCAACACGCTTTTGTTCGGCCACAATTTTGGCACCTTCGACGCGACCGACGAAAGCCGTATACAACTCTCCGACAGCATTGCCTGGATCAAAGGCAACCACTACTTCAAGTTCGGCGCAGATTTCAACCACGTTTGGGATTTCGTAATCTGGCCCGGCTTCACCCCGATGCGCATCGTGTTGCCCGGCTTCAACTGCCTGGTCGACTTCGCCCGCTTCGTAAATCAAACGACACCCTTGCCCGCGAATCCTGCCGATGGACCTTGTCCGACTGCTGGCCCTCCCTTCTTTTCCAACAGTGATGTCGGCCCCAACAACGCTGATCCTCTCAACGGTGTGCCCATCGCCTTCTGGGGCGCTCCGGTGGGCTCCGGTCCCATCGTGCAAGGCAGTCTCCCCCCCCCAATTCCCACCGGCGGCGGCACCTGGCCCAACGCCTATGTCGATCCGCAGGATTATTACGTGCATCTGAATCACAGCTACTTCGGCTTGTTCTTCCAGGATCAGTGGAAGCTCACGCCCAAGTTCACCGTGAACTACGGCCTGCGTTGGGATACCGAGTTCGGGCTCACCGATTATGTGAATCCTGACCGCCGTGGATTTCAACCAAGACTCGGCTTCGCTTACTCTCCGACCAAGAGCACAGTCATCCGCACCGGCTTCGGCATCTTCGACGACCACTACAACATGACGTTCTTCTACACCACGTCGCCGCAACGCGAAGTGGTGATTCCCAACGCGCCGCAACCTTGGGTAAGGAAAGGCAATTCCACCGCCACCTGGGTTCTGAACCAGCTCAGCTTCGACGCCCCGAATCCCTTGAACGGATTCGCACCGCTGCCTTATCCCAACGGCGCGACCGTTCCCACGCCGTGGCAAGCCGCGGCCACTCTGATCACCACCGGGCAGACTCCTCCCAACTTCAGCACCGGCCCCGGTCCCATGCAGAATCCCGCTTTTCCCGGCGGAACCTTCGTGACTAACAGCGGCGGCGGACTCGACCGCAACATGCGCACCGCTTACTCCGAGCAGGCCAGCGTGCAAATCGACCAACAGATTGGCAAAGGCCTCGTGGTCAGCGCCGCCTATCTCTTTCTGCGGGCGCACAAACAAATCCGCCCCGAGAACCTGAACGTTTGTCCCTCGGCCGGGCTTGCGAATTCAGCCACCATCTGCTTCCCGGCAGAAGATACACCCGGTCCGCCGACCACGCCCACCGGACCCTTCCCCAACAACCGCATGCTCGATGGCAAGCCCGCCTTCAGCGGCGTTCTCTACAACAATGCCGGCCTCATGTATTACCTCGATGGTTCCGGCAACGCGGAATACAACGGAGCGACGCTCTCGGTCACCGACAAGGTCGGCCAATATTTGCGCTTCAGCGCCAACTACACCTTGTCGCACACCCAGGACGACGGCACCTTTACCACCTTCGTCAGCACGCCGGAGTCTCTCTACAACCGCGATCTGGAGCGCGCCGATTCCGTGCAGGACGTGCGCCATCGTTTTGTGGGTAACTTCACCGCCGACACCCCCAAGCGCTCGAATGCGGTGCTCAGAGGCTTCGAGTTCAGCAGCATCATCACCCTGCAAACTCCGCGGCCTTTCTCCATGTATATCGGCAACGACGTCAACGGCGACACCAACCCGGTCACCGATCGCGTGGGTTGGTCGCCGCGCAACGCCTATCGCGGCGACGATCTTTATACCTTCGATCTGCGCCTCTCGCGCTCGTTCCTCTTCCGCGAGCATATGGGATTGTTGCTGGCTTTCGATGCCTTCAACGTATTCAACCGCCAGAACGTGAACGAAGTGACCTCAGTCTACGGCGGCGGCACACCCGATTTCTGCGGCGGTTCCACTCCGTATAACGGTCCCGTGCCCGAGCACTACAAAGACGCAGCCTCGCTTGCCATCCAGCGCGGACAAGTGACCTGTCTGCCGCAAAGCGCTGTGATCAACGGCAAACAAGTTTTTATGGATATCGCGCCCACTCCGAACCCGCTTTTCGGAACGCCGCGGACTATGTTCAATCCGCGCCAACTGCAAATTTCGGCAAAATTCACTTTCTGAACGTGAGGGGGCAAGCGGGAGCGGTGCGCCGGACCGCTTCCGTTCTTGATGGTTAATCGTCCCGATGCTATGAAAACGCGGTCGATGCCTCGCTGGATGACCAAATGATGACCGGAAGTCTCGGGGCCTCGACCGGACGATCTAAAATGGACGATTGAATCGGAATGAGAACCCAAGTCGGAATTGTCGGGGCGGGCCCAGCCGGGTTGTTACTCTCCCACATCCTTTATTTGAATGGCATCGAATCGGTAATCCTCGAATCCAAGAGCCGTGCCTATATCGAAGAGCGGGTACGCGCCGGAGTGCTCGAGCAGGGGACCGCCGACCTGCTCACCGAAATCGGCGTAGGCGAGCGCATGAGGGCGCAAGGCCTCATCCACGGCGGCATCGAATTGCAATTCGCGGGGCGCCGCCATCGCATCGACTTTCAGGATCTAACCGGTGGAAAATCGGTCGTCGTCTACGCCCAGCACGAAGTCCAGAAAGACCTGATCAATGCGCGTCTCGCGACCGGAGGCCAGATTCTCTTCGAGGTCGATGAGGTCAGCATCCACGACTTCGACGGCCCCAAGCCGCGAATCCTCTACCGCAAAGACGGTAGAGATCACGAATTGTTGTGCGATTTTATCGCCGGCTGCGACGGTTTTCACGGCATCTGCCGGCCTTCGATCCCCGAAGGAGTTCTGCGCGTCTTCGAACGAGTCTATCCCTTTGGCTGGCTGGGAATTCTGGCTGAAGCTGCACCCTCATCGCAAGAGCTGATCTACGCCAACCACGAACGCGGTTTCGCCCTATTAAGCATGCGTTCCCCCACGATTTCTCGCCTTTATATTCAATGCCCGCCCGATGACGAGATCACCAATTGGTCAAACGATATGATCTGGCGCGAGCTGCACACTCGCCTGGAAGCGGTCAACGGCTGGACGCTCACCGAAGGTCCGGTCATCCAAAAAGGCATCACTGGCATGCGCAGCTTCGTCGTCGAACCCATGCAATACGGAAGGCTCTTCCTGGCGGGAGATTCGGCGCATATCGTTCCCCCCACCGGCGCCAAAGGCCTGAACCTGGCTGCCGCCGACGTTCGCCTATTGGCTCGAGCCTTCGCGCAATACTATACCTACGGCAAGACCGAACTTCTGGATCAGTATTCCGAGAATTGCCTGCGTCGGGTCTGGAAGGTGCAGCGCTTCTCCTGGTGGATGACATCGATGCTGCATCGCTTCGAAACCGACAATGCTTTCGACCAGCGCCGCCAGCTGGCCGAACTGGACTACGTGACCAGTTCGCGCGTGGGCGCGCAGTCGCTGGCGGAAAATTATGTAGGCCTGCCCTTCGACTGAGAAAGCCCGTCGTTTTCAAAAGCCAGATATCTTGTTATCCGCGAACTCCGCGCAGCTGGTCTCCGCATCCTCCGCGCTTAAAAAGTTCCGCGCCTCGCGCCATCAATAAAAAGTTCGCGGCCCATGAAACATTGCGCCGCGAGCTGAATCTCCTCAATATCTTCAACCGCTAAGGCTCCAATGACGGGTCAAAGAAGGCTGATCGCTGCCATGTCGATGGCGACCAGCAAAGGCTCTCTCACCAGTTGGTAGTCGCCTTCGTAGGCATACACGCGGCGTTTCGTGGGCACGATGATGCCCTCCACATCTCGATAGTCCGAGGCATAGTTGAGACCGGTTGCGCCGCCCAGGATATCCACCGTGTAGTCGTGCCTGCGCAACAAACCATCGGGACCGAAGCAGGAGATCTGTTCCCTGGTGTGGCTTTTCACGTTATCCGGGAAGGTTGCTTTGAGCCGTCGCCAGCTTTCTCCGTCGACCTGAATCGACGCGATCTCCTCGGTCGCGAAGCCTTCCTCGGCGTAGAGAAACGGGATGTTCAGGTAGGTCCACAAGGCTTCGCCAACGAAATACACCGCGTGCATGTCGTCCCAGGGCGTTTCCCGCTGTTGCCCTACGAAGGATTCTTCCGGATGATCGCGGGCTTCGATCGGAGTTCCGTCTGCACTTTCGATCACGATGCGGCCAGGCTCGAAAATCGCCCGCTTGTCTTGTCCGCAGAAGTCCACGGCCACACGCTCGCGGCGCGTTTCGCTGGTCAGTACAACGTTCTTGAGGAAGTCTCCTTTGCTTTTTACAAACCAGATCGCGCCCGTGATCGATGCCGCCACCTTGATCGCCTTAACTCTCTTCCAACGCTCAAGGCCGCCATGTGCTTTCACCGCTAGACTCAACAACTCGGTCATCAAAAACTCCCGTCGGGCAACAGATTTCCTTGAAGTAGGCGAACAGCGGCACCCAACCCCTCCCGCAACGGACTGCGAGGAAAGAATGGCGAATCCGCGGTAGATTTCAAGCTGCGGCGCTGACCTCGATCGAAGCCGCGGCTTCGGTCACGAAGTCGGCGACCTTCTCCGGCTGCGCCAGCATCGCCAAATGACTGCTGGCCACGGTCAGAGTCTTCGCACTCATTCTCTTGGCTGTGCTGAGCTCCTGCTCGGGCGCGATTGTGCGATCGTTGGCAGCGATAACAAACCAGCTGGGTTTGGAGTGCCATGCCGCCTTCTTGATGGGAGTGCCGAGAATAGCGCCCTGGGTCGCACCTTGCACGGCGAACACCAAACTTTGCTCCGCCGGCGAAAGATCTTGCGCAAAACTTTCCCTCACGCCCTTCTCCGTTAACATCAGGTAGCCGTCATCGATCTGCCGAAACTCGCTGTAGGCTGGAGGAGTTGGGAACTTTGCTGCCATTCCTCCCAGCGTCTCGCCCTCCTCGGGAGCAAACGCCGCGACGTAAACCAACCCTTTCACTTTAGGATTGTTCCCGGCCTCAGTGATGACTGCGCCGCCGTAGGAATGTCCCACCAGAAGCACCGGGCCATCCTGCGCATCGATCAGCCGGTTGGTAGACGCCACATCATCGGCAATGGAGTTCAAAGGATTTTGCACCGCAACCGCGTGCAACCCTTTGGACTGCAACAGTGGAAGAACCTTCGACCAGCTCGAGCCATCGGCCCAAGCCCCATGCACTAGAACGATGTTCTTGATTCCCTGCATACAATTCTCCTTGAGACAACTTCGAGTTCGAGGATTTCGGTGCCGCCATAAGCCCCAAGCAACACAATGGAAGAGGTAGAACCGCGAGCATCCTGACCGGGGCCGCTGCACCACTCGCTCGGCTCAACCTCGGACTTCACCACTGTAGGGGATTCGCGAAGCGAATACATCACCACATGGAGGTGTTTTTTTCTACCACGAAGAGATTTCTTAAGCGGGAAGAGGCCCGTGGGAAAGTCGAAACGCCTCTGACCCAGAAAAATGTCCGAATCCGAATCCCATGGCAACGAATCCATTGTCGGGAGAACGGACACTCTTCATAAGTCGGAGATTTGATTTGTACCGGCAGAGCGCGACCGCATGAGTTGCGTGATCGTTAAGCGGAGAATTGCACTTTGTTTTTGAGTTGACCAGGTCGGCCTTGACCATATCATCACGGGCGGACCGAAAATTCCTAGGAGCAATTATGGCCACCAGCAAAATCTCGGTAGTACCCACAAAGGTGACAAAGATGAAAGCCGCTCAGGTCCCGGGCCCCGGAGCCGATTTCCAGGTCGTCGAGCGCGACATTCCAACGCCGGGTTCGGGGCACGTGCTGATCAAAGTGCAGGCCTGCGGCGTCTGCCACAGTGACGTGCTCACGAAAGAAGGCGTCTGGCCCGGAATTCAGTATCCTCGCGTTCCCGGCCACGAAGTGGCGGGCGCGATCGCGGAGGTCGGTGCCGGCGTTTCCGAATGGAAAGAGGGCCAGCGCGTGGGCGTCGGCTGGCACGGCGGCCAGGACAACACCTGTCCCGAGTGCCGCCGCGGGGATTTTAAGAATTGCCGCAATCTTAAGATTTGCGGCATCAGCTACGACGGCGGTTACGAGCAATACATGGTCGCTCCCGTGGAAGCGCTAGTGTCAATCCCGCAAGGCCTGAGGGATGTTGAAGCCGCACCGCTGCTCTGCGCCGGCATCACCACCTACAACGCCCTTCGCCATAGCGGCGCTTTCCCCGGCGACCTGGTTGCCGTGCAAGGCATCGGCGGTCTGGGCCACCTCGGAATTCAATTCGCCAACAAGTTCGGCTACAAGGTCGCAGCCGTCGGGCGCGGTGCAGAAAATGAGATCCTCGCAAAGAAGCTCGGAGCTCACGTCTACATCGACAGCGCATCCACCAACGCAGCCGAGGCTTTGCAAAAAATGGGCGGTGCAAAAGTGATTTTGGCCACAGCTCCGAGCTCGAAAGCCATGTCAGCGCTAATCGACGGTCTGGGAACGAACGGCAAACTCATGGTCGTGGGTGCGACCTTCGATCCCATCGAGGTCACGCCCATCCAACTCATCAGCGGAAGCCGCACCATTCAAGGCTGGGCGGCCGGCACCGCCGCCGACTCCGAGGACACGCTGCGCTTCGCCGAACTAAGCGGCGTGCGTCCCATGATCGAAACCTATCCGCTGGAGAAAGCGGCCGAAGCCTACGCTCGCATGCTGAGTGGGAAGGCTGAGTTCAGGGTCGTTCTCACGATGTAATATGGACTGCAGAAATCGGGTCTTTTTCGCGGTCCCGCGAGATTCAGTTTTCGCGTGTGAAAAATTTGTTCGTGCGGACGATAAATCTTGTTTCCGCAGCCTTGGGCGCGGCTGAAGCCACCCACGATCTTTCGTTCGATCCGGGCGAGCCGGAGCGTTATCGGAAGGATGTGCTCGCCGCGCAAGTTCACGTGCTCGACGCCGGCCATTTTGCGTTGGACGCCGCCGCCGACAAAATTGCCGCCCTCGTGCAAGACTTTGTCGGCCCACGAGAGAGCCTACTGGCGAGGCAAGCTGGGTAAGTCCGCGAGCAAAGCCGGGTACGCCAAGGAGTAGCGCATGCGCTTACCACAAAAGTGTTATTCGCACAGACCGCCTTTTGGGTAGCAAAGAACACCCGCATTGCGTGATGCATTTTATGCTGCGATGGCGCATTATGTCTGGCACGCCGCATACCGGGTTGGGTAAGCACAGAGGCCAAAGAATCGATCGGTCAACCCAAGTTAAGATTGCCAACCGAGGAAAACGATGAACACGCTTTCGAAGTACAAACTCTGGATAGGCGGTGCGTTTGGCCTACTCGTCATCGGATTGACGATTGGAGCGATCTACCCCAAGCGCGTCTCGGGAGCGCCGTCGAGCACTCCGCTCCAAGTCGAAGTCGTGCAGGTTGAAAGGAAAGATGTCCCGATTTTCGGCGAATGGATCGGCACGCTCGACGGCTTCACCAATGCTGACGTTCGGGCGCAGGTCACGGGCTACATCATGCGCCAGGGCTACCAGGAAGGCGCGTTTGTCAAAAAAGGGCAGCTACTCTTCGAGATTGATCCCCGGCCCTTTCAGGCATCGCTCGATCAGGCCGAAGGGCAGCTGGCGCAGGCCAAGGCTACGCTCGCCAATGCCCAAGCCGTGCAACGGCGCACCGAGCTTGACGTCAACCGCTATACCCCGCTGGCGCAGGAGCAAGCCGCCAGCCAGCAGGATCTGGACAACGCCGTTCAAAACAACCTGGCCGCGAAGGCAACGGTCGCCACAGCCGAAGCGCAAATTAAAACCGCCGCGGCTGCGGTGGAAACGGCCCAGATCAACCTCGATTTCACGCGCCTCACAGCGCCCATCGATGGCATTGCCGGGCAGGCTCAGTTGCAAGTGGGAGCGCTGGTAAATCTGAGTAGCGGCCCCGTGACCTCAGTCTCCACCGTCGATCCCATCAAAGTTTATTTCACCGTCGGCGAGCCCCAATACCTCGCCTGGCGAAAGCGCTTCCCGTCGGAGACATCTCGCTTGGCGGCTGACAAAAATCTGCACCTCGAACTGATTTTGGCCGATGGCTCAACCTATCCTCACGAGGGCGCATTCTATTTCGCAGATCGACAAGTGAATGAAGGCACTGGGGCGATCAAGCTCGCCGGGCTGTTTCCCAATCCCGACAACATTCTTCGCCCCGGCGGCTATGGCAAAGTTCGCGCGGCCGTACGCCTTCAGCAGGACGCTTTGCTGGTACCGCAGCGCGCAGTCTCCGAACTGCAAGGGAGCTACCAAGTAGCGGCGGTCGACGACGCAAACAAGATCAGCATTCGAACCGTCAAGGTCGGCGACCGCGTCGGCAACCAGTGGATTATCGCCGAAGGCCTGAAGCCGGGCGAGCGGATCGTCGCCGAAGGCGTGCAGAAAGTCCGTCCCGGTATGCAGGTAAACCCCAAACCCTTCGCGGCGGAAGCTTCGGGAAGGTGATCCATGTCAAAGTTCTTTATCAACCGTCCCATCGTCGCCATCGTGATCTCGATCGTCCTCGTGCTGGTGGGCAGCCTCACCATCCTGAGCTTGCCGGTGGCGCAATTTCCCAGCATCGCTCCGCCGGAGATTCAGGTCCTGGCCACCTACATCGGAGCCGACGCGCAAACTCTGGAACAGGCGGTTGCCACTCCCATCGAGCAGCAGATGAGCGGCGTGGACAACATGAACTACATGTATTCGCTGAACGCCACCGGCAACTCGACCACCAGCCTGATCGTCGACTTCGACGCCAAGACCGATCCCAACACCGATTACATTCTCGCGCAAAGCCGGGAAACGCTGGCTGCTTCCCAGCTTCCCGCCGATGTCACGAATTACGGCGTGAACGTTCGCAAGTCGGTTACGGCCCCGCTCACGTTGACGGCGGTGTACTCGCCGCACGGAACTTACGATGCCACCTTTCTGGCGAACTACGCCTACATCAATCTTGTGGATCCGATTCTGCGTTCGCCGGGCATTGGCAACGTGCAGGTATTCGGCGCCGGTCAATACGCCATGCGATTGTGGGTAAAGCCCGATACGCTGGCAAAACTGGGTGTGACCGTTCCAGAAATCGTCAGCGCGATTCAGGCGCAGAACACCGTGAACCCAGCCGGGAAGGCGGGTGGAGAACCGGCTCCCAAGGGCCAGGAGTTTACCTATACGGTTCTGGCGCAAGGCCGTCTCATCTCCCCCGAAGATTTCGGAAAGATCGTCGTCCGTGAAACGCCCGATGGAGGCACGGTTCGCGTTCGAGATGTTGCCCGCATCGAGTTGGGCTCCCAAGACTACAGCACTGCTGGTCGTTTCAACGGGAGGCCGAGCGCTATCATTGCCACTTACCAACTGCCGGGATCGAACGCGGTCGATGCCGCCGCCGGCGTGAATAAATTGATGGCGCAGATGAAGCAGCGCTTCCCCGACGACATGGATTATGTGGTCGCGCTGGATACCACGCGCTCGGTTACGGAAGGCATGAAGGAAATCGTCGTAACCCTTTTGATTGCCCTTGCCCTCGTGATCTTCGTGGTCTACATCTTCTTGCAGGGCTGGCGCGCCACGCTGATTCCGCTGCTGGCAGTGCCGGTCTCGCTGGTCGGCACATTCGTGTTTTTCCCCTTGTTCGGCTTCTCGATCAACACGCTTTCTTTGTTCGGCCTCGTGCTCGCGATCGGCCTTGTGGTGGACGATGCCATCGTCGTGGTCGAAGGCGTGGAGCGCCATATCGAGGAAGGCATGACGCCCAAGGCTGCGGCGTTGAAAGCCATGGAAGAACTCTCTGGCCCCGTGGTTGGCATCGCGCTGGTTCTATCCGCCGTGTTCGTGCCGACAGCCTTCATTCCCGGTATCACCGGCAAACTCTACCAGCAATTCGCCGTCACCATTGCGATTTCGGTTCTGCTATCCGCGTTCAATGCGCTCACGCTCAGCCCCGCGCTTGCGGCCCTGCTGCTCAAACCGAAAACTCCAAGCCGCGGACTCTTGCGAAGATTTTTCGATTGGTTTAACCGCGTCTTTGAGCGCGCAACTGAGGGCTACGTGAGTTGGAGTGCGGTATTGGTGCAGAAGACGTTCGTCGTGATCGTGTTGCTCCTGGCCTTTTCCGTTGCCGGGTTCTTTTTCGCCAGCCGAATCCCTTCCAGCTTCCTTCCTGACGAGGATCAAGGCTATGCCTACGTCAATGTGCAACTGCCGAACGGGGCGTCGCTCGAGCGCACCACGGCGGTCACGACCGATGTGGAAAAGATCTTGCTAAACACGCCGGGAGTGGAACACGTCACCTGCTTCGTCGGCTTCAGTTTGCTGAGTTTTGTTCGCACCAGCTACAACTCGACCTTCTTTGTCACCTTCAAACCTTGGAGCGACCGCACCACCCGAGCTCAGCAATTTCAATCGCTCAAGGCACATCTCAACCAGCAGTTAAGCCGGATGCCGGCGGCGGTGGCCTTCGCGTTTTCCCCGCCCGCCATTCCCGGCGTCGGCACCGCGGGAGGATTCACCTTCATGCTTGAAGATCGCTCGGGCAGCGATATTCAATTCCTGGCCAGGAACCTGAACGTTTTTCTTGAAGCCGCCCGCAAGCGCCCGGAGATCGCCAGCCTTAGCACCACTTTTTTAGCCAGCGTCCCGCAGGAGTTTGTCGAAGTGGATCGGGACAAAGTGCTGAAGCAGGGTGTGGCCCTGAACGATGTGTACCGCACGGTTCAGGCATTCATGGGGGGGTATTTCATCAACTATTTCAATCGCTTCGGCCGGCAGTGGCAGGTCTACGTCGAGGCCGAAGGCGAAGACCGCGCCAAGGCGGAAAATGTGGGGCAGTTCTACGTGCGCAACAACAAGGGAGAGAGTGTCCCGCTCTCCACGCTTACCACACTAAAGCCGCGCCTTGGCCCGGAGTTCACTTTGCGCTTCAACGAATATCGCTCGGCGCAAATCAACGGGAGCGCTGCGCCGGGCTACAGCGCAGACCAGGCCACGGCAGCCCTCGAAGACGTCTTCAAGCAGACTATGCCGCGAGAGATGGGTTTTGACTATTCCGGCATATCGTTTCAGGAGCAGAAAGCGCGCCAGGGAGTTCCGCCGGCGGCGATCTTTGGGCTCTCGCTGTTATTCGTCTTCCTGATTCTGGCGGCGTTGTATGAAAGCTGGTCGTTGCCGTTCAGCGTTTTGCTCAGCACTCCCGTGGCGATCTTCGGAGCCTTTGCCATGCTCTGGCTGCGCCGCGTGCTGGCCAGCGTTTTCCTTCCACCCTATCTGGTGCAGATCGAGACCGACGTTTATTCGCAGATTGGGCTGGTCATGCTAATCGGTCTGGCCGCGAAGAATGCGATTCTGATC
Source organism: Candidatus Sulfotelmatobacter sp. (assembly GCA_049513475.1). Lineage (GTDB taxonomy): Bacteria > Acidobacteriota > Terriglobia > Terriglobales > Acidobacteriaceae > Sulfotelmatobacter. The sequence continues at coordinate 6,403 of JBEKWC010000025.1, read as the reverse complement.
GTCGAATTTGCTAAGGACGGATACGAGAACGGAAAGCCCTTGGCGGATGCCGCACTTGAAGGCGCGCGCCTTCGCCTGCGCCCGATCCTGATGACATCGTTCGCGTTCATTCTGGGTTGTGTACCGCTGTGGACGGCGAGTGGCGCCGGTTCGGTAGCGCGCCAAATCATGGGCACTACCGTAATCGGTGGCATGCTGGCCGCCAGCTTCATCGGAATTTTCTTTGTGCCCGCAATCTTTTTCATGGTGGAGAAATGGTCAGGCGCAGGCGCGGAGCGCGTTTCCACTGCCCTACCCGGAACGCCTGCCCCCGCGGAGGGAGACTGAAATGGCCGCATGCCGCAAATCAGGCGAAGCGCAGAGGTCGGTCTTGAAAAAGCTGGCGCGGTCATCCTTATTATTGTCCGCAGCCTTTGCCTCGATGTTGCTCGCCGGTTGCGCCGTCGGCCCGAATTACCATCGGCCCTTGGTTCAGACTCCACCCACGTACCGCGACCTCCACGAAAACTCGCAAGCCGAAGCCCAAGCGGCCTCGTTCGCCGACCTGCCCTGGTGGAAGGTTTTTCAGGACCCACAACTGCAAGAGCTGATCCGCACCGCGCTGAAAGAGAATTACGATTTAAAACTCGCGACCGAACGCATCGCAGCCGCGCGCGCGCAGGTCGCCATCACGCGCTCCAATCTGTTTCCCCAAGTGCAGGGAGGCGCCAGCTTCAGCGGCGGCAAAGACTCCAGCACGCGAGCCAAGTACAACATTCTCAGCTTGACCGCCGATGCTGCCTTCCAGTTGGATCTTTTCGGCCGCCTGCGTCGCGCCACGGAAGCCTCGCGCGCAGAACTTCTGGCCACCGAAGACGCACAACAAGCGGTCACGTTAACTTTGGTCAGCGACGTGGCCAGCGATTATTTTCAGCTACTCGATCTCGATCTCCAGCTTCGCATCACCCAGGACACGGTCAAAACGCAACAAGAGTCTGTCAAGCTGACCCGCTTGCGCCTCGACCACGGTGTGGCCACGAAGCTGGACGTGCTTCAGGCCCAGCAAGTGCTGGATACCGCCAACGCGCAGATCCCCGATCTAGAGCGCCAGATCGGGCAGGAAGAAGATGCCATCAGTATTCTTCTCGGCCACTATCCCGAGGGCGTGCGGCGCGGTCTTCCGTTGGTCGATCAGCCGTTTCCGCCGGAGGTGCCGCCGGGCATGCCATCGACTTTGCTCGAACGCCGGCCGGATATTCGCGAGGTTGAGCAAGAACTCGTCGCCGCCAACGCCGAGATCGGCGTCGCGAGAGCCGCATTCTTTCCCCAGATCTCTCTCACCGGCTCCGGCGGCGGCGCTTTCGGCCGCAGCACTCTCTTGTCCGGCCTCATGAGTTCGCAGACTGGAATCTGGACTTACGGCGCGCAGGTCAGCCAGCCCATCTTTACCGGCGGCTCTCTCCGCGGAAATCTTCACCTCGCCGAAGCGCAACATCGCCAGGAGTTGATCGCCTACCAGCAGGCAATTCAATTAGCCTTCCGCGACGTCTCCGATGCTTTGATCGGCTATCAAAAGCTTCATGAAGTCCGCGTCGCGCAGGAGACTACGGTCAAAGATCTGCAGGATACAGTGAACACGTCGTTGGTGCGCTATCGCGGAGGCATCACCACTTATCTGGAAGTCCTCGATGGGCAGCGTTCGCTCTTCACCGCGGAACTCTCTCTCGCCCAGGCGCGCGGCGGCGAGTATCAAAGCCTGGTTCAACTCTACAAAGCGCTCGGCGGAGGCTGGCAATAGCGCCGCTACCTCGCCAAGGCTGCGCAACCGTAATAAATCCGAGTTTCGCACTGCTAACAAAGACGCGACCTTCAGAGCGAGATGAAGCGCGCCGCTATCCCGCGACAGCCTTCGGCTTGGGCGCGGGTTTCCCGGCCAGCCGCGCCTCCACTTCCTTCACCGCCCGCTGCGCCGCAAGAATCCCGCCATTGGTGGTCGATTCCGGTCCCTCCGAATCCGTGTTCGCAAAGAAAACCCGATCCATGGCCTGACGCACCACTGGCTGAACGTTCGTATAAAGCCCGGGCGTGGACATATATAAAGGGTGCCCGCGCCGGTAAATGTGCACCTCGACCGGATCCACATTCGTCCCCGGCATCAGCTTTTGAAAATCGCTTAGAACTTGCGCGGCAACGCGACGCGCCCCCGGCTCCGTCAACAGCGAACTCCGCTCCTCTTCTTTCATCGGCGTGTAGCAACTGAGGATATTGAATTTTTGTTTATACCCCGCCTGCTTCTGAATCACCCAATCCGCCACCACAATATCGGTGAAGCGGTTGCCCGGGCACCAGGTGTCGTAGCCATGATTGAAGAGGGGTTTATCGAAAATCAGATTCACCACGGGATAAGGAATGTAGCGAATCTCATGCATGGCATCGCTCTGTTTTTCGGGCAAGCCTTCGACGAGGCGCCGCGTGATGAACTTCGGCGTTGCCATAATCACAGCTTTGGCCGCGACCGTTTTCAACTCGCCGGCCTGCATGTAAGTGACCTGTGTCTCCTGCTTTTCCGAAACCACCGAAACGATGGTCGCGCCGCTCTGCAGGCGGTCTTTATCTTTCGCCTGCAGAGTCTCCGCCAGTTTTTTTGTAATCGCGCCCAGGCCGCCCGGCCAGGTATAGCGATCGTCCGCGCGGCTCTCTTCCACCATCTCCTGCAAGGATTCGATCGCCAGCCCGGCCGCGGTGTCCTCGCTCGTCGCGCCCCAATTCGAGGGCCCAAAGTTATCCCACCACTCGGTTAGCTCTTCCGGATACCCTTTCAAGAAATCGGAGAACGGCTGGTTGAAAAGCTCCTGACGCCGTTTTCCCACATCGATCACGGCCATCTCTTTCCTGAACTTCTTAAAGCTTTCGCGAATCGAAGCGTCATAGGGAAGCTTGTCGAGCCCGTCGCCCCAAGTGTCAAGCACCAACTGGCCGCGAATAATGCTCGCGTCCGAACTGTTGATCGGCAACGGTTCCAGGCCAATTTCCTTCGCGAAGGCGTAAGTGTATTCGTCTTTCGTCAAAAACGCCGAGCCCGTCCCGTAGGTGCTGCCCTCATATTCCATGGCATAGGCGTTGCCGCCCCAGTGCGGTTCTTTCTCCAGCAAAAGAAAATCGCGATGCTGCAAACGATACGCCGCCGTCAATCCGCTGACGCCGCCGCCCACAATCACCACATCGTGCCGCGCCGAAACCGGCGTATGCGTGAACACTTTGCCATCGCGCACCTGGTGGCAGATGCGGTTGTCTTCGCTATCCAGTAGCGGCACGCTGTTCTTCTGCGCCTCGCCGCTCTGTGCCACCAAAGATAAATCGATCGGGCACCCCGCCGTCACCGCACCCGCCACCACAAACCTGATGAAGTCTCTGCGATTCGCGCTCATGCCGCCTTCCCTTCGACCGCTTCCACGATTTCGACTCCCACATCGGTGCCCGCTTCACCGCGCACTCGCAAGCGATACCAGAAAACGATTGTGATTAGAGAAAAAACAAAGATGATGGTCGAGACCGCGTTGATCTCCGGTGTGATGCCGCGCCGTAGCCGTCCCCAGATCTCAAGTGGCAACGTGTTGTCGCGGCCGATGAGAAAAAAGCTGACCGCGATCTCATCCATCGAAAGCGTGAAGATGAGCAGCGCCGCGCCGATGATCGACAGCTTCAAGTTCGGCGCCGTAACCCGCCAGAACGTCTGCCAGTAATTTGCGCCGAGATCGAGCGAAGCTTCCTCTTGCGCTCGTTCGAGCTTCTGCAGTCCGGCAAACACTTCAGTCGCTGCCACCGAAATCAGCGCAGTGCCGTGGCCCAAAACAATCGTCAGCAAGCTGAGCTTTGTTCCCATCACGTTAAAAAGCATCAGCAACGAAAGCCCGGTGATAATTCCCGGCAGGATCAAGGGCAAAAGCACCAACCGCCGGAACAGCGCTTTCCCAGGAAACTGCGCGCGATCCAAAGCCAGAGCCGCGGGCACACCGAAGGTCAGCGCGATTGCCATCGCCGCCAGTGCCACCCACAGACTGTTGAGAACGGAATCCCAGATCGGCCCATCGGCGAAGAGCGTGCGATACCAGTCGAGCGTCAGGTGGTGCGGAGGAAATCCGCCCACTCCCTCGCCGTTGAACGAATAAACGATGAGAACCGCGATCGGCAAATAAAGGAAGGCAAACACCGCCACTGCGTGCAAATGCAACCAACGCGAGCCAGAGTTTCCTTCGCTCATGAGAAGCTCCATTTCTTTTCCAGCTTCTCGGAGAAAACCAGCAGGCTCACCACCAGCAGCAGCATGCAAAACGAAATCGCCGCGCCCAGCGGCCAGTTGTAAGCCGCGCCAAACAGGCTGACCACGATGTTTGAAATCATGATGCCGCTGGGACCGCCCAGCAACAGCGGCGCCAGAAAATCGCCCAGGCTGAGCACGAAGGCGAACGTCGCACCCGCCACCACGCCCGGAATCGACAGCGGGAAAATTACCTTCCAGAAAGTTTGCGCCGGAGTCGCGCCCAGATCGTGCGAAGCCTCCACCAGATTTCGCGGAAGATGTTCCAGCGCGGCGTAAATCGGCAGAAACGCAAACGGAGTGTAGATGTGCGTCAGCGTAAGCACCACGGCAAACGGACTGTACAACAGAAATTCAAGCGGATGTTTCGTCAGGTGCGCATACCGCAGCAGAGTGTTCATCACCCCGTCGGAGCCAAGAATCGTCTTCCACGCATAGGCCCTCACCAGATAGCTCACCCACAGCGGGATGATCACCATCTGATACAACAGATCTTTTTTCTTGCCGCCATGAAACGAGAGAAAATAGGCCAGCGGATAGCCGAGCAAAAGCGAGAAGATCGTGACCCGCGCCGCGATCCACATCGAGCGCAGCAGTGTCTGCCAGTAAACGCTCACCTGAAAAAGCTGGCCATAGTTGTCAAGGCTCCAGGAGTGCACAATCGTCTGCGCCGTGGATACCGACCAGAAGCTGTAGCAGAACATCAGCAAATACGGCATCAGCAGAAACACCGCCACCCATACCAGAGGAGGCAAGGTCACGGCCATTTTGTAAGCTCGCGAAAACATTAGATTCTTTCCGGCGACTCGCGCACCGGAGTCGCATCCGCCGGAGAAAACTCCAATTCGACTTCCTCGAGAGTTCCGCCGCCAGGAGTTCGCGCCACCAGCACCCGCCCATCGCCGCACTCGACGCGAATAAGTTCCGTGGCTCCGTGAAACGCCCGGTGAAGAACTTTCCCGCGAACCCGAACTCCGCCCGCGCTCGTCGTCGCCCCGGCCAATCGGACATTCTCCGGCCGCAGAGAAAATAAAGCCGGACCATCGGGCAGGGCCGTCGACCATGCCAACAATCCGCAGCGCACGTTTCCAGCCCGCACTTCGCCCTGCAACAGATTCGTATGCCCGATAAACTGCGCGGCATAGGCGGTCGCGGGACGCCCATAAATTTCGCGAGGCGTCGCCACCTGCTCAAGTTCGCCCGAGCGCAACAGCGCGATGCGGTCCGACATCACCATCGCCTCTTCCTGATCGTGGGTCACGAAGATGAAAGAGATGCCCACTGCGCGCTGCAGCGACTTCAATTCCACCTGCATCTGCCGCCGCAAGTTCGCATCCAGCGCTGAAAGCGGTTCATCCAGCAGCAGCAATCGCGGCCGGTTCACCAGCGCCCGCGCCAGCGCAATGCGCTGCTGCTGGCCGCCGCTGATCCTCGACGGCTTCGACTTCGCGTGCGCCGACATCTTTACTTTTTCCAGCGCCTCGGCCACGCGCGACGCAATTTCCGCCTCCGGCCTCTTGGCCACGCGCAATCCGTAAGCCACGTTCTGCTCAACGGTGAGGTGCGGAAATAAAGCGTAGTGCTGGAAGACAGTATTTACGCGTCGCCGGTAAGGCGGCTGCCGGTCCAGTCGTTCATTCCCCATCCAAACCTCACCGGCACTCGCACTCTCAAAGCCCGCAATGATTCGAAGCAGAGTGGTCTTGCCGGATCCACTCTCGCCCAGGATGGTGAGAAATTCTCCTTCGGCGACGTCCAAGGAAATATCCCGCAACACCACATTCTTGCCGAAGTGTTTGGCGACGTTGCGAATGTTGAGCAGGGGCGCGCCGCCCTCGCCTTCACCCGCAGACATCGACGTAATCGCAACTTCAGAAGTAGTCATCGATCCTCAAGTCCAAATAACTCCAAGCCCGAAGCCCGAAGTCCGAAGCCCGTACTCTACTGCGCCGCTTTCACTTCATTCCAAATCTCGTTGTACTTGGCGCGCCGCGGCACATTCTGCCAGAAATAAAGCCGCTTCTGGTAGTTGTCGACATCGTCCAGGTGCAGGCTCTTCACTTCGTCGGGCGTCATAAGCTGCGCCGCCTGCGGATTCGCCGGAGT
>JBEKWC010000024.1:0-93487 GCA_049513475.1 Candidatus Sulfotelmatobacter sp. | reverse complement strand
CAGCAGTCTTGATGGATCTGGGCTTCGCGGTATTTTGCCCGCTCGCCCGCTGCCGTAGGCCTCCTCATCCGGTTCTTGTTCATCGGCTCGCGCCTTTGCTCCACGCTTCTTTCAGACCCCGCTTCGCAGCGACGCCCTTGCGCTTCGCTATCACTTCACCTCCATCAGGTTGTGAAGAGGACTTCCACCTCCAAGCTGTCAAACATGCTCGGCACACAAAAAAGCCACGATCTGGGCGGATCGTGGCATGATCGATTCACTTCTTTCTGAGAGCGGGCTGCCAGTCTGCCGCTCTTCACCACGCTAGTTGAAGCTCTTCTTCAGCGTGGCCACCGAGATGTGCGGCCAACCGATATTCGCGTTCTTGGGAAGCGCGGCAAGAATCTGGAAGTCCAGAACCACCATCTGGGCATACTGCAGCTGCATGAAAGTCGGCAGGGTGGGATGCGTGACCTTCTCGATCCAGAAAGTGGCGTAGACGGTAGCGGTTTCGGCGTTCGCGCCGACGCTGCCCACCGGGTCGCCGCCCTGCAGGAAAAGAATATTCTCGATACCGCCGGCGCCGTTGGGCACGCTCACGGCCACGGTTGGGTCCGTGGGCTTGCTGTTTTTATTCTTGAAGAACGTGATCTTCGACTGGGTTGAGATATTCAGCACCACCCCATCGAAATGGTAGCCATCGGCTTTCTGCTGGTTGATGATGGCCTGCAACAACAGGATGGGATCGTTGAGGATATCCTGCGTGATGCCTGCCGGCACTGGGTTGGTTCTGGTGTTCGTCGCCGAGGCCGAGATGCTCAGATCGTATTGCGTGAATCCCGGAGGCCCGGGCGGCGTGGGCGCACTAAGCGCTTCCGAAGAACCGGCCGCGTTAAAGACCGGCGTTGCCGGAGCTGGTGGAACCGGAAACGGCGTGCTGTTGAACGACGGGAATACCGATCCGTTATATTGCGCCGTGGGCAGGGTGAGCGTGGGATCTCCGGTGAAGCGGGAAGCCAGGCCCTGGGCCAGCAGAGAGTTGCCGTGCGGGATGGTTCCCATGCGGGCGACCAGTTGCTGGTCCTTGCTGGGAGCCGCTTCCGGGGGATAGGTGGTGTCGGGTTGCCGGACCCAGATGCCCGGCTCGATGTGGAGCGCGCCGCCGCTGGTGAGGTCGCTAATCTTCTGCAGGTAGGTCAGGCCATGCAGGCGGATGTCCCTTTGGCCGAAGCCGCGATTCGGGATGGGCGACCCAATCGGCTCGAACCTTAAGTTTTCGCGCGTACGGTTGACTTGCAGGAACAGGTTGGTTTTCTGAGCAAAGTCCGGACGGGCGATGAGATTAAAGCCCTCACCCTCCCACCTTCCGGCGAGCTCGCTGAGCAGACCAAGATCGTCGAGAACGGTGGCGTTGTCGGGACTGGCTCTGAATGATGGTACTTCGAGGGTTACGTCTTCGGGCATGATGGTTCCTCCTTCAAATCGGGTTGGCTTGCGTGGTGGTGACGGTACTTTCGGGTGTAGGGCGAGAGACTTGACCGGTCTTAAACTGATAGTGCGGGTCACGCGGTAAGCGTTACAGGATTTTGAAAAAAATTCTCGCAAGGCGGGGCTTCACCCTGCCGGCAGCAAGAAGTGAACTGAGAAAGCTAGAGTGAACATATCCACAGTGATCACAGTGGTCCCGGCCCTTGCCTGGCTGCGGGGGAAGAGTCATCCTAGAAGATCATCTAGGAGTTCAGCGCGGGCAGCATCCAAGTGCCGCATGCCCAAACCTGGCGAAGCCTTTGGCTCCGCTCATTGACGAGGAAGCGCGATGCTGATCAGAGTCACGTGGTCGAACGGCACCCAGTCGGAGCTCGATGTGTCCGTGCCCGAGGGTGCAACTCCACTGCGAACAAGTTTCCAGGCTCCCGCACCTCCGACCGCGCTGCACCGGCAAGAGGATGGAAGTTGGGCTTGCTGGCACAAAGGCCCCGAGATTTTGCGGGGATACTGCCAGCCGCAGTGGATGCTGGGACGTTCACTGTGCGGCCCAGACTGGTCCGAGGCGCTGCAGGATACTGGGATCGCGCGTTGCCTGCGCATGGTGGATGAACTCGGCCATCCTTATTTTACGGAAGAGGCGTGGACCAGGGATCGGGAGCTGCGCATTCTGCATGCGAGGAAGTTTCATTTTCACGGGCACAGCACGGAGCAGGAAGCGATCGATTGCTATCAGGATTTTCTGCGGGATTTCGGCGAGAGAGAACTGGTTTGAAGCCCTAGGCTGTGCCCGGAAAGCAGGTCGCGCGCGCAGCCCGAATGCGGGGCCGTTTCCAAACTAATTGCCTTCGCGGCGGCGCAGGTAGTCGATGAACATCTGTTCCACGGGCTTGTCGTAGGCCATGAGCACGTGGCGTACCGTGTGGCCGCTGACGACGTGGCAGACTTCTTCGGCCAGATTCTTGGCGTGATCGCCGGCGCGTTCGAGCGATTGGGTCATGAAGATGACTTGCAGGCTGGCTTGGCGCGCGATGTTTTCCGGATTTTCGATGTGGCGCAGGAAGATCAGATTGCGCAGGCGATCGATCTCGGAGTCGGCGCGGAGAACATCCACGGCTTTGCCTACGTCGCGAGCAGAGAAAGCTTCGCCCACGTCCGTCAGCATTTTTTCGAGAATAGTCGCCATGTGGGTGAGGTCGCGGGTATCTTCGGAGTCGACCCGTCCGGCGGCAGCTTGCGCGCTGTTGGCAAAGCTGAGCAGCAGGTCGCCGATGCGCTCCAGGCTGATCATGAACTTCATGCAGGCCAGCAGTTCGCGGGCTTCGGCGGGCTGCACTTCGGTGATGGCGGTGGTGACGGCGCTGTCGATTTCCATATCGAGCGCATCCAGTTCGCGCTCGCGCTGGCGGAGCGAGTTGAGCAGTGGGCCGGAGCCGGTGGCGATGCCCTCGGCGGCCGCGCCCGCGGCTTCTTTCGCCACCCGGCAGGCTTCCACGGTGCGGCGGACGATTTGATGATGGGCCGGTTCGGGGGGAACGCTTTGCAGGCGGGCGGTGCTCATACGGGTATCCCTGATGCGCCAGAACCTGTTGCTATCAATTTTGACGCACCATAACTAGATGGTCAACGTCCAAGGATAGTTTTTCTTTCTGTGGGGTGGGTTAAGGGGTTGTGAATTTTTGGTCATTTTTTGCGGGTGTGGGACGTCGCCCCTTCCGTAGCCCTGGTCTATTTGTGGCGACGTTGCTGCTTGGCGGCCCGGCGTTGCTGCTTCTGAATCTTCTTCGCCGCTTTCCGCTGCTTCTTGGCTGTCTTTTTTGCAGCCTTTTGATACTGTTTGGCCGCCTTGCGGGCCTCGATGCTGTTCTCCCCGATGCTCCGGTTTTCCTTTTGAGCAAAGGCGGGGATCGAGCAGGCAATGCCGGCAGCGAGTAGGAGTAGGAAAGCTGCGGTTCGTTTCATGACATCTCCGGAAGGAAGTCCTGGAGCGATCTTAACACCGAAACTGGAGATCGTTGGGGGTGCCGGGGACACCGGCGTATTACCTCAGTTTGGCCGCGGACAACCCCTCCTCCGCCCGACCCGAGCCCGCGGGAGGGTCAAACGCAGCTTTGCCCTTAAACTCCGTGTCCTCGGTGTGAAGATTTTGCTTGGCCCAAAACCTCCAACACCGAGGACACCGAGGAACACAGGGTAAAGTTCCCTTCGGGCTGTTTCCGGCGCTCGGTTCTCTCCCTTACGCGGTGGGCAAAGTAAATAAGAACGTCGAGCCGTGAGCGAGTTCGCTTTCGGCGCGGATGGTGCCGCCGTGGGCGAGCATGATGTGCTTGGCGATGGCGAGGCCGAGGCCGGTTCCTCCGGATTCTCGGGAGCGGGCTTTATCGACGCGGTAGAAACGTTCAAACAGCCGCGGCAGATGCTCGGAGGCGATACCGGCGCCGAAATCCTGCACGAAGAATTCCACCGCGTGAGCCAGCGGTCGCGCACCCAGCACGACGCGGCCGCCGGAAGCGCCGTACTTGAGCGCGTTCTCGATCAGGTTGGCAAAGACTTGATGGATGGCTTCGCGGTCGGCGAGAACCGGGGGAAGATTTTCGGGAAAGGAATTGGGGCCGGGGGGCGGGCTCTTCGACCCCGGGAAGCCGGGAACCTGTGAGTCCTGCATTTGCAATTCGATGCCCTGGCCGCGGGCAATTTCGCGAAAGCTCTCTTCGGCGTCGTGCAGAATTTCGGCGGGCGGCACCGGCTCAACTTCGAAGCGGGTTTCGCCGGATTCGACGCGGGCCAGGGTGAGCAGATCTTCGGTGAGGCGCGACATGCGGGAAGAATTCTTGCGAATGATCTCCAGGAACTCGCGGGTCGGCGCGCCCTGCTCGGGAGTGCTGTCGAGCAAAGTCTCGGCATAGCCCTGAATCGAAGTGAGGGGCGTGCGCAGTTCGTGCGAAACGTTGGCGATGAAGTCGCGGCGAGTTTTTTCCACGCGCTCGGTTTCGGTGAGATCGCGGAGCACGGCGACCGCTCCCCCTTCCGGCAATGGCGCCGCGGTTACGTCGAAGGCGCGGCCGGGAACGATGGAAGTGGCGCGAGCGGTTTTTACATCGTGCGTGGCGATCGCCTCTTTGACGGCGGCGAGAAAGTCGGGGTCGCGAATGGTCTCAACCACGGGCTGATGCATGCGGGTGCGTTGCGGAACGAGTCGGTCCATGGGCTGGTTGGCCCATTGCACGAGTCCGTCGGCACTGACCGCGATTACGGCGTCCTGCATGCTGTTGAGCAGGGTTTCAAGTTGCCGTTGACTGGATTGCACCGCAGCGAAACTATGTTCCACGCGGCGCGCGGTCTTGTCGATGGCGTCGGCGACGCGCCCGATTTCGTCGGGCGAATTTTCCAGGATGCGAGCCTGCAGGTCGCCATCGGCGATGCGGGCGGCGACATCCACGATGCGCTCAAGGCGGCGAGCGCTCCACATCGCAGCCACCGCGGCCACCAGCAAGGCGAAGACAAAAGCCAGGCCTGAGGCCAACTCCAGCCGATGCCGCACCTGTAGAGAAACGGCCTCCACATCGGACAGAGGATAGGCCAGCCGCACCGCGCCGCCGGAGACGGGCACAGCCACATAAAAGAAGGGCGTGCCCACGGTCGCGCTGCGGCGCTGATCGACGCCAACTTTGCCGGAGAGCGCGGCGGCAAACTCTTTGCGCCGAGCATGGTTCTCCATGGCATCAGGGTTGGACTCGGAATCGGCCAGCACTTTGCCTGTGGGATCGATGATGGTGACGCGAGCGCCGGCCGCTTGTCCTTCGTTGGCGGCAATATCGGCCAGCGAATGGCTGCGGTCGGTATCCACGCTATGGGCGACGAGTTCGGCTTTTTGCGTGAGGTTGCGCTCGATCTCGTCTCGCAGCGAGGCCTCCCATGCGCCGCCGAGCATGAGGTCGAACAAAGTGGCTGCGGCCATGATGACCAGCAGGAAAGAAGCTAGCAGCTTCAGGAAAATCCCGCTTCTCACCGCGCGGCCTCGGACCGGGAGGCGTCGGAGCGCGGAGTTTCGAAGCGATAGCCCGCGCCGCGGACGGTCTTGAGGTAACGCGGATTTTCGGGATCCGGCTCGATCTTCTCGCGGATGCGGCGCACATAAACATCGACCGAGCGCGGGGTGACGTATGAGGTATCGCGCCACACGGAATCGAGCAGATGATCGCGCGAAAAAACCCGGCCGAGGTGGCGGGCGAAATAATCGAGCAGGCGGAATTCAGTGGCGGTGGTGGGAACGGCCTGCCCGCGCACGGTGAGGGTCATGGCGGAGGGATCGATTTCGATGTCGCCCACTTTGAGCGGGCTCGGCGGCAACGGGCGCTCAAAGCGGCGCAGCACAGCCTTCACGCGGGCGACGAGTTCGCGGGGGCTGAAGGGCTTGGCGATGTAATCGTCGGCTCCGATCTCGAGGCCGAGCACGCGGTCGGCTTCGCTGCTTTTCGCGGTGAGGAAAATCACGGGTACCGAAGCCAGGCCGGGAGTCTGGCGCACGGTGCGGCAAAGCTCGAGTCCGTCTTTGCCAGGCACCATGATGTCGAGCACGAAAAGCGCCGGCCGCTGGCGTTCGGCGTCGGCAATGACGTTCGAGCCGTTGGGATAAACTCGCACGGCAAATCCATCGCCCTCAAGGTGGTGGCGGACGAGTCGAGAAATATCGGGATCGTCTTCGACGACGAAGATGCTGGGTTTCACGGCTTCATTGTAGCTGGAAAACAGTTGCCGGTTGCCAATTGCCAGCCCCCGGATCGGGGCGACGAGTTATTTTCATCGGATTGTAACAATCAAGTTGCGGGCGGGGTCGAGGTGGAAGCGCTTCCCGGGCGGGATGACAGTAGTCGCGCTGTATTCGGTGATGATGGCGGGGCCGGTGTAGGGTTTGCCAGCTTTGAGTTCTTCGCGGGAATAGATTGTGGTTTTGAGTTTCTTGCCGTCGAAAACCACCGGGACTTTGGTCGTGGAGAGCGAGCCGAGCTTCGCTCGGCGGGGACGGGCAAGAGTGCCCGTCCCCACATGGTCTGTCTTGCCCACACGATACCCGGTTACTTTCAGCGGCTGCGATTTTATCGCGGCCCGCAGGCGGAGGGTTACCAACTCCACTTCCCGACCGCCATGGGCGTAGCCGTAACGGCGCTGGTGTTCCCGCTGGAAATCTTTCAGCAGATTCTTAGCGCAGGGCAAGTTCAGTTCGTATCCCTGGCCCTGGTAGCGCAGGTCCACGCCGCGGAGGTAATTTACTCTTCCTTGCCAGGATTCAGTTTTGAAATCCTGCGCCGCTTGCCTTTCCAAGGCGGCGAATTCGCGCGCGAGGCGCGCGTGCGGAATCTTATCCACTACGCGCCACAGCACGGTGCGGGAATAATCCTTGACGATGTCGCTCGCCAAAATTCCGAGCGCGGAGAGCGCGCCGGGAAATGCGGGCACGATTACGTGCGGAATGCCGAGGGCGTCGGCGAGGGTGCAGGCGTGCAAACCTCCGGCGCCACCGAAGGCGACGAGCGCGAAGTCGCGGGGATCGCGGCCGCGTTCAACGGAAACGACGCGGATGGCCTTCTCCATGGTGGCATTCACGATGCGGAGGACTCCGGCAGCGAATTTTTCAAGTGTCAGCGAACTGCCTGTCTGCTTGAGCCATTCGCGAGTGACGCGGCGGGTGCGATCAAGATCGAGAGTAAAATCGCCGCCCAGGAAGCGCTCGGGCTGCAGGCGGCCTAATAATAAGTTGGCGTCGGTGACCGTGGGCTGCAGGCCGCGCCCATAGCAGATAGGGCCGGGGTCGGCACCCGCGGATTCAGGGCCGACGCGTAGCACGCCGCCGGCGTCGAAGCGCGCGAGCGAGCCTCCGCCCGCGCCCACGGTGTGGATGTCGAGCATAGGAATGCCGATGGGAAGTCCGGCGATTTCGGCGTGACCGCCGGTGGTGATGGCGCCTTCGACTAGCGAGACGTCGGTGGAGGTGCCTCCCATGTCGAAGGTGATGATGCGCGCGTAGCCGCTGGCACGAGCGGAGGCTGAGGCTCCGACCACGCCTCCGGCGGGGCCGGAGAGCACCGTGCGCACAGGTTGCTGGGCGGCGGTTTCTAGGGAGGTGATGCCGCCGCTGGATTGCATGACAAAGATGCCGGGAGGCTGAGGTACCTCAAGTTCTGAAGCCCGAGTCCTTATGGTTTGCCTTAACGCTGCGCGGAAGCGCTGCTCCCCCCGCTGCTCTGCCTGCTGCTCCACTCCCTGCTCTGTCCCCTGTTCCACCCGCGATAGACGCTGCTGCACCCGCGAGAGACGCCGCTCTAGATTCTGCAGATAGCGCTGCATCACGGGTTGCAGATAGGCGTTGATGACGACGGTCGAGGTGCGCTCGTATTCGCGAAATTCCGGAAGAATCTGGTGAGAAATCGAGAGCGGCACTCCCAGAGTTTTCAAGCTCTCGGCCACCACTGATTCATTTTCCGAATTCGCAAAGGAGAAAAGTAACGAGATGGCGACCGACTCTGGCCGCTGCGCTGAAACCCTCACCGCCAGCGCTTTCAAAGCTGCATCCGACGGCGACATCAAAATTTCTCCGTCGCTCGCGGTGCGCTCTTCGATGCCAAAGCGTAGTTCTGCGCGGACCAGCGGTTCGACGCGGTCGACGAAAAAATCGTAGAGCTTGGGGCGCGCCTGGCGGCCAATCTCGATGGCGTCTTCAAAACCGGCCGTCGTGACCAGAGCCGTTCGCGCGCCTTTGCGTTCGAGCAGAGTGTTGGTGCCTACGGTGGTGCCGTGCAGAATGACGAACTCGCCCTCGTGACCAATCTTGCTGAGGGCTTCGACGATCGCTTGAGAGGGATCGTCCGGGGTGGAAAAGACTTTCAGCATGCGCAGTTGGCCCCTGCAGTCGGTCCACACGCAATCGGTGAAGGTGCCGCCGGTGTCGATGGCTACGCGGAGCGGTTGGGGGCGGCGCGGCATGAGAAGGTTCGAAAAGTTAGGTTAACATTTGCGCATGATCGCGAGCGTCGACGGATACAAAGACCGGCGGGTCGCCGTGACGGAAGACGAGACCGGTCGCATAGCCGTCAGGCAACCCTGTGAGTTCGGGGATCTCGACCGGGACAAAAATCTCGATCGGATCGTGATTGACGTTCCCATCGGTCTGACGGACAAAGGAGCGAGGGCCGCCGATCTGGATTTCCGTCGGCTAAACGCTCGATCCCATAACCCATTTCGGCCAACGAGACCACGCTCCGGAAGACCTGGTCGTCATCGATGGAATCCATAAATTCAATAATGCCGGCATTGGGGCGGGGCTTCACCCATTCCGACACCGTATTCGTCCAGGAGAAATTTCACCGGTCAACTTTGCGGGGGAGTTCGCGGCGCGGCAGCCTCTGACCCGATCCGCGCAGCGGGGAGCGCGCAAAGAAGTCCGCAAGCGTTCCCACGCGTTTCGCTTATCCCTTTGTCGTGAAGGCTAGCGTTAACAGCGTTTTTTGCTCGACCTCATGGGCTTTGGCGCTGCCGGTGGCCGGGCTGGCGCTGGAGCTGCGCTTGACCGACATCACGTGGCGCTCGCCGGCGATGCGCTGCAGGCGGGGGAGCATGTTGAATAACGCGCCCATGTTGGCCGGCTCTTCCTGCACCCAGACGATGTCGCCGGCCTCGCCGTGGCGGGCGAATTCGGCGGCGAGTTCTTTCTCCGGGAAGGGATACAGCTGTTCGAGAAAAACAATGGCAGTTGAGTTATCTTTTCTCTTCTTGCGCTCGGCCTCCAGTTCGTGACCGATCTTTCCGGTGCAGACCAGGATGCGATCCGCTTGTTCCACTTCCTGGTCGGGAATCACATTCTGGAAGCTGGAGTGAGTGAAATCTGCGATGGGCGAAGAGGCGTCGGCATGGCGCAGCATGCTTTTCGGAGTGAAAACGATCAGCGGTTTGCGCCAGTGGCGCAGGGCTTGGCGCCGCAGTAAATGAAAATATTGTGCGGCGTTCGAGGGCTGCGCGATCTGAATATTGTGTTTGGCAGCGAGCTGAATGAAGCGCTCGATGCGGGCGCTGGAGTGCTCCGGCCCCTGGCCTTCGTAGCCGTGCGGAAGCAGCAGCACGAGGCCGGAGAGCAGATTCCACTTGGCCTCTCCGGCGGAAATAAATTGGTCGATGATGGCTTGCGCCACGTTCACAAAGTCGCCGAATTGCGCCTCCCAAAGAACCAGCGCTTCCGGATAGTCACGGCTGTAGCCGTATTCGAAGCCGAGCACGCCCGGCTCAGAAAGAGTTGAGTTGTGAATTCCGCAGCGGGCCTGGCCAGCCGCGATGTTTTCGAGCGGCACATATTCGTTTTCATTCTCGATGTCGATGAGAACGGAGTGGCGCTGGTTGAAAGTGCCGCGGCGCGAATCTTGGCCGGAAAGCCGCACGGGAATGCCAGCTTTTACCAGACTTGCAAACGCTAGAGCCTCGGCCATGCCGTAATCTACGGGGCGCTTGCCGGCGCCCATCTCGGCGCGCTGATCGAGAAGCTTCTTGACCTTGGGATGAATGTGGAAGCCTTCGGGATAAGTGGTCAGGTGACCGGCAAGCTCCGCTAATTCTTCGGTCGAGAGTCCGGTTTCTACCTCGTACCCAAGCTTGTGCAAGCCGCCGTAATATTGATCCCAGTAGCCGGGAAGGTCGCGCATCAAGGGCTTTTGCGTGATCGAGCCGGCTTTCCTCTGGGCGGCTTCAAACTCGGCTTTGATTGCTGCGGCGCGCGCCGGGGCGTCGGTCGCTCCGGCATCGTCGGCGTAGATTTCCCACAGCGGTGGGTGCTCTTTGATTTCTTTGTACAGCAAGGGCTGGGTGATGGTGGGATCGTCGACTTCGCTGTGGCCGTGGCGGCGATAGCCGATGAGGTCGATGACAACGTCGGTGCCGAAGCGATAACGATATTCGGTCGCGAGGCGAGCCACGCGGACGACTGCGTCCACATCTTCGCCGTTGACGTGAAAGATCGGTATCGATTGCCGGCGCGCGATGCAGGCCGCAAAGCGCGTGGAGTGCTCTTCGACATAACTTGTGGTGAATCCCAGTAGATTGTTCACGACCACATGAATCGTGCCGCCGACGGTGTAGCCGGGAAGATCGGCATAATTCATGGTCTCAGCGAGAATGCCTTGCCCGGCGAAAGCGGCGTCGCCGTGCACCAGCAGAGGAAGATATTTTTCGCGACCGCCTTCGCCGGTGCGATCCTGTTTGGCGCGGGTGCGGCCAACGGTAACGGGGTCGACGGCTTCCAGATGGCTCGGGTTTGAAACCAGATGGATGTGAACTTTATTGCCGCTGCGCGTAATGTACTCGCCGGTCGCACCCATGTGGTATTTCACGTCACCGGAGCCGAGAACGCTGCGCGGGTCAACGTCTTCAAAGCCGGCGAAGATTTCTTCCGGCGAGCGTTTGGCGACGTGGGCGATCACGTTGAGGCGGCCACGATGGCTCATGCCCATCACCAGTTCGGTAGCGCCGAGGCGCGAGCCAGTATCGAGAAGTTCATCGACTAGGGGAATCAGCGCCGTCACGCCTTCCAGAGAAAAGCGTTTGCTGCCCAAGTAGCGCTGCTGCATGACCTGCTCGAAGACGTCGGCGCGGATCAGCAGGTCGAGAATGCGGCGCTGATCTTTTTCTGTAATTTCGAAACCCTGAGATGAGGATTCCATCTGCTCGTAAATCCAGCGGCGGCGCTCGGGAGCGTAAATGTGATTGATCTCGACCCCGATGGTTGAGGAGTAGATGGCGCGGGCTTCGGCGGCGTATTCGCTCTCGATCTGCAACTCAGGCGTGGGGCGCGGACGAAGGAAGCCGAGGGGATCTAGATCGCCCTCCAGGTATCCCCACTGGCGAAAGGCGTTGAAGACGGCTTCGCGCTCGGTGTTTTTCGCATAATTCGATGAGGTCTCGGCAATGGAAGCAGCCGTGCCGCCATGGGAAGTCTTTGATTTCGGAATCGGCATTTGGGTTCTTTACTTAGGATAAAGGATGCGCCATAGGATGGCAGGGATTCGGGGGGATTCGGGCACAAAAGGCAAAAGCGGATGGCCGACCGTTTTCCGGATATCCGCCCTTTGACGCGTTTGATGGTTTGATGGTTTGACTTTACTTATTTCTTCGGAGCTCGATCTGCGCCGTGATCGGAGTTTCGGTGTTGCCGTTGCCGTTGTCGCTGAACCAGATTTCGTCGGCAAAGCCCAGCATGTTGTGATTCATTCCGCTGCCGCCCGTGGCCGCCTGGTGGCGGTTGTCGCTCAAAGTGTAGTTGTCGGCTAGGAACTTCAGGTAAGGCGCATCGCCCTGCTGCACGTTACGAAACTCCATCGAGGTCGACCCCTCGCCGGTGGAGTAATGGTTGAAAGGATTGGGTTGCGGCAAACCGTTGTCGCCGGCTCCGATGCCGACTTCCAGCCAGGAGAACAGGTCATGCAGGCAGCCGGCCGGATTGCTCACGGTAGCGAGGCTGGCACCGCAATCCTGCTGCTGCCACATCGGGTAGAAGCGGTGCACCGGGCTGTTGGTGCAGGCGTCATAAGCAACATAAGGCGTGAGTTGGAATGCGCCTTCGGGCAGATCGAGCACGTTCGGAATACGGGTACTGGGGCCGGTGTAGGCATCGGTGAGTCCGGTCCCGCCGGTCGGCAGGTAATCGTAATAACCCGGCGCCAGAAGCCCGGGCTCGAGTTGCCAAAAATCGGTGATCACTCCCGCGTCCAGCAACTCTTAGCCGTCGGCGAGCTCAGGGCCGCTGGTAACCAATGGAGGAATGCTCCCGTAGAGGCTTTTTCCGCCGGCATGGTTGGAATAGGCGCCGGTGTCGCGTCTACCGCAGGTTTTGTAGGTGACCGCCCAAACCTTGGCCGATATAAACTGTCTGGCGACGGAACCATGAATTCGAAACTGCGCAGGCCAACTCTGCTGGGAATACCGCTCGATGTAAATTCGTCTTTCTTGCCCGGGGCGGCGCTCGCGCCGGGGAAGATTCGCGAAGCCTTGCGCAGCGCCGCTTCGAATGAATGGACAGAGTCGGGCGTCGATTTGGGCGCGCCGGGAGCGTTTGCCGACGCGGGCGATTTGAAGCTTTCCAATTCGCGGGAGAAGGTCGAAGAGGATTTTGCGGAGATCGAGCGCACGGTGCGGGGGCTTATAGAGAGCGGCGGGAATCCGGTTTCGCTGGGCGGAGATCACTCGATCACGTATCCCATCGTGAAAGCTTTTGCGCAACGCTATTCCGATCTGAGCATCCTTCATTTCGACGCGCATCCCGATTTGTACGCTGAGTTCGAGGGCAGCCGGGTGTCGCATGCGTGCCCGTTCGCGCGCATCTTAGAGGATGGGCTGGCCTCGCGGCTGGTGCAAGTTGGGATTCGCACCATGAATGGGCATCAGCGCCAGCAGGCGGCGCGGTTCGGCGTCGAGGTCATTGAGATGAAGTCGCTTCCGGGTTACGAACGCCTGAAGATTCATGGGCCGGCGTATATCTCGTTCGACATGGATGTGCTCGATCCGGCGTTTGCCGCCGGTATTTCGCATCGCGAGCCGGGCGGCATGTCGGTGCGGGAAGCCATTGCTCATCTGCACGCGATCTCCGGAATGATCGTGGGAGCGGATGTGGTGGAGTACAACCCGGGGCAGGATGTCTCGGATTTGACCGCTACGGTCGCGGCTAAGATTGTGAAAGAAATCCTGGGGCAGATGATCGCTGCGGGAGAGGAGTGAGGCTATGACGGCGAATGGGCTGTTGCAGGTTGCAAGTTTGCATGGCGTGGATGAAACGGTGAAGCGGCTGCAATCGATTTTTTCCGAACGCGGGCTGCAGCTGTTCGCCTTGGTCGATCACAGCGGCGAAGCGGAGAAAGTTGGAATGAAGATGCGGCCGACGAAGCTACTGATCTTCGGCAGTCCGAAGGGCGGAACACCGCTGATGCTGGCCGCACCCTCCGTCGCCATCGATCTGCCGCTGAAGGCCCTCGTGGCGGAAGACGAGATAGGAAAGGTGTGGGTCTCCTACAATAGCCCGGAGTACTTGCAGCAGCGGCACGGCGTGCCCACCGACCTGGTCAAGAATATTGCCGGCGTGGCCGCGCTGGTGGCCAAGGCTGTGGAATAATGCTGCCTGCAATACTCCGCCGTAGTGGAATCGCCTGTGGTTGAAAACTCCAACCGAGCTCGCGATCATTTGGCCAACGAGCGCACTTTTCTGGCGTGGGTGCGGACCAGCGTAGCCATCGTCGTCTTCGGCTTCGCCATCGGGCGCTTTGCCATCGCCATGCGCCAGTTGACGGAATTTCAGGGCCAGGCAGCGAAGGCGACGGGCTTTTCGGTGTGGATGGGGATGAGCGCGATTTTAGCTGGAGTGGTGATGGTGGGCGCGGGATTGGCGCGCTATCGCAGGACTCGAGCGCAGCTGGACGAAGGCAAGTTCGAGCCGGCCGGATTCATCGTCGATCTGGTAACGGTGCTCACGATTCTGTTCGGGCTGGCGCTGGCGGGTTATTTGATTTTCGTGGAGAAGAGTTTGGGGTGAGTGCGGCGAGTCGTAGTGGCTTAATTCAAACCTATGGCGAACGATCAGGAGAAAGAGGCGGCGGCGCGGGCGAGTTTGAAGTTCGTCCAAGAGGATTACGTGGTGGGGCTGGGCACGGGATCGACTGCGGCACACTTCATTCAACTGCTGGGCGAACAGGTTAAGCAAGGCCTGAAAATCCGCGGCATCCCAACTTCGGTACGATCGCGCGAACAGGCCGCCAGCCTTGGGATTCCGCTCATCACCTTCGACGACTGCCAGCAAATCGACGTTACCGTCGATGGCGCGGATGAAGTCGATCCCGAACTTAGATTGATCAAAGGTGGCGGCGGGGCGCTGCTGCGGGAGAAGATTGTGGCCTCGGCGACCCGGCAATTTGTGGTGGTTGCCGACGCCACCAAGCGAGTGCCGGTGCTGGGGAAATTTCCCCTGCCGGTAGAAGTGATCAAATTTGCCCGGGCGCTGGTGGCCAAAAAAATCGAGGCGCTGGGGGCTCGAGTTGAGCTGCGGCAAGGCGACGGAAAGCCATACCTCACCGACGAGAACAATTACATACTGGATTGCCATTTCGGCCAAATTCCCGACGCCGGCCTGCTCGCCCGCCAACTCAGCGACATGCCCGGAGTGGTCGAGCACGGGCTATTTATTGGCATGGCAAGCGTTGTGCTCGTGGCTCATGGTGACGAAGTCACAGAGCTGCGAGCTCAGAAATAATTCCGCTCTCAAAGGGGGGTGACGATGTTAGTAAAACCCAAGAACCCTTAAAACACGGGGGACTCGGGTTTTCACAGGGTAACCCTCTGGGCTTTTGGCGGACTTTCGATCGGCGCCGATCGAGCATTTTCGAGGGAGGACACCGAAACACAGAGAAAAGCTCTTTTGCTGTCATGGTTTATGTTTCTGCGTGACTCCGTGCCTCTGTGGTGATTTTCTTTTCCCATGGCAAAAGCTCCAAAAGCGCGGCGTCGGGACCCAAGGCCGCAGCGCCGTGCCGTGCGCTACCGGGTGCAGGCGCCCCTGGACGTGACCGTCCTGCGTTCCGGAGTTCCCGACACTTTGCCCGGACGCGCGGTTAACCTTGGCGATCGTGGCATTGGCGCCGTTCTGGCCGGAGAAGTAAAGCCGGGCGAAGCCGTGGGAGTCGAGATCCGGCTGCCGCACATGGCGGATCCACTCCGCATGCGCGCCCTGGTCAAGTATCACGACAAACTACGCTGCGGCATGGAGTTTGTTGGGCTTACGGCGGAGCAACATGCGCTGATTCGCGAGTGGGTGAATAAGGCGAAAGCTCAGCCCGAACCCATCGTGCCCTCAGCGCCGCCCGGCGGTAAGGGCTCGGAGTGGGCCTCTTCCGCAGTGGAGTTTCCCTCGCGCAAGCGCGGCAAAGGTTGGATCTTCCTGCTCGGCTCGGCCGCAATCTTGCTCGCGGTTTTATGGTGGCGTTGGAACGCCGGCTGGGCCGAGATTGAGTCAAGCCTGGCGAACCAATCTCAGGCCGAGCCGCGACCGCAGATTCACGTTCCCGCCGAAGAGATGGAGAAGCTGGTTACGCACCGTGTCGATCCCGACTACCCCGCGGCGGCGCGTCCCGCCAATCTGCAGGACGTGATCGTGCTCGACGTGGTGGTCAGCCGCGATGGCACTGTGACCGACGTGCAGGCGCTCAACGGCCCCGACCTGCTGGCGCGCGCCGCCACCGACGCGTTGCGCTGGTGGCGCTTCCAGCCGTATCGCGTCAACGGACAAGCCGTGGCGGTGGAAACCACCGTGGCGGTCGAGTTCAAACCTTGATGCGGAGTCAACCGCAGCCACAGGGTGCGGTCTTACGAAGTCTTTTCAACATCCTGGGTTGTTTCGACGCTGGGATTTTTTTCCTCTCCACTCATGGCCGCTTTGAAGCCCCGAATGCCATCCCCAAGGCCCTTCCCCAGTTCGGGGAGTTTCTTGGGCCCGAGAACCAGAAGTGCGATCCCCGCGATCATCAGCAAATGCATGGGTTGAAACAGTCCTTCAATCATCGGTCTCCTCGTTTCCTCGTGCGAAATTGTTGGATGCGACTTCCCGCCAAGCATAGGTAGAGTGCTGGCGGCGCGAAAAGAAACGCCGCCAAGCTTTTCTAATTTAACTCGGTTAGGTCCGGCAAGTGATGGTTCCGTTCATGCCATCGGGATAGAAACCTCCCTGGCACGTCCCCCCGGCGTATACAATGGCGAGCACCTGCGACGTGTTCCGCGGAATGCTCAACGCGTTCTTGTCGACGTCGTAGGGAGTCTGCGGCGTGGGCGGAACGTCGAGCGAATCGACGGCTGGACTGGTGACCTGGTTCTGGATACAAGCCAGCCGGATGGAGCCGGAGTGCTGCGCTTCAGTAGCCAGGATTGCCGCCGCGGCGGCCAAATAGGTCTTGCTGCTGATCAAGGCAGCCGCGCCCAGATAAGCACTCACGCCGACATCCTCGAACTGTCGCGAGAGTTTCAGGAAGTCGTCGGAGCTGGAAAATCCATACCCCAGCGCATCCAGGTTGATGGTCGGCTTTTTCACCGCTGCCGATCCTAGAGTGGTGCGCAGGTACTTCACGTGGTCGATTTCGTTCTCGCGCAGAGCGGTGGCGATAAACGCCAGCGGTGAATCGGCGAAGTTGGGCACCATGTTTCCGCCGGTAGTGGGACCGCTTTCCTCGGACGCGGTGAGCACGCCGAGTTGCAGCAGAGTTGCCCCATAGGTGGCCATGGCGTAGAACTCAGCCTCCAGATATTCCAGGTTCAACGCGAAATTGATGATGTCGGTGTCGGTGACGGCGGTCGCAGCTTTGACTTTGCTAAGGCTGCCGCCCAGCACGGCCGCGGCGGCCACGCCGAGTCCGGTTGCGCCTACTTGCTTCATGAACTTGCGCCGCGCCGATGGGCTGTTAACAATGCGCTCGATGACTTCTGTCTTCATTGGATTGTCGCTCCTTTAGGCACACTGAGGATGTACCTCAGTCGGTGAGGGCTATGGTTGCGCGATTCGAGCGGAATTCGCGGACGGTCGAGACCTGAGCGGGGTCTTTGCGGGTTTTCAGCTTGCCATCTATGAGAGCGGACGGGCGGTGACCTCAGAGATGACCTACTTTTAGAGTACGAATGAAAATCGGGATCGGATTTTCAACGCCGAAGATAATTTCTCCCCATTCGGAATTCACACGAGCCTTCGACGGCAGGGGGGTAACAAAGGTTGTAAGAAATTGGACAGTGCGAAATCGACCCACCCGCCGTCTGGGCTAGTTCCCGAGCGGGCTGGATCTGTGGGGACTGGACGCTACCGAATGGGCGACGTAGTTTCATCGGGGGAATGCTTACGCGATTTTTACGAATTTCTTAGCCGGCCTTTATGGCGTTTCTGGTGTGATGGTGGTTTCAACGCCAAGAGCCAGCTTAGCCATCTTCGACCTCGCCGTCAGGCAGCAGCAGTCAGCCGGATTTCACTCCGGAAAGGATTCGAACTCGATGCGAAGACAACTCAGCCCTACCACAGCGCTCCTCATTTCACTTTCTCTGGTCCTGGGCTCCGCTGTGGGTATGACTACGTCCAGCCTGGCGCAGACGCCAGGTCCGACGGATGCCCGGACGGAAGTTGCAGCCGCGGGCGAATCCGCGCCTGCGGCCGCGGTTCCAGCTGCCCGTGCGAGTAGCGTTTCTTCTCCACCATCTTCTCCTCGAAATCCAGCGGCTCCGGATCTCGCCACCGCCGACCCCGCCGCACACGATCTCGGGGCGCAGTTGGCGATCGAGAAAGAGTTGGCGGCGATGAAACTGCGCATCGAGCAGCTGCAGCAGGAACTGGCGGAGATGAAGGGCCATGCCGCGGGCACGCAGCCCGCAGCCTCAAACCCCGCATCAGGAGCGACCGCACCGGCCGTCGCCACAGCTTTCAGCGCAGCGCCGGCGAATGCCGGGCTGGGCGGATGGTTGGCGCAGCCCTCGACGTCGCCGTCGAGCGGACGCACTCGGGCTGCATCCGCGGCCAGCGCGGCCCTACCGGGCCAGGCGGCCGACGCGGCTCCCGCCAAGAAAGAAAAGATCGCGCCGTTTTCCGACTGGGATTGGACCTGGCTCAACGGCAATCCGCGCAACAAAGACACGGGATTCCAAATTCTTCACCCCCGAAATCCGCGCCGATGTCACCTACAACTACGATTTCAACAAACCCGTCGACAACTCCATGGGGGGATCGAGCGAACTGTTTCGCTCGAACGAAATTCAGCTCGAGCAACTCGGCCTGGGCGGCGACTTCCACTATGACAACGTTCGCGCCCGATTTATGACGCAGTTCGGCATGTACTCCACGGCGACGATTCGCAACGATCCCAGCTATGCCAAGGGGCAATGGAATATCGCCGACGCCGATCGCTACCTGGCCGAAGCCTATGGCGGCTATCACCTCGACGCGTTAAACGGAATCAACATCGATGCCGGAATTTTCATGTCCTACATCGGACTGTTCAGCTACTACAACTTCGATAACTGGGCTTATCAACCTTCTTACGTGTCCTCGAATACGCCGTGGTTTTTCGAGGGTGTTCGCATCCAGGTTTTTCCCAACCCCCACCTGAAGATTGAACCTTGGATTATCAACGGCTGGCAATCCTACGGCTCGTCGAACTCCAGAAAGGGTTTGGGCGGCCAGATCAAGTGGACTCCGCGGTCGTGGGTGAACGTCATCTCGAACAATTACGGACTCGGCCACGACGATCTCTACATTCCGAATCGCGCCCGCATTCATACCGACAACAGCATCGAGATCAAGTATTTCGACCGGCCGGGACAGACCCTCGACAAGTTGGCGTTCTCGTTTACCGGCGATCTGGGTTGTGAATTTGGCCCCAGCGTTGTCAAGAACGGCGTGTATCAACAAGGCGTGGGCTGCATCACCAGCAAGAAAGACGCGAACTCGGTCGGGGGCGATTATTTCAAGGCCGGAATCAATCCCAAGCAAAGTTTCGTTGGCTACATGTTTTACAACCGCGCCTGGTTCAAGAAAGATACTTACGGATTGACCCTCGGCGGCGGCCAGATCAACAACCCCGGGCGCTACCTGGTTTTACTGCCGCCCATCAACGGCGAAACCGCTTCTTCGGCGGCGATCAACGCGCCCTACTTTACGGGCAATCCCTCAGACCCATTCAAGGCCTGGGATCTCTCGGTCACCTATGACTACATGCCGAAGCAATGGCTTACCGTCCGCTGGGAGTATGACTATCGCCACGCCAGCGTGCCTTACTGGTCGGGCAAAGGCGGAGTGACTCCGCCGGGCTCGGGCGGCGTGCCCTATACCAACAACGGCTATCCGCAATTCTTTGCCTGCAACAACGGCAATTCGTCCATGCAATTGTTGGAGACGGCGGCGGCGGCGGCTTGCGGGGCGCAGGGCAGCAGCGTGTGGTTCCCCGATCTGCGCAAAGATGAGAATTTGATCGATATCGATATTATGGTCAAGTTTTAAGGCAGCCGGTTAATCAGCGAGGCCACGTAACCGGCGCCAAAACCATTGTCGATATTTACCACGCTCACGTTCGAGGCGCAGGAATTCAGCATGCCGAGCAGTGCGGTCAACCCTTTGAACGAGGCGCCGTAGCCCACGCTGGTAGGCACGGCGATTACGGGAACGCCGACGAGTCCGCCCACCACGCTGGGCAGCGCTCCCTCCATGCCGGCGCACACCACCACCACGCGAGCTTTCGTGAGCGCTTCGCGATTGGCCAGCAGGCGATGGATGCCTGCGACCCCAACATCGTAAAAGTGTTCGACTTCGTTGCCCATGAGTTCGGCTGTTACCAGAGCTTCCTCGGCGACGGCAATATCGCTGGTCCCCGCCGACACGATGGCGATGGTCCCCTTGCCGTATTTTTTGGGATCGCGCTTTAATACAATCGCACGCGCCAGTTCGCGCCGTTCGGCGGCGCGAACTTTCCTCTTTACCGCGGCAAATTGTTTTTCGTTAGTGCGCGTGGCTAGAACGTTTCCGCCATGCTGCGCCAGTCGATAGAAAATCTCGGCTAATTGGGTCGGCGTTTTATTTTCCCCGAAGATGACTTCGGGCATGCCCGCGCGCAAGGCGCGATGATGATCGACTTTGGCAAAGCCCAGGTCTTCGAAAGGCAGGTGGCGCAGGCGGTCGACGGCATCGTCGGGCGAGAGTTTGCCGCTTCGGACCTGCTCGAAGAGTTTGCGGATGGAGTCGGCGTTCACAATAGCGACCAGCAGTCAGCACGTGGCATTCAGCTTGCGCTTTAGATTAGCATTGATGGGGAAACTTCCGAATTTCACTCCCGCTCGCGGCGGGCCATGAGGCGAGCTTTGGCGATCACGGCGATGCAGACTTTGCGGGCCAGGCCGCGCTGACTCAGGCGCGCGAGGAACAGGCGGCGCAGACCTGCTGGCGTAACTTTGCCGGCCAGATAAGCGTCGTAGATCAAAGTACCTAGGCGATATCCCAGATCCTGCGCGGTCGATTCAAACTTGTCTGCGTCGCCACGAAGCGTGGCCTGCGCGGCTTTTTCGCAAGCCGCGCGCGAAATTGGCTGAGCGTCATCCGTCTCCGGCGCGGGCCGCGAGGGGTGCAGCACGCGCGAACCAAAATACGCCACCGCGTGTTCGATCACTCGCGTATAAAACGCGTCAGTAGTCGCGGAATACGACTTCCCATTTCCTGGTTCAACGCCCGTTCCGGTGCCATTCAAGCGCCCGGGCAGCCCCTGGCAGGCCTGATGCAGAAAGCGGGTGACATCTTCGGCGGCGTGCATGATTTGAAATTCGCGGATATAAAAAGCGTTCACCTGGGGAAAATAGGCGACCCCGCGCTCCTCCACGCTGGCCAGCGCCGCTTCCAGTTGATGCTCGCCTAATCCTTTGCGCAAGAGCAGGCGTTGCAGCACGGCGGCCGACGACCCGCCATAAATTTCAGGCAGCATATCCACCAGGAATTTCGGCTGTGTGCCGTTGTGCGGAGAGTAGCGATTGATTTCGAGAAAGCTGGCCAGGCTGTCGATCAAGTTATAGATGGTCGGCGCGAAGTCGGGGACGCTATTGCAGCGGCTCCACTGGTCGAGAAACAGGCGATAACTTTCGTATTTCTCGAGCGGCGTGGAGTTGAATACGCACACGACTTGATCGTTCACGCGAACCGCATCCACTTTATCGGCGCGTTCGCCGGCCGCGCGCCAGTAAAGCGCATCGATATTCTGCAGCACGGTGAGGATCTTGGCTTCGGGTAGCTGCTGGTGCAAAACTTTCGGCAGATGCCCGGGAGAAAGATGCGACTCGCCAAACAACACGAAAATAACCGCGTTAGGATGTCGCTCTCGGATTTCGGCAAGCTTCGCGGCGGCGTGCCGGTCGCGCGCGCCGATCTTGCGCAGATTTTCGCGGGGGATGCAATCGAGGCCGTAGATGGCCTCGGCGTGATCGCGCGCGGCCACCAGCAACTCGTGGAACGGAGCCCAATCGTAGCCCCAGTCCAGATCGAAGCGGATGCGCTGCCGCAGTTCGCTCTCGTCGATCTCGCGGCGCCACCATTCTTCGAGAATGTGCTGGTCGCGGGCAAAAATGGTTTCCACCCCGAGCACAACCGGGCGGTCTCCGCTTAGAGCGCGCTGCTCGAGTAGAGCGGCGGCATAGCGCTGCGCCGCGGGCAGGGCATGGTAGTCGCCGACCAGCACGATGTCGGCCGCACGCAGGGCGTTCTGCATCTGCTCGGAATCAAGAACAGAATCGTAATCGCGGAAGGCTTCGGTAAACTCGCGCAGGTATTTTCGCCGGCCATGCGAATCCTGGGCGCGGATTTCGCGCTCCACCCCCGCGAGTGCATGCAACTGCGCGGCGCTGCGGCGGCTCCGCAAATTTACCGTGGATGCCATAAAGTCAGCTTCTAGCCTGTAGCTCTTCGCTCTTCGCTCTTCGCTCCTACCCCTTCGCCTTGACTTCTTCTTCCGGCACTCCCTATGCTCCAAGGTCGGGCTTACTCGTACTCGCTCTCCGCCCATGTCGCAGGAGAAACTTTGCCGAATCCTTCGCCGCAAAATTTGACCATCGCGACCACCGGGGCCAGTGGCTCGATTTTTCTTCGTCATTTACTGTTCGCGGCCGCTGCCGACGACCGGGTTCAGAACGTGAACTTCATCGCCTCGGACTCCGCCCTACGTGTGATGGCGGAAGAGATCGACATCGAGGGACGCGCCAATCTCGTGGGCCAGCTCCTCACCCCCGATGGCATGGCAAACAAGAAATCCGCCGACAGGTCCGGATCCAAAATCAAAGAGCAATCGAACGCCGACATCGGAGCGAATGTAGCTAGCGGCTCCTATCCCGCCGACGCCATGATCGTGCTGCCGTGCAGCGTGGGCACCTTGGCCCGCATCGCCAACGGCATCGCGTCGCATCTGATCGAGCGCGCCGCCGATGTTTGCCTCAAAGAGAAGCGTCCGCTGGTGCTGTGCGTGCGCGAAACGCCGCTCAACAAAATTCACATTCGAAACATGTTTCGTGCCGCCGACGCCGGCGCGACCATCTTCCCCCTCATCCCAGCTTTTTATTACCGCCCCGCGACCTTAGATGACATGGCTCGCGAGTTCGCTTATCGCGTGCTCGCCCACATCGGACTGCCACAGAAAAACGCCTTCCGCTGGAAAGGCTGATCCATCAGAAACTTATCTCCGTCTAAAAAACCGAACACGTCACCCCTACACGAAAAATGTTTGGCGCCTAAAGGAATATCTCCCAAGCAATCGACTCAAGTGATCCACTCAACAGAAGATCGGCCTGATTTCTGGGGAACTCTAATCGTAGCCAGCCCGAGGGAGGGCTCCCAGATGCCCGCCGGACATGTACAACAGGTGAGCTTCAGAGAGGCGGACCCATCGGCTGAGGAAGAGCGGCTATTCTTGTGACTTCCAGGTTGAGCTTTTCTTCCGGAATGTCGTTGCCGGCATTTTTGAAACTCTCTTGAGCGCTGAGCACGTATTGATGTGATCGAGAGAAGTTGCCGGCCACTTCCTCAATGGCCGCCAGCTTCAGGTAGGCTCGGCCGGCGTCGACCATGAGCGCCTTGTCTCCTTGTGCGCTGGGAAGGTTGGTCATTGATTTTGAGAAATCTATAAAGCTCAGCAGGGCTTGGCGGGCATGTTCAGGATCGGCCTGATCGTATTGCACAAGGACGAGCTGCCCGTATCCTGCCGAAGCGAACATTTCCTCCCAGATCAGTCGCCCCTTCGTGAATACGCCCCCGAAGTGCCAGCCGCCGAGGACTCCGATGACAAGGCCGGATAACAACGCCGGGCTGCAGAACTTTAGCTTTTTCAAGTGCTCCTCACTTCTTGCCGCAGGGGCTGTCGCAACCGTCTTGCTCGTTCATGACCAGCACCAGCTTCTTCAAGTGCTGCTCTGAGTAGTCCTTCCAGCCCGCCTGCTTCAAGGTGGCTTGAGCTTTTTGCATCCACACCTGGGATGCAGGCAGATTGCCCGCAGCTTCTTCCACCATTGCGAGCCGCACATCGGTGATACCGATTTCCACGTCCACGAGGGTAAGTGCCGCCGGATCCGTCACACTCGACCTGCCCTTCTGCGCGGTATCCAGGAGGAGGTTCAGGGATTCCCGGCGGCGCTCGGGGCTCTGCTTCGGGTCCTGCAGTCTCATCGCTGAACCCATGTTGACCGACGACAGGCGCGCAAACAAGTCGCAGGTCTTGAGAAAATTTTTGCCTCTTGGATCGTCGAAGCCGCGCTTCTCAATCGCGATTAGACGTGACGACGAGAGTTCCCATCCGGCATAAAGACCGGGGCCGGCACCGACCAGGAAGAGGAGACCAAAGAATAGGGCCTTGTTGAACACCGGTTACGCCTTCCGCGGGGATGATCCTAGTCTAGGAGCGCTTCAGCATCCGCCCCAGATAACTCCGGGACCTGTACGGCCGCGCAATTGCCAAGATTTCCAAAGGTAGGTCTGCCGTCGCTTAGCGTAGAATGCGGCAAATTCCCTGTGGAGTGATTCGTGCCTCTCAGAAAAGACCGAGCCACCTGTCATCGGATGTTTCTTGCCGGGTTGATCTCGGCATCGTGGCTCATGCTGTCCGCCACGGTTGCCCACGCCGACGACCGCAATCCCTTTGCCGGCGACGCCAAGGCAGCCAAAGCCGGCGAGTACGAGTTCCGCATCAACTGTGCCCTCTGCCATGGCCTCGGAGCGCACGGCGGCGGCCGCGGTCCTGACCTCACCCGCGCCCAGAAAAAGCACGTGCACTCCGACGAGGAGATGTTTCAGGTCATCAGCAACGGAATTCCCGGCACCGTCATGCCGGCAAACGGAACCAACGGCCAGGGCGTGGGCATGACCGACGAAGAAATTTGGCAGATCATCACCTACATTCGCAGCGTTGAGGTGAAGGCAGCCAAATCCACAGGCGACGCCGCCCACGGCAAACAACTTTTTTATGGCGACGCCAATTGTTCGCTCTGCCACATGATCGACGGCAAAGGCGGGCGCGTAGGGCCGGAACTCACCGGCGTGGGCGGATCGCGCACCCCTGAGGCGATCATCGACTCGGTGCGCAACCCCAGCCGCCGCCTGGCGTGGGGCTTGACCGAGCCCACGAAGGAGTTTCCCCAGGAATACGAGACCATCACCGTCGTGACCGCCGATGGAAAAGAGATCAAAGGCGTGGCCTTGAACGAAGACAACTTCACGGTGCAGATCATGGATACCAGCGAACAGATTTATTCGCTCGAAAAAGACAAGCTGCGCTCTTTTGAGAAAAGCCGAGACTCAATCATGCCCGCCTACAACAAGTCGCTGCTGAGCGACAAAGATGTCGAAGACATTCTGGCTTATCTGACCAGCCTGGGGGCGAAATGAGGAGCCCCGGATTTGAGATGACGTTCGAGGCCGCGGTGAAAAGCCTTTATCGCCGAGCTTACGCAGGAAACCCACGGACGCTGCGGAGGATTCTTTTTCGCTTACGGTTGACTTGGCTCTTTGGTCTCTGCGCTGTGCTGGCCCATTCTCAGGTCACGTTCGAGCGTCTGCTGAACTCCAGCAAGGAGCCGCAGAACTGGCTGACCTGTTCTGGCGATTACGCGGGACGCCGCTTCAGCCTGCTCGATCAAATCAACGCCGCCAACGCCCATTCGCTCACCGCTAAGTGGGTCTTCCAAACCGCAGCTACCGGCAAGCTCGAAACCACTCCGCTGGTTGCGGACGGCATCCTCTACGCCACGGCGCAAGACGACCGTGCATTCGCTCTTGATGCCCGCACTGGGCGGCCCATCTGGCTTTATCAGCATCAGTTGCCGGGAGACATTCGGCCCTGCTGCGGGCGCGTGAATCGCGGCCTGGCAATCTTGGGCGACAAGGTTTTTCTGGGCACGCTCGATGCCCACGTCATTGCGCTCGACACCAAGACCGGAAGCGTGATTTGGGAGGTCGTAGCCGCCGACTATCGCGTGGGCTACAGTTTCACCGTTGCGCCGCTCGCGGTGAAGAATCTTGTCGTGATCGGCGTCTCCGGCGGCGAGTACGGAGTGCGCGGCTTCATCGACGCTTACGACGCAACCACAGGCGCGAGAAAATGGCGGTTTAATACCGTGCCCGGCCCGGGCGAAGCCGGACATGAAACCTGGGAAGGAGATTCCTGGAAGGTCGGCGGCGCTCCTGCTTGGAATACCGGCACTTACGACGCCGCGACCAATCAGATTTTCTGGCCGACGGGAAACCCTTCGCCTTCGAATCGCGGCGCCGGGCGCGCCGGAGACAACCTGTACAGCAATACGTTGCTCGCTCTCGACGCCGACGCCGGCAAGATGAATTGGTTTTTCCAGTTCACCAAACACGACGAGCACGATTGGGATGCCACTCAAGTTCCGGTGATGATCGACGCCGGCGACAAGCACCTGATCGCGCAAGCCAACCGCAACGGGTTTTTCTACGTCCTTGATCGCACCACGGGTAAATTGATTTCGGCTAGCGCCTACGGCAAGACTACGTGGAGCGACTCGAAAGATGCTGAGGGCCGTCCCGTGGCGAACAGCGAAGCCTCGCCCACGCTTGCAGGCCACACCATCTGCCCCGGCGCGCTGGGCACGACCAACTTCATGGCGCCGACATACGATCCGCAGACGTCGCTTTTCTACGTGACCGCGCGCGATCAATGCGATATCTTCAGCACCGCGCCGCAGCCCTACGAACCCGGCCACGCCTATTATGGCAGCGCCTATTTTCCTTCGGATGAAGCCGAGCCGTACCGCGGATTTCTGAAAGCCATCGATCCGACGACCGGAAAGATCAAGTGGACGTTCGAGCACACCTCGCCCACGTGGTCGGGCGTGCTCTCAACCGCCGGAGGCCTGGTGTTCAGCGGCGACGCGGAAGGCAACTTCATCGCGCACGACGCCGCAACTGGCAAACCTCTGTGGCACTTTCAGATGGGCGGAGCGGTCTATGCCGCACCCATCGCCTTCGCAGTCGATGGCAAAGAATACGTTGCGATCGCCGCCGGCAGCGCGGTCTACGCCTTCGGTTTACCCTGACGGTTACCGCTGGAATTGGAATCTTTCCCGGTTGACGTACAGGCTCGCTCCGTAATAATCTGCGATTACACCGGAAAGGAGGTGGTCGAATGACAAGTTCTGATTGTTGTGGCATATGTTGTGGGAGTCTAAGACCAGGTGAGGTGGCTGAGACTTAGAGCTGGTTGCTCTAAGCGGGGCTTCGCGACGGCTTGTCCGACAAGATACTGATCGGATGAGCGCCGGAAGCTACAGCCCGCACACTAGCCGGTGATTACGGAGGCAAGCATCGCGTAAGGTCGCGCGAAGGTCTTCTTCCTTGGGCTTCGGCCCGACCCGGGAGTTGCCGTGAGAGGCCACGTAGAGTGACCACCTCTTGGTCAATCCCAAACAGTCCACCGGACGGGGTTTGAGTCTCAGCGACTTGAGCCCCGTTTGTTGTTTGTTATCAATGGGTTCTTGAGATTCGGTTTTCACGACTGTTGAATTTTACCAACAATGGAAAAACGGATACCCCCCGGAACGATGAAATTTTGTGACCAAATTGTGACCAACTTTGGTCGCGGCAGCACCTTTCGTCAGATCGATCCAAAGCGGGGCAATCTAAAATCCACCCCCAGCACTTGTCAAATAATTTGACCGTCAAAAGCGACCGGATGGATGCTTGACCTCGCTCCGGCAGCGCTCAGTCCGCCCTCGCCCCGCCGCAGCACCGCTTGTATTTCTTTCCCGACCACAGGGGCACGGGTCGTTCCGCCCAATCTTAGGGGTTCAGGTGCATCGACGCCGAGATTGCCTTCCCGCTCTTTCTGAAAATACTCGTAGGCGTTCATTAACCCGCCTGTCATGAATGCGATGATCTGCTCGCGCTTTTCAGGCGTAATCGGGTCGGATCGCATTTCTGGGGACGCCACTCAGCGTGCGGAAGGGGCTGCGAGAGCGTTCCGCACGACCAACCATTGCGTATGGTCAATGAGCGTCCGTCCTGAAGGTGTTGGTTGATTCCGGGGTTTTTGCGATACGATGCGGTTCGTCGTACTCCGTGAAGCTGTTTATGAAAAGGCTCATCATACTGTTGCTTTTGACGCCCGTAGTGTCATTTAGCCAAAGCCCTTTTGACGGCACTTGGGTGCTCAATCAAGGCACTGATGAGCTTCCAGAGAAGCCAGCACAGTATCTCCTTGCCAAAGGCATGTTTCGCTGCTCTGGTTGCATAGTGAATATGGAAATCGACGCAGACGGGTACGACCACGAGGTTGCGGCGGCGGATTATTGGGACACGGTGAATGTTCAAATTGTGGATGCGCACACCGTCGAAGTAATTGCCAAGAAAGCCGGGAGGGCAATGCTCACAGAAGTCGATGCGATTTCCCCGGATGGAACTACGCTGACACAAGTGGTGAAGGATACGACAGAGGCGGACACCGTCACGATTGAGACTCACAAT
This sequence comes from Candidatus Sulfotelmatobacter sp., assembly GCA_049513475.1. Taxonomy (GTDB): domain Bacteria; phylum Acidobacteriota; class Terriglobia; order Terriglobales; family Acidobacteriaceae; genus Sulfotelmatobacter. Next base: position 65,484 of record JBEKWC010000024.1, on the reverse strand, counting down.
CGACGGGTCGAAAACGGACCTGTTGGTTCCCACGCTATTTCCGGTTCATGGCGTGCCTACAAAGCCAATCGTTCCAGCAATGGCTCGATCGTCAAATATAAATGCACAAAGGATGGATTTAGTGGAGAGACGCCGCTTGGCGAAAGGTTTGATGCAAAGTTCGACGGTAACTATTATTCCGTCGAAGACGATCCCGGTCACACGATGGTCTCTGCCAAGCTACTGAACCCAAACACAGTGGAATTAACGCACAAACGAAAGGAGAAAATTGTCAGCATTTCGCACATGTCGGTAGTACCCGGTGGAAACTCTATTCACGTTGTTTTCGAGAACAAAGAATCCAATACCACAACGATTTTTGAATTCCAGAAACAACCGTAGCACTACCCTCCTAGTGGCCGCAAATAACACGAATCCATTTGGTGTCGAAAACGAGGAGTCGCGCCGACCATCCCGACATTTTGCTTTGCAGGAACTGGCGCATGCCTTGGCCTGATTACTGGGAGCATTTCCGGCGCTTTGGATGACCTCTCCCGGGCCGATTCCTTCCGCGCTTGGTGAATCAACACACCCGCGATTAGCCGGGAAACTTGTACTGGTTCCGTGACCGGTGAATCGCTGTTGCAGCCTTGCGTACTCGGCTTTGGCTTGCTTCAGGATGGGGATGTCGGGGTCGGCATCTTTCCAAAGGGTGAGGAAATCCTTGTAAGCGGCGAGCGCCCGGACGGGCGGCATCGGCATCCGAACATCGGATGTATTCTCAACCTGTGCTGGCCGTCGAAGAATATAGGCAGACGTCTCGAAGACCGCAAATCTCGTGTCTTATCAGGAGAAACTTCACATTCAGCTTGGAAACATTTGCCTTGCGTTGGCATTGGCAGCAGCGGGGATGGCTTGGGAATTCATCTGGCGACATGCAGTGGCTGATTTAAAGTTCTTTTTGAGTTAGGCTGTGTTTGCGACGCCTCACACTGTCAGCGACAGACTGGAAATCTCCCCGGCTATCTGGGCGCCGGTTATATCGCTCCCCAACTCTGCCTGTAGCGGGTTTTGGCCTAGGTTGTTGTAGGCTTGTACCGCAGAAGAAGGGCTTGCCTGCTGTCCTAAGTCTTGCGTGGCTCCGGACGAAGTGCCTTCGGAGCCCCCATCGATGCGAATGTGCTTGCGGAAATTCGAGTGCTTACCGTCATTTTGGACGTCAGACTGAGCGAGACTGCTTGGGACAGTGGTAGGCAACGTTTCTTCGGAAAGACTCGACGTTTGCGCCTCGGAGAGACTGCCAGATTGGAACTCCTGGGCGAGCGACTGGAACTGTTGCTGGACCTTGGGCTGCTGGGCTTGGAAGTTGATGATGTTCTGATTCGCGATACTGTTCAAAATTGGAGCAATGGACATATTCATTAACCTCTGCGAGTGTTGTCTGCAGAAAACTGAAGCAAATCGAAGACCATCGCAACCAAGGAGCGAGATTTGTTGTTGAACACTGAATCTGCCTGAGTTTGCAGTCTTTGCGCAGAACCATGACTTTTTTCGGCCATTGCCTCGGAGGGCAGCTTGCTGTTTTAGGCAAGCCTTTGTAGGCAAGGCTTGCCGATCTTGGTAAGAGTTTCCTCCGCGAGTGGTCGTTGGTCGTTGGCCACAGCCTCAACGCTTCACCACTTCTGCCATCATCGTCTTGGGTAACGACTAACGACTAAGGACCGACGACCCAGTGCCCGACAAAACCTCCCAGGCTCAGCACAACGCACGCTGGGCCAGGATGGAACGGCATTCGTCGAGATTCAGGCTAGGTCGTAGCGATCAAGGTTCATCACCTTGTTCCATGCCGCCGCGAAGTCCTTCACAAATGCCTCTTTCGAATCGTTACACGCGTAGACTTCGGCGAGCGCGCGCAGCTGGGAATTTGAGCCGAAAACCAGGTCGACGCGGGTGGCGGTCCACTTGAGTTTGCCGGTCGCCCGGTCGCGCCCTTCGTATACGCCCTCGGCCGTAGCCGAGGGACCCCACTTCGTGTTCATGTCGAGCAGGTTGACGAAGAAATCGTTGGTCAGGGTCTCGGGCCGGTTCGTGAAGACGCCGTGCTTGGCATGCCCAAAGTTCGCATTCAGGGCGCGCAGGCCGCCGATGAGAACCGTCATCTCCGGCGCAGTCAGCGTGAGCAACTGCGCCCGATCCACCAGGAATTCCTCCGCCGACAGCACCTGTCCGCTGCGAAGATAGTTGCGAAAGCCATCCGCGACCGGTTCCATTACGGCGAAGGAATGCACGTCGGTTTGTTCCTGCGAAGCGTCCGTGCGCCCTGGCGTAAAAGGAATCTTCACGTCGTGCCCGGCCCTTTTCGCAGCTTCCTTGACGGCTGCGCAGCCGCCCAGAACGATCAGGTCAGCCAGCGAAACCTTCTTCCCCTTATTCCCGTTGGATTGCGAGCTGTTGAATTCCTTTTGGATCGCCTCCAGCTTCGGCAGAACCTTCGCCAATTCGGCGGGCTGGTTCACCTCCCAATCTTTTTGTGGTGCCAGTCGAATGCGCGCCCCGTTCGCCCCGCCGCGCTTGTCGGAGCCGCGGAATGACGCCGCCGACGCCCACGCAGTCGTGACCAGTTGGGAGATCGATAATCCAGACGCGAGGATCTTCGCCTTCAATGCAGCAGCATCCTGTTCGTCGATCAATTTGTGATCGACGGCAGGAACGGGATCTTGCCAAAGCAGCGTCTCCTTGGGAACCAGTGGTCCAAGGTAGCGCGGGATCGGGCCCATGTCTCGGTGCGTGAGCTTGAACCATGCCCGAGCAAACGCGTCGGCGAATTGATCGGGATGCTCGTAGAAGCGCCGCGAAATCTTTTCGTACGCGGGGTCGAAGCGCAGGGCGAGGTCCGTGGTCAGCATCGAGGGCGCGTGGTGCTTCGAGGGATCGTGCGCATCCGGCACCGTACCCTTGCCTGCGCCATTTTTCGGCGTCCACTGATGGGCGCCCGCCGGACTCTTGGTCAGCTCCCAATCGTATTTGAAGAGGTTGTCGAAAAAGTTGTTGCTCCACTTCGTCGGCGTCGCGGTCCAGATGACTTCCAGGCCGCTGCCGATGGTGTCCCCACCATGGCCTTTGCCGAATTTGTTCTTCCACCCGAAGCCTTGATCCTCGATGGCGGCGCCTTCCGGTTCGTTGCCTACATATTGAGCGGGAACGGCCGCGCCGTGGGTCTTGCCGAAGGTGTGGCCGCCGGCAATGAGCGCAACCGTCTCTTCGTCATTCATCGCCATGCGGGCAAAAGTCTCCCGGATATCGCGTGCCGCAGCCATGGCATCGGGCTTTCCATTCGGCCCTTCCGGGTTCACATAGATCAGGCCCATTTGCACGGCACCGAGCGGGTTCTGTAGATCGCGATCGCCGGAGTAACGCTCGTCCGCCAGCCACGTGCCCTCCGGTCCCCAGTAAATGTCTTCTTCCGGCTCCCAGACGTCTTCGCGGCCACCGCCAAAACCGAAGGTCTTGAAGCCCATCGAATCGAGCGCGACGTTGCCGGCGAGAATCATCAGGTCGGCCCAGGAAATTTTCCTGCCATACTTCTGCTTGATCGGCCACAGCAGCCGGCGCGCCTTGTCAAGGTTCACGTTATCCGGCCAGCTATTGAGCGGAGCGAATCGCTGCTGCCCCGATCCGGCCCCGCCGCGGCCATCGCCGATGCGGTAGGTGCCCGCGCTGTGCCAGGCCATGCGGATGAAAAGCGGGCCATAGTGGCCAAAGTCGGCTGGCCACCATGCCTGGGAATCCGTCATCAAGGCATGCAGGTCCTTGACCACGGAATGCAGGTCGAGGGATTTGAATTCTTCGGCGTAGTTGAACTCCTTGCCCATCGGATCGGACTTTGGCGAATGCTGGTGCAGGATTTTCAGGCTCACCTGATTCGGCCACCAATCCACGTTCGTATAGGACTGGCGAACACCGTGTCCCATCGGGCACTTCGATTCGGTCGCGGTGTTTTTGTCTTTTGCTTCGGGGGAAACGCTTCCCGATGAAGTCGCGAGTGTGTTTTCCATATATATTTTCTTCCTTCAGATTTTGGATAGGTATTGCGTGAAAAACTACTTTTTCTTGCTGCAGCGGCGGCAGAGGCCAAAGACCTCGACCAACGGCTGCGTCAGATCAAAGCCATCCGGCAGTTGCCGGGACAGCCGCGTGAAATCGACGAACTCTCCTTCAATATCCTGCACCGATCTACAGCGGGAGCAGACCACGTGGTGGTGCGGTTTGAGATTGCCATCCACCCGCAACGTAGACGCATGCGGAACCTCGCGCAGCATGCCGCACTCGATAAAGAGCCGCAGATTGTTGTAGACGGTTGCCAATGAAATCGATGGAATGCGGCGCCGAACCGCGGCGTAAACGTCCTCTGGAGAATAGTGCCCACGGGAAGCGATGACGGCCTCATAAACCACCTGGCGCTGGTGCGTGACCGCCAGGCCGCTCTTCGCGGCCAGCGCGCGGAACTCTTCATGGCTAAGACGCATGATTATCGGATGAGAATGATTATAAAACAGCCGGGAGACCTGTCAACCGAAATCTTTTCGAATCGCTGGCAGCATTTTCCGGGAGTTCCGCAAGACTGCGGATTCAGGCAGTGCCTTCGCGCTTCACGATGGACGAACCGGTATATTCAACTTGCGGATGCGATAGGCCAGGGTCGTCCTCTTCATCCCCAGTCGTGCCGCCGCGCCTTTCGGCCCGCCAATCACCCAGTTGGATTCGCGGATCGCCCGCAGCACATGCTCCCGTTGGGCTTCTTCGAGAGTGCTCATCTTCGAATGGAGTCTCTCAATCGCCGCTTCCTTAAGTTCACCAAGGGGAGCCCGGAGCGAGCATCCCTGCGACACGATCACCGCCCGCTCAATAAAGTTCTGCAATTCGCGCACATTCCCCGGCCACGAATAGTCGGTGATGGCCTCCATGGTTCGGGACGGAATGGTGTTGATTGCGCGATTCATCCGTTTGGAATATTTATCGACGTAATGGCGCACGAGCGGAGGTATATCCTCGCGACGATCGCGCAAAGGAGGCAGGGTTACCGGGAAAACGTGCAGGCGGTAAAACAAATCGCTGCGGAATTCCCCGTCTTCGACCATCTGCCTCAAGTTGCGGTGGGTGGCGGCGACAATGCGCACGTCCACTTGCTGCGTGCGCGCGCTGCCCAGCCTTTCGAATTCACTTTCCTGCAAAACCCGCAATAATTTGGGCTGCACTTCGAGCGGGATGTCCCCCACCTCATCGAGAAAGAGAGTCCCTTTGTCCGCGACCTCGAACCGGCCCGCCTTGCGCATGACGGCGCCGGTGAACGCACCCTTCTCGTGGCCAAAAAGTTCGCTCTCCAGCAGGCCGGACGGAATGGCGGCGCAATTCAATTTGACAAACGGCCGCTCGCGGCGGGGGCTCAGATTGTGAATCGCGCGCGCGATGAGTTCTTTTCCCGTGCCCGTCTCCCCTTGAATGAGCACTCCGGAATCGGTCGGCGCCACAATTTCGATCTGCCGCAACACGCTCTGTAGGGACGCGCTTCTGCCCACGATCCCGTCAAAGTTCGACTGGTTCGGGAGTGTATCCTCGAGGCTCACTATTTCTTCCCCTAACTGCATTTCCGAATCGTATGCCGGCCTCACAATCTCAAGGAGCGGTCTACGCGAAGCTGTCCCGGCGCCGTGTTCCGCCGTTAGGTCACCGGCTCCAAGCCCTACTGTTCCGAAATTAGAAGACATCTGTCCTGCTCCTTTGCGCCAAATCCTTGGCTGTGGCGTAATCATCCAGCGAACGGCTTCGATCAGGGTTGCGCCGTGTTATTGACGAGTCGCTCCCGAAAATTCTGCGCGGCGCGCAAAATCGCTTCTTGAATCTGCTCATCGGTGAAGGGCTCGACGATCACGTCATACCCGCCCATCTCGAGAACCCCCGTCCACAACTCAAAACTGGGATTGCGCGTGTACACCAGAATCGAGGGGCGGCAGTTCATGAGGCAGATTGCGCCCCATAGCGCCCACCACTCCGTGTTCGACAGAATTGCGGGCACCAGCGCAACTTCGAAGATATCCTCCGGGTTCAGGCGCGCGATCTCCGCCGCCGCTCCCGCATACACGATGCGGATATCGAGAGGAGCCAGTTGTCGGCTGAGTCTTGCCCGCATCCCGGCGGAAATCGCAACCGCTAGCACTCGCATGCCAATCCGTTCGCCTTTTCATGAGACGCTTGCCGCATCCCCTCATTCAGGATGCCAGTTCAGTGGCCGCCCGGGGAGTGAGCTACGGTTAGCTAACCGTGGTGGACCTGCCAGACGATTTCGCACTGTGATAACTTTCCTGAAGACGCTTCCGCTTCGAGGCTTAACAGGCTGTGGGCCGATGCATTGTGGGTTCGAAGCAAGCTGAAAGTCGTCCTGCCATGCGCGACAAGAAGGTATTCGACGGTGTCTCGGAGCAGGAGGTCCGCTCGGAACTCGCACGCATTCTGCAAAGCCCTCTGTTCACACAGTCGGATCGGCTGGCGCGATTCCTGCGCTTCACCGTGGAGGCCGCGCTGGCCGAGGAGTCCGACTCGCTCAAAGAATATGTCATCGGCACCGAGGTCTATGATCGCAAGCCGCCCTACCAGCCCAGTCAGGATTCCATTGTGCGTACGGAAGCGCGACGGCTGCGAAAAAAACTCAAGGAATACTATGAGTCGGAGGGAGAAAATAATCCTCTGTTCATTTATTTTCGTCCCGGAAGCTATGCCCCCGTATTCCACAGGAACGAGCGCAAATTTTCCCCTCGTCCGCCGCTCTCCACTTCCGAAAGCAACCTGATCGTTCAAGGAGCCGGAGTTTCGGTCGCCGTTCTACCTTTCGTCGATCTCTCAAGCCGGCAGCTTTCCACGCTTTGCGCCCAGGCCATCGGCGATGAACTCAGCCACGCCCTGGCGCGGACGGACGGAATCAATGTGGCGTCGCGAGCCAGCGTATCGCGTTTCACCGCCGACTCGAATGACGTACCGGCTTTTGCGGAAAGGCTGGGCCTGCAGGCCATTCTCGAAGGCACCGTACGCGAAGAAAACAACCGCCTCCGCATTACCATCAACGTGCTGAATTCCGAGGGATTTCAAACCAGCTCGCATCGCTTCGAAACCGAAGCCGGCGTCGCGTCGCTCTCCCAGGTGCAGGAGCAGATTGCGACGGCTTTGATCAGCCGCGTGCGGCCGCAGCAGTCTTATATTCGGAGGGGGAAAGCCGGCGCCGGAGCCTTGATGCTGGCGGTCTATCCCGTGGTGGTGCACGCCGAAACACTGCTCGACGAAGGCTCAGCCTCGGACCTAAACGGAGCGCTCACGAAATTTCAGGACGCGGCCGAGATGGCTCCCGATTATGCCCGCTCGCACTGCGGCATATCCCTGTGCTATACGGAGATGGCTCTTCGCGGGGCGATTGGCTCGTCAGAAACCATTCCCCGGGCCAGGGCGGCGGCCACTCGCGCCGTGGAATTGGATCCGGAGATGTTTGGCTGCTACTGCTCGCTGGCCAGCGCCCAAGCGTTGGAATGGGAGTGGTTCCGCGCCGAAGAGAGCTTTGCGCGCGCCCTCCGTCTCGGCCTGCACACGGTGACTTCGCGCCTTTACTCGCTGTTTTGCGCCGCGCGAGGGCGCTTTGACGAAGGGCTGCACCACATGGAAATGGCGCAGCGCGTCGATCCTTTTTCCTATCGTCAAAAGGTAGCGCGAGCCAAGTTCTTCCATTTAACCCGGCGCTACGAAGAAGGAGTAGGCCAACTTTTGGGACCTCTTCTGTATGGACCGCAACCGTTGGAGGCCCGGCTTTGCGGCGCCGTGATGCTCGCTCATCTCGGAAAGACGGAGGAAGCGAAACAGACGGCCGATAGCCTGCGTGCCGATGCGGGCGCTCAGCCCGCAATGATGGCTGGCATCGCGGAAGTTCTTGCTTTGAGTGGCGAAATGGATGCAGCCAGAAAGATTGCGACGGATTTCCATCTGCTCGCTTCCAGCCCACCCATCAGCGGCTTTCGCCAGGCCCTGCTCGCGCTCGCCTTAGGCGAGGCAGAGAGTGCAGTTCAGTTTCTGACGGCCGCGGCAAAAGCTCGCGAAGCCGAACTGGTGTGGATCGACGTCGATCCGAGGTTCGATTCGGCTCGTGAGCACCCCGCTTTTGCCGGCGTCGTACAACAGGTTTTTCGGGGCGACGGTCGAGCCTAGAACTCAACCTGCGAAAGGCTGAAGCGCTGCGATAGCTGCGATAAGCCGGAGTTGCTTGCGCCTTTGCCACTCCTGTAGGGTTTGGTCGGAGCTTGCCCCTTGGACATCTACCTGGTCGATGGCACTTACGAGTTGTTCCGGCACTACTACGCCTTGCCTTCCGCTCGGGATCGTCAAGGGCGCGAGGTCGCCGCGGTGCGAGGCGTTCTATCCTCGGTGCTGGGCATGATGAAAGAGGGCGCTGCCACTCACCTGGCCGTGGCCACCGATCACGTCATCGAATCCTTTCGTAACGATTTGTGGCCAGGCTACAAAACTGGCGAAGGCATCGAGCCTGACCTGTGGGCGCAATTTCCGCTACTCGAAGAAGTGCTCGCAGCTGCAGGCATTGTGGTCTGGCCCATGGTTGAGTTCGAGGCCGACGATGCCCTCGCCGCGGCCGCGGCGGCCGCAGCTCAAGATAGCCGCGTCGAGCGCGTCATCCTCTGCACGCCCGATAAAGATCTTGCCCAATGCGTACGCGGCGAGCGCATTGTCCAGTTGAATCGCCGAACCCGCGCCATCCTGGACGAAGCCGGCGTGATTCAGAAATTCGGAGTGACTCCGGCGTCGATCCCGGACTACCTGGCTTTGGTGGGCGATAGCGCCGACGGTTATCCCGGACTGCGTGGCTGGGGCGCGAAGTCGTCGGCGGCGGTCCTCGCCAAGTTTATCCATCTTGAATCCATTCCCGCGGACTGGCGCGAGTGGCGAGTGAACGTCGCCGGCGCCGGCGCTCTGGCCGGCACGCTCTTGCGCGAGCGCGACCAGGCCATGCTGTTTCGCACCCTGGCTGCATTGCGCACCGATATCGCGCTCTTCGACAATGTGGATGAATTGCGTTGGAACGGACCCACCCCCGGCTTCGCTGATCTAGCCGCCGGTTTGGACGCGGCGGTCACCGTTAGCACGCGGCGTTCATCCCGGCGGTGAGCGACGGCTTCGCCGAACATCCTCCGGAAAACCTGGGCCGCATCCATAGCGCCGGCATCCTTGTCGGCTGTTTCGAGAGCGTGCTCGCTCTCGGCGCGGCGGGCGTGACGCCCCGCCAGCCAGCCGCCGGGACGGCGGCGCTACGGTCGTTCTGCGGTTTGGCCGGGAGGCGTGATTCCACGTATGCTAGGCGGATGGCGTCCTTAGAAGAATCTTATCTCGATCAGCAACGCGAGCGCCGCCGCCTCGCCGCCAATTACGCCGCGATGACCGACGGCGAACTCCAGCGCCTGGCGCGCACCGCAGAGTCGCTGACCGAACTCGCCTGGGACGCTCTCGAGGACGAAATGGACCGCCGGCACTTGGAATGTTCCGAAGAGCCGGCCACCGAACCACGCCAAGAACTGCAAGTACGCGAACTGGTCACCGTCCGCCAATTTCGCGATCTGCCGGAAGCGCTCTTAGCCAAAGGCAGTCTCGAATCGGCAGGCATCGAATGTTTTCTCGCCGACGAAAATCTGGTCCGCCTCGACTGGTTCATTTCGAACTTCATCGGCGGTATCAAGCTCAAGGTCCGTGTGCCGGACGCGGCCAACGCGCAGAAACTTCTCGACGAACCTATTCTCGAAGGCCTCTACGTCCAGGGCGTCGGACTCTACGAGCAGCCGCGCTGTCCGCAATGCCAGTCGCTCGACGTGAACTTCCAAGAGCTGGACCGTCCCCTCGCCTACATGAGCGCCTTCTTCCGCTTGCCGCTCCCTTTCCAGCGCCCAGCCTGGCATTGCCATGGATGCGACGCGGAGTGGGACGAGGAGGGACCCGACGCCGGCAGATCTGCAGAAGGGGTTTGAGGTGGCGGATCCTCGATACGATTTTGGGTGGTGCAACGCTTCAGCGCTGAAAAAAGTTTTCTTTTTCTCGGTTTCGGAGGCCAAGGGAAGGCTTGCGGTGGCACGCTACTTCGTAGGTTTTGGGGCGCCTTTCACCGCGATCACTTCGATCTCCACCAACGCCCACGGCGCGGCCAGCGCCGCGACCTGCATCGCGCTGCGGGCCGGCTTATTCGGCTGCTCCTTGGTTCCGAAGAAGCGGGTATACGCGGCCATCATCGCGGGAAAATCCAGCTTGTTGCCCTTCGCCGGATCGCCCGCCAGATAAACGTGCATCATGACTACGTCGCCCATGCCGAGGCCTTCGGTCTTGAGCAGCGCCTGAATCTTCGTCAGTGTGCTCATGGTTTGCGCCTCGGTGTCGCCGTAGACCGCGGCCGTTCCTTTGGCCGCGTCCGCCGGCGTCAGCGGCGCGGCCAGCTGCCCGCTCAGGTAGAGCATCTCTCCCACCCATACTCCGGTCGCGATGGGGCGATCTTCTTCCTGAAGGTGGCGAACCGTCGTCTGCGCGGCGGCGTGAGAAACGAACAGCCCCAGCGTGAGAGCAATGAAAATTCTTCGCATTTCGATCTCCCTTACGAACCAAGTTCGGTCAGCTTTGATTGATGCGGCCAACGATCATCGTAATCGCGCGTTGCGCCGACAAAGCCGCGCCCTCCTGCCAGCCGATGATGTGGCTGCAGTGGTCGCCGGCAAAATAAATCCGGTCGTCGGGAACAATCAACTCCCTGTAAGGTCCCTCAAAATACGCGGCTTCCGAGACCGGCGGATAATCCGGCCCGCGGCTTACCCACGAGCCCAGGTTGTAGGGCACCTTGCCCCAGCACATGTACATCGGCTTTTCGAGTTCGTTGCTCTTGCCCGGATGCAGCTTCTCGACCGCGGCTCGCGAGGCTGCCAGCTTGGCCTCGCTCGAAGGCAGCTTGCCGAAGTCAGTCCAGTTTTCCATGGCGTAGCCGGAGATAATCACCCCGCGCTTCGACATGAGATTCGCGCTCGGATACCAGACCTGCGGAATGGGCCCGCTGGTAAGAAATGAAATGCCGCCGTAAATTTCGTCGCCATCCTGCTCCCAGAAGCGCCGCGACTCCCACGCAACTTTGTAGGCCGAATCGTAAACGACCGGCTCGATTGCCGCCTTCACCCGCGGGGCAAGATCGTTCGGAATCGTCTTTAGAATCGTAAGCGGCAAGGCGCAAATGCAATACGGCGCTTCCATCGCGCGAACGGGACCAGCTTCGCCCTCACGATAAAGCACGCGAACTCCGCTGCTCGTCTTTCGAATCTCAGTGATCGGGGAGTTGTAGCGGACGACCGATCCCAGAGACTTCGCGAAGGCGTACGGAATCCGGTCCATGCCGCCCACCGGCTGAAACATGGTGGACTGCATGTCGAGTGCCTCTTCAAAAAGCATCGGCATACAGAATTTCGAACGCAGCAACTCGGACCAGGCCAAAGGCTCCCGCGGAATCTCAATTTGATCGCCGGCGCCCGGCAGTTGCACGTCGCCCGAGCGCGCCGAGCCGCGGAATTTGTAGTCTGCCTTCAGCGCGCCATAAGCCTTGAGAAACGCCAGCATGAGCGCGTGTTCGTCGGGCGTTATGGCCTGATCGAGCGCGCCCTGCTGCACGCATTTCGCCAGCAACTCGGCGATCTGGCCGCGGGTATCGTTGATCGCCTGGCCCTGCCGGATAGGCTTGCCGCCGAAAACACTGTCGTCCTGCAGCAGTGTGCGCCGCGAGCTATTCACTTCGACCTCAAGCTCAACTCCCAACTCGTTGCAGTAGCCGAGAATACTTCTGTGGATCGAAGGCAGGCGCGCCGGCCCGCAATTGAAATAGTTCCCCTCATCGAAGCTGCACTCCTGCGAGGTCCCATCAATCAACTCGAGCTTTGATCCGCGCCGCAGCGTCCAGTTCCGCCCGCCGGGACGCTCGCGCGCCTCCAGCACCGTGCACTCGAAGCCCGCACGCCGCATCTCGTAAGCCGCCACCAGGCCAGCGATCCCCGCGCCGAGAATAATCACCTTGGTTCCACGACCGGCCGTTGCTGACAGCGGAAAATCCTTTTGCTGCTCGCTCTTGACCATGCCCAGCAGGCCAAGCGAATGCATCGTCACGAAGGCGGCGCCGTAGCCGCCGACTCGCCCCATTCTGGAGATGAACTCGCGTCGAGTGACGGTCATTCTTGCCTATGTCTTGTCATGCTCTACCACCATTTCGGGATTTGAGTAAAATGCCACGCCCGCCAGAATGGGGTGATCCGAGTTGCGAGTCGCGGCAATTCATTTTCGGCATCGTAAGAAAGGGAAATCCCAGTGGCAGATCAGTTTGAGCTTCTTCGAGTGGGGTGATCCTGAGCGCAGCCGCTTTTCAGGCGAGGCGGAGGATCTCCCTGGCACATGCCTCGTTGGCTAGGGAGATCCCTCACCCGGCTGAACTGCGCCGGGCTTCGGATGACGCCTTCCAAGAGGGCACTCAGTCCAACAGAGCCGCACCGAAATCTCCACACCATGCATAAAACGCCCTCTGCCATTATCATTGCCACCATGCCTAACAAAATTCGCTGGGGAGTTCTCAGCACCGCCGCCATTGGCGTCAAGAAAGTCATTCCTGCCATGCAGCAGGGCCAGCACTCCACCGTCACCGCCATCGCCTCGCGCGATCTGGCCAAGGCGCAGGAGGCCGCGAAGGCCCTTGGCATTCCCACCGCCTACGGTTCCTACGAAGAACTTCTCGCCGACCCCGACATCGACGCCATCTACAACCCGCTTCCAAATCAGCTTCACATCCCCTGGACCGCAAAGGCCGCCGAAGCCGGCAAGCACGTTCTCTGCGAGAAACCCTTCAGCATGACCGTCGCCGAGGCGAAGTCCTTGCTTCCCATCCGCAGCCGCACCGGAGTCAAGATCGGCGAAGCCTTCATGATCCGCAGCTTTCCGCAATGGCTGCGCCTGCGCGAACTGCTCAAGCAGGGGCGCGTTGGCGAACTCCGCTCTGTAGTCGGTGTCTTCAGCTATTTCAATGTGGATCCCACGAATATTCGTAACCAGATGGAAGCCGGCGGCGGTGCGCTCATGGATATCGGCTGCTATCTAATACAAGCCGCGCGCTACGGCTTCGCGGCCGAGCCTACGCGCGTGGTCTCGCGGCTAGAGCGCGACCCTCAGATGCACACCGACCGGCTGACCTCGGCGCTTCTCGATTTCCCCGCCGGTCAGGCCATCTTCACCTGCAGCACGCAGTTGGTGCCCTACCAGCGCGTTCATTTTCTAGGCACCCGCGGACGCATCGAGATCGAGATCCCCTTCAACGCGCCCATCGAACGGCCTACCCGCATCTTCATCGACGACGGCGACCTCACCGGCAAAACCATCACCACGGAAACTTTTCCGACGGCGAATCAATATATCATGCAAGGCGACGACTTCTCGAAAGCGATTCTCGACAACACCGAGGTTCCGGTCCCGCTGGAAGATGCCATCAAGAATATGGCGGTGATCGAGGCCGTCTTCAAGTCGGCCGACTCCGGTGCTTGGCAGACACCTGAGCAATAACCACGACTATGAGGCGCAATCCGAGCCTTGTAATCGACTCGAGTTTCTAACCGGCTGCGGAAAGAGTCTAGAAGCTGTTCGGGAAGGGCACGGCGTTCGGTCGTGCCGTAAAGTCGCCAAGAAGTTAAGCGCGCTTTCGCGACTGCGGTAAGCTTTTGTGGTGCCGGACGACTTTTTCCGCAGCCCGGTAAGAATCCTAAGAACCATAAGGAGAACGATGAGCAGCCCACCAGCGACCCCAATCCGTTCCACTTCCTCCATTCCCCCCGACGATCCCAAGCGCAATCTCGTCCGCACGCAAGCCGACGACCGGAACCTGCCGCACATCGGCTTGGTGGGCGACACCTACACCACGCTCTTAACCGGCAAAGACACGGCCGGACGATATTGCCTGGTCGACATGCTCATTCCACCCGGCGGCGGCCCGCCCCCTCACCGGCACGACTTTGAGGAGAGCTTCATCGTCCTCGAGGGCGAGATCGAAGCCACCTTTCGCGGCGTAAAGACCGCAGCCAGCGCGGGCCAGACCCTTCACATTCCCGCCAACGCGCCCCATCAGTTTCATAACAATAGCGACCGCGCTGCGCGCCTGTTATGCATCTGCTCCCCCGCCGGACAGGAGGAGTTCTTCGCCAAGGTGGGCGTCCCGGTGGCGACTCGCACCGCGCCGCCTCCGAAGCTGGACGAAAAAGCCGAGGCCGAGTTCATCGCGAAGGCTAAGGCGCTCGCGCCGGAGTATAAGACGGAGTTGCTGCGCCCTGCTTGAACCTCAGCGTCTCCCCATGGTCGAATTGGTTAACGCTGCAACGGTGAAGAGGACCCCAACCATCGGAAAGGCCAGCACCCAGCCGAAGCTAAGGCAGAAAGCGCCCAGGCCAAGAAGAATTCTTTCGTAGAGTGGAATTACCATGGGGAGGCCTTGTCTCAAAGAGGGAAGAAACGCCGCCTTCACGGCGTGCCCAAAGCCGAACAGTACGCCGATCAGCCCTACGGACAAAATAGCAGCGGTTCTATATCTCGTCAGTCCTCCCGCGGCGGCCGAAGCGCCTCGATTTTCAGAGTGCGAAGTTCGTTCCGGCGCGGGGTTCGTGGAGCCCCGATTGAGAACGCTTTCGCCTTGGTCAGAATACCGGGCCGGATCCTCTCAAAACAGCGGAAAAACTGGGTCTGGGGCTTACGGTGGTAACTCGAAGTTGGGCTTCAGACGGGTGAGACTTTCGACTTAGGCGAAAACTTCGTCTTGTAGTAAGTCGTCCAGATGGCGATCGCGGGAGCGCCCCCGATGGTCGGCCACAGCCAGACCCACCACGCCGCGCCAAACCAGCGCGAAAGATTCACGGCCGAGAACGCCGTGAGCGCGGCGATGTAGCTGCCCATCATCCCCTGCATGTGGTCGAACCACCAGAACATTTTTTCCGTGGGCGGCTTGAGAAATCCGGAAATCGAACCCTGCCCCATGCGCATCCCGATGAGTCCGAACACCACGGAAACGATGCTGACTTCATGCCCCGCAACCTGAATCACGCCCACGCCCATCAACTGCGGCCTCACAATGCCCATGAGGAACAGCAGCAAACTCGAGAGGAACGTGATGACCGCAGCCAGCCAGTCCACCGCTTTGGGCCGCGCTCCCGTGTACATGTCTTTCAAGGAAAGAATGCGATAGCCGGCGAAGGCAGAGTAGAAGCTGAACACAGCCACCATGGCGAGAAAGAAAATCGGCAGCGCGAACGACAGAATCAGAGCCGTGACCGCGACTCCCGCCATCGCCCAAAAATAAATCTTGCCCCAGCGCCGATGGGTCTTGCCGCCCTTGGCGGTCGCGAGCGCCACGGGAGCGCACACAAACGCCACCGCGCCGCACCCAATATGCAGCGCCAGCAAGACTCTCAGGTAGCTTGGCCAATCAGCGTGCATCACGTTGCCTGGGACAGTATTTCACGACATGCCTCCCGACTTGGCGAAGCCCTCGCGAATCACAGCCAGCGTATCCTGTGCCAGCTTGAGCCCGGGCAACTCATCCCGCCAAAACCAGCGCACCTCGGCGGCGTCACTGGCGGCGGCCAACTCTCCCGCAACCCGGCGGCAGAGAAAATCAATCAAAACGTAGTGATATTGCACGCGCTGGTCGGCATGGCGCAGAACGCGGTCGTAGACGCCGAGAAGTTCGCCGGCTTCGACGGTGAGTCCGGTCTCCTCGCGAGCCTCGCGAATAGCGGCCTCGCGCACCAGTTCGCCGACCTCAAGCACGCCGCCAGGGATCGACCACTCCGCTTGCAAAGGCGGATGCAGCCGCTTCACCAATACAACGCGGTCCTCCTCGATAATGATGGCGCCCACGCCCACCAGCGGCACCTCGGGAAACTCGCGTCGCATAAGGCAAGGATTTTACCGCAAGACCGATTTTGCATTTCGACTGCACCCACACCAGCAAAGCGTCATCCTGAGCGCAGCCGTTTTTCAGGCGGAGCGAAGGATCTCCTCGCCGCAGGCTCTTTCGCTTGGAGATCCCTGGCCCGGCTGAACTGCACCGCGTTTCGCGATGACGCCGCTTCATAGGATTCGATGTCTCGGTGTGATTAAATAGTGTCCGCCATGGCCCTAGAGGAATACAAACGCAAACGAAAATTCGAGCAAACCCCCGAGCCTCCGCCGAAGGTGGAGACCAAAGCCGGCCACCGCTTCGTAGTCCAAAAGCACAACGCCACCCGCTTGCACTACGACTTCCGCCTGGAGATGGAGGGCGTTTTGAAATCGTGGGCGGTGCCGAAAGGCCCGTCGCTAGACCCGGCGGATAAGCGCCTCGCCATGCAAGTAGAAGATCATCCAGTTTCGTACTTCGACTTCGAGGGCATCATCCCGGAAAACAATTACGGTGCAGGCACGGTCATGGTGTGGGACGTGGGCACCTGGCAGCCACTTTCTCCGATTCCGGTGGAAGGAAAATATGTGCCCGGTACCGAGGCCGAAGCTGCCGCCATGCTGGCCAAGGGCGATCTAAAATTTCGCCTCAAGGGCAAGAAGCTAAACGGCGACTTCGCCATCGTCAAGATAAAGGGCCGGCGGCCGGGGAGCAAGGGCACCGAGTGGCTGCTGATCAAGAAGCATGACCAGTACGCAGTCGACGGTTACGACATCGACGCCTACGACGAATCGGTCTTGAGCAAGCGCAGTCTGGCAGAAATCGCCGGAGACTCCGGCTCGAAGGAATGGGTAAGCCGCCCCGCTGCCCGCGGCAAGCTCAAGGCCGCGTGGCTCGCTGACGCAGTCGCGAAACTTGACCAGAAAAACCTCGCAAAGAAATCAGTGAGTAAAAAAAAAGCAAAAACTTAAACACCGGGGGCACGGAGGAACCGGAGGTAGCCCCGACCTCTACGAACCACGCTGTGTCCTCCACTCCCCCTGTGTTAGAAGCCCTTTCTACTCCGATCAAGCACCCGATGCCGGCGGAAATTCATCCCATGCTGGCAACAGCGGTCGACGAACCCTTCGACGGCCCCGACTGGCTCTTCGAAATCAAATGGGATGGCTACCGCGCCATAGCGTTTATCGACAACGGCAAAGCACGCCTTGTATCGCGCAATCAGAATGACCTCACTCCACGCTATCCCGAACTGAAAGCGCTGCCGCAATTCGTCGAAGCGAAAAACGCGATTCTCGACGGCGAAGTGGTCGCGCTCGACGACGAGGGCCGCGCTTCTTTCAGCCTGATGCAGCAGCGCACTGGATTCCGTCCCGGCGGTCGCCGCGGCGCCACTCATGCCGACGTGCCAGTGTTGTACTACGCCTTCGATCTGCTCTATCTCGATGGCCATGACTGGCGTCGCGTGCCACTCGAGGATCGCAAGAAGAAATTGTCCGAGATACTGCTCCCGGGAGATGCGCTGCGCTACTCCGATCACTACGAAAAGCAAGGTAAAGCGTTATTTGAAATCGCAAAACAAAAAGGGTTGGAAGGCATCCTCGCCAAAAAGCGCGACAGCATTTACCAGGAGCGCCGCAGCAGCGAATGGCTGAAGATAAAAATTAGGCACGACATTGAATGCGTGATCGGCGGCTACACCGAACCCGAGGGCAGCCGCGCACACTTCGGCTCCATCGTTCTGGGACTCTACGACAAGCAAGACCGGCTGATTCACGTTGGGCAAGCGGGCAGCGGGTTCAACCAGAAGTCGCTCGAAGACATGTGGAAACTTCTGAAGAAATTAGAAACCAAGAAAAAACCCTTCTACGGCGAAGTAGAAGCGCTAAGAAAAGTAACCTGGGTAAGACCAGAACTGGTAGCCGCAATCGAATATGCCGAATGGACGGAAGGCGCAATCGGCAGCAACGTCCCAAAACTAAGAGCGCCAGTATTCCTCGGCCTGCGCGACGACAAGAACCCCCAAGACTGCCGCCTCCACCAAAACGAGAACTGAAAACCGAGAACTGAGAACCGCCTGACGCTACTTGATATCTTTCATCGCCAGCATCGTCCCGTAATCATGTCCGGCAGGATCGACGGCGCGAGCGACTACCGCGACAAATGCGTCTTTCAACTCCGGATACTTCGCCAGCAGCGCCTTCATCACCGCAACATTGCTCGTATAGGTCTGGTTGGTGTTGGAAACATCGGCCGCCTGATATTTCACCACCAGATCCAGATCGTCGCCGACGACCTCAGGAAAAAGTGCAGTCAGTTTGTAACTCCCGAGGTCCGCGGTCTTGCCCTCCGCCGGCAAATCGGCGGGCTGCAGCTTCTGCGATTCGTCGTAAAGTTTGTCGGTGGTCGCCGTGCTCATGAATGGCAGCGGCGAAATCAGAGAGCGCGCTTCGAGATAATAAAACCACGCGTTATGCAGTTGGCCTTTGGCCTGAAATTCGCGTGCCCGATCCGCGTACCACGCGCTGTTGTGGCCGCCGGACTGCGCCGATTTGATGTACAGTCCGCCCAGCTTCCACTCCGAGACTCTCTGCTGCAAGATCAGCGAAACCGTGTAGGAGCTTTTCGGAGAAGATGCGTTGAGGATCACGACCCCATATTTTCCGGGCGGAAGATTGTTCAGGGTAAAAACGGCGCTGTCGCTGGTCTGGCCGCTGGCGCCAAACACTCCGCAAAGAAATTCCGCCCGCGGGATGGGCGCGGTGCCCTCCGCTTCCAGCACAAAAGGCGGATTCGCCGTAGCTCTTGTCGCCGCCAGCGCCGCTTGATTGTCCTTCACCGTGCTTTCGACGCCGGAAAAATCGTTGGCCAATCCCGGGATCGAAGCCTGCCGCAGCGCCGCCGCATCTCCCTTCGCGATCAGATCGAAATAGAGCTGAGCCGTGCCGGTAAGCGCGCTCCGCGTTGCCGCGTCCATATCGCTCGAAGTCAGGCAATTTTCTGCGAAGGCAGTTGAGAACAACGTAGCCCCGGCTAAAATCGCGCAAGGCAACATCAGAGGCTCGCGCCGACTCCGAAAACTTTTCTTGCTGACCGCGAAGATTCGCATAAGAAAATCGGCCCTCGAGACCATGTGTCGATCTACCGTCTCTTTCTCCGGGAAGTTCTAAGCTAAAGATTTACGGCCCTCGAAACTCCCAGCAAGCGCAATTGCTTGCACACGTTGACTCCAGCCCACCCATTCAAGTTTTCTCCGCCAGATACGAAAGTCAATACATTCTATAGGGTAGGGTGCAGGCCGGCGAAAGTTCTGCAGGCCCCGAGGGCGCGCCAGCGGTGCTAGAATTGCAGCCAAGAGTCTACCGCTCCCCTGGGCAACGAATTCAGCGTAGGAGTTTCTTATGAACTCGGTCTCCAAAGTAACCACGTGGCTGTTGGCAACCGCCATTTTCCTGCCAATCACAGCGCTGGCCGACACCGAGACGGCGCATCCCGCGCATAAGGTGAAGAAGCAGGCGCTGGCCCCGCTGCCTTCGGGAACGCAAGGCCCGGTGCCGCAGGTTCCGCTCGATGCCATTCCCGCGGTCGCCCCACAAGTCAGTTACCAGGATGGCCTGCTGACCATCGTCGCGCCCAACTCCACTCTCGGAGATATTCTGCGCGGAGTGCGCAAGCACACCGCCGCCGAAATCGAGATTCCCGCGACCGCCAACGAGCGCGTGGTGACGCGCCTTGGCCCGGCTCCGGCGCGTGACGTGATGGCTGAACTGCTCAACGGATCGCGTTTCAACTATATTTTGCTGGGATCGCCGCAAGATGCCAACGCACTGGTGCGTGTGGTGCTGGTCGCCAAAGCCGCGCCCGAAGCGCCTCCCGCGCAACCCGGCGCCGCCGCCGTAGCCACTGCCGCCGAAGCCACCGAGTCGGATTCGGTCGACGACGCTTCCGACGACACCGCGGACCAGGCCGCGACCGAAGCCGCCGAGCCACCTACCCCGCCGGCGGATCAGCCCGGCATCAAAACTCCACAGCAAATGTTGCAGGAGATGCAGCAGCGCCAACTCATGCAGCAGCAACAACAGGCGGGACAGCCGGTGCAGCCCGGAGCCTATCCTCAAGTCCCTGGCGCAACCATTCCGCCGCGAACTCCGCAGCAGGAGCAATCGCAGCAACAGCAATAAAACGGCTTCTAGATACGATACCAGCTCCTAGCCAAACCGCGCCGTGAGGGAGCTAGCTTCGAGCCCAGCGGTATTTCTGCTTTGAAAGCGCCGGCTTCGAGAGTACGCGCGCAAGATAAGTATCGCCCCAAAAAACCGGCTTTGGACGGGTGGTCCTGACAGAACGTCAGAAGACTCAAGCCGGAAGCCCGAAGCCGGAAGCCCAAAGCCCAAAAGCTCTCACGGCCGATTCCCCCCACGCTCCGATCGCTCCTGCGAACTGGCTTGAATCAGCTTCGCCGGCCGCTCAGCGGCTTGCGCTGCTGAGATATTCAGCGCTCGCTGCAGCATCTGCCAATCGCGTTCGACATCGCTCTCGGAGACTTTCGGCGAAGATCCGCGCCGCAGTTCTTGCTGCAGCCGCGCGGCGAGAAGATGCTCTGTCACGGAATCCGGCGCGTCGCTCATAAAGATGTTGCTGGCCGATACGCCAATCTCCATGCTCTGTTCCCCCTTGACCACGCGCAGGACCGGCCGGCCCTCGGCATCAAGGCCCGGAGAAGTGTTACGCAAGAGGCGTCCCAATTTTGCCGTATCCGCCATCCTGTGATTCAGCTCATTTTGGTAAGCTCGCCGGTCTTCCGCGCCAAGCGGCGCTTCCAGCGGGCGCAGCGGATTGTAAACCAGCGCCTTCCGCGCCGGATCGAAGTGGTCCGCGTTGGTGCCCAGGTAAACCGCGGCCACGCATCCGGCAAAAATCGGACTGACAATGGCTGCGGGCACCATATATTTCTTCGACTTTAAGAACGATTCCACCACTCCGTGCACCGGGGTGCTGCGAGCTTCGCTCCCCGGAACCTGCGGAATCACAAATCGCGCGGACTTCAGCTCCGGGTGCCGCGCGCTGTACCTCACCATCATCTTCGCCATCTGCTTCGGCGTGGTGATGCCCACATCGGCCACAATGCTGCGACGCAGCGCCTTCGGATGATAGAAGTTAATCACATCCTTCACGAAATCGGCGCAGTTTCGCGACACAGTGCGAAAGTGCGATTGATTCGGGCCGGCGTTGTAGGCGCGAATAAAGGCCAGATCCTGCGCGGCAGTGGTTTCGATTTCAAAGCCGTAAACCGCGCGATCATAAGAGGTTCCGACCAGTTCGTACCAGTTGCCTCCCGGAGCCGCACCATTGGGCAGATCTGGAACCGCCGGCTCCAAGTGCCCGCGGCGGTATTCATCGCGCAGAAACGTCACCATCTTGGGATCGGCATACAGCGGAATGTCTTCGGCGCGATCGACGGCATAGAGATAGGGAATCAGCGGAATCGCGATCCAATCGTAGCCCTCGACTCCGTTATACCGGCTGATGACAATACCGCTCTCGCCGGGCGCACAGGGGCGCAAAACCAGCGGCGTCTCCGCGCACACTCCAGAAAGATACACCGCCGCGTGCCCGGTAGCCGTAAAGAAACCGAGCTTGCCGTAAGGCTCTTCCAGCAGCAGCGTAGCCGACGCCCCTGCCAGCGAAGCGCACGCCAGCATCAGCACAAAGATTGTGCCCACCGCGCGCCGTACTCCCCCCAGACAAGGCATGGCCGTCACTTGTAGGAACCCCTGCCTCGAAGATTAGTTGCCACTAAGCTGCCATGCGAGTTACGGAAGTGAATCCAAAAATTGGACTTATGCACCATGCCCAAGAGAACGAAAAGCTCACGAATTACCGCCGTCCTCTTAATCGGGCTGGAAACTCAGCGGCGCCAACCTCCACCGCGAACTTCCCTGCATCCCCTTCGCGACTTGTCATCCTGACCAAGCGGAGGCCGGCGACTCCCGAGGAAGGACCTGTGCAAGTTGCCGGCAGCACCGCTGCCCCCGGCGAGTCAATCGCTCCTTCGGCCCGCCAGAGCGCGGTCCTTGATTGCATAACGACGTTCGATGACAACGCTGAAATGGCCGGGGTCATCCCGTCATTCAACTCTCCGGGCAATTCCTAGAGCACGCGGCCAATGGCTAATGGCTCCTCCCGAGGATGTCCCTGGCTCGCTACGAGGCTGCGATTTCATCCGCTTCAGCGATTTCAGCCCAATCGGCAATTTGTTGGCAGGCCCGGCGGCTGCTAGAGTGAAGCTCGGCAAGCTATGAACTCCAGAATCCTGGTCAGCGGAGCGTCGGGGCCGATTGGGGTGGCCCTGCTACCCTCTCTCAAGGCCAGCGGGTGCTCGGTGGTGCGACTGGTGCGCGGCGCGGCGAAGGGCGATGCCGAGATCGCCTGGGATCCAGCCCGACTGGTCGCTCCGGAAACGGTCTCCGGCTTCGACGCCGTGATTCATCTCGCCGGCGAGAGCATCTTCGGGCGTTGGACTGCGGAAAAGAAACGCAAGATTCGCGACAGCCGCGTGCTGGGGACGTCGAATCTGGCGCAGGCCTTGGCCCAGTCGCAAAAGAAGCCCAAGGTTTTCATTTGTGGCTCCGCGATCGGCTACTACGGCGATCGCGGCGATGAAGCGTTAACCGAAGACAGCGCACCCGGCACTGGATTTCTCGCCGAAGTTTGCCAGCAGTGGGAGGAGGCGTCCACGGCCGCGGTGCAGGCCGACATTCGCACCGCCCACATCCGCACCGGAATCGTGCTCAGCCCCAAGGGCGGCGCGCTCGGAGCCATGCTAACGCCGTTCAAACTGGGCTTAGGCGGTCCCACCGGAACCGGCCGCCAGTGGATGAGTTGGATCCATGTGCAGGACATGGTCGGCGCGATCCATCACATTTTGAAAAGCGACTTGATTCAAGGTCCGGTGAACATGGTTGCGCCCGCGCCGGTCACCAATGCGGTCTTCGCCAAGACGCTGGCCAGCATGCTCTCGAGACCTGCAATTTTTCCTTTGCCCGGCTTCGCGGTAAAGCTGGCCTTCGGCGAGATGGGCGAAGAGTTGCTGCTGAGCAGCCAGAAAGTTGAGGCCGGCAAGCTGATATCGACCGGGTATCCGTTTCGCTATCGCGAACTAAAGGCTTCGCTGCAAGCGCTGTTAGGGCGCTGACGGTTGCACGCGCAGATTATTTCGCGTCGGTAATCCGAATCGGCAAGGCGCAATAAGTTCCCTCGCTGAAGTTTTCGGCTTCGATTCCAAAAGCGTGATTGAAGCGCGCACGGTAGTTCTCCCAGGCGATCGCAGCCGTTAGTTCTAGCAACTGCGCTTCGCTGAACTTCTCGCGCAGCCGGGCGAACAGAGCGTCGGAAACTACCACGGGAGTGCAGGTCATGCCGTCGGCGTATTCTAGAACCGCCCTCTCAAGCCCCGAGAAATTTGGGTTTGCCTGATAGTTCTGCAAGTTGGCGATTTGCGGCTCAGAAATTCCACTGTGCCTGCCCACGGCAGAGGCGATGTCGATTCAAAACGGGCATCCCACCAAAGTGGCCACGCGAAGCTGCGCCAGTTCTTTGAATTTGGCCTCGACCAGCCTGCTGCCTGCGAGCGACTGTTCCATCTGGCCGTATCCCCAAAGGATCTTGCCGTGGCGCGCAGTGACCCGCACCGGCATGATCATGCGGCCGACTTTGCGCCGGGTGAGGAAGTAAACCATCCCCACAAAAAGCCTGCGCAACAACCCGCCCTGATTTCAAAGCTGCGCCGGAGATTCGCGCCACGAAACTTCCTCCTGCACGATTCGATTTACTCGGGTTCGGAACGCCGCATCTCTTCCTGCAACTTCTGCAGCAGTTCGGCCCGCTGGTCGGTGCTCAACTCGCGCTGCAGTTCTTCGAGCGCGAGAGCGACGATGTGGTAATGGTGTGCGCCGGCGAACCTGGGATCGGTGGTGATGTTGAGCCAGAGCTTGTGCATGAGCTCGACATCCTGCGGCCGCAGGCGCGGCGTGTGCGGGCCGATGACGTATTCGCGCGTAGCGCCGTCGGGCGCGACCACTTCCAGGCACAGGCGCGGACGCGGCTCGGGCATGCGCTCCCAGGCATCGCCCGTAAGTTTGGCCTGCTCATCGGCGCTCAATTTGTTCGAGAGGCCGCAGATCACACGCGCGGAATCGAGGCGCTGGGCCGTGACCATGATGGCCTCAAAGACGTCGGTCGCGGGGACCACGAGGAGTGAAATCGGCTTGCCTTCTTTTTCGGCGACCGCAACCGCGGCGGTGAAAAGCTCTTGCTCGTAGTGGTCGAAGACCTGGCTGGCCTCCATCACGGCGCTGCCGCTGAAGCTGGGCTCGCGATGGTAGAGGCGCGCGCTCATAACGATGACATCCTCTTTCATGGTGTTGGTGTGGGCCAATACCTGACGCAGATAGTAAAGATTGCGCGGGTCGCGCACCGCGACCAGAGTGTTGCCCGGACGCACGCCCATGGCCCCGCTGCCCAGTTCCTGATTGCCGTAGACGCGGAACTGATCGAGTTGTTCGGGCTTGCCGTGGCGTTCTTTGGTGACGTGGCGCTCGGAGAGCGTAAAGATGGTGAAGAAGACGCCGCTAAAAATTACGCCGGCGATCGTGGCTTGATACTTGGTAAATAAATTCACCACAGCGGTGATCAGCAAGACCGCGGAGATGGCAAACAATCCGACCGGGATTTCTGTTTTGCCGATGTGCAGGTTGCCGGGAACCTTCCAGGCGCGATTGCCGGGTTCGGTGAAGCGCAGCACGAGCACCGCGATCGACTTCATGGCGAAGCTCCAGATCACCCCGAAGGCGTAGAGCGCCGCCAGCACATAGACATTGCCCAAACTGAGGAGGATAACGAGCAACTGCATGCCTACAATCAAGTTGATGATGCGGTAGCTGGTGCCGAAGCGGTGATGCGGCTTCTGGAACCAACTGGTGAGCACGCCATCTTCGGCTACGCGATTGAGAACTCCATTCGCGCCTACGATGGAAGTATTCTGCGCTCCGGCCAGAATCAACACTCCTACCAAAACCACAAACGCATGAAAGAGCAGCTTCAGGCTTTCGGGGCCGGCTAGATACATCGCGATGCCGCCGATGAGGTTGGCGAAATAATCCGGCCGCACTTTGTCGGGAATAATCATCACCGCGAAGAACGAAACCAGCGAGGTGAAGAGCAGGCTGTAGATGAAAATCACCAGGCCGGTTTTTTCCAGATTCTTCAGCTTGGGATGTTCGATCTCGCGGTTGACCTGCGCCAGAGTTTCTTCACCGCTCATGGCCAGCACGGAGTGGCCGAAGCCGACGAAGAGAATGATCCAGGTGATGCTGCCGAACCAGGTTCCATTCAGCCAGCCCAGGGATTCTTTGTTGAGCGGAATCACGCCCGCATGCAGCGGGTTCGGGGGCAGTACGATGGGCGCGCGCAAAACCGTGATCGTGCACCAGATCAGCAGGATCACCACCATCACGGTGGTGATCACCATGATCTGCAGCGCTTTCTGGCTAGATTCATGCATGCCCTGCGTATTCTTCCACCAGAAATATCCGACTACGATCACGGCCAGGCCGGCGGCGAAGTGATCGTCGGAAAAATGCAGCGGGCGGTGCATGAAGATGCCCATGTCTTTGATGAAGCCCGCGAGATATTGGCCGGCGGAAACCGCGCTGATGGGACCCGTCAACACGTAATCGAAGAGCAAGGCTGAGACCGAGAACTTGGCCAGAGTGCCGCCCATGGCTTCCTTGACCACGCGGTAGACGCCACCGCGCACGAACATGCTGCTCGATTCGATATAGAGCGCACGCACGGCATAGCTGAACAACATGACCGCGAGGATGAACCAGGGGGCGCTCTTGCCGATGACTTTTTCGGCGTCTCCGCCGGCGTAATAAGCGGACGAGGCCAGGTCGGAGAGAACGATGGCGGAGGCGCGCCAGAACGAGATAAAGGTCAGCATCACCGTAGTGGCGACGAAGACTTTTATGACCGGCTTGGAGCCTTCCACCGAGGTAGCCATGCTTCCAGGAGTGCGCGGACTGCCTATCAAGGTAAACCCAATGAAGATAGCATAGGGGCACGGGAGTGGTGGGTGAGTTTCGGCTCCTGACCGTTGGATCCGCCCGCTTTGAGTCCGTTACGAAATTCGTGCCGTCCGCTAAAGCGGACTCGATTTATCCCACTCCTGCCTCCCGGCATTGCCGTGCCGGACTTTCCCATGCCGCCCCTATGGGGCCGGGACCGGTATTGTCTCGCCCTCGATGCGCGGCACCGAACTGACCCTTTTTCTTGGAGCTTCGCTTCTTTCCTCGCTCTTGGAGAAAAGTTTCGCCGTGATTAACATTGCCGTGAAGGTCACGCTCAAAAGGGCGAATTGTCGCCATCCGTTCAGCATCGACGCATTGCCCATCAGCGTCAGACCCGCGAAGCAGAATAGAAGATGTACGCAAAAGACTTGCAAGGACGATTGTCCTAACAGCACGAGCGGCCTTATCGCTGCCGATTTCGTGATCGGTTGGGAAAAGATCAGCAAGGCTGCCACTCCTGCGAAATCGAGAAGCCTTATAGGCCCGAGGTGCCATTTATCGAACAGAAGCTCGAAGGCGCCCAGCGGTAGGCCGTGCGCGAGTTTTCGCCGCAAGAGGAAACAAGAAAGGGCGATCACCGCAGCCGGAATGGCCGCCCGCTTGGCCCAGGTTTCAATGGGCAGGTCGCCCTGGGCCCACCGCACGCCCAGCCACACACCCACAAACCAGAGAAATTGCCAGGCCCAGAGGTCGAATGATCCCATCTCGTTCAAGGGAATTCGGGTTGGAATGTATCGCATCATGAAGGTGTGTTCCGCGCTGCGAAAGCCCAACTGAGCAAGCACCCAGAAAGAGAAAGAGGTCCACAAGATCGCTTTCCATCCGATGCTTCGCGCCAACGGAATCGCAATGGAGGTGAACAGCAGGAAAATGATGTACATGGGTAGGATATCGAGCAAAGGCGGCCGATAAATCAACAGAGCGGCTTCCGGAACCGCTTGCTTCGGCCCGGCCATGAAGTAAAAATCCAGCAGGTTGTGAAGCCCCGGCCGATCGCCATGAGAGGCAATCGGGACCGCAACTAGAAATGCGAACGCGAGCAACAGGGCATGGTAGCCATACAGGCGCAGGGTGCGCACCCACAACTTGCGCGCCATGACGGGGTAGCCGTCGCGCTCGGCGATGCGGAAGTAAATGCGTCCCGTGAACAGCGCCGAAAGGAAAATGAAACCCTCGGCCGCGCCTACGAAACCAAAGGGTTGATTGACCCAGGCGCTCGCAGCCGTGGGCAGATGGGTCAGAGCGATCCATACCAACATCACTCCCCGCATCGCGTCCAGTTCTAAGCGGCGTCCGGCAGTCATACGGGTTAGACGCCATTGGAGAGCCAACCGTCCATCGAATTTCGCACTCGAATACAGAAGTCGCACGACTTTACGGAAAATTACATGGTACAGTTTGGGTCGGAGGAAGCCGGTGAAGGTGGTTTTTAGAGTTGGTTTTAGAGCGCGGATCGCATTTTTATTTCTAAGCCAACTGGCCCCGATTCCAGCCCACGCAAGAAAGCATGAGACCGGGTTCATCGACCGCACTGTTACCCTCCAGGCCGTCACTTACAAATACCAGGTATTCGTCCCGGAAGATTGGACGCCGCAGCGAAAGTGGCCGGTGATTCTGGCTCTCCATGGCGCCGGCGAGCGCGGCGACGACGGCATTCTGCAGACCGACGTGGGCATCGGCATGGCCATCCGCACCGACCGCAGCGAGATCGAAGCCATCGTAGTCATGCCCCAGTGTGCAAAAAATCTTTGGTGGATCCTGCCGCCCATGGACGATTTAGCGATGACAGCGCTGGCAGAAGCGACCAAGGAATTCCACGGGGATACTCGTCGCACCTTTCTCACCGGATTATCGATGGGAGGCTACGGCGCATGGCATCTGGCTCAGAAGTATCCTGGAAAATTCGCCGCTCTGGTGGTGATCTGCGGAGGCATTCGCCCGCCCCTAGCGGCGCAGACTCGCTACCCCGATCTGGCCAAAGTCACTCCGCCGGATTCGCCCCAGTCCTACTTCGCCGCAGCCGAGCGAGTCGGCAAGACCCCGGTTTGGATCTTTCATGGCGCCGACGATAACATCGTTCCCGTCACCGAATCCCAGCGAATGTCCGCAGCGATGAAGCAGATCGGGGCCGAAGTCCATTACACGGAATATCCGGGCGTCGGACATTCCTGCTGGAATAAAGCCTACGACGAGCCCAGGCTATTTCCCTGGCTATTCTCTAAATCTCTTGCGAATTAGCGTTGCTCTTAGGCGCGAAGTAGGTGTGGGTGATGCGATCGTGCCAGCAGAGGGAGTCTTCGTCGAGGAATACCCAGGCATAGCCCATGCCGAGAGAGGCGGCGGAGAGAAAAGAAGCGAGCACGCGCCAGCGGCGCAGGCTGCGGCCGGCGGGGCTGCCATCGAAGCGGGTTAGTTCGAGGCCCGCAAGTCGTAGTCCGGGAGTGGTGCCCGCGTGGACCACGAGCAGGTAGTGGTAGGCCGCCCAGAACAATGCGGATATGCCGGTGGCCAGGCCCAGGAACTGAATTCGCGGCGGACGCACGCCTGCCAGCTTCCAGAAGATACCGCCAAACAAGGCGCAGGCGAGGATGACGATGAAATCGTCGATGAGTGCGGAGCCCACTCTCCGCAATACCGGCGTGCCGCACAGCGGGTTATCGACGCCGGGGCGTTTTTCAGGCTTCGGGGGTTCGGCAGGTTCAATCATAATTCCACCCAGAGCGGGAGGCGGCGGAACTACTTCTGGCGCCTCCAGAATGCGCGGCCGAACCTGGACCGGCTCTGCCAGCTCGTTGAGGGGAGCGACGGGAGGAGTCCAGGAGCGCGGGAACTCGAGAATCTTTGCGCCGGTCGGCGCGGCTGGAATCGCGGGCAGAGGATCTTCTTCTGAGAGCGGATCACCCTGAAAAGTGAGTGCAGAGGTTCCCTCTTGATTTCGCGCTCCGTTTGTTCGCGCTCTTTCCGGCCGGGAACTTTCTGCGGATTCGGCGTGGTGGGCGAATTCGTCCAGGGCGAGAGCCTGGTTGGAAATCGGGGCCGGGTAGCGTTGAGGGTTGAACTCGGGCTTCGGAGAAGTCGCGGCTTGGTCGGAAGGACCATGATCCGAAGAAATATTCTCCGAGGAAAATTGATCCCGCGCGACCTGAGAACCTTCGAGATCGAACCGCAGGCGCAACGAGGGATAGCGTGGCGGGCGAGGCTTGCGCCGGGATTGATAGCGATTCAGGCGCGCGGCTACTTCCAGCCTCCAGGCGCAAGGCTTCTCGACCACAGGCTCGCGGAAGGTGCCGGCTAGGGCAGCGCCGGCCTCGTGCGCATGCTCGGCCGGCATTTCTGGCGGGTGCGGAGCGGGCGAGGCTATTGCTCCCGCGGCTGCTTCGGTATCGGGCAGCCAGCGCGGCAAGGCGTTCGAGCGGTCTGGCTTCTTGGCTTCGCCGTCCGAAGCGCAAACGCAAATTTCACCACAAAAAGGACAGGGCATGCATCACAAGTTAAGCATCGAAACGTTAGAGCTACGCGGATAACCGCATAAGCTGCGCCGGAATCCAAAACAGCGAACGCTTTGCCTCGCGCGCGCCCGCCGTGCTAAGTTCACGACGACTGCCGCTGGCAGAGGCGTCCGCGTATTGCTTGCTTCGCTGCGGAGGAACGAACTCTGGTTTCGAGATTCGGTTCCCGGCGATCTGGTCCCGATGACTCTTCGCAACAGATTCCTTATCACGGCGGCGTGGCTTTGTCACTTGCTACTGGCGCCTCCGCTAGTAACCAGCCAGTTGCCACCGGAGGCGAAAGCTGAGGCGACGCCGTGCGCGCAGGCGGCGGCCGCGCAAAGCGAAAACCTTCCTACGGTGTGCGCGATTTCTCAGGAAGAACAAGGCCCGGTATACCAGTTGCACGGGGCGGTCGAGATCCACTATGGAAGTTACATTTTACGAGCGGACGAGGCCACCTTCAACTCGGACACCAAGGAGGCGACGGCGACGGGACACTTTGCGCTCGACGGCGGGCCCAATGACGACCACATTCGCGGTTCGCACGGCAGCTACAATCTCGATCTTGAAACCGGGAAATTTTACGATGTGACCGGAACCACTGGGCTGCGCTTTCGCGGGAATCGCGTGATCCTGACCTCGACTGCGCCGTTCGCGTTCACCGGCAAGATGGTCGAGAAAGTCAGCCCTGAACGGTACTTGGTTTATGACGGAACGATCACGACCTGCGAGTTGCCGGATCCCAAATGGCTGTTTGAGGCGCGGAAGGTGGATGTCGAGGTAGGGGGCAACGCGAAAATTTATCGCACGGCCTTCGATTTGCACGGTATACCAATCCTCTGGTTTCCTTACGCCACGCTTCCGGTGGAGAAAGAGTCGCGGCAGTCGGGATTTCTGCTGCCGACAGCGGGGCACTCCTCCACCAACGGGTACATGGTGGGCGATGCCTATTACTGGGCCATCAATCGCATGCTGGACGCGACCGTGGGCGCAGAGTTCTTTTCCCTGCGGGGAGGCTCGCAGCGCGGCGAGTTTCGCGCGCGGCCCAGCGAAACTTCCTACGTCGACCTGAATTACTTTGGAGTGATTGACCGGGGCATCGGCTCGCCTCCGCTCAAGGAGGGCGGCGAGAATGTGCGATTAAAGGCGGCTGGGAACCTCGATGGTTTCCGCGGCGTCATGAATGTGGATTACCTGAGCTCTTATCTTTTCCGGCTCGCGTTCAACGAAGTGTTCAGCCAAGCCGTGTATTCCGAGGTGAAGTCGCTGGCTTTTCTGTCGAAATCCACCGACGGCTACAACGTGAATGGATTTGTGGAACGCTATCAGAATTTTCTGAGCACGACGCCGGGGCAGGTGGTCACGATTTTGCACGCCCCCAGTTTTGACGCATCCAGCGCCGACCGGCCGCTTTGGCGCACGCCACTGTTATGGTGGTTCGACGCTTCGGCGGGAGGATTGTCGCGCAGCGAGCCTGCGGAGTGCGCGACCGTGGGATTGGTGCAGTCCTGCACGCCGGCGTTTCGTACCGCAAATCTGCTAGGACGATTCGATTTGAACCCGGGCATTTCATTGCCCCTGTTGTTTCACGGGTGGTCGGTGCGCCCCGAGTTGGGGTTGCGGGAAACCTATTACACGCAAAGGCTGGTGGGAGCGAGCGAAGAAAATCCCGGGCTGGCGGTGACCAACAACATCAGCCGGCAGGCGCTTGAAACCTCGGTGGAGCTGCGGCCGCCCACGCTGGAGCGCATCTTCGATAAGGATTTTCTGGGGCGCAAATGGAAGCATGTGATCGAGCCGCGTGTGGTGTACCACTTCGTGACCGGAGTGAACAATTATGCCAATGTGTTGAAGTTCGACGAGCGCGACATCCTCACCGATACGCATGAACTGGAGTATGGATTTGTGACCCGGCTTTATGCCAAGCGAACTTCCAGCAAGCCCGAGGATTGCGAACCGATCATGTCGGCGCTGACGGTGGGCAAAGCGGCACCGGAATCGAGCATCCCTTGGCAGCATGTGAATACCCTGGCCAGCCCTCCCTGCCAGGAGGGGCCGCAGGTGCGCGAGGTTGTGACCTGGGAGTTGGCGCAGAAATACTATCTCGATCCTACGTTTGGCGGGGCGTTGAATCCAGGGCAACGCAACGTGTTTACCTCCACCGCCGACCTGACTGGGGTGGCATTCCTCACCGAGGCACGCCATCTTTCGCCTCTGATTTCGCGCTTGCGAGTGCAAACCAGCGAGCGCACCGACGCGGAGTGGGACCTCGACTACGATTTTCAAACCAACACCACCAACGCCAGTACTTTGCTGGCGAATTATCACTTCGGCCAGGTGACGATTGGCGGAGGAGATGCGATCTTGCAGATTCCGGGGCAGAATCCGGTTCCCGTTACGGGCGTGACCCAGACTGCTCGTTTCAACCAATTTCGCGCTGCCTTGGGGTATGGCGGCCTGGTTAAGCGCGGGTTCAGCGGGGCGAGCAGCTTTGGCTTTGACTCGGAGTCCAAGCGCCTGCAGTTTGTCAGCGCGCAGGCTACGTACAACTGGGATTGCTGCGGCGTGACCATGGAATACCGCAGTTACGCCGTGGCCAATGTGCGCAACGAAAATTTGTTTCTTTTTACGTTCAGCCTGGCCAACCTCGGAAGCTTCGGCAGCCTGCGCCAGCAGGGTCGCCTTTACTGAGCGACTTTGGGGTTGCCGAACGACATGGAGAATGCATCTAAGGCTGCTACCATAGGAGCTATGTCCGCTGTGAATGGTGCGAATATCCTCCAGACCAAAGGGGCCCTGCTGCAGGCGAGGCTGAAAAAGTTGGGGCGAGTTCTGGTCGCTTATTCCGGAGGAGTCGATTCTGCTTACCTGGCCTGGGCCGCGCGGCAATGCCTGGGGAAAGAGATGCTGGCGATCATCGCGGACTCGCCGAGCCTGGCGCGCACGCAGCTTGCCGATGCGATCTCGTTTGCTCAGGAACAATCGATTCCACTCGAGGTTGTGGCGACCGCCGAATTCGAGCGGTCGGAGTATGTTCGCAACGACGCCCAACGCTGCTTCTTCTGCAAGGATGAACTGTTTACTGTGATGGAAGAATTGCGGCAGGCGCGGGGCTTCGACGCCATCGCTTACGGAGTCAACCTGGACGATCAGGGAGATTTTCGGCCGGGGCAGCGGGCTGCGGCCAATCATCACGTCGCGGCTCCCTTGCTCGATGCCGGGCTCACGAAAGACGACGTTCGCGCTTTGGCGCGGGCGGATGGCCTGCGGATTTGGGATAAGCCGGCTTCCGCCTGCCTTTCGTCGCGCATCGAGTACGGCCGTCCGGTAACGCGCGAGGCCTTATCCGCGGTCGAGAAAGGCGAAGAGGCTCTGCGCGCTCTGGGGTTCGGGCAGGTCCGGGTGCGGCATCACGGAGAGATCGTGCGCATCGAGATCGCGCGCGCGGAGTTGCCGCGGGCCCTCGATCCTGCCATGGCGGAAGAATTCAGGCGCGTATTCAAGGCGCTCGGCTTCACGTTTGTGACTCTGGACCTGGAGGGCTTCCGCTCCGGGTCGATGAATGCCTTGCTGCCCGCGGCGGATTTACTGCGGCGAGCAGGCTGAACCTGCCTGTGCCAGTCGTGGCACTGTCGATGCGCCTCTGTGAGATAATCGACTCTAATTCACGATGTTCAGGCGGTTCTTGGTGATTCTAATTCGACGTTCTTTTCTTTTGCTGCTGGTTGTTTGCCTTGGCTGTGTGGCCCAATCTTCTTCGCCCGACTTAAGCAGGAAAATCGAGCGCCAGGTCCGCTCCTATTACAAAATTCCCGCCGAAGTGCACGTCCTGGTCGGGCCGCCGTCGGCCAGCGGCGATTTTCCCAACTACGATTCGCTAATCGTTACCATCGACAACGGCGGAAAAAAGCAGGATCTGACTTTTCTGGTGTCGAAGGATCGCTCTTCCCTGATCAAGCTGACGAAGATGGATTTGAGCAAGGATCCTTTCGCCGAGACCATGAGCAAGATCGACGTGAATGGGCGGCCTACGCGCGGGGCCAAGGGATCGAAAGTGGTCGTGGTCAATTTCGACGACTTCGAGTGCCCCTTCTGTTCGCGCATGCACCAGACTCTGTTTCCGGAGATCTTCAAGGAGTACGGCGACCGGGTTACGTTTATCTACAAGGATTATCCGTTGGTGGAAATTCACCCCTGGGCGACGCACGCGGCCGTGGATGCGAATTGCCTGGCCGCGCAAAACGGCGACGCCTACTGGGATTTCGCCGATGATATTCACGCCAACCAGAACCAGGTGAGCAACGAAAAAACGCCCGCGGCCCGGCTGGAAGAATTGGACAAACTTACGCTGCTGCAGGGCCAGAAGCATTCCCTCGACGTGGTAAAGCTGCAGGCTTGCGTCAAGGCGCAGGATGAGAGCGCGGTGAAAGCGTCGATGAAAGAAGCGGAGGCGATCGGAGTAGAAGCAACGCCCACCGTATTCGTCAACGGCCAGAAGCTCGACGGCGCGGTTCCCATCAGCGAGGTGCGCGCCGCGCTGGATAGTGCATTAAAAGATGCCAACCTGCCCGTGCCCGATCATGCAACCGCCGCGCCGGCGCCCGCTTCCAAGTGAGAGTCTTCCGTTGTCCGCTATCAATGTTCGTAAGGATTTGTGAAGAGAGGATCGATTGAAAAAAAATCCGGCCTTTGTGCGACTTGCGGCTCTGCTCGTTTCGGGGGCGGTGCTGGCGGGGTTGCTGGGTTGCAAGTCACAAGTGAGCGGCGACGTAATGGCCACGGTGGACGGCCGCAAGATATTCCGCTCCGACGTCGATAAATACTACGACAACCAGGTGGCCAGCGCGCAGCAGGCGCCCACCGGCGAACAGGCTACGATTCTGCGCCTGAACATTCTGCGCCAGTTGATCGACGACGAAATGGTGATGCGCCGCGCCGAAAAACTCGGCCTGTTGGCCACCGAGGAGGAAGTCGATCGCAAGCTGAACGAAATCAAGTCTCCTTACACGCAGGAGCAGTTCGACGCGCGCTTGAAAGAAAAGAAAATCACCCTGGACGATTTTAAGCGCGACATTCGGCGATCGATCACGGTCGACAAGGTGATGAACAAGGAAGTTTCGTCCAAAATCAACGTGACCGATCAGGACATCAACGACTACTTTGCAGCGCACAAATCTGAATTCAATCTCATCGAGCCGCAGTATCACGTGGCGCAGATCATCGTCACGCCGGCGCCGAATCCGCAGGTTCACAACCAGAATAACAAGGCACAGAACGAGGCGGACGCGCGCAAGAAAATCCAGATGATCGCGAACCGGCTGGATAGCGGAGACGACTTCGCTACGCTGGCCATGAATTATTCCGAAGATCCGGAAACTTCCGGGAACGGCGGCGACCTGGGGACAGTTCCTGAATCTTCGCTGCGCAATGCCGACCCCTCGACACGGGAGGCGGTGCTTAAGCTTAAGCCCGGACAGTACAGCCCGATCATTACTCTCAACTCTCCCGCCACCAAGCAGGATATGTTCCGTATCGTAAAGCTGGTTTCGAAAGAGCCCTCGGGGCAGCGTGATCTCTCCGATCCTCGAGTACAGCAGGCGATTCGTTCGCAACTGCATGACCGGCGCGAGCAGTTGCTGAAGGCGGCGTACTACGAAGTTTTGCGCGACTCCGCCAAAGTGGAGAACTACTACGCGAAAAAAGTGCTGGATAGCAATGGCCTAACGAAGTAAAACTGCAAATGGCAGAGCGTCGTTGCTTTGCGGCCGATTTATTCCACGATCGCCAGAACGTCCCCCGCATTCACCGTCGCGCCTTCGCTGGCGATAATTTTCTGGACCCGGCCTTTCTTCGGCGACTTGATTTCGTTCTGCATCTTCATCGCCTCCACCACGGCCACGCCCGCGCCCAGTTTCACCTCGTCGCCTTCGCGAACGAGTACGCGCACAACCTTGCCGGGCATGGGTGCGGTGATCTTCTTAGGGCCGTGATCGTCGCCGGACCGGCTGCGGTTGCGCAACGAGCGGGGATCGCGAATTTCGGCGGCGAAACGGGTGCTGCCCACCCATAGATGCAAATCCTCGCCCACGCGCTCTGACTTGACTTCGTAGGCCTGGTTTCCAATGCGAAGCGAAAGCACGTCGGGGCGAGCGAGAACGGCATCAACTTCCAACTCGCGGCCGTCGAGCCGGCAGGACCAATCCCCGTGGGCACGATTGAGCTCCAGGCGATGATTCTTGCCGTCAATGGATACGTCGTAGAGCATAAAGGGCAGTTGCCAGCCGCCAGTGGCCGGTGATTCCAGCCTAACGCAGAGCTTCGCGACGACTGGCGCTCTTCCAATTTGTAGCCGAGCCATTTTCGGCGCGCTTCGAAGCTGCGCCAGTCGCATCTTTTCCCGAGTCCGACGCCGTCGAACCCAGCACGGCGAATAGTCCAGCCGCGATTGCCGCTACTTCCGCCGCACCGGAGTCGATACGCTTGTCCTCGGGCCGCTGCAGCATGCGATCAAGGAAGCCGGTGTCGAGCCGGGCGTGGCGAAAATTTTCATCGCGCAGGATGCGGCGAAACAAGGATAGGTTGGTCTTGATGCCGCCCACAAAATATTCGTTGAGCGCGCGCGTCAGCCGCGCAATGGCTTGATCGCGATCGGTGCCATAGCCGATCAGCTTGGCCAACAGCGGATCGTAATCGAGGGGCACGGTCCAGCCTTCGTACATGCCGCTGTCGCGCCGAATGCCCGGCCCTGAAGGCGCTAGCAGGAGCGTGATCTTGCCGGGGCTGGGAAAATAATTGTTGTCGGGATCTTCGGCATAGATGCGGCACTCGATGGCGTGGCCGCGAATGCGCACGTCTTCCTGCTGGAAAGGAAGTTTTTCTCCGGCCGCAATGCCAATCTGCAGGTGCACGAGATCCAGGCCGGTAATCAGTTCGGTGACGGGATGCTCGACCTGCAGGCGGGTATTCATCTCCAGAAAATAAAAATTCTGGTTTTGATCCACCAGAAACTCGACCGTGCCGGCATTGGTGTAGGCCGCGGCTTGCGCGACGCGAACCGCGACCTCGCCCATGCGGCGCCGCATATCGGCGTCGACGATGGGCGAAGGAGCTTCCTCCATCACCTTCTGATGGCGGCGCTGCAGCGAGCACTCGCGTTCGCCGAGGTAGACGGTATTGCCGTGTTCATCGGCCAGCACCTGCATTTCGATATGGCGGGGGTTGACGATGGCCTTCTCGATGTAGACTTCGCGGTCGGCGAAAGAGCGCTCGGCCTCGCTGCGGGCCGCTTCCAGCGAAGACTTCAACTCTTCGCGAGCAGGCACGAATCGCATGCCTTTGCCGCCGCCACCAGCCGCGGCTTTCAGCATAATGGGATAGCCGATTTTGGCGGCGACTTGCTCGGCTTCTTCGAAAGACTCCACGCCACGCGAGGTTCCCGGGACGAACGGGACGCCAGCTTTTTCCATGGCCTGACGGGCACGGGTTTTCGATCCCATGGAGTTCATGGCAGCGGCTGTCGGACCGATGAACTTCACGCCGGCATCGGCGCAAGCCTGCGCGAAATTTGCGTTCTCGGAAAGAAAGCCGTAGCCGGGATGAATGGCGTCGGCGCCGGAGCGCTTGGCCACATCGAGAATTTTGGCAATGTTGAGATACGATTCGGAAGCCGCCGCAGCGCCGATGGGATACGCTTCGTCGGCTTTGCGCACGGGCAGCGAGGCGCGGTCGACATCGGAGTAGACGACCACCGCGGCAATTCCCATTTCGTGGCAGGCGCGCAGCACGCGCACTGCGATTTCGCCCCGATTGGCTATAAGAATCTTCTTGAACATTCTGACAGATGCGCCGGCGAACCCAAGATTCTACAGGAGATTCGTCGTTTCTGGGGTTGAGGATCGTGCCGTTGCATGCTCAATTCGATGGCCTGCTTGGACAAGCAAGAACACAGCAAGGACAAGAAGCTCGGGCTCGATGGGATGGCGGTAACGGGCATGGGGGAATACAAAATAATAAGTGGTTGGGTAGGTGAGGATGAGTCCCGCGAAAAGCCACGCCCCAGGCCACCTCTGGCGCAGCGCGCGGCCCTGGCCCCAGAGAGCCAGCACCGACCAGGCCAGAAAAAGGGAGTTTCGAAGGTCAAAGGGAAGGCGGCTGTTGGTGGCCTTGGGTACGCCGTTCCAATAGTAGAAAAATCTCTTCAGGCTGATGATCGCGAAGCGCTGGGGATTCTCGCGCACCCAGTCGAAGGCCTGGCGTTTACAGTCGGCGGCATAGGCTAATTCGCCCATGCGCTGGAATTTTTCAAACTCGAGATTGTTGAGATTAGGCTGCAGGTAAGCCATGAGCATGCCGTCGGCGCCCTTCCAATTGCCGAGTCGAAACTGCAGTCCGAAATCGTCGCGCAGAAAAACGAAGCGTCCGAAGACTTCGTAGTTTCGTAGCAGCCACGGAGAAAGCACAGCCAAGAATACGATGGAGGACAAAACTATTCCCGCTAGCGAAGGCAGGCTGCGCTTGAATCTCTGCCGCCAGATCCACAGGCCGCAGAAGGGCAGGAAGGCGAGCATCGATGGATTGGCCAGCGCGCCGATCCCCCACAGAGTTCCGAAGATGGCCCAACCGTACAAGCCGCTCCACTCTTCCATTTCAAGTGCGAGCAAAACAATCAGAGTGAGTGTGAAGGGAGTGAAGGTCGTATCCCAAATCCAGTGAATCGACCAGTACCAGATGTAAGGATTCAACGCCCATCCGTAGGCTGACCAAAGCGCGACGCGTGCGCCGAATGTTTTTCGGGCGATCAAAAAAATTGGAATGGTCGTGAGCGCCGACCACAGACTGTTGATCGACAGCAAAACCCACGCGGAGGCATAAGTGTAGGTGCCGAAGATCTTGAAGACTGCGCCCATAAGATAGGGATAGAGCGGGGGCTCCCATGCGGTGGGGCCGGTGTTGCCTCCGTAGGGATTGGCGAAACCCTGGCCCAGCGCGATGGAGCGCGCGACGCGTCCCATCTCCCAGCCGAAGGCGAAATGATCATCCTCGGGACGAGTGCGATATTGATGGAAAACGCCGATCATCGCGATCTGCAGGAGAAACGAAACCAAGACCGGCCAGACTACGGATTTGGGGATGGCTTCAAGGGACCTTGGCATCGGAGGGAAGTTTAGCAGCTTAGGTCATCGCTCTGGGGGCACGCGAGAAAAACTCACCGCGAAGGGAGCGTCGTCGGCACCGCGTTTCGCCCAGCGGGCGCGGCGGCTGAAGCGGTGGCGAAACAAAGTCCAGATGGCGAGCCAGCCATCGGAGTGGCGGATTTTTTTGCCTTCGCCCGCCGAACGCGGCGCGTATGAAATCGGCACCTCGGCAATTTTCTCGCCCAGGCGGCAGAGCTTCGCCGTCACTTCTGGGCAAAATTCGAAGCGGCGGCATTGCAAATCGATTCGCCCCAAGACGGAGCGCCGGAAAACTTTGTAACAAGTGGCTTCATCGTGAATACCGGCGCCGTAGAGGAGATTGGCTAAGTGGGTCAGAAGCTTTGCGCCGAGGAAGAATCTAAGGCCTCGCTCCGGCCTATCGGGGCGAACGCCGTAAACCACGTTAGCGCGATTCTGTTGGAGCGGACCGAGCAGCCCCGGGTAATCCTGGGGATCGTACTCGAGGTCTGAATCCTGAATCAGGATATATTCACCATGGGCGTATCGAAGCGCCGTGCGAATGGCCGCGCCCTTGCCGCAGTTTTCTTGGTGGAAGACCACCGTTACGTCGTCGGCAAGAGCCATCGACTGGAGTTTTTCGCGAGTGCCGTCGGTTGAGCCGTCATCGACGATGATGATCTCTTTTTTTACGGGCGAAGCGTGAATCGCCTGCAGCAATTCTTCCACGTGCGCGGCTTCGTTGTAGACGGGTACGATCACGGAGGCGCAGCCCTGCCAGCGCCGGCTCGTCGCGGGGGAACTCGATTCTTGCGGTCCCTGCGCTTGCAGTTGCGAGCCGGATTGCATCGCTACGAGTTGGGCGCGCATTGCCATGCAGACGTCAATTCAAGTCAGAAGACGTCCGCTTCAGCATAGCATTCCCGGCGTGCGCACGAACGATGCTTTGCGGCTGGAACGGTCGTGAGAGTGCACCTCTTCGGATCTCCACCGACTTTCTTTTCAGCACATAGATCACTTTATTGGACTTCGGAGAGTAGCTCCCCGCTAGAGTTCCCCAGACATATTCGGTCGTATCCCTAATGTCCGCAACTCCCACGCGTTCGTA
Source organism: Candidatus Sulfotelmatobacter sp. (assembly GCA_049513475.1). Lineage (GTDB taxonomy): Bacteria > Acidobacteriota > Terriglobia > Terriglobales > Acidobacteriaceae > Sulfotelmatobacter. The sequence goes on along the minus strand of JBEKWC010000024.1, from coordinate 25,603 downwards.
ATTTTCACCCATGTAATTCTGCAGCCAGGTAAGGAAGCCGGCCGCTTGTGGAGAACCTTCGCGCTCACCCCAGGAATCCCAGATATCGACGTAAACCAGAAACTCTGGACGATTCTGTTCGAGTTCTCGCACGAACTCGGCGCGCATCGGGCTCGTGTATTTCTGAGGTCCGATCAGGCTGTACATATAAATGTAGCCGGTGGCGGAGTGGCGATGGGCATAGAAACAGATCTCGGGTTCGGACCCGATCACGGCGATGCGCGCGCTTTCTGGCGAATGATTCCGGATGTAGCCGGCGATTTCGAGGGCGGGCACAAAAGCATTGCCTCCATAAGTGGCCTGAACCGCTTCGACTGGACTCTTGAAGAAGTAAATCTGGCGCTGCCTGAAGATCGCATAGGAAAAGGAAGCTAATAGAGCCAGGGCAGGAATCAGAAGGATCGGCCCCGCCCGGAAATGCTGCGCCAGTTTTTCCGTGGTTGCGCTCACCGCCACACCGGCAAGAATTGCGATGGCGGGAAGCAGCAGGATGAAGTAGTGGGGACGGAAGTAGGCTCCCGGGCACAACGACAGGAATGAGAATAGGAAGAGACCTGTTACAAAAACAGAACATCCACGGGCGCTTTGACTCCAGAGTGGGGCGCTCATGCCTGCGGCGGCCAGAATCCAGAGGGGAAGCGCCGGCCGCACTACGGTGGTTAAGTTCTCCCCGAAAGCGTGTATAGCTCTGCGCAAACCCATCTTGGAGTATTCGTTGGCGTAGGATACGGTCCAGAACCAGAACTGGGTGAAGACTCCGGCACGGTAGAGGAGCCAGCAGGAGATCAGGTACGGAAGCATCGCTCCCAGGAGGAACAGCGCGGCTTTGAAAAGAATCTGCTGCGAAGAATCTTTCCTTTCCCAAGCGCTCCAAGTCAGATAGAAGAGGCAGAATAAAATGAAAAAGATTCCGTGCTGCTTCATCAGGAAAGCGATTCCAGAGAGGAAGCCGCTGAGCAACAGTAGCGGGCCGGAGAGCGGACGGGACGTCCGCTCGACAGCCGGCGGGTCGCCGGCGCTACCGCGTCGGTTTTCCGCTGCGCTCAGCAACAGCAGGATTCCGGCCAGGGCGGGGAGCAGCACGAAGTTTGTGGCGTGGGCTTCAAAGCCCATCACCGATTGGCTCGTCGAGAGCGCAGCATAGCTGCAGGCCGCTGCGACCGCGGCCAGCCGGTCGAATAGCGTCGAGACCAAGAAATAAAGCAGGAATACGGTGATCGCATTCAACAGCAGAAGGCCGAGATGAATTCCGGCCGAGGTTTCTCCGAAGGCGGCCATCGCGACAGCGTACGCCACGTAGGTTCCCGGCAACTTCATGTTGTAGGCGAGCTTGTAGGGCGGGATTCCCTGTAGCAGAAGTTGACCGGAGTAGGCGTACTCGCCTTCGTCGCGTTCGAGGGGCATATCGCGCAGGCGGTAGCGAATCGCAGCGAAGAAGATCGCTGCGAGCAGAACCAACAGGAGCGCCGCCGCGGCGGGCAACTGACGCGATCGCATCGCTGGCGCGGTCCGGGCCTGCATCGTTGGAGTTTATTCTGGCATAGTATGATTTGCTTGTCTTGGATTCTCTTCCCATCGAATGATGCCTAGCGCTGCGAGGGCTCCCGATTATCCTTCTTCTGTAGCCCACGAGAATCTTCTGCCGGTTCTCGTTTTGTTGGCGGCTTTCCTGGCGAGGCTGTACGAGGCTTGGGCTTACTTCTTTAATCCCGACGAGGCCCTTCATTATTTTTTGTCAAAGCAGAGTTCTGTGATCCTCGCTTATCGAGCTGCGCTCACCAACGCGCATCCTCCGCTGCTGATTCTTGTGCTCTATTACTGGCGCACGCTGGGGCGTTCGGAACTGGTGCTGCGCCTGCCTTCGGTTTTGGCGGGAACGGCCTGCTGTTGGTTTATCTATCTCTGGCTCAAGCTGGTCGCGGGGCGCTCGACGGCGTTTCTCGGATTACTTCTGTTCGCATTCGCACCCGCCCTCATCGAGCTATCGGCGGAGGTTCGGCAGTACGCGCTGCTTTTATTTTTCATGGCAGCCTGCCTTTATCTATCGGAGCTTGCGATTCGGGAGAGGTCTTTGCTTGTGATGTGCTGGTTTTCACTTTCGCTCTGGGGCGCGCTGCTGACCCACTACTCTTCCCTGATTTTCGCGTTCACCCTTGGCGTCTACATGCTGGTGCGGCTTTATTCCTACCGCGAACGGCCGCGACTGGTCGCGATTTGGGCTGCGGGGCAAGTGGTGGCGTTGGCACTTACTTGGTACTTTCTCGTAACTCACGTCGCGCGCTTGCGCGAAAGCGGCATGGCGCGCGGAATTGCGGAAACTTGGCTCCGAAAATCTATTTATCACTCCGGAGAAAGCCATGTGGCCGCCTTTGTCGCGGCGCAGACTTTGCGGGTTTTCACTTACACCCTCAGCCACGGCATAGGAGGCGCTCTGACGCTTCTGGCCTTTCTCGTCGGTATCGTTTCTCTGCTAGGGAAGAGAGGAGTTTCGCCGGGGGGGAGGCCCGTGCCGCGCGAGCTGGCGCTGTTGTTCGGTCTGCCATTTGTGGTGAATTGCGCCGCGGCTTTGGCTGGACTCTACCCTTACGGAGCGACGCGGCACAATGCCTTTCTGGCGTTGTTTGGATTATGCGGGGCTTGTTTCGGAATGGCTCGGTGGAAGCCAGCGCGGGCGTGGATCGCGCCAGCGGTACTTATCGTCTGCCTGGCGATGTGCAACTTCTTTCCAGCCCCTCCGCCGCTGATTCGGGCCAGCAATCACCGGCGTGTCTTGATGCAAAGCGCGGTGGATTCCTTGCGAGAGTCAGCGCCTGCTGGATCGATTCTTTTCGCGGATTATCAGAGCGGGCTGCTGCTTGGCTACTACGTGTGCGGGCATGAGGTGGTGCAGGTCTTTCCCCCCTACCAGTCATTCGCGCAAAGTGATTGCGACGCTTATACCGCGATCACGGCTCGACCTCAGGAATGGAAATTTTACTCCAGCGATTTTCCGGAGCAATTGGCGGAGTTCGCTCAAGCGACCAATCTGGCCCCGGGAACGAAAGTGTGGCTGTTTGATGCTGGCTGGATTACCGACTCGGCGCCGGCGCTGCGAACTGAGTTGCAACCTCGAGGATGCGCTGCCCCGAAGAGCTTCGGAGACAATATTCTCTTCTGCCAGTTTGCAGTTGGGGCGAGCGATTTCAAAAAAAAGGAATGAGCAAATTTTTACTTCGGCTGGTCCATGGTGATGCCCTGCGCTCCCGGCTGCTTCTCGGCCTTGGCCTTCTTGGTTAACAGAGTCTGATCGACCCAGTGGTCGGCGGTTTTCAGATCTTCCTGGCGGGCAGCGAGGTCGTCGCACTCCACGTCGGCCTTTTCGCGGTACATCAGATTGAGATACGCCATGGCGTCATCGTAATCGGGGCGGAGTTGGATGGCCTTATTCAGGCTCTCGATGCCTTCGGAGATGAGCGGGCCATTCTTGTCTTTCAATTCGCTGCAGGCTTTTTTCTGGTCTTTATTTTTGGGATTGAGATTCTCATCCGGCTTCATGCCCAGCTTGGCGCGCTCTTCCATGCGGGGCTGGTAGCAGGCCGTCCAATCGATGACGCCCACGGAGTAGTAAGGCTCGGGATCGTTGGGGTCGAGATCGCCGGCCATGCGGTAATATTTTTTGGCCTGGTCGAATTTCTTCATGTTCAAATAAAGATAGGCGATGCCCTTGGCCGAATTTACTTTCTGATCGCGGGCAGCGTTCAGATCGAGAACTTTTTGATATTGCTCGATGGCCTGTTCCGCCATCTTGTTGTTATCCGGGGTGTCGGCGCCGGGAATGTATTGCTGGGCGAAAGCTGTGGCCAGGTACATTTTGGCATTGATGAGGCTGGGGTCCAGGGTGACGGCCTGCTGGAAGTGGTCGATGGCCTCTTCATACTTCGCGTTTTTGTAAGCGGTTACACCTTTGTTCAGTTGATCGCGGGCGCGCAGCTTGCTGCAGCCCACCGAAGAGAAGAGTGCCAGCATTGCGGCCGCCAGCGTTAGCAGTCGAATGTGTTTATTCATTGCGGTATAAGTCTCCCTTGCCACACAGCATCCTAGGCCCAGAGACAGCGGATTGACAAGTACTGATTAATCAATTGTGGACGAGCGTTCCTTACAAAACGCCGCACGAGGATTGGACTCCCCGTGCGCGAGTCAATGGGATGCGCGACCTTTCCGGGCATTCGTTGGGTTATAGGCGCGCTCATTATACTGCATCGTGCTGGCGCGCAGTTTAGCTGCCCGCTTCAATCTTCGCCGTGATCAAGCCGACCTTATCGACGCCCGCGGCGTGAGCGATGTCAATCACGTTGGCCACGTCGGCAAAAGGAATCGGGTCATCGCCCTTCACGAACATGACTTTCTCGGCGCGGGTTTTATAAATATCGGCGAGACGCCCCTGCAGATTGTCCCAGGTGGCATCTTCGTTATTGATCTTCAGGCCTGGATCTTGTCCGGCGCCGCGATCGATCAACTGGACCACGATGGTGCGGTCAGGGGTGTTGTTCTTGGGCGCATTGGGCGGAGGCGGCTGGGGAACCAGCGCGTCCAGACCCTTGGGCGTTAACGGCGTGATCACCATGAAGATGATGAGCAGCACCAGCAGCACGTCAATGAGCGGGGTGACGTTAATATTCGCGCTTTGGCCTCCGCTCGGGCCAACTGCCATACTCATGGTCTTATCCCCTCTATTGTCCGCTCGGCGTTGCGGCCGGCGGTGCGTTTGGAGTGCTCTTCCTCTGCTCGGTGAGCAGGCCTAAGTCGTCAACTCCAGCGGCGCGGACGGCATCTACCACGCCGACCACATTGCCGTAGTGAGCGCGGGCGTCCGCTTTGACATAGACTTCTTTGTTCGTGCGATTGGTGAGGCGATCCTTCACCATGCCGGTCAGGGTGTCTACTGGGCCCTTAAGCTTGTCGGCGCCAAAGTAGACCGTGCCATCGCGCATCACGGAAACCAGCAGCGCGTCTTCTTTGTCGGCGTCTTGCATAGGCGTGGGATTATTGACCTTCGCCATATCCACGCTGATGCCCTTCTGCAACATGGGCGTGATGACCATGAAGATGATCAGCAACACCAACATCACGTCGACCATCGGGGTGACGTTGATGTCGGAGTTGACGTTCGCCCCTACGTTTCTCTTCGCTAAAGCCATGGCTTGAATCTCCTGTGGCAGCGGCCCGTTGTCAGTGCCAGTGCCATCCCCCGCACGGTTGGGAAGGCCGGCGCTGGAACGATCCCAGCGCCGGTCAGCAACTCATGGCGGACTTCGCGAACCGGATTTCTGATCGAAATCCTAGCTGCGGCGAACGTCGCGGCGCTTCAGGAAGTAATCGATCAGTTCGCTCGAGGAGTTGTCCATCTCCACGTCGAACGCTTCCACGCGACCGGTGAGGTAGTTGAACATCATGACGGCCGGGATCGCGACCAGCAACCCGAAAGCGGTGGTGACCAGCGCTTCCGAGATGCCGCCTGCGACCGCGCCCAGACCGGTTGCCTTCTGCTCCGAGATGCCTTTGAAGGCGTTCAGAATGCCCATCACGGTGCCGAACAGTCCGACGAACGGAGCCGTGGAACCGATGGTGGCCAGGCCGCCCAGTCCTCGCTTCAATTCAGCATGCACGATGGCTTCGGTACGCTCGAGAGCGCGCTTGGAGGCTTCGATGGTCTCGCCGGGGATGGCGCCGGGGCTATCCTGGTGAGCCTTGAACTCCATGAGGCCGGCGGTGACGACCTTGGCCAGATGGCTCTTTTTGTTGCGCTCGGCGACCTTGATGGCTTCGTCGATGCGCCCGTCGCGCAAGGCTCCGGCGACAGCGGGAGCAAAGGCGCGCGACTGCTTGCGGGCGGCGTTGTATGCCATGGCGCGATCGATCATGACGCCGATCGACCAGCCCGACATGATGAACAGGATGATGACCACGATCTTCGCAATGATACCCATCTGCTTCCAGAGCGAAATCGGATCCCATCCCACTGCGCCACCCTCTTGCATAATCCAGGCGGCTACCCGGGGAACATGGTGAAATGCGGCTACGGCGAAGTTAGCTAACATGAGTTGCTTTTCCCTCCTCGGAACTTCTTTAACTTTGATGCGAAATCGGCGGTATCTGCCAAAGTGCAAGCGCAGAAAAGTTGGTTGCGCCGGCTGAACGAAACTCCCCGGCCACCCATCCTAGGCGGGAGGGGGAGATCATAGTAACACTCCACTCAAAATCGCGCTGGCCTTGCGCCAAAGCCACGGGCCGGGTTCGGCCTAGCCTCCGGCCAGAGTAAAGTTGACCTGAACTTCGGTATCCACTTCGACCGGTTCGCCATTGAGCAGATAAGGCTTGTACTTCCATTGCTTCACGGCGTCGATGGCTGCCGGGGCCAGCATGGGATGCCCACTGACCAGCGTGAGGTTCTCGATGGAGCCGTCCTTGCTGATGACCGCGTGCAGAACCACCGTGCCCGAAATACGAGCCTGGCGCGCCAGGGGAGGATAGGTCGGATTCACCTTGCGAACCAGCAGGCCTTGCGAAACGCCCTGCGATACGCGCACGCGCTGCGGGGTCGCGACTTTCGGCACTGCTACCGGCGTAGAACTGATGATGCCGCCGATCACGCCGCCCATCTGCCCGCCCGGAATGCCGCCCGGAACGCCGCCCACGACACCCGCGGAGGCCATGGAAGGCGGAGCTTCGTCTTCCTTAATCATCTGGATTTTTTGCGGAATCTTGGTGGGAGTGCGGAGGGCGCCGTTTACGATATCGGTCTGAACCTGCTTGACCACGTGCACCGGCGCGGCTGCCGGGGGTGGCGGCGGAGGGGGCGGAGGCGGAGCGACGAGGAAAGTCATCAACTGCTGCTTGGGCAGCGCCTCAGTGAAGATGAGAGGAAGCAAAACCATGAAACCGATGAGCGCTATCTCCAGAATGATAGCAAAGGTTGTGGTTCGTCCCCGCCTGGTCTTGAGCCTGCCACCCGATTCGAGAAGGCTATCTTCGAACATAAGAATTTCCCCCTTACTTCTCAGAGCCTACGCAAGCTTAGACACCGGGCAAGCCCCGTTTGCTCCCGCCGACAGCAAAACCTGCTCCCGACATGCGTTGCTAGAACCCGACCCATAGTTGCACAATTCTTCACGGGCACAGCGCCGCTGGCACAACTACGCTTCCTGCGAGCAGGCTCTCACTTGGCTCGCACAGGCATCGCCGCCGGCCGCTTGCCTTTGCTGATTCTCCAATCCTGATATGCCACCAGGATGGGAGCGGCGATGGCGATCGAGGAATACGTCCCGATCAGGATGCCGATGACCAACGCGAGGCTAAACCCACGCAGCACCTCGCCCCCGAACAAATAGAGTGCAAGAACTGTAAGGAAGGTTAGTCCGGCTGTCAAGATGGTTCTGCTTAGAGTCTGATTGATGCTGCGGTTCACGATGTCCGAGAGCTTCTCGCGCCGCATGAGTTTGATGTTTTCCCGAATGCGGTCAAAGACCACGATCGTGTCGTTATTGGAGTAGCCAATCAAGGTCAGGATGGCCGCGATCACGGTGAGGGAGATGTCTTTATTGAGCAGGGAAAACGCGCCCACGGTGATGAGCGTGTCGTGGAAGACCGTGACCACGGCCGCGATGCCGTAAATCCACTCGAAGCGGAATCCGAGATAAATCAGCATGCCGGCGAGCGAATACGCCGTCGCCAGCAAGGCCTGCTTGCGTAGCTGCGCGCCCACTTGGGGGCCAACGATTTCGACGTTTCGCACCCCGAAATCGGAGAGGAAAAAGCCATCCGGCAACGAAGTCACGACCGCGGGATCGACCGCGGCTTTTAGCTGATCGAAGGAAGTCAGAACGCCGCCGTTGGTCTTGTCGCGGCTGTCGACGATGGCTTGCGCCTGCTGCGTATATTTCTGATCGGCGTCGGAACCCAGGCGCATGGGGTCTTTATCCATAAGATAATTCTTGATGGCCAGAGAACTGGAGTTGTTCAGGTCGACCTTGCCGACGGGGACGTCATGCTCAAGCGTGCTGATGATCTGGTTCTTGCCGTTGTCGAGCGCCTTTTCGCTGGTCTCCTGCACATCGAGGTCGATGAGCACCTCGTTGTTGGAGGGAATGTCATAACGCTGAATCTTGGCGTTGTGCAGGCCGGCGCGGTCCATGGCGGCGCGGAGGGCGTTGTCGTCCGGGGTGTGCGAAAACTTCACATACACCAGCGTGCCGCCGCGGAAGTCGACGCCATACGGAATACCGTGCCAGAACATCATGGAGAGCACACCCGCCACGCTGAATACCAGCGAGAAAGCGAGAAAGTACCACTTCTTGCCGAGAAAATCGATGTTGGTATTGCGAAAAAACTCCAAGAGTCTTACCCCTTATCCGATCTATGATCTCGTTGGAATTGAGCGCTTGAGTCACTGAAAAACCGGACCCAATTTTCAATCAACCAATGACCCGATCACTCAATGACATAATTCCCTAAATGCTCAGCGCTTCGCCGCGCTCTTTGCGGCCTAGGACCCAGTCGAAAATCACTCGTGAAACAAATACGGCCGTGAACAAGTTCGCCAGCAAACCAAACGTCAGGGTGACGGCAAAGCCCTTCACCGGGCCGGTGCCGAAGATGAATAAGATGGCCGCCGAGACGATGGTCGTGACGTGCGTATCCACGATGGTGATCCAGGCATGGCTGAAGCCTTGATCGACCGCCGAGGGCGGCGTCTTGCCATTGCGCAGCTCTTCGCGAATGCGTTCGAAGATCAGCACATTCGAATCCACACCCATGCCGACCGTCAGAATGACGCCGGCGATGCCGGGCAGCGTCAGCACAGCTTCGAAGTAGCCCATGAATCCGAGCAGGATGATCAGGTTCAGCAACAGCGCGATGTCGGCGTTGATGCCCGCAGCGCGGTAGTAAATCAGCATGAAAATCAGGACGGCGAGCATGCCGACCACCGCAGCGCGAACGCCGGCGCGAATCGAATCACTGCCGAGCGACGGCCCGACCGTGCGCTCCTCGAGATACTTAATGCCCGCCGGCAGCGCGCCTGAGCGCAGGATCATCGAAAGATCCTTCGACTGCTGCTGGTTCATGCTGCCGCCGCTGATCGAACCGGTGTCGCGGATGGCTTCTTTGATATTTGCGACTTCCTGCACTTTATTGTCGAGCACCACGGCGAGGCTGTCGCCTACGTGATTCGAAGTGAAGTTGTAAAAACGCTGGCCGCCTTCGCCGGTGAGTTGGAAAGTCACGTCAGGCTGGCCATTCTGGTCGGTGCTGGGTTGCGCATCGCGCAAGTCTTTGCCGCGAACCGCCGAGACGCGCGACACCAAGTACCACGCCTGCTCGCCCGCGGCCGCTCCGGGAACGGCATGCCCCGGCAGCAGAATCGCGTCCGCCGGCAAAATGCCACCTTTATCCTGCAATGCCGCCTGCTCGCTGGGATACGGCCCGCCCATGACTTGCTTGATCTCGAGCATGGCGGTGGACTGCATAATATCTTTCACGCGGCCGGGATCGTCCACGCCGGGCAACTGCACCAGAATTTGATATTGGCCGAGACCGTGCTCCTGAATCGTCGGCTCGCTTACGCCCAGGGAGTCGATGCGATTGCGGATGGTCTCAATCGCCTGCGTGACGGCTTTGTTCTTGAGGTCGCTGAGCGTCTGCGGCTTCATCGCGAGCGCGAAGGTGTTATCGGCTCCGGAGCTCAGGTTGTACTCGGGCAGGCGCTCGGAGACGATATCGAGCAGATCCTTGCGGCCATCCGGCGGCACGCCCTTCAGCACCACGCGGTCCGGATTATTTTGCGGGTCAGGCTGGGAGACATCGGAGAAGGCAATCTTGCGTTTGTTGAGCTGCTCTTTGAGAATTTCAACGGCATTCTGCGCATCCACGTTGATCGCGTCGTTGACCTGCACTTGCAGGATCAAGTGCGTTCCGCCACGCAGATCGAGGCCAAGGTGAATGCGGTTGGTCATGGCCGTGAGCAGCCCTTGCCCCGAAAAGCTCTGCGGAATGCCGAAAATCCCGAACAGAAAGACGAGCAGGACGGCCACGATCGCGATTAATTTCCAGAGAAGATTTTTATTCATAAAACTTATAAGTCCAGGTTAAAGATGAATCACTTGGTCTTAACTTCTTCGTCGGCGGTGGTCACCTGCGCTACCGAGGCCTTGGTCACTTCCAGCACCAGATTGTTGGGAGGAACCCGCAGATGGAGGGAATCATCCTTGAGCGCCATGATGGTTCCGCGCAGGCCTCCGGTGGTGACGACTTTGTCGCCGGTCTTGAGCGAATCGAGCATGGCCGTCCATTTTTTCTGGCGGCGCTGCTGGGGGAGAATCAGCATGAAATAAAAGATGCCGAAAATGAATAGCAGCGGAGCCACGCTCAACCATCCCATGGAGCCACCGCCGGCCTGCATCGCTAATAAAAATTGCATGTTGGTGCTCACAAACTGCCGCCTACGCCCACACTCGCTACGATCCTGTCATTTTACGACTGGAGGTATTCGATTCCGGCCGGATCTGTCGCTCAGGCTTGAATCCGGGGCGCGTCCCCGTGAGGTCTACGCCAGAGTCTTTGGTCCCGGTCGGGCCCATAGGCTGGCAAGAGAACGGGATTCTTCCCCAAGTCGAATAGAATGACGCACCCGCCGCATAGTGTCAAGGTAGAAACTCAGGTTGTGGAGCGTATTCAGGACTTGGGCGAGAGCCTCATTAGAAGCATAGAGATGTCTCAGATAGGCCCGCGAGTAGCGCCGACAGACTCGACAGCTGCAATTAGGGTCGAGGGGGGCAGGATCTTGCGCATAGCGCGCCTGCTTGATCGAAATTTTTCCCTCGGAGGTAAAGAGCAGCCCGTGGCGGGCGGCGCGCGTGGGCAGAACGCAATCCATCATATCGACGCCGAGGCCGGCGTACTCGACGATCTCTTCGGGCGTGCCCACGCCCATGACGTAGCGGGGCTTGTTTTTGGGTAAGTATTCGAGAGTGGCTTCGATCACCTCCCTGGTGCGCTCTCGCGGCTCGCCGACGCTGAGGCCTCCGATGGCGTAGCCGGGAAAGTCGATTGCGATCGTGCGCTCGGCGGATTCTTTTCTGAGTTCCAAATCCATGCCGCCTTGCACGATGCCGAACAGGGATTGCGTGGAGTACTCAGTAACCGGCACGCAGTTTCCAGTGCCTGCATTTCCTTCGATGAGCTCTTCCGTTCTTTCTGAGTACTGAGAACTAGGTACTGAAAACTGACCGCTGGCCCACGGCACTTCACACTTATGCTTTTCGAAATACTTCTTGCTGCGCTCGGCCCAGCGCAGGGTCAACTCCATCGAGGCTTTCGTGCGGGCGCGGTCGGCGGGATACTCGGTGCACTCGTCGAAGGCCATGATGATATCGGCGCCGAGGCCGATCTGCGCCGCCATGGAAGTCTCCGGGCTAAAGAAGTGAGAGGAACCGTCGAGATGCGAGCGAAAGGTAACGCCTTCCTCGTTTACTTTGCGAAGTTCATTCAGGCTGAATACCTGAAAGCCTCCAGAGTCGGTAAGAATCGCCTTCGGCCAGGACATGAATCCGTGCAGGCCTCCGAAATTGCGTACGGTCTCGACTCCCGGACGCAGGTACAAGTGATAAGTATTGCCGAGGAGAATTTGCACGCCCAGTTCTTCGAGGACATCCTGCGGAACGCTTTTTACCGTGGCCGCCGTGCCCACCGGCATGAACACAGGCGTTTCGATCTCGGCGTGCCGCGTGATTAGTCGGCCGGAGCGGGCGTGACCACTTGTGGTTTGAATGTGAAGCTCGACGGGCATTCTTGGGATTGTAGAGCCTTGGGACTTTGCTGCGTGAAAGTACGGACTCAGGAGCCAACCTGGAGATTAAGAATCGCTCCCCGCACCTTGCCGGCCTCTACCCTCAACTTACCGACGCTGACCGGCAGTTTGAATCGTCGCGGGCCGGCGCTGCCGGGGTTGAAATAAAGCACGCCGTCGCGCGTCTCCTGTTTGGGAACATGGCTGTGCCCACTGACAACAACGGAGAATCCTGCGGCCTTGGGCTTAAGGTCCAATTGAGCAAGATCGTGAAGAACGTAAATTGATGCGCCCCCTAATTCGAGAACTTCGGTCTCGGGAAGACAGCCAGCCCGCGCTGCCTTGTCGATGTTGCCGCGCACAGCGATCACGGGAGCAATGGCCGAGAGCTTTTCAAGGATCTCAGGCGAGCCCACATCTCCAGCGTGAATGATGCGATCGGAGCCGCGCACAGCCTCGATCGCTTCGGGCCGAAGCAGGCCGTGGGTATCGGAGATGACGCCAATGAGGAAGACGGTTCTCAGTTCTCAGTTCTCAGTTCTCAGTTCTCAGTTCTCAGTTCTCAGTTCTGGGTGCTTGGTACTTACTTCTTCATGTTCTCCATAAACTTCCCGATGCTTACTACCGCGCGGTTTACGGTGCCGCGGCCGATTTCTTGAACAGCGTCGCTGGCGGTTACGCGCAAGGTGTAGAAGCGGCCGTCGCAAGATTCGAGCACTGCTTCGGCCTTGATATTCGCGCCGATGCCGCTGGCGGCGCGGTGCTGAATGTTGATTGCGGTTCCCACCGTAATCTCATCTCCTTCGCAGTAAGGCTGCAGCGCGCGAAAGGTCGCGGCCTCCATCAGGCGGATCATGTCGGGCGTGGAATAGATCGGCGGCAACTCGGGATGGTGCGCGGTCAGCGTGTGCTTGAATTCGACCGTCTCGCGAGCTTCGCCGCGCGCTCCGATGGGGATTTCTTTCGCCATGAATCCTTACGTCACATCTTACGCGGCGCACGCCATGCGCGCCGCCTCAATCCCGTCCAAAGCCCGCCATAACATTTTTGCGGTGGTCTCGGCAGCATCGAGCGCCGCCTCCGCCGCTTGCGGATTGGCCACGATCCGCTTCTCCAATTGCTTGCGCCAGACATTGGAGTGGTAAATGTCGGCCTCACTATGGAGCACGAAGTAGCCGCAGGTTTTGTCGTCGGCGCCATAGAGTTCGCGCAGCCCGCGCTCTTTTTCTTGGGCCACGCGCGGCACCTGGGACTCATACACGTAGAACGCCGCCAATGCCTCTTCCGGCGTGCCTTCGCTGGCCACGTGATGGAAATGCTTGATCAACTCGCGAATCTCGTCCACGGGCTTGTGCCACCACATATCGCGCCGCGAGCCCATGCCTTCGGCGAAGTCGAGCCACAGTTCGGAGTGGGGGACGGAATCCTTGCCGCATCCGTCCGGGGTACCTTTCTCGTCGCACATGTTGGCCAGCACAGCGCGGCGCAACTCGCTTTCGTCCAGACGAAGCGCGAGTTCGGCCAGGTAGCAAGGGAAGGCCTCGACGTGATGGTAGTAGTGACGGGCGTACTCGCGCATATCCTCGCGAGTTAACTCGCCTGCCGACCATGCCCGGTAGAAAGGATGGCAAAGCAGGTCGTAACGCACGATCGATGCTTCCAGTTGCTCGAAGAATTTAGCGGTATTCATAATGCCTCCCGGTGCTCCCTTGGTAACTCACCACTATAAGGCCGGACTTAGGTTTCAGCCAGTGATCGCAATCACTGCAAGTAGTGGTTACTTCTCAGACATTTGCCCCTCACGGCGTATCCTAACCGTCCAAAACTTTGATCGGCGGGCTTGGGATAGCAATAGTTTGAAGGAAACTTACCTCGAGCGGTGACGGCTCTGATACTCTTGCGTAGCCTCAAAAAGCTAGTGTAGTGTCCGCGAAATAACTAGACAACTTTATTGGTCTTTTTCCTGCTCCGCGGCAGGGTGCATCCGGGTTGAATCTTCTCTAGCGTTTGCCGACAGCGAGACAGCTTTTCCAGGATCGATTCCACCGTTGCGGTCCAAACAAAAGGTTTGGGATTTTGGTTCCAAGAGTCGAGAAACTCCCGGATGGCCTTTTGCAGATCTTCGACGCTGAAGAATGCGCCCCGACGGATACATTGGCGTGACAACTCGCCAAACCAGCGTTCCACCAAGTTCAGCCAACTGGAACTGGTGGGAACAAAATGCAGCACAAAACGGGGATGCTTTTTCAGCCAGATACGGACTTCTTGTTTTTTGTGCGTGCCATAGTTATCCATGACCAGATGCAGGGGCACGGGCGCGGGAAACTCTTGGTCGATGCGGCGGAGAAATTTCAAGAATTCCTGATGTCGGTGTCGCTGATCACACTGTCCGACTACTTTGCCTTGCGCCAGTTCCAGGGCAGCGAACAGCGTGGTCGTGCCGTTGCGTTTGTAGTCGTGGGTCAGAGTCCCGCAGCGTCCCTTCTTCATCGGCAAGCCGGGTTGGGTGCGATCCGGAGCTTGAATTTGGCTCTTTTCATCCACGCACAGTACGATCGCCTGCTCCGGGGGATTCAGATACAGACCCACCACATCGGTCAATTTCTCCAGAAAATAAGGATCGCGCGAGAGTTTAAAGGTTTTCACGCGATGGGGCTTCAGATTATGGCTGCGCCAGATGTTGTTCACCGTTGACTTGCTCACTCCCAGGCGCTCAGCCAAGGAGCGGCAGCTCCATTGGGTTCGGCCCTTGGGTTTGGTTTGCATGGTGGTGTCGACGATGGCTTGGATCTTCTCCGGGCCATAGGTGGGTTTGCGCCCCCGGCCGGGAGCGATCCGCCACAGACTCTTCAAACCCTCCTCCGCAACGCGCTTGCGCCATAACCTCACGGTGTGCCGATTGACTGCCAACTTTGTCGCGATCGTGTGATCGGATTGACCGTGGGCGGCGGCCAATGTAATGCGGCAGCGCAGAACGACTTGTTGGGGAGTACCGAAGGCAGAAGCCCATTGCTGCAGTTGTTGTTGATCACTGTCGCTGAGGGATAAAGCAGACCCCGGAGTAGGCATACTCCGACATAGCGAACTCCTTCGTGGATGTCTGGTTATTTGTTGGACACTACACTAGCTTCCATTTTCGAGGATCATTTGCCGCAAGCTTGAGATTTTCAGCGGCTACTACAGCGGATCGTCAACTTCGACCACGACGACAACAACTATCGCTAACTCCTGCGTTCCCGTGAGTTGCCCGCCAGAGATCATAACGGCGAAGAACGTGGCTGCGAGTCCGAAGAGCCACAATTTTCTTCTTGGTCCCCAGTTTTCCTATCCTGGCGGCAAGATCAGGCCGTTTGCGCATTCGCTTATTGGCGGAGAGCACTCCGAAATCACTCGCTCGGAGATGGTAGTGAGCGCCCTAGTAACGTCGTTAGCTCGGTCCCAGTTGCGCTTGCGTCTGGCACGACCGTCTTTGCCATGGCGACTGGAGGTGGAGTGGACTACTCCATTAAGCGCAATCTGGCTTGGCGGCTGGCAGCGGACTACCTTACCGGCCAGGGCGCTAATCAAAATAATGTGCGCGTCTCCACGGGGCTCGTCTGGCGGCTCTAGCTAAGCTAGGGGATTAACCCGGCCGCGCGCTTCGTTTTTGCGGAAACCCCATCTGGCCTCTCTCTCCTCGCCTCTTGGGGATCAGCACTCGTTGACTTGTTAGAATGAATGACAAGATCGCCGCGGGCCTGGGGATCGTCCTTTTCTCAATGCAGTTCACCGAACAATTCGATTTAGTAGTGGTGGGCGCCGGCCATGCCGGATGCGAGGCCGCGATGGCCGCTGCGCGCATGGGGCTGAAGACCGCGATCTATACGCTCAACGTCGACTTGATCGCGCAGATGTCGTGCAATCCGGCGATCGGCGGCATCGCGAAGGGCCACCTGGTACGCGAAGTCGATGCGCTGGGCGGCATCATGGGTGAGATTACGGACGCGGTGGGCATTCAGTTTCGCCTGCTGAATACTTCTCGCGGTCCGGCCGTGTGGTCGCCGCGGGCACAGTGCGACAAGCAGGCCTACCGGCTGAAGATGCGCGAGGTGCTGGAATCGCAGCCGAATTTGAAGATCAAGCAGGCGGAAGTGGCGGAGTTGCTTGTCGAAGGGGCTTCCGGCTCCCGGCTTTCGGCCCCCGGAAACGCACCCGAGGCCGGCAGCCGAGCGCCCGAAGCAGGAAGCCGGGTTCTTGGAGTTAAGCTCCGAGACGGCCGCACCGTAGGCGCGCAAGCGGTCATCATCACCACCGGGACATTTCTTAACGGATTGATTCATTGCGGCGAGCAGCAATATCCTGCGGGACGCTCCGGCGAGCCGAATGCGGTTTTGCTCGGCGAGGCTCTTAAGCAACTCGGGCTGCGCGGTTGCCGGCTCAAGACTGGAACTCCTCCACGGCTGGATGGCCGCAGCATCGACTGGTCGCGCTTTGCGGCGCAGCCCGGAGATGCCGACCCTACGCCGTTCAGCTTTCGCACTCGGCGCGTAGCGCACCACGATTCGCAGGTTCCCTGCTACATTGCCTGGACCACTCCCGAGGCTCATCGCATCATTCGCGAGAACGTTCATCGCTCACCCATGTATAGCGGGCAGATTCAATCGATCGGGCCGCGCTATTGCCCCTCGATCGAAGACAAGATCGTGAAATTTCCCGACAAGGAGATGCATCAGCTTTATCTCGAGCCGGAGGGCTTGAACACTCACGAGATTTACGTCAACGGCATGAGCACATCGCTGCCGGTCGAAGTGCAGCTTGCGATTCTGAAGTCGATTCCTGGGTTGGAGAGCGCCGAGATGCTACGTCCGGGATACGCCATCGAGTACGATTCGATCGACCCGACCGAGTTGAAGCGTACGCTTGAGACCAAGAAAATTGGCAGGCTGTTTCTGGCCGGGCAGATCAACGGCACCTCTGGTTACGAAGAGGCCGCTTGCCAGGGGTTGATGGCGGGCATCAACGCGGCGTTGCAGGTTAAGCGGGAGCCGCCTCTGATTCTCGACCGGACTGAAGCTTATACGGCGATCCTGATCGACGATTTGATCTCCAAGGGCACGAACGAGCCTTACCGGATGTTCACCTCGCGGGCGGAATTCCGCTTGCACCTCCGCATCGACAACGCCGATCGCCGGCTGACCGCGCACGGCCGCCGCGTGGGCTTGATCTCCGACGATGCATGGAACGATTTTCGAGCCAAGCAAGAGCGCCTGGAAAACATGAAAAATCTGCTGGAACGCACCCGGCTAACGTCGGAGATGCTGGGCACGCTGTCAAGGGAACCTTCCGCTCGTGATTCCGAGGAGCGCATTTCACCTTGTCATTCCGAGAGGCGCGGCGACGAGGAACCTGCTGTCGTCTGCGGCACCACGGACCCCGTTCGCGGCCTGAGCTCGGCAGTGGGGCAGAGTCTGGCGCAAGTGCTCAAGCGGCCCGAAGTCGTAATCGAAAAACTCGCCCCAGTTTTGCGAGAGTTGAACCCAGCGTTTTTCGAAAGGGAAGTTATCCGCGAAACTCCGCATGAATCCGCGGCCAATCTTTCTTCCGCAATCCGCAACGAACTCAAGTCCGTGGAAACCGAAATTAAATATGAAGGCTACCTTGTTCAGCAACAACGGGCCATGGATCGCATGAAGAAGTCGGAGCAGCGCCCGATTCCCGATTGGTTCGATTACCGGTCGGTGAGCGGGCTTTCGCGCGAGGTGCAGGAGAAGCTCATACAAGTGCAGCCGCGCACGCTTGGCCACGCCTCGCGTATCCCGGGGGTGACGCCTGCGGCCGTATCGCTGGTCAACGTTTATATCGAGATTCAGGCGAAGCGGCGCGAACAGGCGCAGAAGAATGTGGTGGTTGGGTGATCAAGAATTTAGTAATTGGGTAATTTAGTAATTGGGTGATTTAAGGGCGAACGGCTTTTGAAAATTACTCAATTACTAAATTACCCAATTACCAAATTTCGTTAGCGGTTCGTCGAGCCGAAATTAACACGGTGTTAACAATTCAAAATTGCACCCGAGGTACTATCTCCCCCATGCCGCAAGAAACCCTTCACATCGACGATACCCCCGGAACCCAGGCGGGACAGCGCGTCCTGACCCTTAGCGGCGCACTGGTCATCGGAACCATGTTTCAGTTTCAGGCCATGGTGCGGGCCGACACCTCGCGCTCGCTGATCATCGACTTCTCCGACGTCTCCTATGTGGATTCGGCGGGCATCGGGGCGCTGGTCGGCGGCTACGTTACGCGCCAGCATGACGGGCGCAAACTCGCGTTGGTGGGCGTGAGCGAGCGCATTCACAATGCGCTCAAGGTGACGCACGTGGAGCAGTTCTTCCGCTTCTTCGATTCGGTGAGCGCGGCGGAAGAGGCTTCGGCGGCATAAGCATCGACTCCCGCGAATTCGGTTTGACTGCCTTGCTCATCCCTCCTAAGATGAATTCCCCTGCACATTCGTGCGGGCGTTCCACAAAGTTATGATCGGCCAGACCATCTCGCATTACCGCATCACCGGCCAGCTTGGCAGTGGCGGGATGGGGGTGGTCTATGAGGCGCAGGATCTCGACCTAGGCCGCAAGGTTGCGCTCAAATTCCTGCCGCCGCAGCTTTCCCGCGATCAGAATGCGTTGGATCGTTTTCTGCTGGAGGCGCGCACCGCCTCGGCGCTCAATCATCCCAATATCTGCACGATCTATGCGGTCGAGAAAGTCCAGCTTGAGAATGAAACCCAGTCCTTCATCGCCATGGAATTGCTGGAGGGCGAGACGCTCGACCGCCGCTTAAACGCCGGCCCCATGCTTCTCGGCAACCTGCTGGACTTCAGCATTCAGCTGGCCGACGCGCTCGATGGCGCTCATGCCAAAGGGATTATTCACCGAGATATCAAGCCTGCGAATGTTTTTATCACGCAGCGCGGGCAGGCGAAGGTGCTGGATTTCGGCCTGGCCAAGCTGACCCAGCCGCAGATGGATATGGAAACCATCGGCGCCACGCAGGATACGCCGGGGCCTTTGCAACTTACCAGCCCGGGCTCGACCGTGGGAACGATCTCGTATATGTCGCCCGAGCAAGCGCGGGGCGAGCAACTCGATCCGCGCACCGACCTGTTCTCGCTGGGAGTTGTGATCTACCAGATGGCGACCGGACGCCTGCCGTTTTCCGGTTCCACTTCAGCGGTGGTATTCCACGCCATTCTTGAGCTGGACCCGGTTCCGGTGCTGACTCACAATTCCTCGCTGCCCCCGCGGCTGGAAGAAATCATCGCCAAGTCTTTGGAGAAGGATCGCGATTTGCGTTACCAATCCGCCGCCGAGCTGCGCGGCGATTTGAAGCGCTTGAAGCGCGATACGGAGTCGGGACGCAAGATGGCGCAGTCGAGTTCGGGCACTGCCACGGCAGTTCCGGTAGCGGTTGCGGCGGCGGCTCCGGTGACTGCCGAGAACGCTGCCGCTGCGCGCAGCTCCGGAAGTTCGGCCGTGATTACCGCCGTCCGGCAAAATAAAGTTGGCACCGGCCTGACCGCGGTGATCGCGCTAATCCTGGTGGCTGCGGCGGGCTATGGAATCTACGCATTGGCCACGCGCAGCCGTCCCGCGCCCTTCCAGAATATAAACGTCACCAAGGTCACCGACAGCGGGGACGCTATATTGGCCGCCATTTCACCCGATGGCAAATACATCCTGAGCCTGACCCGAAAAAACGGACTGGCCAGCCTCTGGCTGAGGAATGTGCCGACCAACAGCAACGCGCAGGTGCAGCCCCCAGCCGATGTCTACTACAACGGGCTGCGCTTCTCGCCGGATGGCAATTACTTTTATTTCGTGCGCAGCGATCCCGGCAATGCCGAGCTGAAGTTTCTATATCGCGCACCACTTCTCGGCGGCACGCCGCAAAAGCTGAACAGCGACGTGGATTCGAATATCACGTTTTCTCCCGACGGGCAGAAGTATGCGTTTATGCGTTACGACAATCCTGAGCAGGGCAAGTACCAGTTGATCCTTCAACCAGTGGATGGCGGGGAGGAAAAGGTGCTAGCCGCCGGGCCGACCAGCGACTCTTTGCTCGAGCCGGCGTGGTCGCCGGACGGAAAGATCATCGCCTGCATCATGCTGGATATCGCGAACGGGTTGATCCGGTTAGTCGCCATCGACGCCGGTAACGGCCAGCGCAAAGCCTTCTTCAGCAGCAACGAACATGCCGTCGACTCCCCCGCTTGGCTTCCGGATGGCAGCGGCGTTCTGGTTCTGGGAAAGGAGCAGAGTTCAAACTTTACGCGTACGCAAATCGCCTTCATTTCTTATCCCAAGGGCGAGTATTCGCCGGTTACGCGCGACACCAACAGCTACTCCGATCTGAGCGTGGCCAGCAGCGGACAGCTCCTGGCAACCGTGCAGAACCAGTTTCATTGGAACCTGCAGGTGATGCCCACAACTGGGTCGGCGCCGCCGGTGCAGCCACTCACCACCGCGGACGCCGACACCAACTTTACCTGGACGGCGGGCAATCAACTGGTTTCCGACCAAGCCAACGTGTTGAATATGATCGATCCGGCGACAGGAAACAAAACGGTGATTCCGGGCGAGGTCTCAGGAGGAGCGCCCTGGGCTTGCGGGGGAAGCGGGTCGATTGTCTTTATTAGGCTGCAGAAGGGCGCACAGAATTTGTGGCGCATGAGTAATGGCGGCGATGTCAGACAAGTCACGGATGGGAAGCTGGATACCCGTCCCGTGTGTTCCCATGACGGAAAGTGGGTATTCTTCCAGCAGGGCGGCGAGCAGAAACTAGCCAAAGTACCGATCGAAGGCGGGCCCACGCAAGTGCTCACCGAGTTGCCGGTCTTGGGTTTCGATATTTCGCCGAATGGGAATCTGGCGGCCTTTCCCACGCTGCAGCACTCCGGCGAGCACAAGGAAATGCTGGCGCTTCTGCCCACCGAAGGAGACCAAGCGCCGAAGTTGGTAGAGTTCGAACGCCCCCGCCATGGCCTGCTTCACTTCTTAATCGACGGCAAGGCCGTGGTTTATCCGGTGCGCGAAAATGGGATTGACAACTTGTGGCTGCAGCCGCTCGACGGTTCCAAAGGCAGGCAGATTACGAACTTCGACTCGGAACACATCTTCGACTTTCATTGGTCGTTTGACGGTAAGCAATTGGCCCTGGTTCGCGGGCATACCGATTCGGACGTGGTTTTGATCCGCGACCAGAAGTGAAGAGGTCGGGTGATTGAGTGATCGGGCCATCGGGCCATTGAAAATCCGCTTCTCATCCGTTAGCAGGTTTTCAAATCACCCGATGACGCAATGGCCCGAGCCCCGATCACAAAATGGCTCAATATAAAGGGCGGCCAATGGCGGGCCGCCCTTTTGCGAATTGTTAGCTGCGAAGTGGTTTATGCACCCTTCACGTTCTCAGCCTGCCAGCCCTTAGGGCCTTTGACCACGTCGAACTGCACCTGCTGGCCTTCCTGCAGGCTGCGGAAGCCGCTCGCTTGAATGGCCGAGAAGTGCACAAATACGTCCTCGCCGTTTTGCCGGCTGATGAACCCGTAGCCCTTGGCGTCGTTAAACCACTTCACTGTTCCTGTTTCCATGTGTTGCTAATTCCTTTTTTGTTGATGTAGCGCTGAAACTTTGGAAGGTTTCTCTTGCAGGCAGGTCACGCGCTGGTTGAGCGGAGTACTTTACTGCAAAGGAATTCTAAAGATCAAACGCACGGAGATTGTAAGCGAAGTGCCCTGAAAAAGCTACAATATTCACCACGGAGCCCGCTTAAAGTATTGTTAATTAGGGACTTACGCTGCCCAATCCGAGGGCATGCGACAGCAATTTTCCTCCCGCAAAATTAGAAGATACAATGCAAAAATGCGCGTTCTAAGATTTCTGCTTGTGCTTGCTCTCGTCGCCCCTGCCTGGGCGGGCGTGATCGAAGATGTCCGCGAGGCGTTGGCCTCGAACAGTTTCACCGCTGCCGATATCTACCTCAAGGCTTATCGCACCAAGAACGGCGTGACGCCGGACTACGTCGAGGCTTATTCCTGGATGGCGCGGACCGCGCTGAACAACCGTGACTACGATCAGGCTTCGGGCTACGCGAAGCAAACCGAGTCGCTGGCTCTGGAGCAAATCAAACAGCATCCGCTCGATTCTGAGCCGCATCTGCCGATCGCCCTTGGCGCTGCAATCGAAGTCGAGTCGCAAACGCTGGCCGCTAAGGGGCAACACGAGCAAGCCATCGCCGTGCTGCGGACTGCGCTGCGGACTTATGGCGATACTTCAATTCGCGCCCGCCTGCAGAAGAATTTGAATTTGCTCTCGTTCGACGGCAGGCTCGCTCCCGCGCTCAAATCTGACCAATTTTTAGGTTCGAAGCCCCCGGCGCTCGGTCAACTCAAGGGTTCGCCCGTGCTGCTATTCTTCTGGGCGCATTGGTGTGGAGATTGCAAAGCTGAAGCCCCGATCATCACGAAACTGCGAGCAGAGTACGCATCCAAGGGATTGACGGTGCTCGGCCCTACGCGCCTCTACGGCTATACCGCGCAGGTCGAGCACGCCGCGCCTGCCGACGAACTCGCCTACATCGACGCCGTACGCCAGCGCTTCTATGGAGGCTTGCTGGATATGCCTGTCCCGATCAGCAAATATAATTTCGACACTTACGGCGCTTCGACTACGCCGACGCTGGTACTCGTTGATCGCGCGGGAAAAGTGGCGATGTATCATCCCGGGGCGTTGCCTTATGAGGAGTTGAAGGCGGAGATCGAGAAGGTAGTGGCGCGGTGATGGTGAGAGACGGGATGTGCAGCTGGGGCATTGTTTCCGCGAGTAGACGCTCATGCTAGCCAGGAGCCAAGGCGGCACGACCTAAACCATGCGAGACAAATGTAATCCGAACGTTCTACCAACTATTCACACTTCCGATCGAGCCAGACGACGTAAGCGACAGTCGTATCGTGGCTGGACAAGACATGCACCCTAACGTTCGAGTATGAACGTGCTCGCTCAAGAATTTGGCCCAAGCCATGTCCATGGCAGGTTTTGTCTTGTCCTCTTTTCAGCGTTCACTCGGCGGCACGACTTCATTCAAGAGGGTGTCGGCAGCGTCAATGCCGAAGCGCAAATCGACTTCATGCTTACCGAAATAGGTCGGCTCTAGTCGCATCTCGCAGACGAGACCGCTCGATGCAAATCTGGCGGCCAAGCGGCCATCTGTACTCCTGGCCGCACCTCGTAGACTTCATGATGCGCGTACTTTTTCTCCAACTCGGCTACCGTTTGTGCAAGCGGAGACGGCGTGAATGACAGCACTAACAGGGCTGCAATCAGTGCTTTTCCCGTTGCGTGGCATCCAGGCGAGATTATTCCCCTCGCTTCGCATTCTGCGGCACAAAATGACGGACGTAATCATGAAAAACGCTCACTAACCCTGGCATGGAAACAAAACTTGCCGACGCGGGCGGGCCCTTAGTTCCGTCCGCTGGCTGCATTTCACGTGCGGGGCGCCGGCGCCGCATTCAAGCATCGACCTCTGTGAGCCTCCCGGTCTTCACATCGTAAATGAATCCCCTTACCGGGATGTGCTTCGGTATCCAGGGGTGCGATTTCACTTTTTTTACCTGCTGCCGCAGGTTCGCTTCGAGATCGTCAAACGCATAGAAATGCGCAGGCTCGCTGGCGATCGCGCCCATCTTATCGGTCAGGCGGGCTCTCAGTTCATACTCTTTCACGCGCAGCAATCCGCAGTCGGTGTGGTTGATGATGATGAACTCCTGCGTGTCGAGCAGATGATGAGAGACGATCAGCGAGCGAATGGCGTCGTCGGTGGCGATGCCGCCGGCGTTGCGGATCATGTGCGCGTCGCCGGGCTGTAAACCCAGGCAGCGCTCGAACAGGATTCTGGAATCCATGCAGGCCAGCACGGCCAGGCGGCGGCGCGGCTGAACAGCCAGATCTCCCAGGTTGAAATTTTTAACGAATTCTTGGTTGGCTTGCAGCAATTCGTCGGCGACTGACAATGATTGCCCCTTTGCTTGAGCGATTCGTTCCGCGATCTGCGCCCCAACTGAACCTGGTGTGCTCCAGTCCCCGGCGCTAGTCGTCCCTAATTCTAACCGCTGCAATTGAGAGCGGCGATTGAGAAAGTCGTGGCGCTAAGCGAATGCCGGCGGCGCTACTCCGCTCGCACGGTGTGAACATTCAATTAGAATGAGTTTTGGACGATCATGAGGTTCAGTGCCATCATCGTGTTTGCGTGGATACCAGTGGCACTGGCGCAGACTTCGCCCCCTCCCGCCTCACCCACCCCCGTCGTCAGAACGCGCACGAACTTGGTTCTGGTTCCAGCCCTCGTAAGATCCAAGACGGGGGAGCTTGTCTTCTCACTTACGGCCAAGGACTTCTCGATCACGGATGATGGCATCGAGCAAAAGGTCGAGCTTGAGGAGGACACGGACAGTGAGCCGCTGGCCCTTGTCGTGGCCGTAGAGACGGGCGGCGGCGGCGCCCGCCAACTCGACAAATATCGACGCCTGGCGACGATGATCGAGGCAGTGCTGGGCGATGTTCCGCGCAGGATTGCGGTGGTGGGCTTTGACAGCGAGCCGAAGCTGCTTCAGGATTTCACCTCCGACCTGGATGCGGCGGGCCGCACGATTCATGGACTGAGCCCGGGGAATGGCGGAGGCGCGATCCTCGACGGCCTTGGGTTTTCGGTCGACTTGCTGCGAAAACAGCCGCCCGAATACCGACGGGCGATTCTTTTGCTCAGCGAGACCATCGACCGTGGCAGCCGCATGAAACTGGATGAGGCGCTGCGCGCGATCAGCGACACGAATACGGCCATTTATAGCCTGGCATTCTCCTCCACTAAGTCTGACGTGGGGCACTACGCTTCCGAAGAGCTTCCGGTTGCATGGAACGGCCACGGCCTCTCGAATCCAAATCCTCAGCATCCCGGCGGCTGCATGGCGAAGGATCCCAACGCCGATCCCAACGCATCTCAAAACAGGCTCTCGCAAACCTATGACTGCCTCGGCCAGCTTGCGCCTCCGCTGGCAGCGCTGAAAATGGCGGTCATCGCCGCCAGGGACGGCATGCGCCGCAACGCGCCTGAGACCGTGGCACATCTTACCGGAGGCGAATACTTTCCCTTCAGCAGTACCCGCGATTTGGAGAACAGCTTATTCACAATCTCGAACCACGTGCCGAATCGATATGTTCTGAGCTTTCAGCCACGGTCGCCCCATCCGGGACCACACGCGATCGAGTTGCGGCTGAGAGAGTATCCAAAGTTTGTGGTGACGGCCAGGCGCAGTTATTGGGCAGATAGCGAAACCGGCACTGGGCTTGACCCAGCGCCTCAACCTTAGGCCCGGGAAATAATTCCGTATTCGCCCGCTGGTCGTGCCCCAATCCAACCGCTACAATCGGCGCGTGAACCTCGACGATACGATTGTGGCTATCGCCACGCCGCCTGGGCGCGGCGGCATTGGCGTGGTGCGCATCGCGGGAGACAGGGCGCACGAGATCGCATCTCCTATGCTGCGATTAAAAAACGAGTTGCAGCCGGGGAGAGCCGTTTTTGGGGAGCTCATTGATCCGAGTGGCGAGGCCGTCGAGCTTCGCTCGACCGGACAGCCGGGGGCGGCAGTCCCCACATCTCCCGCCGAACTAAGCTCGGCCCTTTCCTCCCGCATCGACGAAGTGGTGGTCACTT
>JBEKWC010000023.1:0-82093 GCA_049513475.1 Candidatus Sulfotelmatobacter sp. | reverse complement strand
ATCTTCCAGAGCTTTCTTGGCGCGGCGGCAGGCTCTGCAACCTGCACCGAACTCGAAGACGAAGATGACGACAAAGACGGGGCAACCGCAGGGGAGGATCCCGATGCCGACGACGGCCGCTTGCCGGCATCT
Organism: Candidatus Sulfotelmatobacter sp.; assembly: GCA_049513475.1. Classification (GTDB taxonomy): domain Bacteria; phylum Acidobacteriota; class Terriglobia; order Terriglobales; family Acidobacteriaceae; genus Sulfotelmatobacter. The sequence goes on along the minus strand of JBEKWC010000023.1, from coordinate 81,961 downwards.
GTGGGTGAAATCGCCGAGGCGCTTTCCTGCACGAGTGGCACTGATCCTGAAGCGGCCGAAACGCCGTGCCGCGATTCGGTCTCCCGCTTCAGCCGCTTCAGATCGGTGCGCATATCGGCGGCGTGCTGATAGCGCAGGTCGCGGTCTTTCTCTAACGCCTTGTTGATGATGTCTTCGAGCTTGGAGGGGAGATTGGGATTCAGCCTCACTGCAGCGACCGGATCGCGCTCCAGAATTTCCGTGAAAATCACCGCCGAACTTTCGCCGCGGAAGGGCAACTGCCCCGTGGCCATCTCGTACAGCACCGCGCCAAAAGAGAAGAGATCGCTGCGGGAGTCTAGTTCTTTGGCTCGCGCCTGCTCGGGCGACATATACGCCACCGTGCCGATCGTTGAACCCGGGCTGGTGAGGTGCGCACCTGCGGCCTCGGTTCGCGTGGCCTCGTTGTGCTCGCTGCCCGATAAAGTGACCTTGGCGAGGCCGAAATCGAGCACCTTGGCATGGCCGCGCTCGGTGACGAAGATGTTCGCCGGCTTGATGTCACGATGCACGATGCCTTTGGCGTGAGCGGCGTCGAGCGCATCGGCGATCTCGATGGCCAGAGAAAGCAGCGTGTCCAATTCGAGCGGGCGAACCCCGATCAGGTGCTTCAGAGTTTGCCCGTCCAAAAATTCCATGGCGATGAAGGCTTCGCCGTGTTGATCGTCGATTTCGTAGATCGTGCAGATATTGGGATGGTTGAGGGCGGAAGCGGATTGCGCCTCGCGTTCGAAGCGGGCGAGAGCCTGCGTATCTTTGGAAATTTCGTCGGGCAGGAATTTGAGGGCGACGAAGCGGTGCAGCTTGACGTCTTCCGCCTTGTAGACCACGCCCATGCCGCCGCCGCCAAGTTTCTCGATGATGCGGTAATGAGAGATGGTCTGGCCGATCATTCTGGTTGCGCCCGGAGCGGGCCGCTCCATATTACGGAGGCGGCATCCGGGAGTCAACGCAAGATGGTTCCTAGGAGCCTACGCCGGCGCCTGGGTTCCTCCGGCGGACGGATCGGCTACGCCGCCGCAACGGGAGCGCCAGCCCTGGCGGAACTTCTCGCGCTCCTCGGGCGTCATGGCGGCAAAGCGCTCGTCCCTTTTCTGCCGCCACTTGGAGTTATGGTTATGATGGCCCAGACCTCCGAAGAGGATGCGGCAAAGCAGCAGCAATCCCAGCGCCTGCCAGAACGTAACCTGGCGCCAGCCGAAGAGGGCCGGGGCGAGCCAGTTCCAGAGATGCATGACGACTTCGCCGAACAGCACCGTGAACACTACGATTCCGATCGGGGCGACAACAAAGATCCATTTCTTTTTCATATCGCGCTCCTGACTATTTCGTAAACCCTACTTCGTAAACTCGTCGTGAATGCTCTGCAGGCGCTCGCGCAGGTGAAGCACCGCGTAGCGCTTGCGGGCTAGCAGCGTATTCATGTTGATGCCACTCTCGTTCGCCAACTCTTTGAAGCTGCGCCCCTCGATTTCGTGGGCGATGAATACTTCGCGCTGCTCGGCGGGCAATTCGCTGAGCGCAACTTTCATCTCCTCCAAAAGCGTGCGGCGCAGGTAGAGCGCCTCCGGGCCGGCCCCGGGCGAAGGCAGCAAGTCGTCGATGCGCAGCAGCTCGCCGTTTTCATCTTCGAGCGTGGCATCGCTGAAGGGCTGCGGCTTGTTCTTGCGAAAAAGATCGGTGATGCGATTGCGCGCCACGCGAAACAGCCAGCCGGTAACGTGGTCAATCGGCGTCAGCAGGCGATTGGCCTGGACCAGTTCGAAGAAAACTTCTTGCACCAGATCGTCCACGTCGGCCGGGTCGGGCACGCGCCGGCGGATGAAATTGCGCAGCCGGGAGCGTTCCCTGGCGATGACCTCGGAGATTTGCCGATCCTGTTCGAGCATCGCGGTCGTGATCGCCGGCTGGTTCATCTACTGTAGTAGACGAATGGAGGGTGCGGATATTGTAGGGACTGGGGTGGGGGTTCTACTCATTGATATTGGGGAAGCAGTTTTTCCTGACCCACTTCCACAAGGTTGGCACCAGCACGGACGCGAAGGCGAAGCTCAGGATGGGATTCTTTTGGATGGCGTCGATGAGATCGTAGTTGTACAGCGAGGAGCCATTCTCATAAGCCACAGCCGTTTCGGCGTCACGGCCGATGTCCAGCTTCAGCATGTCGGCCCCAAGTTTCAAACGGCTGACGGTAATGCGGCCCGCGGAACGGGTTCGCACATCGAGTCGGGGAGCGGTGGAATGCCGGGTTGCAACCACCTGCAAGCCGCTGGCCTGCAGCGCGCTGTCGCCCAGAGAAACTGCTTCGAAGGTCTGCTTCGGCCCGGTAAAGATGGGGAGCAAGGGATTCACGGGATTGAAGTGCAGGTCGATCTTGCCGCGGCCTACGAGCATGTGGACAGGGATGGGTGGCAGGTCGACGGACGACCCGTCTCCTATCGTAAGAAGCCGGTGACACTCCAAGAGGTCCGCTGCTCCTCCCGCAGGAGAATCCGTGTGAACTTCGAGGGCCACGGTGGATGTTCCTGCGTCCAGGATGACTTGCCGAAAGCGCTGTGCGCCGGCCATTTCGTCGGTTTGGTAGAGCGTCAGTTGATCGAGCGGAGCGGAGCCCTCGGCCCGGCGGATCTCAATGGCCGTGTGGCAGGTGTCGCCCGTCGAAGTTGGTTTGGAATCGCCGGCCGTGTAACTGATTCTTCCGGCCGCGAGCGCACCGCTATGGGGAAATAGTAGGCGTCGAGAATTTTCCTCCAGCGTCGCATTCTCCAGCCAAAGATCGGCGACCTCATTCTTACTTCCGACGTAAGACAGCACGAGCTCTCCGGGCGCGATGTCCGGCTTCTGAATGACGATTTGCTCTTCCCGGATGCGGGCCGTGCTCCTGGCATTGAGGTCGTCGGCGGGCAGGGACACGGACCGCGGAATGTGCGATCCCAAATAGACCAGCAAGGCGGCCAGAACAAAGACGGACGCCGCGGCAACCCTGCGAAAGAGCAGAGATGCGCGCCATAATTGCATCAGGTTGGCCAAGCGCCTCCCACCCACCACCTACTTGACGACATCGACGATTTCCGGGGACCACGCAACTACCCAGTCTCCACCATTCTCCAGGCCGCGCCACGCTCTGATCTGGAGCATGTGCTCCCCAGCCTTGCCTTGGCCCTTCCAGGTGCCCTTGGCTCGTTCGCCTTCCGGGATGGGAGAAAGTTTTTCTTCCTGATCTTTCTGCACCAGCACCCGCCCGTTGTAGAGTGTGGTGAAGATAAATTCAGCGCGCACCCCGTCGAAGGCGGAGTGAGCGTGGAAGCCGTAATCCGCGACTTCATTGGCCTGGGGATGAATAATCGCGGGCCGGAAGGTCAGCTGATCGATGGCCACTGAGCCCACGGCCTTATCTCCCGCTCCCAGACCATAGGTACGAAGCCGCGGTGCCGGAGTATGGGCGCCCGCTGGGGCAACCGAGTGAATGTGATAGACCGCAGGCTGCAGCTGAGCACCGAAGTTCGCCGGCAGGTGAATGATGGCATAGCCGCGCCGGTTGGCTTGGTTCGTCATCCTCACTCGATACTGCCGCCTAGCCGCGGTGATCTCCACTAATACCGACCCGGGAGAGTCGATTGTGAAGTCAAGCACGACGGGCCAACTCGCACGCACCAGACCCTTGACGGTGAAATCGCTCATATCGAATTCTTTCGCGATTTGTGGCCCTTCATGGCCGAGCTTCTGCGGCGAGGCATGGTGATGCGCGATGAGTTCGCCGATCACCACCGCAGTTGCAGCGCCGGCCGCGGCGCCAATCGCTGGCCCGTTGTCGGAGCCGTGCGGCGTGTGGCCGGGATTGGTCTCCGTCGGATGTCCCGCCTTCGTCGATGGGCGTTGCGATGCGGGAACCGTGGGGGGCTGGGAGTGAATTGGATTCTTTGGCCTGGTCGCTGAGGTAGGATTTGAATCGGAATTCGTCTTCGGCTGCTGGGGCTGTGGGGAGCCTACAGCAGGCTGGGAGCCAGCGGGGTTCTGGGCCTGCGTGGTACCAGAAGTAGGTTGCGAACCCGTCGCATTCTGCTGTGGGGTAAGCAAGCCAGATGGCGGGGGCGTCGGCCTTCTCTGTGGGACAACCGCAGTGGGACGCGGACTCACCTTAGGCTGCGGGGGCGACTTTTTGCGAACTGGAGTGGACTGGGAACCGCTTTTCGGCGGTGTATCGTTTTGCGAAGAAGGAGTTTGCGCGGGCGCGAAATCAACCAGGAAGGCGAGCGTCGCCAGCCCGGGAATGAGAAGTCTCCGACTGGCAGATTTCGCGGATGAATGAGCAAACATGACACCCCTCCAAAAATTCTAAGGGCGTTGCCCAGATCCCGGGTCTGGCAGAGAGCGAATCCTACACACCCTACTTTCATAGTGAAAGCGGCGATGGCATCGTTACAAACCGGAGCCGTTTTTGGCGGGCTTTTTTCACAGGACTTCGGCGCGTGCACCGCACCTCCAGCCGGTCGGTCCGGTCACAAAAAGGCCCCGCGCTTGCGCGCGGGGCGAGTCGGTGACGCCCAGAGAAATCTTATGCGGCTGATTTAGGCGGCTTCGCGGCGTCTTTGGATGATCTGCAATTGTTGCCGATACTTCTGCGCGTTGCCCACGATCTTGCGCTGGGGCAGGCTGTTCACCCATTGATCGCGCGGGATGTTGCGGCGTTCGCGGCGCGTGCCGACGGCTCCGCGGTGCCGGAGATTGGTGAGGTGCTTCTCCGCGGTCTGCTGCTGCCAGCCGCTACCGGAGTTCACGGTGAAAACTCCGATGTAGCCGCCGGCCAAAAGCTGCAGCGGGATCTGGATCTTGTTCATGCGATCGAATTGCGTGGAGCCCTCGGCGCGAAAATTTTCGAACCAGGAGGGATAGACGAAATCCGAGAGCAGAACGTTGTCGATCTGGTAGCCGAAGCTGTCGTCTTCGCAGGCGTCGCAGACTTCGTAGGCATAGAGCATGCCGGCAGTGTTGGTGTTTTGCACGAAGGCGGTGAGGTTGATGTTGGGGTCGCCGAGCATCTCGAGCAATTCGTGGCTGGTGGTGACGGTCCAGGAGCTACCGGCCTTGAGATCGCTGTCGGCGAAGACCTTGCCGATGGGAAGGCCTTCAGTGGTGAGATCGTGATAGCCGAGAGCGTTGGCCTGGTCGGAGTCGTCGAGCAGCACCAGCCACCAGCTTCCGGTTGGAGGTTGCGCGGTTTTGGGAACAATGGTGAGCACGGCGTCCACGCCCCAGATCGGGCGGAAGTCGTTGCTCACTTGCTTTTGCAGCGCAGCCACGACCGGCGCCACATCGGAATCGGCCAGAACGGTGCTCTCGTTGATCACGGAAATTTGAATCGTGGGAGTTTGAACAGGGGTGGGTTGCGGCATACAGTTGATCTCCTCTAAAAGAATTCGGAGAACGCGCAGCGTGCGTTGCGTGACTCTGTGAGCAAGAGCTTAAACGGTGAGGCTGTGAGGAAAAGGCTTTTGCGAGAAAAAAAGTTGGTCGAGGTTTCAGTTTGGAACGTTCCAAAATGGAATCGCCGCGCGGCCTCGCCGCCTCCGGTCCAGTAAAATCGACCTCTGACGGTCGTCATTATGTATGGTCCCCCCCGGCGCCATCACGGTTGTGGTCACTCAGGCCGCCACAGAAGCGGGCTTTGAACTCGTCGGCATTTCTCTGGTTCAGGACAGTCCGGAGCTGGAATACTTTCCGCGCTGGATTGCGGCGGGACACGCCGGCGAGATGAAATATTTGGAGGCGCGCGATGAACGGGGACGGCTAAAACGGGCATCGTTGGCGAACGCCGCACCCTGGGCGCGGAGCGTAGTGGTCTGTGCCATCAACTACAACAGCGATCAACCGTATTCGACGCAGGCTCGGGAGGACGCCACGAAAGCAAAAGCTCGCGGTTGGATCTCGCGTTATGCCTGGAGCCGGAAGGATTATCACGATGCAGTCCTGGCGCGCTTGAGAAAAGTAGAGGCCGCGCTCAGGAAAGCTAGCGGAGAGGAGGGCCTCATCACGCGAAGTTACGTCGACACTGGGCCCATCGTCGAGCGCGTGGTGGCGAAGTATGCCGGCATCGGCTGGATCGGCAAGAACACTTGCGTCCTTAATCAAAAGCTGGGCTCCTGGCTTTTTCTGGGAGTGATTCTTACCTCACTCGATCTGGCGCGCGAAGGCGAAGCCGCGATGCCCGCATCCGACCGCTGCGGCACTTGCACCCGCTGCATCGACGCTTGCCCGACCAACGCATTCCTCGCACCGTATCAACTGGATTCGAACAAGTGCATTTCGTATCTCACCATCGAAAAACGGGGCTCGATTCCCGAGGAAATTCGCTCCGGCATGGGGCGGCAGGTTTTTGGCTGCGACATCTGCCAGGATGTTTGTCCGTGGAACCGGAAAGCGCCGGCGACGCAGGCTGAGGAATTTCAGCCGCGGGAGGAGTTGGTGAATCCGCCGCTGGAATGGCTGGCCGAGATGAGCGTGGAGGAATTCCGGCGAACCTTTCGCGACTCGCCGGTGCGCCGCGCGAAGCGTTCGGGGCTGCGCCGGAACGCCGTGATCGCCATGGGAAACAGTGGAGAGCGGAGGTTCCTGCCGCTACTGCGAAAGCTGGCGGCCGACGAAGACGAGGTTGTGGGCGAGGCGGTCGCTTGGGCGATCCGGAAGCTGACCTAGGCTTAGTCGATGCAGAGCGTTTCACGCAAGCGCCGGAATGCGCTGCTCCCACCCCACTCCGCCGCCGGCGAAAACCAGGATTCCTGGTTGCGCTCGGGATGACAAATTTAGCGGCTAAGGGCCAATCGCTGATTGCAAGCGCTATTGCCAAGTGCCCAGCGCTAATTGGCCTCACCTCACTTCGGCACCTGCTTGGTCATTTCGATATCGAGGGTGATGCTGATGTCGTCGCCGACCAGGCCGGGTGCGCCGGCCACGCCATAATCCATACGATTGATTTTGGTGGTCGCGGAGGCGCCCATGCGCTGGTTGCCCCAGGGGTCTTTGATCGGCGCCGAAGGTCCGTCCACGTCGAGAGTAACTTCTTTCGTAACGCCGTGGATGGTGAGGTCGCCGGTGACCTTCAATTTGCCCGCGCCGGCGGCTTCCACGCGCTTGGACTGAAACGTGATGGTCGGATATTTCTTCACGTCGAGGTAGTTGGGGCTGCGCAGATCGTTGTCGCGCATATCGACGCGCGTGTCCACGGAGGAGGCGTCGATGGTGACCTGAATGGAAGTCTTGGCCACAGTTGCCGGGTCGTAAAGCACGGTGCCGCTCACCTTGGTGAAGGCGCCACGAACCGTGGAGACGCTTAAATGGCGCACGGAAAACTGGGCCGAGGAGTGCGGCGGATCGAGCTGCCAGGTCTCCTGGGCGGCAGCGGTTAACGCTAGGAACAGCGCGATGGCGAGAGCGGGCAGGGCGCGACGGATCATTTTGAATTCTCCGAGACGGGTTGATTGGGAAGCCGCTACAGTCTAACAAAACAGTCCGCTATCGGACGCTCTTGCAAACGACTAACCGCCAACGACTACCGATGAACGACCAACGACGGTTATTGAATTTCGAGCATGCGGTCCAGAGCCACGCGAGCCCAGCGCTTGACGTCGTCCTTCACTGTTATGTGGTTGACCACGTTGCCCTCCACCAGATTCTCCAACACCCAGCACAGGTGCTGCGGTGAGATGCGGAACATGGTGGTGCACAGGCAGCCGGAATCGTCGAGGGTGATGACTCTCTTGCCTTCGGCGGCGAATTCTTTGCCCATGCGGTTGACCAGATGAATTTCCGTGCCCACGGCAAAAGCCGCGCCGGACGGGGCTTCGCGAACGATCTTGAGCAGGCGTTCGGTCGAGCCGACGGCGTCAGCCTTCTGGCAGACCTCCCACCGGCATTCGGGATGCACGATCACGTGAATGCCCGGATATTGGGCGCGAACGTTATCGACATGCTCCGGCAGAAAGCGCTGGTGAACGGAGCAGTGCCCTTTCCATAAAATTACCTTGGCGGCGCGCAGCCGATCGGGAGTGAGGCCGCCGTTGATCAGATAAGGATCGAACACCACCATCTCGTTCAGAGGAATGCCGAGGGCGTGCCCTGTGTTGCGGCCCAGGTGCTGATCGGGCAGGAAGAGCAGCTTGGAATTTTTCTTTAGCCCCCACCGCATCGCGCCGGCGGCGTTTGAAGAGGTGCAGACCAGGCCTCCGCGCTCGCCGCAGAACGCCTTGATCGCAGCGGTCGAGTTGATGTAAGTGATGGGCGTGATGCCGCCGGCGTTGTTGCCGAGATCGGAGGCGAGCCCGGCGCGGACGAGTTGCTCCCAGCAATCTTCGACCTGCTCGATATCGGCCATGTCGGCCATGGAACAGCCCGCGTTGAGGTCGGGCAGAATCACGATCTGGCCGGGCCGGGCGAGCACGTCGGCGCTCTCGGCCATGAAGTGCACGCCGCAGAAAACGATGTATTTTCCTGCAGCCTTGGCGGCTTCCTGCGAGAGCTTGTAAGAATCGCCGCGAAAGTCGGCGAAGCGGATGACTTCATCGCGCTGATAGTGGTGCCCGAGAATGACGAGATCGCGGCCCAAAGCCGTGCGGGCCGCACCAATGCGTTCATCCAGAGTGTGGTCGGGGAGAACGAGATAATTCTCCAGACTGCAAACAGCGACAGCGGTGGCCATGTTGACTCGCTTTCAGCTCCAAAGACGCGCAGGCACAACTGCTCGGCCGGCTCGCATTGGAACGGGGTTGTTGAAAGCTGCCAGCGGCTCCAGCCGGCTCGCTGCGCCTGGTTTTAAAATCGGCGCCCAGCCTGCGGGGATGTTGAAGCCACTTCTAGCTCGTACAGTTTCTTGGATGCCCGAAGTGCACCGCGGGATACAAGTTTCCGCGGCCCAATCCGGACTCCGGCTGTTATTGTGCACCGCAGGACGCTACGAGCGCAAGCGTGGCCGGCGTGGCCGCAGCGAGAAGCGAGAAAGAGTCGAGCTTCGCTCGACGGACTGCCGAGGGCGGCTTGTCCCTCGATTGGACGCTCGGCTGTCCCCATTGGACTTTTTCGAGTCAATCTCGGCGCTCCGGGCTTCCGGGCCGGCGGCCGTGCGACGGATCCGGCGAAGTGGCAAGATCTAAATCCACCGGCATCCCCTGGATGCCCGACCGCTCCGAATAGCAACTGCCGTCGCGCCCGTAGCCGGGGCAGCGGCCGGCAACGCCTTTGCGCTGCGGAGATTGCGCGTATTGCCAGACCTCGGCAAACCCCAAGCCGCTCTGCGCAGGACTAGCCGTGTGTGCGGGAAGATTGCATCCGGGAGCTGGCGGACAGGCATCATTGGTAATCCAATAAGTGATGTCGCGGCTGCCAGAATTCGCGCGGATGTCTTCCGCGGTAACAATATTGCCATCGTCCGCGGCGGGAATGCCGGAGCAGTAAACGCCGGCGCGGAAGCCGGCGGCCATAACTCCGTCAACCCAGGCATAGATGTAAGCCTTCTGCTCGGGCAGCATTCGTCCACCTTGCTCCTGATCGAGAAAGATGACGGTGTGCGCGGGAAAGCCCTCGCGGCGTGCTGCAGCGGCGGCCGCTTGCGCGTCGGAGTTGCCAAGCTTGGTTGCGCGGGCGACGGATTTCAGTTCAGCCGGTTTGAACTCAGCAAAGAGGCGTCCGTTGAAGAGCACGAGAAAACCGAAGCCGGCAGATTCGACCGCGGCGCGGTGGCCGGTCCATGTGTTCGTTCTTTCGCCGGGAGGATGGTTGAGCCAGTAGCCGGTGTAGGAGAAAGTCTGGCGCAAGACTTGCAAGTCGGCGTCGCCGGGGTAGGTGTTGCGGTCGAAGCCTAGGTAGGCTTCATTCCTTTGTCCCGCGGCTTCCGCCACGAAGGAAACATAGATCGGAAGCAAAAGCAGAAGCAGAAGAACGGAAGTTTTCACAAAGTGATGGTATAGCGGAATCAAGGCGGAGGGCATTGCAGAAAGCGCTGGAATTTCACTGGCGAACCGCAGCGGCTGAAGCCGAACACCTTGTAGCGTCCTGACCGGCACGAGTAGAACTCGTGCCCATCCCAGTTCCCTTCTTCCGCGCGTTCGACAATCTCGGCGATGAGATCCTCTTGCCGATGGCTGACGGCTATCCCCCGATATGCACCATCGTCCTCGAAGCCGGTACGAAATCCGGCTCGCCGATGTGGTGGCGCGCCTCTTTTTTCTGGATCACGCCGCGGATGAACTCGGCTAACTCTTCGTCGCTGGCTCCGCGGCACAGTTGGGCGTGGAGGTCGTGGTCCCACACCGAGAAGAGGCAGGTGCGGATTTTGCCGTCGCTGGTGATGCGGATGCGGCTGCAGTGTCCGCAAAAGGGATGCGAGACCGGCGCGATGATGCCGATTTCGCCGACGCCATCGTCGAAGCGGTAGCGGCGCGCGGTCTCCGAACGCGCATGTGGGATTTCGACCAGCGGCCGGTACTCGGCCATGCGGGCCAGAATCTCGTCGAGCGTAACCACCGTCGCCGGCGACCAGGTGCGCTCTTCCTCAAGCGGCATGAACTCGATGAAGCGCACGGTCACGCCCTCTTCGCGCGCGAACATGCCGAAGGGAATGATTTGATCTTCGTTGAAGCCGCGCATCAGCACGCAGTTCACTTTGAGTGGCCACAGCCCGGCGCGGCGCGCGGCGCGAATGCCGGAGAGAACATTATCGTATCCGTTGGGCACGCGCGTGATGCGGGCGAAGCGGTCGGGATCGACCGCATCCATGGAGACGGTGACGCGGGTAAGTCCGGCAGCCTTCAGCGGCTGCGCCATCTCCGCGAGCAGATGCCCGTTGGTGGTGAGCGCAATGTCGAGGGGATCGGCGTGCGTGGAGGGGCCGACGCCCTCGTCCGCCCCCGCACCCGGCACCCACACATCGAACGGCCCCCCCTGGACGAATGCCTCCGGAGCTACGTGAACCTCGGGTTGCAACTTTGCCAGCTCGCCGACGAAATCGACGACACCTTTGCGCAGTAGCGGCTCGCCGCCGGTAAGGCGAATTTTGGTGACGCCCATCCCGACCAGCACCCGCGCCATGCGCAAGTAATCGGCAAAGGGTAGCTCTCCATAGACCGCACCTTCGTTGCCCGTGCGGCAGTAAACACACTTGTAGTTGCAGCGGTCGGTGATGGAAATCCGCAGGTCGGTGATGGGACGGCCGAATTTGTCGGTGAGAAACATGGTCGTTGGTCGTTAGTCCTTGGTCGTTAGCTTTTACGTCGCTGGGTTGACCAACGACTACGACCGTCGACTAACTAGGTTTAGGAAAGAAACACGCTGGCGGAAAAATCCCGGCGGGCGCTTCCTTTCCAATGCGCTCCTTGCGAGGCGCGGGAGGCGCGGGCATTTCTGGCCGCACCCTGGGGATGATCTTCGTCGCGAAATCTGCGGTCCCAGCTGGCTTTGCAGCGGGCGCTGAGAACGGTCGCAGAGGACGCCGAGAAAATCGTCCCTTGCCGTCGCGGCCGGGGTATGCCCCAAGGCCGGGGCGGTCGGAAACTCGGCTCATTATAGAGCTTGCGCCAGAAGAATGGGTTTCAAAGTCTCAAGGGTCAGGGTTTCAAGGCTTCGCGTCGAGTTCCTTGTCTATCGTCGCTTCCGCCAGCCGAGACATGATCTTATACCCGCCATCGTTCGGGTGCAGGCCATCTTCCGCGAGATCTTTCTTCAACCAGCCTTTGCCGTCGACCATAGCGCCGAAATAATCGAGATACAGGCAAGAGTTGGACGGAGCGGCGCAATAATCTTTCAACCAGCGGTTGAGCGCCAGAATTTTCTCGGGCGAGCGTTGGGCGAACATGTTCTGCGACCGCGGCGTGTAGTTGTGTACGGGCAACACCGAGGAGAGCACGACCCGGATGTTGTTAGCCTGGGCCAGTTCGGCAAAGGAAGCGTAGTTCGCCTCGATATCTTCGAGGCGCATCGGCCCGGTATTGCCGGCGATGTCGTTCGTGCCCGCCAGTATGACTACGATCTTGGGATGAAGCTCGATCACATCCTGTCGGAAGCGCACCAGCATCTGCGGCGTGGTCTGGCCTCCGACGCCACGGTTGAGGTAGGGCTTGCCGGGAAAATATTGCTCGAGATGCCAGTTATCGGTGATCGAGTCGCCGAAGAAGACGACGCGATTCTCGCCGGCCGCGGGCGGTTCGAGTGCGGCATTGGCGGCGCGGTAGCGGCCGAGCTCGCCGAAGTCGTCGCGCAGCGCGGCCGCTTTCGAGTCGCGATATTTTTGCAGGGCTTGGTCTGGGGTCAGGGTAGGGGCCGGCTGCTGGGCCAGGGCGGTGACGGAGAGCGTAGCGGAAAGTGCGCAAATCGCGAAGTGGCATCGCATCGCAGAGATGCTATCACGGGTTCAAGAGTCTGGTGCTATAGCCTCGGCTTCCCGCCCCCCGTGAGCTAAGGCGATGGACATCCAGGTGCAAAATCAGGTCGCGGAAATCCGCTTCAAACCCGAGACCGAATCCCGCCTGCAAGAACCGGCTGCGGTCACTGCACGCGCGCCTCACGACTTGATACTCAGCCACCAGCCACGTGGTTCGATTTCGCGGGCAGGGCCCGCACTGAGCTTGCCGAAGGGAATACCCGCGCCACACAAACCTACATGCCGTCGTAATTTGGCCCGCCGCCGCCCTCGGGTGGAACCCAGGTGATGATCTGGTAGGGGTCGGCGATGTCGCAGGTTTTGCAGTGGACGCAGTTCGACGGGTTTAGGCTGATGCGCTTTCCGTTCGGCTGGCTGGGGTCGTCCAGCATTTCGTAAACGTTGGCGGGGCAAAAATTCTGGCAGGGGCTGCCGAATTCTTTCACGCAGCGCGTGTTGCAAATATTGGTGTCGTCGATGACGAGGTGCGCGGGCTGATCTTCTTCGTGCTTGGTGCCGGAGTGATAGAGATCGGTGAGTTTGTCGAAGGTGAGTTTGCCGTCGCCTTTTGCGGGACCGAGCAGATGGGCCTCCGCACCGCCGTCGGCGGGAAGCTCGGCGAGCTTGCGCATGTGCTCGTAGCCCGCCTTCGCGGGATAGCGGTTGTGCAGGCCGCGGCCGCCCGTCACCATCTGCAACGCGGTATGGAACATACCGGCGTAAAATCCGTGCTCGAAGCCTTGGTGCATGTTGCGCACCTTCCAGAGTTCTTCTTTGAGCCAGCTGGATTCGACCTTCTTCTGGTATCCGCTGAGCACAGAAGCCGAGAAATCATCTATCGTCAGCGCTTCGAATGCCGTTTCCGCCGCGAGCATGCCGCTCTTGATGGCGAGGTGAATTCCCTTGAGGCGAGCGGAGTTCAGGAAGCCGGCGGAATCGCCCAGGATCATCCAGCCGTTGCCGGCAACCGGGGGAATCGCCCACCATCCGCCGTAAGGCAGGGACTTCGCGCCGTAGCGGATCATCTTGCCGCCCGCGAGAAGTTTCGCCGCGAACGGATGTTTCTTAAACTCTTGCAGCACGCGCTGCGGATCGAGCCGCGGGTCGGGATAATCGAGGCCGGTGACGAAGCCGAGCGAGACGACGTTGTCTTTGCCACCGTAAATCCACGCGCCACCGTATTCCTTTGTCGTGAGGGGCCAGCCCATGGTGTACATCACCTCCCCCGGTGCGATGCGGCCGGAGGGAACTTCCCAAAGCTCCTTTACGCCGACTCCGTAAGTTTGCGGGTTGGCGTCGCGAGCCAGATCAAATTTTGCTACGAGCTGTTTCGTCAATGACCCGCGCGGCCCTTCGGCGAGAATCACGACTTTGGCATTCAGGTCGTAGCCGGGATCAAAGTTCGATTTCTGATGGCCTTCCTTGTCCACGCCTTTATCATCGGTGCGTACGCCGGTGACTCGGGCGCCGTCAAACAGCAATTCCGAGCCGGCAAACCCGGTGAAGACGGTGATGCCGGTCTCTTCCACCTTGCCCCCCAGCCATTTCACGAAGCGGTTCAAAGAGATGACATAATTGCCGTGATCTCGGAGCGGCGGCGGCGTCACGGGAAATTTGAATTTGCTCTTTTCGGTGAGGAAGTAAACCGCCTCTTTGCTGACCTCGGCGTCTAACGGAGCTTCTTTCTCGAATCCGGGAAGCAGTTCGCGCATGGAGCGCGGATCGAGAAGCGCTCCCGAGAGGCAGTGCTGGCCGATCTCCCGCGCCTTTTCGAGGACGTAGATATTTTCTTTGCTCAGCTGCGATTCGGGATGGCGGGCGTTGTGCGTGTCGATCAGCTGCGACAAGCGCAAGGCGCAAGCCATGCCGGCGGGCCCGCCGCCGACGATGACCACGTCGGCGGGCATCTGCGGGCGCTCTACGCCTTCGATCGGTTTGCGGAAGATCAATGTCATAGGTTGAAGTCCAGCGTCTAGCGGTTAGCCAGAGTCGAGATTCCACCCAATGTGAGTAATTTTCGATCCGCTGTAATCAAGGTTAACTTCAGCACCTTGGCTGTGGCTGCCAGGAAACGATCCGCAGGATCGGCATGCGGCAGAGGCATGGCCAAACCGATGCGCACGATTTCGTGAGTGAGAGGGGCTTCGCGCATTTGTTCGGCCGCGCGCTCGACCCACGCGAACGGATCCGCTGTGCGAATCCGGCCCTTCTGCATCAGCGTCAAAGCTTCCCACATGCTAACCGGAGACAGCCAGAGTTGGTTGGCCGGATTCGACAATTCCGTTTCGACCCGTTTGCTCAGCCTCGCCGGGTTGCCCTTGCTCCAAATCCAGATGTGGGTATCCAGAAGGAAATTCAATCGCGGTAGGCCTCGATCTCGTCCAAATCAATAATAGGAGAGACGATGTCGCCAAGAATCTCAATGGTACCAACCATGTCGCCCACAAACTTGCGTTTGCGATCGGGGCCGGCGGGAATCACCTCGGCGACAGGACGACCGTGACGCGTGATCCGCAACGGCTGCCGCGTTTTGTGGACCTGTTCGATCAGTCCCAGGCACTTTGCCTTGAATTCGGAGATCGGAATATCGTCCATGACCAATATTCTATCTATGGTCAATAAAATGGTCAATTGGGTAGTGTCCTAATTTGCCCGCCATCTTCCTCGCCTAAGTTTCCCACAGATCAAAAATCCGTGCTCACTAAACGGGGCATACAGAGAACGCTTCTGTATGAGAGGTGGGCAAATGGGTGGTGTCTTAATTTGGATTGCACAGAGGGTTGCGGTCGCCGTATTAATCGCGCTCTGCCTGTTAGTTCTAGATACGTTCAAACCGGAGATCCAAAAGGGTTTGCGAGACTTAGCACGTCGGTTCTGGCTCTAGTCTTGGTATTCGTGCTCGGGGTCGTCAACCACTGCAAAGCGCTGACTTTCGACTTTCCATTCGCGCATAAAACTTGTTTTTCTCTCAAAGCCGTTGTCATCCCTGTAGCTAATGGTTCCGTGGCAGATAGGCAATCGGCCTTGGCGGCTTCGGACTTTGTAACTTTCGTTTTGGGGACTCGATTCTATCAATCTAAGAGAGTTTCGAAATTTATCTCCGGGGAATGTCCCCTCCCAGATGTATTGCCCTCCCGGAAGCAACTGAATCCGCTTATCGATATTTTCGGACCAAAAAATCTCTCCCGGTTCGCCGCGTTCCGAATACATTTGAAAGAACACTTCGCGTTGCTGGATATAAGCGGCTGTGCCGCCTGTATTCGTAATATGCAAGTCAATTTTCCATCGTTTATCCATGCGACGGTCATAGAAGAGTCCAGATGCGGGGTCCATCTTTATGCCGCGCACACTCACCCTAGGTCGGAATGTGGTAACGAGGGTCCGCGTAGCAATATTTACCGATCTACGAATTTCAGCGGCCTGCCAAATGATTGCACCGAGGGTGAACAGGATCGCCCATGTCTCAACGCCTTCCGGCCATGCTACGAGTTTGTGCCACCCTTGAGGCTTATTCTTGCCGTTCTCAGTCTGGGCTGTGCAGTTGCAATTAACGGATACGGGCACGGCTGGAATCGCTTGCTGTGTTTTTTGCCGATCTTGTGCGCCGGATGGTTGATTCTGGACGGCCACAAATACTGGTGCCAAAGCGATAATGGCCACAGTGAATCCATGCTTCATAGCGGCGAAAGTGTAACACAAAAATTAGTCGACGTAGCTATCTGGCTGCAAGTACAGAATTGCGTTACGTTTCCCTACTGGTTCAACGTATCCGTCATCGCCGCCAGTGCTGCTATTGGGGAACAAAACGGCATAAGTCTGTATGGTTTGATGATGTCTCGATTTATCGAATCTCATCGTGTAGTCAACACACGTAACCAAGGCAAAGTTAACCTTGCCGGGGTAAAAGTTATTAACCGTGCCAGCCTGAACGTCCTTCTGTGGAAGCCCGGCCCCCTGAACCTTGCTGATAGCTTTTTGATTAGGAAAGAGTATCCATCCATTTGCGTCCGATGGCTGGCTCGATTGTTTCAGTTCTTTGCAACTCGCCATGACTTCCGCTTTTGGCAATGGACCTCCAATGCTTACGACGAGCTTTTGGGTTGTCTTGACCGATTCAGCCGGGGAGTGCCCTACATTGATCATCTCTATCCCGAGCGGGAGAAACGCCGCCCCGCCATTGAAATTCATCGGGCCGGTTACTTCGATTTTAGAGGACACCCACGCCCGATGTTCAACGACCATTTGTTGGGAGAGTATGCCTACTTGCTCGTGCGCTGCTGCCGCCTGTTCTTGAACATAACCAGAGGTGCGATTCGCTACGGCCATTTGTCCCAAGCCAGTAATGACCAACCTCTCAGTCTGATCCCCCCCCGCTCTTAATCTCGATGAGGGTATCTTGCATTACTTGAAGCTGCCGAAAAAACACCCATGCTGTAACGACAGCAGTGAGCAAGAGCAAAAGAGTAGTCCATATCATCAGACGATCTTTAAGGGGAATACGCCAAAAGTCACCCCAGATTGTTTCTATGCGGTTCTCCGGGGGTTGGTGGTTGTTGTCTCCGCTTCTTGTTGCTTCTGGGCGTTGCTGTTGCTGAATTACCGAAGGGACTTCGTCGGGCTGTTGGGCGTCTTGGGGTTGATTTGTGGAGCCTGGGCCGTCTTCCATTTCGGGCTCTCCCTAATTGATCGAATTTCTATAAATGTAACACAAAAACACTTGACAGGGAATATATTATGTAATACAGTAAGTCTCATGGCAAACGTACTCAGCGCCGAAAAGCAAACCGCGATAATCGCAGCCTTGGCCGAAGGTTCCAGCATCCGAAGTATTGAGCGCATCACGGGTGTTCACCGCGATACGATCATGCGGCTCGGCGTGCGGGTGGGCAGAGGATGCGAACTGCTGATGGATTCCAAAATGCAGGACTTAGACTGCAACTACTTGCAATTCGATGAATTGTGGGGCTTCATCGGCAAGAAGGAGCGGCACGTCAGCGTAGATGACAATCCCGAACTTGGCGATGTGTGGACTTATTGCGCGATTGATTCCGAGACCAAGTTAGTGCCATCGTTTAAGGTCGGAAAGCGTAACCTTGCGATCACTACCGAGTTTGTGCAAGACGTTGCGAGCCGGATGCGCCATAGGGTGCAAGTTTCGAGCGATGCAATGCACTCTTACATCGAAGCGATGGAACGAGGCTTTGGGGCGGACGTAGATTATGGGCAATGCGTGAAAGTGTACGTCCACGACTCTGCGCAACATCCCGAGCGCAAGTACAGCGCCCCTCATTTTGCTTCCGCTGTGCGTAGACCTATCGCCGGTAGGCCAGAGATGGAATTCGTTTCAACAAGCCATGTAGAGCGCTTAAACGCTACAACGCGGCTCCATGTGAAGCGGCTATCCCGATTGACGCTGGCTTTCAGCAAGAAGCTAGGTAACTTTAAGGCCGCTGTAGCCTTGCATTTTGCTTACTACAACTTCGTGAAACGGCATGGCTCGTTGCGCATGACTCCCGCGATGGCCGCAGGAATCGAGCGGGATTTTTGGAGTGTGAGTGATCTGGTAAAGGCGACTGTGTGACGTATTTAGAGGAATTGCGAGAAGTGATCCGTCGTGTGCATGGGGCGGAAGCTACCCACGTTGAAAGCGTTCCAGTGAAAGAGGTATTCAAAGGCGAGACGGTATGGGAGGGAATCGTCGAAGTTTTTGATCTAGTCGGCCATCCCACGGCGCACAGGGCTTACGCATGGGCACACGATGGAGCACGCCCGAAAGAATCAAGCGTGGCCGTACTCCACATTTCCCCGATCACATCAGCAGCCACAGCAGTAAGGGCGGCTCTCATTCAGGAGTTTCGAAGCCTTGGCACAGAAGAAAGCTAAAATCGGGCGTCCCAAACTGCCGAAGGGCGAGGCGAAGGGCAAGATTGTGCCTGTACGCTTCGCACTGGACGACCTAAAGGCTATCGCAGCACGGGCCAAAGCAGCAGACCAAAACGTTTCGGAGTGGATTCGGAGCACGATTCATGCCAGCCTTGGCGCATAAAAATTTGAAATTAGGACACTACCGTCAATTGCTTAAATCCGCGGAGATCCGCGGAGGGGACTCCGCGACGCGTGATTAGCAATGCTTGCTTCGTCCTATCGACTCGGCTGACAAGTCCGGAGCACTCGGCCTTGAATTCGGAAATTGGAAAATGACGCAGCTTCTGAAGTACCGTAAGATTCAAATCGACAAAACCCGAGCCCACCTTCACCCTCCCGCCTTCGCCTTTTTCACTTCCTCAATCAGCGGCGGGACGATATCGAAAAGATTTCCCACGATCGCGAAGTCGGCAATCTCGAAGATCGGAGCCTCGGAATCCTTGTTGACGGCGATGATGGTGCGCGAGCCCTTCATGCCCACGATATGCTGAATCGCGCCGCTAATGCCGAGAGCGAGATAGAGTTTGGGGGCGACGGTTTGTCCGGAGGAGCCGATCTGGCGGTCCATGGGGAGCCAGCCGTTATCGCAGATGGGACGCGAGGCTGCGAGGTCGCCGCCGAGGGCCTCCGCCAAATGCTTCGCCAGCTCGATATTTTTCTGCTCTTTGATGCCGCGGCCCACCGATACGATAATTTCGGCTTGCGTGAGATCGACCGCCTGCTTGGCTTCTTTAAACACTTCCTGGGGTTTGTTGCGAATCACGTTGTCGGCGATTTCGACGTGTATCGTTTCCACCGACGCCGCGCTGGCGCCAGCTTCGGCCTTGTCGCCGCGAAAGGCTCCGTTCTGAAAGGTTGCGAACCACGGAGCATCGCTCGCAAAGCTGACGTCGGCCGCGAATTTCCCTTGAAACATCTGGCGCGTGAACACCAGCTTGCCGTTTTCGTGCTTGAAACCGGTACAGTCGCTGATTACGGTGCGCCCCATCGCAGTCGCCAGTTTCGGAACGAAGTCGCGCACTTGATAGGTGTGCGGCATGAGCACGAGCTTGGGCTGCTTCGTACCGAGTACTTGCTTCAGCGCGGCCGCGAAAGCGTCCGGCGTGTAGGGCTCGAGCTTTGCAGATTCGACGGCGTAGACTTTGGTCAGTTTTTTGGCGGCAATTTCTGCCGCGATCATGGAGGCTGCTTTCCCGACCACAGCGGCTTCGAGAGCCCAGCCGGTGGCCGCGGCAATGGATTGGCCAGCGCTGATGGTCTCCCAGGAGACGCGGTTGAGATTGCCTTCGCGTTGTTCGACGACTACTAGAATCGTATCGGGCATAAAAGCAGTTTCTCAATTCTCGGCTCTCCGTTAAGACAGCCTCGCTTCGCTTGGCGGACGTGCCAATGCGCCCGTCCTCACATGAGCAGTTACAGCACGCGCAATTCGTTGCGCAGTTTGTCGACCAACTTTTTCGCAATCTCCGCCGGCGAGCCTTCGATGTGCTCGGTCTTCTTGGTTTTTTGCGGCACATAGAGGCGCTCGATCTTCTGCAGGTTCTCGCCGATGGCCGATTGCACTTCGGCGAGCGTGACTTTTCGCAGCGGCTTATTCTTCGCCTGCTTGATGCCGATCAGCGTCGCGTAGCGCAGCTTGTTGATGCCAGATTGAATGGTCAGCACCGCAGGCAGCGGCATGTCGACGAACTGAAAATATCCGGCTTCGAGTTCGCGCTTGACCTTGATGCCGCCCTCGGTTTTTTCGATCTGCATGATGATGGTGGCGTGCGGCCAGCCCAGCAATTCGGCGAGAATCACGCCGGTCTGGGCGTAGCCGTAATCGTCGGACTGCAGGCCGGTAAAGATGAGATCGAATTTCTCGTCTTTGATCGCCGCCGCAAAAGCCCTGGCGGTGTTGAAGGCATCGAGGCCGACGAAAGCGTTGTCTTCCAGATGGATGGCGCGGTCGGCACCTTTGGCGAGGGCTTCGCGCAGCACCTGCTGGGCCCGCGCCGGACCGGAAGTGATCACGACCACTTCTCCCGTGTGTTTTTCTCTCTGGCGGAGAGCTTCTTCGAGCGCGTAGGCGTCGGGCTCGTTCACTTCATAGGAGACGTCTTCGCGAATCCAGGCGGCGCTCTCGTTCAACTTGAGCGGCGCATCCTTCTGCGGCACCTGCTTCATGCAAACCAGAATCTTCAATGAATCACTCCTGAGAACAAACACTTGAGTATAAACCAGCGTTCAGCCTTCAGCCGCCAGGTTACCTTGCCCCACGCGGTCCGAATGTCGAGTGGAGGATGCTGAATGCTTACTCGGTGAAGACCACCGACTGCACGCCGGAGATCTCAAAGCGCTTGCGGCAGCGCATGTTCTTGCAGGCCATCAGGTCGTCCTTGCGCAGCATGTAGGATCGGGCTTTGGCGAAGCGGGCGCGGTCGCGGTCGTCGGCCCGCCCGCCCGGAAGCTGGCGCTTCTTGGTGCGCACCACCCAGGTGACTTCGTACTCGGCCGGCGTGTGGCAATGCGGGCAGTTCAAGGTCGCCGGCTTCTTTTCCGTGCGTTCGTCGAAAAAATCGCGTTCTTCCATAGGGTCCGTTGCTCGCCACGGTCGAATTCAGTCGTCCAACCACAATTATTACAGTTTTACCGCGGACAGGCTATGGCAAGATAAATCAGGCAGGGGTCGGTTTGAAAGGAATTCGTATCGGGGCATCGCTTCAGCGATGCCAGTATAGATGAGCGACGAAAACGGATTTGAGCCGCTAGGGCCTGCTCCGCGACCCACAGCGGCTAAGAGCCGATCCAAATTTCCCACGGCGTCGGCACGCCTGAGGGCATGCCCTGATGCGATTGTTTTTTCAAACCGCAACACCACGTCAAATCTCGGGTGCTGCAGCAATGGCGCATAAGAAGAAGGCTAAGCGGTTTCGCGCAGTGCAGGCAGTCAAGGAGTTGGCGCGGGAGCGCATGGGCGCGCCTCCGGCGGCGAAGGTGGTTCCGCACAAAAACAAAAAAATGGAAAAGCACAAACCTACGCTGGGCAGGATGCTGGACGACGGCGAGGGCTAGACGCAACTGCGGTCGGCTATTCCCTTTTGAGGCCTTCAATCAAATGCAGCGGTCACGGTGGTGTCGGTCTGAAGCAGCAGCGTGCAGTTGCCGGTGCCGGTGCACCCGCCGCCAGACCAGCCCCCGAAGGTCGAGGGAGAAACTGGATTGGCCGTCAGCGTAACCGCCGCACCGGATTGAAAGCTGTCGACGCAACTGACGTCGGTGCTGGAGCAGGTGAAGCCCGAGGTGGTACTGGCCACAACTCCAGTGCCGCTGCCAGAGAAATTGATGGTCAGAACCGGCTCCGATCCTCCTCCGCCGCTGCCGGTACTGGTGAAGCAAACCACGTTCGCGGTCATATATGCCGTCACGACAGCGCCCGACGACGATACGCCCGAGCCGTCGTGATTGGTGGTGAGCGAGGCCGAAACCAGGCCGCCTCCGCAAAGCTCTCCCGTCGCGATCATAAGGCCGGTTGAGCTGACGGTGACCAGCTGAGGAGTATTGGAAGCCCAGGTGACTTGATCGGTAATGTCTTTGACCACGGGGGGATGAATATAAGTACCGAGCGCCTGGAGCTGCACTTGGATGCCGGCATCAAATTTCACTTGAATATTCGAAGCTCCAATCGTTTCCATGGTGGGATTTATGGTGATGCCCACCAGTTCCTGGGGATCGGCGCAACTGGAAAGGCTGAGTAGAGAAGTGGCGGTGATGACAAGGGCGATAACGGCGAAGCACTTCCGCTTCATGGAAACTCCTCGACTCAAGGATCCTAGCTAAATCATTTTGAACGCAAAACTTGCGCAGCGGGGGAAAGGCAAATTTAGTGAAAGCCGAGGCAAAAAGCAACCCTCAAACCCAGCCTTGCGCAACTTCGGTCACTCCCGCACCGCTTCGGCCACCACTTTGGCGAAGGCGTGTATGTCCTCGTCCGTGGTGTCGAAGGCGCACATCCAGCGGACGATGCACTCTTCCTCCATCCACATATAGAAGAAGTAATGCTGTTTGATCTTCTCGATGGCGTGGCGCGGGATTTGAGCGAAGACGCCGTTGGCCTCGACCTTCCACACCACCCTCACTCCCGGGATCCGGCTCACTTCTTTTTCCAGCAGGCGCGCCATGCGGTTGGCGTGTTCGCCGCTGCGCCGCCAGAGATCGTCGGTGAGCAGAGCTTCGAACTGGGCCGCGATGAAGCGCATCTTCGAGGCCAGTTGCATGCCCTGCTTGCGGAGATAGAGAAACTCCTCGCTTAGTTCGGGCCGGAAAAAAACTACGGCTTCTCCGCCTAGAATTCCATTCTTAGTGCCGCCGAACGAAAGCACGTCCACGCCGAGGTCCCGTGTGGCTCGGCGAAGAGTTTGACACAACGAGGCTGCGGCGTTGGCGATGCGGGCGCCGTCGACATGCAAAAACATTTCGTGCTCGTGAGCAAAGTTGGCCAGGGCACGAATTTCCTCGGGCTGGTAGACCGTCCCCATCTCGGTGGATTGCGTAATCGAGATCACGCGCGGCTGGGAATGATGCTCGTCGCCAATGCCGTGATAAGCGTGGCGAACGGACTCGACCGTAATCTTCCCATCCTGGTGGGGCAGAGCAATCAGCTTGCAGCCGGTATGCTTTTCGGGCGCGCCGCATTCATCGCTGTTAATGTGGGCGAAGCTGCTGCACAAAATCGAGTGAAAAGGCCGGGTCAGGGCCTGCAGCGAAAGCACATTTGCCCCAGTGCCGTTAAACGTAAAAAAGACTGCGATATCCGGTCCGAAGTGCTCTTCAAATTTCTTCACTGCCGAGAGGGTATAAGCGTCGTCGCCGTAAGCCACCACGTGGCCACGATTCGCGCGGCCAATGGCTTCGAGAATCTCAGGATGCACTCCGGCATTGTTGTCGCTGGCAAAGCTACGGGCGGGAGTGTCGATCGCCGGGGGCATACCGCATAATTTAGCAGATTATCCCGGAGTGGAATGAATCCCCGGTAGACGCAAAGTGGCTTTATTTCCAGCCACCACACGAACTTCGAAGAACCACCGCAACCTCCCGACCTGCAGAGAGACTTACTCTGAATCCTTTCGCCTCATGCCTCGATCAATATTTACAATATCCGTGCGGGGCGCTCGTCTTGAAGCTCTGAGAGTCCTCATTTTTGCGGCTTTTGTCGGGAGAATGTATGGCGAAAAGACTCATTATTGTTTTATTGCTCATGGCTGCCCTTATAGGCGGGCTCGGTTTTGTGAAGTACCGTCAGGTGGAATCTGCAATTGCGGCGGGCGCCAGCTTCCAGATGCCGCCCACCTCGGTAACTACCGTGGTCGCCAAGCAGGAAACCTGGCCTTCGACCTTGTCGGTGATCGGAACCGCGGAAGCGATCCAGGGAGTTACCGTGAGCGCCGATCTCCCCGGCACCGTCGACAAGATTCACTTCGAAAGCGGCCAGCCGGTGCATGAGGGAGACATTCTGGTTGAGCTCGATATTCGCCAGGAAACGGCCCAACTCGCCAACATTGAGGCGCAGCGCGACTTGGCCCGCATCCAATATGGCCGCGCGACCGAACTGGCCAAGGCGGGAGTTATTTCCAAATCGGACTTCGATAACTCCGCCTCGCAGCAGAAAGCTACCGAGGCTCAGGTCAACGAGGTCAAATCCTCGATTGCGCGCAAGACCATCCGCGCCCCCTTCACAGGAGTTTTGGGACTTCGCCAAATCAGCCTCGGGCAATATTTGGCGGCGGGACAGGCGATTGTTTCCCTGCAATCCGTCAATCCTATTTATGTGAACTTCGGCGTGCCGCAGCAGGACACACCGAAGATGAAAATCGGTCGCAGCCTGAACGTCACCAACCAAGACCTTCCCGGCGTGGCCTTCAAGGGAAAAATTACCGCGTTGGATTCGGTGATCAACGAACAGACCCGGAATATCCAGGTGCAGGCGACCCTCGAAAACCCCGGCGGCAAGCTGCGCCCCGGCATGTACATGCAAGTGGATCTGCCGCTGGGCCAGTCGCGCGATGTGATTCCTCTACCCGCATCGGCCATCAACTACGCGCCCTATGGCGATTCTGTGTTCGTGGTAACCGATATTAAAGACGACAAGACGGGCAAAAGTTTTCGCGGGGTTCGCCAGCAGATCGTCAAGATCGAAGGCAGCCGCGGCGATCAAGTCGCGATCGTCTCCGGGCTGAATCCTGGAGACGAAGTGGTCAGCGCCGGATCTTTCCGGCTGCGCAACGGCGCGCCGGTTCTGGTCAATAACACGGTCAAGCCGTCTGACAACCCGAACCCGCATCCGGAAGAAAGCTAACGACGAAGCGCACGCAGCAAAATCCAGCTCCGCTCAGGCTGAACCAGAGGTAAGGCATGAAGTTCACTGATCTATTTATTAAGCGGCCGGTGTTGGCGATGGTGGTGAACCTCGTCATTCTGATCGCCGGTCTCAATGCGATTCGGTCTTTGAGTGTGCGGCAATATCCGCGCAGCGATATTTCCGTGATCCAAGTCACCACGGTGTATGTGGGCGCCAACGCCGACCTGGTGCGCGGCTTCATCACCACGCCCCTGGAGCGCGTGATTGCCAGCGCCGACGGCATCGACTACATGGAGTCGAACAGCGCCCAAGGTCTGAGCACGATCATCGTCCACCTGAAGTTAAATTACGACACGAATGCGGCCCTGACGCAGATTCAGGCCAAGGTCAACCAGGTAAAGAACGACTTGCCGCCCGAATCGCAGGTGCCGGTCATCGATCTGGAAACCGCGGATCAGCAATTCGCCGCGATGTACATCGGTTTCGCGGCCAAGGACCTCGACGAAAACCAGATCACCGACTACCTCACGCGTGTGGTGCAGCCCAAGCTGAGCGCGGTGAGCGGCGTGCAGCGCGCCGACATTCTGGGCAATCGCACCTTCGCCATGCGTATCTGGCTCAAGCCCGACCTGATGGCGGCACACGGCGTCTCGCCCTCGGACGTGCGCGACGTGCTTTCGAAGAACAATTATCTCTCCGCGCTGGGCAGCACCAAGGGGTCCATGGTTTCGGTGAACCTGATCGCCAACACCGACCTGCGCACTCCCGAAGATTTCAAGCAGATGGTGGTGAAGCAGACGAACAATGTGGTGGTTCGCCTGGGCGAAATCGCCGACGTCCAACTGGGCGCCGAAAACTACGATCAGGATGTGCGCTTCAACGGCGAGACCGCGACTTTCATGGGCATCTGGGTTCTGCCCACGGCCAATTCTCTCGACGTGATCAAAGAGGTGCGCAAGCAGATCCCCGCCATTCAGGCCCAGTTGCCCGCAGGCATGACGGTCGGCATTCCTTACGATTCGACGGCCTATATTCAAGACGCGATCAACGAAGTGCTGCACACCTTGGTCGAGACTCTGCTAATCGTGGTGGTCGTGATCTTCCTGTTCCTGGGTTCGTTCCGTTCGGTTCTGATTCCGGTGGTTGCGATCCCGGTTTCGCTGATCGGCGCCGTGTTCCTGATGCTGGTCGCGGGCTTCACCATCAATCTTCTTACCTTGCTCGCGATCGTGCTTTCCGTGGGCTTGGTGGTAGACGACGCCATCGTGATGGTGGAGAACGTGGAGCGCCATCTGGCCATGGGCAAGTTGCCGGTCCGCGCGGCGCTGGACGCGGCTCGCGAGCTGGTCGGCCCGATCATCTCGATGACGATCACGTTGGCCGCGGTCTATGCACCGATTGGTATTCAAGGCGGCCTGACCGGATCGCTCTTTCGCGAGTTCGCCTTCACCCTGGCCGGTGCGGTCACCGTCTCCGGTATCGTTGCCCTGACGCTTTCGCCGATGATGGCGTCGAAGCTGCTGCGCGAGGGGGATGCTCATCGCGGATTCGCCGGCGTCGTCAATCGACAGTTCGAAAAGATTCGCAGTCTCTACACCCGCCTGTTGAGCGGCACGCTTAACTATCGTCCGGTGGTGCTGACGGTGTGGGTGCTTGTGGCCGCGCTCGCGGTGCCCTTTTACATGTTCTCCCCGCATGAACTCGCGCCCTCGGAGGATCAGGGAGTGGTTTTCGGTGTGATTCAATCCTCGGCCAATGCTACCCTGGATCAAACCAACCTGTTTACCAACGAGGTCTACGACGTCTACCATTCCTTCCCCGAAAGCGACAGCACTTTTCAGATCACAAATCCGGGCGGCGGGTTTGGCGGCATGGTCGTGAAACCGTGGAGCGAACGGAAGAAAACCACGCAGCAACTGCTCGTCGAATCGTCGGGCAAGCTGTCGAAGATCGCCGGCATTCGCGTGATTCCCCTGACGCCGCCACCGCTGCCCGGCGGCGGAAACTTCCCGGTGGATTTTGTGATCGCTTCCGCGGCGGAGCCTGAGCAAGTCAGCCAACTCGCCGAAAAGCTGGCGCAGAAGGCCATGGCGAGCGGGCTCTTTATCTATGCCGACACCGATGTGAAGTTTGACCAGCCTCAGACCGAAGTGGTTTTCGACCGCGACAAGCTGCGCTCCCAGGGAGTGGATTTGAGCCAGGCGGGCCAGGATCTCTCCACCATGCTGGGCGGAAATTACGTGAACCGATTCAGCATTCAAGGCCGCAGCTACAAAGTGATCCCACAGGTGCAGCGCGCCGAGCGCCTCACGCCCGAGCAGCTGTCGCAGATTTACGTGAAGGGGTCGGCCGACAAGCTCGTGCCCCTTTCGACGTTCGCCACGCTGAAGACTACCACCGAACCCCGCTCGCTGAATAAATTCCAGCAGTTGAATGCCGTGCGCATTCAGGGCGTAATTCCTCCGAATGTGCCGCTCGATAAGGCGCTCACCTTCCTCGAAGATCAGGCTAAACAGATTCTGCCGCAAGGTTTCACGGTGGACTACGCCGGTGAGTCGCGGCAGCTGCGCGTCGAAGGCAGCAAGTTTCTGGGCACCTTCCTGCTCTCGGCGATCCTGATCTACCTGGTGCTGGCGGCCCAGTTCGAGAGCTTCCGCGATCCTTTCATCATTCTCGCCGGGTCGGTGCCCCTGGCGCTCGCGGGCGCGCTGATGTTCTCCTTCCTCGGCTTCACCACGCTCAACATCTACAGCGAGGTGGGTCTGATCACCCTGGTTGGCCTGATCTCCAAGAACGGAATTCTGATTGTGGAGTTCGCCAACCACTTGCAGGAGACTGGACTCACCAAGCTGGAGGCCATCATTGGCGCGGCCAATACCCGATTGCGGCCGATCCTGATGACGACCGCCGCGACTGTCTTTGGCCACTTTCCGCTGGTGTTGGCTCGAGGCCCTGGCGCCGGCGCTCGAAACAGCATCGGCATCATGCTGGTCAGCGGCATGATTATTGGGACGGTCTTCACCCTTTTCGTGGTGCCGTCCATTTACATGCTCGTTGCCAAGACCCATACCGCGATCCGTGAGGATGAGGAAGAAAGGATCACGATGCGCGAGCCCGTAGGTGCAGGCGTTTAATCGCAGTTTCTGGTCCAGAGAACCATGTGGAGACAACCGCTTCGGCTCTCCTGCGAGCGAAGCGAGCGGAAACGGCAAAACAGCGGCGTCGAGCATGTTTTTGAAACGGCACTCTTAAACCGAGCTTTGACCGCCGGGAAATCTTTTTCCTTGAATCCCGCCACCAGAACAGCCACAATGCCTGGCATCCGGTGAATCCCCCGGGCAGCGCCCGTTCCGTTTTCCCAGGCCCCGGTTCCAATCCAATCCGCTGATCGACACCCCCGGCGTATGCTTTTCGCAGCGGCGCGACCGATTCCGCAGCCGGTTTGGCTGCTGCGGGAATCTGGGAGCTATGCCCTACGCCCGCTTCGGCTCCAAAGTCTTCTTTGCCGCTCTCTCTTCGCGGGCTTTTGCCCGCCGCCGCAGCTTGGCCATCCATTCCCGCGAATACATCGTGCCGCGGCACTTCGGCGAGCCGCAGCGGCAGGGCGCAGGATCTTCGTCGTCGTACAGGTTGTAATCCCACAGCAGTTCCTCGCCGGCGGCAATATCGCGAATTGCAAAAACCCACACTCGATTCCTAACTTCGTCGATCTCGCAATTGGGATCGCAGGAATGGTTCAAGAAAGCGCCGAGCCCTTCGCCGTCGATCACGCTCTTGCCGTTTTCCAAGCCATAGAGATAAGTGCGCGGTGCACTTTCGTAGCGGCGGTCGGCCTCCTCCGGGCTGAGGCGCGGCCCACGATACTCCACCACCCGGGAGCCTTTGCGAATGGGGGCATTCGTGAACACACCGGCGGAGTGAATGCGGGAAGGACGGAGAACCAAAGCCATGGTCTAATTTCGCACGGCCACGCGGTTGGATGGAAGATGAAATCTCGATCAACCAAAAGTCCGAGGTTTTTCCTAGCAAAGGAATGGACTGCGACGCCGGTAAGCCTGGCGCGCCCACTCACCGAAACCCTTGCGGGGCAAGGCCTTTGGCCGGGACCCGGCAAAACTCTTGGCTGCAACCCGCGTCCTGCCGTGATAAACTTGCAAACCTTCACGCGTTGCGGAAACTTTTGCATTCTAATCCCAGGAGACAAACGACTATGCGGACCCAAACGTTGATGGCAATCGCCGCCACTCTAATTCTGTGCGCTTCGGCGGCCATCGCTCAAACCACAAAAGCGAAAACAGCAGCTCCTGCGGCAGCGCCACCCGAGGCCTACTGCACCAGCACCGGCGGCCAGTTGGAATCGCGCATTCCGGTCTACAACACCAACGGTCCCATCGGGTCCTGGCTGCCGCTCGAAGGCAGCCGTGAATTTTGCCAGTACACGTCTGCCTCCGATGGATCGCGTATTCATGTTTTGATCGAAACTCTTTTTACGACGAAGCCTTCGCTGGCAGCGCTGGCTTACTATGCGGAAATCCCTTATGGCGGCGGAGGCGGCGGCAGCCCGGCCTCGTATTACTGCACGCAACTGGGGGGCACGGACCTGTTTGGCGGAGTCAACGCCGCCGGCGGCGGCTGGGTCGAGCTTCACACCACCGATGAAGTGCTCGATGCCTGCATTTTCCCCGACATGTCGACGATCGACTCCTGGGGCTTGTTCTACCATTCCGCCGGAATTATCCGCGGCATCGATTTATCGAAGGTGCTGAAGTACGCGAACCCGAATGCGGATGCGAAGGATAACAAGTAATCGATGGCATCCTTGCCGCCCTCGGCGCGGCGGGCGTGACGCCCGCCGGACAGCCCACCGGGACGGCGGCCCTACCGCACAACGCAACGTTGCTACTGCCTTGCGCAGTGGCGGCTCTTTGATCGATTCCTTGGCGATCTAAGCTTTACGGATCGTACACCGAACTGCCGTAGCCCTGTTTGCGGGCGGAATCCTGCATATCCTCCAGCCGCCTGTTTTGTTCTTCGAGTTGCTGCTGCATGCGCTCCACGCGCTGCTGTTTTTCGCGCTGCCGCTCGTTCCAGCCCACGCAGCCGGAAACGCAGTTGGCCGGCGCAAAACGAATGGACTCGTTTATTTCGTCCACCTGTCTTTGCAGCGTGTCGATCTGATTTTTCTGGGCCAGTATCTGCGACTTCCACTGCGCAGCCGGAAGCTTCGGCTCATCCGAATAATTCTCCGACGAAGCTGGACTGCTCCCGCCCCGCCCCGCGGCAGCGGCCATGGCCGGATGCGAAGGCAACTCTTCGTTGGTGATGACCTTGGGCGCTTTAGCATCCTTTTCGGACGCCGTCTTCTCCTTCTGCTGGCGCTGTTGCCGGGCAAGATCGCCCAAAGACGGCGAGTCCTGCGCACAGACGATCGCGGCGGATAGCGTTATCCCAACCGCAAAGACCAGTACAGGCCTGTATTTCGAGCTCATGAGCACCATTCTTAGGAAAGTCTTTCGTCCAATCCTTCAAATTTTATTCGCGAGCGCAGCTCATCTCGCGTTACCAAGGGTCTTGTACCGGCGGGGCAGGCTGGGCCTTGCGAATGGGTTTCGGGCGCATCGCGCCTAGGGCAAATCGGCCTTGCGATCCGCCATCGCTCCTTTGTCTTTGTCTTTGTCTTTGCCAGGCGAAATTGCCGCAGCCCGCTGGGCCGGCCTGCCACTCCACCAGCGCCAGATTTTCGGCTTTCCAGCGCATGGCGGCGTATATCCGATTGCGCCCGCTGGGATGATCGAAAAAAATAAACTCCTCCACCGGCCCCGGATTCATTTTGCGATATTCCGCCAAGTGTATGGCAGCCTGCGCGAAGCCATCGGGCTGCCGGCTCGCGTTCAGCCCGTACATGTCGGCTTCCCCCTCGCTGATGCGGGTTTGCGTATTCAGAATCGGAGTGGCAACGAACGCAAAGACAGAACCCAACAAGACTACCAGCGGCAGCACGGCAGTATCGCCGATGCCGCGGATCCGCCACTTCTCTCCCCAGCGCTGCAAACACCACGTTAGAGACCACTGCAGCAGCGCAAATGTGATCACAATGACCACTCCGAAAAAGAGAATATCTTTATAGATGTGATGCAGAACGTAGTGCCCCATCTCGTGGCCCATCACCGCCTGAATTTCCTCGGGCGAACCGCGGCGTAATAAGTTGTCGTTGAGCGTGATGCGCATGGTCTTGCCGAAGCCGCTGACGTTGGCGCTCATGCGCGTGGTCTGGCGCGAGGCATCGATCTCAAAGACATCTTGCGCCGGAATTCCGTTGGCGTGGGCCAGCCTCAAAATAGGTTGCGTGACCTTCGGATCGTCCAGCCGCGTAACTTTGTTGAAGATCGGAACCAAGTAAACCGGCGCGATGAGAACCACGAGAATCAGAAAACACAGGCTGACCACCGCGCCCCAAATCCACCACGTGCGCTGCAGCCGCCGCACGATTCCGAAAAGCACAATCGCAAGAATGGCGCCCAACACCAGGTTGACCGCAAGGCCCTTCAATTGATCGACCATCCAAGGGCCGAAGGTCTGGGTCGCCAGACCGTATTTATGCTCCCGGAAATAATCTTCGTAAACCGTAAGCGGAAAAACCAAGACGCTCGTGAGCAGCAAATACTGCGCCCAATAAACGAGACTATGCACCGGCTTGAAGCGCGTGACCCGTTCGGCGAGATCGCGCATCGCCGCCGACCAGCCCAGGTTCAGCAGCAGCAGCAGCACGATTGCGGCATAAACGAAATCCCAAAGGATCATCCAATAACCGCCCTCGAAGTAGGCGTCAGAGCGCGCCCGCGCCTCGGCGGGAATCTCCGCGAGATAGGCGTTGGTGGCGGCTTCCGCGTTGAAGTTCGGCGAAGGCTGCGCCTCCGCGGGAACCAGAATCACCGAGGGCATCGCCGTCCGCGGCTGCATGCCAGAGGCGGGGGCTTGAGCACTCAAAACGCCGCCTGATATCAGGCCCGACAACACGAGAAATCCCCAGCAAAACTTCCGGTGCGAACGCATCGTTTCTCCTGGCAATCGATCGATAGCGCAAGAACGGCTGGCCTACTGCAACTCTACAATGGGAACGTATACGTTGATTGTCCAGCTGAAGTTCCCGAACGCAACGGTCGGTTGCGCTCGCAGCAGACTAAGCAGCGCTGGGGGCGCTGCTGATCGCAGACAACCTGCCGCCCATAATCGCGGGGACGATCTGAATTTGCACCAGCCGCGCCGGCGACGGCTTGCCTTTTTGCGCCAGCAGATTCTGGGAAGGAATGCCCGTCCGAGCGTAGGATTTTTCGCAATCCAACATAGAAGGCCCGCGCATATTGCCCTCCGAGAAAGCCAGGCCGGGGCAGCGGGTGCAGGTCGAGCCGTGCGCGCACTGCGAGCAGCTCGAGAGATCGCGCAACCGGATCGCGCGCACTTCTCTCAATTGCGGGGAGTTGCGCCAGATGTCGAGAAAGGGCTGCTGCCGTACGTTCCCGCAGGACAAGGGAAACTGCACGCAGGGATAAAACTCGCCATACGGAGAAACGTAGCACGCGGTGTGGCCCGCGCTGCAAGGCAAAGACCCCATGCTGCTTTCATCGGGCGGCGGCGGCGGCGCACAGAATTCTTCGGCATTGCCCACGTAGGCTTCATCGCGGAAAAGCTCGCGCAGCGCCGACTCTCCCGCGTTCAACTGCAAGATCGAGCGATCGCCATCCATCATCGGAGTGATCGTGGGATCGAGCGTGTAGTCCGCTCCGAGTTCTTCGGCCAACGTCCGGACCCCGTGATGATCCTGCATGTTAACCGACATCAAAACGTTGGCCAGAATCACGCGCAGGCCTTGCGACTTGAGAAAGCGAATGGCGTTGATCGAACGGCACAGCGATCCCGGAATTTTCGTGATCGCGTCATGCACCTCGGGGCGGTGCGAATAGATGCTGATCTGCACCGATTGCACCCCGAGCTCGCGCAGGCGCGCCGCTTGCGCCTCGCGAATCAGCACGGCATTAGTTTTGAGCTTCACGCAGAAGGTATATTCGCGTGCGCATTCGAGTATTTCGAAGAAATCCTTGCGCATGAAGATCTCGCCGCCGCTCAGCGTCAGGATGAAAACTCCAGCGTCCGCCATCTCTCGCAGCAGGCGCTTGATTTCGACGGTCGTCATCTCGCCGTGGTCGTTGTGATCGAGATAGCAATGCACGCACTGCTCGTTGCAGCGGTAGGTGATGTCGAGTTGCACGCTAAGAGGGACGCCCAAGCGCAGCGCCCGCTCGCTCATCTCCTGCAACAAGACGCTCATCTTGGCGCGAACTCCGGCTGGGCGGGCTGCACCAGCGCGCCGGCCCGTGTGATTGGTTGCTCCGAAATCAGCAGAATGCCGTGCTTGGCCAAGTCTTCGGCCAGCGCTTCGGCATCCTGCAGAGCGTCTTCTGGATTCACTTCGAACTCCGAGCAGATGCGCCGCTCAACGATCTCGTCGAGCGGCGTGTCGCCATCCGCGGCCTTCCATAAAATGGTCGCAGTCGGGTTCAGGGTAAATAGAGTCGACTCCCGCGCCGACATCACCAGCATCTCTTCGCCCAGCATGCGCGCCGCAATGCGCGGACTGCGCGCGACGTAAATTTTCTTCGTCATATGGATTCACTCAAGCTTATTCAATCAACCAATCATCTCCCACACGCGCGCATCCGGCACAAACGTCAGCCGGTAAACCGGGACGCGGTCCACAAAATCGCACGCCGCCTGAAATACCCGATGAACCATCTCCGGATCCTCGGCAAAAAAAAGCGTGTTCGCCAACAGTTCGCGAGCAGCCTCGGCCGCGCCCACCGGATCCATGCGATTCTCTGGCCCTTGCGCCAGCAAATAAAGCGCGGCCAGCGGCGCCGCAGTATTCTCGCCCAGTTTTGCCAGTTCGCCGGTGAACGGTGTGCCGTAAGCTACGTACCCTTCGCCCTGCTTGCGAACGTAGGAGACTTCATCGGTCAGCAGAGTTGCATCCGCGGGCGCAAGCCGCGAGATCGTAGTCTTCCCCGCGCCCGACACGCCGGCAAACAAAAAAGCTTTCCCGTTGCGAATGGCGCTGGCGGAGTGCATGAGAAACCCTCCCTGCCCGGCCAGCACCAGCGTGTGCACGATCCGCAAAACGGCGTCGATCGAATACGGATTCGCGCTCTGCTGAATCACCCCGCGTCGTGTTGCTGGCTCCCACTCTGCACGGAAGTCGCCGCGCGTCAGCAACCAGCGCCCCGACCGGTATGTAAGGCTGACCTCATCTGGAGTGCTGCCGAAGCGAGGCGGAGTCAGATCTACATCGAACTCGTACTCCTCGGGATTTTCCCCTTCGACGCTCAGGAATCCGTCGTAGCGGCGCTCGAGCATCGCGAGAAAATCCGCGTCGTTCGTTCTCACCCGGACGGACATCCCGCCGATGGTAATGACCAGGGTATAGAGCTCGACTTGCGTGGCTAGACCTGACACAGCTAGACCACCTCTCGCGGCGCTTGGCGAATGCGGTGCAGGTAAACCAAAGCGCGTGCCGCAGGCGCCGATCGCCGCACAATCTTCGCGATCAGATTCTCAATCACACTCAACTCCGCCGGAACCGGGACGCACTTCCCCGCGCGAATCAGATACGCGACCCGCCCCAACAATTCATGCGCCAGCACAGGACGATCCGGCGCGGGCAACGCATCCCCCTGCGTAATCCATTGCGGATTCTCCGCATCGTCCGCCGCATCAATCACGCGATGCGCGCACAGCTTGCCATCGCGCCCCACGACCACAACGTCTCCTCGGCGCACTTCATTGGGGCGAACATTTTCGACGACTAAAGTGTCTCCGGGCCAAACCGCAGGCAACATGCTCCAGCCCATCGCCGGAAATCGCTGCGAACCAAACGAGCGCAAAACCTCGCCCGCAAGCCCGCACTTCAGCCCATGGAAATTTTGAGAGGCTGTGTCCTCAATCTCTCTCATGACGCGTTGGCATTCAGTCCCTGGCAATTGGATTGGATAGGGCTGACTTTCCCGCAGCTAAGCGCTGTCGTCACGAAAACATGTTCGTATCGAAAGCTAGGTTTCTCGTAAGTCTTCTTTCCGGTTTGCGCGGGGTGCGGTTCACCGACCGAGGAATCGTCGTATGCCATAAAATGACTTCCCTTCCTACTGTAGCGCCGACTGCGAGGCTTGTACTGCGCAGCCGCCGGAGGTGCCAGAGGTGCTGCAAGTCTGGTTGCCGAGAGTGGAGAAGTATACCTGAGACGCTCCCGCCAGCGCGCCCGAGCCAACAAAGTTATCGATGATAATGCCGCTGGCACCGCCCGCCACTGGAAGGGCCGCCGTTGCAATTGCACCCAGGTTCGTCCAGATCACAGTGCCGTCTGTCGTAGGGCCACCGGCTGTCGTGTTAAATGTCGGAATCGTGCCGCCGGATGTGCCGGTCGTCGACACATACTCAATGTTGTTATTGTTATCTAGTATCAGAGTTCCCCTGATGTGGTAGGAGTGAAGTTTAATCCACGCCGCCGGTGTGGTCGTCGTAAGCGCCCCCTGGTCGAGCCACTGCACGCTGCCATCCGGCGTCACACCGTCGGTGGATCCACTCCATGTTGGAACGCTGCTGCCCGACCGGCCTCCTGTCTCCACCACCTCAATGTGAAGGTTCGTATCCAACACTTCCTGGCCGTTCGAATAGATAGTATTGGGCAGCCAGGGCGTGTCTTTGAAGTTCATCACGCATCCCCCGTGAGCGCATGCTGCCGGCACTCCGTTTCCCTGAGTGCTGACAAAGATCCATTCCGTCGCACCGCCAGTAGCGTTCGGGTTCAGAAAATCGGTTACCGCGGAACAGGCCGCGTCACTGGACGTGCCTGAAAGGGATGGACCCACGCTCACTTCGCCCATCACACCGGCTTGAATGGGTACCCGGTACAACGTTGGGTTCCCACCAGTATTGCCGCAAACATACAAACTGCCGGTTGCGTTCAACGAATTCTTGTATTCGCTATCGAAATCGCCGTCGTAAAGCGGATTTGGAGTCAGCATCATTCCGTAGAAGACGCTCTGGCCGACCGCAACTGCCGTTCCAGAATCGCCATCGATGAAATTGGAGGCGAGTTGGTAGACGGCGGCGCAGGCAGTGCCATCGGCGCAGTTCGTCGAACCGTCGCTTGAGGCAAACACGTAAACCAGTCCAGCGGTTGCGTCCACCATGGGGCTGTCGACGATTCCTGTGCCGTAGTCCAGTTGGCCGGAGGCAGTTACTCCGCCCGAAGGATCTACGCGATACAAGTACCCGCCCACATCCCCAACAAACACATCGCCCAAATACTGGTGAACCGGGTCGCTTAGCGCGCTCGGATTACTGGAGTTCACAAAAACCGGCCAACCGCCGCGTGTAATTTCCTTAGGCCTACCGTTGAATAGTGGCGTGAACTTATGCAGCCAGCCGTGGCTATCGCCAACGTAACCTGTATCCGCACTGTAGTCGTAGAACAGGGATGACGTGGTATCGTCCGCCGGCGTTCCCAAAGAATTCTTCAGCACTGCGGTAGTCAAGCAGGGAGCCATGCAGCCCACGTAGTGCCCGGAGTCTTTCACGGTCGGCCTCCTCGGGTTGCCGATGGTCTCAGTCGTAGACGCAGCCCATCTCAGCAAGACGAGAGTTCCTTGTTGTGCAGCGTTGGTCTGAACAAACGCCACCTGGGTCCCGTCGTAGGAGAATACGGGAGAGGTGAGAATTCGGCCGCTGGTGTTGTAGGCCCAATAGACCGAAGGGACGATCCCGCTGCAGGCGGAGTAGAGATTGTCGTAGGCCACGATGCTCGCCTGCGTGCTGGAACCCGTAAGGCCGGTGCTGTAGACGACAAAATCCGGTTGGGGCGCATTGCCGCAATGAGCAATCGAAGCGGCAAACGAGTACTTGGCAGGATAGTTCCCGGCGCCCACGCTGGCATTGGTACCCATGCTTTCCTGCCAATCGCGTTTCAGTCTGTGATTCCGTCGGTTAGTAATTTCCTCGGGCGATGTCACCAACAACGATTGGTTCCGGTAGCGCTGCTGCCAGTAGCGGGGATCTTTTTCCACTCTCTTTGCCTGCTCCGGAGTGGCGGGTTTGGAGAAAATCACATTGTGACTGCTCCAATCGCTGATGATGTGAGTCGCCTTCGGATCCGCTGCTGCTTGACTCATCAAACTTGAAGAACAGGTCACCACCGCGAGCATCGCCCCGCCCCACCCTAAAAAGCGCTGCAGGTTCCTTCTCATTCTCTTGGTTTTCCCGAATGCTCTCCTGAAGTGTCGGCCTTGACCTCGATGTGGCTGCGCTTCGGACTCATGGGCAGGCTGGTGGAAACTGATCATACACCGCACCTTCCAGGATGGTTGGCGAAATTTGTCGAAGGAAGGCGCAGATTTCCACAGGAATTTCCACTACCAGCCTTGCGCGAGACTTGGGGTCGCGCGGGGACAGACGAAAGAACAAGTGGCGTCCACTGAAGCGGACTCGCTTGGTTTCGCCTGGCCCTTCCGGCACTGCCGTGCCGGACTTTCACATTCCGCCCCTTCGGGGCTGCGGTCGGTCTGATCTAAGAGCGTGGAGACAGCCGCGCTCGGCAGCCGGAGAAATTGTGCTTCGGAGAATTCGCGCCGGAAGCGGCCGGCAAATTAATCCGGAAGCGTCGCCGTGGGAATCTGCTGTGCCTTGCCGCGAAGTTCTTCGAACAGGATGCTGCTCAAATAGCGTTCGCCGAACGAGGGCAGAATCACCACGATCAGCTTGCCGGCATTCTCCGGCCGCTTGGCCACCTGGATCGCCGCCACCACCGCGGCCCCGGAAGAAATTCCTACGAAAATTCCTTCTTCCAGAGGCAGTCGTCGCGCCATGCGGATGGCCTCGTCGTTGCTCACCTGGATCACTTCGTCGATAAAGTCGCGGCGCAGAATGCTGGGCACAAAGCCGGCACCGATACCCTGAATCTTATGCGGCCCGGGCTTGCCGCCCGAGAGCACGGGGCTCTCCACCGGCTCAACCGCAATCGCCTTGAACGAAGGCTTTTTCGGCTTGATGTATTGCGAGACGCCGGTGATCGTGCCACCGGTGCCGACGCCGGAGATCAGGAAATCGACGCGGCCGTCGGTATCGTCCCAGATTTCCGGCCCCGTGGTCTCGAAGTGAATCTTCGGGTTCGCGGCGTTGTCGAACTGCTGCAGCATATAACCGTTGGGAGTGTTCTTCAGGATCTCCTCCGCCTTGAGGATGGCGCCCTTCATTCCGCGCGGCCCGGGCGTAAGCACAATCTCCGCGCCGAAAGCCAAAAGGAGCACGCGCCGCTCCAGGCTCATGGTTTCGGGCATGGTGAGGATGAGCTTGTAGCCTTTTACCGCCGCCACGAATGCCAGGCCGATTCCGGTGTTGCCGCTGGTCGGCTCGATCAGCACGGTCTTGCCCGGCTGAATTTTTCCGGCGCGCTCTGCCTCCGTGATCATGCTCACGCCGATGCGGTCCTTCACGCTCGACACCGGATTCTGGCTCTCCAGCTTGGCCGCCACTTCGGCCACGCAACCCTCCGTAACCTTATTCAGCCGCACCAGCGGCGTGTGCCCGATCAGTTCGGTGATGTTGTTCGCGATTTTCATGACCGATTATTCCTTTCAATCTGAACTGATGATGTATACCAAAGCCGAGGCTAAGTCAAGCAAGACTACCGACATAATAGGCTATTCGCGAGACGCTCAATGCCGAGCGCAGCTTCCCGCGCTCGTTCTTACTTGAGATCGTTCACCAGATACAAATCGGAAAGCGTGCGCCCGTATTCGTACACATAGTTGTTGCCGTCGGGAGTGATAAGGATCGAGCTGATATCGGTAACGCCCGACACATCCGGTGGCACCAGCTGCTTGATCGTTTGTTTGCGGCCCGTGGCCAGATCCAGCTTGTTGACCGTGGCCGGAACTTCGCCCAGCCGGTAAACAAACAAAGACCGACCGTCGCTACTCCACGCGATGGGAGCCTCGCCAACTCCGAGCGCGGAAATCGGACGAATCTCTCCGCTCTCGACCAGCAGCAGCGCGGGTTTCTGGTCGGCCCCAACGAAGGCTATCTGCTTGCCGTCGGGCGAGATCGCGATCAGGCTTCCGTTCACGCCTTCGTTGGTAATTGGCTTGGGCGCGCCGCCGCCCATGTCCTGCGCGTAAAGCCGAACTCCCTTGCCCGGCTCATCGCCGGAGAATAAAACGCGTTTGCCATCGGGAAACCATCGCGCCCACATGCGATTGATCTGGTCGTGCGTCAGCTCTTTCGATTCCCCCGCGCCCGTGGGAAGCAAATTGAACTGAACCGGCGGCTTGGGCAGACCCGACAGCGCCCATCGCTCATCCGGAGAGAGGGCAAAGCTCAGCCCGTCGCCAAGGCGCACCGCGGGCGATCCATCCGTGCTGCGAATATAGGATGAATAATTCTCGCCCCCAGCTTCGCCGGACTCGGTAAACAAAAGCTTCTTGCCATCGACCGACAAATCCTTGGGCGCCGACCAATCGAGCCACGAGAGATCGCGCTCCTTGCTGCCGCCCGCCGTCACACCCACCATGCCGACGCGGGGCACGTCGCGCGTGATCAGCACGCGCCCGTCCTTTGCCACATCCTGCAGGGTCAGCGTGCCTGGCTCGCGCGCCAGCAGCCGCTCCTTGCCCGACAAATTCACCGCCGAGAGATATCGCCCATAGCCCAGACGGGTGCTGGAAAACCAGATTTCATTTCCGTTCGGCGACCAGCCCAGCCCCCAGGCCGTTTCCCATCCCGTCGACAAAGTTTTCTTGTTGCCGGAAAGATCGACTTCTGCGATCGACCCCGCATCGTCCCGCCTCACGGGATGCTCAATAAAAGCCACGCGGTCGCCCTTGGGAGAAACTCGGGGATGGCTCAGCCAGCCGCCGGTTTGATACAGAACCTTGCCGATGGGATATTCGAGGCGGCTCAGTCCTGCGAACTCGCGCACCACGGCGAAGTTGGTGCCGTCGGGCGACCAGTCGGCCCATTGGACATTTTCCAGCACCTCGCGCGGCGCGCCCCCGCCCAGCGGCACTCGCGCCAGCGTGCCCTCGTTCACATAAGGATCGACATTGTGGCTGTTGAGCAGCACCGCCATCTCGCCTTCCGGCGACATCGACAGCACTTCGGCCTTCGACAACCCGAAGGGTCGCGACTCCGGACTATCCGGCCGCGTGATAAACAGCTCAATCGGATTGCCCTCCCAGGCCGCGCTATAAACAATATTCTTTCCGTCGGGCGCAAAGCGCGCCATGCGTATGGTGCCGCCGCGGAAAGTCAGCTGATGGTACGTGGGCGGAATAATGCTGGAAGCCAGGCCGTCGCGCCTTCCCACGAAGTAAGCGCCCGCAATGAGCAACACTGCGAGAAGTCCGGAGGCTGCGGCGACAATTGGCCAGCGCTTAAAGCCGGGGGCCGATACTTTTCTATCTTCCAAAGCATCAGGCTGCACCGCGACCTTGGTGCTGCCCTGCGTATCCGCCTCGCGCTGCAAGCGCTGCAAGTCGACGCGGAAATCGGAAGCGGTCTGGTAACGCAGCTTGAGATTTTTTTCCAGCGCCTTATCCAGAATCTCCTGCAGCTTCACCGGCAGGCGCGGATTCAATTGCGACGGTGGAACTGGCGGCCGGTTGAGAATCGCATCGAAGACCGCGGCGCTGGTGGGACCGGAAAATGCCGGCCGCCCCGTCGACATCTCGTAGACCACGATGCCCAGCGAAAATAAATCGGTGCGCCGGTCCAGCACCTCGCCCATGGCCTGCTCCGGCGACATGTAAGCGATCGTTCCCATCGCCGTGCCCGGACTGGTGAGGGCATTGGCGTTGACAGCCGTAGGCATCGAACTGGTGACGTCGGCTCCGTGCGCAGGCTGCGCTTCCGCGGCGTATTTTGCCAGGCCGAAATCGAGCACCTTAGCTTGCCCGCTGCGCGTAACAAAAATATTGGCCGGCTTGATATCGCGATGCACAATGCCGTGGCCGTGCGCGGCATCCAGAGCGTCGGCGACCTGGACTGCGATCTCGAGCACCTCCGTCAGTCGCATCACCTTGCCCTCGATGCGATCCTTCAGAGTCTGCCCGTCGATAAACTCCATGACGATGTAGGCCGACCCGCCCTCTTCGCCTACGTCATAAATGGTGCAAATGTTCGGGTGGTTCAGCGCCGAGGCCGCTTGCGCCTCGCGCCGAAAGCGTTCGAGAGCCGCGGGATCTTTGGCGGTATCGTCCGCCAGGAACTTCAACGCCACGGTGCGGTGCAGGCGCGTGTCTTCGGCCTTGTACACCACGCCCATGCCTCCGCCGCCAAGCTTGGCGGTGATCTTGTAGTGGGAAATGGTCTGGCCGATCATGCGCGAAGTCATCTTAGGCGGGCCAGCATCAGGCAGTCAATCCGTGCCGGCCGTGGGGGCCGTGGGCGGCGGTGCGTGATGACTCAGCGACTGCTGCCGCGGGAGATCCCTCGTCCTGCTCCGCCGTCCTGCTGGAGAAAACGCGGGACTTCGGGACGACTCTGAGAGATTTGGTTATGCGCGCCTCCCGCGACCGCGGGATCAATTCTTCGAACCTCAACCGGCGCGGAAATCCCGAACTTCTTCGCCCGCCTGAAACACCGGGACCGGCTGTGTCTTTCCGAACTCGGCCATCTTCCGGCTGATTTCCAAAAAGTCGGCCTTGGCCCAGCCCACACTCGAAAGTCCGATTTCGCCCTCTGGCGCAATCCAAAACAGCGTCGGCACGTTGGTCAGTCCGTAGGCATTCGACACCGGATACGTCTTAGTATCATCCAGCAACACCGGAAACGTGACCCCGAATTCCTTCGTGAAGGCCGCAGTCTGCTTGGGATCGTTCTGCGAAACCCCAATGATCCTCACGTTCTTATGGCCGTAAGCGCGCTCCAGCCGCTCCAGAAACGGAAACGCATACTGGCAGGTCGGACACGACACCTTGAAAAACGCCAGCACCACCGGCCCGCGCACCAACTCCTCGCGCAGCGAAAAGCGCCCGCCATCCATCGCCTTCACTTCAAATTCCGGCGCCTTCGTCCCCGCCGCTAATGCCGCCATCGGTCTTCCTCCACTTTGTCCGCGGAAAATGTTTCGCAGAAAGCGCACGTTTCGTCGCTCCACTCTACTTTCATTTTAGAGCAAACGCGGTAAAGCGGCGCTTCAGCGCCGCGTACAGGCGGGGAAATTGAACCGGGATTTAGCCCTCGATTGCCCAAACGAGGACTCTGTGGGGACAGCCGCCTCGGCTGTCGGTCGAGCGCAGCTCGCCGTTCTCTCTAACCCTACTGCGATTCCCCGCGCTTGCTGGCGTAATACCCGGCCCGCGTCTGAATCTTGTACCCCTGCTTATTCTTAATCTCCAGCTTGCGGTAGCTGCCATCCTGCACGCTATTCGTAGGCGTATACCCAATGTTGTACTGGCTGCGCAGCTCGGCCGCAATCTGGTCGAAGGCCTCTTTCAGTTTGTCAAACTTGTTGCCCACGTTGATGACGCGCCCGCCCGTGGCCTCGGTGAGCTTCCGCATATCGCTTTCGCCGGAGTAACCCATGCCTGCGCTGAAATAGCCTCCGCGGTCGGCGCACAAGAGCACGTAGACAATCGAATCCGCTTTCTGCGCCGCCTCCATCGCGTCTTTGATTTTCAGTTGGCTGCCTTCGTCTTGCCCATCCGTCAGCAGGACCATAGCCTTGCGGCCAACTTCCTTGGCCAGCATGTCGTGAGCGGAGAGATAGACGGCGTCGTACAATACCGTTCCCTTCTGAGAGCCGGGCGCCGTGGGCACAGGTCCGCCGCCCGCTCCGGGCAAGGTCGGCATCGTAACTCCAGAATTGATTTTCACTTTGTTCAGCGCCGCCTGCAGCCGCCGTACATCCCGCGTGTAATCCTGAATCAGCTCCGCATCGATGTTGAAATCCATCACGTAGGCTTCGTCTTTGTCGGTGAGAATCTGCCGCAGAAACGCGCCGCCCACTTCTTTTTCCATGTCAAGCACTCGCATCTGGCTGCCCGAAGAATCGATCAGGATGCCAAGAGTCAGCGGCAGATTCGACTCGGCGGCAAAATATTTGATGGTCTGCGGCTTGCCGTCTTCAAAAACTTCAAAGTCGTCCTTGGTCTGGTTCGGAATCAGCGCGCCGTGTTTGTCCTTGACGTTAAAAAAAAGACCCACCACGTTGACGTTGACTTTCAGCGTCTCGGCCGGGTTCTGATCGTCCGGATTCTGCGCGCCGGATTTCTGCGCTTCTTTCTGCGAATCGGCGGCCTTTCCCCCCTGGCTCTTGGCCGCATCGGCGGGCTGGGACGAATTCGAGCCCTGTGCGAAAGCGGAAGGAATAACGTCCGACGCGATGGAAAACATTAAGGCCGAAAAGCCCAGCGTCGTTAAAAGGACGGGGACGGCGAAGAACCTTGCCGGGAAAAACCTTTGGTAAGCGAAGACCTTGCGCATGCTCAACTTCCCTCGAGAAATTTTGTTAGTCTATTGCAGGCCAGTTTAGTCCTTAAACTTAGATGCACGAAAGCGGTGGATTTGGCATCCCAAGTGGAAGAGTCTAGCTTTTATTAGAAATGGCTGGGAAAGGGGGGCGGTACTTGTGACCAAACCGGCAGCATGCAACCGGGAGCGCTTTTACGTTCACCAAGTCCGTGGTTGGCTCGGCCGCGCCGCTGAGTCGCTGCCCGCGCTGCTGGCATTCGCGCTCGTCGTCGCATCGATTACAGTGAATCCACTGAAGTCCAACGCGCAATCTTCTGCAAACCAGCCGCAGAACACCCAGACCCAGACTTCACCGGATGATATTCCCGATGCGCCCTCCGTGCAGCCGTCGGCCGCCACGCCTGAGCCATCGCCGATTCCCAGGCCGGAAGAAAAGAAGCCAGTCGACCGCGATCCCTGGACCAACCAGCCGATCAACAAAGCCCCTGCGGAAGCTGGCTCGGCAGGAACCGGCGCAGCGGGTTCGAATCCCCCCGGCGCAACGTCTAGTTCGTCCGAGGCATCTTCTCCGCCGCCCACTATGCCGCCGGTCAAAACCGTCCCGCCGGGCACGACCGCCAAAACTCAGGCAGCACAGGAGCAGTTGTATACCCTGGTCGTCCACACCAATTTTGTGCAACTCCCGGTCACGGTAAAAGATCGCAACGGGCGTCCCGTGGATGGCCTGCTCTCCACCGACTTCAGCGTCCTCGAAAACGGCACCAAGCAAAAATTAACTTTCTTCACCGCCGATCCGCTCCCACTTTCAGTCGCGGTCGTGCTCGACCTGGGTATGCCCGACACCGCCGTGCAGAAAGTGAATCAAACTTTTTCCGCTCTGGTGGGAGCATTCGCTCCTTACGACGAAGTGGCGCTCTACACTTACAGCAGCACCGT
This sequence comes from Candidatus Sulfotelmatobacter sp., assembly GCA_049513475.1. Taxonomy (GTDB): domain Bacteria; phylum Acidobacteriota; class Terriglobia; order Terriglobales; family Acidobacteriaceae; genus Sulfotelmatobacter. Next base: position 37,805 of record JBEKWC010000023.1, on the reverse strand, counting down.
AAGCGAGGTCAGCGATTTCACCGGCGCCACGCAGAAGCTCTCCGCGCTGCTCAATCAGATGAAGACCGTGCGCGGCCACGAGAACGGCGTGCCCGTTCTGGGTGGGCCTCTGGCTCAAAGCGGGCCCGTCATCAACGGCGTTCCGGTCGATAGCCCGACGGCGCCGGTTGCAACCCCGCCCAAAGAAGCGCACGTGTTGAACGACGCCATTCTGCAAGCGGCCATCGACCTGAGCAAGCGCGAGCGCACCCGCCGCAAAATCATCTTCGTAATCAGCGACGGCCGCGAGTATGGCAGCAAGGCCAGCTACAACGACGTGAAGCGCGTGCTGCTGTCGAACGAAATTCAGGTCAAAGCGGTCGCGGTCGAAAACGGAGCCTTGCCGCTCTACCGCAAGCTCGAGCAGATTCACCTTCCCCACGAAGGCTATAGCGACATTCTGCCCAAATATGTTTCCGCCACCGGCGGCGGCGCACCTTATACGGAACTAACGCTCAACGCCATCGAAGATGCCTACTCCAAGGCCATGGGCGAGGCCCGCAATCAGTACACTTTGGGCTATACCCCGGCGCGCCCGAAAACACCGACCGCCGCAACCTATCGCAGCATCGAGGTCCTGGTAGACAAGCCAGGCTTGAAGATCTACACCGAAGACGGCTACTATCCGGCCCCAGCGGCGCGCTGAGAAGCAACCGTTATCCTGTGGGCTTCGGTCGGCTATGAGCGCAGGATTTTGATTTTCAAAAGTCAGCCCCAGCGAGAGTCACCGGAGTAACCTGCCGCAATCCGCAGCCTGTGATATAAAAACCCCAAGCCCCCAATCGGGATATTCTTGCGCGGAGGCGTACTCGGCCGCGCGACTGAGGAAAGTCTTGAGTTTCATCAACTTCGCAGCCCGCGAGATCAACTGCAAAATCGTGTACTACGGCGCCGGATTAGGCGGCAAGACCACGAACCTGCAGATGATCTATCAGAAGACCGCGGAACAGCAGAAGGGCAAGATGATCTCCCTGGCCACCGAAACCGAACGCACGCTGTTTTTCGATTTCCTGCCCCTCGATCTCGGCTCGGTGCGCGGCTTCAAAACCCGAATCCATCTCTATACCGTCCCCGGCCAGGTATTCTACGATGCCAGCCGCAAGCTGATCCTGCGCGGCGTCGATGGCATCGTGTTCGTGGCCGACTCGCAAGAGCAGCGCATGGACGCCAACGTGGAAGCCCTCGACAACCTGATGTCGAACCTGAAAGAGCACGGCTACGACTTCAACAAGATTCCCTACGTCCTGCAACTGAACAAGCGCGACCTGCCCAACATCCTCTCGCCCGACGATCTGAACAAAGAGTTGCGCAAGAAAAACGAGGCAGTGGTCGAAGCCGTGGCGTTCCAGGGTGTAGGCGTTTTTGAAACCCTGAAAGAAATTGCCAAGCAAGTTCTCAACGAACTCAAGGCCGGCGGGTAGGAGGTTCTGCCCATCTGCGGGACGGATTTTAGGGTCGACGTTGATCCATCAAAAACCCCGGCAAATTCACAACACGTTACGAGCAAGCGGCCGGTGGCCCCACGACAATTTGGCGCTTTCCGCGTTTGGATCATCAGAGTTGTGCCATGAGGTCCTGCTAGGAGAATACATGTTGAAAGCGATCGAGCCGGCCCTCTTGGGTTTAACCTTTTTCCTCCTCCTGTTCGCCCCTGGTTGGATGGCATAACAGCCCAAAGCTGAAACGCCCATACCGGCACAGATCCTTTCTGCCAAAAGAGAGTTTTCATTTCCAATGGCTCGGGCGAAGTGTGGAGCGCTTTACTGCAGCGTATCAAAGGGAACGACCAAAGACCAACGGCGACTCCCTACGCTCCCACCGCTTCCTGCCCACCTAGGGGCAAGAAATACTGCGTCCCCTTGATCGGCTCCGTAACCTTGCGAAGCAATTCCCGTAAATCCTCATTGCGCTCAACAAAATCAATATCCGATGTATTCACAATCAGCAGATCCGACGAAGTGTAGTGGAAAAAGAAATGTTCGTAAGCCTTCACCACCTCTTCTAGATACTCGTCGCTCACGGCACGCTCGCCGGGAGCGTTCTTCTTCCGCAGCCTCTTCTTCAACACCTCAGGCGTGGCCTGCAGATAAATCACCAGATCGGGCGTAGGCAACTGCTCGCGAAAATAATGGTAGTAGCGGTCGTAGGTATCGAGCTCCTGATCGGTGAGGTTGAGGCAGGCAAACAATTTATCTTTTTCGAAGATGAAGTCCGCGACCACGATCTTCTGCGAGCGCGCCCCCATATCGAGCGCCTGCAACTGCTCGAAGCGCTGCACCAGAAACGTGAACTGCGCCTGAAATGCCGCGCCCCGTTCGCCCTCATAAAAAGCCGGCAGAAAAGGGTTCGACTCCATCTCGATCACGCGCTGGGCCTTCAGCCGCTCGGCGAGGATCCCTGCCAGCGTGCTCTTGCCCACCCGGATCGGACCCTCCACAGCAATGTAACGCGGCAGTTCGAAAAGATTGGCCATAGCCTCGCAATATTTCGGAATGGGCAGAATATCTCGGATCGCGCCAACTGACAATTGCGCGAAGAGTTAACAGAACAAATTGAGCCATTGAGCCATCGAGGCTTCGGGGATTTTGCGATTGCGGCACAGTCTCCAATCGAACTTATGTGGAGACAGCCGCCCCGGCTGTCCCGGCAGAGCGATGCTCGCCGGTCCTCCCCAAGGCCCCAGGTCCGAGCCCGGACCGAAGAATCGCAATCACCCGATCACCAATCGCGGAGTGGCCCAATGCAATACAATCCCCGAATGCCCGCTCTCGCGCTAGCTGGCGCCACGGTCGCTGTGGCCGCAGTCGCCGCAGGCTACCAGTCGATGGCCTCGACCGGACAATGGTTCGGGAGAACGTTCACCGGACTGCGCCCCGGCTCGAAGCAGATAGCGCTCACTTACGACGACGGCCCCAACGATCCCCACACGCAAGCGCTGCTCGATATCCTCTCCCGCCACAAAGTGCAGGCGACTTTTTTCTTGATCGGACGCTACGTAAAACAACGCCCCGAAATCGCTCGCGCCATCGCCACTGCCGGACACACCATCGGCAACCACACCTTTATCCATTCTCTGCTGACTTTCAAAAGCGAAAAACAAATCAGACAGGAGCTTTCTGAGTGCCGCGCCGCGTTGCAGGACGCCATCGGAGAACATTCGAATCTGTTCCGCCCTCCTTTCGGCGGACGCCGGCCCGCGGTCCTGCGGGTGGCCCGCGAACTCGGCCTCAACCCCATAATGTGGAATGTAACCGGCTACGACTGGAGCGCCCCTCCTGCCGCGGTCATCGAACGCCAGGTCGCCAGGCAAATTCGAGGCGGCGACGTCATCCTGTTGCACGATGGCGGTCACAAACAAATGGGCACGGAACGCTTGCAAACCCTGCTCGCCACCGATCGGTTGATTGCGCGCTATGTTTCCGAAGGTTATAACTTCGTGACCATTCCCGAGATGATAGCGGCGCATGCTAGCGGCAGACGATGAGCGAATGATACACACGACAACCTCCGCCAAGGATCAAAAATCCCAGTGAGCCAGCAGGAGCCGAACCGATGAAATTGCTACTTTTCTTTACTTTTCTTAGCCCGATCGTCGCCACGGCGCAGCCCAAGGCGCTTTTCTACATGTTGGATAACCCGGGCTCCGTGAAGTCCTTCGCCGAGCACGCCGACAAAATCGACATGATTGTTCCTGCCTGGTATGGAGTCGACGGCGACGGACTCACGTCGGGTGGCCCCAACCCCCACGTTCTCGAGATCGCCGGCCAGCATCACGTACCGGTCGTGCCCATCGTTGGCGCCAGCGTGCAGGCCGATCTCCACAAGCTTCTCACCACCGCCGCGGCGCGCAGTGCTTTCATCGCATCGCTGCTTCGCGAATGCAAGAAGAACGGCTACGCCGGCTTTCAACTCGACTTCGAAAACGTAAAGTGGACCGACCGCGATCTGCTATCCAGCTTTCTTGCCGACACCGCATGCGCTCTGCACCAAGCAGGTTTGCAACTCAGCATCGCGACCGTGCCGAACGCTCCCGGTGCTCCCGGACAAAGCGCTTATTCGCGCTGGCTCTATGCTAACTGGCGTGGCGCTTACGATCTGAAGGCACTGGCCCAGTCCGTCGATCTCATCTGCCTGATGACTTACGACCAGAACACGCGCTGGACCGAACCCGGCCCCGTCGCCGGGTATCCCTGGACCGCCCAGCAACTCGACTACGCGCTGCAATCCGTTCCCAAAGAAAAGTTGTCGCTAGGGATTCCCATCTACGGTTATCACTGGTTCGCCGGAGACCCCGGCGCCGCCGAGAAGCCCAACCCAACCGCCGAATACATTGGTCAGCCGGAGGTGGAACAATATCTTGCCGCCTACCACCCTCATGCCGAGTGGGATCCGGTCGACCGCGTGGCGTGGTTTTATTTTTATAAGGACGACAATCGCGAGTGGGTTTTTTACACCGACAAGCGCGGCTTTCAGGAGCGCCTGAATCTCGTGCACGAGCACAATCTGCAGGGTTTTTGTTCGTGGGTGCTGGGCGTTGAGGATCCTGAAATCTGGACCCTCTTGCCTTCCCACAAATAAAACTTATGCCTCGCCGAACGCTTCCTTCGCGGCCGCGATGGTGCGCTGCACATCTTGGTCGGTGTGAGTCGCGCCTAGAAACGCGGCCTCAAATTGTGACGGCGGCAAATAGACCCCGCTGTCCAACATGCTGCGAAAGAATTTTCCAAACGCCTCCGCGCTCGATTTCGAGGCCGACTCCCAATCCGTCACCGGCCCCGGCGTGAAGAACCACGTAAACATCGACCCCACGCGGTTGTAACAGAGCGGCAAGCCCGCATCTTTCGCGATCCCGGCCACACCCTCCACCAGTTCCGCGCTCAATTTTTCCAGCCGCTGATAAATCTCCTGCTTATGGTCGCGCAGATTTTTCAACATGGCACAGCCGGCTGCCATCGCCAGCGGATTCCCCGATAGCGTCCCGGCCTGGTACATCGGCCCCAGCGGCGCCACCAGATCCATAATCTCGCTCGACCCGCCATAGGCTCCCACGGGCAAGCCTCCGCCGATAATCTTGCCCAGCGTGGTCAGGTCGGGACGGATACTATAGAGTTCCTGCGCCCCGCCGAAGGCCACGCGAAATCCCGTCATGACCTCGTCGAAAATCAGCACCGCCTTCTCGCGCTCGGTGATCATGCGCAAGCCCACCAGGAAGTCATCCGCAGCCGGTACGCATCCCATATTGCCTGCCACTGGCTCCACGATCACGCACGCGATCTGGTGTTTGTATTTCTGAAACGCGTACTCCACCGCCTTGATGTTATTGAAGGGTAGCGCCAGGGTGAACTGGATAAACTCCTCCGGAACCCCCGCCGATCCGGGGATGCCCAGCGTAGCCACGCCCGAGCCCGCCTTCACCAGCAAGGAATCGGAGTGCCCGTGATAGCAGCCTTCGAACTTAACGATGTATTTGCGCTTGGTATAAGCGCGCGCCAGGCGGATCGCGGACATCGTCGCTTCGGTGCCAGAGTTCACGAAGCGAACTTTCTGCATCGCTGGAAACGCCGCCAGCACCAACTCGGCGAGATCGGCCTCCGCCGGCGTCGAAGCCCCAAAGCTGGTTCCGTTGCACGCCGCGCCCACAATCGCATCCAGCACACCCGCGTCGGCGTGGCCCAGAATCAGCGGTCCCCATGAGCCCACGTAATCGATGAATTCGTTTTCGTCGGCATCCCAGATGTGCGAGCCTTTCCCCCGCACAATGAAGGGAGGATCGCCGCCGACCGAGCCAAAGGCACGCACCGGCGAGTTCACTCCGCCCGGAATCATGCTCTCGGCGCGCTCGCGCAAGCGGCGGGACTGCTCTACTTTTCGAGACGTAGTCGAAGGCATCCAGCGCTCCTGCGCGGGGAGTTCGACAGCCGACCCCGCGCGCAACCGACTACTATACCAGCGCCATCCCGGATAAATTCATCAGATATTCATTCCTCTGCCATCATTTTGCAACATCGCCGCGGTAATGTGGGGTCATCAAGTTGCCCTTCTAACCGGGAGGGTTTGAGGGGACAGTCTCGGGGGCTCCGGGCTGTCCTTTTTGTTCTTTCTTTTCTCCTTCATTCCTCCCAGCCAATTCAGCTCGAGCAAGGCCTCGAGGCCCTGTAACATTGCTTTCATTAAACCTGCGAAGCGTTCTGCGGATGAGAGCCCGGTTTTCGCTCCCCAGGGCGGATCACGGCTCGCCCCCATGGATCGGTGCTTGTAGTTAACTATGGTTAATTATTTATGATACATCGGCGTTAACGTGACAAACATCACGCGGCTGGGTGATCATCAAGCTTGTCGCGGAAAGCTGCCGGAGCCTAACGTGCAGGAATGAAATTGAAATTCATTTTCAATAGCGTAAAAGGAAATATCCCGGGAGGCCGCGCCGCTGCCCCTAGCCAACGAAGGCACTCGCGCGCGCTTGCGTCCCCTGGCGTCACCTCTCCCATTCTCGCGCTCTCTCTGCTGTGCGCCCTTGCATGCTCCTGCAAGTCCCTGGCACAGGGATCCGCGCCCGCCCCTCACGACGCACCTTCTTCAGCGAAAATCGATGTTGCTGCGCAATCGGAGTCCGTCCCCAGCTTGGCCGATCCACCGCCCGACGACAGCACCGAAGCCATGCTCCCTCATTTTAAGGACTCCCGCTTCTGGCTCTCAGGGCAGATGAATTTTATCTTCCAGACTCATCCTCCATTCCACGCGGACTACAGCGGAAAGAACAGTCTCAGCCCGAATTACGAAAAAGCCACCTCGCGCGTGCTCACGCTCTACACCGGCGTGCGCTTCAATAACTCGACCGAACTTCTGGTCGACATCGAAGAAGCCGGCGGAGCCGCGCTCAGCACCGGCCTCGGCCTCGCCGGCAACACCGATCTCGATATCGTCCGCAATCCGCTGTTGAGCAAAACTCCTTATCTCGGCCGGGCGATGATTCATAAGGTCTTTGCGCTGAGTAAAGACAAAGTTGAGAACCAGCGCAGCTTTTTATCGCTGTTTGAGGAACTGCCGCGCCGCCGCTTGGAGATTCGCTTCGGCAAATTCACCATGCCCGATTTCTTCGATGTCAACTCGGTGGGTTCCGATACTCACTTTCAATTCATCAACTGGACCACCGACAACAACGGCGCGTGGGACTATGCCGCCGACACTCGCGGCTACACCGTCGGCCTCACCGCCGACTACGAAGATCGCAATTGGGGCTTCCGTTTCGCGGAAGCGTTAATGCCGAAGGTCGCGAACGGAATCGACTTGGTTTATCGCCCCTGGCAAGTGCACGCCGAAAATTGGGAGTACGAGTTGCGCCGCGGCTTCATCCCCAGGAAAGCCGGCGTGGTTCGCCTGCTGGCTTTTACCAACTACGCCAACATGGGCATCTATCGCGATGCCATCGCGAACTTTGAAGCGGGTCTGACGCCCACTCCAGAGATCACCGATCATCCCTGGCACATCACGCGCAAATATGGCTTCGGCGTCAACCTCGAGCAAAATCTCAGCCGCGATCTCACCGCCTTTGCCCGCTTCGGTTGGGATAACGGCAAGACCGAATCCTTCGCCTACACCGAAGTCGATCAAACCTTCGCCGAAGGCGTGGGCGCGAACGGCGCCTGGTGGCATCGCAAACAGGATCGCGCTGGGATCGCTTTTATCTCAAACGCCCTCGGCAAAGAGCATCAGACCTATCTGGCGGATGGCGGCCTGGGTTTTCTGCTGGGCGATGGACGGCTCCACTACGGCCGCGAAAATATCGTCGAGACCTACTACACAGCCCACGTCTGGCGCGGCATCTACGTCGCTCCCGGCCTGCAACACCTCAACAACCCCGGCTACAACCGCGACCGCGGCCCGGTGCTGGTCCCGTCCTTCCGCGCTCACGTCGATTTCTGACCGCACCGCCATAGCGGCATCCAGGGCGGAGCGCGCTTCAGCGCTGCGATCCATCCGGATCTGAATCAACTGGGGCTTTCAGCCCGGCGGCCGGGCGGTCGGGGCTTGCTGATCGATTCGGCTATCGCAGAATGTGATCCAGCACGCCACTCTCAAACCACAAAGTAAAGCGCCCTATTTCTCCACCTTCACGCCCTTCCAGAAAGCGACATATCCCTTAATCTGCTTTGCCGCCGACTTCGGCTCGGGATAGTACCAAGCCGCGCCCGCATTCTTTTTCCCGTTCACTTCCACATCGTAATAACTGGCCGTCCCTTTCCAAGGACAAACCGTATGCGTCTCGCTAGGCTTGAAAAATTCCCGGCGAATTGCATCCGGAGGAAAGTACTGGTTTCCCTCCACCTCAACCGTTCCATTGCTTTCGGCCAGCACCGCGCCTTCCCACATTGCTTTTGCCATAATGCCCATATAGATTCCTGAAAGACGCAGCCGGTTCATAAAGGTTCGTCCACGAATTTTACGGAGACAGGATGCCCGCTACCTTAACTCGCACTCACTTCAACGGACATTCCATGACCGGCGCGCTCGAGCGCGTACTGGTCTGCTCGCCCCGCCGTGCGGGCTGGGATCAACCGGAACGTCTAGCGCGCTGGCAAGAACTCGGATTCCATCACGTCCCCGACTTCACCCAGGCTCAGTGCCAACACGATGCCCTCTGCCGTGAATTGAAATCCGCCGGCGCAGAGGTGATCGAGCTGCCCGCCGCCGCGAATCTCTCACTCGACGCCGTCTACGCCCATGACGCCTCGCTTCCTACTGATGATGGCTTAATCGAGCTGCGCCCCGGCAAAGCCAACCGCACAGACGAAGGCGCGCTCCAAGCTTCATTCCTCGGAACGATCGAGATCCCCACCCTTGGCACCGTCAACCCTCCCGCCACCACCGAAGCCGGAGATATGCTGTGGCTCGATCCCAAAACGCTGCTGATCGGCCATGGCTATCGCACCAACGCCGCCGGCATTCAGCAGATGCGCGCCCTGCTGGCTCCGAAAAATATTGCAGTGGTATCGGCGCCGCTGCCATACGGCCCCGGCCCCTCCGCGTGCCTGCATTTGATGTCCCTCATCAGCGTGCTGGATGATCAGACGGTGCTGGTCGACCTGCCCTGGCTAGCGGTGGAAACTGTGGAACTGCTCCAACAGCGCGGATTTCAATGGATCGAGATCGATCAAGCCGAGCGCGACACATTGGCCGGCAATGTCTTGTCTTTGGGAAAGAATCGCCTCTTAGCAATCGAAGAAAATCGCCACACCAACGCCCGCCTTCGCGAAGCAGGTTACGACCTTCGCACCTTCCCCGGCAGTGAACTTTGCATCAACGGCAGCGGCGGCCCCACGTGTTTGACCCGCCCCCTTCTGCGTGCGTAAAAGAAGGGAACGTGTGGGAACGGGCACTTGGCCCGTTCCGCCGAGCGGAGTGAGGCGCTCTCACTGCGGCACAGGCGTCAGTCGTACCTTACTCACTCCTGTTAAAATGAAGCTGCATGCTTCTTCCCTTCGTCCGCGAACTCTTCACGGACGTGGCCCAGCTTCCCGCCTTCACGCGTGTAGCCTCCCACCTCAAGGAGGGCACGGGGCGCATTCGTGTCTCCGGCCTCACGCCCACGGCGAAAGCCTTGCTGCTCGTGCTCTTTCAGCGCGCAGCCGGCCGACCGCTCATCTTCGTGGTCAACGATAACCGCGTTGTCGAGGATTTTCTTCCCGTGTTGCGTGGCTTCTGCGAGCTAACCGCCGCGTGCGATCCGGAATCTGTCATCTCTCTTCCCGCCCGTGACGTGCTCCCGTTCCAAAATCTGTCTCCCCACCCGGAACTTCAGGAAGAACGCGCTACGGCTCTGTGGAAGATCGCTACCGGAGCAGTCTCGATCGTGATCTCGCCGGTCGCCGCCACGGCCATTCGCCTGCGCTCGAACGACTACTACGTGGACTTAGCCCGCACGATCCGCCGCGGCGAATCTTTCGACCTCGAGGCCTTGCTCGCGCACTTGAACACCGTCGGTTACACCTCGACCGACGTAGTCGAAATGCCTGGCCAGTACGCGGTTCGCGGCGGCATTCTCGACGTCTACTCTCCCGAGGCCGATCGCCCCTTGCGCATCGAGTTCTTCGGGGACGAAGCCGAGTCCATTCGCAAGTTCGATCCAACCTCGCAACGCTCTTCGAATCCGGTCGACGAGGCTCTCTTGCTTCCACTGACCGAAACTCCAGTCAGCGAACATCTTCTGGGCGCGATTCACTCGCGGCTCAGCGGCCAACGCATTGTTGGTTCCGGAAGGCCGGACTCAGAAGAAATCATCGAAGCCGCCGTCCGCGCCGGTGGGGTCAACGTCTTCCCCGGCTGGGAGTTTTATTCTCCCGTAGCCGGGGCCGAAAGCACGATATTCGATTTAATTCCGCGCGCCGCAGTTCTGCTCGACGAACCCGATCAACTCGAACAGGAATTCGACCGCTTCTGGACGCGCGTCACCGAAGCCCACGAACGCAGCGGTGTCGGTAACCTGGTTCGTCCGGAGGATCTTTATTTGCCGCCGGCCGATTGGACGCAAAAAACCGCCGCGCTGTCCGGCGCCGATATCGAGCATCTCGGCATCACGCGCAGCCTGGACGACGGTTCCGAAATCTCATTCCTAACCCAGCCTTCGCCGCGCTTCCACGGCGCAGTTCCCGCGATGTTGGAAGAAGTTCAGAAGCTCAACGCTGACGGCAAACGCGTTCTCTTCGCCGTGCCGAACATCGGCGAAGTCGAGCGCCTGGCCGACGTTTTCACGGAATACAATGTCTCCTTCAAGTTAGGAAGCCGGACCCGCGGCGGCGAGAGCTACGCCGATGAAACCAGTTACTTCGCCGGGGAGGTCCTCACGACCACGCTGGCCACGGCCTACATTCCCGATGGCGTGCTCTTGCCCGAGGCCAATCTCGCCGTCTTCGGCTCGCGCGACCTCTTCGACGAATCCGATTCTGTAGCCTCGCGCCCGCAGCGTTCGAAATCGAAGGTCTCCGCGTTTCTCTCCGACTTCCGCGACCTGCAAGTCGGAGATTACGTCGTGCATGTCGAGCATGGCATCGGCCAATACCAAGGCCTCAAAGAAATCAATCACGGCGACGGTCCGGCCGAATTCATGCTGCTCGAATTCGCCGAGGCCGCGCGATTGTACGTTCCGCTGACGCGCCTCGATCTGGTGCAGAAGTACCGCTCCTCGGAAGGCGCCAAGCCGGTGCTGAGTCATCTCGGCACGCAATCGTGGGCAAAGACAAAAGCGCGCGTGCGCAAGGCCATGAAAGACATGGCCGACGAACTCCTCAAACTCTACGCCGAGCGCAAGACCGCCGTGGGACACGCCTTCCCGCCCGGCAACGAATGGTTCCGCGAATTCGAGGATGCCTTCGAGTTCAACGAGACCGAAGACCAGGCCACAGCCATTCAAGACGTAATGCGCGACATGGAATCCTCGCAGCCCATGGACCGCCTGCTCTGCGGCGACGTAGGCTACGGCAAGACCGAAGTCGCCATGCGGGCCGCCTTCAAAGCCATCAGTGACAACAAACAAGTCGCAGTGCTGGCGCCGACCACGGTGCTGGCTTTCCAGCACTTCGAAACTTTCAAGCAGCGCTTCGCTCCATTTCCCGTCACCATCGAAATGATCAGCCGCTTCCGCAGCCCGAAGCAGCAAAAAGAAATCCTGCAAAAAACCGAAGCCGGCAAAATTGACGTGTTGATCGGCACCCACCGCATCCTCTCCCAAGACATAAAATTTTCCGACCTGGGCCTGCTCATCGTCGACGAAGAACAGCGCTTCGGCGTCCGCCACAAAGAGCGCATCAAGCAAATGCGCAAGCAAGTGGACGTGCTCACCATGTCGGCCACGCCCATCCCGCGCACCTTACACATGTCACTCGTCGGCCTGCGCGACATGAGCGTGATCGAAACTCCGCCGAAAGATCGCATGGCGATCCAGACCGTCGTCGCCAGTTGGGATGAAAAACTAATTCAGTCCGCCCTCGAACAGGAACTGGAACGCGGCGGCCAGGTCTACTTCGTGCACAACCGTGTGGACACGATCTGGGAGATCGCCGCCAAACTGCAAGCGCTGGTTGCGAAAGCGCGGATCATCGTGGGCCACGGACAAATGTCCGAAGGCGAATTAGAAAAAGTGATGCTGAAATTCATGCATCACGAAGCCGACATTCTCGTCTCGACTACGATCATCGAAAACGGCCTCGACATCCCCCTCTGCAACACCATCCTGATCAACCGTGCCGATCGCCTGGGTCTCTCGGAGCTGTACCAGCTTCGCGGAAGGGTGGGCCGCTCCAACCGCCGCGCCTACGCCTATCTGATGCTGCCGTCGGAAATCGAGTTAACGCCGATCGCCCGCCGCCGACTCGCTGCCTTAAAAGAATTTTCCGACCTCGGTGCCGGATTCAAAATCGCCGCCCTCGATCTCGAACTCCGCGGCGCAGGCAACATGTTGGGCGGCGAGCAGAGCGGCCACATCGAAGCCATCGGCTTCGAGCTTTACACGCAAATGCTCGAGCGAGCCGTTCGCGAGATGAAGGGCGAAGCCGCGCCCGACGAGGCCGAAACCCAGCTCAATCTCGGCCTGAACATTCGCATCCCGGCGAACTACGTGCCCGAAGAAAATCAGCGCCTGCAAATGTACAAGCGCGTAGCCAGGATAGAAACCGAATCCCAGCTCACCGATGTAGCCGCAGAATTAGAAGACCGCTACGGCCCGCCCCCGCCCGCGGTCCGCAACCTGCTCGACTATGCCTCGCTGAAACTCCTGTGCATGAAAGTGGGTGTCAATGCGATCGAGCGTAAGCGCGACCACGTGACCCTGAAGTTCCAACAGAACGCCACAGTCGATCCCGAGCGACTAGCGCGCTTCGTCTCTTCGCAACGCGGTGCGCAGTTCACACCGGATGGAATGTTGAAATTTGTTTTGAAAGCGACAGCGGCGGAAGAAGTTCTGCGAACGCTGAGAACGATCCTGGAACAGCTAGCCGACGCGGAAACTGCAACGGAAGGCCGGCCTGGAGCGAAAGAAAACGTGCCTCAGTGACGGTGCACGGGAATGAGCACCGCCGTCTGAAGCATCACGTAGCCGAACCGGCACATTGTCTCCGCGGTTCGAGTGAGACGAGCTAATGTTTTTTCCTCGACCTGGGAGCCAAGTCGGACGAGACCCTGCGAGTGCTGAAAATATGCGAACCAGAGCGAAGCCATGCCGAGCGTGATTGTGGCAAGCCCGAGGTCGTCCACGATGTCAAGCGCTCGATTCCAGAATCTCGAGACAAGCAGAACCAAGTTCATACCGCCGATCCAAGTGAGTACCCAAAAGGGGAGACCTCGTTCCTCGACTCCATGGACAATCCTCCGGGACCATAAGAATTTACTCTCGGGAGGCGAGGTCGCCAGCCCCAAACCTCACCATATACAATGATCGCGACAACCGAAACAGCAGCGCCAACGACGAACGACGAACGATCAACAACCCCTCCCATGCCCATGAAAGTCCGTAAAGCCGTCTTCCCCGCCGCCGGCCTCGGCACGCGCTTCTTGCCGGCCACCAAAGCCCAGCCCAAAGAAATGCTCCCGCTGGTCGACAAGCCCATTATCCAATACGGCGTGGAAGAAGCCATGGCCTCCGGTTGCAATCAGATTCTCATCATCACCGGACGCGGCAAGCAATCGATCGAAGACCACTTCGACGTGAGCTACGAACTAGAAACCATGCTCGAGCAGCGCGGCAAAACCGACCTGCTGCAGATCGTGCGCTCCATCTCCGACATGATTCACGTGGCTTACGTCCGCCAGAAAGAAGCGCTTGGCCTGGGCCACGCCGTCTTGATGGCGCGCGAACTGGTAGGCAACGAACCCTTCGCGGTTCTGTTGGCCGACGATGTGATCGACGCCAAGATTCCCTGCCTCAAGCAAATGGTCGAAGTGTTCGATCAAACCCAATGTTCGGTGCTGGCCGCGCAAATCATCGAAGGCAAAATGATTTCCTCCTACGGCGTGCTCGACGTAAAGCCCGTCAAGGACACCAGCTTTGGCGATCGCCTGTTCGAAATCAAGAACATGGTGGAGAAGCCCAAGCCCGAAGAAGCCCCGTCGAACCTGGCCATCATCGGCCGCTACATTCTCACCCCGGCGATTTTCGACTGCCTCGAAGAAACTCCCACCGGCGCCGGAGGCGAACTGCAATTAACCGACGGCATGCGGCTGCTCTTGAAAAAAGAAAAGATGTATGCCTACATCTACGAAGGCCGCCGCCACGACACAGGCGACAAACTGGGCTTCCTGAAAGCCACCGTAGAGTTCGCCCTGAAGCGAGAAGACTTAGGCGAACCCTTCCGCGAATACTTAAGGCGATTGAAACTGTAGTTACCGAGATGCCGGTGTGGGGACCGACGCATTCGTCCGTCCAGGCGAGCGCGGCGAGGGGCGCCGTCGGCACACAGGGCAGGAATTTGGAGGCGAAGTTTGGAGTGGCGCCGCGCTTTCCGCGCTGCGATAAGAACTTGTCTTCACGTTCGGGCTTTAGCCCCTGAGGCACCGCGTCATCCACCTAGCGAACTCTTCAGCTTCTTCGACTTCTCCTCCACGCCGCGAGCCAGTTTCTCCTTGTGCCCCTCGAGTTTCCTCGCCACAGTAGCGTCCCGCAAAGCAATCATCTGCGCCGCCAGGATCCCCGCATTCGTAGCTCCCGGCTTCCCAATCGCGACGGTCGCCACCGGAATCCCCGCCGGCATCTGCACGGTCGCCAGCAGAGAATCCATCCCCTGCAAAGAAGTCGAGGGAATCGGCACTCCGATCACCGGCAAAGTAGTATGCGCCGCAATCACCCCCGCCAGATGCGCGGCGCCACCGGCCCCAGCGATGATCACGCAAATCCCGCGCTCCGCTGCCTTGCGCGCGAAATCGGCGGTGCGGTCCGGCGAACGATGCGCCGACGTGACATCCATTTCATAAGCAATCCCAAATTCATCGAGAGCCTTCCCAGCCTCGCGCATAATCTCCAAATCGGAATCACTGCCCATCACAATTGCGACCAGTGCCTGGCTCATCAATTTCTCCGGATTTATTTTTTCAACGCCCGGGCCGCAATATCTTTACGGTAATGCGCCCCGTCGAACCGAATCCTCTCGCAAGCCTTATAGGCCCGCGCCACCGCCGTCTCCAACTCCGCCGCCCGCGCCGAAACTCCCAGCACCCGTCCACCGGCGGTGAAAAATTCTCCATCCCGTGTCGAAGTTCCGGCGTGAAAAACTTTCACGCCCTCAACAGCTGCGGCCTGCCTCAGCCCCACAATATTTTTCCCAACATCGTAAGTTCCCGGATACCCTCCCGATGCCATCACCACGCACACCGACGCATCCAGCGACCACTTGAAATCCCCGTCGCTCACCCGACCCTCAACCGAAGCCTCCAGCGCCTCCACCAAGTCGCTCTCCAGGCGCATCAGAATGGGCTGCGTCTCCGGGTCGCCCAGACGGCAATTGAATTCCAGCACCATCGGGCCGCGCGCCGTCATCATCAGCCCGCAGTAAAGCACGCCCTTGTATTCCGCCCCCTCCGCCTTCATTCCCGCTACCACCGGCTTGGCAACGTGATGCACCAGCCAGTCGCGCATGGTGTCGTCCACAATCTCGGCCGTCGAGTAAGCGCCCATGCCGCCTGTATTCGGGCCGGTATCGCCATCGCCTACGCGCTTATGATCCTGCGCCGCCACCAGCGGGGCCACTCTATCGCCATCGCTCAAAACCAAAAACGAAAGCTCGTCTCCCTTTAGACATTCTTCCAACACCACGCGCGCGCCGGCCTCGCCCACCATCTTGCCGCTGAACATCTCGGCAGCCACACTCGCCGCCTCTTCTTTGGTAGCCGCAATCACCACGCCCTTGCCCGCCGCCAGGCCGTCCGCCTTCACCACGACCGGCAAGTGGAAGTGTCCCAAGGCTTCGCGAACTTCATCGACCGAATCGCAGATCGCATAAGGCGCGGTCGGGATGTGATGCCGCTGCAGAAATTCTTTGGCGAAGCTCTTGCTCCACTCCAGCTGCGCCGCCGCCTTGGTCGGACCGAACGCAGGCCAGCCGCGCCGGCTAAATTCATCCACCACCCCCAAAGTGAGCGGCAATTCCGGACCCACGACGGTAAGATCCGGTCCCAACTGCGCGCCCAGCGCCACAATCGAGTCCAGATTCTTCAGATCGACCGGCAGGCATTGAGCCTCTTCGGCAATGCCGCCATTGCCGGGCGCGCAGTAAAGCTGGGAAACCCGCGGAGACTGCCGCAGCTTCCACACCAGCGCGTGCTCGCGCCCGCCGCCACCAAGCACCAGAACTTTCATAGGAAAAGAAATTAAAGGTTAGAGAAGAGCGCCAATGCTGTCAAACCCGCGGCAGAAGTATTTCCCTGTCTCCCTCGGTGTGCGCTCGGTGTTAGAGATTTTGACTTAAGCCATTAACCATGCTTAACCCAGTCGTATAATCCAGAAAGATGATTACCGTCTCCAAAGAAGACTACCTGAAAGCCATCCTCGAAGCCGAAAGCGAAGGCGAGGCCGTAATCTCCGCGCGTCTGGCGGATTGGCTCAAGGTCTCAGCTCCAGCCGTAACCATGGCGCTGCGCCGCCTGAAAAAAGACAGCCTGGTTCGCGTCCAGGCGGATGGCCACGTCAACCTCACAGCTGCTGGCCGCAAAATTGCCCGCCGACTTACCTTGCGTCATCATCTCATCGAACGCATGCTCTCCGAACTCTTCGGGATGGAATGGTGGAAGGTGCACGACGAGGCCGAGCGCCTGGAGCATGCCGTCTCCCCCGACTTCGAGGCCAAACTCCTGGCCAAACTGGGTAAAGCCGGCGTCTGCCCTCACGGCAACTTGAGCGAGATGGAAAGCCCCGCCAGCCGCCGCAACCGCGGTCTGTTACTACTCTCTGACGCTGCCCCCGGCCAAGCCTATTCCGTCAGCGGCATCTACGAGCGCGACCGACGCCTGCTTGAATTCCTCGAAGCTCGCGGCATCCGCCCCGCTGCGAAGTTACGCCTCCTCGAGCGCAACTACGATCAAACCCTATCCCTGTCCACCAGCGCCGGCAAAGTCTCCCTGGGCCGCGCCGCCGCAGATCGAGTCTGGGTCTCGCTCGCCGATCCGCGTTCGAAATTGCCGCTGTCATCTTGAGCAAAGCGAAGGACCTTCGCAATTCGCCGGCACCGTCGGAGATTACGGTCCTAAGAGCTAGTTAACTATAGTTTATCTCTTGGTGTATACTTGCGCTAATCTCCGCCGGGACGAGCAGGCGCATCAGGACAACTTCTGTGCGCCTCAGTGTCCTCTGTGTTTGAGCTTTTGCTAAATCAATCGCAGCGATGAAGCCATTCCTCGCCCAAACCGAAGCGCAGATCGAGATCACTCACGAAGATGTAGATCGCGCCCATGACCGCGACCGCGTCTCGACCGCCCGCGCCCGTCGCGGCTTCCCCGCGCGCGCGCGCCTTCTCTGGTTGCTGATCGGTCCCGGAATTTTAGTCATGCTGGGGGAAAACGACGGCCCCAGCATGCTCTCCTATGCCGCCACCGGCTCCAAATTCGGCATCGGATTTTTCCTCCCGTTCGTGGTCCTGACTTTCTGCATGGCGATCGTGGTGCAAGAGATGACGGTGCGCCTCGGTGCGGCCACCCATCGCGGTCACGCCGAATTGATCTTCGATCGTTTCGGTCCCTTCTGGGGATGGTTTTCCATGATCGACCTCGGCATCGGAAACTTCCTCACGCTGATTACCGAATTCATCGCCATCCGCGCCGGCCTCGGATTCTTCGGGGTTCCGCCCTGGGCCGCGGTTCTGCTGGCTTTGGTGGTTCTCTACGGCGCGCTGATCAGTCACCGCTACTGGACCTGGGAACGAATCACTCTGGCCGCTGCCGTGTTCAATCTGATTTTTGTGCCTGTGGCGCTCATGACGCACCCTAGTTGGCATTCCGTGGGTCATGCCTTCATCACCTGGCAACCGCTCCCCGGCTTCAATAAAGACACGCTGCTGATCGTCCTCGCCGACATCGGCGCGACCGTCACCCCGTGGATGCTCTTCTTCCAGCAAAGCGCCACCGTCGACAAGGGCATGACCACGAAAGACATCCGTTTCGGCCGCATCGACACCGTGGTGGGTGCCGCCTTGGCCAGCACCGCCGCGGTCGCCACTATCCTGGCCACCGCGCCGCTCTTTGCCCATCAGATGAGTGCCGACAACTTCCAGGCGGCTGAATTCGCCCAGGCCCTCCAACCCATCATCGGCCGCCTCGGCGCATCGCTCTTCGCCCTGGGCATGGTCGAGGCCGGGATCGTAGCCGCCATCACCATCTCCACCTCTTCGGCCTACGCCTTCGGAGAGGTCGCGCACAAGCCCCACAGCCTGAATCTCCCCATGGGGGAGGGTAAGAGCTTTTACGCCGTTCTCAGTTTCTGCGCTGCCGCAGCCGCCGCCATCGTCTTAATTCCAAACCTTCCTTTGGTCTATGTGGTCCTGGTGGTTAACGTAGTGGCGGTTCTAGCTATGCCCCCGGCTCTGGTGTTTCTATTCATGCTGGTCAACGATAAGGAAATCATGGGAGATCTGGTGAGCCCCGTGTGGGCCAACGTTCTGTCGACAGCGGTGGTGCTAATTTTGACGGCCGCCGGGATCCTTTTCGGGATCAGCGTAATCGCCCCTAATCTATTCGCAGCGCTCGGAGGCAAGTAAATCGGGGGCTCTGAGCCGCAACCCCTTTGGCTGGAGCTCGGAGTAAAGATGCAAAAGGTCGCGAGAATGGATTTAACCGACTCCTTTCGCAGTTGGCGCTTTGGGCATTGCCAAGAATGCTGGCGGTCACTAAACTTACACGGGCAGATTTAGCGGAGCGAAAACTTGCAGAGAGTGGAAATCAGCACAACCGCCGCGGGCCCGCCGGCCCTACCGATGAACGCCGTCTGGCGCACAATTCGCACCTATGTTCTGTGGCAGCATGAGCGTGGCACGCTGCACTACGACATCATGGTCACGCTGATCCTGATCTTCGTTTTCTTCTCGCCGGCCTGGCTCAACTTCAACGACAAACCTGTGCCTCGCGATCCGCATCCCACTGGCGTCCTGGTCACGTCCGATGGAGCCGGAGGATTGATTTATCAGATCGAGGCCACCGCGGTCACGCCCGGGAACGATAATGCGGTGCACGATCAATTGCTGCACATCATCGAACCGATTTCGGGCGAAGTTTCGATTGCGAAGTATGAAACCGTCTCCGACCGTAAAGGCAGAGTGCAGAATTACCGGGTGTGGGTGAAGCGAGAGTAGGGCGACGGGCTTCCGCGGAAACAGCGGTATCTGACGAGGGTCAACGCCATCTGCCATGATCGAATCCGCACACTTTTTGTTGCTCTTCCTGAGTCTGCTGCCGCAACAAGAGAAAACTCCGACCTTGGAGAGTGTCCTCAAAACCATGGACACGGCTGCGGCGAATTTTCAAACTGCACAGGCCGATTTTGTTTGGAATCAATACCAGAACGTTGTCGCTGAAACCGACACGCAGAAGGGCACGATCTACTACCGGCGGGCGGGCAAGAACATTGAAATGATGGCCGACATCAAAGAGCCCGACCGCAAGTACGTGCTTTACAAAGACGGCAAGATCCAAATCTACCAGCCGAAAATTGAGCAGGTGATCCAATACTCCGCCGGCGGCAATCAGAACGATATCGAGGGTTATCTGGTGCTCGGCTTCGGCGGAAGCGGGCAGGAGCTGGCGAAAGCATACGAGGTCACCTTGCAGGGCGAAGAGACCATCAACGGCATCCCGACGGCGAAGCTGCAGTTGATCCCGAAGAGCGAGAAGGTCCGAAATTACTTTACGAAGATTTTTCTCTGGATTGACCTCAGTCGCGGCATCTCAGTACAGCAGCAATTTATGCAGCCGCAGGGAGATTATCGCCTGACCAATTATTCTTCGATCCGGCTCAAAGAGAAGATCGGCAACGACGTGTTTCAACTGAAGACCACGAAGAAGACACAATTCGTCTCGCCTCGCGGGTAAGTAACTGAATCTAAAGCACAAGAATGTGTGCCGAAAAATGCAGCCGGGACGCTATACTGGCCCGGCACCCTTAGGGAACTGAGTTTTACCTCATGGCAAAAGTTTTTACCATCCCCGTCCCGCCCAAATTCGGCAGCAAACGAAGAGAGCGTACTTCCGACCCGCGCTATGTTGATGGCCAGCGGCTGCTGGTCGACGCCATGCGATATTTAGCGCAGAGCGACCCGGTGGCCAACCGCGGCGCCATCGAACTGATCTCCGAGCACGTGCGCACCCGCTTCCGCATGAGCGACTCGCCCCTGACTTAGGATGCCACGGCGCTTCTAGAACGCGAACCTCATCGAAAACTGCATTACGCGTGGCGTGGTGAGCGTCCGCTGGAACTTGCCGAAGCCCGTGATATCGACCAGGTCTTCGTTCCCCCCCGACACTGCGTTGCCCACGTCGAAGCGGACGGAGTTGGTCACGTTGAAAACTTCCCAGGAGAACTTCAGCAGGCGGTTTTCGGTGAAATTCCAACTCTTGCTGAGCCCGCTGTCGATACTGAAGAAGCCGGGACCGCGAAAGATGTTGCGCTCGCCGGCTTCACCCGGATAAGTGTCGCGGAAGAGAACCGGTCCCGAGCCTTGTGGCGCATAAGGGCAGTAGCACTGGATGCTCTGCGCGTTTTGGAAGACGTTGGGGATGCCGCTGGAGTCGACAAAGACGCCAGTTTTCGGCTTGGGTCCAATCAGATACGATGTGCCTTCGAGTTCAAAGTTCGTCGACCATCCGGCGCCGGCGGAAACGCTGAAGGGAAAACCGCTGGTCCAGCGGCCCAGGCCGCTCAATCCCCATCCTCCGAAAACCGAATCCATGAAACGATTGTCGCTGCTCCAGCGCCGGCCTTTGCCGTAGGGAAGATCCCAGATGGCGTTGAAGTTGATCTGGTGCGTGGTGTCGAAGTCGGAAGGCGCGCGCCACAGATCGGGAGACCAGGCATTGATGGCCTGATCGTTGAAGCCTACGCCGCTTAAGGCTTCGAATCCGTTCACGCGTTCGGCGTTGGAGCTCTCGTCGATGGATTTGGAATAGACGTAATTCAAGTCGAATTGAAAGCCCGCGGTCATGGCGTGGCGCAACGTAACCTGGAGCGCGTTGTAGTTGCTGGCGCTGCGGGTTTGCCAGGCATAGAGCGAAGAGAACTGATCCTGATAATACTGATAGGCCGTGCCCGGGCCATAGCCATACTGGTTTAGGCCGGGGCTAGTGCCGCCGCACGCGGGGTAGCAGAAAACGTCGATATACTCCTGCGCCGAGGTTTCGTTGCCCGCGAAACAGTAGAACACGTCATAGAGGTTTTGGGTTGCGGTCGGGTTCGCGGGGGCTGCTCCCGTGGTGGGCGAGCACGGAGTCGTCGGAGTGGCGCCGAAAAGCAGCCCCGGCCCCGCTGCCTGCGGATACAGGTCCTCCCAGTAGGGAATCGGCTGGATGTTGTTGATCGGCGTATTGACGGCCGCGGCTTTGGCGAACTCCTGCGCGGCATGGAAATAATCCACGTGGCTCTTGGGATCGACCAAGTCCAGTGGCTGAGCCAGATCGACTTCCTGCAGCAGGCGATGCGCGAAGCGTCCGGTGTAAGTGGTTTCCAGCACGAAACTGTGGGCAAACTCGCGGGTGATCGAGAAATCGACCACCTCAGAGTACGGAGTTCTGAGGTGGTCGTCGATGCCCCAGCCAATGGCCAGACCGTAGGTGTTGGGATTGCCCGGAGGCGTGTAAGGAAAACCATGGGGAGAAGGCGAAACTTCGCTGGGAGGCAAGTTGCCCGCGCCCGTTAGCCCGGTGTAACGCGGAGAAGTATCCACGGTCAAAACCCCGGCCGGATTGCTGAACGTGGAAGTCAATCCCCAGGACCCGTTGCGGTCGAAGGTGTTGACCACGCCTTCGCCGAAGTGATCGAAATAAATTCCGTAGCCGGCGCGAATGGAACTCTTGCCGCTATCGCCAAAGACCTTGTGCCAGAAGCCGGAAGCGGCGTGGGGCGAGTACGCAACGGCGAAGCGAGGGGCGAGATTTTTGTAATCCCACGCCCAGTAAGGCTTGCCTCCGTTGGCCTGGCCGGAGAGATCGAAGGTCAAATTAGGCTGGTCTACGTTGCCCAATAACGCTTGTTGACCGCGGTTTCTGAACCACTTGTCCATGTTGATGGTGGGCGCAACCTGATTGCCCCGATTTTCAAAAGGAGGCTGCAATAGCGAATAGCGCGCGCCGTAAGTCACCGTCAGGTTGGGAGTCACGCTCCACTTATCCTGCAGATACATCTCGCCTTCAAAGTTCTGGAAGTGGCGCGGAACCAGTTGGCCGTTGGGAATCTGCTGCCCAAACTTGTTCTGGTTGGTCTCGGTGAAAGTTTCGCTCACGATGCCAGCCGCGTACATGGCGGCAAAGCTGTAAGAGTTGCCGAAGTTAGGGTCGACGTCCGGCAGGGGGCCACCCGCCGCCGAATCTTCCAGCGAGGGATCCAGGCTTATTCCTTGGTTGGCGATCTCCGACGGGTTCAGCCAATAGAGGTTCGTCTGCGCGTAAGAAAGGTTGTCGGCATTGGATTGGCGGTTGTTATGGATAAGCCGCCAATTGGTGCCGCCCTGGATGGTGTGCTTGCCCTTGGTCCAGGAGAGGTCGTCGACGAAATTATGCACCGGCACGTCGGTCAGGATGGTCTGACTGCCGAAAGCCTGGCTATCGTCCAGGCCGCGGAAGTTGACGAAGTCCTGGTTATTGAGGCCGCCGGTGCCGAGGCCCTGGCGGATAAATGCATAGCGGAAATTGTTGATCAGGTCGCTGCGGATCAAAGCCGTGTAACCGGCGGCGATGCCCTTGCTGTTATTGGTAAGAAACGCATAGGGAGGCTGGCCGGGGAACTGCGGTGGCTGCGACTCGTGGTCATTCTGCAGGTTGCCGCGCACAAACAACGATTGCGTGCCGCTGGAGTTCAGTTTGAAATCCAGCTTGACGATGTAAGTGTCGTGCTTCACCGGATCGGCGCCGGGGAAGGTGAACGCGGCGGTGTTGAGCAGGTCGCCCTGGCTACTGGAGTTCGGTAGAGGATATTTTGCCAAGAGAGCGCTGGGGTTGCCCGTGCCGTTGATGTTGGTGACCAAGCCGTTGTCGCCGGGCCCCACCGGGTTTCCAGGGGTGGGAGGGCAGGTGCTGTTGGCGGCGCAGCCTTGATCGAGCGAACTGATCTGGGCCGGCGTAAGCGTGGCAACGTTAAATCCCGCGAAGGTTTGGCCGCCGCTAACCACATTGACGTTTGGGTTGGTGGTGGCGCAATTGGGATCGCTGCCGGGATCGCAGAGATACTTCAAGAAGCCTTCCCGCAGGCTCAAAGTAGGCACTTCGCGCGTTGTTTGTGCAGCGTCTGAGGTGCGCTGGCCTTCATACGCGATAAAAAAGAAGGCACGGTCTTTTTTGATCGGGCCACCGACTGTTCCGCCGAAGGTGTTGCGCAGAACAAAGCCCGGCTTGTTGGCCTGGTTGTTGGCTAATTCCGATTGCTTATTGAACCAGTCGTTGGCCACCGTGAAGTTGGGCCGGTAGTACTCGTAGAACGATCCGTGGACCTTGTTGGTGCCGCTCTTGGTAACCAGATTCACCTGCGCGCCCGAGGAGCGGCCGGAGTCGGCGTCATAGTTGCTGGTGGTGACGCGGAACTCCTGCAGGGAATCGAGCGTGGTGCGCATGGCGCCTTCGAAGGCGAAGCCTTCGAGTTGATCGTTGTCGTCCAGGCCATCCAGCGTGATGTTGGTCTGATCGCTTCTAGCGCCGTTGACTGCTCCGCCGCGGCTGTCGGATAGCTGTTGAGTATCCGTGGTCTTGCCGATGTAGGTTACCCCTGGCTGCAGGCTAAGAATCGCGACCGGGTCGCGCCCCTCCGAGGGCAGATCGCTGAGTTGACGCGCGCTGAAATTATTTCCCAGGGTCGCATCCTGTGTATTTACCATGGGGGCCTCGCCGGTGACGTCAACCACTTCCGAGCGGCCGCCCACTTCGAGGGAAATGTTGACTGCGGCCGGGCTGCTGACTTGCAGCACCACGTTTTCGCGCTTTGCTTTGGCGAAACCTGCCGCTTCCACGGTGAGCACGTAACCCGCCGGTGGAAGTTCAAGAAATTGGTAGACGCCTTGGCTGTCGCTCTTTACGCTGCGCGAAAATCCCGTAGCGGAGTTACTCAGGGTCACATTCGCGCCGGAGACCACCAGCCCTTTAGCGTCGGTGATGGTGCCGCGCAAGGACGTGGTCGCAGACTGCCCCCGGCTCAACCCCTGAAGGGCCAGCAAAAATGAGATCGCTAGAGCAACGGCACGTGAGGCAGAACCCATAGAGAAGCTCCTCCACCCACAAGGGCGTTACTTTCCGACTATTTTTTGCCCAGGAAATTAGGCACGAGAGTGAGACCCTGGGGACCTGATGGAGCGCTATTGTGCAACTCCGGGGCCACAATTCGCAAGCTGAATTTTCAAGGCGTTGAGCGGGTTGAAACGTTTGAATACGCCTTTCCACATACGGCGTACTAGATTTGGAAGCCCATTCATGCGGGTTTTCGATAGTTGCGATGCGAATTGCCGATGAACAACGCCGCCGCCGCGACTATGACCACGGGATAGCATTCCAGCGTGTAGCGCGGCTCGGGATTTTCTAATGTGCCCAGGAAGAGCGAGCGCAGGATCACAAATACGATCAATAGATTCATTTCAGAGAGTCGGGGAAGGTACAACGTTCGCGCTCGCCAGAGTCCGGTGATCGCGGCCAATAGATAGAACAAATTCACCAGCCCGAAGCCGATACTCACCGCCAGCCAGGCGCGCTCGTCGTTGAATTCCCACCAGCGCGGATCGGAGGCCAGCAACTCGGTTCGCGGACGCAGCCACATGTCGGCAATGCGCAGCGCGGGCAGCCTGATGTAATATCGCAGCGGCGCAGCTTGAATGCGCTCTCGCGCGAGCCAGGCAAAACGCGCATCCAGTTCAGGGGTCAGCTCGCGATCCTGATTGTAGTCAGCAAAAAGCTGTGCGGTTTCCTCCCGTTGCTGGGGCGAATCAAAGGCGCGGCTCGGCAGTTGCTTCACGCTGATGGCATCGCCAGGCACGTTCCAATAAATTTCCTGCACGGAAGCGGAGTCGGCAATCCAGGTCTTCGTCCAGCGATTAAATCCTGTGGTGACAGGTTCATCGGAGTCGTTGGCGTAGCGTGGCGCCAGCGGCTCGAAGCGATGAAACGTGTGCAGGTTGCGCAGAGTCCAGGGAAGCAGCAGCGCGAGTGCGCCGACGGCGAGGATGAATCCCACGCCAAGAACGGTGAGCGGCGATGTTCTTCCAGCCCGCTCCCGCTCCCGCTCCAGGAAGATGAGCCGGCTAAACAACACCGACCAGTAGACGCCCACCGCAGCCAGAAGAATTCCGCCGTCCGGGCGCAGCAGGATGCATACTCCCATCGATACGCCACCTCCAATCCAGGTTGCCCAACCCGAAGTTAATCTGGGATCAGCTTCGCGCTGCCGCGCCAATCCACACACCGCCAAATCTAGCGCTAATGCAGTGAAGAAAATCTCCAGGGTCTCGGTAAGCGCGGCTGCCGCGTAATCGGCGAGAAATGGGCAGAGAGCCGCGAGGCAGAACGCGGCCTTCGCGGCGCGATCGGACAACAAGCGGCGCGCGATATCCGCGAGCAGAAAACAAGTTCCGAGATCGAACAACACTTGCATCAGCAGCGCGGCTCTAAAATTGTTCACGCCAAAGAGAAAGAAAACGGCGGCGAGAAACGCCGGGTATCCGGGCAGGCGCGACAGCGTGGGCATGATGCGGCCGGAATCGGTGACGCCATAGATTCCGTGCTGCAACCAGTTCGTGGCGATATTCGCGTAGAGCCGCGAATCGTCCACGATGGCGGGAAAGCGGAAGACGAAAAATAGCCGCAGCCCCAGCGCCGCCAGACTCGCCCCCAAAAAGAACCAGGCATTCTTCCGCAACAGTTGCAGCACGGATGAGAATATAGCGCGTTTTCGGCTATCCTCGGGCGAGGAAAACGCCTCTCACTACTTAAGAACCTGAAAGCAAGTTGGGAATCTTAAAGCAAACTTAAGAACCAAAAGCATTGTCTGTCGCCGTATCCTACCCTGGAAGTGTCCCAGAGAGAATTGACCGTGTGGCCGCCGCGGCATACGATGAACGATTAACTCTCCATGGCTGAACCGGTCTTTTACGATCCCAAACGCGCTCGCTGGAAGCGTCTGAGGCGCCTAGTCGACGCCGTGGTGCTAGCGTCCTCTACGCTGATTACCTTTTTTGTGTACACCACGCTGCGGGATGAGCGCCTGCCCGAATTGCTGTTCTCGCCGCAGAAGCGGGCCTTCAAGGCCTTGAAAGAAAGCGAAAAAGAGAAAGTGCGCGAGCGCCAGAAAAAGTTGGCCAGCCGCTCCCACCGCAAGTCAAAGCTGCCGGCCTCAGAGGTGAAACTGAATCAGGAGGAGGGCATCCGCGCTGCCTTCTACGTGCCCTGGGATGCCGCCAGTTTCTCTTCGTTGCGCGATTTCTCCCGCCAGATCGACCTGCTTTATCCCGACTGGCTGCACGTGCTCACCGCCGATGGCCGTCTGCAGGCAGTGGACGACCAGACCAACAAATTTTTTGACGTGGTCCAAAACAATCACGCCCGCGCAGTGGACGACCGCGTGATGCCCTTTCTCAAGGCCGAAGACCCGAGCATGGAAGTCTTCCCCATGGTCAACAACTTCGACGGCAGCGAGTGGGTTGGGGGCATCACCGAATTTCTGAACAATCGCGAGGCGCGCGCGGTGTTTCGCCAGCAAGTCGCTTTGTTTCTTGCATCGGATCGTTTCCGCGGCTTGATGGTGGATTTCGAAGCCTTCCCGAAAACCGGGCAGCCGGGTTATGTGGCGCTGCTGAACGAACTCTCCTCCGACCTGCACAGCCGCGGCATGAAGCTTTACGTCAGCGTTCCCGCGCACAATCAGGAATTCGACTATGCCGCGATCGCCACGCCCGCCGATGGAGTCGTGGTCATGAATTATGACGAACACTACCCCGGCGGTGCGTCGGGCCCGGTCGCCTCGCAGGATTGGTTTGTCGACAGTCTAAAATTTGCCGTCAAGGTCATTCCGAAGGAGAAGTTGATTTGCGCCATCGCGGACTACGGCTATGACTGGGTGCTCAAGCCGAAAAAAGGCAAGCTGCCGGCGAACGAGCGCGATAGTTCAGTCAGCGTGCAGGAAGCCTGGCTGGCGGCGCGCGACTCCGACGAAGACATCACCTTCGACGACGACGCGCTGAATCCGCACTTCAGTTATCTCGACGAGCACAGCATCCGCCATGATGTGTGGTTTCTGGATGCGGTCACCGCGCTTAACCACATGCGCGCCGCGCAGGCTCTGGGGATCAGCACTTTCGCTTTGTGGCGCCTGGGTGGCGAGGACCGCACCATCTGGCGCGTATGGGACGTCCCTGGTGATGCCGGAGCCGCCGACAAACTGCGCGACGTGCCTCCCGGCCAGGACGTTGACATGGAGGGCCAGGGCGAAATTCTGCGCATCGAGCAGCGCCCCGCGCACGGCACCCGCGATTTGACCATCGATGCCCAGAGCAAGCTCATCACGGACGAGAACTTTCAGTCGCTGCCCGAACCCTATCGCGTGGGGCGTTACGGCTACAGCCCGAACCAAGTCGCGCTTACCTTCGACGATGGTCCCGATCCGGAGTGGACCCCGAAAGTTCTCGATGTGCTCAAGCGCGAGCACGCTACGGCTACGTTTTTCCTGATCGGCATTCAGACCGATAAATTCTCCGGCCTAGCCAAGCGTATTTTCGACGAAGGCCACACCATCGGCAACCACACGTTCACGCATCCCGACGTGAGCAACATTTCCTCCACCTATATGAAGGTGGAATTAAACCTGACGGAGCGCCTCTTCGCCAGCCTGATGGGCGTTCAGGCCAAGCTGCTGCGCCCGCCCTACGCCATCGACGAAGAGCCCGACACCGCTGACCAAGTGAAGCCGCTCGAATTTGCGCAGGATATGGGCTACATCACGGTCGGCAACCGCATCGACCCCAACGACTGGAGCGACAAGCCGCGCCGGCACACCGCCGAGGAGATCTCCGCCTACGTGCTTTCACATTTGCCGCCTTGCGGCGTCAACGATCTGCGTTGCGGCAATATCGTGCTCTTGCATGACGGCGGCGGCAATCGCGCCGAGACTGTGCGTGCGCTCCCCATGATCATCGAAGGAATTCGCGCTCGCGGGTACGCGGTGGTTCCGGTGTTTCAATTGTTCGGCAAGACTCGGGCGGACGTCATGGCGCCTTTGAGCAGGGGACAACGCTGGGCCGCGCGCCTGGATGGGCTTGGCTTCTGGCTCTTCGAGGCCGGTATTGTCTCGATCACTTTCATTTTTTTCATCGGCGACCTGCTCATGACCGGGCGACTAATTTTTATTGGCGCGGCCGCGGTTTACGACCGCTTGCATGAGAAGATTTTCGGGCGCCCCGCGGAACTAGCTTCCTACAAGCCCAAAGTTGCCGTGCTGATCCCCGCGTATAACGAAGAAAAAGTTATCGTGCGTACGGTACGCGCCGCGCTTAACTCCGACTATCCCAACCTGCGCGTGATTGTGATCGACGACGGCTCGCGCGATCGTACGCTCGAAATAGCGCGTGCCGCCTTTGTCCACGAAGAAGCTGCGGGCAGCGTTCTGATCTTGACCAAGCCGAATGCGGGCAAGGCCGAAGCTCTCAACTACGGCATCGAGCATATCCGCGACGCGGAACTCTTCGTAGGCATCGACGCCGATACCATCATTGCCGGCGATGCGATCTCGCGCCTGGTGCCACACTTTGTAAATCCTGAAGTCGGCGCCATCGCGGGCAACGCCAAGGTCGGCAATCGCGTGAATCTGTGGACCCGCTGGCAAGCTCTGGAATACATCACCAGCCAAAACTTCGAGCGCCGCGCCTTGGACGTTCTCGGCGCGGTCAGCGTGGTGCCAGGCGCGATCGGGGCGTGGCGTGTTTCGGCGGTGCGCGAGGCCGGAGGCTACCAGATCGACACCGTCGCCGAGGACGCCGACCTCACCATGGCTCTGCTGCGACTCGGTTACCGCGTGGAGTACGAAGATATGGCGCTGGCTTATACCGAAGCGCCGACCAACGCGAACGGCCTGATGCGCCAGCGTTTCCGTTGGTCCTTCGGAATTTTGCAAGCCGTGTACAAACATAGCGGAGTTTTTGCGCGCAAAGGCGCGCTTGGTTTTGTGGCTCTGCCAAACATTGTGATCTTCCAGATTCTATTGCCGCTGGTGTCCCCGCTCATCGACATCATGTTCGCCATCGGTTCCATCTGGTATTTCATTCAGAAACATTTTCATCCCGATTCCACGGATCCATCGAGCTTCCATAAGCTGGTGGCGTTCTTCTTCGTATTTCTGGTGATTGACTTTCTGGCCTCGGCGCTGGCCTTCGCGCTCGAGCGCCGCCGTCCCGACGATAAAGAAGACGTGTGGCTGCTCAGCCAGGTCTGGCTGCAGCGCTTCGCCTATCGCCAGTTATTTTCGGTGGTGCTGTTCAAGACGCTGAAGCGCGCGCTCGAAGGCCGCAGATTCGCGTGGGACAAGTTGGAGCGAACTGCGGCTGTGAGGTATGTACCCTCGGAACATCGGGATCATGTGAACGTGCCGTGACGGATGCGATTCTGATTCTGGCTTCCATCACCGCTGTTGGCATCTCGGAACGTTGAGGACGAGTTCGCCGCGACCACAATGGCCTGGTTAAGGAGTTGATGCAACCGCGCCGACAATTCTTGGTAGCGCCCTCGGTTTGTTTCGTCAAAATACACACCGTTCCACGAACCCAAGCCGCCAAATACCAATGCGGCCTGTGCGGCCGCGAGCGGCTGGTGCGAGGGCAAGGGAATCGCCTCAAAAGGTGCGATATCCGCTTGGTAGAGGTCGGTGTAGGCGATTGCGACTCGAGCCGGGACTGCCCGGACTCAAAAGTTTTGGCAAAAGCTAGAAGATTGTGTTCCCTGGCAAAATCAGCAACCAGCGCAAGATTGTGCCGCAACTCCTGCTTATATTCTCGACGGACTCATCTCTAATCTTCGAATGAGGCTGGCGACTGGCGATGCGACCGTGGCTGACACTCCATATCTTTCGCTCAGCGCGGCTCCGATCCCCAAGCTGCCAGCGTCCTTCCCAGTGATCGGAAGAACTCGATCCGATGCTCTCAATGAGCCATCCGCCGCCGCCGACGAATCCGGCCCTCTTGCGGTTGGCACTTCCCTGGTCTCCAGATGTTCGGTAATCCATTCGCGGTCCGTAGCTCATGCCAAGGCTGACATCACCCTCGGTCCTCAAGCGGGCTAGCTGAGCTAAGCGAGCGATTCGAGTGGATCTGAGGCATAGGAGATCGGTCGCACGCTCTCCTTGGAGTGGCAACGATCGACGATCGACGAACTCCGCCTTTTCGCAGAATGCGAACACACTATGAGGGACAAAAACCGGTGATAGGACGATATGACGACCAAGCGGAGCCTTGAAAAATGCATTTCCGCAGGTGATAAGCGCGATGACCGGGCAATCGATCCCTGCACCGACAGTATCGGTCCTGCCTCGCAGAAACTAAGAAGCAGCCTTCTTCTCGGCCACTTCCAATCGCGTATCCGCTTTTTGCAATGCGTTCAGAGCGCGCTCCACATCGACGTTAGGATCGCCGCTGGACAAGCGTTCCTCGGCACGGGCTTTGGCTTTGCGCGCGCGTTCCACGTCAATGTCGCCCGGGCGCTCTGCGCTCTCGGCGAGAATAGTGACCTTGTCGGGCAGAACTTCGGCGAAGCCCCACGCCACTGCCAATCGCTGCTGTTCCGCGCCGGCATGGAATTTGATTTCTCCCACGGCGAGCTCGGTGATCAGCGGCGCGTGGCCCGGAAGAACTCCCAGATAGCCGTTCTTGCCGGGAATCTGAATTTCTTCCGCCGCGGTCTCCACCACTTTCTTTTCCGGCGTGACGATCTCGAGTTGGAAAGTATCGGACATAAACCAGCGATTAGCTTTCAGCCGTCAGCTTTCGGCGAAATCAGCTCGACCTCTCGCGGCAGGTGAACCGAAAGCTGATGGCTGACTGCTTTCTAAGCTGCCGCCTTCATCTTCTCCGCGGCTTCCAGCACTTCTTCGATTGGACCTTTCATGTAAAACGCCTGCTCGGGGATGTCGTCGTATTTGCCTTCGACGATGGCCTTGAAGCCCTTCACGGTGTCGGCGATCTTCACGTACCGTCCTTGTGCGCCGGTGAATTGTTCGGCTACGTGGAAGGGCTGCGAGAGGAAGCGTTGAATTTTTCGCGCGCGCGCCACGCTTAATTTTTGGTCTTCGCTCAACTCGTCGATGCCGAGAATGGCGATGATGTCCTGCAGATCTTTATAAGTCTGCAGAGTTTTCTTCACCGACTGCGCCACATCGTAATGTTCCTGGCCGACGATGCGCGCGTCGAGAATGCGCGATGTCGAGGCCAGCGGATCGACCGCCGGATAAATTCCGATTTCGGTGAGCGCGCGAGAAAGCACCGTGGTCGCATCGAGGTGCGCGAACGTGGTCGCGGGCGCGGGATCGGTCAAATCGTCGGCTGGAACGTAGATCGCCTGCACCGAGGTGACCGAACCTTTCTTGGTCGACGTGATGCGCTCTTGCAGTTCCCCCATCTCGGTCGCGAGATTCGGTTGATAGCCTACCGCGCTGGGCATGCGTCCCAGCAGCGCCGAGACTTCCGAACCCGCCTGAGTGAAGCGGAAAATATTGTCGATGAAGAGCAGGGTGTCGGCGCCCTCGGCATCGCGGAAATATTCCGCGACCGTCAGTCCCGTCAGGGCCACGCGCAGACGCGCTCCGGGCGGCTCGGTCATCTGACCGTAAATCAGCGCAGCTTTCGAATGCGCTGGATCGCCGGGCTTGATCACTCCGGACTCCGTCATTTCCAGCCAGAGATCGTTGCCTTCGCGCGTGCGCTCGCCGACGCCCGCGAACACGGAGAACCCACCGTGGTTTTTGGCCACGTTATTGATGAGTTCCATGATGACGACGGTCTTGCCCACGCCGGCGCCGCCAAACAACCCGATCTTTCCGCCCTTCAAGAAGGGCTGAATGAGGTCGATGACCTTCACGCCGGTCTCAAACATTTCGGCGGTCGTGGCCTGTTCGTCGAAGGCGGGCGCGAGGCGATGAATCGGCATTCTCTCTTTGTACTCGATCGGCCCCAACTGATCGACGGGTTCGCCGATCACATTCATCACGCGGCCCAGCGTGCCGCGGCCCACGGGAACCGAAATCGGTCCGCCTTCATCGATCGCATTCATGCCGCGCACCATGCCTTCGGTGGCCTCCATGGCGATGCAACGCACGCGGCCCTCGCCGAGGTGCTGTTGCACTTCAAGAATGACGTTGACGGGATTGGGCACGGTGAAGCCGTCGCTCACGATCCGCACCGCCTGATAAATCGGCGGCAAATGTCCCTCGGGAAACTGGACGTCGACTGCCGGTCCCGCAATTTGCACTACGTGTCCGATGTTGTCTGGCATAAATTCAGCTGCTAGCTCCTAGCTTAGTCATATTTCTGGCCGGCTGTCTGCTCGTACGGCGGATGTTGGTTTCTGCTCTGTGTTTGTCGAGAAGCGAGTAGCGAAACGCTGGAAGCTTCTTCACATCGCCGCCGCGCCGCTTACGATCTCGATAATCTCTTTCGTGATCTTGGCCTGCCGCGCCCGGTTCATGGCCAGCGTAAGTGAATCGATCATGTCGGTCGCGTTGCTGGTGGCGGCATCCATCGCGGTCATGCGCGCGGCATGCTCGGCCGCCACCGACTCCAACAGCGCACGGAAGACCTGAGTAGCGACATACTTCGGCAGCAGCGACCGAAACAATTCTTCCGGCGGCTGCTCGTAGATATAATCCACATCCGCGGTGGCAATTTTTTCCGCCGCCTGGTCGGCCGGAGTTTCCCCGCGCAAGCCGACTCCTGCACTGATCGCGGCTTCTTTCGCTTTTTTCTTTTCTTCCTCCGTCATCTCTTCCGAGAGCCGAACGGCCTGCTGCCCGATCTCTCCGATGGGAAGAATCTGTTCTACGATCAGCCGCTGCGCGATCACGGACTTGAATTCGTTGAATACGACGTAGACGGAATCGACCTCTTCGCGCTCGTAGCGCTCGATCACAGTCTCGGCCAAAGTGCGGGCCTGGGAAAACTCCAGTTTGCCGAGAACTCCCACGTGCTCGCCCGTGATCTCGATCTCTGCGACGCGCGCCCCCGACTCGGCGCGGTTCTCAAGCGATTCGTCCGCCTCAGCCAAGGTGCGCGTCTGCACCGCCGCAGCCGGATAGCGCCTCCGCAAAAAGTCGCGCCCCTTGCGGCCGATCGCTTCGATATCGATATTCTTCCCGGTCTTCGATTCGAGAAAACGGCTGGCGGCCTTGGTAATATTCGCGCTGAAAGCTCCCGCCAGCCCTTTGTCGCCCGTGACCACGATCAGCAGAATATTTTGCTCGGGCCGCTGCGCCAGCAGTGGATGCTTGGGTTCGCCGGTCTCGGAATCGTAAATTTCCGCCCGCGCCACCAGCGATTTGAGAACATTGGTCAGCATCTGCGCGTAAGGCCGCGCCGACAAAGCCCGCTCCTGCGCCCGTCGCAACTTGGCCGCCGACACCACCTTCATGGCCTTGGTGATCTGCCGCGTGTTGACCACGCTGCGAATACGGCGCCGAATGTCGAGAATATTTGGCATTGAAACCCAGTTCAGTTCTCAGTTCTCAGTTCAAACCTCGCGGCTCTGAGTTCTTACCGAGAACTGAGTACCGAGAACTGAGAACTGTCATTTCGCTACCGCTTCCCGCGAACTTACAAACTGCTGCTTCGCCTGCTTGATCACATCTGTCAACTGCGCCTTTAACGCGTCGTCGAGAACCTTTTTCTCCATGATGGTGCGCAGCAGGCCGGCATTGGTCGCATCCACGTATTCGTAGAGCGCTTTTTCGAAGTCGCGCACCTGATTCACCGGCAGGTCATCGAGAAATCCTCCCGTGCCGGCGAAGATGATCAGAATCTGCTTCGAGAAAGGCAGCGGCGAAAATTGATTCTGCTTGAGCAGTTCAACCAGCCGCTGCCCGCGATTAAGCTGCGCCTGCGTGGCTTTGTCGAGATCACTGCCGAACTGCGCAAACGCGGCCAGTTCGCGGTACTGCGCGAGTTCCAGCTTCAAAGTTCCGGCCACCTGCCGCATGGCCTTGATCTGCGCGCTGCCGCCCACGCGGCTCACTGACAGACCCACGTTTACCGCCGGCCGTACGCCCTGATTGAACAAATCGGTTTCCAGATAAATCTGCCCGTCGGTAATCGAGATCACGTTGGTCGGAATGTAAGCCGAAACATCGCCCGCCTGAGTCTCGATAATCGGCAGCGCGGTCAGCGACCCCCCGCCATTCTTGTCGCTCAGCTTGGCGGAACGCTCCAGCAGGCGCGAGTGAAGATAGAACACATCGCCGGGGTAAGCCTCGCGTCCCGGCGGCCGCCGCAAGAGCAGCGAAATCTCGCGATAGGACGCCGCGTGTTTCGAGAGATCGTCGAAGATGACCAGCGCGTGCCGTTTGCTGTCGCGAAAGTATTCTCCAATCGCGCACGCCGCGTAAGGAGAAATATATTGCATAGGCGCGGGTTCCGAAGCCGAGGCCGCGACCACGATGGTGTACTCCATCGCGCCGGCGTCTTCCAGAATCTTCACCACCTGTGCAATCGAAGAGCGCTTCTGCCCGATGGCGTTATAAATACAGATCAGGTCGTTGCCCCGGCTATTAATAATGGTGTCGAGCGCGACCGCGGTTTTTCCCGTTTGCCGGTCCCCGATGATCAACTCGCGCTGGCCGCGTCCGATGGGAATCATGCTGTCGATGGCCTTAAGGCCAGTGGCCATGGGCTCGCGCACGGGCTGCCGATCGATCACGCCCGGCGCCAGGCGCTCCAGTGCGATGAATTTGTCGGAAGCGATCGGGCCTTTGTCGTCAATCGGACGGCCCAGCGAATCGACCACGCGGCCAATGATAGCGTCGCCCACCGGCACGCTCATGATGCGCCCGGTGCGCTTCACCTCGTCGCCTTCTTTGATCTCGGTGTATTCCCCGAGCAGCACCACGCCCACCTGATCTTCTTCCAGGTTCATGGCGATGCCGGCCACATTGTGCGGGAACGACAGCAATTCACCGGCCATCACTTTGTCGAGCCCATACACGCGCGCGATGCCATCGCCCAGCGTGATCACGGTGCCGGTTTCGTCCACGGAGATCTTCGATTCATAATTCTCGATCTGCTCGCGAATCAGCTTGGTTATTTCGTCTGCCTTGATCTGTGCCATAGATAGCTCTTAGCGGTTAGCCATTCGCTCTTAGCTTACTCTGCGCCCTCCGCGGATGTTCTCAGCGAATCTCCGCGTTGAAGGCTTCAAGATCCTGTGCCCAAACGCTTAGGTTTGGGATACACGTCAAAAGCTAAGAACTAATAGCTTCCTTCAATCTCTCCAACTGCCCTTTCACCGAACCGTCGTAAATCGTGCTGCCCACGCGGACCATCGCGCCGCCCAGCAGGGATGCGTCCTCGCCGTAATGTGCGCGGACCTTTTTACCCGTAAGCTTTCCAACTTGCGCTTCGAATTCGCTCTTCTCTGCATCCTCCAACGTTCGGGCGCTGGTGATCTGCGCCTCCACGAATCCCAGGCGAGCGTCCAGTTCCTTTTCCAGTTGACGGATAATCGGCTCCAGAAAATGGGTTCGACGGTGGTCAATCAGCACCGCAACCAAATTCCGCACTTGCTTCGGAAGTTCATCCCGCTCCGCGATGACATCGAGCACGCGCCTTTTCTGCTCCGCGGGAACGGCCGGATTCTCCCACACCCGCCGCAACTCCGGACTCTCGCCCAGCAGGTTCGCAATCGCGCGCAGTGCGGCGATCGAGCGCTCCACATCCAGATGGGCGCTGAGGACCACATCCGCGAAGGCGCGCGCGTACGTGCTCGCAACCGAAGCCATGCTCTAGCGCCCGCCCTTTCCCGGTCCGTTTCCCGAAGCTTCAGAAGACGCGGCCAACTGTCCGGCAAAATTCCGCACCAGCGCCTGATCGGTGGCCGCATCCACGTGAATCTGCTTCTTGGCCAGCACCACCGCGAGATCGGCTGCGTAGGCCGTCAGCTCGCGGCGCGCCGACTTCGCCGCCGCGGCGATTTCCTGCTGCGCCGACTCGACAATTCTTCGCGCCTCTTGCTGCGAAGCCTCCTGGATGCGCGCCTCCTCGGCTGCCGCTTCTTTCTCGGCGGAGTTGCGCATCATGCCGATCTCCACATCGAGCTTCATCAGCCGCGACTCTATCTCCGCCAGCCTGCGCCGCGCTTCATCGCTGGCCTTCTGCGCCTCCTGCATCGCTTTCTGGATCGCCACGGTACGCGCACTGAACGCTGCCGGCAAATATTTGCGCGCCACCCAGACCAGAATTCCCAGGATGATGGCGAAATTCAAGCCGAGGCTCAAAAAGTACGCGCTGCCTGTGCTTAGCCCGGTGAGCCGCGCGATCAGCTTCACCGCCGCCGACTCTTTGAATTGCGCTTTGTCGTCGGTCTCTTCTCCGGCCGCCTCCCGCGTCTCGTGGGACAACTGCCGGCCGAAGCCGGGCTGCTTTCCCGAATCGCTGGACGGTTGCGGTTGTGGCTTGGCCGGTTGCTCCTGGGCGGGCAACAAGACAACCGTCCCGGCGAGGGCGATCATGATCGCCGCCAACAGCCACCACCGTAGAAGCCTGTTGAGGAAAGTCATTTATTTCGAATTCCAAATCGCGCCAAGCGAAACCCGGAGCTGAGCCATCAGCGCCCCGCTCCGGCGGGTTCGAGCACACGCCGCATAATCTCCGTCGCCAGCATCTGCGCTTGGGCTTGCAAACCCGTCTGCGCCGCCTCGCGATCGTTCTCGATATCCGCCTTCGCCGCCTGCACCTGAGCCTGCGCCTGCTCGCGCGCCTGGTGCAAAGCGGCGGTCCGCGCATCCAGCGCTGCCTTACGGCGAGCCTCTTGCGCGCGAAACACGGTAGCGCGAGCCTCGCGCAGTCGCTGCTCATATTCCGTGGTGCGCGCCTCGGCGGCGGCAATATCCGCGCGCGATTTCTCGACCGCGCCCTCCGTCTTGCTGCGCCGTTCGTCGAGCACGCGCCGCAACGGCTTATGCACAATCGTCGCGTACAGCGCGTACAGCAGCGCCAGCAGAATCACCGTGGGTACAGCTCCAAGCAGTAATTCGCCTAGTTGTCGCAGCGTTTCTTCCATTGGGTGCTTAAAAAGAATTCTAAAAAAGAATGCTAAACCAGAGTTCTGACCAAGACCGCTGGCCTCTGAAGCTTGCTCGTTAGACCGGACGATGAGGGCTATGAAAACTGTTAAACTTAGCATCCGTAAGGAGTTCATGTCAACGCGCGGGGGAGCGGTGGGTGTGCGACACAAAAGTAAGAGAACCGGGATCCATTTTTTTGGAGCATGCAACCTAGCGTACATGATACGCTAGGTATCCAGGAGGGATCTATCATGTCCCCTATGCCTGATGCTCCCGACGCTGTCGCCGCTTTGGAGAGTCAGAAATCGGCCTTGCT